>NZ_JBIRQR010000001.1:0-1964611 GCF_044333295.1 Streptomyces sp. NPDC021019
GGCCGACGTCCTCTTCGCGATGCTCCGCGACGGCACCTTCTACGAACCCCAACCCGCCCGATCAGCTTGACCAAACCCATAGGGGCACCCCCCCGCGTCAGCCCGCCTTCGCCGCCTCCCCCACCGGCCGCCGGTCCACGACCCGGGCCGTCGCGTCCGCGTCCAGGTGGGCGGTACCCTCCTTGCCGGTCACCGTGACCCGGACCCGGGGGCCCTCTCCTGGGCCGGCGCCGGGCGTCACGTCGATGCGCCAGCTCTTCGGTTCGCGGACGCCCAGGGTCGTGCGGGCCTCGTGGACCAGCGCGGGGAACAGCTCGTACGGGAGCATCTGGACGTGCATCGTCTCGGCGGCCGGGCGGGCGGCGTCACCGCGGAGCCTCATGTGGCGTTCCTCGATGGTGATCGCGGTGACCTCCGAGGTGCCCACGCGGGCCTCCAGCTCCGTGGCCGTCTCCCGCATCCGCCCGAGGAGCAGCAGCGAGGTGGAGGGCCCGGAGACGGTGGTGGACGAGGTGAACGTCCGGGACGAGGAGGCGGACGACGTGACGGAGGGCTGCTTCGACGCGGGCCCCTTGTCGTCGTCGGACGTGAACAGCTCGCCCCGGAAGAGGAGCACCACCAGCGCCGCACCCGCCAGGAAGGTGAAGAGCACCAGCAGGCACCAGGAGCCCTCGCTCAGCCCCGGATTCTCCACCAGCGTGGACTCGGGCGCGGAGTCGATCTCCGCCTCGTCGGCCCGGCGGCTCCACTCCCCGGTCGGGCGGGTGACGATCCGCACCTCCCAGGGCTCGTCCGGGCGGTACTCCACGACGGCGATGGAGCGCGGCCGGTAGACAGGGAGGTCGACCAGGTTGATGTGCTGGGTCATGTTCACGCGGTACGCCGGCCGGCCGTCCTCCGGCTCCGGCGCCACGGTCAGCCGGAAGTCCACTGGCACGTCGGCCATTTCGCCGCTCGTCGCCCGCAGGTCCTCGATGCGGGCGAGGGCGGTCCGGGTGACCGGTGGTACGACGGGCCCCGGGGGCCGCCGCCCGGCGACGAAGCCGATCAGGATGAGGACGACCAGGACTCCGCCGCCGGAGAGGAAGACCGGGGGCCGCTCCAGGATCACGCCGACCACGACCGCCGCGACCGCCGCCCCGGTCACGCCCGAGGTGACCGTCAGGCGCAGCCCGGCGAAGATTGCGGCCAGTGTCGAACGGCCCTGCGCAGCCCGCGCGTTGACCTCAGCGGCGCCCTGCTCCGCCTGCCCCTGCTCCGATTTCCCCATGACCGTGATTGTGTCGTTCGGGGGCGATCCGGGGCAGGGGGCGGCGGAAGAAATACGACGAGGTCAGTCCTCGCCCTCCAGGTTCCCTTCCGTCTCCAGGTACACCTGGCGCAGCGCGTCCAGCACCGCCGGGTCGGGCTTGGCCCACATGCCGCGCGACTCGGCCTCCAGGAGGCGTTCCGCGATGCCGTGCAGAGCCCAGGGGTTGGCCTCCTGGAGGAACTGCCGGTTCTCCGGGTCCAGGACGTACGTCTCGGTGAGCTTGTCGTACATCCAGTCGGCGACGACGCCGGTGGTGGCGTCGTATCCGAAGAGGTAGTCGACGGTGGCCGCCAGCTCGAACGCGCCCTTGTAGCCGTGGCGGCGCATCGCCTCGATCCACTTGGGGTTGACGACCCGGGCGCGGAAGACGCGGGACGTCTCCTCGACGAGGGTCCGCGTGCGGACGGTCTCGGGGCGGGTGGAGTCCCCGATGTAGGCCTCCGGGGCCTTGCCCTTGAGTGCGCGCACGGTGGCCACCATGCCGCCGTGGTACTGGAAGTAGTCGTCGGAGTCCGCGATGTCGTGCTCGCGGGTGTCGGTGTTCTTCGCGGCGACCTCGATGCGCCGGTAGGCGCTCTCCATCTCCTCGCGGGCCGGGCGGCCGTCCAGCTCGCGGCCGTAGGCGTAGCCGCCCCAGACCGTGTAGACCTCGGCGAGGTCGGCGTCGGTGCGCCAGTCGCGGGAGTCGATGAGCTGGAGGAGGCCCGCGCCGTAGGTGCCGGGGCGGGAGCCGAAGATCCGGGTGGTGGCCCGGCGTTCGTCGCCGTGCTCGGCCAGGTCGGCCTGGGTGTGCGCCCGTACGTAGTTCCGCTCGGCGGGCTCGTCCAGCGAGGCGGCGAGCCGTACGGCGTCGTCGAGCAGCCCGACCGTGTGGGGGAACGCGTCGCGGAAGAAGCCCGAGATGCGCAGCGTCACATCGATCCGGGGGCGGCCCAACTCCTCGTACGGGATGGCCTCCAGGCCGGTCACGCGGCGCGAGGCGTCGTCCCAGACGGGGCGGATGCCGAGCAGCGCGAAGGCTTCGGCGATGTCGTCGCCCGCCGTGCGCATCGCGCTGGTGCCCCAGAGGGAGAGGCCGACCGAGGTGGGCCAGTCGCCGTTGTCGGTGCGGTAGCGGGTCAGCAAGGAGTCCGCCAGGGCCTGCCCGGTCTCCCAGGCGAGCTTGGAGGGGACGGCCTTCGGGTCGACCGAGTAGAAGTTGCGGCCGGTGGGGAGGACGTTGACCAGGCCGCGCAGGGGCGACCCGGACGGGCCGGCCGGCACGAAGCCGCCGTTCAACGCGTGTACGGCGTGGGTGAGTTCGTCGGTCGTGGCCGCCATGCGCGGGACGACCTCGGTGGCCGCGAAGGTGAGGATGTCGGCGACCGCGTCCGGCAGCCCGGCGGCGACGGACGCCACGGCGGCCGGGTCCCAGTCGGCGTCGTCCATCGCCTGGACGAGCGCGCGGGCCTGCTCCTCGACGGTGTCGGCGGCGGTGCGGGTGGCGGCCGACTCGTCGAGCCCGAGCGCCTCGCGCAGCCCCGGCAGCGAGGCCGTGCCGCCCCAGATCTGGCGGGCGCGGAGCACGGCCAGCACCAGGTTGACGCGGTCGTTCCCGGCGGGCGGGTTGCCCAGCACGTGGAGACCGTCGCGGATCTGGACGTCCTTGATCTCGCAGAGCCAGCCGTCGAGATGCATGATGAAGTCGTCGAAGCCCTCGTCCTCCGGCCGGTCCTCCAGGCCCAGGTCGTGGTCGAGCTTCGCGGCCTGGATCAGCGTCCAGATCTGCGCGCGGATCGCGGGCAGCTTCGCCGGATCCATCGCGGCGATCTGGGCGTGCTCGTCGAGGAGTTGCTCCAGCCGGGCGATGTCGCCGTAGCTGTCGGCGCGGGCCATCGGCGGCACGAGGTGGTCGATCAGCGTGGCGTGGACGCGCCGCTTGGCCTGCGTGCCCTCGCCCGGGTCGTTGACCAGGAACGGGTAGATGAGAGGGAGATCGCCGAGGGCCGCGTCCGGACCGCAGGCGGCCGACAGACCCGCGTTCTTGCCGGGCAGCCACTCCAGGTTCCCGTGCTTGCCGAGGTGGATCATGGCGTCCGCGCCGAAGCCGTTGTCGTCGGCGGAGGCGGCGATCCAGCGGTAGGCGGCCAGGTAGTGGTGCGAGGGCGGCAGATCGGGGTCGTGGTAGATCGCGATCGGGTTCTCGCCGAAGCCGCGCGGCGGCTGGATGAGGATGAGGAGGTTGCCGCGCCGCAGGGCCGCGAGGACGATGTCGCCCTCCGGGTTGGCGGACCGGTCGACGAACATCTCGCCGGGGGCCGGGCCCCAGTGCCGCTCGACCGCGAGCCGCAGCTCCTCGGGGAGCGTGGCGAACCAGCGGCGGTAGTCGGCGGCCGGGATACGGACCGGGTTCTTGGCCAACTGCTCGTCGGTCAGCCACTCCTGGTCATGGCCGCCCGCCTCGATCAGCGCGTAGATCAGCTCGTCGCCGTCGCCGGAGACCAGTCCCGGGATGTCGGCCTCCGGGCCGAAGTCGTACCCCTCGGCGCGCAGCCGCCGGAGCAGCGCGACGGCGCTGGCGGGGGTGTCGAGCCCGACGGCGTTACCGATCCGGGAGTGCTTGGTCGGGTAGGCGGAGAGGACGAGCGCGATGCGCTTCTCCGCGTTCGGGATGTTCCGCAGCTTCGCGTGCCGTACGGCGATCCCGGCGACCCGGGCCGCGCGCTCGGTGTCGGCGACGTACGCCGGGAGCCCGTCCTCGTCGATCTCCTTGAAGGAGAAGGGGACGGTGATCAGCCGGCCGTCGAACTCCGGCACCGCGATCTGGGTGGCCGCGTCCAGCGGGGAGACTCCCTCGTCGTTCTCCTCCCAGGCGCTGCGCGGGCTGGTGAGGCAGAGCGCCTGGAGGATCGGCACGTCGAGCCCGGTGAGCGCGCCCGCGTCCCACGACTCGTCGTCGCCGCCGGCCGACGCCTCGGCGGGCTTGGTGCCGCCCGCCGCGAGGACGGTGGTCACGATGGCGTCGGCGGCGCGGAGCGCGTCGATCAGCTCGGGCTCGGGCGTACGGAGGGAGGCGACGTACAGCGGAAGAGGCCGGGCGCCGGCGTCCTCGACGGCGGTGCACAGCGCGTCGATGAACGCGGTGTTCCCGCTCATGTGGTGGGCGCGGTAGTAGAGGACGGCGACCGTCGGCGCGCCCTCGGCCACCTCTCGGGCCTGCCGCTCCAGCGGCCCCCACGCGGGGGCCGGGGCGGGCGGCTCGAAGCCGTGGCCGGTCAGCAGCACGGTGTCGGAGAGGAACCGGGCCAGCTGCTCCAGGTTGGCGGGGCCGCCGTGCGCGAGGTAGGCGTGCGCCTCGGCGGCGATGCCGATCGGCACGGTGGAGGCGGCCATCAACTGGGCGTCGGGGGCCTGTTCACCGGTCAGCACGACGACGGGGCGGCCGGTGGCCAGCACCGCGTCGAGCCCTTCCTGCCAGGCCCGTACGCCGCCGAGGAGGCGTACGACGACGAGGTCGACGCCGTCCAGGAGCTCCGGCAGTCCGTCGAGGGAGACGCGGGAGGGGTTGGCGTACCGGTAGCTGACGGGTCCCTCGGAAGCGCGGGCGCTCAGGAGGTCGGTGTCGGACGTCGACAGGAGCAGGATCATGCTGCGTCAGGCCTTCCTCGGGGTGTCCACGCCCCGGGCGGTGTCGGAGGGTCTCCCCACGTCCGGCGGGAACCGGGCGCTCGGAGAAGGGAGTTCCTGACTCGCCCGGCCGGTGGTGGCCGGGCTCACAGTGGCGGGACCGCGCCGGAATCTCACCGGGCTTCCTCCCCTGTCGCCGTCTGGCGATGGCGGCCTGAACGGACCACCGCCTGCATCCTAAGCGGCGGGGCGGTTCAGGGGCAGGGGGCGGGGGTGCGGCGGTGATCACCACGCACGGGCACGGCGGCTCTCCGTACCCGCTGACCAGCGGGTCGAGCCTTCCCGTGTCGGTCCCGCAGGTCCGTCCCGCAGGTCTGCCTGACCCCGTTCCCGCAGACCGGCCGCACCCGTTCCCGCAGACCGGCCGCACCAGCTGTCCCGGATCGGCCACTCCCGCTGTCCCGCAGGTCACAGGAGCGAGCCCGTCGACGGGACCGGCCCGGTCGGTATGCTCGCCGCCATGCCCGATTCCGCCCCCTCGCCCCTTTCCGCGGGCGGCCCGTCCCCCCGCGACGGCGGCGACGCCTGCCCGGGGACGCTGCGGCTGCACCGGGCCGACGACGGTGCGCTGGCCCGGGTACGCGTCCCCGGCGGGGTGCTGAGCGCGGACCGGGCGGACGCGCTGCTCGCGGTGGCCCGCCGGTTCGGGGACGGTGAGCTGCATCTCACCTCGCGGGGCAACGTACAGCTGCGCGGCCTCGACGCGGAGTGCGGCGGCGGGCCGGCCGAACTGCTCGGCGCCGCCGGGCTGCTGCCGTCCGTCGCGCACGAGCGGGCCCGCAACATCATGGCCTCGCCGCTCGCCGGACTCGACGGATCTCCCTCGGTCAGCCGCTGGTCGTCCGAGCTGGACGGCCTGGTGTGCGGATCGGCCGCCGCCGCCGCGCTCTCCGGCCGCTTCCTCTTCGCCCTCGACGCGGGCCTCGGTGACGTGGACGCGCTGGGCGCCGACGTGACGCTGATCGCGGAGGGCGGCGGCTGCCTCCTGCGGGTCGGGGCCGCCGACGAGGTGCTCCGGCTGCCGGCGGCGGACGGCCCGCGCGCCGCGCTCCTGGCCGCCGAGGCGTTCCTCCGCGCCGCCCGGGACTCCGGCGCGTGGCGCGTGAAGGACCTGCCCGACGACGTACGCGCCGCGCTGGTCCGCACCATCGGGGCGTCCGTCGGCCCAGTTGTTCGCCGCCCCCGTCCGCGTACGGCGAAGGCTCCGGCCCCGGGCCTCGTCACCGCGCCGCCGGAGAGCGGCACGACCGCGACAGCTGCGGCAACCGTGACCGCGATCAGCGTCGGCGTACCGCTGGGCCGGCTCGCCCCCGCCCAGTGGCGGCTGCTCACCGAAACGGCCCGGCGGTACGGGAACGAGCTGCGGCTCACCCCGTGGCGCGGGATCGTCATCCCCGGCCCCTTCGGACGGACCGGGCAGGCCGGACCGACCGGGCAGACAAGCCGGTCCGGGCACGCGGCGGAGGCGCTCGGCACCCTGGCGACAGCCGGGCTGATCACCGGCCCGGACTCCCCGTGGACCGGCGTCGGCGCCTGCATCGGCCACCCCGGCTGCGCGAAGTCGCTGTCCGACGTGCGGGCCGAAGCGGGGGCCGCTGTCGGACCGGTCGGGCGGCTCCCTGTGTACTGGTCCGGGTGCGAACGCCGCTGCGGCCACCCCCACGGGGAGTGGATCGACGTGGTCGTCACGCCCGAAGGGCACCGGATCTCGCACGTACGGGGCGAACACCGTGACCCCCGAACAGCGGTCCGGGACGACCCGGCGGCACTCGCCGCGGCGGTGGCCGAGGCCCGCGCCTGAGCACGCTCCCCCAGTTTCCCCTCACTCCCCGACCGGCAGAAGAAAGCGACAGCACTGTGCACCAGTACGAGAAGGACGGACCGGCGATCTACCGCCAGTCCTTCGCCACCATCCGCGCGGAGGCGGATCTGGCCGGGCTGCCCGCCGACGTGAGCCAGGTCGCCGTCCGCATGATCCACGCCTGCGGCATGGTCGACCTCGTGACTGACCTCGCCTTCTCACCGAACGCCGTGGCCGACGCCCGCGCGGCCCTGCGGTCCGGCGCTCCGATCCTCTGCGACGTGGCGATGGTGGCCAGCGGAGTCACCCGCAAGCGGCTGCCCGCCGACAACGACGTGGTGTGCACGCTGTCCGACCCGTCCGTGCCGGAGCTGGCCGCGAGGATGGGGACCACGCGCAGCGCGGCGGCCCTGGAGCTGTGGCGGGACCGGATGGAGGGAGCGGTGGTCGCGATCGGCAACGCCCCGACCGCCCTGTTCCGCCTGCTGGAGATGGTCGAGGAGGGCGCCCCGCGCCCCGCCGCCGTCATCGGCGTCCCGGTCGGCTTCGTCGGCGCGATGGAGTCCAAGGAGGCGCTGGCCGGGCACCCGTCGGGCCTGGAGCACCTGATCATCCGGGGCCGGCGCGGCGGCAGCGCGATAGCGGCCGCGGCGCTCAACGCCATCGCGAGCGAGGAGGAGTAGTGACTTCTCCGGTGAAGGACACCAGTACCGGCAGGCTCTACGGTGTCGGGCTCGGCCCCGGCGACCCGAATTTGATGACGCTGCGGGCCGTCCGGGCCATCGGCGAGGCCGACGTCGTCGCGTACCACAGCGCCCGGCACGGCCGCTCGATCGCGCGGTCCATCGCGGCGGCGCACCTGCGGCCCGACCACATCGAGGAGGCCCTGGTCTACCCCGTCACGACGGAGACCACGGACCACCCGGGCGGCTACCGGGGCGCGCTGGAGGAGTTCTACGAGAAGGCCGCGGCCCGTCTCGCGGCACACCTGGACGCGGGCCTGACCGTCGCGGTGCTCGCCGAGGGCGACCCGATGTTCTACGGCTCGTACATGCACATGCACAAGCGCCTGGCCGACCGCTACACCACCGAGGTCATCCCGGGCGTCACGTCCGTCAGCGCGGCGGCGGCCCGCCTCGGCACCCCCCTGGTCGAGGGCGAGGAGATCCTCACGATCCTCCCCGGCACCCTCCCGGAGGAGGAGCTGACGGCCCGTCTCGCCGCCACGGACACGGCCGTGGTGATGAAGCTGGGGCGCACGTTCCCGGCGGTGCGCGGGGCGTTCGAGGCGTCGGGGAGGCTGGCGGAGGCCCGGTACGTGGAGCGGGCGACGATGGCCGGGGAGCGCACGGGCGCCCTGGCGGACATCGACCCGGCGTCGGTCCCGTACTTCTCGGTGGCGGTGCTGCCGAGCCGCGTCGACGCGCCGCGGCCTTCCGGGCAGGGCGACTCGGGTGAGGTCGTGGTCGTGGGAACCGGCCCGGCGGGCCCGCTGTGGCTGACGCCGGAGACGCGGGGAGCGCTGGCCGCCGCCGACGCCGTGGTCGGCTACACGACCTATCTGGACCGGGTGCCGGTCCGTCCCGGTCAGGCGCGGCACGGCTCGGACAACAAGGTGGAGTCGGAGCGCGCCGAGTTCGCGCTGGACCTGGCGCGGCGGGGCCACCGTGTCGCGGTGGTCTCGGGCGGCGACCCCGGGATCTTCGCGATGGCGACGGCGGTGCTGGAGGTGGCCTCGCAGGACGCGTACGCGGACATCCCCGTGCGGGTCCTGCCCGGCGTCACCGCGGCCAACGCGGCGGCGGCCCGCGCGGGTGCCCCACTGGGCCACGACTACGCCACGATCTCCCTCTCGGACCGGCTCAAGCCGTGGGAGGTCATCGCGGAGCGCCTGCGCGCGGCGGCCTCGGCGGACCTGGTGCTGGCCCTGTACAACCCGGGCTCCAGGTCCCGTACCTGGCAGGTCGGCAAGGCCCGCGACCTGCTCCTGGAACACCGCTCGCCGGACACCCCGGTGGTGCTGGCGCGCGATGTGGGCGGCCCGGCGGAGAGCGTACGGACGGTGCGGCTGGCCGACGTCGACCCGGCGGAGGTGGACATGCGGACGCTGCTGATCGTGGGCTCGTCGCAGACCCGGTGGGTGCGGAGGGGCGGTTCCGGCGCGGACCGGTCCATCGTCTGGACGCCGCGCCGCTACCCGGAGGCGTAGAGCCGGCGCACCCACTCCACGGCCTCATCGGGCGTACGGGCCACCGGCACCCCTTCCGGTACCGGTGGCCGCCGGACGACGACGACGGGAATCCCGGCTTCGCGGGCGGCGGCGAGCTTGGGGGCGGTGGCGTCCCCGCCGCTGTCCTTGGTGACGAGCACATCGATCCGATGGCGGCGGATGAGCTCGCGCTCTCCCCGGAGGTCGAACGGCCCCCGGTCGAGCAGGACCTCCGTCCGGGCCGGACAGGGCGGCTCCGGTGCGTCGACGGACCGCACGAGGAACCACAGCGCGTCGAGTCCCGCTCCCGCGAAGGCGGCGAGCCCCATCCGCCCGGTGGTGAGGAAGACCCGCTCACCCAGCGCGGGCAGCAGACCGGCGGCCTCGGCGAGCGATCCGGCGGCGTGCCAGCGGTCACCGTCCTGGGCGACCCAGCCGGGCCGGCGGAGGGCGAGGAGAGGAACATGGGCCTGGGCGGCGGCCTCGGCCGCGTTCCGGCTCATGGTCGCGGCGAAGGGGTGGGTGGCATCGACGACGGCGGCCACACCGTGCTCACGCACCCAGGCGGCGAGCCCCTCGGGCCCCCCGAACCCGCCGACGCGCACGTCACCCGGCGGCAGCCGGGGAGCGGAGACCCGCCCGGCGAGCGAGGTGGTGACCCGGACCCCCGGGTCGTGGGCGACCAGGTGCTCGGCCAGCCGGCGCGCCTCGGTCGTACCCCCCAGAACAAGCACATGCACAGGCAGATCAGGCAGAACAGGCAGCATCGGAACGGACTCTCTCATGGACGCTGAGGCGCGGGGCGGACGCAGTGCCCAACTCAAACACACGGGCCTGCGCCCCGGCTGGACGACCGGGGCCTGTGCGACGGCGGCGACGACGGCCGCGTACACGGCGCTGCTGACCGGCGACTTCCCGGACCCGGTGACCATCACCCTGCCGAAGGGCCAGACACCGGCGTTCGCGCTGGCGGTGGAGGAGCTGTCGGCCGGGCCGGGTGAGGCGGTGGCGACGGCCGGAGTGGTGAAGGACGCGGGCGACGACCCGGACGTGACGCACGGGGCGCTGGTCCGGTCGACCGTACGGAGGCTGCCGCCCGGCTCCGGCGTGGTGTTCCGGGCGGGCCCGGGCGTGGGCACGGTCACCCTCCCCGGCCTGCCCCTCGATGTCGGCGAGCCCGCGGTGAACCCGGTCCCGCGCCGACTGATGCGCGAGCACGTGGAGCGGGTGGCGGCGGAGCACGGCGGGACGGGTGACGTGGAGATCACGGTCTCGGTCGACCACGGCGAGGAGATCGCCCGCTCGACGTGGAACGGCCGGCTCGGCATCCTGGGCGGCCTGTCGATCCTGGGCACGACGGGGGTGGTGGTCCCGTACTCCTGCTCGGCGTGGATCGACTCGATCCGCCGGGGCGTGGACGTGGCGAGGGCGGCGGGCCTGGCCCATGTGGCGGGCTGCACGGGCTCGACGTCGGAGAGGACGGTGGTGTCGGAGTACGGCCTGCCGGACATCGCGCTGCTGGACATGGGCGACTTCGCGGGCGCGGTCCTGAAATACGTACGCCGGCATCCCGTCGCCCGCCTCACGATCTGCGGCGGCTTCGCCAAGCTCTCCAAACTGGCGGCAGGCCACCTGGACCTCCACTCGGCCCGCTCCCAGGTCGACAAGCCCTTCCTGGCCGAGCTGGCCCGGACGGGCGGGGCGAACGAGGAGCTGGCTTCCCGGATCGCCACCGCCAACACGGGCCTGGAGGCCCTGCGCCTCTGCGAAGCGGCGGGCGTCCCCCTCGGCGACCTGGTCGCCGCCCGGGCCCGCGACGAGGCCCTGGCGGTGCTACGGGGTGCGCCGGTCGCGGTCGACGTGATCTGCATCGACCGGGCGGGGGCGGTGGTGGGGCGGGGGTAGGGCGGCGAAGCACCGGGCTCCGATGCTCACTCTGCCGAAGGTGTGTCAGCCGCACGTTCCCCGCCGCAAACAGGGTGTTGCGGCCTGAGCGCATCAGGCCGGACGCTGTCTCCTCAGGTCACTGACGCCGCCCCGCGATCTGCTACCCGATAGGGTCACCCCATGTCCGGCCGTCTTCTGGAACTGCACGTCGAAAACTTCCGCAGCCTTCGTGATGTGACGATCCCCCTCGGACCGCTCACCGTCCTGGTGGGCCCCAATGGGGTGGGCAAGTCGAACGTACTCAAGGTGTTCGACTTCCTTGCTGCGATCATCCGGACCGACCTGCAACCGGCACTCGACGAGCGCGGCGGATTCGACGAAGTAGCCTTCTGGGGGGGCGAGAAACCACCCACCTCGCTGGCGATTCGCCTCACAGCGGACTGGACCACGCACGCGAGCGCGAAAGCTCCGGACGAGTACTCGCTGACCATTCGCAGGCGTTCCCTGCCTGGCCGCAGCGATTCCTACACCTTGTCACGCCAGGAGAGCTTCCAGTTCAAGCGAACGCAGGGCCGGGGCCGCCGGATCACGATTTCCGGCGATGAGGCCCGAGTCGTGGACAAGAGGGCCGGTCGTGAGTCCGACGGAGGCAAGTTCGGTATCCAACGGCTGAGCAGCGGCCTCTCCACCCTGCCTCGGCTCGGACGGTCGGACGGCGGGGAGGAAGTGGCGAGGGTGGCCGAGCGCTTGTCGTCCTTCAGGGTCTTCGACGTGGACGTCACCGCTGCTCGGCAGCCAACACGCACACACTCGATCAAGGCCGGCCGGCTGGAGCCGCGCGCGGAGAACCTCGCGGCGTTCCTGATCCAGCTCAGCACCGACGAGGAACGCTGGGACCATCTGACGCACGATGCCCGCCGCATTCTTCCGCAACTGGACGCCATCGAGTTCGAGCAGGTCGGAGGCTTCGCCGATCGCCTCGCGGTGGTGCTTCGCGAGCGCGGCCTGCGCCGGCCCACGCCGCTGGCCGATGCCTCGTTCGGGACAGTGCGCCTTCTGGGTCTCCTCGCCATGCTCTACGATCCTCAGCCACCGGCCCTGACGTGCGTCGAAGAGATCGACCACGGCCTGCACCCCCAAGCCCTCGAACTCATCGTGGAGCGGATGAGGGAAGCCTCGGCGCGAACGCAGTTCATCGTGGCGACGCACTCCCCCGCACTCGTCGACCGGCTGGAACCCAACGAATTCATCGTGTGCGACCGGGACGAAGACGGAGCGTCCATCATCCCCGCTCTGACAACGACCGAGATCCGGACGATCGTTGCGGAGACAGGTGACCAACCACTCGGCGAGCTGTGGTTCTCCGGCGTGCTGGGGGGCGACCTGACAGAGGACGAGCTGTGAGTCGCAGGCGGATAGCGAAGCCGCTCGGCCGGAGCATCGTGGTGCTCGCGGGCGAGAGCGCGAACGACCGCCGCATGCTCGCCGCGTTCATCAAGGCAGCCCATCCGGCCCTTGCCGCCGCCGTCACCCTCACCGAGATCACCGATCCCGTACGCCTACGGAAGAAGTCGGGCGCTGAACTGGCCACAGCCGCGAACACCCTGGTCAGCAAGGCGCGTGGCAAAGCACGTCTGAAGGCCGGCGAGTTCGTCGGGATCGCCGTGCACGAAGATATGGATGCCTGCCCCGGCCCTGCTTACGACGCCGCGCGAAAGGCTGTATCGGCCGCTCTGGGCAGGGCGGCAGGCGACTCCTCATCCGTATACGCGCTGGCCGCCGCCGAGTCCGAAGCCTGGCTCCTTCTCTTTCCCGAGGCTTTCACGCTTCACCGGGCTTCCTGGAAGATTCCGACGACGTGGAAGGGCAAGGACAGCGGGCGTCGCCAGAATCCGAAAGAAGATCTCGAAGGTCTTCTCACGAGCCCCCGCTTCAGGGAGAGCGACGGGCCGGATATCGTATCCGTAGCTCTGGCGCAAGGGTTGCTCACCGAGCCCAAGGGGTCGAATCGTTCCTACCAGGAATTCGTCGCGGACATCTGCGACTGGGAGGTTCCCCGCCCGCCAGGTCGCTGACCGTGCCCCTGCCCCGGAACCGCGACGCCGCAGCACACGGCGCGGCTCACCGCCGGAGACCCCGCGTCGCACCACAGCCCCAGGACCTCGGCCTCGGCCAACGGCACGTTGGCGAACAACTGCCGCGTCGCCCAACGCCCCCGCTCTCCGCAGACCCGCCGCTCATGCACGAACCCGCACATGACCGACTGCTCCTTCACCCGCTGGAACGCCCGCCCCTTGATGCCCAGCCTCCGGGCGTGCTCCCGCGGAGAAAGTGCCGCCGATCGTGGCCTTCGCGGGGGACCGCCCGACGGCCTGGGTGGACGACGCACACACCCCGGAGGGCCGGGCGTGGGCGGAATCCCGCGTGGCGCGAACACTGCTGGTGAACACGGACCCGGCGCGGGGGCTCACGGAGGAGACGACGAGAACGCTGCTGAGCTGGTGAGAGGCACCATCGAAGGATCGCTCGTCCGTCACATCCTCGCTACTCTGTGCGACCGTTACGGTGAACGTCATGCCACACGACACAACGCGTCTCCACCACGTGGGCCACATCGTCGAGGACCTGGCAGAGGCGAGCGCCCTGTACGCGCGGCTCGGCTTCTCCGTGCCTCCGCCGAGTTGCCCGGCCATGCCCCGAAGCGTCGGCGGAGCGCCCGAGCCCTTCGGGGCGGCCAATACGCACGCGGACTTCCCGGACTCCTTCCTCGAACTCGCGACCCACGCGCAAGCCGGCGAGACCGGACGCCTCCCCACCGATACGCGCCTCGTACCCCTGGAGGCACCGGCGGAGGAGCTGCAGCAGCTGGTGGAGCGGATCGGGGAGACGAGCGCCGGCCTGGCCGCTTACCTCGATCGTTTCCAGGGCCTGCACATCCTCATGTTCTCGTCGCCCGCCATCGACGATGCGGCCGCGCGTCTGACGTCGGCGGCCGTACGGCACAGCGGGGTCAACACCGTTCGACGAGCCGCACCTTCGGGAGCCGATTCCCCCGTCGAGACGATCCGCTACCTGGAGATCGACACACAGGAGCCGAACACGGGCACGGGTGCCGGAACCGTCCCGGAGGGCCGGGTAGGCATCGTCACCGATCTCGATCCGGGCATCCAGTCCGCACGACACCTGGATCACCCCAACGGGGCGACAGGTCTGGCCGAGGCGACGCTGTGCGTGGCGGACGAGGACCTGGCCGCCACGCACCACCGGTACGCCACCTACCTGGACCGTCGCCCTCGTCAGGAACGCGAGGGCCTGGTCTTCGATCTCGACGGGGCAGCACTGAGGCTCATCCCGGAGTCAGCCCTGACCGCGACCCTGCCGGGCGAGGAACTCACCGCGCTCCCGGCTCTGGTGGCGTACACCGTGACGGTGCGCGACCTGCCCCTGACCCGGGACCTGCTCCACCGCAACGACATCCCGCTGCGGGAAACACCGACCGGCGACTTCTTCGTACCGGCGAAGGCGGCACTCGGCACGGCGGTCGTCTTCCGCGCGGGGTGCGGCGTCCCACTCGACCACCGCTGAGGAGCGAGCCCCCGGCGGAAACGTGGACGGAGTGCTGCGGCGGCGACGTGGCTTCCTGCGGCGTCCCGCTGGAAGAGATCTGCCGGCTTCTGTCCGACACCCCGTTACGGCCGTGGCCGTGGCCGTGGAGGCCTACCGAAGCAGATCAGGCCAGTGACCCGGCCCGGACCGGCGCTGTCGTCAGGACAGCGTCCTCCGGCGGGAGCCCCAGGGGTGGTGCCGCAGGCGGACACGCACCGGCGGGACATCCGCTGCTGGTACGCCGGTCACGGAGAACACCGCACTTCCCGGGCCCCCCGGCACCGCTCCTCGCCCACCCCTCCTACTCCGCCCCCGACTCCACCTGCGTCAGCGCCTGCGTGACCATGCAGGTCGCGAAGTTCTCGTCGCCCGTCATGCGGTTGATGTGTTCGGCGAGCAGGAACGCCGTCGCCTCCAGCGGGGTCAGTTCTGCTTCCGTCCAGTCGCCGTACTGCTTGCGCCAGAGGGTGGGGCTCAGGCCGGTGGCAGCCGCAATGACCAGGCCCGCCATCGTGGGTACGGCCTCCGGCGGAACGCTCATCGGCAGCATCTTCAGGGAGGTGACGAGAGTCGGCACCACGTATTCGACGACATCCTTCTCGTGCGCCTCGTGGGCCTCCCGGAGCCACTTCGTGTACAGGTAGATGAGCGTGCATGTGCCGGCCCGCACGTCGTCGATGCCCTCCGGGCCTAGTGACGAGAGGAGTTGCCGGACCAGTTGCTCCTGTTCGGGGTCGGCCCCGCTCCTGCCCGCGTGGACGGTCCTGAGCCGGGAGTCGATCAGCATGAGCGCCGCGCCCACATCGCCGGCGGGAGCGTGTCGAGGTTCGAAGGGCGACATGGCGGAAGTCCTTTGCGGCAAGGCTGCGGGTCGGCAGCGCGCGGTGTCCGGGTCCGCTTCGTACCTCTGCGCACTCGGGCGACTACGCAGACGACTCTCCACGATCCCCGTCGGCCCCGCCCCGCACTTCGCGGATTCGGCCGACCCTCGCTGTCATTTCCGCCAGAACAGGTGGTGCGTCATGCCGCTGGGGCTCGGAACGACGTCCAGGTGGTACCGGTCGCGCAGGTCGTCGGGGGACTCCCACAGGCGCAGACCGGTCCCCAGTTCCACCGGTGCGACCGCCACGTGCAGGGTGTCGACCAGGTCGGCGTCGAGGAACTCACGGATCGTGGTGACGCCGCCGCCGAGCCGCACGTCCTTGCCTCCCGCCGCTTCCCGCGCGCGGTCGAGGACCGTCGCCGGGTCGCCGCCGACGAAGTGGAACGTGGTGTCCGACAGCGTGAGCGACGGGCGCTCGTGGTGCGTCATCACGAACACCGGGGTCCGGAACGGGGGTTCCTCGCCCCACCAGCCCTGCCACTCGTGGTTCTCCCAAGGTCCGCGCTGAGGGCCGAACTTGTTGCGCCCCATGATCTCGGCGCCGATGTTGTGGGCGAAGTCCCGCGTGAGGTAATCGTCCAGGCCCCGGCTGCCGCCCGGCTCCGTGCGGTTCGGCCAGCTCGCCGTCGCCCCGGCCCAGGAGAAGAGCCGCTCGGGGTCGACATGGCCGAACGGCCGCTCCAGCGACTGCTCCTCGCCGGCGGCGATGCCGTCGCTCGACACGGTGAAGTTCTGGACTTTCAGCAGCTGAGTCACGCGTTCCTCCTGCTTCTGGGTGGCCAACGACGGTGGTGAGACCCCACGGAGCGGGAGAACTCATCGGTCGGGGCAGAGATCACCGCACGTCACCTCACCCCATCACACCGCACGCGCGCGTCAGGGATCCAGGGAGTCCTCGTGAGCGATCAGTCCGGGCGGCCGGCCCGTGAGCCGTTCCCGTGCGTCGTCGTCCGCGCGGCCGGGATCGCCCGTGGCGCCGACCGGCTGTTCGCCGCCGCGCGGGACGCCGGGTGGGAGGTGGGCGCCCCTCGTCACCCCCCGCCCCCGCCCACGCCCGAGCCGGTGAGGCGCCCCCCTCCCCGGGAGAACGCCCTGGGGTTCCCCGGGGGGACGCCCTGGAGTTCCGGGAGGACGCCCTGGAGCTGCTCGCGCCCGCGCGATTTCGGCCAGGGCGGCGAGGCCGGCCACGGCGGTGGCTCGTGGGATCCCCCGTCATTCCTGCCCGTACGGCTTCCGGACTCGGCCCCCCGGCGGAAACGCGCCGCCCGATAAGGTAATGGCCGGATAAAGAGATCGCCAAGTGCGCGCGCACCGCCGCACGTCTCGGGAGGAAGCCATGGGAACCCGCCGTACGTCACTGCCCGGAGTGGGTGCTCAGTACGACTTCACGACCGAGACGGGCCAGCACATTTCGGTCGTCGTCCACCACGACGGCCGCCGGTTCATCGGGTTCTACGAACAGGACGACCCTGATGCGTGCCAACTCTCCGTCCCCCTGACGACGTCCGAGGCCACCGCGCTCGCGCACCTCATCGATCCGGCGCCCATCGACGCCGTACGGACCGACGGCATCGACCTCGTCACCGAGCACATCCCGCTCGGGGCCCGCTCCCCGTACGGCGGGCGGCTGCTGGGGGAGACGCGGGCACGGACCCGGACCGGGGCGTCCATCGTGGCGGTGCTGCGCACCCACAGCGCGCACCCGTCGCCGGAACCGGATTTTCGACTGGCCATCGGGGACACACTCGTCGCCGTCGGTACGCGTGAGGGCGTCGACGCGCTCACCGACATCATTGCGGAGGGCTGACCGTGCATGACACGACTGCGTTGCTGGTGGAGCTGGGAGCCGTCATCCTCGGGCTGGGGCTCGTGGGACGGTTCGCCGGGCGGATAGGCCTCTCCCCGATCCCGCTCTACCTCCTCGCCGGGCTGGCGTTCGGACACGGCGGGCTGATTCCCCTCAAGGCCAGCGAAGAGTTCACCATGGTGGGCGCCGAGATCGGCGTCATCCTGCTGCTTCTCCTGCTGGGGCTCGAATACAGCGCGTCCGAGCTGGTCACCAGTCTCAAGACGCAGTACCCGTCCGGCGCCGTGGACTTCGTGCTCAACGCGACGCCCGGCGCCGTCGCGGCCCTGATCCTCGGCTGGGGCCCCGTGGGCGCGGTCGCGCTCGCCGGTGTCACCTGGATCTCGTCGTCCGGGGTGATCGCCAAGGTCATGACCGATCTCGGTCGGCTCGGCAACCGCGAGACACCCGTCATCCTCGGCGTCCTCGTCATGGAGGACCTGGCGATGGCGGTGTACCTGCCGCTGCTCACCGCCATGCTCGCCGGGGTCAGCCTGGCCGGCGGCAGCCTGGCGCTCGTGATCGCGCTCGGGGCCGTCGGATTCGTCCTCTACCTGGCGCTCCGCCACGGCCGCCTGATCAGCCGCGCGGTCTCCTCCGACAACCCGGAGATGCTGCTCCTGGTCGTCCTCGGTCTCACGGTCCTGGTCGCCGGTGTCGCCCAGCAGCTCCAGGTGTCCGCGGCCGTCGGCGCGTTCCTCGTCGGCATCGCGCTCTCCGGCGAGGTCGCCGAGGGCGCCCGCAAGCTGCTCACCCCGCTGCGGGATCTGTTCGCCGCCGTGTTCTTCGTCTTCTTCGGGCTCTCCACCAACCCGGCCGACATACCGCCGGTGCTGCTGCCCGCGGCTCTTCTGGCCCTCGTCACCACCTTCACCAAGATCGCCACCGGCTACTACGCGGCCCGGCGCGCCGGGGTCGGATCACGCGGCCGCTGGCGGGCGGGCGGCACCCTCGTGGCACGCGGTGAGTTCTCCATCGTCATCGCCGGTCTGGCCGTGGCCACCGAGCCGCGCATCGGCCCCATCGCCACCGCGTACGTCCTGATCCTCGTCATCCTCGGCCCGCTCACCGCCCGGTGGACGCAGCCCCTCGCGGCGAAGATCGAGGCCCGTCGCGGCGGCGGCGACGGGAAGAGCAAGGGCACGAGCGGCGCGGAGAAGGAGCCCGACGCGAAGTCCGCTCCCGAGCGCCGGCTGCCCTCGCACGACGCCCTCACCCCCGAACCGGCGGGCGAGACGCGCGAGTAGCCGCCTTGCGGCCCTGCCGCGAGCGGCCCACGGCGAAGCCCCCGGACACCCTCAGGTCGGTTCCGGGGGCTTCGCCGTGTCCGGGAGCTTCGCCGTGAAGACACCCGCACCCCACCATGGACATCTACACGCCTGTAGAGTTACCTCGGTCCCGGCTCCGGTCCCGGTCCCGGATTCGCACCGCAACGTAGGGAGACGTCATGGCTCTGTGGGATCGCATCAAAGAATCCGCGTCGTCGATGCAGACGCAGCTGGAGGCGAAGAAGAACGACCTGAAGTCGGGGTCGTTCCGGGACGCGAGCATGGCCATGTGCGCCCTCGTGGCCGCCGCCGACGGTTCCATCGACCCGTCGGAGCGTCAGCGCGTCGCGACACTCATCTCGACCAACGACGTCCTGCGGAACTTCCCCGCGGACGACCTCCAACGCCGCTTCAACGGCTACGTCGACCAGCTCACCGCCGACTTCGCGTTCGGCAGGGTCAGCGTTCTCCAGGAGATCGCCAAGGCGAAGAAGAAGCCGACCGAGGCCCGTGCCGTGATCCAGATCGGCATCGTCATCGGCGGCGCCGACGGTGACTTCGACCCGTCCGAGCAGGCCGTCGTGCGGGAGGCGTGCTTCGCGCTCGACCTGCCGCCGCACGAGTTCGACCTGTAGGCCCACCAGGACCGCCGGTGCGGTCGCGTGGGCCGGCAGACCACCGGCCCGCGTCCCCTCCCCACCGGCAGGCCGGGGGTGCGTCACCCCCCTGAGCACCCCCGGCCGCACCTTCCGTACCCCGCCCCCCAGGCCCCCTCCGGCGGGCGTCCGCCGCTCACAGCTCCTTGGCCGGCCAGTCCAGCAGCCGGGCCCCGATGACCGCCGTCTGCAAGGTGTAGCGGTGCATCGGATCCGAAGGGTCGGACCCGGTCAACTGGTGGATACGCTCCAGGCGGTAGGTCAGCGCCCGTACGCTCAGCGCCAGTCGGCGGGCGGTCTCGGCGGCGACACAACCCGCGTCGAAGTAGACCGACAGCGTGTTCAGCAGCGGTTCCGCACCGCCCCGCGCCTTCTGGAGCGGGCCCAGCTCGCTGCGCACCAGATCGGCCATCGCCTGCCGGTCCCGGGTCAGCACCGGGTAGACCATGAGGTCCGAGGCGTACAGCACGGGGTCGTCCATCCCCATCCGGTCCGCCAGGTCGAGGGCTTGCAGCGCCTCGTCGTACGAGTGGACCACCCCGCCGGGGCCCTTGTGCGGACGGCCGACCGCGACCTGGCCGCCGTCCGTCGCCGCGTGCGCCTGCTTGGCGAAGTAGCGCAGGACGTCGGGCTGACTGCCCGGTGCGATGCAGACGATCCGGCCGTCCTTCGTCGTCAGCAGGATCTTGCGGCCGCTGAACCGCGCCAGCAGCGCCGCCTCCACACTGCGCGGCACCGCGTCCGTCTCCGTGTACGCCTCCGGGCCCGACGCCACCGCCACCGCGTGCGCCCGGGAAAGGCGCAGGCCGAATCGGGTCGCCCGCTCCGCGAGCCGCACCAGATCGCTGCGCCCGTAGAGCAGGTCGTCGATGAACTCCCGACGCGCCGCCTCCTCCCGCCGCACGGTGAGCCGCTGGGCCCGCTCGAACCCCTCGGCGAACGCGTCGACCGCCTGCTCCACCGCGGCCAGGACGGCGTCGGTCGTGGCAGGGGAGTTTCCGGCAGCTCCACGGGGCCAGGCCTCTCGGGTCTGCGCCAGATGCATCGTCACCAGAGCGCGGAGCTGATGCCCCGCGTCGGCCGCCGCACGGCCCAGCGCCCGGCGCGCTTCCAGTTCGGCACGGGTCAATCGTCGGCCGGTGAGGGCGACTTCGCCCAGAATGTGGGCATAATCGCCCAGCATTTCCTCGGGAATCCTCAGCTCGGCCACGCACTCTCCTTCAGCCCTGCAACAGTCTTGTCATTTCCCCAACGCACACGGAGCGGTGCCGGTGCCCGGCATGAGCGAAGCGTAAAGATTGCCGGGTTCCGGCAATGCACGGAGCGGGTCCCGGATGACACGATCAGGTCAGCAACAACACGGGGGAAGCACGGGGGAGCACGGGAAACGGGGGACGGAAGTCCCTCCCCGGGGCCCGGATTCCGGCCGTCCACGGGGGATCGGGGACGGTCCGGAATCCGGGATCCGGCGGGAGGAGTCCCGAGGGGGAGCCCCGGCCACCGCGGCAGGCTCGGACAACGCCGCGGCGCCGGGCCCCGCCACCCGTCCGCCGAGCGACCGCTCGCCGCCCCCGTACCGAATGACACGGACGCGCAGCGCCTCAGGGCCCGTGCGCAGAACCGCAGGGGTGGGACCGATGGGCGAATTCCTGAGCGCGGCAGTCGGATTCCCCGCCGTCGTCTTCGGCGCCGCTCTGGTGGTCGTCGTCTGCTTCTGGCTGCTGGTGCTCGCCGGGGTCGCCGGCCACGACTCCTTCGACGCGGACCTGGACACCGGCCCGGCCGGTCTCGGCGGTGTCCCTGTCTCGGTCTCCGTCTCCCTGCTGGTCGTCTTCGCCTGGTTCGGCAGCGTGACCGGCACGGTCCTGCTGCACCGGAGCGAGACCGGCAGCACCACCCGCGCCGTGCTCGCCTTCGCCGTACTCGCCGGGTCGCTGCTCCTCGCCTGGGCGGCCGTCCGCCTCCTCGTCCACCGTTTCCGCCGGTACTTCCCGGCGGAACCTCCGCCATCGCGGCTGGACTTCGTCGGGAGCGTCTGCACGATCCGCACCGGCTCCGTCACCGCGACGTTCGGCCAGGCCGAAGTCGTGTCGCACGACGGATCGACGGCCATCGTGCAGGTCCGCACGGCCGCGCCGTTCCCGTCCGCCTCCCGGCTCTCCGGGCCGGCCGCCGAGGAAGCACCGCTCGTCATGGGCGGCTCCGGACTTCTCTACGCGTACGACGAGGACGGGGAGTTCTTCTGGGTCTCGCCCTACGACGCGGCGCTCGATCCGGGTCCGAACACCAGACCGCACGAGCTGCCGGGCGGAACGACCGGCTGACCCGGCGGACCCGGACGGGCCGCCGGACCGCCCGGGTCCGCCGGCCCACAGGACCACCGGGACAACGACTCCCAGCATCCCAGGAAACCGACTCCACGCGTCCGGGGCTCCGGGCCACCGGGACTTCACACCCCCGGAAACCACCGTCGCCGCCCACCGGCCGGCCTCCCCCGTGACGGGCAGGCCGCCACCCCTACCTCGCTTGTGCCTTTTCCGTACCGACAAGCCGCCAAGGACTCTTCAATGGATGCCATCTCCTTGGGCATCGGCGTGCTCATCGCCGTTGTCCTGCTCATCGTCATCGCCATCGCCTTCGTCATCACCCGGCTGTTCCGCAAGGTCGAGCAGGGCAAGGCACTGATCATCTCCAAGACCAAGAAGGTCGACGTCACCTTCACCGGGGCCGTCGTCCTGCCCGTGCTCCACAAGGCCGAGACGATGGACATCTCGGTGAAGACGATCGAGATCCGCCGAGCCGGACGCGAGGGTCTGATCTGCCAGGACAACATCCGCGCCGACATCCAGATCACCTTCTTCGTCCGGGTCAACAAGACCGTCGAGGACGTCATCAAGGTCGCGCAGTCCATCGGCACGGGACGGGCCAGCGACAAGGTCGCCATCCAGGAGTTCTTCGCCGCGAAGTTCTCCGAGGCGCTCAAGACCGTCGGCAAGCAGCTCGACTTCGTCGACCTGTACACCAAGCGCGAGGAGTTCCGGGACCGGATCATCCAGGTCATCGGCACCGACCTGAACGGCTACCACCTCGACGACGCCGCGATCGACTTCCTCGAGCAGACCCCGATGGCCCAGCTCGACGGGGCCAACATCCTGGACGCCCAGGGCATCCGGAAGATCACCGAACTCACCGCGATCGAGCACGTGCGGACCAACGAGTTCCAGCGCACCGAGCAGAAGGAGATCACCCGGCAGGACGTCGACGCCCGCGAGACGATCCTGGAGCTGGAGCGCCGGCAGGCCGAGGCGGAGATCAAGCAGCGCCGCGAGGTCGAGGTACTGCGGGCCCGCGAGGAGGCGGCCACCGCCCGGGTGCAGGAGGAGGAGCGGCTCGGCGCGCAGACCGCGTTCATCAAGACCGAGGAGCAGCTCGGCATCCAGCGCGAGAACCAGGCGCGGGAGATCGCCGTCGCGCAGAAGAACCGCGAGCGCGTCATCGCCGTCGAGAGCGAGCGCATCGAGAAGGACCGGATGCTGGAGGTCATCGGGCGCGAGCGCGAGACCGAGCTGAACCGGATCGCCGCCACGAAGGAGGTCGAGGCCGAGCGCCGCGAGGTCGCCGACGTCATCCGGGAGCGGATCGCGGTGGACCGCACGGTCGCCGAGCAGGAGGAGTCGATCCTCACCCTGCGCGCCGTCGAGGACGCCGAGCGGTCCCGCAGGTCGGTCATCATCGCGGCCGAGGCGGAGGCCCAGGAGAAGCTGGTCAAGGACATCAAGGCGGCCGAGGCGGCGGAGGCGGCCTCCACCCACCTGGCGGCCGAGCAGCTCACGCTCGCCGAGGCCCGGCTGAAGACCGCGGACCTCGACGCGCAGGCCAAGCTGCGGCTCGCCGAGGGCATCCAGGCCGAGACGGCCGCTCCCGGGCTCGCCGCCGTACAGGTGCGGGACGCGGAGGCGGACGTCACCGAGAAGGCCGGTCTCGCGGAGGCCGAGGCGACGGCGGCCCGGCTCAAGGCCGAGGCCGAGGGCTCGCGGCTCAAGGCGCTCGCCACGGCGGAGGGCACCGCGGCTCAGGCGACCGCCGACGCGGCGGTCATCGGCGAGAAGCTGAAGGCGGAGGCCGCGGGGCTCACGGAGAAGGCGGCCGCGATGGCGGCGCTGGACGAGGCGTCGCGCGGGCACGAGGAGTACCGGCTGCGCCTCGACGCGGAGAAGGAGATCCGGCTGGCCGGTCTCGACGTGCAGCGGCAGGTCGCCGAGGCACAGGCGACGATCCTGGCGACGGGCCTGGAGAACGCCGACATCGACATCGTCGGCGGCGACTCGGTCTTCTTCGACCGGCTCGTCTCGTCGATCTCGCTCGGCAAGGCGGTGGACGGGTTCGTCGACAACTCGCGGACCGCGCAGGCGTTGGCGGGCCCGTGGCTGGACGGTTCGTCGTCCTTCACGGACGACATCAGCCGGGTGCTGGGCTCGTTCTCCACGGGCGATGTGCAGAACCTGACGGTGTCGGCGCTGCTGATGCGGCTGATGGGGCCGGGCGCGTCGGGGGCGGCGTCGGGGCAGGTGCAGCAGCTGCTGGCGGCGGCGAAGGAGCTGGGGCTGGCGGATCTGCCGGTGTCGTCGCTGACGAACGGTACGCCGGTGGCTCCGACGGCCACGACCGCGTCCCGGAACGGAGCGGGAGCCGGGGCCGGGGCGCTCGGGTAGCGCATTCCACCCGGCCGGCCGCCTCGGGCCGAACCCTCGGCCACTCCCAGCCGACGAGGCGGCCACTCCCAGCCCGTCCGGCGCTTGAGGACGCGACCCACGATCCGGAGGCCCGGACCGGACGAGAGCCGCCACTCCCAGCCCGGAGCCGGACAGGCTGACCGGAGCCGGACGGGCCGGGTCGAGCCGGACGGGCCGGCCGAAGACGATGCACTACGTAGGGAGCCGTACGCATGGACAGCGACACCACCACCACCGACATCGCCACCGCGCCGCAGGACACCCCGAGCGCCGCGGGCGACGTGGACGCCGGTGCCTACGAGGTGCTGCGGCGGCGGCTCTCGGCGCAGGCCGGGGAGCTGGTGCGGCGGGCCGAGGCGCTCAACGTACGGCGGACCGAGGAGTTCGGCTCGACCGGGCTGCGGCTGCTGGCCACCGAGCAGCTGCGCACCGAGCGGGCCTCCGTGCCGCGTGACCTCGTCGCGGTGGGCGGGCGGTTGCTCTTCGGATTCGAGCGCGGGCCGGGCGCGCGCGGCGAGGCCGAGGTCGAGGACGTACTCCTCGTACGGGACTCCGCGCCGGCGGACGACGCCCCGGCAGCGGAGTCCGGTGCGGAGTCCACCCTCCTCGACGACGACGGCTTCCGGCGCGAGTTCTCCTCCCTCCACCGCTACTTCCGCGACGCCCGCCTGCTGCGGCTGCGCCGCGTCGACGGCAGGCTTCTCGCCGTCTTCCGGACCGGCGAGAACGCCGAGGACATCCGGGTGCTGCGCTGGGCCCTGGGGCCGGACGGGTCGCCGGGGGCGTTCCTCGACGCACAGGGCGAGCGCGATCACGTCTTCCCGCCCTCCCACGACTTCGCGTGGACCGTGGCGGGGCGCGAGGCCCACGTCCCGGGGCGCCATCCGCACATCGCCGTGGGCAGGGGCGGCGGGCTCTTCGTCGACACGCTCGGCGGCTCCCTCACCGTCAAGGTCACCGACGACACCGAATCCCCGGACGGGATCTACGAGGAGCCCGTCGACGAGCCGTTGCAGTCGCTGGCCGACGCCGACGTCGAGTACGCGGAGGTCGGGCCGCTGGTGCTGCTGCGCGTCCGCCCGTACAAGGAGGACGCCTGGCGGCACCTGGTCTTCAACTCGCTGCTCGCCACCGTCCAGCGGCTCGACGGCATCGGCCCGTCCTGCCACCGGCTCCCCGAGGACCAGGGGATCATCTTCCCCGGCGGCTACTACCTCACGACCGGCACCGCGAAGACCTTCGACACCGCCGAGGAGCTGACCGAGCCGGTCTTCGAGAGCGCGGTCCGCTCGCCCAACGGGGAGGACGTGCTCTACGTCTTCCGCTCCCGTGACGGGCTCCGCAGCCTCCTGCTCCCCTACAACCTGATCCGTCAGGAGGTCGCCACCCCGCTCACCGGGCGCGGGCACGCCCTGTTGGACGACGGGACGCTGATCCTGCTCCGGGACACCCCGGACGGGCCCGCGCGCGTGCACGCCTTGCAGCGCTGGGAGACCCCGTACGTCTCCGACACCTACGCGGCCGCCCGCCCCGCCGGGACCGGACCGCTCGCCCGGACCGGCAACGCCGACCTGGTGCGCGGGATCTCCGACTGTCTCGCCCTCGCCCACGGCGTACGGGACATGACGCCGACGACCGCTGTCTACGGGCGGCTCGTCGCCGACTGCGCCCGTGCCCAGGACCGGTACCACTGGCTGGCCGACGCCGACCTGGGTGCGTTGGGCGAACCGTTGGGCGAGCTGCGGGCCACCGCCCGTCAGGTGCTGGCCGAGTTCACCGCCGTGCAGGAGCTGACCCGGCGCGCCGCCGACGCGCTGGAGGAGACCGCCGCCCGCATCACCGCGCTGGTGCGCCGGGTGCGCGGAGAGGTTCCCGGGTCGGCGTCCGCCTGGGTCGACCGTCTGACCGAACTCCGCCGGGCACACGGCCACTTGTCGACGGTCGGCGACATGCGGTACGCCGACGTCGAGCGCGTCGCGGAGCTGTCGGCCCGGACCCAGGAGGACATCGCCTCGGCCGCCCAGCGGGCCGTGTCGTTCCTCGCCCGCGAGGACGCGTTCGACGGGTATCACGAGGACATCGCGGGGCTCGTGGCCGACGCGGGTGCGCTGGAGACCGTCCGGGACGCGTCCGCCGTGACCGACCGGTTGTCCGCGATGACGGAGGGGCTGGCCACCGTCACGGACGTCGTCGCCGGTCTCGACATCGGCGACGCCACCGTGCGTACGTCGATCCTGGAGCGGATCGCGGAGGTGCTGGGCGGTGCGAACCGGGCCCGCGCCACGCTCGACGCGCGCCGCCGGGAGCTGCTGTCGAAGGAGGGGCGGGCCGAGTTCGCCGCCGAGTTCGCGCTGCTCGGGCAGGCGGTGACGGGCGCGCTGGCCGCCGCCGGCACCCCGGAGACGTGCGACGATCAACTGGCGCGCCTGCTGCTCCAGCTGGAGAACCTGGAGGCCCGCTTCGCGGAGTTCGACGACTTCCTCGCCGAGCTGTCCGAGCGCCGCACCGAGGTGTACGAGGCGTTCTCGGCGCGCAAGCAGACGCTCCAGGACGAGCGGGCGCGCCGCGCGGAGCGGCTGGCCGGGTCGGCGGGCCGGGTGCTGGAGACCATCGCCCGGCGGGTGGCCTCGCTGGAGGACCTCGACGCCGTCCACACCTACTTCGCCTCCGACCCGATGGTCGCCAAAATCCGCCGGACGGCCGACGAGCTGCGCGAACTGGGCGACCCCGTGCGGGCGGAGGAGCTGGACGGGCGGCTGAAGGCGGCCCGTCAGGAGGCGGGCCGCGCGCTGCGCGACCGCACCGAGCTGTACGCGGACGGCGGGTCCGTGATCAGGCTGGGCCGCCACCGGTTCGCCGTGAACACCCAGCCGTTCGACCTGACGCTCGTGCCCGCCGGGGACAGCCTCGCCTTCGCGCTGACCGGGACGGACTACCGGGCCCCGGTCACCGACCCGGCGTTCGCGGCGGCCCGGCCGTACTGGGAGCAGCTGCTCCCCTCCGAGAACGCCTCCGTCTACCGCGCCGAGCACCTCGCCGCCCGCCTCCTCGACGAGCACGGGGCAGGGCGTCTCACCGCGCTCGGCGGGCACGAACTGGCCCGCCTGGTGCGGGAGTCGGCCGCAGAAGCGTACGACGAGGGGTACACACGGGGTGTCCACGACGAGGATGCCACCGCGATCCTGGCCGCGCTGCTGCGCCTGCACGCGGACGCGGGGCTGCTGCGTCACGAGCCCGCCGTCCGGGCGGCGGCCCAGCTCTTCTGGGCGTACGGCGCCGACGCAGCGCGGCGCACCTCCTGGACCAGGCGCGCGGTCTCCCTGGCGCGCGCCCGGGACACCTTCGGGCCGACCCCGGCCATCGGCGCCCTCCAGGAGGAATGGGCGGCGGCGATCGGCTCCCCGTCCCCGTCCGCGCCGGGTCACGCCGTCGCCGCGTACCTCTTCGAGGAGCTGACCACCGGGCCCGCCGGATTCGTCGTGGGCTCCTCGGTCCGCGCTTTCCTGGCGGCCTTCCACCGGGCGGTGGGCCCCGACGCGTACGCCGAGGACCTGGCGGACCTGGGCGACGACCAGGCCGCCCGCCGACAGCTCGTGGAGGGCTGGCTCGCCCCGTACGCCGAGACGGCGGGGGACGGCCTCGACGGCGGCGACCTGGCGGAGGCCGTGGCGGTGGAGCTGTGCCCGGAACTGGAACGGTACGCGTGCGACGCACCGCTCACCGAGCGCCTGGAGGGCCTCCTCGGCGACCACCCGCGCATCGCGGACGGTGGGACCCTCACCGTACGGATCGACGAACTCCTCGCCCGCACCGCCGAGTTCCGTACCCGCACCGTGCCCGGCTTCCGCGCCTACCAGCGGCTGCGCACGTCCCTGGTGACCGCCGAGCGCGGGCGGCTGCGGCTGGACGACCACCGGCCGCGCGTGATGTCGGCGTTCGTCCGCAACCGGCTGCTCGACGAGGTGTATCTGCCGCTGATCGGCGACAGCCTGGCCAAGCAGCTCGGCACCGCCGACGCCGACCGGCGCACCGACTCGCAGGGTCTGCTGCTGCTCGTCTCGCCGCCCGGCTACGGCAAGACGACGCTGATGGAGTACGTCGCGGAGCGGCTCGGCATGGTGCTCGTCAAGATCAGCGGGCCGAACCTGGGCCACGACGTGACCTCGCTCGACCCGGACCGGGCCCCGAGCGCCACCGCCCGGCAGGAGATCGAGAAGATCAACTTCGCGCTGGAGGCGGGCAACAACACGCTCCTCTACCTCGACGACATCCAGCACACCTCGCCCGAACTGCTCCAGAAGTTCATCCCGCTGTGCGACGCCACCCGGCGTATCGAGGGGGTGCGGGACGGCGAGCCGCGCAGCTACGACCTGCGCGGCAAGCGGTTCGCGGTGTGCATGGCGGGCAACCCGTACACCGAGTCCGGCGAGCAGTTCCGGATCCCCGACATGCTCGCCAACCGGGCCGACGTCTGGAACCTCGGCGAGGTCCTCAGCGGCCGGGACGACGTCTTCGCGCTGAGCTTCGTGGAGAACGCCCTGACCGCCAACCCGGTCCTCGCCCCGCTGGCCGCCCGGTCCCGGGACGACCTTGCGCTGCTGGTGCGGCTGGCGGGCGGCAGCGACCCCGCGGCGCGTGCGGAGCAGCTGGAACACCCCTACAGCGCTGCCGAGTTGGATCGCGTCCTGGCCGTACTGCGCCATCTTCTCACCGCCCGGGACAGCGTGCTCGCGGTGAACGCGGCGTACATCGCCTCGGCCGCGCGGACGGACGCCACGCGCACCGAGCCGCCGTTCCGGCTCCAGGGCTCCTACCGCAACATGAACAAGATCGCCGAGCGGATCGTGCCGGTCATGAACGACGACGAGCTGTCCGCCGTCGTCGACGACCACTACGCCGGCGAGGCCCAGACCCTCACGACGGGGGCCGAGGCGAACCTCCTCAAGCTGGCCGCCCTGCGCGGATCGCTCACCGCCGAACAGGCCGGGCGGTGGGCGGCGATCACCGCGTCCTACGTCCGCACGCAGGCGCTCGGCGGCCCGGACGGCGACCCGATGACCCGGGCGGTGGCAGCGCTCGGTCTGCTCGCGGACCGGATCGCGGCGGTCGAGACGGCGATCCGGCGCGCGGCGGACCCCCGGCACCTGCCGGCGGGCGGCCCCCAGGGCGCGGCGGCCGGACACCAGGGCCCGGTGGGCGGACCCCCGAGCCCGGCGGGCGCGCTCGACGACCGGGTGGCTCCGCACCCCGCGCCGAACGACCGGGCGGTTCCGAACCACCATGCGAAGATCGCCAATACTCCACACTGAACGGGAAGACCGAGCCGGAAGGATCACGGCATGCTGGGTTTCGTGCCTCCACTTCCTCAGCAGCCGGGACGCCCACCGTCGGCCAGCCACATGATCGTCTGTGGTGACGACGCCCTGGCGCGCCGACTCGCCGTGGAGCTGCGCTACGTCTACGGGGAGCGGGTCACCCTGCTCCTGCCCCCGGGCCGGGACGCCAACAGCCCGGAGACGCCGCTGACCCAACGGGGGCGCGCGGCGGCCCTGTTCGGCCGGATGTCGGCGGCCATGAACCGCGCGGGCAACGGCAGCGGGGCGACCGGGGGCGACAGCGGCGACACCAACGCCGGGGTCGAGGCCGTCCGCATCATGGAGGCCCCCGAACCGTCCGACGACGTACTGGAGGAGGCGGGCGTCGACCGGGCCGCCGCCCTCGCGCTCGTCTACGACGACGACGAACGCAACATCCGCGCCGCCCTGACCGCCCGCCGCCTCAACCCCCGTCTGCGACTGGTCATCCGGCTCTACAACCGCAAGCTCGGGCTCCACCTGGAGGAGCTGCTCGACCAGGCGGCGGCCGTCGCCATGCCCGGCATCGATCCGGCGCTGCTGGACGCCTCCACCACCGTCCTGTCCGACGCCGACACCGCCGCCCCGGCCCTCGCCGCCACCGCCCTCACCGGCAGCAGCAAGATCATCCAGGCCGAGGGGCTGCTCCTGCGCGCCGCCGAACGCCCGCCGCCGCGCCCCGGCGAGACGGCCGACCCCGGCCTGTGCACCCTCGCCCTGCTCTCCTCCACCACCAACGACCCGGCGGGCGCTGAGGGTTCGGACAGCAGCGGCGACGAGGCCCCGCAACTGCTGCCCGACGAGAGCGCCGTCGCCGCCGCGACCGGCCGGGGCACGGTGGTCCTCGAAGCGGTCAGCCGGGCCGACACGGCCCGTCCGGCCACCCGGATGGGCGGCAGGGGCGCCCCGCTCTCGCAGGTCTTCTCCCGCCGGCTGCGCTGGTCGGCCCTCGGGGTCGCGGCTTCGGTGTTCGCCCTGGTGATCGCCTCGGTCGTGACCACCAACGACAGCGTGGTGCACTCCACCTATCTGACGCTGCTCGACCTGCTGGCGATGGGCGACCCGGCGGAGGAGGACGGTCCGGATGCCCGGCAGATCATCCAGCTCCTCTCCGGCGTCGCCGGGCTCCTCCTGCTCCCGCTGCTGGTCGCCGCCGTCCTGGAGGCGTTCGGCACCCTGCGTACCGCGTCCTCGCTGCGCCGCCCGCCACGCGGCCTTTCGGGCCACGTGGTGCTGCTGGGACTGGGCAAGATCGGCACGCGCGTCCTCGTACGGCTCCGCGAACTCGACGTCCCCGTGGTCGTCGTCGAGGAGGACCCCGACGCGCGCGGCATCCCGCTGGCGCGCTCCATGCACGTGCCGACCGTCATCGGCGACGTCACCCAGGAAGGCGTCCTGGAGGCGGCCAAGATCCGCCGTGCCCGCGCCCTCCTCGCCCTCACCAGCATCGACACCACGAACCTGGAAGCGGCGCTGTACGCCCGCTCGGTGAAGCCGGACCTCAGGGTCGCGCTGCGCCTGTACGACGACGAGTTCGCGACCGCCGTCTACCGCACCCTGCGCACCGCGCACCCCGGAGCCCTGACCCGCTCCCGCTCCGTCTCCCACCTGGCCGCCCCGGCCTTCGCCGGCGCCATGATGGGCCGCCAGATCCTCGGTGCGATCCCGGTCGAGCGCAAGGTCATGCTGTTCGCGGCCCTGGAGGTCGCGGGGCACCCGCAGTTGGAGGGCCGCACCGTCGAGCAGGCGTTCCGGGCGGGTGCCTGGCGGGTCCTGGCCATCGACGCCACCCCGCCCGGCGACCGCACGCCCGACCTCGCCGCCCCGCTGCCGTTCGACCCGGAGGGCGACGTGGCCCCGCCGCCCTCCGGCCTGCTCTGGGACCTGCACCCCGGCTACGTCCTGCGCGCCACGGACCGGGTGGTGATCGCCGCCACCCGCCGGGGTCTCGCGGAGCTGCTGCGGCGGCAGCGGTCGGTGGCGCCGAGACGGTAGGGGCACCGGGCGACAGGGGCGCCGGGGCGACAGGGGCGCCGGGGCGACAGGAGGCCCGGCGGCCACCGGCCACCAACTACCGGCACCCGGCTACCGGAACGCGCCCATCGCCTCCCGCACCTCGTCCAGCGTGGCCTCCGCCAGTGCGTTCGCCCGTTCGTTGCCCGCGCGGAGCACCGACCGTACGTACGTCAGGTCCTTCGCGTACTCCGCCCGCCGGGCCCGGAAGGGGGCCAGGTGGCTGTTGACCGCGTCGGTCACCGTCCGCTTGAGGGCGGCGGCTCCGCCGTCTCCGATTCCCTCCGCGACCGCGTGCGGGTCCCGCTCCAGACAGAGGGCGGCCAGCAGCACCAGGGACGAGACGTGGGGGCGGGCGCCGGGGTCGTAGGTGATGCGCCGGTCGGCGTCCGTGGTCGCGCCCTTGATGAGGCGGGCCGTCTCGTCGGCGGTCGCGCCGAGCGGAACGGAGTTGGCCCGGCTCTTGCTCATCTTCGTGCCGTCCGTGCCGAGCAGCAGGGGCGCGGCGGAGAGCATGATGTCCGGTTCCTGGAAGACGGCGCCGTACCGCTCGTTGAAGCGGCGGGCGATCGTCCGGGTGACTTCCAGGTGGGGTGCCTGGTCACGGCCGACCGGAACCAGGTTTCCCTTGCAGGACAGGATGTCGGCGGCCTGGTGGACCGGGTAGGTGAGCATCAGCCCGCTGACCGTGGACTGCCGTGAGTTTGCGATCTCGTCCTTGACCGTGGGGTTGCGGTTCAGCTCCGCGACGGAGACGAGGCTGAGGAAGGGCAGCATGAGCTGGTTGAGCGCGGGGACCGCGCTGTGGCAGAAGACGGTGGACCGGGCGGGGTCGATACCGAGGGCCAGATAGTCCAGGAGCAGCCCGTCGGTGTACTCCCCCAGCCGCTCGGCGGTGTCCCGGTCGGTGATCACCTGGTAGTCGGGGATGAGGACGACGACGTCCACGCCGAGGTCCTGGAGGCGGACCCGGTTGAGCAGGGAGCCGAAGTAGTGGCCGAGGTGAAGAGGGCCGGTGGGGCGGTCCCCGGTGAGGACCCGGAAGCTGCCGGGGTCCTGGGCGATGCGGCGCTCCAGCTCGGTGCCGTGGAGTCCGGTGCTGTGGAGTTCGGTGCTGTGCAGTCCGGTGCTGTGCAGTCCGGTGCTGTGCAGTCCGGTGCTGTGGAGTTCGGTGCTGTGGAGTTCGGTGGGGGCGGGTGCGGCCGGGGCGGGTGCGGTGCTGGTCATGGAATCGGGTCTCTCCTCGCGTGGATGATGCGTGGAGGACGGCCCCGCCGGGGAGCGCCGCTGCGCTCGGTCACCGTGTCCGCGCCGTACGAGGGCAGCGAAAAGGGCCGTCCATGTCGAACGGCCCTGGTTCCGTGCAGATGCGGTGGCCGCTCCTAGGAGGAGCGCCACCAGTTTCGGCACAGGACGGAGGTCATGGGCCGAGTCTAGCGGCCACAGGGCGCCGAGCCGCATGGAATAGGCAGGAGGGGGGTCCCGTTGTAGGGTGTAGTTCAACATTCAACCAAATCGGTCAGTGGCTTCGGAACGGAGTTCCGAACCACGGCCGGCACTCAGGAAGGCGGACGCCATGCAGTTCGGGATCTTCACCGTCGGGGACGTCACGACCGACCCGACCACCGGCCGGACCCCCACCGAGAACGAGCGGATCAAGGCGACCCTGGCCATCGCGCGGAAGGCCGAGGAGGTCGGCCTGGACGTCTTCGCGACCGGCGAGCACCACAACCCGCCGTTCGTCCCGTCCTCCCCGACGACCACCCTCGGCTACATCGCCGCCCGCACCGAGAACCTGATCCTGTCCACGTCCACCACGCTGATCACCACCAACGACCCGGTGAAGATCGCCGAGGACTACGCCACCCTCCAGCACCTCGCGGACGGCCGCGTCGACCTGATGATGGGCCGGGGCAACACCGGACCGGTCTACCCCTGGTTCGGCAAGGACATCCGCCAGGGCATCCCGATGGCGATCGAGAACTACGCGCTGCTGCACAAGCTGTGGCGCGAGGACGTCGTGGACTGGGAGGGCAAGTTCCGTACGCCGCTCCAGTCCTTCACCGCCACCCCGCGCCCGCTGGACGGCGTCCCGCCGTTCGTCTGGCACGGCTCCATCCGCTCCCCCGAGATCGCCGAGCAGGCCGCGTACTACGGCGACGGCTTCTTCCACAACAACATCTTCTGGCCCATGGAGCACACGAGGAAGATGGTCGACCTCTACCGGCGCCGCTACGCCCACTACGGGCACGGCACCGCCGACCAGGCGATCGTCGGACTCGGCGGCCAGGTGTTCATGCGCAAGAACTCGCAGGACGCGGTACGGGAGTTCCGCCCGTACTTCGACAACGCGCCGGTCTACGGCCACGGCCCGTCCCTGGAGGACTTCACCCGCGAGACCCCGCTGACCGTGGGCTCCCCGCAGGAGGTCATCGAGCGGACGCTGGGGTTCCGGGACGCGGTCGGCGACTACCAGCGCCAGCTGTTCCTCATGGACCACGCGGGGCTCCCGCTGAAGACGGTCCTGGAGCAGCTCGACATCCTCGGCGAGGAAGTCGTACCGGTGCTGCGCAAGGAGTTCGCCAACCTGCGGCCGGCCGGAGTGCCGGAGTCCGCGCCCCTCCACCCGGCGGTCGCCGCCGCCCGAGCCTCTGGAAAGGAGGTCTGACCCCGATGTTCGCCACCACCCCGCTGCGCGTCGTCGCCGTCTCGGCCGGGCTCAGCCAGCCGTCCTCCACCCGGCTGCTGGCCGACCGGCTGGCCGCGGCCACCCGCGAGCGCCTCGCGGCCGAGCAGGACCGGAACGTCGAGGTCCAGGTCATCGAGGTCCGCGATCTCGCCGTGGACATCGCCCATCACCTGCTCAGCGGCTTCCCCTCCGCCACGCTGCGGGAAGCGATCGACGCGGTGACGGAGGCCGACGGGCTCATCGCCGTGACGCCGGTGTTCACCGCCTCGTACTCCGGTCTGTTCAAGTCGTTCTTCGACCTGATCGACAACACCGCGCTGACCGGCAAGCCCGTGGTGATCGCCGCGACGGGCGGGACGGCCCGGCACTCGCTGGTCCTGGAGCACGCGCTGCGCCCGCTCTTCGCGTACCTGCGGGCCGTCACCGTGCCCACCTCCGTCTACGCGGCCTCGGAGGACTGGGGCTCCTCGGGCGACGAGTACACCGAGGGCCTGCCGTCCCGGATCCGGCGCGCCGGCGGCGAGCTGGCCTCCGCGGTCCTGGGACGTACGGTCTCCGGCACCTCGCGGGCCCCGGGCCCGGACGACGGGGAGGACGAGGTCGTCCCGTTCGAGCAGCAGCTCGCGGACCTGCGGCTGGACTGACGCCATGGGGGTGGTTCACCCCGAACCGCCCCCACTTGTCCGATGTGACTACAGTGAGATCGAACGCTGTACAGGCGGGACAGAACAGACCGCGCTGTACGGACTCAACGGACCGCGCTGTACGGACTCACCGGGCTGTACCGAGCTGGAGGCAGATATGGGCAGGATCGTTGTGGGCGTCGACGGCTCCGACTCCTCGATCAAGGCGCTGCACTGGGCGGTGCGCCAGGCCGAGCTGACCGGCGCCTCGGTGGAGGCCGTCAACAGCTGGGAGTACCCCGCCACCAGCTGGGCGTCGATGATGCCGGGCATGCCGGAGGACTTCGACCCGCAGGCCCTGGCCACCGTCTCCCTCACCGAGGCACTGGAGGAGGCCCTCGACGCCGAGGGGGCCGCCGCGGTCACCAAGGTCGTGGTCATCGGCAACCCGGCCCAGGCCCTGCTCGACCGCGCCCGGGGCGCCGACCTGCTCGTCGTGGGAGCCCGCGGCCACACCGGCCTGAAGGCCACCCTGCTCGGCTCGGTCAGCCTCCACGTCACCCAGCACGCGCCGTGCCCGGTGACGGTCGTACGCGACTGAGCCGCCTTCCCGGTCGTACGCGTCCGAGCCGCCTTCCCGGGCGTACGCGTCCGAGCCGCCTCCCCGGTCGTACGGGACCGAGCCATACGTCCGGTCGTACGCGACCGAGCCGCCTCCCCGGTCAGAAAACGGGAGGGCCGTTGTCAGTGGCTGCTCCTATCGTGTGGTCATGACCCCTGCTCTCTTCGGGCGCGACCACCCGGCAGGCGTTCTCCGCTCGGAGATCGCCCGGGCCACGGACAGCCACGGCGGTCTCGTGCTGGTCACCGGCGAGGCCGGAATCGGCAAGAGCACGCTCGTCACCGACGCCGCCCACGAGGCACGGCGGCGCGGGGCTCTCGTGGTCGGCGGCTCCTGCTGGGACTCGGACAACACCCCCGGCTACTGGCCCTGGGTCCAGATCCTGCGCGGCCTGCGCCGGTCCGCCACCGCGGCCGAGTGGGCGGCGGCCCAGGAGGCGTCGGACGGCCGGCTCGCCGCGCTCCTGGGCGATCCGGTCAGGGCCGCCATGGGCGGTGCGGACGGCCCGGGACCCGTCACACTTCCGGCCCCGGGCACCGCCGGTGGCCCGGGACCCGGCGGGGCGCACGGCGGCGGACCCGGCACGGAAGCGGGCACGAGCCCGCCGGGCGACGGTTCGCCGGAGGGGGCCGAGGCCTTCGGACTCTTCGACGCGGTGACCACGGCCCTCGTCACGGTCTCCCAGAGCCGGCCGCTGGTGGTCGTCCTCGACGATCTGCACAGCGCCGACCCGGCCTCCCTGCGCCTGCTCGAATTCGCCGCCCAGCACGCCTGGTTCGAGCGGCTGCTGCTGATCGGCACCTACCGGGACGTCGAGGTGGAGGCCCCCGGGCACCCGCTCCAGCAGCTGATCCTGCCGCTGGTCTCACGCGCCGCCGCGACCCTCACCCTGACCGGCCTCGGCCGGGACGAAGTGGGGGCGCTGATGACACTGACGACGGGCCGCGAGCCCTCACCGCGGCTGATCGACGAGGTCCACCGGCGCACCGGCGGCAACCCCTTCTTCGTCGAACAGACCGCCCGGCTCTGGCACAGCGGGAGCCCGGTATCCACCATTCCGCCCGGCGTGCGGGAAGCGGTCCGCCGGCGGCTCGCCCTGCTGCCCGAACCCGTCGTCTCCCTGCTGACCAGCGCCGCCCTGCTCGGCCGGGAATTCGGCCGTCAGGTCCTGGCCGTGGTGCACGGCGCGCCCGTCCCCCACGTGGACCGGCTGCTGGAGCCCGCCGTCGTCGCCCGTGTCGTCGTCCCTCGCCCCTCCGGGCAGTACGCCTTCGCCCACGACCTGCTGCGCGAGACGCTGTACGCCTCGCTGGACGACGCCGAGACCCGTGGACGCCATGCCGCCGCCGTACGGTCCCTGGACGCGCACGGCGGCCTCGGTGACGCGGTACGGCCCGGCGACCTCGCCCGGCACGCCCACCTCGCCGGCGAGGCCCTGGACCGCGACCGCCGGATCGACCTGCTGCTGGCGGCCGCCCGGGACGCCTCGGGACGCCTGGCCGACGAGGAGGCCCACGGCCACTACCGGCGCGCCCTCGCGGTGGCCGAGGCGGGCCCGGCGGGTGCGGAGGGCCGGGGTCCGAACCTCCGGCGTGCCGCGCTGATCGGTCTCGACCTCGCCGGACAGCTCCGGCACGCGGGGGAGGCGGCCGAGGCGGAGCGGCTGCTGGACCGGTCGGTCGTCCTGGCCCGGGAGCTGGACGAACCGGAGCTGCTGGCCCGGGTGGCGATCACCGTCCACCGGGACGGGTCCTTCGGCGGCCACGGCGTTGCCACGATGGGCCTTCTCGCCGAGGCACACCGCAGGATCACCGGCAAGGAGGGCCAGGAGGGGCTCTCCGCCGACCGGCTCGCCCAGGAACTGGCCATCCACATCATGGCGCTGGCCCGGAGCGGCTCGGACGACGAGGCGCTCGCCTTCTCGCTCTGGGCGCGCCACGACTCCGTGTGGGGTCTCGGCTCGGCGGTGGAGCGGCTCGGGCTGACCGACGAGATGAGCGTCGTCGGCCGGCGCACCCAGCACCAGGACATGGAACTGAACACGGCGTCCATGCGCTGGGTGACGCTGCTGGAGCTGGGCGACCCGGCCTTCCTCGACCAGTTCCGGGCGTTCGTCCGGCTCGCCGAGCTGACCGGGCTGCCCCGGTTCGCCCTGGGGGTCGCCGTCGACACCAGCCTGATCGCCTCCCTGCAAGGCCGGTTCGCCGAGGCGTCCACCGCGCTGGAGGACGACGCGCTCAATCAGGAGAACAGCGACCACCCCTCCTTCGGCTTCATGGGCTACCACCTTCGCTGGGCGATGCACCTGCTCCGGGGCCACTTCGCCGAGGCCGAGGAGGCCCTCGGCGAGCTTCCGGGCTCCGGGTATCCCTACCCCGGGCTGCTGGAAGCGGTCACCGCGGCGGAGCAGGGCGACGCCGCTCCCGCGCTGCGCCTGGTCGCCGAGCACGCGGACCGCGCCGCACCCTATCCGCGGGCGTTCATGCCGCTGTGGCTCCGGCTGCTGGCCCAGACGGCCGCGATCACGCGCGACCCGCGGCTCATCACCCGCGCGGAGGACGAGCTGACCCCCTACACGGGTCAGTGGGTCGTCTCGCTGTACGGGTGCGACATCGGCGGCCCCGTCGACCTCTGGCTCGGGATGCTCGCCGCCGCGCGCGACGACCAGGACGCGGCGGTGGCGGCGCTCACCGAGGCCGCCGCCTCCTCGGACCGCCTCGGCGCCCGCCCCTGGGCCGTACGCGCCCGGCTGTGCCTGGCCCGCTCCCTGCTCGCCCGCGCCGACGGGGCCGGTGACGGAGCAGCGGGTGACGGGGCAGCCGGTGACATCGGGCAGGCCCGTCGGCTGCTCGGTGAAGTGGAGCGGGAGGCGGGTGAGTTGGCCCTGGCCCACCTGGAGGCCGAGGCCGCCGCCCTCCGCGCGGCCCCGCCCATCACCGCTGCCACCGCCCCCCGCCCAGCCGCCACCACCGCTTCCGGTCCCTCCGTCTCGCGAGACCAGGACCACCAGGGCCGGGACCAGGGCCGGCACCCGGTCGCGGCCCCGGACCCGGTCTCGGCTCCGGACCGGGCGACGACCGGGGCTTCCGCAGGGGCCCGGACCGTGCCGTCCGCCGAGTTCCGGCGGAACGGGCCGGTGTGGCGGCTGCGTTGGGACGGGGTGACCGTGCACGTCCCGGACGCCAAGGGCCTGCGGGACCTGCACAGCCTGCTGGGGCTGCCCGGCGCCGACGTTCCGGCCGTCCGGCTCATCGCGCCCGAGGGCGGGGACCTCGTGATCGCCGCCGGACAGCTCGGCGGCGATCCGGTGCTCGACGAGGAGGCCAAGCGCCGCTACAAGGAACACCTGGCCCGGCTGGACTCCGAGATAGACCGAGCCGCCGCCCGGGACGACGCCCGGGGGGTCGAGAAATACGACCAAGAGCGGCAGGCCCTCCTCGACGAGCTCCGCACCGCGGCCGGGCTCGGCGGCCGGACCCGCCGACTGGGCGACCAGACCGAGCGGGCCCGCAAGACGGTCACCGCCCGGATCCGCGACACCCTGCGGAAACTGGACACCCTGCACCCCGCGCTGGCAGCCCACCTGAAGGCATCCGTGACGACCGGGACCACCTGCGCCTACCGCCCCGAACACACCCCCGACTGGCGACTCTGACCCGAACCGCCACGCCTCTTCGCCGCTACTCCCCGACGACGTCGGCGACGACGCACGCCACGTTGTCGGGCCCGCCCCCCTCGCGGGCCAGGCCGACCAACCGGCGTACGGCCTCCTCCGGGTCCTCCGCCGCGATGACCGCGGCCCTCAGCTCCGTCTCGTCCACCACCGCGGACAGCCCGTCCGAGCAGAGCAGATAGCGGTCCCCGGCCACCACCTCCCGCAAGCTGACGTCGGGGCGGCTCGCCACGGCCGGCGGGGCGGACCGGGCCTCCCCGACCAGCGCCTTCAGCAACAGCGCGGGCCCCGGGTGGGAAGCGGCCTCCTCCCTGCTCAGCGAACCGTCGTCGATCATCGACTGGACCAGGCTGTGGTCATGCGTGATCCGGAACAGCTCCCCGCCCCGCAGCAGATAGGCCCGCGAGTCCCCGATGTGTACGAGCCCGAGCCGCGATCCGGTCCACAGCATCGCGGTGAGCGTGGTCCCCGAACCGTCCGGGGCCGCACAGGACGCGACCGCGTCCCGGACCGCCAGCGCAGCGGAATCCGCCGTGTCCTCCAGGGCGTTCAGCAGATCCGCCGCAGCCGGCGCACCCTCCCGGGCGCCCCACGCGGATGGCTTGAGCGCCTCGATCGCCGCCGCACTCGCCGAGGCCCCGCCCTCCCCGAAACCGTCGGCGACCGCCAGCAGCCGTGGCCCCGCGAACGCCGCGTCCTGGTTCGTCGTACGCACCGCCCCGGTATCGGTCAGCGCGGCGCACCGGATCACGAGCGGCACCGCCCCCACGCCCTTATCGGTGTCTCCTGTGTTCCCCGTACTGCCCGTGCTCCTCGTACTGCCCGTACTCCCCGTGCTGCCCGGTATCCGCGACATGGTCCTGCCCTCCGCTGACAGATGGTCGACGAGGTACATCGCCAGATCGCGCCGGGCCGCCGTCTCGGCCTCCACCCGCGCCCAGTAGGCCCGGACCTCCACGGCCGCGGCGCCCGCGTCGAGCGCCACGACCCGGCCGATCCGGCTCAGGGGCATGCCGATCCTGCGCAGCCACGCCACGAGCCGGGCCCCCTCCGCCTGCGCCGGGTCGTAGTACCGGTAGCCGTTCACCGGGTCGACCAGGGCGGGCCGGAGCAGCCCCAGTTCGTCGTAGCGCCGGAGCGCCTTGGCGGAGAGCCGGGACAACCGGGCGAACTCCCCGATCGTCACCAGCTCTCCGCTCGCGGCGCCCACCGCGCGGCCTTCACGTTCCACCCCGTACCTCCTCGTACCGGGCGCCTTCCGCCCGGCCCCGCCGATCCTGGGGCTTCCCCGGCAGGGAAGGTCAAGGAGCACACGGTGGAAACGTCCGCGACGCACGGGCGGGCGGGCCTGCCCGTGCGTCAGGTCACTTCCGGTTGTAGAGCCGCATCGTCACCGCGCCGAAGACCACCAGGAGCACCCCGGACCAGCCCAGCGTCCAGGCGATGTCGGAGGCCGGCCAGTTGCCCTGCATCAGCTCACGCACCGCCGTGCCGAGGTGGGTGACCGGGCTGTTGTTCACGAAGACCTGGAGCCAGCCCGGCATCGTCTTCGGGTCGACGAAGACATTGCTGAGGAACGTCAGCGGAAAGATCACCATCATGCTGACGCCCATCACCGACTTCTCGGAGCGCAGCAGCAGCCCGAACATGGTCCAGATCCAGGAGAACGAGAACGAGAACACGACCAGCAGAGCGACACCGGCCAGCACACCGAGCACACCGCCGTTCGGACGGAACCCGATGATCATGCCGACGGCGAGCATCACCGCCGACGCCAGCAGATAGCGCAGGACGTCGCCGAGCAGATAGCCGACCATCGGAGCGGGCCGCCAGATCGGCAGCGTGCGGAACCGGTCGAAGACGCCCTTGGCGATGTCCGTGTTCACCGCGATCCCCGTGTACATCGTGATCATCACGACGCTCATCACCATGATGCCGGGCAGCAGGAACTGGATGTACTCCTCGGTGGAGCCGGCCAGCGCCCCTCCGAAGAGGTACGTGTACATCAGGACCAGCATGATCGGGAAGGCCGTCACGTCGAAAAGCTGTTCCGGCACGTGTTTGATCTTCAGCATGGCGCGCCAGCCGAAGGTCATCGATGCCGACAGGGCACTGGGCCTCGGTGGACGCTCCTGGCCCACCAGGAGCGCCGAGAGGCGTTCCTTGTCGGGCGCGGCGAGCTCGACGCCCTCCAGTTCCGTCTTGGCGGTCGCGGTGCTCATGCCGCCACTCCCTTCTTGTCCGTGAGTGCGAGGAAGACCTCGTCGAGGCTGGGCTGTCCCAGCGAGAAGTTGTCGACCGTGATGCCGCGACCGGCAAGCTCGGCCAGGGCACGCCCGGCCTGCTCCGCGGCCCCCCGCTCGGTGCTCTGCCCGTCGACCCGGGCGGTCAGCGCCACCGGGTCCGCGTCCAGCTGGACCTCCGCGTCCAGCGCGAGCGCCAGCACCTGCTGCGCCTCGGCCCGCTGTTCGGCGTTCCTCAGCCGCAGATGGACGGTGCCGGCGCCGACGGACGCCTTGAGCTCGCCCTTCGTTCCCTCGGCGATGACCCTGCCGTGGTCGATCACCGCGATACGGGCGGCCAACCGGTCGGCCTCGTCCAGATACTGGGTGGTCAGCAGGACCGTGGTGCCGTGGTCGACGACCGCCCGCACGATGTCCCACACCTGGTTGCGGCTGCGGGGGTCGAGCCCGGTGGTCGGCTCGTCGAGGAACAGCACGTCCGGGGTGTTCAGGATGGACGCGGCGATGTCGATGCGCCGCCGCATGCCTCCCGAGTAGTTCTTCACCTGCTTGCCCGCCGCCTCGCTCAGCCCGAATCCTTCGAGCAGCTGGGTCGCCCGGTCGCGGGCCGCCGGCTTGGAGTGGCCGAGCAGCCGGGCGAGCAGGACAAGGTTCTCCGCTCCGGTCAGGTCCTCGTCCACCGAGGCGTACTGCCCGGTCAGGCTGACCCGGCTGCGGACCGCGTCGGCTTCCTTCACGACGTCCTTGCCGAACACCCGGGCCGTGCCGCCGTCCGGGCGCAGCAGGGTCGCGAGCATGCGGACGACGGTGGTCTTCCCGGCGCCGTTGGGTCCGAGGACGCCGTAGACGGTGCCGGTGGGGACGGCGAGGTCGATGCCGTCCACCGCACGGTTGTCGCCGAAGACCTTCACCAGCCCCGTGGTCTCGATGGCCAGTTCAGTACTCATGATCCATTCCTTGTGGGTCGTCGGAGCAGGTGGTGATCTGCGTCTGGTTCCGGGAGTTCAGGAGACGTACGGCCGGGCGGCGCGCGCCTCGCGCAGGGCCCAGCCCCACCAGCCGAGCTGGTCGAGCATCAGCCCCACCGACCGGTCACGGCCGGTGTCGCCGGGGTGCCCCTCCAGCGGCTGCCGGAGGAAGTCGAGAGCGACCCCGTTCCTCAGGGTCACCGTGTGCAGCTCGGTGAAGACCGACCGCAGCTGCTCCACGGCGTACAGCCCGGCGGAACCGTGGCCGTAGCTCACGAAGGCGACCGGCTTGGTCTGCCACTCCTCGTAGGCGAAGTCGATGGCCTGCTTCAGGGAGGCGGGGAACGAGCGGTTGTACTCGGGGGTGACCACGACGAAGGCCTCGGCCCTGGCGATCTCCTCGGTGAACTCCGTCATCTGCTCGGTCGCCCGCCCCGGGTAGTGCACGGGGAAGTCGTAATCGGCGAGATCCAGCACAGCGAGGTCCAGCTCGCTCCGGTCCTGGGCCCGCTCCATGAACCAGCGGCCGACCGCGTCGCCGATGCGCCCCTCGCGGGTGCTGCCGATGATGACCGCGACACGCAGGGGAAGGCCGCTTCCCGCGTCCCGGCTCCCGCCGGGGCTCTCGTGCGCGCTCCCGCCGGTGGTGCCGTCCGCGGTCCCGCCGGTGGTCCCTTCCGTCGTCATCGCCCGCTCCTCCTCCCGCGACCTCCGTCGCCTTCCGGACCTACCGGGCCTCCCGTCCGGCCCGGCCCGTTCCGCTCCCTCACCTCTTGGGCGCCAGACGCGGGGGCGCGGCCGCCAGATCGAATCTGGCGGCCGCGCACGCGGTCGGAGAGGACCGGGACCCGGCCCCGGACGGCGGACGGAATTCAGGTCTCCCGCGTGTAGAAGACGTAGAACGAGACGCAGAGGACGCCCGCCCCGACCACCAGACCCAGAACGGTCGACCTCAGCACGCTGGTGTCGGTGAGGCTCACCAGGAAGCCGATGGCGCACGCGGTCAGCGCGCCGTACACGACTGCCCGCAGTTCGCGCGGCAGCGAGCGCTGGACCCGGCCCACCACGAAGCAGAGGACCGCCAGAGCGACACCGGAGACGAGCCCCAGCAGGACCTGCCCGCCGGTGCTGGGGCCGCCGTCGCGGCGGATGAACGCCGCGTAGAAGCCGTAGGCCACGCCGAGCGCCAGGGGCAGCGCCCAGGCGAGCGGAGTGTGGTGGCGGGGCCGCGCATGGGCGCGGGAACCGCTTCGGCCGGGCATGGCTGCGTGTGTGGCCATCACGGACAGCTCCTTCCGTCGCCCCCGTCGCACGCCCCCGTTCCTCCAGAGCACACCCGACCGCGCCACCCGGCAACTCGAATGGCGTACGGCCCGGAGCGGCCCGGCCCCGTACGGGATTCCCTGGAGGAGTGCGGACCTCTCCCTCGGCGATCCCGGCGACCACCACGGCCCTCTCGGCGCTCCTGCTCGTTCTGCTCGCCGTCCTCGTGCCGCTGAGCGCGCTCTCCGCCTGGATCGACCTGGAGATCGACGACACCGACCGGTACGTCGCCGCCGTGTCGCCGCTCTCCTCCGACCCAGCGGTGCGGAGCACCGTCGCGGACGTGGTCACCGAGGAGGCGATGCGGCAGGTCGATCTCGGCCCGCTCCAGGACACGGTCCGGGAGTTCCTGCACGAGACCGTGCGGTCGTTCACCACCACCGAGGCCTTCCGGAACGCCTGGGACACCGCGAACCGGACCGCCCACGAGGCCGTGGCAGCCGCCCTGGACGGCGACAGCGGGGAGGCCGTGACGATCGATCTGGCCCCGGTGATCGATCAGGTCAGACAGGACCTGGTCCGTGACGGCGTGCCGTTCGCCGACCGGATCCCGGTCGAGCGGACGGAGATCACCGTGCTCGGCCCCGGTCAGGCCGACGACCTCAGAAGCTCGTTCCGCCGGCTTCGCTCCTGCAGCATCTGGCCGGCCATCGCCACGCTGGTGTTCCTCGTCCTGGTGGTGGGCATCGCCACCGTACGGCGTGGCCTGCGGGCCGGGCTGTGGGCCACCGCGACGGTGGGTGCCGGGTTCGTGCTCGGTGCGATCCTGCTCCGCGTGCTGGTCGCGGTCGGGCGGAGCCGGGTACTGGACGAGGTGCCGGCCAGCGACCGGGACGCGGCCGCCGCCGTGGTCGACGCTCTGACCGCCTCCCTGCGGACCACGGTGTGGGTGGTGCTGGCGGTCGGTGCGGCCCTTCTCGGGGGTGCGGTACTGGCCCGGGTACTCCTGCGGAGCAGACGGCCCGCGGCCGACGTGCGATGAGACGGCACCGGGGAGAGAGTGGGATCCGTGACCGCCGCCGAGCGACCCGAGAGAGACGCCATGGCCGACAGCGACATCTTCGAGAACATCGACGACCTGGTCTCCGAGGAGCGCGACCTGCGTGACCGCTCCGTGGCGCAGATGGGCCTGTCCACGGACGAGAAGGCCCGGCTGCGGGCGGTGGAGGTCCAGCTCGACCAGTGCTGGGACCTGCTGCGCCGACGGCGGGCGCTCAGCGAGTACGGCGAGGACCCCTCGACGGCGAAGGTCCGCCCCGCCGACGAGGTTGAGGGCTATCAGAGCTGACCAGAACCGGTCCCGGGGCGCGCCTGGGGCGGAGGGGCGCAAGGTGCGCCTGGGGCCGCCACCCGGTGTTTCACGTGAAACACCGGGTGGCGGCCTCAGCGCTCCGGCGGATGTCCCTGAAGGCGTTCCATCTCCCGGCGGTCGCGCTTGGTCGGACGGCCCGTGCCCCGGTCCCGTACGGGGACCTGGAGCGCGATCTCGCGGGGCGGCGGGGGCGGACTGTTGTCGACGAAGCACTCCACGGCCACCGGCGGGCCGACCCGCTTCTTCACGATCTTCGAGATGACGACCACCCGGTCCCGCCCCGCGTGCCGGAGCCGCACCTCGTCGCCGACGCGCACGGCCTGGGCGGGCTTGGCCCGCTCGCCGCCGACCTTCACATGTCCCGCCCGGCAGGCGGCGGCCGCCTGGGCACGGGTCTTCGTCAGCCGGACCGACCAGATCCACACGTCGACCCGGACGCTTCCCTCCGCCTGCGGCGCGTCACCGGAAACCATGCGTCCGACTGTAATGCGGACCGGTGGTGGGCGGGCGGCAATAAAGCCGCCCGCCCACCGGACCTCACACGCCGATGTCGCGCCCGTCCTTGCGCCAGACGGCGACGACCGAGGGGCGGACGATCTTGCCCGGGCCGTCGGGCCAGACGCTCGCCGGCTTCTCGACGGAAGCCCCGTCGATCTCGCCCGGGTGCTGGACCGCGACCAGGACCCGGCGGTCCTGGATGACCGGACCGCAGGTCTCGGCCCCGGCCGGGACGGTCAGGAACTGCTTCAGCTCGCCACGCCGGTCACCCTGGGTCGCCACGCCGAACAGGCCGTCGTGCGAGTCGAGCTTGTTGCCGTCCGTGGAGATCCACAGGTTGCCGTGGTCGTCGAACGCCACGTTGTCCGGGCAGGAGATGGGGCTGACGTTCTCCTTGGGGAAGCCGGCGAAGTACGTCGACGGGTCGTCCGGGTCGCCCGCCACGAGGAACAGCCGCCAGGCGAACCCGTCACCCGCCGGGTCGTCCCAGTTCTCCGCGAGCTCCAGGATCTGCCCGTGCTTGTTGTTGTTGCGCGGGTTGGCCTCGTCCGCACCGGCCTTGCCCGCCTTGCCACGGTCCGTGTTGTTGGTGAGCGCCACGTACACCCGGCCGGTACGCGGCGAGGGCTCGACGTCCTCGGGGCGGTCCATCTTGGTCGCGCCAACCTTGTCACCGGCGAGGCGCGTGTAGACGTACACCTCGTCGGCGGTCATGCCGGGCACGTGCGACGTGGTGCCGGTGGCCAGCGGGATCCAGACGCCGCTGCCGTCGAACTCCCCGTCGCTGGGGAGCTTTCCGGTGCCGTCGATCTCGGTGACCGGCGAGTCGCCGCTCAGCTTGGCGACGTACAGGGTGCCCTCGTCCAGCAGCGTCAGGTTGTGCTCGCGGGCCGCCCGCGAGTTGCCCTTCTTCATCCGCTTGCTGGAGACGAACTTGTAGAGGTAGTCGAACTTCTCGTCGTCGCCCATGTAGACGACCGGACGGCCGTCGGAGGTGAGCCGGGGCTCTGCCGCCTCGTGCTTGAACCGGCCCAGCGCGGTCCGCTTGCGCGGGGTGGAGTCCGGGTCGTACGGGTCGAGTTCGACGACCCAGCCGAAGCGGTTGGCCTCGTTGGGCTCCTTCGCCAGGTCGAACCGGCGGTCGAACCGCTCCCATTTGCGCTCGGTGGCGCCCGTGCCGATCCCGTACCGCTTGTGCATGTCGGTGGTGCCGTTGGCGAAGTACTGGTTGAAGTTCTCCTCGCCGTGCAGCGTGGTGCCCCACGGAGTGGTGCCGCCCGCGCAGTTGTTGAGGGTGCCGAGCACCTTGCGGCCGGACCGGTCCGCCGAGGTGCGCAGCAGGGCGCTGCCCGCGGCCGGGCCCGTCATGCGGAACTCGCTGGTCGCGGTCAGACGGCGGTTCAACGGGTGCCGGTTGACCGGCCCCAGCCTGCCGGTGCGGTGCTCCTCCTGGACGACGACCACGGAGAGTCCGTGCGCCGCCCAGGCGATCTCCACCTGCTCACGGGTCGGGTTGGCCGGATCGTAACCGCGGAACATGAGGATCTCGTCCGTGTACTCATGGTTCGCGACCATGACCTGCCGGCCGCGCTCGCCGCGCAGCGGGAGCAGGGAGAGGAAGTCGTTGTTGTAGCCGAACTGACCGGCCTGGGCCTTCGCCGTCTGCTTGTCCGGGTCGAAGGCGGGCGCGCCGCGCAGGATCGGCTCGCCCCAGCGGATCACCACGTTCTGGGCGTACCCCTCGGGGATGGTGACCTTGTCGTCCTTGTTGGGCGCGACCGGCGAGAACCGCAGGCCACGCGCACCGGACGGGGCCGGCTTGTGGGGGTGGCCCCGTTTGTGCCCGTGCCCGGCAAGCGCGGCGGCTTCGGCCTGCGGGGCGTTCGGGCCGGTCAGCGCCGCGGTGCCGGCGGCGGTGGCGACGGTGACCACGGCGGCGGCGCGCATCATCGAGCGGCGCGACACGGCACCGGCGATGATGTCGCCGGCGTACTCGTTGTCGCTGTTGTTGGGCGTCTCCTTGAAGCAGGCGTCCCCGCAGCGGAAGCGGCAGGTCAGCGCGGAACGCCCACCGGGATGCGAGCTGATGAACGGCAGCAGGTTGCGCACGTGGATTCCCTCCGTCTGGTGTCGTGCGTGACGGTATGTGTGCCTCCACGCGGTCCGAGGGACTCCCGGTGAACGGCGGGTGAAGTCCGGGCCACCGCTGTTTCCTTGGGGGCCGTTGCCGGACACCGTCGTGGACTCGGTCCGGGAACGGTTTCGGCTCGGTTGACGCAGGGGTGGGCCGCACCGGCGAACGGCCGGATCCGGCCGCTAACCTTACGTATCCGTCCTGGCCAGGGATGAATTCACCCAGGTCGGACATTCACCGCACCCAACTCATGCGAAAGGCCTCGCCCATGGGCATTCGGAGCTTGCTGCGTAAGGTGTTCGGCCGCACGGAGCAGGACGAGCCGACCACGGCCACCGTCCCGCCCCAGGCCGAGCGCGTTCAGCCCAAGGAGACGGAGCCGGAGACCACTTCGGCGGCCGAGCCCGCGGCGGAGCCGAAGGCGTCGATCCCGGCCCCCACCTCGTCATCCGCGTCCTCCGCGTCCTCCGCGTCCTCCACGCAGACGCCGTCCACCGCGTCCACGGCTTCCCCCGCCTCCGACTCCACGGAGCGTGACGACTCGCCGGCCGCCGACCTGGTGGCGGAGGCCTTCGACAAGGCGGCCGCCGCGCCGACGTCGCCGATCGTCCCCGCGCAGAAGTCGGCCCCGGAGGACGCTCCGAAGGCGGAGAAGGCGGATAAGCCCGAGGCACCGGTCGCCGCCGAGGAGCCCGTCAAGCCCGAGGAGCCCGTCACGGCCGAGGAGCCCGGTTCGACGCCCGAGCCGATCACGATCGACCTCGACTTCGACGAAGCCCCGGAGCCCGCACCGGAGCCGCAGGCCAAGCCGGAACCGGCAGCGGAGACAGAGGCAGAAGCGGCAGCGGAGGCAGAAGCGGCAGCAGAAGCGGAAGTCACCCCCGAAGCGGCGGAGGCCAAGGCCCCTGAGACCGCCCCCGAGGCACCTCGGGCCACCCCTGAGGCACCCCAGGCCTCCGAGGCTCCCGAGGCCTCAGCGGCTCCGGCAGCCGCAGAGACGCCGGAGGCCACAGAGACGCCGACCGCCGAAGAGACCCCGAAGGCCCCTGCCACGCCGGAGCCCGTCGCCACCACCCCCGAACCCGTCGTCGCCACCCCCGAGCCGGTCGCCGCCGCCCCGGAGGCCGCCCCCGGCAAGCCCGCCACCACGCTCGCCCGGGTCAAGTCGCATGCTCCGCAGCTCGTCGCCCCCTACAAGGCGGCGCAGACAGCGCTCAAGGCGCACGGGCTGACCGGGCTCCGCGCCCGCGTCTACCTGGTACTCGACCGCTCCGGCTCGATGCGGCCGTTCTACAAGGACGGCAGCGCCCAGCACCTGGGCGACCGGACGCTCGCGCTCGCCGCGCACCTGGACGAGGACGCCACCGTGCCGGTCGTCTTCTTCTCGACGGACATCGACGGCACCGGCGCCATCGAGCTCTCCGGTCACGAGGGCCGCGTCGACGAGTTGCACGCGGGCCTCGGCCGCCTGGGACGGACGCATTACGAACGTGCGGTCGAGGCGATCGTCGCGCACTACGAGAAGACGGAGGCCACCGGTCCGGCTCTCGTGATCTTCCAGACGGACGGCCCGCCGGATGCCAAGCAGGCCGCCCGGCAGGCCCTCGAGGAGGCCGCGCGGCTGCCGCTGTTCTTCCAGTTCGTCGCCTTCGGCGAGCAGGACGCGAAGGGCTTCGACTTCCTGCGGAAGCTCGACGCCCCGAACACCGGCTTCTTCCACGCGGGCCCCGCGCCCCGTGAGGTCGCGGACGCCGAGCTCTACCGCGAGATCCTCGCGGGGCTGCCGGCCTGGACCGCCGCGCGCGCGGGCGGCTCCGAGGCCTGATCGACCGGCAGCCGTACGGTCACGGCGAGACCGCCGCCCTCCGGGCCCGGTACCGCCGTGACCGTACCGCCGTGGGCCACCGCGATCGACCGGACGATCGAGAGACCGAGGCCCGATCCCGGGCCCATCCGGTCGCGGCCCTCGCCCCGCCGGAACGGCTCGAAGAACCCCGCGATATCGGCCTCCGAGACCATTGGGCCGGTATTGCGCACCAGCAGGGCCCCCTCCCCGGTCAGCGAGACCTCCACCGAGCCGCCCGGCACGTTGTACGTGACCGCGTTGGCCAGCAGGTTCGCCACCAACTGGGCGAGCAGCAGCCGGTTGCCGCGCACGGAGCAGGCGGCCACCACCACGTTCACGGTCGGCCCGCCGCTCGGGCCCTCCCGTCCTCCGCCCTCCGCCCCCCGGCCCTCCGGACCGCCGCCCGCGCCCCGGACCGCCGGACGGCGGGCCGCCTCTTCCCTGACCACGTGGTCGAGCCGGACCGCCTCACGCTCGTCCGCGGCCAGTCCCCGTTCGCTGCGGGCCAGCACGAGCAGCCCTTCGATGAGCCGCTCGCTGCGCCGGTTGGTGTCCAGCAGGGTCTGCCGGGTGCGTACGAGGTCCTCGGGGGACGGATCGTCCAGGCCGATCTGGATCGCGGCGCGCTGGGTGGCCAGCGGGGTCCTCAGCTCGTGCGAGGCGTTCGCGATGAATCTCTGCTGACTGTCGAACGCTTTCTCCAGCCGGGCCAGCAGGGCGTCCAGCGTCTCGCCCAGTTCCTTGAGCTCGTCGTCGGGCCCGGTGGGCGCCATGCGCTCGTGCAGGGTGTGCGCGGAGAGCCGACGGGCCTTCTCGGTCATGTCGTGGATGGGCCGCAACACCCGCCCGGCGGTCCACCAGCCCACCGCGACCGCGCAGCCCGTCATCACGAGCAGGGCGGCGATCGACCAGTACAGGAGCTGCTGCCCCGCCGCGTTGCTGACGTTGTCGGTGAGGTCGTACACGGTGGGCGGCCCCAGGTGCCGCCGGGAGATCAGCGGACCGTTCACCGCGTAGCCGGGCTGGGCGACGGCGGCGGACGAGGCGATGGAGCGCGCCTCGGTCTCCGTACCCGCACGGGAAGCCAGGTTGACGGTGGCCAGCAGCGCGGTGCCGAGCACCAGGAAGACACCGCCGTACACGAGGGCGATCCGGGTCCGGATCGTCGAGTGCGGCAGCTTCGAGGCGTCCACCAGCCGCCGCAGGGACGGCCGCCTCACAGGGCGTACCCGACGCCCTGCACGGTGCGGATCAGCGCGGGCTCGCCGAGCTTGGCGCGGAGCTTGCTCATACAGACCCGCACGGCGCCCGTGAACGGGTCGGCGTTGGCGTCCCAGGCCCGCTCCAGCAGCTCCTCCGCGCTGACTGTGCCGCCGTCGGCCTCCAGGAGCAGTTGCAGCACGGTGAACTCCTTCGGCGAGAGGTCCAGATCCCGGCCGTCACGAAGCGCGGAACGCCGCACGGTGTCGAGCCGGATGCCGTGGCGCTCCAGCTGGGGCGGTACGGGTCTGGCGCTGCGGCGGCGCAGGGCGCGCACCCGGGAGACCAGCTCGGGGAACTCGAAGGGCTTGGCCACGTAGTCGTCGGCCCCCAGGTCGAGCCCGGCGACCCGGTCCTCCATGGTGCCGGAGGCGGTGAGCATCAGGATCCGGGTGCGGGAGCCGGAGGCGACCAGCCGGCGGGCCACGTCGTCGCCGTGCACCCGGGGGAGGTCGCGGTCGAGCACCACGACGTCGTAGTCGTGCAGGCCGAGGTAGGCGAGAGCCGCGTCCCCGCTGTACACCGTGTCGACCGCGAAGCCGGCCCGGCGCAGTCCGGTGGCGACCAGCTCCGCGAGGATCTCCTCGTCCTCGGCGACCAGTACCCGCATGGTGATGTCCCCTGCCTCGTGCACGCTTGTCCGCTCCCTCCCAGGATGCGACTTTCCTACGGGAACCATTACGGGAACGGATGTTTCGCAAAGCTCTCCGCCAAATTCGCGAAGCTCTCCCCCGGAGGCCGCCGCTCCGCCCGCACGGGGTCCGCGTTCTATCGATGTGAGTGGATCTTGATCTGGCCGTTAGGATTTCGACCATGGCGGCCACTGGATCCGAGAAGCAGGGGGCGAAGGCGTACTACGTCTCGACCCCCATCTACTACGTCAACGACGCTCCTCACCTGGGCCACGCCTACACGACCGTCGCAGGCGACGTGCTCACGCGCTGGCACCGCCAGCGCGGCGAGAAGGTGTGGTACCTCACCGGCACGGACGAGCACGGTCAGAAGATCATGCGCACGGCCGAGGCGAACGACGTCACGCCGCAGGCCTGGTGCGACAAGCTCGTCGAGGAGGCGTGGAAGCCCCTCTGGGAGCATCTGAACATCGCGAACGACGACTTCATCCGGACGACGGAGAAGCGGCACACCGACCGTGTGCAGGAGTTCGTGCAGGACCTGTACGACAAGGACGAGATCTACAAGGGCGGGTACGAGGGCCCTTACTGCGTGGGCTGCGAGGAGTACAAGCTCCCCGGCGATCTGATCGACGGCGAGGGCGAGTTCGCCGGGCAGAAGCTCTGCCCGATCCACAAGAAGCCGGTGGAGCTCCTCAAGGAGGAGAACTACTTCTTCAAGCTGAGCGAGTACGGCCCGAAGCTGCTGGAGTTCTACGCGGCGAACCCCGGTTTCATCCAGCCCGAGTCGGCGCGCAACGAGGTGGTGAACTTCGTCGAGCAGGGGCTCCAGGACCTGTCCATCTCGCGCTCGACGTTCGACTGGGGCGTCCCGGTGCCGTGGGACGACAAGCACGTCATCTACGTGTGGGTCGACGCGCTGCTCAACTACGCGACCGCCGTGGGCTACGGCGCGAACCAGGAGAAGTTCGACGGTACGTTCCCGGCGAACGTGCACCTGATCGGCAAGGACATCCTCCGCTTCCACTCGGTGATCTGGCCCGCGATGCTGATGGCACAGGGTCTGCCGCTGCCCGGCAAGGTCGTGGCCAACGGCTGGCTGATGGTCGGCGGCGAGAAGATGTCCAAGTCCAACCTGACCGGCATCAAGCCGCAGGACCTGACCTCGCACTTCGGTGTGGACGCGTACCGCTGGTACTTCCTGCGGGCCATCGCGTACGGCAGCGACGGGTCGTTCTCGTGGGAGGACTTCACCGCCCGCTACACCTCCGAGCTGGCCAACGACTACGGCAACCTCGCCTCGCGGGTCGCTGCGATGGTCGGCAAGTACTTCGGCGGTGCGCTGCCGGAGGCGACGGCCGCCGGTGACGCCGAGCGGGCCGTGCGGGAGGGCCTGGCGAAGGCCGTGGCGACCGCCGACCGGAAGATCGGTGAGGAGCTGGACTTCCAGTCCGGCATCCTGGCGGTCTTCGACTTCGTGAAGCAGGTCAACGGCTACATCACGGAGCAGGAGCCGTGGAAGGTGGCCAAGGACACCAGCCCGGAGGGCCAGGCCCGCCTGGCGACCATTCTGTACACGGCCGCCGAGTCCCTGCGCGGGGTCGCGGTCCTCCTCAACCCGGTGATGCCGGAGACCTCGCAGAGGCTCTGGGAGTCCCTGGGCGCCGAGGAGCCCCTGGGCGCGCTGGCCGACCAGAGGGTCCAGGACGCGGGCGCCTGGGGCGTACTGCCCGCAGGCGCGACGGTGACGAAGGGCGCGGTGCTGTTCCCGCGCCTGGAGGAGAAGCCGGCGTAGCGCGTTCGTACGCACGAGGAGCCCGGGACCGTGAACAGCGGTCCCGGGCTCCTCGCGTTCCGGCTTCGGGTCAGCGCGTCCAGTTCTTGAGCGGCTCGGTGTCCGGCTCGATCCCGACCGGGTCGGGGAGGGCGACGGTCTTGCCGTACGGAACTGTCACGACCTGCTCGTAACGCACGCCGTCGGGCTACGGGCCGGCTCTTCGAAGACGTCCTGCGTCAGGACGCGGTCCTCGACCACGCTCACAACGACCTCCTCCTGCACCGGGCCACCGGGCCACCTGTACCGGGGAACGTCCTCAGCGCACGGGCAAGGGCCCCCGCCCGTACGCCCGATCGGTGGCTCACCGCCCCAGCCTCGCCGCGTCCCCCATCACGATCACCGGGTTCATCGCCGGGTCCAGCGTGCGCAGCAGCTCCTCCATACGCTCCTCCGGGAGGGAGACGCAGCCCTGGGTGGGGCCGCCGTGGTCGACGTGGATCCAGATGCCGCCGCCGCGTTCGAGGCCGAGCGGGCGAGTGCGGTCCAGGGGACTGACGCCCGCCGTGCGGTTGTAGTTGATCGCGACGACGTAGTCGAAGGAGCCCTCCAGCGGCTCTCCGAGGAAGCCCTCGCCGTCCACCGAGAACCGGGGGTGCTCGTCGTACGGCAGCAGCGCTCCCGGGTCGGGGAGCCGACCGCCCGCGTCGGTGAGCGCGTAGACGCCCGTGGGGGATCTCAGGTCGCCCGCCACATGGTGGTCCGTCCAGCCCTCCATGCCGTTGTGCGCCGGCCAGGGCCCCAGGACCGGCTGCCAGCTCTTCGCCGGCCCCTCTCGGCTGTACAGGACCGCGTCGGCCCGGTGGGAGTCGGCCTCCTCTCCGGTCACGACGAACACCTGCCGTGCCTCGGCGGGGACCTGGGCCAGGGTCTCCGGTCCCAGACCGGGGATCTCGGCGGGGCTCGGCGTGGACTCCGGCGTGGACTCCGGGCCGGGCGATGCCCGGCGTACGGAGGCGGCGTCGGATTCCGGACCCGCGGCGCCCTGCCCCGGAGCTCCTGCGGGAGCCTTCGCGGGAGGGGCTCCGGAAGCGCAGCCGGTGAGCAGCAGGGCCAGGACGAGGAGCGGTGCGGCGAGCAGGGCGGGCGGGCGGCGCGGGACGGACACGGTGGCGGGCTCCTCGGCTGGCGGACGGCGCGACGCGGCAAGGGGGTGTGAGAGGGGTGTCTCGGTGCCAGTCCTTGCCGGGCCCGGCCCTGCCGAACCCGAACCGGGGCCATCCGGCTGTACCGCGTCGCCCTGACCGCGTAGCCCTGCGGTCACCAGCACTCCGCCTTCTGCAGCGAAACAGCCCCCGATCAGGTGATCGGGGGCTGTTTCACGTGAAACATCCGTGGAGCGGGGCCGTGCGGGCTACTTCTCCGTGGGCTTCTCCGACGTGCCCGCGCCCTTCGCGGCGACCGGCTTGCGCAGCTGGATGTTCAGCTCGCGCAGGCGGGTCTCGTCCAGCTCGGTCGGGGCGCCCATCATCAGGTCCTGGGCGTTGCCGTTGAGCGGGAAGGCGATCGTCTCGCGGATGTTGGGCTCGTCGGCGAGGAGCATCACGATGCGGTCGACGCCCGGGGCGATGCCACCGTGCGGCGGGGCGCCGAGACGGAACGCGCGGAGCATGCCCGCGAACTCGTGCTCGACGGTCTCGCGGTCGTAACCGGCGATCTCGAAGGCCTTGAGCATCAGTTCGGGCTCGTGGTTACGGATGGCACCCGAGGACAGCTCGATGCCGTTGCAGACGATGTCGTACTGCCAGGCCAGGATGTCCAGCGGGTCCTTCTCCTCCAGGTCGGCGAGGCCGCCCTGGGGCATCGAGAAGGGGTTGTGCGAGAAGTCGATCTTCCCGGTCTCCTCGTCCTTCTCGTACATCGGGAAGTCGACGATCCAGCAGAACCGGAAGACGCCCTCCTCGAAGTGGCCCGCGCGCTTGGCGGCCTCGACCCGGACCGCCGACATGATCTTGGAGACCTCGTCGAACTCCCCCGCGCCGAAGAAGACGGCGTGGCCCGGGACCAGCGAGAGGCGCTCGGTGAGCGTCTTGACGTCGGTCTCGGTGAGGAACTTGGCGATCGGTCCGGCCAGCGCCCCGTCCTCGCCCACGCGCACCCAGGCCAGGCCCTTGGCGCCGTGCTCGACGGCGTACTCGCCGAGGCCGTCGAAGAACTTCCGGGACTGGCCCGCGGTGTCCGGGACCGGCAGCGCGCGGACGTGCTTGCCGGCGAACGCCTTGAACCCGGAGTCGGCGAAGACGTCCGAGATGTCGACGAGCTCCAGCTTGGCGCGCAGGTCCGGCTTGTCGTTGCCGTACTTCAGCATCGACTCGCGGAACGGGATGCGCGGGAACGGCGAGGTGACCTCACGGCCGTTGCCGAACTCGGTGAAGAGCTCGGTCATCAGCTTCTCGATCGGCTGGAAGACGTCCTCCTGCTCCACGAAGGACATCTCGACGTCGAGCTGGTAGAACTCGCCCGGGGAGCGGTCCGCGCGGGCGTCCTCGTCGCGGAAGCAGGGCGCGATCTGGAAGTAGCGGTCGAAGCCCGAGATCATCAGCAGCTGCTTGAACTGCTGCGGGGCCTGCGGCAGCGCGTAGAACTTGCCGGGGTTCAGCCGGGACGGGACGACGAAGTCACGGGCGCCCTCGGGGGAGGTCGCGGTGAGGATCGGGGTCGCCATCTCGTTGAAGCCGAGGGCCACCATCTTGGAGCGGATGGAGGCGATCACGGCCGAGCGCAGCATGATGTTGCGGTGCATGCGCTCGCGGCGCAGGTCGAGGAAGCGGTACTCCAGGCGCCGCTCCTCGTTGACGCCGTCCTCGGTGTTGATCGTGAAGGGCAGCGGGCCGGCCTCGCCGAGCACCTCGACCTCGGTGACCTCGATCTCGATCTCGCCGGTCGGCAGCTCCGGGTTGACGTTGTCGGCTCCGCGTGCGGAGACCTTGCCGTCGATCCGGACGACGGTCTCCTTGGTGAGCTTCGCCAGGGCCTCGTTGCCGGGGGTGCCGGGGCGGGCGACGAGCTGCACCAGACCGTAGTGGTCGCGCAGATCGATGAAGAGGATGCCACCCAGGTCTCGGCGATTGTGCAGCCAGCCGCTCAGCCGGACGTCGGTGCCGACGTCAGAGGCGCGGAGCTCGCCGCAGGTGTGGGACCTGTACCGATGCATCGTCGTTCATCCAGTCTTCGCGGTTCGGGGGTGCCCGGCGGATCAGGGCCCCTGGGAGTGGATTGAGCCTCCCCAGGCTACCGCCCGGGACCGGGACGCTTCATTTCCCTTTACGCCGCGGCCCCACCGCTCCCCGGGGCAGGTGGCGGACCCTCGGTGGCGTCCGCCGAGCACATCTTCCTAAAGTGGGGCAATGCGCACCGAGGAAGTCCTGGCCGCGATCGCGACGGGCCTGTGGCGCTGGGACAACGCAGCCGGCACGGTCACGCTCGACGCGGAGGCGGCCCGGCTGCTCGGGCTGCCCGCCGAGCCAGGCGACTACCGGGAGTCCACGGTGCGCTCCCGCTTCCACCCGGTCGACTGGAACGAGATCTACGCGGTGGTGAACCTTGCGGTCGCCGAGGGCACTCTCGCCGAGGCGCGGCTGCGCATCGTGGACGAGCGCGGCCGGGTGCTCCGTACCGTGCGCAGCCGCTCCAAGCCGGTCGTGCCGCCGGACCGGGACGTCGACAGTTACGTCCTCTTCGGCACGCTCCAGGAGGTCGCCGAGCCGCAGCCCGGCTCCGCCGACGCCGCCCACACACCGATCACCGGGGACTGGCGCCGGTCCCGGGAGGCGTTTCTGCTGGACGCCGGGCGGGCGCTGGCCGAGGCCCGGTCCACCGCGGAGGTGCTGCGGGTCGCCGGTTCGCTCTCCATGCCCGGCTTCACCCCGGACGGCCTCGCGGTCTTCGGCTCCGCCGGGGAGCGGCTGACGATCATCGGGCACCACGGGCACAGCTCGGAGGACGAGGAACCGTTCACCGACATGCCCCTGGAGACGGACTACCCGGCCGCCGAGGTCGTCCGCACGGGCCGGGCGATCTATCTCCCCTCCCCCGACGAGTACCGTCGCCGCTACCCGGCCACCTGGCCGCTCGCCCGGCGCTTCGGACGGCAGTCCTGGGCCTTTCTGCCCCTGGTGTCATCCGGCCGCACGATGGGCGCCTGGATGGCGGGGTTCCGGCATCCGGTGGCGTTCTCCCCGGACGAGCGCGCGGTGCTCTCGACGGTCGCCCGCATGCTCGCCCAGGCCCTGGCCCGCGCCGGGGTGGCCGAGACGGAACGCGAGCTGTCGCTCGGGCTCCAGCGCTCGATGATGCCGACCCTGGGACCGCGGATCCCCGGCATGACGGTGGCCGCGCGGTACGTGCCGACCGGCGGCGGGCTCCAGGTGGGCGGCGACTGGTACGACATGATCCCGCTGCCCAACGGCCGCATCGCCCTGGTCATCGGCGACGTCCAGGGCCATGACGTGCGGGCCGCCGGGCTGATGGGCCAGCTCCGCATCGCGCTGCGCGCCTACGCCTCCGAGGGGCACCGCCCGGACGCCGTGCTCGCCCGGGCCTCGCGCTTCCTGTCCGGGCTCACCGACGCGTACGAGAGCGTCGAGGAGCCGGCGACGCCGCGCTTCGCGACCTGCCTGTACGCGGAGGTGGACCCGGAGGCCGGGACCCTGGACATCGCCCGCGCGGGCCACCCCGACCCGGTGGTGATCAGCGCCGACGGGACCGCGGTGATCCGGCAGACGGCCGGCGGGCTGCCGCTGGGGATCGAGACGGACTCCGACTACCCCACCACCCGGGTGGTCCTGGAGTCCGGCGAGACGATCATGTTCTGCACGGACGGTCTCATCGAGACCGGCGGGCACGACATGGCCACCGGCTGGGACCGGCTGCGCCCGGTCCTGGAGGAGCCCGCCGAGGACCTGGAACAGCTGGCCGACGCCCTGGTCCAGGCCGTGCACGGGCCGATTTCGCACTACACGACGGGGCCGCTCGCGGACCGGCGGGAGGACGACATCGCGGTCCTGGTGCTGCGGCGCGAGAGCGTCTCCGCCCGGGAGACGCCGCCGCGCCGCAGCGTCATGACCATCGCGCAGGCCGAGCCCGAGCGGATCTCGGTCGGCCGGCATCTCGTGCGCGAACTGCTCCACGACTGGGGCGATCCCGAGCAGGTCGACTCGGCGGTCCTGATGGTCTCCGAGATGGCCACCAACGTGCTCGTCCACACCGACGGGGACGCGCTGATGGTGGCGGAGATCTCCGGCGAGCGGGGGAAGCGACGGCTGCGCGTCGAGGTCGCCGACGCCAGCGACGAACTGCCGCACAAGAGGCGACCGGGCGAGATGGCGTCCAGCGGGCGGGGGCTGATGCTGATGGAGATGCTGGCGGACGCGTGGGGGGTGGATCCGCGCGGAGAGGGGAAGTCGATCTGGTTCGAGCTGTACGAGGCGCCCGGCCCGGGCGAGCCGGCGGAGGCCGCGGCCTCCTGAGCCCGGCGCACCGGCCCCCACGGCCCTGCCCTGCTTGGGCCCCTGGGCCCGACCCCCTGGGCCCTGGCCTCCGGAGCGCTCGGGCTCACCTCCGTAACGGTTCCGTCCTCAGACGCCGGACGGGCTCGGGTGGCTGCCCGAAGGGCCACCGTCCGGGCCTCCCGGACCCGGCCTGGTGCCGGGTGGCCCGTACCCCCCGCGCAGCTCCCCCAGGACCCCGAAGGCCGCCGCGCACAGCGGCACGGCCAGCAGCATGCCGAGCAGGCCCGCCACGCTCGCGCCCGCCGTCAGCGCGATCATGACCATGGCCGGGTGCATCTGGACCGTACGGCTCTGGATCATCGGCTGGAGCACATGGCCCTCCAGCACCTGGACGGCGAGAACCACCCCCAGGGCCCACAGGGCGATCACGAACCCCCGGTCGGCCAGCGCGACCAGCACCGCCACAGCGCCGGAGAGGAACGCCCCGAGGTACGGGATGTACGCGCCGACGAACACCAGCGCGCCGAGCCCCACCGCCCCGGGAACGTCCAGGATCAGCAGGCCCACCGTGATGCACACGGCGTCGATCAGGGCGATGAACGTGGTGCCGCGCATGAAGCCCTCGACGGCCTCGAACGCCCGGCGCCCCATGGCCTCGACCAGGTCCCCGGTGCCACGCGGGGCCACCGAGTGGGCCAGGTTCACCGCCCGGTCCGAATCGCGCAGGAAGAAGAAGGTCAGCAGGAGGGCCAGCACGCTGGTCGCCACCAGCGAACCGACCAGGCTGATGCCGCTGAGCAGACCGCCCGCAGCGCTCGCCCCGAACTTCTCGACCAGGTTCTTCGCGTTGTCGGCCAGGTCGTCGACGTCCGTGGCCCCCGCGATGTCGAGATGGTCCACGACCCACTGGCCGGCGTCCTTCAGCGAGTCGACGATCTGGGCGCCGGAGTCGACGAGAGCGGTGACGACGATGTACCCGGCGCCCCCGACCACCGCGACGAGGGCCGCACAGGTCAGCCCCGCGGCCAGCGACCGGTTGAGCCTGCGGGCGATGAGCCACCGGTGGACGGGGCCGAGCAGCGCGGTACCGAGCAGCGCGAGCAGCACCGGGGTGACCGCGGTCTTGAGGACGACGACCAGCCAGATCGCGACGGCGGCGACGCCCACGACGAGCAGGACGACACCGCACCAGGCGGCCGCGCGGCGGGCGCTCTCGGGAAGGAGGGGCTTGGGTGCGGGCACCCTCCCACCCGATCACGGGGCAGGGCGGCCGGCCCGTCCGCCGCCCCCGTACGGGTGACGGGGAGTCACCTGACGGAAGCGGCCGGGAGGTGTCACATGCCGTGGACCGCGGGGACCGTGCCCAGGCGGCCGGCCTGGAAGTCCTCGAAGGCCTGCTTCAGCTCGGCCTGACTGTTCATCACGAAGGGCCCGTAGTGCGCCATCGGCTCCCGGATCGGACGGCCGCCGAGGAGGACGACCTCCAGGTCCGGGGTGTTGCCGTCCTGCCGCTCGTCCGCGCGGACGGTCAGCGAGCCGCCGGCTCCGAACACCGCGGTCTGGCCCATCGCCACGGGGCGGCGCTCCGCGCCGACCGTGCCGCGCCCGGCCAGGACGTAGGCGAGGCCGTTGAAGTCCTCGCGCCACGGCAGCGTCACCTCGGCGCCGGGCCGGGCGGTGGCGTGGATCATCGTGATCGGGGTGTGGGTGATGCCGGGGCCCTCGTGGCCGTCGAGCTCACCGGCGATGACCCGGAGCAGCGCACCGCCGTCGGGGGAGGCGAGAAGCTGGACCTCACCGCCGCGGATGTCCTGGTAGCGCGGGGCCATCATCTTGCCGGCCTTGGGCAGGTTCACCCAGAGCTGGAGGCCGTGGAAGAGCCCGCCGGACATGACGAGCGACTCCGGCGGGGCCTCGATGTGCAGCAGGCCCGATCCGGCGGTCATCCACTGGGTGTCGCCGTTCTCGATGGTGCCGCCGCCACCGTTGGAGTCCTGGTGGATGAAGCTCCCGTCGATCAGGTACGTGACCGTCTCGAAGCCGCGGTGCGGGTGCCAGGGGGTGCCCTTCGGCTCACCGGCGGCGTACTCCACCTCACCCATCTGGTCCATCATGATGAACGGGTCGAGGTGCCGGTAGTTGATGCCCGCGAACGCACGGCGGACGGGGAAGCCCTCGCCCTCGAATCCGCTCGGCGCGGTCGTGACGGTGAGGACGGGACGGGCCAGGGCGTCACCCGAAGCGGTCACCTTGGGCAGGGTCAGCGGGTTGTCGACGGTCACTGCGGGCATGGAAGCCACCTCCGGGCGAGTGTTCTGCGATCAATTTAGTTGAACAATGAACATCTTGCAAGGCGTCACGCATTCCCGGGCGGCCACGCCGAGGGGCCCGCCCGGGGCCCCGACAGCGAAAAAGGCCCGCGCCGCTTTCGGCACGGACCCGCTTCCGAACAAAGAAACAGCAGGCCGGCGACCCACCTGGAGGCCGCCCCCGCCCGTACGCGCCTACCCGTACATGCGGCGCATCGCGAAGTCGACCATCTGCTCGACGGCCTTGGCGTCGAAGACCATCCGGTGATCACCCTCCATGTCCAGGACGAAGCCGTACCCCGTCGGCAGCAGGTCGATCACCTCGGCCCCGGTGATCACGAAGTACTTGGACTCCTTGCCCGCGTACAGCCGCAGCTCCTTCAGCGTGGTGAACATGGGGATCACCGGCTGCTGCGTGTTGTGCAGCGCGAGGAAGCCCGGATTGTCGCCGCGCGGGCAGTAGACCTTCGACGTGGCGAAGATCTGCTGGAAGTCCTCGGCGGAGAGGGAGCCGGTGGTGAAGGCCCGTACCGCGTCGGCCAGGGAGGGCGGCGACGGTTCGGGATACAGCGGCTGCTCCCCGTAGCCGCCGCCCATCTGACCCATCTGGCCCATCTGACCCATCTGCTGCTGAGCACCAGGGTTCTGGTCGTAGCCGTACATGCTGCAAAGAGTAATCGGACACATCTACGGCTTGAGGGGTTGCGCCTTATTACTGACGGGTAGCATCATCGTAGAGGTCAGCTGACGGACCTACGCCTGCCTGCCGCCCGACCCGCATCACTCCCCGGGGCGCTGTGCGCCACTGCTATTGATTACGGAGCCTTCCCATGGGGCACTACAAGTCGAATCTCCGCGACATCGAGTTCAACCTCTTCGAGGTCCTCGGGCGCGACAAGGTGTACGGCACCGGTCCGTTCGGTGAGATGGACGTCGACACCGCGAAGAGCATCCTGGACGAGGTCGCGCGCCTCGCGGAGAACGAGCTGGCCGATTCCTACGCGGACGCCGACCGCAACCCGCCGGTATTCGACCCGGAGACGAAGACCGCTCCGGTCCCGGCGAGCTTCAAGAAGTCGTACCAGGCCTTCATGGACTCCGAGTACTGGCGCCTGGGCCTCCCCGAGGAGATCGGCGGCACCACCTCGCCCCGCTCCCTGATCTGGGGCTACGCGGAGCTGCTGCTCGGCTCGAACCCGGCCGTGTGGATGTACTCCTCCGGCCCGGCGTTCGCCGGCATCCTCTTCGACGAGGGCAACGACGAGCAGAAGAAGATCGCGGAGATCGCCGTCGAGAAGCAGTGGGGCTCGACGATGGTGCTGACCGAGCCGGACGCCGGCTCCGACGTCGGCGCCGGCCGGACGAAGGCCGTGCGGCAGGAGGACGGCTCCTGGCACATCGAGGGTGTCAAGCGCTTCATCACCTCGGGCGAGCACGACATGTCCGAGAACATCCTCCACTACGTGCTGGCCCGCCCCGAGGGCGCCGGACCCGGCACCAAGGGCCTCTCGCTCTTCATGGTCCCGAAGTTCCACTTCGACTGGACCACCGGCGAGCTGGGCGAGCGCAACGGCGTCTACGCGACGAACGTCGAGCACAAGATGGGCCTCAAGGCCTCCAACACCTGCGAGATGACCTTCGGCGACCAGCACCCCGCCAAGGGCTGGCTGATCGGCGACAAGCACGACGGCATCCGCCAGATGTTCCGCATCATCGAGTTCGCCCGCATGATGGTCGGCACGAAGGCCATCGCCGCCCTCTCCGCGGGCTACCTGAACGCGCTGGAGTACGCCAAGGAGCGCGTCCAGGGTCCGGACCTGGCGAACTTCATGGACAAGACGGCGCCCAAGGTCACCATCACGCACCACCCCGACGTGCGCCGCTCGCTCATGACGCAGAAGGCGTACGCCGAGGGCATGCGCTCCCTCGTGCTGTACACGGCCTCCGTCCAGGACGCGATCCAGGAGCAGGAGGCCGCGGGCGAGGACGCCAAGGCGCTCAACGGTCTCAACGACCTGCTGCTGCCGATCGTGAAGGGCTACGGTTCCGAGAAGTCCTACGAGCAGCTCGCGCAGTCGCTCCAGACGTTCGGCGGCTCCGGTTACCTCCAGGAGTACCCGGTCGAGCAGTACATCCGGGACGCCAAGATCGACACCCTCTACGAGGGCACCACGGCGATCCAGGGCCAGGACTTCTTCTTCCGGAAGATCGTCCGCGACCAGGGCGCCTCGCTCAACACGCTCTCCGAGGAGATCAAGAAGTTCCTCGCGGGCGCCCACGGCAACGAGGAGCTGGCCCCGGCGCTGGACTCGCTCGCCAAGGCCGCCGTGGACCTGGAGGCGATCGTCGGCACGATGATCACCGACCTCACCGCGACCGGGGAGGACGTCAAGAACATCTACAAGGTGGGTCTCAACACGACCCGCCTGCTGATGGCCTCCGGCGACGTCGTCGTCGGCTACCTGCTGCTCAAGGGCGCGGCCGTGGCAGCCGAGAAGCTGCCGACCGCCTCCGCCAAGGACGTCCCCTTCTACCAGGGCAAGATCGCCGCCGCGAAGTTCTTCGCCGCGAACGTCCTGCCGGGCGTCTCGACCGAGCGCGCGCTCGCCGAGTCGATCGACAACTCGCTGATGGAGCTGGACGAGGCCGCGTTCTAGGACCGCGTTCGCCCGCTCGTTTCGTCCATACGTGCCGCCGCCCGGACTTCGTTCGGGTGGCGGCTCTGTCGTATCGGCTGGGTACGCTGAGTGCACGGTCCGGAGTCCCGTCCATGGGAGGAACCATGACCGCCGAGGCATTGCCCGAATCGCTGCACCGTCAGCCGGACGGCTCCAAGTGGCCGGTCCCGCCTGCGGACGGCTACACCGTGGACAAATTCTTCACGCTTGGCCTCCCGCCGCACACAGAGCTGATCGACGGGAGCCTGGGCTCAAGCTCTCCGCCCCGTACGACATCGACACCGACCTGACCGCGATCGACGAGCTGTAGGGCCATCGATCTCCCCGGTCACCGGATACCGGACCCCGGGTCCTCGTTACAGTGAAGAACATGAGTTCTCCCCTCCGGTTCGACCGCGCGCACACCGACGACCTGATGTCCTTCCTGGCGGCCAGCCCGTCCCCGTACCACGCCGTGGCGAACGCCGCCTCGCTGCTGGAGGAGGCCGGCTTCCGGCAGGTCGAGGAGACCGCCGCCTGGGACGCGTCGGCCGGCGGGAAGTACGTGCTGCGGGGCGGGGCGATCGTCGCCTGGTACGTGCCGGAGGGCGCCGAGGCACACACCCCGTTCCGGATCGCCGGGGCGCACACCGACTCCCCGAACCTGCGGGTGAAGCCGCTGCCCGACACCGGGGCGCACGGCTGGCGCCAGATCGCCGTCGAGGTCTACGGCGGCACCCTGCTGAACACCTGGCTCGACCGCGACCTCGGCCTGGCCGGGCGGATCTCCCTGCGGGACGGCACTCACCGGCTGGTCAACATCGACCGGGCGCTGCTGCGGGTGCCGCAGCTGGCCGTGCACCTGGACCGGTCGGCCAACACCGAGGGGCTCAAGCTCGACCGGCAGAAGCACATGCAGCCGATCTGGGGGCTCGGCGAGGTCGAGGAGGGCGACCTGATCCGTTTCGTCGCCGAGGAGGCGGGTGTCGACGCGGAGGACGTCACCGGCTGGGACCTGATGCCGCACGCCATCGAGCCGCCCTCCTACCTGGGCCGGGACCGGGAGCTGGTGGCCGGGCCCCGGATGGACAACCTCCTCTCGGTGCACGCGGCGACCGCCGCCCTGGCCGCCGTCGCCGGGCAGGACGACGCCGACATCCCGTACATCCCCGTGCTCGCCGCCTTCGACCACGAGGAGAACGGCTCCCAGTCCGACACCGGGGCCGACGGGCCCCTGCTGGGCTCGGTGCTGGAGCGCTCGGTGTTCGCACGCGGCGGCACGTACGAGGACCGCGCCCGCGCCTTCGCCGGCACGGTCTGCCTCTCCTCCGACACCGGCCACGCCGTGCACCCCAACTACGCGGAGCGGCACGACCCGACGCACCACCCGGTCGCCAACGGCGGGCCGATCCTCAAGGTCAACGTCAACATGCGGTACGCCACCGACGGCAGCGGCCGTGCGGTGTTCGCCGCGGCCTGCGAGAAGGCGGGCGTGCCGTGGCAGAGCTTCGTCTCCAACAACGCGATGCCCTGCGGCACCACGATCGGGCCGATCACCGCGGCCCGGCACGGCATCCAGACCGTGGACATCGGCGTGGCGATCCTCTCGATGCACAGCGCGCGTGAGCTGTGCGGCGCCGACGACCCGTATCTGCTGGCGAACGCGCTCACCTCGTTCCTCGCGGGCTGACCCGCCCGCCCAAACGCCTTCGCACACATGCTTGTTGCCGGGCCGGGTACGCGACCCGTACACCGGCCCGGACTCACCGGGCGGTCGAGGAGGCGTGATTCATGGGACTCGGAGGATGCATTCTGCTGATCGGCGCGGGCGCGATCCTGGCGTTCGCCACCGACTGGCAGATGGACACCGTCAACGTCGACCTGGTCGGCTGGATCATGATGCTCGTCGGCCTCGTGGGGGTCTTCGTCTACATGAGCATCGCGCGGCGGCGCCGTATGGTCGTGCCGCCCACCACCACCACCGTCGTATCGGACGACGAACAGCGCTACCGCTGACGGCCCGGCCGGCGGTCGGCCCGCACTGCCGCTGAGGCCCGTGCGACGACCGGCGCGCACTGCCGCTGGCGGCCCGTGCGACGACCGGCCCGCGGAGACGGCCGAAAGCCGTCACCGGGTCGGTCGGATCTGCGCGGGGACCTGCGGAATCCCCGATATTCTGGGGCGGACCCCGTGCCCCCACCGTGGGCGCGTCACGCCCGGAAGGGGAGCCGCCCGTGGAGTTCCGGCTGCTCGGCACGGTCTCCGTCGAAACGCTCACCGGGCCCCTGCCGCTGGGGCCGGCCAAACGGCGCAGTCTGCTCGCCGCTCTGCTGCTGTCCGCCAACACGCCCGTGTCCATCGGGCGGTTGACGGAATGCCTCTGGGACGACGAGCCGCCGTCCCAGGCCCGTGGCGTCATCCAGGGGCATGTCTCCCGGCTGCGCGCCCTGCTGGCGGGCGCGGAAGCGGAGGCGTACGGAGTGGAGCTGGCCACCCTCGGCGACGCGTACGTGCTGCGGGCACCGGAGACGCTGCTGGACTCGCAGCGGTTCGAGGAACTGCTGACGCTGGCACGGGAACAGCGCGGCCCCGCCGACGCCGTGCTGATGCTCAAGGAGGCCCTGTCCCTGTGGCAGGGCCCCGCGCTCAGCGGGGCGTTCGCCGGTCCGCCGCTCCGGGTGGCCGCGCATTCCCTGGAGGAATCACGGCTGGCGACGGTCGAGCACCTGTCCCGCGCGTACGGGGCGCTCGGGGAGCACCACCGGGCCGCCGCCCTGTTGACGGCGGAGACGGCGGCGCATCCGCTGCGCGAATCGCTGGCCGCGGAGCTGATGCTGGCGCTGTTCCGGGCGGGGCGCCAGTCGGAGGCGTTGGACCGTTTCCACCGTACGAGGCGGCTCCTCGCCGACGAGCTGGGCATCGACCCGGGGCACGAGCTCGCCGACGCCTACGCGCTGATCCTGCGCGGCGCCCCGGGGCCGCCCACGGGCACCGCTCCGTCGGAGGCCGCCGGTCCCGCTCCCGCCGCCGGGCCCTCCCCTGCCGCCGGACCGCCCGGGAACGGGGGCCGGACCGCCGGGGGGCCGCCGGTCGGCGAACCGCACCCCGTCGATCTGCTGCCGCGCGCGCCCCGCGGCTTCCACGGGCGCGCCGCCGAACTCGCCGCGCTCAGCCGGTCGGCGGCGGGCGAGGCGCCCGTCTGTCTGGTCACCGGTCCTGCCGGGGTCGGCAAGACCGCGCTGGCCCTCCAGTGGGCGCACCGCAACCCCGCGCTCTTCCCGGACGGGCGGCTCTTCGCCGATCTGCGCGGGTTCAGCACGGCCGGGGAGCCCGCGCTCATCGACGTGCTGCGGGAGTTCCTGCTCGCGCTCGGCGTCTCCCCGCGCCGCGTTCCGGAGTCCGTGCCCGCCGCCGCCGCCCTGTTCCGCTCGCTGACCGCCCGGCGGGGGTTGCTGGTGGTCCTGGACAACGCGCGCGACTCCGCCACCGTCAGGGCCCTGCTGCCGGGCGGCGCCGACTGCGTCACGCTGGTCACCAGCCGCCACCGGCTGGAGGGGCTCATCGCCTCGGACGCCGCCCGGCCGGTCCCGCTCGACACCCTGGAGACCGACGACGGCACGGCGCTGCTCGCCGGAGTGCTGGGGGAGGAGCGGGTCCTCGCCGAACCGGTGGCGGCCCGCCGTCTCTCCGAGCTGTGCGGCGGACTGCCCCTCGCCCTGCGCGTCACCGCGGCCCGCCTGGCGGGGCGCCCCGGCTGGACACTGGCCACGCTCGCCGGAGAACTGGCCGACGAGCGCGGGCGGCTGGCCTATCTCGACGTGGACGACACCGGGGTCGCCGCCGCGCTACGGCTCACCGTCCAGCACCTGCCGCCCGGGGCCGTCCACCAGCTCGCGCGGCTCGGCCACCACCCGGGCGGCCATTACGACCCGTACGCGGCGGCCGCGCTCGCGGGGACGGACCCGGTCACCGCGCGGGCGGCGCTGGAGCGACTGGCCGCCGCCCACCTCGTCACCGAGACCGCCCCCGGGCGCTGGGTCCTGCACGACCTGGTGCGCCTCTACGCCCGGAGCCTGGACCCGGCGTCCGCGCGCGAGGCCCTGATCGGGGTGCTCGACCACTGCATCGCCACCGCCCTGGCCGCCGCCGACACGGCGGAGCCCGGCGGGGAACCCTGTTTCGTGCTCCCGGACGACTACCGCCGGCCCCGCGCCGTACAGGACTTCGCCGACCGTGCGGAGGCGATGCGCTGGCTGGCCACCGAGCGCGAGGACCTGGCGCTGACCGCCCTCGCGGCCCGGAAGGCCGGGTTCGACGACCGGGCCTGGCGGATCATTCTGCTCCAGTGGCCGCAGATGGTGTGGCGGGCGCGGGACAGCTGGTCCCCGCTGCTGGAACTGGCCCTGGAGTCGGCACGCGCGGAGAAGGACGCGTACGCGGAGTCGAGGGTGCTCACCCTGCTGGGCTGGGTGCTGACGGAGGAGGGCCGCACCGCCGAGGCCGCCGCGCTGCTGGAGCGCTCGCCCGCGCTCGCCCGGGAGGCCGACGACCCGCTGGGCGAGGCGACCGCGCTGATCAACCTGGCGGTCGTCCAGGCCGAACTGGGCGAACTCCCCACCGCGCTGGAGAACTGCGCACGCGCCGTCGAGCTGGCCCGCCGGGAGGGCGACCGGCACACGGAGACGCTCGCGCTCCAGCACCTCGCCCGGATGCACCTCACCGCGCACCGCCCCGAGGAGGCCCTCTCCTGCGCCCGGGCCGCGCTCGATCTGGGACCCGAGCACGAGGAGGCGGCGCGCCGCTCCCTGCTGCTGGCCGTCTGCGGCGAGGCCCGACTGGCGCTGGGCGACGAGGAGGACGGCGTACGGCTGCTGGACCGGGCCGCACAGGAGGCGGAGCGGGACGGCTACGACGAGGGGGCCGTACGGGCCCTGGAGGCGCTGCTGCGGGTGTCCGCGCGGGCGGAGTTCCGGCGGCGGCACGACGAGGCGCTGCGACGGCTCGCCGAGGAGAGCTGAGCGGAGCTCCGGCTCCAGGGGCCCGACGTCAGCAGGACGTCAGCGGGACAGCAGCGATACGTGAGCGGCGGCGGGCAGAGTCGTTCCCGTAAGCCGCTCACGGGCGGGCGTCTTGACCGGGCGTCCGCCTCACCATCACCTCGGGGGAATCTCCATGCGCACCTTCCGCGACCGCACCACCGTCCTGGCCGCCGCGACCACGGCCGCTCTCGCTCTCACGCTCACCGCCTGCGGTGACGACGGCACCGGAACCCGGTCGGAGGGCCCGGCGACCAGCGACTCCGCGACCGTCGCCGCGTCGGCCGCCGAGTCCGGGAAGACCGGCGACGACGCGGCGGAGTCCGGCACCACGGGCTCCACCGGCGGCGGCACCGGTACCGCGCGGGCCGCGGGCACCACCAAGAGCTCCGACGGCTCCGGAACCACCGGCGGCACGTCCGACAAGGCCTCCGCCCCCAAGGCCTCCACCCCCCTCTGCACGGCGAAGGGTCTGACGATCACCGCCGAGCGCCAGGACGGCCCGCCGTACACCCACCTCACGCTGAGCGCGAAGAACACCTCCGGCGCCGGCTGCGAGATGAAGGAGTACCCGCACATCCACTTCCTGGACAACGTGCGGGGCATCGTCCCGCCCGTCGCCAAGAGCAAGCCGGAGGCCCCGGTGATCCTGGAGCCCGGCCAGTCGGCCCATGTCGCGGTGCGCATGTCCGAGGGCGGCCGGAAGGAGAGCACCGAGACGGTGAAGGAGTTCACGGTCACGCTGAAGGCCAACGGCGGCGGCATGGCGGTCGTGCGGTCCCCCGCCTCCGAGGGCCTCTCCGTCAACCCGCAGAAGTGGGCCACGGGCTACTGGACCACCGAGCTGCGCAACGGCGCCGACGACTTCTAGGCGGCCCGGGCGGGCCGCCCGGTCCGAGGGGGCCGCCCGGACAGATCAGCTGTCGGCCCCCTCCGGCCCCTCGGCCTCCTCAGCCCTGCTCGTCCATGCCCGCCAGCACCAGCGGCAGCCGGGGCGTTCCCTCCGCGGTCACGCGGACGGGGACGCCCCAGTCCTGTTGGTGCACATGGCAGGCCGGGTACTCGTTGGCCGGGTCGTCGTCGCAGGACGCCGCCATCGCGGAGACGTGCAGCACGCCCTCGGTGACCCCGTCCGCGAGAACCAGGTCGCGCCCGAGGTCCGTCCCCGCGCCGGAACCTTCCGCCAGCAGCTCGGGCGGGGTCGCGGAGACCAGCAGCCGGGTCGAGGGGCCGTAGCGGGTGTCCAGCTTCTGGCCCGCGGGCGCCTGGAAGACGACGTCGAGGCGGAGGGTGCCCGGGGCGATCTCGGTCGCGGCTCGCTGGGTGCGGTGCGCCTGGTCGGCGACCCGGACCGCCTCCTCCGGCAGCCGGAGCCGGGTCAGCCGATGGCGGGCCGACTCGACGACGACCAGATCGCCGTCGACCAGCACCGCGTCGCTGGGCTCACGGACGTCGGTGGCCAGGGTGGTGACCTCGCCGGAGGCCGGGTCGTACCGGCGCAGGGCGTGGTTGTACGTGTCGCTGATCGCGACGGACCCGTCGGGCAGCGCGGTCACGCCGAGCGGATGCTGGAGAAGTGCCTGGTCCCCGGCACCGTCGCGGTGGCCGAAGTCGAAGAGGCCGGTGCCGACCGCGGTGCGGACGTGCTGCTCGCGGTCGACCCAGCGCAGCGCGGAGGTCTCCGAGTCGGCGACCCAGAGTCGCTCCCCGTCGGCGGAGACGGCGAGCCCGGACGGCTGGGCGAACCAGGCCTCGGCGGCCGGCCCGTCGACCAGGCCCTCGTTGGTGGTCCCGGCGGCGACGCGCACGGTCGCGCTCTCCGGGTCGTACGCCCACAGCTGGTGCACGCCCGCCATGGCGATCCACAGCCGGTCGCCGAACCAGGCGACGTCCCACGGCGAGGAGAGGTCCACCTCGCGCGCCGGACCGCTGGTCGGGGTCCCCTGCCACCACTGGCGGCCGGTCCCGGCGAGGGTGTTGGTCACGCCTGTCGTGAGGTCCAGGGCGCGGATGGCGTGGTTGACGGTGTCCGCGACGGCGACCCGGCCGTCGGGGAGCACGGCGAGCCCCTGCGGTTCACTGAACCGGACCTCGTCCGGGCCGCCGTCGTTCAGGCCGCGCTCGCCCGTGCCGAAGTGGCGGCGCACGGTCTCGCCGTCGGCGTCCAGCTCGACGAGGCGGTGCCGGGTGGTGTCGGAGACCAGAAAGCCCCCGTCCGGCAGGAGCAGCGCCTTGCCGGGGAAGCGCAGATGCGTGGCGACGGGCTCGGGCGCCACGTAGGGGCCGTCACCGCGGCGGAGGGTGCCCTTGGCCCCGTGCTCGGCCTCCAGCTCCTCGACGAGCTTCTCGATGGCGTGCGCGTGGCCCTCGCCCGCGTGCTGGGCGACGACGTAGCCCTCGGGGTCGATCACGACGAGCGTCGGCCAGGCGCGTACGGCGTACTGCTTCCAGGTGGCCAGCTCGGGGTCGTCGAGGACGGGGTGGTGGACCTCGTAGCGCTCGACGGCGTCGACGACGGCCTGGTGCTCGGCCTCGTGGACGAACTTCGGCGAGTGGACGCCGATGATCACCACGGTGTCGCGGTGTTTCTCCTCCAGCTCGCGCAGCTCGTCCAGGACGTGCAGACAGTTCACACAGCAGAACGTCCAGAAGTCGAGGATGACGATGCGGCCCCGCAGGTCAGCGAGGGTGTACTGCCGGTCGCCTGTATTGAGCCAGCCGCCCTTGCCGATGAGTTCGGGGGCGCGGACGCGTGCACGTGATGCCATGCCACCAGTCAACACCGTGACCACCTGCACGCATTCCGCAGGACCTCGGGGGAACCTGTGGCGCATGAGACTTCTCGTACGTGAGCGGCTGTTCGCCATCGGCGACGACTACTGGATCGAGGACGACGGTGGCCGCAAGGTCTTCCTGGTCGACGGCAAGGCGATGCGGCTGCGTGACACCTTCGAGCTGAAGGACGCAGACGGCCGGGTCCTGGTCGAACTGCGGCAGAAGCTGGTCAGCCTGCGCGACACGATGCTCATCGAACGGGGCGGCGAGGAGCTGGCCAAGGTCAAGCGCAAGCGGCTGTCCCTCCTCCGTAACCACTACCGGGTGACGCTGGTGGACGGCACGGAGCTGGACGTCAGCGGCAGGATCCTGGACCGCGAGTTCGCCATCGAGTACGACGGCGAGCTGCTGGCCCAGATCTCGCGCCGTTGGCTGACCCTCCGGGACACGTACGGCATCGACGTCGTCCGGGACGACGCCGACACCGCGCTGCTCATCGCGGTGGCGATGTGCGTGATCGTGCTGGCGGACAAGGAGAACGAGGACTGATCACCTTGCCCTCTCGCGAAGGCTGAGCGCCTGCCAGAACGCGGGCGTTCGTTGTTTCACGTGAAACGTGGAGCCCTGAAGGCCCCGGAGGACAGGGACGGCTGGAGCTCATGCCGCCTGTCGTGCGGCAGCCCGCCGGTCCGCCTGGACGAAGGCGCACGCCGTGAGGGCGACGGTGGCCGCGAAGGAGACCGCGAGGGCCGGGTTGAGCCAGGAGGGGACGACCCGGCTGGTGAACTCCCCGCCATCGGTGGTGCGGCACAGGACGTGCACCGGCAGGTAGCGCACCTCGTGCGCCTCCACGTGAGCGCCATCCGGCAGGTTGGGCGCGTATACGCACTGGTGCATGGGCGTCGAGTTCGTTCCCGACCCGACCTCGCTGACCGTGAGGCCCACGAGGAGGAGGCCGAAGAGGTAGAGGACGACCGTGACCGAGGCGGCGAAGATCGCCGTTCCACGGAGCAACGTCGATTCGGCGGTGCTCTGTTCAGCCATGGCGCTCACTGTAGACAGGGGCCCCGGCCGCCCGCGCCGGGCACCCGCGCGCCGGGCCGCCCTCAGAGCGGCGGCGCGAGCCCCAGGCGGCGGTCCTTCAGCGCCGGGAACTGCTCCCGGGTCTCGTGCACCTTCGCCGGGTCCAGCTCGACGGTCAGGACCTCCTCGTCCGCGCCCGCCTGGGCCAGCACCTCGCCCCAGGGGTCGACGACGATGCTGTGCCCGGCCTGCTGGATGTCGCCGTGGGTGCCCGCCGTCCCGACGGCGAGCACGTACGCCTGGTTCTCCACGGCACGGGCCTGCGCCAGGAGCGTCCAGTGGGAGCGGCGGCGCTCGGGCCAGCCCGCTGCGACGACCAGCGTCTCGGCGCCCGCGTCGACGAGTCCCCGGAACTGCTCGGGGAAGCGGAGGTCGTAACAGGTGGCGAGGCCCAGGGTGGTGTCCGGCAGGGCGACGGTCACCAACTCCTCGCCCGCGCCCATCATCACCGCCTCGCCCTTGTCGAAGCCGAAGCGGTGGATCTTGCGGTAGACGGCCGTGCGCTCGCCCTGGGGGGAGAAGACCAGACTGGTGTTGTAAAGGGTGCCGTTGTTCGCCCGTTCGACGAAGGAGCCGGCGTGCAGCCAGATCCCGGCCTCGGCGGCGGCCTTCGCCATCACCTCGTGCGTGGGGCCGTCCAGGGGCTCCGCCTCCGCCTCGAAGGCGGTGTAGGCGAACGCCCCGACCGGCCACAGTTCAGGGAGAACCACCAGGTCAGCGCCCCGCTGAGCGACGACCAACGAGGCCGCTCGCGCTCTGCGGGCATCGACGGATTCGTCCGGGTCCACTGCGATCTGGATGAGGGAGGCGCGCACACTACCACCGTCCTGGCATTCGAGCCGTCAACACGGGCCTACGATCGTCACACCAAAGCACTGCCGGGGTGCCTGCTCGCAGCGTAACTTGGACCCACCGCCGGTGGGTCCGGCGGTCGAACCTCCCACGCAGCTCGCCGACAGCGCCGTCAGTGCCAGCCCACCCGCCAGCACTCCCTGCTCTCTCCAGCCCATGCACCGCAGAACCGCACGAGGGGTCCCGTGACCGTCCATCCCAGCCTCCAGCCCTACACCGACGCCGCGACCCACTCCATCGAGGCGATAGCCGAGCTGGTGAAGCCCCTCCCCGAGGGCGAGTGGAACCGCCGAACGCCCTGCCCGGGATGGTCGGTGCGCGACATCGTGTCGCACGTCATCGGCATGGAGTGCGAGATGCTCGGCGATCCCCGGCCGATCCACACCCTGCCGCGCGACCTCTACCACGTGCAGAGCGACTTCGCCCGCTACATGGAGATGCAGGTCGACGTCCGGCGGCACCACACCTCCCCGGAGATCACCGCCGAGCTGGAGTACGTCCTCATCCGCCGGGCCCGCCAGATCCGCAACGAGTCGCGCAGCCCCGAGACCAAGGTCCGCGCGCCGCTGGGCGCCGAGCAGACCCTCGAAACAGCGCTGAACCTGCGGGCCTTCGACGTCTGGGTGCATGAGCAGGACCTGCGCGCCACGCTCGGTCAGCCCGGCAACCTGGACTCCCCCGGCGCCCTGATCACCCGCGACATGCTGCTCGCCGGACTGCCGAAGGTGGTCGCCAAGAAGGCCGGCGCCCCCGCGAATTCGGCGGTCGTCTTCGACGTGCACGGGCCGGTGGAGTTCCTGCGGACGGTACGGGTCGACGCGGAGGGCCGCGGTTCGGTGGACGGCGCGCCCTCACTCGGCCCCGCCGTGACCCTGTCGGTGGACTGGGAGACGTACGTCCGGCTCGCCTGCGGCCGGGTCCGCCACACGGCCGTCGCCGACCGGATCAAGGTCGAGGGCGACCAGGAGCTGGCCACCGCGATCCTGGACAACTTCGCCGTGACCCCGTAGCACCGGCCCCGTGCCCCGGCGGCGCCCGTCCCGGACCCTGGGCGACGGGCGCGCCGCCGAGCGCGAAGGAGACGGCTAAGCCGGTACGTGCACGGCCTCGACGCGGCTCACCACGTGGTGCTCGCGTTCCCTGAGCGCCGCCCGGCGGCGCAGCCGCAGGATCTGGGTGACGCCGAGCGCCTCCAGGACGAAGACCGAGGCGAACGCGGCACGGTAGTTGTCGCCCGTGGCGTCCAGCAGGACCCCGACGGCGAACAGGGTGGTCATCGAGGCGATGAACCCGCCCATGTTGACGATTCCGGAGGCGGTGCCCTGTCGCTCGGGCGGATTGGCCGGCCTGGCGAAGTCGAAACCGACCATCGAGGCCGGTCCGCAGGCGCCGAGCACGACGCACAGGACGACCAGCAGCCACATCGGCGTGTGGTCGGCCGGGTAGAAGATCGCGGACGCCCAGAGCAGGGCCGTCGTGGCCACCGTGCCCAGCGCGATGGGGACCCGTGCCTCGTGGTGGCGGGCGATGATCTGCCCGTAGACGAGCCCCACCACCATGTTGGACAGCACCACCAGGGTGAGCAGTGTGCCCGCCGTGGCCCGGCTCAGCCCCTGCGCCTCGACGAGGAACGGCATCCCCCACAGCAGCAGGAACACCATCGCCGGGAACTGGGTGGTGAAGTGCACCCACATCCCGAGCCGGGTCCCCGGCTCCCGCCAGGCGGCGGCGATCTGCCGGCGGACGTACGCGGCCCCGGCGTGCTCGGCGGGCGGCGGCTCGTGGCCCTCCGGGTGGTCCTTGAGGAACAGCAGGAGCGGCACCAGCACCAGGACACCGGCCAGCGAGCTGCCGACGAACGTCGCCGTCCAGCCGTAGCTGTGCAGCGCCCGCGCGATGAACAGCGTCGAGACGAGGTTGCCCGCCATCCCGAACAGCGCCGCGACCTGGCCGATCAGCGGCCCGCGCCGGGCCGGGAACCAGCGGCTGCCGAGCCGCAGCACGCTGATGAACGTCATCGCGTCGCCGCAGCCGAGCAGCGCGCGGGCCGCCAGCGCCATGCCGTACGACGGGGAGAGCGCGAAGCTCAGCTGCCCGACGGTGAAGAGAACGGCCCCGATGGTGAGGACCTTCTTGGTGCCGAGCCGGTCGACCATCAGGCCGACGGGTATCTGCATGCCCGCGTAGACGAGGAGCTGGAGGATCGAGAACGTGGACAGCGCCGAGGCGTTGACGTCGAACCGGTCGGCGGCGTCGAGTCCGGCGACGCCCAGGCTCGTACGGAAGATGATCGCGACGAAGTAGACGGCGACCCCGATGCCCCAGACCCAGGCGGCAGTCCGGCCGCCGGGCGGGTCACCGGGCAGCGACAGCGTGGGGGCGGCCGAACTCACCGGTCCTCACCCCGCACCAGCACCCGCACCCGGCCGACATGACGGCGCACGACCAGGGCCGCCCCCTCGGCTTCCCCGGCGCGGATCGCGTCCAGCAGCTCACCGTGCTCGGTGATGTTGGCCTCGATCCTGCCCGGGTGGGCCTCCATCACCGCGACGCCCATCCGCAGCTGACGGTCGCGCAACTGGTCGTAGAGGCGGGAGAGGATCTCGTTGCCGGCGTTCTTCACGATCTCGGCGTGGAAACAGCGGTCCTTGACCGCCACGGCGGCCAGGTCCCCGGCCTCCGCCAACTGCCGCTGCTCCTCCAGGAGCTGTTCCAGCCGGGCGATCAACTGCGGCGACGCGGGCACCGCCTTGCGCGCGGCGAACTCCTCGACCAGCAGCCGGGTCTCCACCACGTCCTTGATCTCCTGTGCGGAGACGGCGAGGACGAGCGCGCCCTTCTTCGGGTAGAGCTTGATCAGCCCCTCGACCTCCAGCCGCAGCAGCGCCTCGCGCACCGGCGTCCGCGAGACGCCGACCGCGTCCGCCAGATCCCCTTCGGTGAGCAGGGTTCCGCCCTCGTAGCGGCGGTCCAGGACGGCTTCCTTGATGTGCGTGTAGACGCGCTCGGCGGCGGGCGGACGCTTGAGGGAGGCGGTCGGCGGCTGTACGGGGGCAGAGGGGGCGGAGGGTGCGGCAGGCATGCGCACAGCATAGATACAACATGCACGCATGAGGGAACGGCGTCCGGATCCTGGGCCGGCGTGCGGCTGCCCGCGCCGCGCCCCTTGCGTTACGTTGAGCGGGTGACAGGTCACGCTCTCGAAGAGGTACGTCTCACCGCGTTCAAGAGCTTCCACGGCGCGGTGCTTCCGCTGGCGCCCCTCACGGTCCTCATCGGGCGCAACAGCAGCGGCAAGTCGAACGCGCTGGACGGGCTGGAGGTCCTCTCCCGGCTGGCGCGCGGCGACGACATCACCGAGGCCCTGGAGAGCCGGTACAGCGGGTCGGGTCCGGTGCGGGGCGGGCTGAGCGGGTGCGTGCCGCACGGCTCGGACCGGTTCGCGCTGGGTTGCACGGTCGGCACGGAGCACGGACCCATCACGCTCGATGTGACGATCCAGGTGGACCCAGAGGTCCAGATCACCGAGGAACGGCTCACCGGCCCGACCGCGAGCGGCACACGCCCTCTCCTCGTGAGCGGAGAACCGATCCCGCACCGCGCGGACATCGACGCCTCCTGGCACAACGGAAAGCGAGGGCGGAACCCGAGCGCCTCATTCCGGGGCACCCGGCTGCTGACTTCGCAGCTGCCCCTGCGCATTCCTGGTGACAGCGACGGCGAGATCGACACCATGCTGGCGGCCGGTACCCTGCTGGACGCACTCAGCGGAGCCTTCCACCTCGATCCCGTACCCCACCTGATGCGGCACTACGTACCGGCCCGCGACTTTCGCCTCCGCAGAACGGCAGAGAACCTCTCTGCGGCGATCGGCCACATCAAACGGCACGACGAGGAGACTTTCGAGAGCCTCGTCGGCCTCCTCCGAGGCGTGGCCGATCACGATATCGAGCGGCTGGCCGTCACCAGGTCGGAGCTCGGTGACGTCATGCTCGCGCTCGACGAGGGGCCGCTGGGGCTCACTCCCGCCCGCGAGATGAGCGACGGCATGCTCAGGTTTCTCGCGGTCACGACGTCGCTGCTGACCGGTGGGGACGGGCTGGATCTGGGACCTGCGCCGGAGGGCGACCACCTTCGGTCACTCACTCTGGTCATCGAGGAGCTGGAGAACGGACTGCACCCCTCCCAAGCGGCGGAAGTCCTGCGGCTCGTCCGTGGAGCGGCGGCCGAGAGCACGACGCGCGTCCTCATCACCACGCACAGTCCGGCCCTGCTCTCCGCCCTCAGTGGCGACGATCACCAAGGGGTCATCGTCTGCTCCCGGGACCGGGAGACGGGTGCCAGCCTCCTGACGAGACTCACCGAGCTGGACGGCTACGCCACGGCGATGGGAGCAGGGCCGCTGGGTGACGTGGTGACCCACGGCCGGCTGATGCGGGAAGAACGCGGCGAACAGGACTACGCCGAGTTCGACCGACTCCTCGGGATCGGGTGAGCCCATGGCTCGGGGGGTTGAGTTCGTGGACACGTCGATCCTGTGCAATCTGCTGGAGGTTCCCGGCAAATGCAGGACCGCAAGCGGGTCATCGACGAGCTGAAGAGGAAACGTGACCGCCGGGACACGGACCTCCTGCTGCCGGTGACCGCGATCATCGAGACGGGCAACCACATCGCCCAGGTGTCGGACGGCCGTGCGCGTCGCTCCTGCGCGGAGCGGCTCAGCGCGGTCCTGACCACCGTCGTCGAGGGCACGGCGCCCTGGGCGCTCAACGAGGTGGAATGGGACGCGGCCCACCTCCGGGCGCTCGTGGACGGCGGCAACACCGGAAGCAGCCTGATCGAGCACGCCTGCAACAAGCTCGGCTGCGGCGACCTCAACATCCTCATCGAGCGTGACCGGTATCTCGCCCGTACGTCCGGGGTACGGGCCACGATCTGGACGCTCGACGAACTCCTCTCCTCCTACGCCTGACCGAGAGCGCCTGGCTGTGCCGTGCAGGACTCCGCCACCCGGCAGCGACAGTTCACGCTTCCATGAATTCAGCTGTGCCTGTACTGTCACGTCATGCTGACCGTCGCTTCCGACATCGAGGTGCTCGCGCGGTTCGGCCGCGCGCTCGCCGACCCGATCCGCTGCCGCCTGCTGCTCGCGCTCCGCGAGGCCCCTGCGTACCCCTCCGACCTGGCCGACGCCCTGGGTATCTCCCGCACCCGGCTCTCCAACCACCTGGCCTGCCTGCGCGACTGCGGTCTCGTCGTCACCGTGCCGGACGGCCGCCGGACACGCTACGAACTGGCCGACGAACGCCTCGGCAGCGCCCTGGACGACCTGCGTTCCGCAGTGGTGGCCGTCGAGTCGGACCGCACCTGCGCGGACGCGGAGACGAAGGGCTGCTGCTGATGACCACGCTCTCCCTCGGCCCCTCCCCGGCCCGCCGGGAAGCGCTCGCCCGCCGGATACGGCTGCTGGTCGCGGTCACCATCGCCTACAACATCATCGAGGCGGCGGTGGCCCTCACCGCCGGAACGATGGCCTCCTCCAGCGCCCTGATCGGCTTCGGCCTGGACTCCGTCATCGAGGTGTCCTCCGCCGCCGCCGTGGCCTGGCAGTTCTCCGCCCGGGAGCACGCGGTGCGCGAGAGTCGGGAGAGGACAGCTCTCCGGATCATCTCCGTATCGTTCTTCGCGCTCGCCGCGTACGTCGCCATCGACGCGGTCCGGACGCTGACGGGGACCGGCGAGGCCGAACCGTCCCCCCTCGGCATCGTCATCGCCGCGCTCTCGCTGGCGGTCATGCCGTTCCTGTCGGCCGCCCAACGGCGGGCGGGTCGCGAGATCGGGTCCGCCTCCGCCGTCGCGGACTCGAAGCAGACCCTGCTGTGCACGTACCTCTCCGCAGTGCTGCTGGTCGGACTGCTCCTCAACGCCACGCTCGGCTGGACCTGGGCCGATCCGGTCGCCGCCCTCGCCATCGCCGGCCTCGCCGTCAAGGAGGGGCGCGAGGCCTGGCAGGGCAAGGGCTGCTGCGCCCCGACGGCCCATGGTCAAGCCTGCGCAAATTCACCCGATCAGTAACACATCCATTGCCCCGGCTCAGGAGTCTCACCTCCGAGCGGCACCCTTATGTGGCCGCATATCAGGGGCATTTGGAGCGTTCAGTTGAATAACGGCATCAAGCGCATCAATCGCGTCACCGTCACGGCCACCGTGACGCTCACCGCCGGCGCGGTGCTCGCGGGCAGCGCCTTCGCCTCCACGGCGCACGCCGCCACGCCGCCGACTCCGAAGATCGTCGCCAAGGGCGGCTTCGTGATGAACAACGGCACCGGCAAGACCCTCTTCACCAAGTCCGCGGACACCCGTCGCGCCACGGGCTCCACCACCAAGATCATGACGGCGCTGGTGGTCCTGTCGCAGAAGAACGTGAACCTGAAATCCAAGGTCACGGTCCAGAAGGCGTACAGCGACTACATCGTCAAGAAGAACGCCTCGTCCGCCCGGCTCATCGTCGGCGACAAGCCCACCGTGGGCCAGCTCCTCTACGGCCTGATGCTCCCCTCCGGCTGCGACGCCGCGTACGCCCTTGCCGACAAGTTCGGCTACGGCAAGACCCGCGCGGCCCGCGTGAAGTCGTTCATCGGCAAGATGAACGCCACGGCGAAGAGCCTCAAGCTGAAGAACACCCGCTTCGACTCGTTCGACGGCATAGGGGGCGGCAACAACTACTCGACCCCGCGTGACCTGACGAAGATCGCCAGCAAGGCGATGAAGAACTCCACGTTCCGCTCGATCGTCAAGACCAAGTCGACGAAGCAGAAGGTGACCACGAAGAGCGGTGGCTACCGCTACATGTCGTGGAGCAACACCAACAAGCTGCTCAGCAGCTACAGCGGCGCCGTCGGCGTCAAGACCGGCTCCGGCCCGACCGCCAAGTACTGCCTGGTCTTCGCCGCGACCCGCAAGGGCAAGACGGTCATCGGCACGGTGCTAACGTCGTCCTCCGAGGCGAACCGCACCGCCGACGCGAAGAAGCTGATGGACTACGGGTTCAAGAGGTAACCCGCACGCACGCGTTGTACGGCGAAGGGGCCCGGCCCGCACGGTGTGTGCGGGCCGGGCCCCTTCGCCCGTTCCTACGGCCTACGGCTGCCGGCGGCGCAGGTCGGCCGTGAAGGCGTCCCAGGCGGCGGCGGCGAGAGTGAGGACGGGTCCGCCGAGGCGCTTGGAGTCGCGGACGGCGACGGTGCGGGGGAGGTTGCGGGCCACTTCGACGCACTCGCCGTTGCCGCTGCTGTAGCTGGACCGGACGAACTCGAAGTGGGGCACAACTACAACTCCTTGCGAATACGCCCTATGAGAGCGATGGAATCGCGGGGAGCGAGTCCGCATCTGGCAATGCGACCGAATGTGACGTTGTGGCGGGCGGCATCCGTCTCACTCTCCAGCCACAGCGTAGACGACGTCGTGTCCATGTAGACCACGTCCATCGCACCAGGTTCAGCGAACGAGACAATGCTGAAAGCACTGGTCATGCCCGGGTGGGACCCCGCAAGGAAGGGGACAACCTGCACCGTGACATTTGGCTCGGCGGCCGCCTCCGCCAGGTGCGCCAGTTGAGCGCGCATCACCTCACGGCCACCAACCAGTTGATGGAGGGCCGCCTCGGCGACAATCGCCCACAACGCCAGCGGAGTGCTCTCCGTGAGACGCGCCTGCCGCGCGATCTTCGCTTCGACGAAACGCTCGATCTCGTCGGGGTCGTCCCAGTCCGCGTTCCCGACTGCGAGCGCCCTGGCGTAGTCCGGGGTCTGGAGCAGCCCTGGAACGAAAGCCCCCTGCCAGGTCCGGACGCCTGTCGCGATGTCTTCGAGCGCAACGTACTCGACCAGCGAACGCAGCTCGGGGTACTGGTTCCACCAGCCCTTCGCCTTGCGGCGCTCGCGGTCCATCCGGGCGACTTCCAGCAGCCGCCCGACGGACTTCGCATCCTCCAGACCGTAGAACTCGCAGAGGGTTCGGATGTCCGGATCCCTCATGGGAACCCAGCCCCGCTCCATCTTGACGATCTTCGAGTTGGTCGCGCTGATGACCTGGGCAGCCTGCTGCTGCGTTTTCCCGGACGCGTCCCGCAGGCGCAGCAGCTCGCTACCGAGCCTGCGCCCAAGAACAGTTGACGATCGGTTTCCCTGCGGAGTCGCTGGATTCACGGCCTCAGTTTCCCGCGTCCCCGGGCTGGGCGTCGACCACCTTCACCCGTTGGGGACAATTGTCTCCGTTTCACTTGCACCACCAGCAGGAGGTCAATACTTTCGGTACTCCACCGCTCGCACAGCGGAGCCAACTCGGCGGAAGTGCACCGCCCTGCCCTGCGCCGGAACCGAAGGACTCACGGCCCGGCCCACCGCAGCAGCGACATCGCCACCGCCCACCCCACCCCGGAGGCACGCACCCATGTCCGCAGCCCAGGAGACCCCCGTACCCGCCCCCGCCCTCCTCCGCGAGGACCGCGTCGACTACCCGCCCACCGCGCACAGCGTCGTCCGCAGCCGGCACCGTGCCGCCCGGCTCGTCCTCCAGTGGGGGCATCCCGGGCTCGCCGGTGACGCGGCGCTCCTGGTCAGTGAGTTGGCCACCAACGCCTTGCTGCACGGGGCCATCCGGGGGCGGCTCTTCCGGGTCCACCTCGCCCTCACCGCGAGCGCACTCCGTATCGCGGTGAGCGATCCGCGCGGGGAGCGGCTGCCCAGCCTCCGGCGGCCCGACGCCGACGACTGTTACGGGCGCGGGCTCCTGGTCGTCGCGCAGCTCGCCGACGACTGGGGCGTCGAGCCGCGCACGGTGGGGAAGACCGTGTTCGCCGAACTCGCCGTGCGAGCCGTGCGGTGAAGGCCGGACATGCCGGTGGGCCCGTACGCGGAAACGTACGGGCCCACCGGGAACAGGAGTTACGCCCAGGTGATCAGGCGCTTCGGCTGCTCCAGGATCGCCGCCACATCGGCCAGCACCTTGGAGCCCAGCTCGCCGTCGACCAGGCGGTGGTCGAACGACAGGGCCAGCGTGGTGACCTGACGCGGCTTCACCTTGCCCTTGTGGACCCAGGGCTGGAGCTTGATCGCGCCGACCGCCAGAATCGCGGACTCGCCCGGGTTGAGGATCGGCGTACCGGTGTCGACGCCGAAGACGCCGACGTTGGTGATGGTCACCGTGCCGCCCGCCATCGCCGCCGGGGACGTCTTGCCGTCCCGGGCCGTGGCGACCAGCTCGCCCAGGGCCGCCGCGAGCTGCGGCAGCGTCTTGTCGTGCGCGTCCTTGATGTTCGGCACGATCAGACCGCGCGGGGTGGCCGCCGCGATGCCCAGGTTGACGTAGTGCTTCTGCACGATCTCCTGGTTGGCCTCGTCCCAGGCGGCGTTGACCTCGGGGTGCCGCTTGATCGCGACGAGGAGGGCCTTGGCGATGATCAGGAGCGGGTTGACCCGCACCCCCGCCATGTCCTTGTCCTCCTTCAGCTCGGCCACGAGCTTCATCGTGCGCGTCACGTCGACCGTGACGAACTCGGTGACGTGCGGCGCGGTGAACGCGCTGCCCACCATCGCCTGCGCGATGGCCTTGCGGACGCCCTTGACCGGGATACGGGTCTCCCGGGCGGAGCCGGAGGCCACGGCGGCTGCCGGAGCCTCGGGGGCCGCCTGCGAGGGGGCCGCCTGCGAAGGGGCCGGGGCAGCCACCGGAGCCGTAGCAGCCGGGGCCGCCGCCGCGTGGACGTCCTCGCGGGTGATGACGCCGTCCTTGCCGGTCGGCACCACCGTCGCCAGGTCGATGCCCAGGTCCTTGGCGAGCTTGCGGACCGGCGGCTTGGCCAGCGGACGGCCGCCGGCCGGAGCGTCGGCCACAGGCGCGGGAGCGGGAGCAGCGGCCGGCGCCGCGTGCCCGTTCAGTTCGGCCTGCACCGCCGCCGCGACGGCGGCGGCCTCCGGAGCGGCCGACGCCCCCTTGCGCGGGCGGCGCTTGGTGGAGGACTCGGCGACGCCGTAGCCCACCAGGACCGGCGTACGTCCCTTCGGCTCGGCTTCCGCCTCGGGCTCCTCCACCGGCTCCTGGGCCGGGGCGGCTGCCGGGGCGGGCGCGTCGCCGCTGCCCGGGGCCACGTCGATCGCGATGATCACCTGGCCGACGTCGACGGTCGTGCCCTCGGGGAAGCGCAGCTCGTGCACCACCCCGTCGAACGGGATCGGCAGCTCGACGGCCGCCTTCGCGGTCTCGACCTCGCACACGACCTGGCCGTCGGTGACGGTGTCGCCGGGCTGGACGAACCACTTGAGGATCTCGGCCTCGGTCAGTCCCTCGCCCACGTCGGGCATCTTGAACTCACGGAAACGAGCAGACGTTTCGGTCATCGTCGTCACGAACCCTCTCCTCAGAACGCCAGCGAGCGGTCGACGGCGTCGAGCACCCGGTCCAGGCCGGGCAGATACTCGTCCTCCAGCCGGGCCGGCGGGTAGGGGACGTGGTAGCCGCCGACCCGCAGCACGGGCGCTTCGAGGTGGTAGAAGCAGCGCTCGGTGATCCGGGCGGCGATCTCCGCGCCGGAGCCGTAGAAGACGGGAGCCTCGTGGACGACCACGACCCGGCCGGTCTTCTCCGCCGACGTCTGGATGGCGTCGAAGTCGATCGGGGACATCGAGCGCAGGTCCAGGACCTCGATCGACTTGCCCTCCTCCTGGGCGGCCGCGGCCGCTTCCAGGCAGACCTTCACCATCGGCCCGTACGCGACGAGCGTGAGGTCGCTGCCCTCGCGGACGGTCACGGCCTTGTGGAGCGGGCCGGGGATGGACTCGGTGTCGACCTCGCCCTTGTCCCAGTAACGCCGCTTGGGCTCGAAGAAGATGATCGGGTCATCGCTCTGGACGGCCTGCTGCATCATCCAGTAGGCGTCGCTCGCGTTGGACGGCGAGACCACCTTCAACCCCGCCACGTGCGCGAAGAGCGCCTCGGGGGACTCGCTGTGGTGCTCGACCGCGCCGATGCCGCCGCCGTACGGAATGCGCACGACGACCGGCAGCTTGATCTTGCCGAGCGCGCGGGCGTGCATCTTGGCGAGCTGCGTGACGATCTGGTCGTACGCGGGGAAGACGAAGCCGTCGAACTGGATCTCGACGATCGGGCGGTAACCGCGCAGGGCCAGGCCGATCGCCGTGCCGACGATGCCGGACTCGGCGAGCGGGGTGTCGATCACCCGGTCCTCGCCGAAGTCCTTCTGGAGTCCGTCGGTGATACGGAAGACGCCGCCGAGCTTGCCGACGTCCTCACCCATGATGAGGACCTTGGGGTCGTTGTCGAGGGCGAGGCGGAGCGACTCGTTGAGCGCTTTCGCGATGGACATCTTTTCCACGGCCATGGCTACTTGCCCTCCTCGGCGGAATCGGCGAACGATGCCTGGTAGGCGGCGAACTGGGCGCGCTCCTCGTCCACGAGGGAGTTGCCGTCGGCGTAGCCGTGCTCGAACAGGGCCATCGGGTCCGGGTCGGGCATCGCGCGCACCGCTTCCCGCACCCGCTTGCCGAGGGTCTCGCTCTCCTCGTCCAGCGCGGTGAAGAAGGCCTCGTCCGCGAGCTTCTCCTTCTCCAGGTAGGCGCGCAGCCGCAGGATCGGATCCTTGGCCTCCCACGCGGCCCGTTCCTCGTCGGCCCGGTACTTCGTCGGGTCGTCGGAGGTGGTGTGGGCGCCCATGCGGTAGGTGAACGCCTCGACGAGGGTCGGGCCCTCGCCCCGGCGCGCGCGCTCCAGCGCGGAGCGGGTGACGGCGAGGCAGGCGAGGACGTCGTTGCCGTCGACGCGGACGCCGGGGAAGCCGTAGCCCTGGGCGCGCTGGTAGAGCGGCACGCGGGTCTGGCGCTCGGTGGGCTCGGAGATGGCCCACTGGTTGTTCTGGCAGAAGAAGACGACCGGGGCGTTGTAGACCGCGGAGAAGGTGAACGACTCGGCGACGTCGCCCTGGCTGGAGGCCCCGTCACCGAAGTACGCGATCACGGCGGAGTCCGCGCCGTCCTTGGCGACGCCCATGGCGTAGCCGGTGGCGTGCAGCGTCTGCGAGCCGATGACGATCGTGTAGAGGTGGAAGTTGTTGCTGTTCGGGTCCCAGCCGCCGTGGTTCACCCCGCGGAACATGCCGAGCAGATTGGTCGGGTCGACGCCGCGACACCAGGCGACCCCGTGCTCCCGGTAGGTCGGGAAGACGTAGTCGTCGTCGCGCAGGGCCCGGCCGCTGCCGATCTGGGCGGCCTCCTGGCCGAGCAGTGAGGCCCACAGGCCCAGCTCGCCCTGGCGCTGGAGGGCGGTCGCCTCGGCGTCGAAGCGGCGGGTGAGGACCATGTCCCGGTACAGGCCGCGCAGCTCGTCGGCGCTCAGGTCGATGCTGTAGTCCGGGTGCTCGACGCGCACGCCCTCGGGCGTCAGCAGCTGTACGAGCTGGGGCTCGGAACTCTGCGGCTTCTTCGCGGCGCTGGTCCGCTTACTGGCGCGTCGCGGTTTACGCGCGGCGGCAGTGCTCTCCACGGTCACGTGCGTGCTCCTCCGTCGGTCCGGCCCCCGGGGTCTGCCGGGGACCAGTGCGGCTCGCCTGGATCCGGAGCCGTGCACGGGGTGGGTGCCGGTCGGCCGGAGTCAGGCGTGACAGGTGCCCCGGCGAGTGCCCTGTCATAGGCACGTTACCCACAGCGTCGCAGAACTGCGAAACCCTATCTGACCTGCGATTTTGCTTGGATTTCCAAGTAAATCGAAAAAATCGCGAACCTCTGCTGGTCAGGGCGCTGAAAGCAGCCTTGCGGGCCGCCGGAACAACGGCACGTTATCCCGCGGATCAGCGCCAGGGAAGAGCGGAGGAGAGGCGAGTGTGTGAGACTGCGATCGTGCGCGAAGATGGAAAAATCACGGTATTTCTGCTCGATGATCACGAAGTCGTCCGGCGTGGCGTCCATGAGCTCCTCTCCGTCGAGGCGGACATCGAGGTGGTCGGCGAGGCCGGTACGGCCGCGGACGCCCTGGTGCGGATCCCGGCGACGCGTCCCGATGTGGCGGTGCTCGACGTGCGGCTGCCGGACGGCAGCGGTGTGGAGGTGTGCCGGGAAGTCCGTTCCCAGGACGAGAACATCAAATGCCTGATGCTCACCTCGTACGCCGATGACGAGGCGCTTTTCGACGCGATCATGGCGGGCGCGTCGGGATATGTGCTGAAGGCGATCCGCGGCAATGAACTGCTGAATGCCGTACGGGACGTGGCGGCCGGAAAATCCCTGCTGGACCCGGTGGCCACCGCCCGGGTGCTGGAGCGGCTGCGCGACGGCGGCAGCGGCAAGGGTGACGAGAAGCTCGCCGGCCTCACCGAACAGGAACGCAAGATCCTGGACCTGATCGGCGAGGGCCTGACCAACCGGGTCATCGGGGAGCGTCTGCACCTCGCCGAGAAGACCATCAAGAACTACGTCTCCAGCCTGCTGTCCAAGCTGGGCATGGAGCGCCGCTCGCAGGCGGCCGCGTACGTCGCGCGGCTCCAGGCCGAGCGCCGCTGAGTCTGCCGAGCGCCGCCGAGTCTCCCCGCTCCGCAGGGACTTTGGTCCCGGGCCACCCGGGGCAGGCGACTCTTACACGGCCCCTACGGCCGGGGGACAGTGGAATCCATGTCCTTCGACGAACTCCCCGCGACCGGGACGCTCCGGCGGACCCCGGCCGGCACGCTCGGGTCTCCCGCGACCGGCACGATCGAGCGGGCCGATCCGATCCGGAGAGCGGAACCCATCGAACTGCTCCGCCGCGTCCCGTACGGCCGCCTCGCGACCAGCATGCGGGCCCTGCCGTTCCTGACGGTGGCCCGGCACATCGTGTGCGACGGCCGCATCCTGCTCCGGATGCACAGCGGCTTCGGCCACCACGAGGCATGCGACGGGAGCGTCGTCGCGTACGGCGCGGACAACTACAACGACACGGCCTCCGGCGACGGCGGCGACCTGTGGTCGGTGCAGTTCACCGGCCCCGCCGAGATCGTGCACCCCTGCCCCGAACAGGAGCGGCTGTTCGGCACCGCGCCCGTCTCCGTCAACGGGGAACCCTTCGCGCCGGCCTACCTCCGGGTCGACCCGCACTTCGTCACCGAGCACACGCTGAAGTTCTGAGGCGTCGAGTCCCGTGCGCCCTCGACGGCGTGCCCTCTAGCGCACCTCCGGGCGTGACCGCAACTCCGCCGAGCGGCCACGCAGAGTGATCTAACATCTGGTAAGTGCCGCGCTCATATGTCACTCGTCCACCTGTTCCCCCGGTCGGCGAGGTGCTGCGCCGTTACCCCTACGTGGGCGAGCCTCTCGCCTGCGAACCGATCACCAAGGGCCTGCTGAACCACGGGTACCGCGTCTCCACCACGAGCGGGTCCTACTTCCTCAAGCACCATCTCGACAAGAAGCACCTGGACGACACCAGCGGCGAACCCGCCGCGATCGTGCGCCAGCACCGCGCCACCCAGCGCCTGAAGTCGCTCGGCGTCCCCGTCGTCCCGCCTCTGACGGACACCCGGGGCGAGACCGTCACCGTGATCGGCGATCGGTGCTACGCCCTGCACCCCTGGGTCGACGGCCTCCACCGGGTCGGCTCCGAGCTGACCCTCTCCCAGTCGCGCCGGCTCGGTGCGCTCCTGGGGACGGTGCACACCGGCCTGGAACAGGTGATGGCGCCGCGCGACGGCCCGCACCCGGCGAGCCCGCCCGCCCGGCCGGGCCACCGCAGCCCGGACGCCGCCGACACCTTCGCGCTGATCGACGACCTGCTGGCCGCCGCGCGCGGGCAGGACGGCCGGGACGCCCCCCGCGACGCCTTCGACGAACTCGCCGTGCACCGGCTCGTGGAGCGCCGCGCCCTGCTCGAACAGCACGCCCACCGTCGGCCGCCCACCCCGGACGGGCCCGCCACCGGCTGGGTGCACGGGGACTTCCACCCGCTGAACCTGCTCTACCGGGGCGCCGACCCGGTCGCGATCGTGGACTGGGACCGGCTGGCCGTACAGCCGCGCGCCGAGGAGGCGGTACGGGCGGCGGCGATCTTCTTCGTCCGCCCGGCCGGGGAGCTGGACCTGGCCAAGGTACGGGCGTACGCCCGCGCGTACCGGCGGGCCGCGGGGGTGGGGGCCGCCGAGCTTGCGGCCGCCGTGCACCGGGTGTGGTGGGAGCGGCTCAACGACTTCTGGATACTCCGCTGGCGCTACCGCCTCCACGACCGCAGGGCCGACCCGCAGTTCCCCGCGGTGTCGGCCCTGGCGGTGTGGTGGACGCGGGAGTACGAAGCGGTGTGCGCGGCCTTCACGGAGTGACGTGGCTTTCACGGAGCGAAGCAGTTTTCGCGGAGCGAGCGGCCTTCGCGGAGTGAAGCGGCACACCACCGCGTGAGCCCGGCGCGCGCCACGAGGGCGCACGCCGGGCTCAAGGCTGGTGCAGTGGTGCGTTATCCCGTTGTGGCGCCGAGCGCCGTCTCGCCGGGCGTCGTGCCCGTACCGCCGTCGTCGCCGGCCCCGCCGTCGTCGCCGCCCCCGCCGCCCGGGGTGCCGGGGTCGGTGGTCGGCTCGGTCGGCTCACCGGTGGGCTCACCGGTGCCGCCCTCGTTGGTGTTGCCGTCCGAGGTCCCGGTGTCCGTGCCGGTCGGGTCCGGGGACGGGGTGAACGAGGGCTCGCTCGGGGTCGGGTCCGGGTTGTACGGCGGCGGGTTCGGCTGCGTCTGACCGCCGCCGGTGGAGGTGTCCGGGTCCTCCGGCTCGTCGCTCTCCTCCTCCTCGGACGGAGACTCCGAGGGCTTCTCCTTCTCGGACTGGCTGACCGAGGGGGACGGGGTGACCGGGGCCTTCTTCCCGCCGCCGTCGTTCGCGGCGTTGACGGCGAAGGCGACCCCCGCGCCGATCGCGATCAGCGCGAGCAGGACGAAGAGCCACATCTTGCCGCGCCCGCCGGAGCGCCGGCCGCCGCCGTCGTAGCCCCCGTCGTCCGGGTTGTACGGCGGCAGGATCGGGCCCTGCGAGGTGTCCCCGTGCATCGGATGGCCCATCGCGCGGGTGGATCCGGACATCCCGTGCGGCGGGGTCTGGCCCCCCTCGTGCAGCGCGACCGGGCCGGTGTTCCACGTGCCCGTGTGACCGCCCTGCACCTGGAGCATCTGGAGGCTGTACTGGACGAGCCCGCGCATCTCCTCGGCGCTCTGGAACCGGTCGTCCGGGTCCTTCGCCAGCGCGCGCATCGCCATCCCGTCCAGCTCCGGCGGTACCACGTCCGAGACCTCGGACGGCGGCACCGGGATGTCCTGGACGTGCTGGTAGACCACCGAGAGCGGGGTCTCGCCGGTGAACGGGGGCCGCAGCGCCAGCAGTTCGTAGAGCAGGCAGCCGGTGGCGTACAGGTCGGACCGGTGGTCGACGGCCTTGCCGAGCGCCTGCTCGGGGGAGAGGTACTGCGGGGTGCCCATGACCATGCCGGTCTGGGTCATCGTCGACTGCGCGCCGTGCAGCGCGCGGGCGATGCCGAAGTCCATCACCTTGACCGCGCCCGATTCCGTGATGATCACGTTGGCGGGCTTGATGTCGCGGTGCACGATGCCGTGCTGGTGCGAGTACGCGAGGGCTTCGAGCACCCCCGAGACGATGATCAGCGCCTGCTCGGGAGGCGGGGCCTCCGCGGTCAGGAGCAGGTCGCGGATGGTGCGGCCCTCGACCAGCTCCATCACGATGTAGGGGACGGTCTGGCCGCCCACGACGTCCTCGCCGGAGTCGTAGACGGCGACGATCGCGTGGTGGTTGAGGCCCGCGACGGACTGTGCCTCGCGGGTGAAGCGCGCCTTGGAGACCGGATCCTCGGCCAGGTCGGAACGGAGCAGCTTCACCGCGACCGTGCGTCCGAGCCGGACGTCCTCCGCCGCGTAGACCTCTGCCATGCCGCCCCGGCCGAGCCGGTAGGTCATCCGGTAACGTCCGTCACCGACCACGCCGCCGATACCCCAGGCGTCGGTACCATCCGAAACTCCGCCGCCGTTTGCTTCGGAATCGGGTGCCATCAGTCCTCGCCGTCGTATCTGTCCGCGCGTCCGCGGGTTCTCACGGTGCCTTGCTGCATTGCAGCGTCACGCTACAGCCTCCACCGGACACCACGGTTCCGCTGCGGCAGGATCATCGGACCGCCCGGCGCGTCGTACACATGGATTTGATGCGTTTCCTGTAACGCTTCCGAGACGCTTCTTGTGCGTAGGGTCACGGAACGGGCACCCGGCTTGACGTGTCGTACCCCTGCGGCAGACTTGGCGCGTAATCGCGTTGTACGGAACCGCGTCGCACGCAACCACGTCAGACAGAAACGACGTCAGACAGACACACCGCGTGCGACCGCGCGCCGCCGAGGGGGATGCAAGTCATGAGCCAGGACGGCGCACAGGGCCGCTACGCGGGCGGGGCGGTCGCGGGCGGCCGCTACCAGCTGCGCGACCTGCTCGGCGAGGGCGGGATGGCGTCCGTGTACCTGGCCTACGACTCCGCCCTCGACCGCCAGGTCGCGATCAAGACCCTGCACACGGAGCTCGGTCGCGAGCAGTCCTTCCGCGAGCGCTTCCGGCGTGAGGCGCAGGCCGTCGCCAAGCTCCAGCACACCAACATCGTCTCCGTCTTCGACACCGGCGAGGACGAGCTCGGCGGTGCGCTGATGCCGTACATCGTCATGGAGTACGTCGAGGGGCAGCCGCTCGGCTCGGTGCTGGCCGCCGACATCCGCAGTCACGGCGCGATGCCCGCCGACAAGGCGCTCAAGGTGACGGCGGACGTGCTCGCCGCGCTGGAGACCAGCCACGAGATGGGCCTGGTCCACCGGGACATCAAGCCCGGCAACGTGATGATGACCAAGCGGGGCATCGTCAAGGTCATGGACTTCGGCATCGCCCGTGCCATGCAGTCCGGTGTCACCTCGATGACACAGACCGGCATGGTCGTCGGCACCCCCCAGTACCTCTCCCCCGAGCAGGCCCTCGGCCGCGGCGTCGACGCCAGGTCCGACCTGTATTCGGTCGGCATCATGCTCTTCCAGCTGCTCACCGGCCGGATCCCGTTCGACGCGGACTCGCCGCTGGCCATCGCGTACGCGCATGTGCAGGAGGAGCCGGTCGCGCCGTCCAGCATCAACCGTTCGGTCACCCCGGCGATGGACGCCCTCGTCGCCCGCGCGCTCAAGAAGAACCCGAACGAGCGCTTCCCCAGCGCCGCCGCGATGCGCGACGAGATCGCCCGCGTGCTGAACGCCTCCGGCGGCCAGACCGGCGCCCCGGTGATCGTGGCCGGCGGCGGGCCCGCCAACAGCGGCTCCGGTGTCGGCTCGGCGGTGTTCCCGCCGGTCGACCAGAGCACCTCGGCACCCCAGGGCGTCCAGACGCCGTACCAGCCGCATCCGCAGCAGCAGCCCCACCAGCCGGGCCCGTACAGCCAGCCGACCCCGGCGCCCACGCCGGGCTACGGCTACCCGCAGGCGGCCCAGAGCTATCAGACCCCGGGCCCGCTGGCCCACCAGACCCCGCCGCCGTACTCGATCAGCCCGCAGCACTCGACGGCCGTGGGCACCACCGCCGCCGGCGGCTCCAAGCGGAACATGCCGGTCGTCGTCGGTTCGATCGTCGTCGCGCTGCTGGCCATCGGCGGCCTGATCACCGCGATCGCCCTCCAGGACGGCAGCAAGGACGACGAGGCGGGCAAGGACGGCGACCCGGGCACCGCCGAGGTGGAGGGATACCGCCCGCCGGAGCGCAACCGGACGATGAAGAGCACGGAGTGCTCGGACGCCTCCGAGGACTCCAACGACCCGGCGAAGGTCCGGGCTCCGAACTTCGTCTACAAGGACATCCGGTCCGTGAAGGAGTGCGCGGCCGCCGCGGGATGGACCGTCAAGGAGATCGAGGAGAAGGGCAACACCTACGCCGAGGGCCAGGTCGTCGGCCAGTTCCCGTCCTCCGGCGCGGCCGTCTCCGAGCGCGGCGCCCACTTCGAGCTCCAGGTCTCCACCGGCAAGCCCTCCTGATCCGCCGGTCATCTGTCGACACCGTCCGGCCGGGCGGGCGAGCGGGTGGTGTCGACAGATGACCGTTACGGGCCCACGGATCTCCGTCCCGGACCGCTACCAGGGCACTATCTGGGCCCGTATTTCCGGATACCTCGTCCGGGATGCCGTATGAGGGGGCCCGTGTGACGCTGATCTCATGGCTCCAGGACTTCCGGCCGCATGGTCGTCGAGGTGTGCGGTCTGCCTGATGGCGGCGGCCGGAGCGGCGTTGGGGCCGCTGGGCGGCTCCGCCCACGGTTCACCGGCGCCCGAGGGCCCGCCCCGCACCGCCACGACCCCCGCCCCGGGGACGTCGAGCCCCGCCACCCCGTCCGCGGACCCTGCCCGCCCGGCCGCGCCACGGCCGCCCGTACCGCCGGGCTCCGCGTCCCCCTCGGCGCTTCCCTCCGCCCTGCCCCCGTCGTCCGGCGTCCCGGTCTCCGGAGCGCCGGGGACCGGCCCTGCCCCGTCCTCACCGGCAGCGACCGTGCTCGGGGCGCAGGCCCCCGACGGGCCCGGGTCCGACTCGCCGGACTCCACCTCCTCCTCCCCTTCCGCTTCCCCCGCCGTATCCGGGTCGACCGCCCCGCTCGCCGGGCGCGAGGCCGGGGCCGGCAAGGCGCGTCCGGGGCGTTCGCTGTCGCCGCCGGAGCTGGCGCGGGCCGAGGAGCCGGTGCCTGAGAACGAGCCCGATGCGGACCTCGTCGACCCGGTCGACCTGCCCGCTTCCACCCCGCCGCCCAGCGCCTTCACCGATCCGGGGCCCCGGTCGGGACAGGCTCTGGACGCCGCGTCCGTACGCCGGGTACAGCAGGCCTCGCTGGGGACGGGCATCGCGCTGGTCGGGCTGGGGCTCGGCTTCCTCGCCTTCCGTATGCGCCGGGTGAACTGAGCGTCGCGACCCCTGGTCGCGCTCTCCCGGACCGCGCCGACGAGACTTGCCAGGACGAACATACTCGGTATACATACTCAGTATGTCCATTCGCCACGGCCTCCTGGCCCTGCTGGAGCGGGGCCCTCGTTACGGGTCCCAGCTCCGCACCGAGTTCGAGTCACGCACCGGCTCCACCTGGCCCCTGAACGTCGGGCAGGTCTACACGACGCTCAGCCGGCTGGAACGCGACGGCATGATCGTCCAGGAGGGCTCGGACGACGCCGGGCACGACCTCTACGCGATCACCGACGACGGCCGCTCGGAGCTGCGCACCTGGTTCGAGACGCCCGTGGACCGCACCAGCCCGCCCCGCGACGAACTGGCCATCAAGCTCGCCATGGCCGTGGGCGCGCCCGGCGTCGACATCCGGGACGTCATCCAGTCCCAGCGCCACCACACGCTCAAGGCGATGCAGGACTACACCCGCCTCAAGGCCCAGGCCCTGGCCGACGTCCCGGCCAACCGGGACGAGGTCGCCTGGCTCCTCGTCGTGGAGCAGCTGATCTTCCAGGCGGAGGCCGAGGCCCGCTGGCTCGACCACTGCGAGTCCCGGCTCGTCCGCCTCGCCGAGGCCGCCGCGACCGAGCCCTCCGCCGGGTCCGGCCCCGCGGCCACACGTGGTCCGGCCCGCTCGCTGGCCGGCCGGACCCGGTCCGGGCGCTGACGCCGACTCCCGCGGTACGGCGGCGGTCCCGGCACCGCCGCCCCCATCCCGGGCACCACCACCACCGCCCGCTTCCCGGCCTCACGCCGTCCACACCCCGGCCTCACCGCCGTCCACATCCCGGCCCCACCGCCGCCCACACCTGACCCCATCCGTTCCCAGGGGGGAACCACCCGCCATGCCTCCGTCCGCCACACCCCCGCCCCCGCCGTCCTCCGGGACGCCCGGCGGCAGCCCCGTACTCGAACTGCGGGCGCTGACCCGTACCCATGGCTCCGGCGTCGCCGAGGTGCACGCCCTGCGCGGGATCCAGCTCGCCGTGCACCCGGGCGAACTGGTCGCCGTGATGGGCCCCTCCGGCTCCGGCAAGTCCACCCTGCTGACCCTGGCCGGCGGGCTCGACACCGCCACCAGCGGCCAGGTGGTCATCGAGGGCCAGGACATCGCCGCCCTCGGCCCCAAGGGGATGGCCGCCCTGCGCCGCCGCAGCGTCGGTTACGTCTTCCAGGACTACAACCTCATCCCCGCCCTGACCGCCGCCGAGAACATCGCGCTGCCCCGCGAACTCGACGGCGTCTCCGTGCGCAAGGCCCGTAAGGAGGCCCTCGCCGCGCTGGCCGAGCTGAAGCTGGAGGAGATCGCCGACCGCTTCCCCGACGAGATGTCCGGCGGCCAGCAGCAACGCGTCGCCATCGCCCGCGCCCTCGTCGGCGACCGGCGCCTCGTACTCGCCGACGAGCCGACCGGAGCGCTCGACTCCGAGACCGGCGAGGCCGTCCTCGCCCTGCTGCGCACCCGCTGCGACCAGGGCGCGGCCGGTGTCATGGTGACCCATGAGCCCCGGTACGCGGCCTGGGCCGACCGGGTCGTGTTCCTCCGGGACGGCTCGATCGTCGACCAGACGCTGACCACGGGGGCCGACTCCCTGCTCTCCGCCGGAACCGCCGAGGCCGCCACGTGAACCCGCTCCCCGGCTGGCGCGCCGCCTTCCGCATAGCCCGGCGCGACGCCGTACGGGCCAAGGGCCGCAGCGCCCTGGTCGTCGCGATGATCGCCCTGCCGGTCCTCGGCGTGACCGCCGCCGACCTCACCTACCGCAGCGCGCTGCCCACCAGGGCCGAGGAGCTGACCGGTGAGCTGGGGGCGGCCGACGCCCGGTTCTCCGCCACGAGCATGGGGCCGGTGAAGCTCCAGCAGATGCCCGACGGCGTCAACTGGAACCCACCCGAGGGCGCCCCGGACCCGACTCCCGAGGAGCAGGCGAAGCCCGTCGACGTGCCCGCCACCTTCCCCGAGGGGTCGCGGCACCTCACCGAGCGGAGCGTTCCCGCGTCGGTGACCACCCGGCACGGCATCGCGGACACCCGGATCACCGAACTGTCCATCGCCGACCCGATGCTGCGCGGCCGGATCGAGCTGACCGACGGCGCCTACCCACGGGCCGAGAACGAGATCGCGGCGACCGACAAGTTCATCGAGGCGTCCGGCCTGTCCATCGGCGACCGCGTCACCGTGCGCGGCCCCGACCGGACCTACACCCTCACCGGAGCGGTCGAACTCCCCGCCGACCTGCGGGCGGACTCCCTGTACGCGGTCCCCGGCTCGGTCATCGCCCCGTGGCAGAAGACGGCAGATCGAGACAAGAACATCCTGCCGCCCCAGGCGAGCGACCCGAAATGGCTGGTCCAGGGACCGGCCGGAGCAGGTGTGACCTGGCAGGACGTCCTCGCCGCCAACGAGAAGGGCGTGGTGGTCAAGTCCCGCCAGGTCGTCCTGAACCCACCGCCGGACTCCGAGGTCCCGATGGCGGCGACGACCAACGCGTACGACACGGACACGGAGCTGACCGCGGCGGTCCTCACGGTGGCCGCCATGGCGGTCCTGGAGATCGTGCTGCTGGCCGGCCCCGCGTTCGCCGTGGGCGCCCGTCGTTCACGGCGTCAACTCGGCCTGGTCGGCTCGTGCGGCGGCAGCCGGGGCCAGGTCCGGGCCGTGGTGCTCGCCGGAGGCGCGGTGCTCGGGGCGGTCGGCGCGCTGGCCGGCGTCGGCGCCGGATTCGGCCTGACCGCCCTGTTCCGCCCGATGATCGAGGACTACACGGGCAGCCGCTTCGGCGAACTGACCGTGCGTCCCTGGGAGATCCTCGGCATCGCCCTGCTCGGTCTGGTCACCGGCGTCCTCGCCGCGCTCGCCCCGGCGATCGTCGCGGGCCGCCAGTCCGTCCTGGAGTCGCTCACCGGCCGACGCGGTACCCGCCGCAGCTCCCGCGTCCTGCCCGTCGTCGGTGTCGTCGCGCTCACGACCGGCGTCGCCGTCGCGGTCTACGGCGGGGTGGCCGGTGACACCGCGCTCGTCGCCGGGGGATCCGTCCTCGCCGAACTGGGCGTCCTCGGCTGCATCCCGGTGATCGTCGGCTTCCTCGGCCGGCTCGGCCGACGGCTCCCGCTGACACCCCGCATCGCCCTGCGCGACGCGGCCCGCAACCGGGGCCGTACCGCGCCCGCCGTCGCCGCCGTGATGGCGGCCGTCGCGGGCAGCGTGGCCATCGCCACGTACACCAGCAGCAACGCCGCCGAGCAGGCGTACGACTACGAGCCCAATCTGACCCCGGGCACCGTCGCGCTGATGGCCGCCGACACCGGCGACAGCGCCGACCTGCCCCGCTCCCGGGCCGCCGTCGAGCAGAGTTTCCCGGTCAGCGGCGCACGCGCCGACATCAGCCGGGTCTGGGCCGGCAGCGACTGCATGGTCTATTACGACGAGGAGAACGGCTGCGGCACCCTCGAACTCGTCAAGCCCAGCGGCAAGGACCACTCCTGCCCGCTGAAGGGCAAGGGCGCCAAGGAGCTCGCCCTGCGGATCTCGGCCGACGAGCACAAGCGGCTGATGAACTCCCCGGCCTGCATGGACGAGCACTACACGATGGTCGCGTTCGGCACCGGCAGCGACAAGATCGTCGTCGGGGGCGCGGACGTGCTCGACTCGTACGTGAAGCTGGAGGACCCGGCGGCGGCGAAGTCCCTGGCCGAAGGCATCCCCGTCCTGCTGAACTCGGCGTACGCGAAGAACGGCGAGGTCTCCCTGAAGGCCACCCACGCCTACAACGACCGCGACAAGAAGAACCGGGCCCTGCACCCTGGCAAGACCCGCGTCACCAACGACCGGCTGAAGGTCTACGTCGCACCGGACCGCTACGCGGCGACGCCGGGCATCCGGATGGTCATGCCGGAGAAGACCGCCCAACGGCTCGGTCTGCACGTCGAGGAGCACGGCAGTTTCTACACGCTCGACCGCGATGCCACGGACGCCGAGAGCCAGGCGACCCACGCCGCGCTCGACCAGGCCGGCAACCGCGCGTACCTGATGACGTCGAACGAGGCGTTCCGCAGGCACGACGACACCGACACGGTCCTGCTGCTCCTCGCCCTCTTCGCCGGAGTGGTGACCCTGGGCGCGGCGGCCATCACGACCGGCTTGTCCAAGGCCGACGCGGAGGCCGACCTCACCACGCTCAGCGCGGTGGGCGCGCCCCCGGGGGTACGGCGTTCGCTGTCCGGCTTCCAGTGCCTGGTCGTCGCCCTGACCGGGGTGCTTCTGGGAACGGCGGCGGGGCTCGTGCCCGCGGTCGCGCTACGGCTGACCGACCTGCGCGCGGCGCTGGCGGACATGCGGAAGGATCCGATGGAGTCGGCCTACACGCCGATCGTGATGCCGTGGGAGACCGTCGGGCTGCTGGCCCTGGTCGTCCCGGTACTCGCCGGACTGCTGGCCGCCGGCCTCACCAGCTCCCGGCTGCCCCTGGCCCGGCGCGCGGGCTGAGCGGCGGCTCCGGTGCTGGTGGCGCTGCCGGTGCCGGCTGTGCCGCCGGTGCTGCCGGTGCTGCCGGTGCTGCCGGTGCTGCCGGAAGGCTTTCGGTGCCGCCGGAAGGCTTTTGGTGCCCCCGAAGACGGTGGATCTTCCGTTTTCGGGGGCACCAACGTGGGGTACGGCACGCGTACGAGACAATGGCGGCATGGAAATGCCGAGGAATGACCGGTCGCAGGAGCACCCGCAGGTCCTTGTCGTGGGCCAGGACGGAATGGCTATCGGCGGCGGTGCCAGTGACGACGAGTCGCGCGAGGTCCCGGTGACGGAAATGGTGGAACAGCCCGCGAAGGTCATGCGCATCGGCAGCATGATCAAGCAGCTCCTGGAGGAGGTCAGGGCGGCCCCTCTCGACGAGGCGAGCCGGGTCAGGCTCAAGGAGATCCACGCCAGCTCCGTGAAGGAGCTGGAGGACGGCCTGGCACCCGAGCTGGTCGAGGAGCTGGAGCGGCTCTCCCTGCCGTTCACCGAGGAGTCGGTGCCCTCCGAGGCCGAGCTGCGGATCGCCCAGGCACAGCTCGTGGGCTGGCTCGAGGGCCTGTTCCACGGCATCCAGACGGCGCTGTTCGCGCAGCAGATGGCGGCCCGCGCCCAGCTGGAGCAGATGCGCCGGGCCCTGCCGCCCGGCTCGGGACACGAGGACGAGGAAGGCGGCGCGGACCCGCACGGCCCGATCCGTTCGGGCCCGTATCTGTAAACCCCGTATCCGCCTCCCGAAGTCCGGGGACCGACCACGAGGGGCCCGGCGCACGTCACGGTGTGCGCCGGGCCCCTCGTAGTGTGCGGCCCGTTCGCGGAGTCGGGTATCCGTCGACGGGTCAGGTCGTCGCTCGCGCGTCGTCCACGGGTCAGGCGCCGACCGACGGCGCGACCAGGAGCACCTTCCCGATGTGCGCGCTGGACTCCAGCACCCGGTGCGCCTCGGCCGCGTCCGCCATCGGCAGCGCCCGGTCCACCACCGGCCGGACCACCCCGTCGGCGATCAGCGGCCACACGTGCTCGCGTACGGCGGCGACGATGGCGGCCTTCTCGTGGAGCGGGCGGCCCCGCAGGGAGGTCGCGGTGACGGCGGCCCGCTTGGTCAGCAGGGCGCCGAGATTCAGCTCGCCCTTGGCCCCGCCCTGGAGCCCGATGATCGCGAGGCGGCCGTTGACGGCGAGCGCCGTGACGTTCCGGTCCAGGTACTTGGCGCCGATGAGGTCCAGGATGACGTCGGCCCCCGCCCCGGCGGTGTTCTCCCGCAGCTCCTCGACAAAGTCCTGCTCGCGGTAGTTGATGAGGATGTCCGCCCCCAGCTCGGCGCACCGGGCGAGCTTCTCCGGGCTGCCCGCCGTGACCGCGACCCGGGCCCCCACCGCCTTCGCCAGCTGGATCGCCATCGTGCCGATGCCGCTGGAACCGCCGTGCACCAGGAAGGTCTCGCCGGGGCGGAGGTGGGCCACCATGAAGACGTTGGACCACACCGTCGCGGTGACCTCGGGGAGCGCCGCGGCCTCCACCAGGTCGACGCCCTCCGGTACGGGGAGGAGCTGGCCCGCCGGCACGGCGACCTTCTCCGCGTAGCCGCCGCCCGCCAGCAGCGCGCACACGGCGTCGCCGACGGCCCAGCCGGTCACCCCGGGGCCGAGCGCGAGGATCCGGCCCGCGCACTCCAGCCCGGGGTAGGGGGACGCACCGGGCGGCGGGTTGTAGAAGCCCTGCCGCTGGAGTACGTCCGCACGGTTCACGGCGGAGGCGACGACCTCGACGAGGACCTCGCCGTCGCCGGGTACGGGATCGGGCACCTCGGCCCACACGAGCGCCTCGGGGCCGCCGGGTTCGGGAATCGTGATCGCATGCATGGCCGCGAGGCTACTCCGGCACGGCGTGCGTTCAGGGGCGCGGCGGCATCGAGTTGTTCTGCGCGGAGACGGAGCTGGGGCTTTTTCGCACGATGGTGATGACCCGGTCCGTCAGCTGCAACGGGCTGGCCGCAGGGTCGTCGTAGCCGAGCAGCCGGTGCCCGCGCAGAACGCTGACGACGAGGTCGTCCGTCTCCCGTACGTTCTTGCCCACCTCGGCCTTTATGACCGGACGTTCCACCAGATCGAGGCCACTGCCCTGCTGGATCAGGTCCTCCATCACGGTGCCCGCGCTGGGGCTGAGGACGGAGAGGCCGAGCAGCCGCCCGGCGGCGCTGGCGCTGGTGATGACGGCGTCGGCGCCGGACTGCCGCAGCAGGGGAGCGTTCTCCTCCTCGCGCACCGCCGCCACGATCTTCGCCCCGCGGTTGAGCTGACGCGCGGTCAGGGCTACCAGGACGGCGGTGTCGTCGCGCTGGGTGGCGATGATGATCTGCCGGGCCTTCTGGAGCTCGGCGCGCAGCAGGACGTCGCTGCGGGTGGCGTCGCCGAGCACGCCGGTGAATCCCTCGGCGTTGGCGGCCTCGATCACCTTGGAGGCCGGATCGACGACGACGATCTGGTCCTTCCGCAGGCCGGTGGCGCAGAGAGTCAGGATCGCCGAGCGGCCCTTCGTACCGAAGCCGACGACGACGGTGTGGTCACGCAAGTTGGATCTCCAACGCTTCAGCCGGAAGTCCTCGCGGGTCCGTTCCGTGAGGACTTCGAGAGTGGTACCGACCAGGATGATCAGGAAGAGCACGCGCAGCGGTGTCACGAGCACGACGTTGATCAGCCTGGCGCCGTCGCTGAACGGCGTGATGTCGCCGTACCCGGTGGTGGAGAGGGTGACCGTCGCGTAGTAGATCGCGTCGAGCAGATCGACCTTGCCGTCCGCGTTGTCGTTGTAGCCACCGCGGTCGAGCCAGACGATCAGCACGGTCGCGGTCAGTACGAGCAGCGCCATCAGCAGGCGCTTGCCGACCTGGCGGGCCGGGCCGTCGACGACCCGGCGGGGCAGCATCACCCGGGTCGGCACGACCACTTCTTCGGCTCGCCTGGCCATCGCATCGTGGCCGGGAAGTTTCACGTGAAACACCCTTCCGTCCACGGCGTCGCCGGGGCCCATGGGAGATCAAGAATCTCCACCTCGGTGCCGGACCGTACCCCGCCCGGCACCACCACGGCCAGCCCGTCCGCCGCGGCGATCCCCCGCAGCATCGCGGGCCCGTTGTAACGCAGCGGCGCGACATGGTCCCGGCCACCCGCCCGGCCCGCGCGGTGGACCACGGGGACGAGGCGGGTGTCGTGCGGATGCCCGTGCACATCGGCATGGACGAGAGCCCGGTACGCGTCCTGGGCGGGGCGGCCCGCGATCCCCGCGAGCAGCGGCTCCACGAGCGTCAGCAGGCCTGATACGGCCGCTAGCGGATTGCCGGGCAGCCCGACCAGATAGGGCCCGTTCGGCGGCCCCTGCGACTGTCCGTTCGGCTCCCCCTCCGGCTGTCCCTCCGGCTGTCCCTGTGGCTGTCGCTCCGGCTGTCGCTGCGGCTGTCGCTTCGGATGTGCTGAAGTCGGCAGCCGTGCCAGCAGCATGGGGTGGCCGGGGCGGACCGCGACCCCGTCCACCAGGAGTTCGGCCCCGAGGGAGTCGAGGACCGGATGCACATGGTCGACCGGGCCGGAGGCGGTGCCGCCGGTGGTGACGATCAGGTCGGCGTCGGAAGCGGTGAGGGCATCGCGCAGCGCTTCCGCCTCGTCGCCGAGGCGGCGGGGCCCGGAGACCTCGGCTCCCAGGGCCCGAAGCCAGGGGCCGAGCATGGGGCCGAGGGCGTCCCGGATGAGCCCGTCGTGCGGCAGGCCGGAGGCGAGCAGTTCGTCGCCGAGGACGAGGATGTCGACGCGTGGACGAGGCACGGCGGGCAGCGCGTCGTATCCGGCGGCCGCGGCGAGCCCGAGCACGGCCGGGGTGACGACCGTCCCGGCCGGGACGAGCTGCTCGCCCGAGCGGCACTCCTGACCCCGAGATCTGATGTCCTGCCCGGCGACCACCGGCCGCCGGGCGTGCAGCAGCCCCTTGGCCTCGTCGGCGTGCGCGTGCTCGCTACGGATGACCGCCGTGGTGTCGGGCGGGACGCGGGCGCCGGTGGCGATCCGTACGGCGGTGCCGTCGGGCAACGCGGTGCCGGGGCCGCGTCCGGCGAGGAGCCCCGCCCCGGTCCCGAACACCCAGGGCCCCGGCCCGGCGACCGCCCAGCCGTCCATGGCCGAGGTGTCGAAGGACGGCAGATCGGTGAGCGCGCCGAGCGGCTCGGCCAGCACATGCCCGAGCGCTCGGTCGAGCGGCAACCGGATCCTCGCGAGCGGAGCCGCCCGCCCGGCCCGCGCCGCGACCGCCCGCGCCCGGTCCCAGGAGAGAGGCGGGGGCGGAGGCGGGGCGCCGGTCGGGGTGGGGCCGCCGGGGACGGCGCGGTGAGCGCTGTTCAGGGTGGAGTGGGGGCCGCCGGAGGGGGCTTCGTGCGCGTCACCGCACGGGCCGCCGGAGGGGGCTTCGTGCGCGTCACCGCACGGGCCGCCGGCGGAAGCGTCCTCGCGGCGGTCGGGTTCCCGGCCCGGGCCGGATCGCCCCCCGCCGACCAGGGCGAGCGCCTGCTCGACGGCCCGCTCCGCCTCCGCATGGGCGAGGCCGTCCGGGTCAGGGCGGGAGCGACCGGGCCCGACCGGGTCGGGGCCGGTCATGGGGTCCCGGTCCCTTCGCGCCCCGCGTCGGGCTTCGTCTCCGCGTTCGTCCCCGGGTTCGTCTCCGCTTCCCAGCGCAGCGCCAGAGCGGTGGCCTTGCGAGCGGCCTCCGTGACCGCTGCCGCGGCCTCGTCGGGACCCGCGCCCGCGCTCGCCCTGGCCGCCGCGTACCCGACCAGGAAGGTCGTGAGCGGTGCGGCGGGGCGGGCCACTCCGTGCGCGGCGTCACGGGCGAGGTCGAGCAGGACACCGGTGTCGACGTCGAGTTCGATTCCCAGTTCGTTCTTGACCGAGGTGATCCATTCGTCCAGCACGGCCCCATGCTCCCTGATCCGGGCTCTGGCGGCCGCGATGTCGTCCCAGGTGTCGCAGTCGAACGCGGCGTCGGGGCCCGCGTCGACCCGGGCGAGATCGAGCTCCGCCGTCAGGAGCCGGAGCGGCAGCCCGGCGAGGCCCCCGTACTCGGTGGCGAGCAGGGCCAGCTCCCGGCGGAGCGGCTCGGCGCGGTAGGCGGCCACCAGCGGCTGGTCACGCCCGCCGGGGTCGGTGCACAGGGCCCCTTCCCGGCCGGGCTGTCCGGCCGCGGCGAGCAGCGCCTCGACCGTCCCCGCGCCGAGGAACGGAAGGTCCGCGGAGAGGACGAGCACGCGCTCCGCCGTCGTCAGCCGCAGCCCCGCCCCCAGCGCCGCCAACGGGCCGCCGCCCTCGGGTGCTTCCCGGGTCCAGACGACCGGTCTGGCGGTGGCGCGACGACCGCCCACCACGACGGTGAGTGCCGCACCGGCGCAGGCCGCGAGCACTCGGTCGAGCAGCGCCCGGCCGCCCACCCGGACTCCTGGCTTGTCGACGCCGCCGAGCCGCTTCGCGGCCCCGCCGGCAAGGACGATCACGTCATAGGCGGTCATACGTCGAGTATGGGCGGGGGCCCGGAGCGACGCCCCCGCCGGGGTGGCCGGAAGGCCCGGTCCCGGAAGGGCGCGTCCGGCGGGGCACCGTCCGGTCGGCTACAGGGTGCGCAACAGCACCGCCGGCTGCTCCACGCAGTCCGCCACATACCGGAGGAAGCCGCCTGCGGTTCCGCCGTCGCACACCCGGTGGTCGAAGGTGAGGGACAGCTGGACGACCTGACGTACGGCCAGTTCGCCCTCGTGCACCCACGGCTTGGGCATGATCCGGCCGACGCCGAGCATCGCCGCTTCCGGGTGGTTGATGATCGGCGTCGAACCGTCGACCCCGAACACCCCGTAGTTGTTCAGCGTGAACGTGCCTCCGGTCAGCTGGGCCGGGCTCAGCTTCCCGGTCCGCGCCAGCTCGGTCAGCCGGGCGATCTCGGCCCCGATCGACTCGACGTTACGGGTGTGCGCGTCCCGGACGACCGGAACGACGAGGCCCCGCTGGGTCTGGGCCGCGAACCCGAGGTGGAGGCCGGGCAGCCGGACGATCTCCCGGGCCTCCGTGTCCACGGTGGAGTTGAGCTCGGGGAACCGGGCCAGCGCCGCCGTGCAGATCCTCGCCAGCAGGGCCAGGACCGACACCTTCGGCCCGGCGGACGGGCCCGTGGCGGCGTTCATCGCGGCCCTGACCGCCATCAGCCCGGTGGCGTCGGCGTCGACCCAGCAGGTGGCGTCCGGGATCTCGGTCCGACTCCGCGACAGCTTGTCAGCGACCGCTCCGCGCACCCCGCGCAGCGGGATCCGTTCAGCGGCCGGAGCAGCCGGGGGAGCGGAAGCCGCAGGCGCGTCGGCCGGTGCCTGGGCCGGCGCCTGGGCCGTACGTGCCGAGGCCGCGGCCTCCTCCGCCTGCCGGATCGCGCCGTCGACATCGGCGCGCAGGATCAGACCGTCGGGGCCCGAACCCGCCAGCCGCCGCAGATCGATGTCGTGCTGCCGGGCCAGCCGGCGTACCAGCGGAGAGACCACCGGTACGGGCCCCGGCCCGTTCACCACGGCGACAGCGGCAGCCGCGGGAGCCGTGGCGGTGGCAGCGGTCGCGGGCGCCGTGGCGGACTTCGCCGGGGCGAGCGCGAGCGCGTCGGACCTCGGGGCGTCGGACACCGGGGTCCGGACGACCGTCCGGTCGGATCGGTCCGGCCGGATGCGCCGACGCCTCGCGGCGGGTGCGCCCGTCCCGTACCCCACGAGCACGTTCCCCGAGCCGCCCGAGGACTCCGTGGCGGAGGCAGTGGAGGCGGTGGAGGCGGTGGAGGCGGTGGCGGACGACGGGGACGCCCCGGAGAGATCCAGCCCCTCCGGCGCTCCGACGGCGACCGTCAGCAGCGGTGCGCCGACGGGGAGTTCCGTGCCCTCCTCACCGAACCGCGCGGTCACCACGCCCCCGTAGGGGCAAGGCACCTCCACCATGGCCTTGGCCGTCTCGACCTCGACGACGGGCTGGTCGATGGCGACGACGTCGCCGACCTCCACCAGCCAGCGGACGATCTCCGCCTCGGTCAGACCCTCACCGAGGTCCGGCAGCTTGAATTCGAGCACCCTGGCCATCAGCTGTCCGCCTCCCACTGCAACCGGGCCACCGCGTCGAGCACCCGGTCCACTCCCGGCAGATGGTGCCGCTCCAGCATGGGCGGCGGGTAGGGGATGTCGAACCCGGCCACCCGCAGCACCGGAGCCTCCAGATGGTGGAAGCACCGCTCGGTGATCCGGGCCGCGATCTCACCGCCGGGCCCGCCGAAACCGGGGGACTCGTGGACGACGACCGCGCGCCCGGTGCGCCGCACCGACGCGGCCACCGTCTCGTCGTCGAACGGCACCAACGAGCGCAGGTCCACCACCTCGAGGTCCCAGCCCTCGGCGACCGCCGCCTCGGCGGCCTCCATGCAGACCGGCAGGGAGGGCCCGTACGTGATCAGCGTGGCGCTGCGCCCGGGACGGCGCACCGCGGCCTTGCCGATCGGTTCGACCGCGGCGGGGGCCTCGGGCGACCAGTCGGCCTTGGACCAGTAGAGCCGCTTGGGCTCCAGGAAAACCACCGGGTCGTCCGAGGCGATCGACTCCCTGAGCAGCCCGTACGCGTCGTCGACCGTGGCCGGTGTGACGACGTGCAGGCCGGGCGTGGCCATGTAGTACGCCTCGGAGGAGTCGCTGTGGTGCTCGACCCCGCCGATCCCGCCGCCGTACGGAACCCGCACGGTGATGGGCAGCGGCATGGCCCCGCCGGTGCGGTTGCGCATCTTGGCGACATGGCTCATCAGCTGCTCGAACGCCGGGTAGGCGAACGCGTCGAACTGCATCTCCACCACGGGCCGCAGCCCGTACATCGCCATGCCGACGGCCGCGCCGAGGATGCCCGCCTCGGCCAGCGGGGTGTCGGTGCAGCGGTCGTCGCCGAACTCCTTCGCCAGCCCGTCGGTGATCCGGAAGACCCCGCCGAGCGTGCCCACGTCCTCACCGAGCACATGCACGGTGGGGTCCTCGGCCATCGAGTCGCGGAGCGCGCGCCCGAGGGCCTGCGCCATCGTGGCCGGTTTCGCCTTCGTCCGGCGTCCGTCGGCCGTCACTGCCGCGGTCGTCATCGTCCCGCCTCCGCGTCGTGCTCGTCGTGGTCCTGCTCGGCGTCCAGCTCGGCACGCAGGGCGGCCGCCTGCTCCCGGAGCTGGCTGGTCTGCTCGGCGTAGACATGGGTGAACAGGTCCATCGGGGCCAGCTCCGGATCCGCGTTCATCCGGTCGCGCAGGGCGGCGGCCATGCGCTCCGCGGCCTCCTTCGCCTGCGCGATGCCCGCGTCGTCCAGCAGCCCGCGCTCCGTCAGCTCACGCTCCAGCAGCCGCACCGGGTCGTGCGCCTTCCATGCCTCGACCTCGCTGTCGACGCGGTAGCGGGTGGCGTCGTCGGCGTTGGTGTGGGCTTCCATGCGGTAGGTGACCGCCTCGACCAGGGTCGGGCCCTCGCCTCGCCGGGCCCGTGCCACCGCCTCGCTCAGCACCTGGTGCACGGCTGCGGCGTCGTTGCCGTCGACGAGACGGCCCGGCATCCCGTATCCGACGGCCTTGTGGGCGAGGGAGGGGGCGGCGGTCTGCTTGGCCAGCGGCACCGAGATCGCGAAGCCGTTGTTCTGGACGAAGAAGACGACCGGGGCCTTCCAGACGGCCGCGAAATTCAGCGCCTCGTGGAAGTCGCCCTCGCTCGTGCCGCCGTCGCCGACCATGGCGAGCGCCACCACGTCGTCGCCCTTGAGCCGGGCGGCGTGCGCCAGCCCCACGGCGTGCGGGAGCTGGGTGGCCAGGGGGGTGCACAGCGGGGCGATGCGGTGCTCGCGCGGGTCGTAACCGGTGTGCCGGTCGCCCCGCAGCAGGGTCAGCGCCTCGACCGGGTCCAGGCCGCGCGCGACAGCGGCCAGCGTGTCGCGGTAGCTGGGGAAGAGCCAGTCGCGCTCCTCCAGGACCAGGGCGGCGGCGATCTCGCACGCCTCCTGGCCGGTGCTCGACGGGTAGACCGCCAGCCGGCCCTGCTTCGTCAGCGCGGTGGCCTGGGCGTTGTAGCGGCGCCCCCGGACCAGCTCGGCGTGGAGGCGGAGCAACAGCTCGGGGTCGATGTCGGCGACCGCGTCCGTACCGAGCACCCGGTAGGGCTCCGGGTCCGGGAGCAGCGGGGCGGGGTCGGTGATCGGCTTCCAGGCCGGGGGCGGCGTGGGCCGGTAGGCGGCCGCGCCGGGCAGCTCTTGGACCGTCATGAGAAGCACCTCCTGGCATCGAGGGAGATCGGGGGTGGTCGATCAGGGGTCGACAGGGAGCGAGACGTCGAGGGGTGGGCGGGGCACGGATGTGGTGTGCCTCACCTACCGATTGTTCGGTCGCGGGGGCATTTTGGCTACAGGCGCCGTCAGCCTGTGGACAAACGGTTCTCCACAGCCTGGGATAGGGACAGGTCGTCCACGACAGGGAGGCGCGGGCAGATGGCAGCTGAACAAATGGCCGACAGGGGCGAGGAGCCGCGCCCTGCCTCGCCTGTCGGCACGCCGCCGACCGCACCGGCGGCCGTACCGCAGACCGCGCCCGCGGTCGTCCCGTCGGCCGCGCCCGCGGCCGTACCGTCGGTCGCACCCGTCGGCCCGGTGGCGGAGCCCCCGGTCCCGCCCGCGCGGCCGCTGGACGCCGTCGATCGCGACATCCTGCGCATCCTCCAGACGGACGGGCGCGCGTCGATACGTTCCGTGGCCGAACGGGTCCACGTATCGCGCGCCAACGCCTACGCCCGGATCAACCGGCTCGTCGAGGACGGCGTCATCCGCGGCTTCGGCGCCCGGGTCGACCACGAGCGGGCGGGCCAGGGGGCGTCCGCGTACATCACGCTCAAGATCGTGCAGAACTCCTGGCGCACCGTGCGCGAGCAGCTCCAGGCGCTGCCGGGGGCCACGCACATCGCCCTGGTCAGCGGCGACTTCGACGTACTGCTCCTGGTGCACACGCCGGACAACCGGGCGCTGCGGGAGCTGGTCCTCACCCGGATCCAGTCCATCCCCGAGGTGCTCTCGACGCGCACCCTGCTGGTGTTCGAGGAGACGGACCTCGGACCGCGCCCGGACCGGCCGGCCGAGCTCTCCTGAGCGCGACGGGCAGGCTCAGCGGCCGTTCGCCCGCAGCCCCTCGAAGGCCAGCTGGACGATGGTGTCCGCGAGCTGCTCCTCCCCCGGGAAACCGCCCGGCTGCGGCCGGTACCACTCGACCAGCGAGTTGACCATGCCGAACAGCAGCCGGGTCGCCAGCCGTATGTCCACGTCCGCCCGGAGGTCGCCCTCGGTGACAGCCGCCTGGAGCAGCTCGGACACCCGCTGGTCGAACTCGCGGCGCCGTTCCAGCGCCCAGCGCTCCGTCTTCGTGTTGCCGCGCACGCGGAGCAGCAGGGTGACGTAGGGGACCTCGGCCATCAGCAGGTCGACCGTCCGACGCGTGACGTACTCGACCCGTTCGACCGCGCGCCCGCGCTGCGCCCCCGGCTCGTCGAGGATGGCGAAGAGCCCGTCGAGCGCCCGGCTCACGGCCCGGCGCAGCAGCTCCTCCTTTCCCGCCACATGGTGGTAGATGGAGGATTTCGAGATGCCCGCCGCCCGGGAGAGGTGCTCCATGGAGGTGCCGTCGTAGCCGCGCTCGTTGAAGACCCTGACGGCGACGGTGAGCAGGGTCTCCGGTGTGTACGTGTCCCGCTTGGCCGTGGTCATGTCCGCGATCCTCCCCCATGAGGGATCAGTCCCGCACAGGCGGGGACCGTCGTAGTTGTCCACAGGTTCCCCAGGGCCCCTTGTCCCGACCGATCGTTCGGTTACGCTGACTCCGTCCGTACGTCCCCGCCCGGCTCGATGAGGAGTTGGTCCGCCATGGCCGCCGTGCTCACCCCCCAACAGCTGTCCGAGACCCACCGGCCCACGCTCGACCAGACCCTCGACGCGATCAGTACCCGCGCGTACTGGTCACCGCACCCCGAGCACCCGAAGGCCTACGGGGAGGGCGGGGCCCCGGGCAGTCTCGGCGCGGCCGAGGGCAAGACCGCCTTCGACGCCGTCCTGAACACCCGTCTCGACCTGGGGCAGCCCGGCACCGACGGCTGGACCGGCGGCGAGGTCTCGCCGTACGGGCCGGAGCTCGGCGTCGAGTATCCGCACGCCGACCTGGACGTCCTGCTTCCGGCCATGAAGGCCGGCACGGGCGCCTGGCGCGCGGCGGGACCGGAGATCCGGGCCCTGGTCTGTCTGGAGATCCTTTCGCGGATCAGCGCCCGCACCCACGAGCTGGGCCACGCCGTGATGCACACGAGCGGCCAGGCGTTCATGATGGCGTTCCAGGCGGGCGGCCCGCATGCCCAGGACCGTGGCCTGGAGGCCGTGGCGTACGCCTACCGGGAGCAGGTCCGCACCCCGGAGACCGCCGACTGGTCCAAGCCGCAGGGCAAGCGCGATCCGCTGAAGCTGCACAAGTCGTTCATCACGTCCGGCCGCGGCATCGCGCTGCTCATCGGCTGCAACACGTTCCCCACGTGGAACGGCTATCCCGGACTCTTCGCCTCCCTCGCCACGGGCAACCCGGTGCTGGTCAAGCCGCACCCGCGTGCCGTGCTTCCGCTGGCGCTCACGGTGTCCATCGCCCGCGAGGTGCTGAGCGAGGCGGGCTTCGACCCGAATCTGGTCGCGCTGGCCGCCGAGCGGCCCGGCGAGGGCATCGCCAAGACCCTCGCGGTCCGCCCCGAGATCCGGATCATCGACTACACCGGCTCCACCGCCTTCGGCGACTGGCTGGAGGAGAACGCCCGCCAGGCCCAGGTCTACACGGAGAAGGCCGGCGTCAACACGATCGTCGTCGACTCCACCGACGACTACCGGGGCATGCTCGCCAACCTGGCGTTCTCGCTCTCGCTGTACAGCGGCCAGATGTGCACCACCCCGCAGAACCTGCTGATTCCCCGGGACGGCATCGCCACCGACGACGGCGCCAAGTCCTACGACGACGTGGTCGCCGACATCGCGGCCGCCGTCACCGGACTGCTCGGCGACGACGCCCGCGCGTCCGCCCTGCTCGGCGCCCTGGTCAACCCGGACGTCAGGGCCCGGGTGGAGGCGGCCGGTGAGCTGGGCGAGGTGGCCCTTCCCTCGCGTACGGTCGCGAACGCCGAATTCCCCGACGCGGTCGTCCGCACGCCGGTCATCGTGAAGCTCGACGGCACCAAGACCGACGACGGCGCGGCCTACCTCTCGGAGTGCTTCGGGCCGGTGTCCTTCGCCGTCGCCGTCGAGTCGACGTCCGCCGCCCTGGACCTGCTCCGCCGGACGATCCGCGACAAGGGGGCGATGACGGTCGGCGCCTACACCACGTCCCCCGAGGTGGAGCGCGCCGTCGAGGACGTCTGCCTGGACGAGTCCGCCCAGCTCTCCCTGAACCTGACCGGCGGGGTCTACGTCAACCAGACCGCGGCCTTCTCCGACTTCCACGGCTCCGGTGGCAACCCCGCCGCGAACGCGGCGCTCTGTGACGGAGCCTTCGTCGCCAACCGCTTCCGCGTGGTGGAGGTGCGCCGCCAGGCCTAGACACGTCTCCGGCAGGCGTCAGAGGCGAGGGTCCGGGACGTCGGCGTGGCGCTGCACCCACGCGTGCATCGCGATGGCGGCGGCGGCACCGGCGTTGATGGACCGGGTCGAGCCGAACTGCGCGATCGAGCACACCATGGAGGCGTGCTCACGCGCTTCCTCGGTCAGGCCCGGCCCCTCCTGGCCGAAGAGCAGGACGCAGCGGCGCGGCAGCACGGTGCGCTCCAGCGGTACGGCGCCGGGGAGGTTGTCGATCCCGATGATCGGCAGCTCTTCGGCCGCCGCCCACGCGGTCAGGTCCGCCGTGTCGGGATGGTGGCGCACATGCTGGTAGCGGTCGGTGACCATGGCCCCGCGCCGGTTCCAGCGCCGCCGGCCCACGATGTGGATCTCCTTGGCCAGGAAGGCGTTGGCGGTCCGCACCACCGAGCCGATGTTGAAGTCGTGGCCCCAGTTCTCCACGGCGACGTGGAAGTCGTGCCGCCGAAGATCGAGATCGGCGACGATCGCCTCCCGCGTCCAGTAGCGGTACGCGTCACCGACGTTGCGGCGGTCGCCCTGGGCCAGCAGCTCGGGGTCGTAGCGCTCGCCCGCGGGCCAGGGCAGCGGGTGCGGCCCGACACCGACCTGCTGGCCGTAGCCGTCGTCGTACTGGAGGAGCTCCTCCTGAAGAGGCCCCGCCGGGGAGTCTTCCGCCGGGCGGGGTTCCGCCGCTGGCGGGGTCTGCTGGGTTCTGCCGGTCTCACTGCTCACCCGACGAGCGTATGGCCCCCGCCGCCGCCCTGACGCCGGGACTCCTCCGTGCCGCCCCCGCCGTCCTTCGCCGGCCCGGCCTCCGGGGGGCCGGCGGGGCCGTACGCGATGCCGGACGCCCCGGGCTCCCCCGGTGTGCGCGACCGGCCGGGCAGCCCGGAGAGCAGCCGCCGCCTGCCGATCGTGGCGCGGGCTCCCAGCCACATGAGGAAGGCCGTCGGCAGGAACACGGCGTCGGCCGCGATCATCGCCATGGAGAAGAACGGCAGCCCCAGGAGCAGGGCGATCCCCGCGTGCTCGCAGATCATCACCACCAGCAGGATGTTCTTGACGCGCCGGTTGAACAGCGTGAACGGAAAGGCGACCTGCACGATGACCGTGCCGTACGTCAGCACCATCACCATCAGCCCGCTGGCGCCCAGGATGTCCGACAGGGCGGGCCACGGGGTGAAGTAGTCGAGGTTGAGCGGGTAGTAGAGCGCGGTGCCGTCCTGCCAGCGCGATCCCTGGATCTTGTACCAGCCTGCGGTCGCGTAGATCAGGCAGACCTCGGCCATGATCACGGCGAGCGTGGCGTTGTGCGCGAGGTTGGCCAGCACATCGAGCAGGGTGCGGAGCTCGCCGTGCGGCAGATAGCGGTTCACGGCCCACCAAGCGGCGGCGGAGAGCCAGACCGTCCACAGCAGAGTCGGCAGCCACCAGGTGCCGCCGAGTCCTCCCATCAGCGTGGCCGTCACGAGGACGGGGCCGAGGAGCACCCAGAGCACCGGGCCCACGATGTCCCGCGGGGCCGGCAGGCCCGCCGCGGCACGTTGCGCGGCGCGCGCCGCGCGCCGCGCGTCCAGCGACCAGACCTGGGCGCAGCGCGTCAGCACCAGGTAGATCGCCACGAGGTGGACGACGTTGTCGCCGCCGTCGCCCATGAAGATGCTGCGGTTCTGCACGGAGAGCACGCCGACCATGAAGAGGACGGACATGGTCCGGGTCCGCCACCCGAGCAGCAGCGCCGCCGCGGACAGCAGCGTGAGGGCGTACACGGCCTCGAACCAGGCCGTGCTGTCCGTCCACATCAGGACGGAGAAGGCCTCGTTGCCGTTGGTGAGCCGGCGGGCCAGGTCCCAGTGCCACGGGCTGTCCGGGCCGTACAGCTCATGGCGGTTCGGCAGCTCGCGCAGCAGGAAGAAGAGGTAGGTGGCGGCGAAGCCGATCCGGACGACGGCGCTCTGGTACGGACCGAGGGCCGAGGCGGTGACGCGCTGGAGGGCACGGGCAGGGCCCCCGCCGAGACCGCCGGGACCGCCGGAAGGGGGCACGGTCGGGCGGGGAGCCGGGGGCTGTGCGCCCATGTTCTGTGGGCCCGCGCTCTGGGGGCCGGCGGGCGAGGGGACGGTCACTGGCTCGCCTCCACGCCGCGCGCCTCGTCCCGCTCCCGGTCCCGGTCCCGGTCCGCGTCATGCTCGGGAAGGTCGTCCGGCGTCACGGTCCACCAGGGGAGTACCCGGTAGACGGGCCGGGTACTGATTTTCTCTTTGCTCCACGGGGGCGGGGCGATGGAGCTGGTGGCGGAACGGAGCTGGATGCGCTCGATCGTGCCGCCGTAGTCGCGCTCGCTCAGCCGCAGCATCGTGATGCGCCGCACGTAGCGCTCGGAGAGATCCCCGCGCAGACCGTTGGGGCGGTTCTCGGTGTCGTGGGAATTGACGTAGAAGTCCCAGCCCCGGCGGAGCTCGTTCTGATCAACGTGGCTGGGGAAGAAGTTGCCACGTATCTGTTCGCCGTCCTCGTGCGTCAGGTTCATCCACCTGGTCGTGCGGCGGCCGTCGGCCCCCACCACTTCGGCGCGCACGTGGACGGCGACGTTCTGCTGGAGCGGGTTGGGAGCGAAGAGCTTCCAGTTCTGCTCGAACTCCGGGTAGATCCAGCGGTCGATCGTCTTCCCGTGCTGTTTGGACAGCGTGTTGGACGGGGCGACGTGCAGGAACACCATGACCACCTGTGTGCAGGCGAGCAGCCCGATCAGGGACAGCGCCAGAGCCGCGACCACCTGGTAGGGAAAGGAGAGCCCGGCCATGCCCCGGCCGGTGGCCGAGGGACCCGGCGCCGGGGAGGTCGGCGGGGGGGTCGGCGGTATGGCTTCGGGGGTGTCCCGCGCTTCCGCCGGCCGGTTCAACGCCTGCGGCCAGACGCCCTTCCCCCCGCCCGCAGAGCTCCTGTCGTGGTCCGAATCCATCCCGCCCCGATCACCGTCGATCACCACTCAGTTATCCACAGGGTTGACACCCTACGGGCCTCCGACTCACCATTGAAGCCAAGGAACCGAACGATCGGTCGGTAGGGAGCCCGGGATGGCGGCAGTGACTGCGGACCAGACGACGCAGAAGACGCTCGGCACGGAGGACGCGGTGGACGCGGACCGCATCGCGGCTTTCGACGCGGCCGTGGCGGCGGACGAGCGGATCGAGCCGCGCGACTGGATGCCCGACGCCTACCGGGCGACGCTGGTGCGCCAGATGGCGCAGCACGCCCACTCGGAGATCATCGGCATGCAGCCCGAGGCCAACTGGATCACCCGGGCGCCCTCGCTGCGCCGCAAGGCGATCCTCATGGCCAAGGTGCAGGACGAGGCGGGACACGGCCTGTATCTCTACAGCGCCGCCGAGACCCTGAGCACCAGCCGCGAGGAGCTGCTCGACAAGCTCCACGCGGGCCGCCAGCGCTATTCGTCGATCTTCAACTACCCCACGCTGACGTGGGCCGACGTCGGCGCCATCGGGTGGCTGGTGGACGGGGCGGCGATCACCAACCAGGTGCCGCTCTGCCGCTGCTCCTACGGCCCCTACGCCCGTGCGATGGTCCGCATCTGCAAGGAGGAGTCCTTCCACCAGCGCCAGGGGTACGAGCTGCTCCTCGCCCTCAGCCGCGGTACCGAGGCCCAGCACGCCATGGCCCAGGACGCGGTGAATCGCTGGTGGTGGCCCTCCTTGATGATGTTCGGCCCGCCCGACGACGCCTCGTCGCACTCCGAGCAGTCCATGGCCTGGAAGATCAAGCGGCACTCCAACGACGAGCTGCGCCGGCGCTTCGTGGACATCTGCGTTCCCCAGGCCGAAGCGCTGGGCCTGGAGCTCCCCGACCCGGACATCCGGTGGAACGAGGAGCTCGGCCGGCACGAGTTCGGCGCGATCGACTGGGCCGAGTTCCAGGCGGTCCTCAAGGGCAACGGCCCCTGCAACGAACAGCGGATCACCCAGCGTCGCAGGGCCCACGAGGAGGGCGCCTGGGTCCGCGACGCGGCAGCGGCGTACGCCGCCAAGCACGCCCCGGCGCAGTCATCGCCCCGGACGTCGGCACAGCACAGCGCGCCCGCGCACCACGTGGAGGAGACGGCATGAGCAGCTCGACCGACTGGCCCCTGTGGGAGGTCTTCGTGCGCTCGCGCCGCGGACTGTCCCACACCCACGCGGGCAGCTTGCACGCGCCGGACGCCGAGATGGCCCTGCGCAACGCCCGCGACCTCTACACCCGCCGCTCGGAAGGCGTCTCCATCTGGGTGGTCCCGTCCACCGGGATCACCGCCTCCTCCCCCGACGAGAAGGACTCCTTCTTCGAGCCGGCCGGCGACAAGCCCTACCGCCACCCGACCTTCTACGAGATCCCGGACGGGGTGAAGCACCTGTGAGCGCCGCCCTCGCCCTCGGCGACGACGCGCTGGTGCTCTCGCACCGGCTGGGGGAGTGGGCCGGCCACGCCCCCGTCCTGGAGGAGGAGGTGGCCCTCGCCAACATCGCCCTCGACCTGCTGGGACAGGCCCGGGTGCTGCTCTCGCTCGTCGGCGACGAGGACGAGCTCGCGTACCTCCGCGAGGAACGGGCCTTCCGCAACCTCCAGCTGGTCGAGCAGCCGAACGGGGACTTCGCGCACACCATCGCCCGGCAGCTCTACTTCTCGGTCTACCAGCACCTGCTGTACGAGCGGCTGGCGGCCGGGGACAGCGAGTTCACCGGGCTCGCGGCGAAGGCCGTCAAGGAGGTGGCCTACCACCGCGACCACGCCGAGCAGTGGGTCCTGAGGCTCGGCGACGGCACCGAGGAGAGCCACGACCGGATGCGGAACGGTCTGGACGCGCTGTGGCGGTTCACCGGGGAGATGTTCCAGCCGGTCGAGGGGCTCGGCTCCCCGGACTCCGGTCTCGACTGGCAGGCGCTGGAGGCCGGTTGGCTCGCCGCCGTCACCGATGTCGTCGAGCGGGCCGGTCTGACCCTCCCGGCGGGCCGGCGGTCCGGGGGCTGGGCGGCCGGAGCGGGTCGGCAGGGCCTGCACACCGAACCGTTCGGCCGCATGATCGCCGAGATGCAGCACCTGCACCGCAGCCATCCGGGGGCGTCATGGTGACCGACACCCGGCTGGAGGCGGAGCTGCGCGACCTCGCCGGCTCCGTGCCCGACCCCGAACTGCCGGTGCTGACCCTGGCGGAGCTCGGCGTCCTGCGGGACGTACGCCTGGACGGGCCGGGCCGGGTGACCGTACAGCTCACTCCGACCTACACCGGCTGCCCGGCGATCGAGGCGATGTCCGCCGACATCGAGCGGGTGCTGCACGACCACGGCGTACCGGTCGTCTCGGTGGTCACCGTCCTGACGCCGGCCTGGTCGACGGACGACATCAGCGCCGAAGGGCGCCGCAAGCTGGCCGAGTTCGGCATCGCCCCGCCGCGCTCCCAGGGTGCCGACGGCGGCCCCGTGCCGCTGACGCTCTCGGTGCGCTGCCCGCACTGCGGTTCCACGGACACGGAACTGCTCAGCCGGTTCTCGTCCACGGCGTGCAAGGCCCTGCGCCGCTGCGTCGCCTGCCGTGAACCGTTCGACCACTTCAAGGAGTTGTAGATGTTCCATCCGCTCCGGGTCAGCGCGGTCGAACGGATCACGGACGACGCGGTGGCCGTGACGCTCGCCGTGCCGGCCGAGCTGCGCGAGACCTTCCGCCACACCCCCGGCCAGCATCTGAACGTGCGCTACACCGTGGACGGCCAGGAGATCCGCCGTTCGTACTCGATCTGCGCACCGGCCACCGAACAGCCCGGCGAACCGGTCCTGCGGGTGGGCATCCGCAGGGTCGACGGCGGGGCGTTCTCCACGTACGCCCTCAAGGAGCTGGCCGTCGGGGACCGGGTCGAAGCCATGCCTCCGATGGGCCGATTCGTCCTGAAGCCCCGGCCCGGTCTGTTCGCGGCGGTGGTCGGCGGCAGTGGCATCACCCCGGTGCTGTCCATGGCGGCCACCCTGCTCGACCGGGAACCGACGGCCCGGTTCTGCCTGATCCGCAGCGACCGCACGGCGGCCTCGACGATGTTCCTCGACGAGGTGGCCGACCTCAAGGACCGTTGTCCGGACCGCTTCCAGCTGGTCACCGCGCTCTCCCGGGAGGAGCAGTCGGCCGGCCTCCCCTCCGGGCGGCTGGACGCCGAGCGGCTCACCGGCCTGCTGCCCGCCCTGCTTCCGGTGGCGGAGGTGGACGGCTGGTTCCTGTGCGGGCCGCTCGGCCTTGTACGGGGCACGGAGAAGGCCCTGAAAACCCTCGGCGTCGACCGCTCCCGGGTCCACCAGGAGATCTTCCACGTCGACGAGGGCCCCCGCGACGCGACGGTGGCCGAGGTCGCCGCCCCGTCCGACGCCGTGCTGACGGCCACCCTCCACGGCCGCTCGGGCAGCTGGCCCGTGCAGGACACCGAATCCCTGCTGGAGACGGTACTGCGAAGCCGCTCGGACGCTCCGTACGCCTGCAAGGGAGGGGTGTGCGGGACCTGCCGGGCGTTCCTCGTCTCGGGCGAGGTCCGGATGGACCGCAACTTCGCGCTGGAACCCGAGGAGACCGGGGCGGGCTTCGTGCTGGCCTGTCAGTCGCACCCGCTCACCCCGGAGGTGGAGTTGGACTTCGACCGCTGAGGTCGCTGAGGCCACTGAGGACGTCGAGGCGGTTGAGGTCCGAGATCGCCGAGGCCGTTGGGACAGCTGAGGAGCCGCTGGGATCGCCCAGGCCCGCTGGGATCGCCCAGGCCCGCCGGGATCGCTCAGGCCGCTGAGGGCCTCCAGTGCCGAGGCGCTTACGCACTGCACCGGCCCCGCACTGTTCCCTTCCCCTAGAACCTGTTCTATCTTGACGGCCCGTCATGTCGTGCACGGTTAGCGGGAGGCCGGGACAGTGGACTTCACCTTCACCGAGGAACAGCGAGCGGCCGTCGAGGCGGCCAGGGCGGTCTTCTCGGACGTCGCCCCCGACCGCGTTCCCAGCCCCGCCCTGACCCCGGGCGCCGTGGCGGAGGACATCGACCGACAGCTGTGGAACGAGCTGGCGCGCACGGATCTGCTCGGTCTCACCCTGTCGCCGGACCACGGAGGCGCGGGCCTCGACCCGATCGCGCTCTGCCTGGTCCTGCGGGAGTCGGCGAAGGTGCTGGCCAGGGTCCCGCTGCTGGAGAGCTGTGCGGTGGCCATGGCGGTCCAGCGGTACGGCGGGAGCACTCTCGCGGCGGAGCTGCTCCCCCCGGCAGGCCGGGGTGAACTGATCCTGACCGTCGGCGCCAACGGGCGCAGCGGTCACGATCCCGCCGAACTCGCCGTCGCCGCACGGCGGTACGGGGAGAGCGGCGAGAGCGATGAAGGCCTCGGGGCGGCGGCGAGCGGCTCCGGCTGGGTGCTCGACGGGGTGCAGTCCGCGGTTCCCTGGGCCCAGGTGGCCGACCGGATCGCCATCCCCGCGCACACCGCGGGGGGCCGCCCGGTCCTGGCCCTCGTGCCCCGTACCCGCGACGGCGTCACCTTGGCGGACCAGGTATCCACCAGCGGTGAGCGGCTGGCCGAGGTCCGGCTCGACGGCGCCCGGGTGACGGACCGCGAACTGATCGACGTTCCGGGCTGCTGGGAGTGGCTGCGGTCCCTGCTCACCACGGGAACCTGCGCACTCGCGCTCGGGCTGGGCGAGCGGGTGCTTGCGATGACCGCCGCGTACACCGGCGAGCGCGAGCAGTTCGGGTTCCCGGTCGCCACGTTCCAGGCGGTGGCCGTCCAGGCAGCCGACCGGTACATCGACCTGCGGGCGATGGAGGCGACGCTCTGGCAGGCCGCCTGGCGGATCTCGGCCGACGCCGGGGGGCCGATGCCCACCGCGGGCGATGTCGCCGTGGCGAAGATCTGGGCCTCCGACGGCGTCCGCCGCGTCGTGCAGACCGCACAGCACCTGCACGGCGGCTTCGGCGCGGACACCGACTACCCCCTGCACCGCTTCCACGCCTGGGCGAAGCAGATCGAGCTCTCCCTGGGCCCGGCCGCGGCCCATGAGGAGGCCTTGGGCGACCTGCTGGCCGCCCACCCGCTCGGCTGACCGGCAGCACCGACAGCACCCACAGCACCGACCAGGCCCGCCCGGGAGTCAGAGGACGAAGGCAGGTGTCCCGTTGTCCGTGACCATCGGGCGCCCTGCGCCGTCCCAGGCCTGCATGCCGCCGTCGATGTTCACGGCGTCGATGCCCTGCTGAACCAGGTACTGGGTGACCTGGGCCGACCGGCCGCCGACCCGGCACATCACATGGACGCGCCGGCCGTCCTCGGCGGACTCGGTCAGCTCGCCGAACCGGCCCACGAAGTCGCTCATCGGGATGTGCAGCGCACCCTCGACGTGACCGGCCGCCCACTCGTCGTTCTCACGGACGTCCAGGACGAAGCCGTCCGACGGCACCGCCGCGGCGTCCACCGAGGGCAGCGGGGCGAAGTTCATGGGTCATGCCTTCTCTCGTGCGGTCTTGGACCTCGTACATTGGGGCCTCGTGCAGGGGCCCCGTCCGTACGCGGCAGAGTCACCCGGAACGCTACTGCACCATCCCCGCGAGCTCGGCCTCGCGCCGGGACACCTCGCCCAGCAGTTGCTCCGCGACGTCCTCCAACAGCTGATCCGGGTCGTCCGGGGCCATCCGGAGCATCGAGCCGATCGGGCCGTCCTCCAGTTCCTTGGCGAGCACCGTCAGCAGCTCCTTGCGCCGGCTGAGCCACTCCAGCCGGGCGTAGAGCTCCTCGCTCTCGCTCGGCGGGGCCAGGGGCTGCACCGGGCCGGCCGCCCACTCCGCCACGAGCTCCTTGAGGAGGTCGACGTCGCCGCGCCCGTAGGCGGCGTTCACCCGGGCGATGAACTCGTCCCGGCGCTGCCGTTCCGGCTCGTCCTGGGCGAGGTCGGGGTGCGCCTTGCGGGCCAGCTCCCGGTAGAGCTTGCGGGCCTCCTCGCTCGGCCTGACCCGCTTCGGCGGCCGGACCGGCTGATCGGTGAGCATCGCCGCGGCCTCCGGGGACAGCCCGTCGGTGTCCATCCAGTCGTGGAACAGCTCGTCGACCCCGGGCATCGGCATGACGACCGCCCGCGCTTCCCGCGCCTTGCGCTCGTCCTCCGGATCCCCGGTCCGAGCGGCCCGCGCCTCGGCGATCAGTGCGTCCAGCTCGTCGAGGCGGGTGTACATCGGGCCGAGCTTCTGGTGGTGCAGCCGGGAGAAGTTCTCGACCTCCACCCGGAAGGTCTCCACCGCGATCTCGAACTCGATCAACGCCTGTTCGGCGACCTGCACCGCCCTGGCCAGCCGCGTCTCGGGGCGCGGCGCGGCGTCCTCGGGACCGGTGGACTCCCCGGCAGCGGCATCCGGAGGGCCGGAAGCGTCCGGCGCCTCCGGAGCGTCCCGCGCCCCTGGGGCGTCCCCCGCTTCGGGGACGGATCGGGGCGCGTCCGGCCGGTCGTTGTCCTGCCGGTCTTCATCGTTCCGGGTGGTCGGCACCCCGGCGGCTTCGTGGGTCACCCGTCCAGCGTATGGCCACGGCCCGGCGGCGCGGCACACACGGGTGGGCCCGGACAGAGCCCCACCCGTCACGAACAGAGTCACACCGCCTCGCGGACAGAGCCCCACCCGTCACGGACGGAGCCGCACCCCGACACGAACAGAGCCACACCGCCTCACGGACAGAGCCCCACCGCCTCGCGGCCCCGTCCCCATCGCCCCACGAACCCCTCATATGCCGAATTCGGCGGCCAGGCGGCCCGCCTTGATCGCCCGCACCAGCTCGGCGTGATCCGCTTCCGTACGGTCGGCGTACGTCACCGCGAAGGCGGCCACCGCCCCGTCGAGCTCGTCGTTCTTGCCGCAGTAGCCCGCCAGCAGGCGGGGGTCGGCGCTGTGCGCGTGCGCCCGCGCGAGCAGCGCGCCGGTCATCCGCGCGTAGTCGTCCACCTGGTCGGCTGCGAGCGCGGCAGGGTCCACGCTGCCCTTGCGGTTACGGAACTGCCGGACCTGGAACTGCCTGCCGTCGACGTCCGCCCAGCCGAGCAGGATGTCGCTGACGACCTGCATCCGCTTCTGCCCGAGCACCACCCGGCGGCCCTCGTGCGCCACCTCCGGAACGTCGAAACCGACCGCGGGCAGATAGGGGGCGAGGACCGAGGGGCGCGCCTCCTTCACCTGAAGGACCAGCGGCTCACCCCGGTGATCGAGCAGCAGCACCACGTACGACCGGGTCCCCACGCTGCCGGTGCCGACCACCCGGAACGCCACGTCGTGGATCGTGTAGCGAGCCAGTAGCGGCACCCGGTCCTCGGAGACGGTGGAGAGATAGCCGCCAAGACCGGCGGCCACGGCAGCGGCCTCGGCGTCCGGTACCCGGCGCAGCACGGGCCGGGCGTCGACGAAGCGCCGGCCGCCGTCGGGGCACTCCTCGGTGGAGCGGGCGGCGAAGCGGGCGCTGGTGTTGCTGCGGGCCTTCTCCGAGACCCGCTCCAGGGTGCCGACCAGGTCCCGCGCGTCCGTGTGCGAGACGAGCTCCTCGTCCGCGATCGCGTTCCAGGCGTCGAGGGCGGGCAGCCGGGCCAGCAGCCGCATCGTGCGCCGGTAGGCGCCGACGGCGTCGTGCGCGCCCCGGCGGCAGGTGTCCTCGTCGGCCCCGGCGGCCCGGCCCGCCAGCACCAGGGAGGTGGCGAGCCGCTTGAGGTCCCACTCCCACGGCCCGAAGACGGTCTCGTCGAAGTCGTTCAGATCGATGACCAGGCTGCCCCGGGCATCGCCGTAGAGGCCGAAGTTGGCCGCGTGCGCGTCGCCGCAGAGCTGGGCGCCCACCCCGGTGACCGGGCTGCCCGTCAGATCGTGGGCCATCAGCCCGGCCGCGCCGCGCAGGAAGGCGAACGGCGTCGCCGCCATCCGGCCCACCCGTATCGGCGTCAGCCCCGGCACCCGGCCCCGGTTCGACTCCTCGACCGCCCGCACGGCGTCCGGCCGTCCCGGCGGCAGGACCAGCGAAGCGTGCGAGGCCCGCGGCACCCGGTCACGGAGGGCCTTGCCCGCCGCCTTCGGTGAACTCGCGGCACCACGCCGGGCAAACCCGGGCACGACCGGAATGCGCGGACCCTCGCCCGCGGTCGCCGCACCTCCCGCAGTCGCCTCGATTCCCGTCGCTCCCGCAGTCCGCCGCTCAGGCGTCGTCGTCTCGGTTCCGCTCATGGAGCGTCGCCCCCACCCTCGTACCGCTTCCGGCTGCCCGGCCGTCGAACCGGTCAGCGGTCCTGTCCACCAGCGACCGAGCACGACGGTACCGCCGGATGCCCGACACCCGCCGGGCCCGTGAACAGACATAACGCGAGGGGGGCAGGCCCCGGTGGTCGGCAGTGACGCGCCCCGAGGCACCCGGGACGCCCGGTCGAGGTCAGCAGCCGGTCCCGGAGCCGGCCGCGTCGTCCCGTGGCAGATAGGTGTCCGCCCACCGCCCCAGCTCGTTGAGCGCGGGCTCCATCGCGGCGCCCGCCTCGGTGAGCCGATACGCGACGCGCAGCGGCGGTCCCGCGTCAGCCTCGCGGATCACCAGGCCGGCCGTGCCGAGTTCGGTCAACCGGTCCGAAAGCATGCGCTCACTGATGCCGGGAATCGCCCGTCGCAGCTCGGCGAAGTGCACCGGCCGCTGGAGCAGGACCGAGACGATCTGGCCGGTCCAGCGCTTGCCGAATAACGCGAAGACACGGCTGATCCCCCGGTCGACCCGCCGACAGGGCTGCTCGCCGTGATCCGCCATTTCCCCAGAATACTGGGCCACTCTTAGCGGCTTACTAAAGGTAAGTAGCCGCTCCGTGAACTCCGGCAGGGTCGGGGAGGCCCCAGGAGCACTGCGGCCCTACCGTATGATGATCTTGAACAATCGGACGTTTCACGTGAAACACAGCGTGCCCGGAGCGCATCAGGCGACGACCCCTCCGGCCGCCACCCCCGCGCCTGCGGGCTCCTCGTCGCCCTCGTCGCCGGCTCCCCCGGCCCGCGGACCACGACCGGCTCCGCCGCCCCGCAGGCCTGACCCGCCCGATCGGGAACCCCCGTCGGTCGCGGGATCGGAACCCGCACCCTTGGCCTCCGCGGCGATCCTGGCCTCCTGCTCCTCACGCTCCGCCCGCTCGCGGGCCTGGGCCGCCAGATCCACCCGGCCCTCCGGCTTGATGTGGGCGATGACGCCGGGATGAGCGAGCGACGGCAGGATGTGGCGCCACATCTCGGCCACCTGCTCGCGCAGATCGGCCCGGCCCGAGTCGGCCTCCGAGACCAGCTGAATACCGGTGAACGAGGCGACGATGATTTTGGCTGACACCATCGGGTCGATCTGCGGGAACACCTCACCGCGCTCCTGGCCCAGCTCCAGCATCCGGGCCGTCGCGTCGATCCAGTCGCTCCAGGGGTGCGGTCCGCCGAGGAAGACGCCCTCGATGGAGAGCCTGGTGCCGGCCCGGGCCATCGAATTGTGGCGCAGAGCGAAAGCGAACTGCTGACCACCGTCCACCAGGGACTGAAGCGGCGACCCCTCCTGTTCGAACTCGACCGTGGAGGTCTGCTCGTCCATGATCGCCTGCGCGATGGCCTCCTTGGAGGCGAAGTGGAAGTACAAGGCCCCCTTGGTGACCTTGGCGCGGCGAAGGATCTCCGAGATGGCGGCACGCTCGTAGCCGTAGTCGTCGAAGACACTCGCCGCGGCATCCACGATCGACCGCCACGTCTGGACTGCGCGAGCCTGCTTCGCCATTTCCTGCCTCCGGGACGTTCTGTGCGCTCAGCCCTTCACCGCCGAGTCGCCGTCGATCCAACCTCTGCGGCCAGCGTATGCAAGTGCGCTGTTGCACTGGCCATCGGTCTGTCCGGAAACCGTGCCCACACCCGGTGGATCACCGCCCGCGGACACCCGCTGTCGCCTCCTCCTTACCCGCCTGTCCGTACCCCGCCCGCCGCCGAAAACACGGACCGACGAGAACGTGGTGAAGGAGGAACACCACGGATACCAGGGTTCGGGCCACGGAACAACGAAGAACCCCCGCTCCGGATCTCTTCGAAGCGGGGGCTCTGACGAACCAAACCCGACAGTCGCGATCGACTGGGACTGTGCGAGGGAACTCAACTGTCCGCATACGGCTGAGCTTTCTCAGGCTACACGGAAGCGACCCGCCGCCCGGATCGACCTGCCTCGCCGATGGGGCTCGGCCAGGCCTGGAGAACCCGGCGAGAGGCCTGGACGACCGCACGGAAGGGTGCAGCCCCAGCGATAGCAAGCGCTCAGCCAGACCCGCGCCGATGGTGGGAGGAGCGAGCGGGGGAGGGGAAGCGAGCGAGGGGAGGGGAAAGGGGAGCAGAGGCGGCGGCTGCTTCCTCGTCGAAGCGGTCAGCGGGAGGGACGGGCACGCGGAAAACCGCAGCGGACCGGCGCAGATGTCGGGCACCGGGATCGAGGGGTGGACCGCGAAGCGGCAGGACGACCGAAATACGCCGCTGCCGCCGACGGCGGCCAGCGAGAAGCGCTCGTGTCCCTGGGCACGGGTGGTCCGACGCGCGACACTTTTCGCGCGGGCCTCCTTGAGCCCGTCGACGCGGAGCACGGCGGGTTCCAGAAGGTGCCGACCGTGTCGTCGGGCTCGCCGTCGACGGAGAACCGCCGGCCACCACAGACCGGGCGAGCGCCGGAGCCCAGCGCCGCGTGGAGCCCTTCGAAGAAGGCGTCCGTGCGCAGGACCGGGGAGAGCGTGGACTCGCTGCCCATGGAGGTCATCGGCTCCGTCGAGGAGCGGTACGACGTGCGCATCCCCGAGGCCGAGGCCAAGACCTTCAAGTCGGTACAGGAGGCCGTCGACTTCGTCGTCCTGTACACCGCTTGAGTACCGAAGGGCCGCGGCAGTACGGCACCGCCGCGGCCCGCACCTCAGCCGACCAGTTCCCGGTAGGCCCTGCGCAGCACTTCGGTGAAGCCGTCCGGATCGGTCAGGACCAGCAGGTGGGAGCCCGGCAGATGCTCGAGCCGGGCCCGCGGGTCGGCCGTTCGGGCGGCGGCCAGGAACGCGTCCTCGTCGGAGCGGAACAGCCAGTCGCCCCGCCCGTTGGAGATCAGCAGGGGCAGGGTCAGCTTCCCGGCCATGGCCAGATAGTCGTGCCGGGGCACATCCTGGGCCGCGTCGAAGAACCCGGGCATCGACAGCCCGCCGGCGATCGCCGCCTCGGCGCTCTCCGCCGGCAGCGCCTTGCGCAGCGCCGCGGCACCGAGCCGGTCCGACCACTCCTTCCCCGCCCACCGGCCCAGCCGCCCAGCCGCCCGGTACAGGGCGACCGCGGCGCCGCGCGGTTGGGCGGTGCAGTTGTTCAGCAGCAACCCACCGAGGGCCCCGGGGTGTTGGGCGGCGTACGCGAGTGAGGGGAAGCCGCCGAGAGACATCCCCGCGAGAACGACGGGCCGACCGCCCGACGCCGCGTGCTCGACCGCGGCACCGATCTGGTCGACCGCGCCGGCCAGAGTGAAGCGCCGTTCGCTCAGGGAGCCGTGCCCCGGCAGGTCGCAGGCGACGATCCGGTAGCCCGGCCCGATACGGCGGGCGTGCGGCAGCCACATGCTGGCGGAGAGCCGGATTCCGTGTACCAGGACCAAAGGCTTTCCATCCTTTTCCCCGGAAGCCCAAATTCCGCGACCTTCCACCGACTCGAATGCACGCAATTCTCCCGGACCGACTCTCGCACCCTCTTCCCTCTTGGCCCTCAATCCATCTTCACGACGGTCTCTGCCGGGCCCTTCCATAACCCCACCATCCTTGATTCTTTGATTCCTTGCGATTACCGGTACGGCGCCGAAGAATTTCCTGACAGCTACCGCGCCGCACTCTACCCTGAACGAGTCGTCTCGTTCTATAGCGCCTCCACCTGCGGCTTTACCGACAGCGAGACCCCGGGGAGTGAGATGAGCAAGATCATCACCATGTTCTTCGGCACCGTGAGCGACCTTGCCAGAATCTGCCGGGCGCTGTGGAACTCCTGGAACCGCCGGTGATCCCGCCCCCCACCATTTTCCACGCATTCCCCAGCACCCCGTGCGGCCGTTTTCTCCCACTCGAAGAGCGGGAATGCCGTGATGCCGAAAATCTTCACGTCACATTCAGAAGAAACTTACGAAGAAATCGAACTCCGCGCACGGGGCGTCGCGGCGGAACTCCGCCGACGCGGCCTGCTCTCCGGCGACCGGCTCACGTCCAAGGCGGCCACACCCGCGCCCGCGCTGGAATCCACCCTGCACGTGCCCGCTGTGGAGGAGCCACTGGCCGCCGCCGGCGTGGTACTCGCGGTCGGCACGTGATGGTGGGCCCTCTTCGGCGGCATCGGACCGGAGGCCGACCTGGCGGGCGCGAAGATAGAGAAGACCACGCGCGACGTCACCGGCGAGACCTTCGACAAGGGACGGTCCATCGGCGTCACATCGCGGCGCGCCGGTACCGACATCTCCCGGCAGAAGCTCTTCCTGCGCTGAGCCACCTGGAGCAATCGTCCTCGTCCCGCTGACTTTCCGGGCGGACGGTCGAGGGCTTTTCGTACCGCTCTCTCGTACGGGCGGGCCGGGTGCGGTCGGTCGGCTTCCGACTACGGGCGGCCGTACGTCCCGCTGTGCCGGCGGTGCCGAAGGTGCCGTCGGCCGGCCGCGGTCACTCCTCCCGGGCCGGACGCCCCCCCCGTGAGCCGCTTCCCCCGCCGGGTCCCGTGAGCGGACTCCTCCGTCAGGAGGGGCCCGCCCCTCCTGCGTCGCCTTCCGTCACCTCGACTGCCCTGCGCGGCGGCGAGACGATCGTGGCGTCGACCAGCCGCACCACTTCCTCCTCGGACACCGCCTCGGCGCCGAACAGACTCCGGAACAGCATCGTCCCGGCCCACATGTCCAGCACCAGCGAGAGGTCGGTGTCCTCGGGCAGCACGCCGCGGGCCACCGCCCGTTCCAGCACCACGGTGGACTGACGCTTACGGGGCTCCAGGATCTCCACCCGCATCACCTCGCGCAGCGCCTCGTCGTCGAACAGGTCCCCGACCAGCGACGGCAGCACGGCACGCAGCCGTCCCGAGCCGTAGAACCGGAGCATCGCGTTGTTCGCCAGCGTGAGCATCTCCTGCCGACTGTCGTCGAGGTCGTCCGTGGGCACGTCGTGCAGCTGGCTGCGGATCACGTCCAGCACCAACGCGGCCTTGTTGGGCCACGACCGGTAGAGCGTGGCCTTTCCCACCCCCGCGTCGGCGGCCACGCCGCCCACGGTGAGCTTCGAGTAGCCCAGTTCGGCAAGGTTCTTCCAGGCCGCTTCCAGAATGCGCTCACGGGCGTCCAGATCCCGCCGGTGTACCCCGGTGGAGTCCTCGACCACTCCGAGAGTTCGCTTCTGCCCCATGTCTTTCCTCCTGGTACCACGCGTTCAGGTCGGACGGCTCCGCTCGTCGACGTGAGTTCGGAACGATACGACTCGTTTAACCCTGTCTCAAGAAGCGCCGTTTCCGCTGGTCCTGACGCCCCCTCTTCCACAGGCGGTCCGTCCGCGGACGGACCGGCATCCCTTCGTCGGACACCGGCACGGCGCGCGCCGTCCCTGCCGCGCAGCGCCCGCCAGACCACCCCGGTGATCACCGCGGAGTTCCAGGGCGAGCGGCAGCCCGTCCGGCGCCCGGCAGATCCGCAGCATGTGCTGGGTGGTCCCGGCGTCCAGGGGGAAGCCGGGCATCCACACCATCCCGCTGCGAAGCGTCCTGGCCAGCCGGGCCCCGCCCCGCCCGGCGAAGACCGCCCCGCCGAGCCCGTACTCGCCGCGATTGGCCCGCTTCCACGCCCTCGGCCGCGCCCTTGACCCGGTGGACGACCAGGACCGGCCCGAAGGTCTCCTCGCGCACCACGGCCGAGTCCTCCGGCACGTCGGCGAGCACCACCGGCCCGCGCGCACAGGGGGGTCGCACGGCATCCGGCCCACCGACCACAGCCCGCCCGCCGTCGGCGATCGCCGCTTCGACGTGCCGGAGGATCCCGTCCAGCTGCCCCGGCATGGTCACGGGCCCGAAGTCCTCGCCCGCCCGTATCTTCTGGGCCCGCTCGACGAGCCGGATCAGGAACCGGTCATGCACGGCGTCCGCGACGTAGACCCGTTCGATGCCCGCGCACGGCTGACCGGCGTTGCCGCAGCCGGCCCAGAGCGCCGCCTCCACCGCTGCGACCACGTCCGCGGCCGCGACGACCACCAGGGCGTCCCTGCCGCCCAGCTCCATCAGTACCGGGTGAGCGTGGGCGCACGGGCGGCGAGAATCCTGGCCCCGTGGCGGATGAGCCGGTGAAGGCCACCTTGTCGACGCCCACCCGGCACGGCGGCACGGTTTCGCCCCGGTCGGCGGCGAGTTGTAGCAGCGGCGGGCCGGAAACCGCCTCGGTAAAGGTGTCAACCAGCCATTTTCCGCAGGCGGGGTGTACTCGCGGGGCTCGAACATCGTGGCGCTCCCGCGCGGGAAGCACCACGGTGTTCCCCGCGGCCAGTGCGTAGGCGATGGAGCCGAGCGGGGTGTGCCCCGGGAAGTTGCAGGGGCCGATCACCCGACGCCTCGGCACGGCCGGTACTCGACCGTGCAGGCCTGGTTGACCATGAGGAGCCCGAACAGCGCCCGCCGCCTGCCCAGCACCCGGGAGGCGTGCCGACCGCCCAGCCCACGTGTTCCAGCGCCGCCGCCGACTCGACCACCGCGTCCGCCCTGACCGTGCCGTTCCCCCGCTGGAGCAGATCAACCACCTCGTCGAGGCGGCGCGTCATCACCCGCCGCCACGCGAGCAGCCGTTCACGACGCCCGGCCTGCCCCTGCCGCTCCCACCAGGCGGCGGCCTCCCGGGCCCGCGCGACCTTCGCCCGCCCCGCCTCCTCGTCGTCCGCCGGCAACGCGGCGACGACCTCCCCGCTCGCCGGGTCGAAGGACGGCAACGCGCCCGTCGCCCCCCGGCTCCCTCCGGTGGGGAGCGACCGCGGGACCTGGCAGGGACTCCCCCTGATCCGCGACCGGACACGTCCGGCGCCAGGCATTCGATGAGTTGACCAGTTCACCCCGACCACACATCGGAACGAAACGACTCGACTCGCCCTAAGTCGCCACCCGTCACCCCGCCCAGGGCCGAACTGTTCGGCGTCCAGCCGATCCGCACCCGCGCCCAACCCCGTGACCAGGCCGGATACAGCGAAAAGGCCGACCCCGTATTCACGGGGCCGACCTTTTCGTTGGTACTGCTGGGCACTTTCGTGCCCTCTGTTGTGCGCGAGGGGGGATTTGAACCCCCACGTCCCTAAGGACACTGGCACCTGAAGCCAGCGCGTCTGCCGTTCCGCCACTCGCGCATAAGTGGTGTTCCAGACTCTCTCACTGTGTGGTGCGAGCGCCTGGCGACATCCGGAAGATTAGCACGGTGAACAGGGTGGAATCACATCCGTTGTTTCGTCGTCACCGGCGGGGGAAGCGGGAACCCCGAACCATCGCCCCCACTCCTCCTGAGTGCGTCCCGGGTGCGGGACACTGGGAGGAGGTCACCTCTACGATCCGTGTGAGGGGTGACACTCATCCACAGGCCAGACAAGGGGAACCAGCCGATTTCCCGACGCGTGGATACGATCAGTAAGCAGTACAGGGACGATGACAACGGAGGAGGTGCCCCATGGGGGTCATGAAGCGTTTCGAGCAGCGCCTCGAGGGGCTGGTCAACGGCACCTTCGCCAAGGTCTTCAAGTCCGAGGTGCAGCCCGTCGAGATCGCCGGCGCCCTCCAGCGGGAGTGCGACAACAACGCGACGATCTGGAACCGCGAGCGGACCGTCGTCCCCAATGACTTCATCGTCGAGCTCAGCACACCCGACTACGAGCGGCTCAGCCCGTACTCCGGTCAGCTGGGCGACGAGCTGTCCGGCCTGGTGCGCGACTACGCCAAGCAGCAGCGCTACACCTTCATGGGACCGATCAAGGTCCACCTGGAGAAGGCCGACGACCTCGACACCGGGCTCTACCGGGTCCGCAGCCGCACGCTGGCGTCGAGTTCGTCACAGCAGGACCCGTCGGCCCCGCCCCAGCCCGCGGCGGGGCGGCCCGCCGCCTCGCAGGCTCCCGGCGGCTACGGCTACCCCCCGAGCGCCGCTCCGCCGATGCCGGCGGCCCCGCCGCCCGGCGCCGGACGGCCCGCGGCCCCCACGAACGACCGGCGCCCGCCGGCCGCGCCCGGCGCCCTGCCGGACGCCCGGACACGGCGCTGGATCGAGATCAACGGCACTCGCCATCAGATCTCCCGCCCGACGTTGGTGATGGGACGATCCACCGACGCCGACGTGCGGATCGACGACCCCGGCGTATCGCGCCGGCACTGTGAGATCCGGACCGGAACGCCCTCGACGATCCAGGATCTCGGGTCTACCAACGGCATCGTGGTAGACGGGCAGCACACCACCCGCGCTACGCTCCGCGACGGCTCGCGGATCGTCGTGGGCAGCACCACCATCGTTTACCGGCAAGCCGAAGGGTGAAGCGGGGGCAATGTCAGAGCTGACCCTGACGGTCATGCGGCTAGGTTTCCTGGCTGTTCTGTGGCTGTTCGTCATCGTGGCCGTACAGGTCATCCGCAGCGACCTGTTCGGAACGCGCGTCACGCAGCGCGGCTCACGCCGCACTGCCGCCGACGCGCGCCCCCAACAGGGCCGCCAACAACAACAAGCGGCGCCGCCCCAGCAGCGCCAGCAGCCCGGGCGGCAGCGCCGCGGGGCACCCACCAAGCTGGTCGTGTCCGAAGGCACGCTCACGGGCACGACGGTCGCGCTCCAGGGGCAGACCATCACCCTGGGCCGGGCCCACGATTCAACGATCGTGCTGGACGACGACTACGCGTCCAGCAGGCATGCCAGGATCTACCCGGACCGTGACGGTCAGTGGATCGTCGAGGATCTCGGGTCCACCAACGGCACGTATCTGGAACGGACCCGGCTCACCACCCCGACACCAGTTCCGCTGGGCGCGCCGATCCGTATCGGCAAGACCGTCATCGAGCTGCGGAAGTAGTACGACAATGAGCGAGCGGAGCGAGCGAGCCGCGGCGGTCCCGACGGCGGACGCTGCCCGGTTCCCGACCGGAGGGTGGGCAGTGTGGCTCGAGACAGGCTGTACCCCGAGCCGACGGGCGAGGTGCGCATGAGTCTGTCGCTGCGCTTCGCCGCCGGGTCGCACAAGGGCATGATCCGGGAAGGCAACGAGGACTCCGGCTATGCCGGTCCCCGGCTCCTCGCCATCGCCGACGGCATGGGCGGTCAGGCGGCCGGTGAGGTCGCCAGCTCCGAGGTGATCTCCACGCTCGTCCCGCTCGACGACGACGTACCGGGATCCGATCTCCTGACCTCGCTCGGCACGGCCGTGCAGCAGGCCAACGACCAGCTGCGCGTCATGGTCGAGGAGGACCCCCAGCTGGAGGGCATGGGCACCACGCTCACCGCCCTGCTCTGGACCGGTCAGCGCCTCGGCCTGGTGCACGTCGGCGACTCCCGCGCCTACCTGCTGCGGGACGGTGTCCTGACGCAGATCACCCAGGACCACACCTGGGTGCAGCGCCTCGTCGACGAGGGCCGGATCACCGAGGAAGAGGCAACCACGCACCCGCAGCGCTCCCTGCTGATGCGGGCGCTGGGCAGCGGCGACCATGTCGAACCGGACCTCTCCATCCGCGAGGTCCGCGCCGGCGACCGCTATCTGATCTGCTCGGACGGCCTCTCCGGTGTCGTCTCGCACCAGACGATGGAAGAGACCCTGGCGAGCTATCAGGGCCCGCAGGAGACCATCCAGGAGCTGATCCAGCTCGCTCTGCGCGGCGGCGGCCCGGACAACATCACCTGCATCGTGGCCGACGTCCTGGACGTCGACAGCAACGACACCCTGGCCGGGCAGCTCAACGACACCCCGGTCGTCGTCGGCGCGGTCGCGGAGAACCAGGCCCAGCTCGGCGACGGCGGGGCCATGCAGACGCCCGCCGGCCGCGCCGCCGGCCTCGGCCGCCCCGTGCCCCCGCCCGCCGGCGGCTTCGGCCCGCCCGGCAGCGGCGACGTCGGCTACGGGGGCATGCCGGACGGCTCCTACGACGCCTACACGGACGAGGACTTCGTCAAGCCGGACGGTGGCCGTAAATGGCTGAAGCGTTCCGTCTTCATCGTGCTCGCGCTGGCCGTCATCGGCGGCGGTCTGTACGGCGGCTACCGCTGGACGCAGACGCAGTACTACGTCGGCGCGCAGGACGAGAACGTCGCGCTGTTCCAGGGCATCAGCCAGGACCTCGCCTGGGTCTCGCTCTCGAAGGTCGAGAAGAACCACCCCGAGATCGAGCTCAAGTACCTGCCGCCGTACCAGCGCAAGCAGGTGGAGGCGACGATCGCCGAGGGCAACATCACCGACGCCCGCGAGAAGGTCGCCGAGCTCGCCGCCCAGGCCTCCGCCTGCAAGAAGGACGCGCAGCGCCGCGCGGCCGACGCCGAGAACCGGGCCCGTACGGGCGAGGGCGAGGCCGGCGGCACCGCCGGAGCCCCCGCCACCAGGACTTCCGCCACGTCCTCCGCCAAGGGGACCAAGCCGACCACCGCTCCCACTCCCGGCCCCAGCCTCTCGGAGGAAGAGAAGAAGCTGGTCCCGCAGTGCGGTAAGCAGTAAGCCGTAGGGGGCCTTCAGCACCATGAGCGTTGTCACCAACACGACCACCATCGGCGCGATCGACGCACCGAGCCGCCGCAACACCGAGCTGGCACTCGTCGTCTTCGCCGTCGTCATCTCGGTGTTCGCCTACGCCAACGTGGGCCTCGCCCTCAACGGCGAACTGCCCACAGGCATGCTCAGCTACGGAGCGGGCCTCGCCCTGCTCGGCGGCGTCGCCCACCTCGTGGTGCGCAGATTCGCCAAGTACGCCGATCCGCTGCTGCTGCCCCTGGCCACCCTGCTGAACGGTCTGGGCCTGGCACTGATCTGGCGCCTGGACCAGTCGGAGCGACTGCTCGCCCACCCCAGCTTCGCGCCCGCCGCCTCCAAGCAGCTGATCTTCTCGGCGATGGGCGTGGCACTGTTCATCGGTGTGCTGCTCCTCCTCAAGGACCACCGCATCCTCCAGCGCTACACCTACATCTCCATGGTGGTCGCGCTCATCCTGCTGATCCTGCCGATGTTCTTCCCGCCCCAGTTCGGCGCGAGGATCTGGATCACCATCCCCGGCATCGGCTCCATCCAGCCCGGCGAGTTCGCGAAGATCGTCATCACGGTCTTCTTCGCCGGCTACCTGATGGTGAAGCGCGACGCCCTCGCCCTCGCCAGCCGCCGATTCATGGGCATGTACCTGCCCCGCGGGCGTGACCTCGGTCCGATCCTCGCCATCTGGGCGATGTCGATCCTGATCCTCGTCTTCGAGACCGACCTCGGCACCTCGCTCCTCTTCTTCGGCATGTTCGTCGTCATGCTCTACGTGGCGACCGAGCGCACCAGCTGGATCGTCTTCGGCCTCACCATGTCGGCCGTGGGCGCGGTAGGCGTGGCCTCCTTCGAGAAGCACGTGCAGGACCGGGTCACCGCCTGGCTCGACCCCTTCGCCGGCTGGGGCACCCATGCCGCCAGTGAGCAGATGGCCCAGGTGCTGATGGCCTTCGGCTCCGGCGGCACGCTTGGGACCGGTCTCGGTCAGGGCAACTCCGACCTCATCCTCTTCGCGGCCAACACCGACTTCATCCTCGCCACCGTGGGCGAGGAGCTCGGGCTCGCCGGAATGATGGCGTTCCTCCTGCTGTACGGGCTGATCGTCGAGCGCGGTGTGCGCACCGCGCTCGCCGCCCGCGACCCGTTCGGCAAGCTGCTGGCCATCGGGCTCTCCGGAGCCTTCGCCATCCAGGTCTTCGTCGTCGCCGGCGGTGTCATGGGCCTCATCCCGCTCACCGGTATGACGATGCCGTTCCTCGCGGCCGGCGGGTCGTCGGTCATCGCCAACTGGGCCCTGATCGGCATTCTGATCCGCATCAGCGACACCGCCCGCCGTCCCGCACCGGCTCCCGCGCCCTCCACCGACGCCGAGATGACGCAAGTGGTCCGCCCGTGAACAAGCCCCTGCGCCGGGTGGCGATCTTCTGCGGTCTCCTGATGCTCGCCCTGCTCATCCGGGACAACTGGCTCCAGTACGTCCGCGCCGACGAGCTGACCAGCCACAAGTACAACCGCCGCGTCGAGATCGAGCGGTACGCCCACGAGCGCGGCGACATCATCGTCGACGGCAAGGCGATCACCGGCTCCGCCGAGACCGAGGACGGCGACTTCAGGTACAAGCGCGTCTGGAAGGACGGCCCCCTGTGGGCCCCCGTGACCGGCTACTCCTCGCAGGCCTTCGACTCCTCGCAGCTGGAGAACCTGGAGGACGGCATCCTCACCGGCAACGACGACCAGCTGTTCTTCGACCGGACGCTGTCGATGTTCACCGGCGACAAGAAGCGCGGCGGCAACGTCGTCACCACCCTGAACGGCGATGCCCAGAAAGCCGCGTTCAAGGGGCTCGGCGAGAAGAAGGGCGCCGTGGTCGCCCTCGACCCGAAGACCGGCGCCATCCTCGCCCTCGCCAGCACCCCGTCCTACGACCCCTCGGTCTTCGCCGGCAACTCGCTCAAGGACTCGGACAACCGGCAGAAGCTCCTGAAGGACGAGGACAAGCCGATGCTCAACCGGGCCTTGCGCGAGACCTACCCCCCGGGCTCCACCTTCAAGGTCGTCACCGCCGCCGCCGCCCTGGAGAACGGGCTCTACGACGACATCGACGCCAAGACGGACTCCCCGCTGCCCTGGACGCTGCCGCAGTCCACCACGCAGCTCCGGAACGAGGGCGACATCCCCTGCGAGAACGCCACGCTGCGCGAGGCCCTGCGGGTCTCGTGCAACACCGTCTTCGGGAAGATGAGCGACGACCTCGGCAACAAGAAGATGATCGAGCAGACGGACAAGTTCGGCTTCAACAAGGAAGTCTTCACGCCCGTCCGCGCCGACGCGAGCATCTACCCCGAGGACAACAGGCCGCAGAACGCGATGGCGGGCATCGGCCAGGCGTCCAACCGCACCACCCCGCTCCAGATGGCAATGGTGGCCTCCGCGATCGCCAACGACGGCAAGCTGATGCAGCCGTACATGGTCGCCGAGCGGCAGGCGCCCAACCTGGACCCGGTCTACACCCACGAGCCCGAGGAGCTCAGCCGCGCGCTCTCCGGTGAGAACGCCCAGAAGGTCCAGCGGATGATGGAGACCGTCGTCGAGGACGGCACGGGAACCAACGCGCGGATCCCCGGCGTCACAGTGGGCGGCAAGACCGGTACGGCCCAGCACGGTCTGAACAACAGCGAGAAGCCGTACGCCTGGTTCATCTCGTACGCGAAGACCGACAGCGGCTCACCGGTCGCCGTCGCCGTCGTGGTGGAGGACGGCAACGCCAACCGGGACGACATCTCCGGCGGCGGGCTGGCCGCCCCCATCGCGCGCGACGTGATGAAAGCGGTCATCGACGGCAGGAAGTGAGACCTGTCACGGCGGTCGCCCGTCATACCGGACATCGGATACCGGTCGGATATCGGCTGCCGGGTGCGGGCTGAGCACGTCACCCGTGCCCGGTAGCGTATGCGCGAACAGCGCACCGCCGCGGACCACACACGGGTGCGGTCGGGACTGACGGAGAGGGCTGGAACAGATGGAAGAGCCGCGTCGCCTCGGCGGCCGGTACGAGCTGGGCTCGGTGCTCGGCCGTGGTGGCATGGCCGAGGTCTACCTCGCGCACGACACCCGGCTCGGCCGCACCGTAGCTGTGAAGACGCTCCGGGCCGATCTGGCCCGCGACCCGTCCTTCCAGGCCCGGTTCCGCCGTGAGGCCCAGTCGGCCGCCTCGCTCAACCACCCCGCGATCGTCGCCGTTTACGACACCGGCGAGGACTACGTCGACGGGGTCTCGATCCCGTACATCGTGATGGAGTACGTCGACGGGTCGACGCTGAGGGAGCTCCTGCACTCCGGTCGCAGACTGCTCCCCGAGCGCACGCTGGAGATGACGGTCGGCATCCTCCAGGCCCTGGAGTACTCGCACCGCGCCCAGATCGTCCACCGCGACATCAAACCGGCGAACGTCATGCTGACGCGCACCGGCCAGGTCAAGGTCATGGACTTCGGCATCGCCCGCGCCATGGGCGACTCCGGGATGACGATGACGCAGACCGCCGCGGTCATCGGCACCGCCCAGTACCTCTCCCCGGAGCAGGCCAAGGGCGAGCAGGTCGACGCGCGCTCCGACCTGTACTCCACCGGCTGCCTGCTGTACGAGCTGCTCGCCGTGCGGCCCCCGTTCGTCGGGGACTCGCCCGTCGCGGTGGCCTACCAGCACGTCAGGGAGGAGCCGCAGCCGCCGAGCAACTTCGACCCCGAGATCACGCCCGAGATGGACGCGATCGTGTTGAAGGCGCTCACCAAGGACCCGGACTACCGCTACCAGTCCGCCGACGAGATGCGCGCCGACATCGAGGCCTGCCTCGACGGTCGGCCGGTCGCGGCCACGGCGGCGATGGGCGCCGCGGGGTACGGGGGCTACGACGGCTACAACCCCGACCAGCCCACCACCGCCCTGCGCCCGGCCGACCCGAACAACGCGCAGACCTCGATGCTGCCGCCGGTCCACCCGGACGACGGCGGCTACGGCTACGACGACCGGTCGGGCCGCCGGCGCCAGCCGAAGAAGAGCAACACCTCGACGATCCTGCTGGTCGTCGCCGGCATCCTGGTGCTGATCGGCGCGATCCTGATCGGCCGGGTGATCTTCACCCCGACCAGCGACGACGGCCAGATCAAGGCCCCGAACCTGGTGGGCTCCACGGTGCAGGAAGCGGAGAAACTCGCGGCCAGAACCGACGTCACCGTGAAGGTCGGCGCCGAGGAGCCGTGCGAGGAGCAGGAGAAGGGCGAGATCTGCTCGCAGGACCCGGCGGCGGACGCGCTGATGGACAAGGACGGCACCGTCACGGTCGTCGTCTCCGCCGGAGCGCCGAAGATCGAGGTCCCCAACGTCCTGGAGAAGTCCGAGGACGGCGCCCGCGAGGAGCTGGAGAAGAAGGGCTTCACGGTCAACGTCACCACGGAGGAGTCCGAGAAGACCGAGGGCACCGTGATCGAGCAGGACCCCAAGGGCGGCGCGAAGGCCGAGGACGGGGCCGAGATCACCATCACCGTGGCGACCCAGGCGTCGCTCGACCTGCCGGACATGCGGACCCGCACGTACGAGGCCGCGGAGCAGCAGCTGCGGGGCATCGGCTTCACCAACATCTCGCGCACCGACGTGGAGTCGGAGAAGCCTGCCGGAGAGGTGATCGAGCAGACGCCCACGGGCCCGAGCAAGCAGGCCAAGGACGCGCAGATCGTTTTGAAGGTCTCCAAGGGGCCGGCGCAGCCGGAGCAGGTCGCGATCCCCGGTGACATCGGCAACAGGCCTTACCAGGACGTGAAGGCCCAGCTCGAAGGGCTCGGCTTCGTGGTCGCGCTCGCCCAGGGTTCGGTCGACAAGCCGAACGCCCGGGTGATCACCAGCAGCCCGGCGCCGACCACCCCGGCGGACAAGGGCAGCACCGTCACCCTCGTGACCATCGAGGGCGGCGGGAACGGCGGGAACGGGAACGGCGGGGGCTTCATCGGAGGCCTGGGCGACGACTGACCCACCGCCCACCCCGACCGTCACGGGAAGGGCCCCGGTCACCACGATGGTGACCGGGGCCCTTCCCGTGCTGTCCGGCGGCGAGCGGCTTTTCCTCGGCGGCTCAGCGCAGTTCGACCGGCTTGGTGCGGTCCTTGTCGACCTTCTCCGTACGCTCCAGCTCGCCCCACACGATGTACCGGTACTTCGAGGTGTAGACCGGGGTGCAGGTCGTCAACGTGATGTAGCGGCCCGGTTCCTTGACGCCCGACTCCTCCGGGACCGGCTGGATCACGTCGACGTTGAACTTCGACGTCTCGGGGAGCGTCTTGTAGACCTTGTAGACGTACCAGGTGTCCTTGGTCTCGAAGACGACCGGATCGCCGTTCTGCATCTTGTGGATGTTGTGGAACTTCGCGCCGTGCCCGTCACGGTGCGCGGCCAGCGTGAAGTTGCCCTCGTCGTCCCAGGGGAGGCCCGACTCGACCGGGTCCGTGTAGTAGCCCGCGATGCCGTTGTTCAGGGTCTCGGGGTCGGTGCCCTTCTTGACCAGGATCTCGCCGTTCTTCATGGCGGGCACGTGCAGGAAGCCGATGCCGTCCTTGGTGTCCAGGGCGCCGGGTCCGTCCGCCCATCTGCTGCGGACCGTGTCGCCCTGCCTGTCGGCCTCGCGGTCGGCGAGCACGTTGGTCCACCACAGGGAGTACGCGACGAACAGCGCGAGCACCAGGCCCGCGGTGATCAGCAGTTCGCCGAAGACGCTGACGGCCGTCGCGACGGGGTGACGGCCTCGCCGGCGCGGGGGCGCGTCCACCCGGGAGGGAGACGTGTCGGCCCGCTCGTCGTGCTCGGTCCTCGCTGCCACCGCACCGTCCCTGTCGTGAGGATGTTCAGCCGACGAGCGCGTCGGGCTTCCCCTGGCTGCGCGGCCGTTCGTCGACCATCTTGCCCCAGACGATCAGCCGGTAGGTACTCGTGAATTCCGGGGTGCAGGTCGTCATCGTGAGGTACCGGCCCGGGCCCTTGAACCCGGAACCCACCGGTACCGGCTCGATCACCGAGATGTTGGACGGCGCGGTCTGCGGAAGGATGCTGGCCATCTCGTACGTGTAGTACGCGTCCTGCGTCTCGACCACGATCGGGTCGCCGGGTTCGAGCTTGTTGATGTAGCGGAACGGCTCGCCGTGGGTGTTGCGGTGGCCGGCCACGGAGAAGTTGCCCTGCTTGTCGGAGGGCATCGCGGTCTTGAGCCTGCCCTCGCCGTAATGGCCGAGCATCCCCCGGTCGAGCACCTTCTCCTTGTCGATGCCCTCGGCGATGGGGGCGACGACGTCCAGCTTGGGGATGTGCATGATCGCGAAGCCCTGGCCGGGTGCGAACACCCCGGGCTTCCGGTCGCCCTTGGCCCACTCGTCCTGGATCCGGTTCGTCTCCTTGCCGGCGATCTGCTCGGCCCGGACGTTGGTCCACCAGAGCTGGTAGGTGACGAACAGCAGCATCAGGACGCCCAGCGAGATGAACACCTCGCCGACCACCCGGCTGGCGACGACCGCCGGGCTGTCCTTGGCCGCCTTGGCCGCGCGCCGGGCCTCCATCCGGGACATCGGGACGGCCGGGGAGGCCGAGGCGGCCTGTCCGGCGACCGGTTCCGGGCGCCGACGGCCGCGCCCCTTGGCCGCCCGCCGCCGCTCGGCCCTCCCACCGGTGGGAGGAGGACCGGGGCGGGCAGCCGGCTCGGGAGCGGGGTCCACCGGAACGCGGCGGATGACTGCGGTGCGGGGCTCGGCGGGTCCCCCGACGCCAGCGGCCATCACTTCGGTGGGCGGTTCGGCGGGGAGGCCCGGGGCCGGGGCCCGCTCCTCGGCCGGAGCCATGCGCGCCGACGGCTCCTGCGGGCCGTACCAGTCGCGCTGGTACCCGGCGGGGTCGTACCACTCGGTCGGGGCTCCCTGGGGCTGCTGAGGCCCTTGGTGAGCCGTGTAACCGGCCTCGTGCGCCGCCAACGCCGTCGGTACGTGCCCGGGCACGGTCTCCGGCACTTCCGGCGCTCCGGGGCCTGGCGCGGACACCGGCCCGGGGCCGGGGCCCGGTCCGGTGTCCAGGTCCCGTCCGCCCGGGATGTTGTCCGCCCGGAACCACGGCGAGCCGTGCCCGCCGGGCAACGGATCGCTGAGCGGATCCGCGAGGCCGTCCACCGCCGCCACGAACGCGCCGTCGGCCCCGTACGCCCCATGCGCGTGGGGGCCCTCCGGTCCGGCCTCGTGTCCGGGGCGGCCCACGGTCACGCGGCGGCCTTGCCCACCACCGGCGCGAGCCCCGCCGACCGCGCGACGGCCCCCTGGTCTCCGCACTGCTCCAGCCAGTTGGCGAGCATCAGGTGGCCGTGCTCGGTGAGCACCGACTCGGGGTGGAACTGCACGCCCTCCACCGCCCGGTCGCGGTGGCGCAGCCCCATGATGATGCCGTCCGCCGTACGGGCGGTGACCTCCAGCTCCGGGGGCAGCGCGCCGGGTTCGGCGGCGAGCGAGTGATAGCGCGTCGCGGTGAAGGGGGACGGCAGTCCGGCGAAGACGCCCTTGCCCTCGTGGGTCACGGGGGAGGTCTTGCCGTGCAGCAGCTCGGGGGCCCGGTCGACGACGCCGCCGTACGCGACCGCCATCGACTGCATCCCCAGACAGACGCCGAAGACCGGGACGCCGGTGTCCGCGCAGTGGCGCACCATCTCGACGCAGACGCCGGCCTGTTCGGGCGTTCCGGGGCCCGGGGAGAGCAGGACCCCGTCGAAGCCGTCCTGCGCGTGGGCGGTGCTCACCTCGTCGTTGCGCAGCACCTCGCACTCGGCGCCGAGCTGGTAGAGGTACTGGACGAGGTTGAAGACGAAGCTGTCGTAGTTGTCCACGACGAGAATGCGTGCGCTCACTGGTCGGCTCCTGCTCCACCGGCGCTCTCGCCGTCGACGGTCACATCACCGAACGGAAGCAGCGGCTCCGCCCAGGGGAACACGTACTGGAACAGCGTGTAGACGACTGCCAGAACCAGCACGAGCGAGATGACACCCCGCACCCACGCGTTGCCCGGCAGATGCCGCCAGATCCAGCCGTACATGCTGACCCCTCCATTCGGTACCCGCACCAGACTAGAGGGCCGTGGCCGGGGAGGGGGTCAGCTGTGGAAAAGCGTGGACCAGCACGGTCAGCCGGAGAGCTCCGGCGGCCTTCCGTCGCTCACCGGCCGTGTGGCGTCCAGCTGCGCCCAGGCGATCAGCCGGTGGCTGCTGCCCCATTCCGGCTCGCACGTGGTGAGCGTCAGATAGCGTCCGGCGTCCTCGAATCCGGAGCCGCGGGGCACCGGGTCGACGACGGCGGTGTCGGAGGGCACGGTCCGGTAGGGCTTCTTCGCGACGCGGTACGTGAACCAGGTCCTGCCGTCGTTCACGACCACCGCGTCCCCGGGCCGCAGCCGGGGGAAGTCCTTGAAGGGGTCGCCGTACGTCCGCCGGTGCCCGGCCACCGCGAAGTTGCCCGTGTCGCCGGGTCGGGCCGTTCCGCTGTAGTGCCCGAGTCCCTTCTGCAGGGTGGTGACCGCGGTGTTCTCCAGGACGGGCCACTCCCAGTCGGCGCCGAAGCGCGGGATGTGCATCGTCGCGAAGGGCCTTCCGGCGCGGTACGGGGCTGCGCCCGGGTCCGGGCCCGGGTCCGGGGTCTTGGAGGGGGACGTCTCCGGGGAGGCGGGCGGCGAGGCCGGGGCCACCGGCTCATCGGCCCACTCGCTCCGGAGGGTGTCGATCTCGCCCTCGGCCGCGTCGGCCGCCTTCACCCCTGTCCAGAACAGGAAGTAGACGACGAAGAGGATGATCAGCGCGCCCACGGTGATGCAGAGTTCGCTGAAGGTTCTGACGACGACGCGCACCGGCACCGGACGGCCTCCCCGGGGCTCTCAGCTCGGGCTCACTCCACAGGCTGTGCGTAGTGGAGATCCACTGTGCCCGAGTACCCGGGCAGAGTCACCGCCTCGTTCTCGTCGACTTTCCAGCCCAGCCCGTACGCCTTCACGTACAGCAGGTAGTTCTGGATCGCGGTCGAGTCGTTGAGCGCCCGCTTGAGCTTGCCCGGGTCGCCGACCGCGGTGACCTTGTACGGCGGGGAGTAGACGCGGCCCTGGAGGATGAGCGTGTTCCCCACGCAGCGGACGGCGCTCGTGGAGATCAGCCGCTGGTCCATCACCTGGATCCCCCGCGCCCCGCCCTGCCACAGCGCGTTCACCACGGCCTGGAGGTCCTGCTGGTGGATGACCAGGTCGTTGGGCTGGGGCTCGGGGTAGCCGGGGTTGGCGGTGGCGTCGGGGGGCGCGTCGTCGAGCGTCACGCTGACGGAGTCGCCGCTGATCCTCGTGGTTCCGGCCGCCTTCTCCAGGGCCTCCAGCCGGGCGTCCTCGGCCTTGGTGGAGCCGTCGTCGCGCTGGGCGAGCGCGTCGACGTCCGCCCGGGCGCCGGCGACCGCGTCGTTCAGCTCGCCGTTGTTCTCACTGCGCTCCCTGATCAGGTCGGAGAGCTTGAGCAGGGAGGAGTCGCTGCGCAGATTGGTGCCCTTGGCGGTGTTGGCGCTGGTGACGAAGATGAGTCCGGCCAGGGCGAAAACCACAGCGGTGAGGCCCCGGACCGCCCACGCGGAGGTGCGCCGGGCCGGGCCTTCTGGGGAGTCGGCGGAATTGCTCAACGTACCCTTATCTCATCAGGCGCCAGAGAAGCACTACGCTAACGGACGCTCGGGGGAGGCAGCATTCCCCCTGGCACCCGCCCCCGGCGCCCGCCACAGATCCCTGCGCGGTCACGCAGCGCATCGACAGGAGAGTCCCTCGTGCCGAAGTCACGTATCCGCAAGAAGGCCGACTTCACGCCGCCCCCGGCGAAGCAGGCAACGACCATCAAGCTGACCAATCGCAGTTGGGTCGCTCCGGTGATGCTGGCCCTGTTCCTCATCGGGCTGGCCTGGATCGTGGTGTTCTACGTGACCGAAGGCGATCTTCCCGTCGACGCCCTGGGCAACTGGAACATCGTGGTCGGCTTCGGCTTCATCGCCGGCGGCTTCGCCGTGTCGACGCAGTGGAAGTGACGGACCACCTCCGCGCGCAAGCCCTGCCCTGAGTTACCCACAGAGTTATCCACAGTCGGGGGAAAAGGTCAGACGATCTGTGGATAACCTCCGCTCATGTTGACGCCGGTGTGACCGCAGCCTCCCTCGTCGAGGGGGGCTGCACCCCGTTGCCCAGAAGGAAAGACCCAGCTCAGCGACGAGGGGAACGCATGTTCCTCTTGCCATGCACAAGATTCTGCGCAGACTGTGGACAACTTGGGCCCGCCTGGGGGTGGAGGACCCGCGTTCCGCCCGGCATTCGGCCCATCCGGCTCAGCCCGGCTCAGGTGAGGGACATCGTGCGAGCGACGACGATCCCGACGGACGCCAGCAGGACGAGCGCGCACGCACCCGCCTGCACCGCTGTACGCCGCTCGCGCGGGGCGTGGACCATGCCGATGGCGATGACGACGCCCGCGATCAGCCCGCCGACGTGCGCCTCCCAGGCGATGCCGTCCCAGCGGAAAGTGAAGAACAGGTTGATCGCCAGAAGCACCAGCACGGGCCGCATGTCGTAGTTCATCCGGCGCATCAGAACGGCGGTGGCGCCGAACAGGCCGTAGACCGCGCCGGACGCGCCCAGAGACCCCTGGTCGGGCTCGGCGAGCAGATACGTCAGGGCGCTGCCCGCGAGACCGGACAGCAGATAGAGCGCGAGGTAGCGGCTACGGCCGAGCGCGGCCTCCAACTGTCCGCCGAGCCACCACAGCCCCAGCATGTTGAACGCGATGTGCACCACTTCCTGGTGCAGGAACATCGAGGTCACCAGGCGGTACCACTGGCCCTCGGCCACGCCCGTGGCGGGAACCAGCATCGGTGCCGGGTCCCAACGCCCGACCAGCGTCAGATCGCCCACGAGCGCGGGACGGACGGAGACCAGGAGGAAGACGGCCAGATTGATGCCGAGCAGGATCTTGGTGACCAGGCGCGGGTCGGCGGCCACCGAGCCGCCCGCCAGCGTCCGCGGCCGACTGGCCGCCGGGTGGTGCCCGGTGCCGGAGCCCTGGCGTACGCAGTCGGGGCACTGGAAGCCGACCGAGGCGCTGACCATGCACTCGGGGCAGACGGGCCGCTCGCAGCGCGTACAGCTGATGCCGGTCTCGCGGTCGGGGTGGCGGTAGCAGGTCGGCGTCGGCGCCCCGCTTCCCGCGGCGGCACGGTCCTCCGGCGGCTGCTGGTCCATCGGTCCTGGCCTGCCTCTCGGTCCTCGTCGCTCGGCGGCGCGAACAGCGCCGCCCCGCTGGTCCGCTATGTATCAGTACGGACGGGCGGGGCTGTTGGTTCCCGCGCGGGTGTCCGGCGGGAGCCGACCGTCAGCGGGTCTCGACGACCACGGACTCGATCACCACGTCCCGCAGCGGACGGTCGGTGCGCGGATTGGTCGGGGTGGCCGCGATGGCGTCGACGACCTTGCGGCCGGCCTCGCCGGACACCTCGCCGAAGATGGTGTGCTTGCCGGTGAGCCAGGCGGTGGGGGACACGGTCAGGAAGAACTGCGACCCGTTCGTCCCCGGGCCCGCGTTCGCCATGGCCAGCAGGTACGGCTGCGTGAAGCCCAGCTCCGGGTGGAACTCGTCGGCGAACTTGTAGCCGGGGCCGCCGGTGCCGTTGCCCAGCGGATCGCCGCCCTGGATCATGAAACCGCTGATGACGCGGTGGAAGACGGTGCCGTCGTACAACCGGTCCGTGGACTTCTCGCCGGTCTCCGGGTTCACCCACTCGCGCTGCCCGGTGGCCAGCTCGACGAAGTTCCGGACCGTCTTGGGCGCGTGGTTCGGCAGAAGCCGAATCTCGATGTCGCCCTGATTGGTCTTCAAGGTGGCGTAAAGCTGCTCGGCCACGGTCTGCCTTCCTTCGTCCTTCACCTGACGTCACCTCCGTCGCTGACGTCCGCCGATCCTCCCACGGACCGGGAAATGTGCGGCCGGATGCCGGACGAAACGGCGCGTTCGACGGCGAACCGTGGCATTGTCGTCGGCACACCTCACATGAACCGTTTCGGCCGCAAATGACGACCATGACCCGGATGCCCGTCCCGCATGCCGGGCATGGACCTAACAGGCATGATTTCGAACTGGGCGGACAGGCGGAGTACCTACCCGCCACCAAGGAGGAGGATCTCGTGACCCGCATCGACAGCGTGCGCGCCGCAACCGACTCGGCGAAGGACAGCGCGCAGCACGCCGCGGAAGTGGTGGCGCCTTACGCCGACACAGCCAAGAAGCAGGCGGCCCACTACGCGCACGAGGCTCGCAATCAACTCGCGCCGAAAGTGACGAAGGCCGCCAAGCAGGCCCGTGTCCAGTACGCGTCCCACCTCGCACCTCGCCTCGAACAGGCCCGTACGCACGTGCCGCCCAGGGTCGACGAGGCCGCGCACCGCGCCGCGGTCTCCACCCGTAGGGCCGCACGGAGCGCCGCCGACTACACCGCCCCCCGCGTCGAGCACGCCCGTGCGGTGGCCCTGCCCGTCGCCGAGCAGGCTTCCGCCCGCAGCGCGGCCGCCCTCGCGGCGCTGCGCACCCAGGTGACGGCCAAGGAGATCCAGAAACTGGCCAGGAAGCACCAGCGGCGGGCCAAGGCGGGCCGGGCCGCGAAGGGGTTCCTGGTACTGGGCGTCCTGGCCGGCGGCGCTTACGCCGCCTGGCGCTGGTGGGACAAGCAAGCCAACCCGGACTGGCTGGTCGAGCCGCCCGTCGCCACCGAGGTGGGCGACGAGCGTTCGCCGCTCAACTCGGTCGATGGCAGCGCCCGGGCCGACCTCGACCCGGAGGTCGAGGCCAAGCAGGCCGAGGCCGAGTCGGGCGAGGGGGGCGCCCCCGGCCTCGACGACCGGCCCTGACCCGGGACTCCCCCGGGCCTGCCCCCCGAGAGTACGGACGCGGGGGGGGGGGGCCCCCCCCCCCGGGGGGCCCCCCCCCCCCCCGCCCCGGGCCCCCCCCCCCCCCCCCCCCCGGGGCGGGGGGGGGGGGGGGGCCCCCCCCCCGGGGGGGGGCGCCCCCCCCCGCGTCCGTACTCCGTCCCCGCCCCGCCCCGCCGTAAGACGGCGGCGGGGCCGCGCTCACCGACGACTACCGGCTCACGGCGAAGCGCATCAGGGCCTGCTCGTCGCCCTGCTTGATCTTCCCGGTCTCGTTGATCACCTGAAGCTTCCAGCCGGCGCCCTCGCGGATCGCCTTGGCCACGGCGACGCCGTTGTCCTGGGTGAGCATGCTCGGCCAGATGTCGGCGACCTGCTGCGTGCTGCCGCCCGTCGCGTCGTACACCTTGAAGCTGATGTTGCGCGCGTTGCTGAACGCGCTGCGCTTCTTGTACGCGGCGGCGATGAAGACGATCGCCGTGATGTTCGAAGGAATCTTGGCGAACTCGACGGTCACCGTCTCGTCGTCACCGTCACCGTGCCCGGTCTGGTTGTCCCCGCTGTGCACCAGCGAGCCGTTGCCCAGCGGGTCCAGCGAGTCCAGACCTGCCAGCCGCACCGGGTCCCCGCCCTGCAGCGCGATGGCGATCAGGTCGAGGTCCGTTCCGGCCTTCTGCCGGAGCTTCCCCATCAGGCCGCCGCTGCTCCCCACGGTGGGGTCCCAGGACGCCCCGATGGACAGATGGGTCACCCCACCCAGGTCGGCCGGGCCGTCTTCCTTCGTCAACGTGATCATGCCTGAGTCCTTTTGTGGCTCGACTGTTTACGTATGAAGTGTGCCTGGTGCCTCCGGCACTCGGTCCCCGCAGGAAGCGCGCCGGTTCCGGATCGTACGAGATCGGGGCCCGGCAGGGGCCCAGGCGCCCGGCGGTGCGCCGACGCGGGAGCAGGACGAGACGGAACGAGAAAGACCCCCCTGAACCGCGTTACCGCAGTTCAGGGGGGTCTGGGATGTGGAGCCTAGGAGATTCGAACTCCTGACATCTGCCTTGCAAAGGCAGCGCTCTACCAACTGAGCTAAGGCCCCGGGCCACAACGAACGAGGGCAACGCCCAGCACGTCCGTGCCAGGGCTACCGTCGCAGACCAGAGTACCGGGTGACCCCCGGGATCCTGCAAAAGGATAGGGACTCCCCGTGGACGACCACGCTCCGTAAGATGCTCGCAAGGTTCGCAGCAGCGAAGCGGCAGCGATGGGGAGACGCCATGGACGCAGCGCAACAAGAGGCGACGGCAAGAGCCAGAGAGCTTCAACGCAGTTGGTACGGAGAGCCGTTGGGGGCGCTCTTCCGTCGGCTGATCGATGACCTCGGCCTGAACCAGGCCCGGCTGGCCGCTGTTCTCGGGCTCTCCGCCCCGATGCTCTCCCAGCTGATGAGCGGCCAGCGGGCCAAGATCGGGAATCCCGCGGTGGTCCAGCGCGTCCAGGCCCTCCAGGAGCTGGCGAGCCAGGTGGCCGACGGAAGCGTCAGCGCGGGCGAGGCCACCGACCGCATGGGGGAGATCAAGAAGTCACAGGGTGGGTCGGTCCTGACCGCCACCGGCCAGACCCCCTCCACCGGCGGCGCTCCCACCGTCCGCCGCGTGGTGCGCGAGATCCAGTCCCTGCTGCGGTCGGTCGCGGCGGCCGGCGACATCATCGATGCCGCGGACGCCCTCGCCCCGACCCACCCGGAGCTGGCAGAGTTCCTCAAGGTGTACGGAGCGGGACGCACCGCGGACGCGGTCGCGCACTACGAGGGGCACCAGAGCTAGCGGCTCCGGACCGCGACGGACGACGGAGCCAGGGCACGCGCACACCGTGCGGCGCCCTGGTGCCGGCAGGGCACGGGGGCCGGACACGGGCCGCGGCGGACGCCGCGGCACCACGGGAACGGGGAGCGGGCGCAGCACAATGGGTGAGGTCTTCGCTGGTCGGTACGAGCTGATCGATCCGATCGGGCGGGGCGGGGTCGGCGCCGTCTGGCGCGCCTGGGACCACCGCCGCCGCAGGTACGTCGCGGCCAAGGTGCTCCAGCAGAGCGACGCGCACACGCTGCTGCGCTTCGTCCGCGAACAGGCCCTGCGCATCGAGCACCCGCACGTGCTCGCCCCGGCCAGTTGGGCCGCCGACGACGACAAGGTCCTGTTCACCATGGACCTGGTGAGCGGGGGCTCGCTCGCCCATGTCATCGGCGACTACGGCCCGTTGCCCCCGCGCTTCGTCTGCCTGCTGCTGGACCAGCTGCTCTCCGGACTCTCCACGGTGCACGCCGAAGGGGTGGTGCACCGCGACATCAAGCCCGCCAACATCCTGATGGAGGCGACCGGAACGGGTCGCCCGCATCTGCGCCTCTCCGACTTCGGCATCTCGATGCGCAAGGGCGAACCCCGGCTGACCGAGACCGACTACGTGGTCGGTACGCCCGGTTACTTCGCCCCCGAGCAGATGATGGGCGCCGAGCCCGACTTCCCCGCGGACCTCTTCGCGGTCGGCCTGGTCGCGCTCTATCTTCTCCAGGGCCGGAAGCCCGACTCCCAGGCGCTGGTGGAGCACTTCGTCGCGCACGGCACCCCGAGCGCCCCCAACGGCATTTCCGAGCCGCTGTGGCAGGTTCTCGCCGGGCTGCTCCAGCCGGACCCGCACGCCCGGTTCCGGACGGCGACGGGCGCCCGCAAGGCCCTGACCGCCGCGGTCGAGATGCTCCCCGAACCCGGCCCGGACGACGAGCCGGTGGAGGTGTTCGACCAGATCGGGCCGCTGCCGACGGGATTCGGCCCCGATGGGCCCGTGACCGCCCCTCAGCAGCCGGCGGAGCCCGCCCCCGCCCCCACGGCCGCCCCGGCGCGGCCGGCCGTTGCGGAGTTCGGCCCGCAGGCCTACGCACCGCCTCCCGCGTCGATGTCCGAGACGGGCAGCTTCCACCTCGCGCCCCCGCCCGGGTCCCCGCCCCCGCGGCAACCGCCTTACGTGCAGCCGAGTTTCCAGCAGCCGTCGGCCGCGCCGCTCGCCGCGGACACGCCTCCCCCGTACGCCGTCGGCGCGCCGGACCTCTCCCAGGCGCCGACCTCCGGCGTGCCGCACGACCCCGTCGCCACCCGCGCCTACACCGCCGAGCAGCGGCAACCACCGGTGCCGGCCCCGCCGGTACAGCACGCCGCTCCCCACGCGCCCGTACGGGTACCGCGTCCGGGGCCGCCGCCGAAGGTGGCGGCCGGGGTGCTGGTGGTGGCGCTGCTCTGCTTCGCGGTCGGGATCTGGGCCCTGACCCAGGTCTGACGGTCCCGCCGCCGGTCCGGCTACCGGACCCGCGGCGGCTGGTGGCCCCCGGCGACCGGCGTACCCGCCGCCGGGGACCCGGCGGCGCGGCGGCGGGCCAGCAGCGTCCAGACGCCCAGCCCGAGCAGCAGTACGGACCCCGTGCCGATCCCGGCCGCGGCGACCACCGTCATCGGGCCGCTCCGCGCGGCCTCCCGGGCGTTCTTGCCCTTCCGGGCCACTTCCCGGTCCTGGTCGGTGACGCCGAAGACGCCGGCGTCACCCTCGTACGGGGACGCCTCGGCCTTGTTCTTCACCTGGACCGCCAGCTCGAACGGGATCGGCTCGGCGCCGTAGGACTCCTTGAGCTTCGGGCTGAGGGAGACCGACAGGTAGTACCAGCCCGCGAAGCGCATGGCGCTGACCTGGGGCGAGGGGGCGAACCGGTTGCGGTAGGCCACCGGCGGCAGCGGCCTCAGGGACGCGGAGGCGGGCCCTCCGGAGTACGAGAGCGTGGCGTCGGAGACATGTCCCTGGGCGGGGTTGTCCAGCGACAGAGTGAGCGCGTTGCCCACGAACTGCTTGGTGGCACCCGTGCTGTTGGAGAGCCCCGCGGCGGCGTGGAGTTGCTGGCCCCAGTCGACCGGCACCCGGTAGAAGCGGGTCTGCCCCGGGGCGACCGTGTCCTGCCAGCGGCCGTTCTCCAGGCTGGTGGCCTCGGAGTACCCGGACCCACCGGACCGCTTCTGCTGCTTCCCGGTCAGCGGCTTCGCCGAGGCCGAGGGCCAGCTTTCGGGCCCGTCGGTCGGCATGGCCGCCCCACTCCTCAACCGCGGCTCCTGGAGGAAGCGCAACTCCAGGTCCCAGGCGTCGGAGTTGGACGTCTCCTTGCTCTCGCGCTCGACGAGGACGTCGTACTGGCCGCTCTCCTGGCAGGTGGAGCTGCCCTCCTTGACGGTCCGAAAGACGTACGCGGAGATGGGGCGCGCGTACGCGCCCGCGCCGAAGTTCGCCCGCTCCGCCCCGCATTGGGTGTCGTCGGTCTCCCGGAGACTGACGTTGATGCCGTCGCCGTAGGCGACCGCGCCGCTGTCGCCGGGCACCGCGACCGCCGAGACGTAGGCGGCGGAGGCGTCGTCCAGCGTGACCCGGTAGTAGAGCTTCTCGCCCGGCTTGATCATGCTGCGGTACGGGACGCCCTCGTCCAGCGTGGACGCCTCGACGTTGGTCGCCGCGCCCTGCACGTTCTTCGCGTCGGGGTCGAACGCGTACACCCCGGGACCGGCCGCGTGGGCCTGCCCCGGCAGGGCCGCCGCCGCGCACATCCCCGCGAGCACCGCGGCCACCACCCGGCCCCTGTTGCGCTGCCTCGTCACGCGCTTCCCCTCGTCGTCCTCACGCGCCGGTGCCGTCGACCGCCCGGCCGCGATGCCGGTCCATCCTGCCCCGCCCGCACCGCCGGTGTCTCCGGCCGCAGCCGCATTGCCCCTCTTGTCCGCGTTCCACCCCCTCGCCGAAGCCCGCCCGGAGTTCACCAGAGCAATTTATGTATGTGCTCCAGTGAACTCAAGAGGCCGGGAGGGCCGGAGGTACGGGCATCACGCGCGTACGACAAAGGGCCCGCTCGCCGACGCGCGGGCCCCCGGGCAGCACGAAGCCCCGGCCGCTCAGCGACCGGGGCCCGTAACAGACTGTGCCGTCTCACACACCCGAACCTGCGGGCACGGAGTCGGTCGCCTCCGTCCACAGATCCTGCTCGGCGCGATCCGCCTGGATCTGGCGGTACACGAGGAGCCCGCCGATGGCGGCCAGTGCGACCAGGAGAAGCTTCTTCACCGCGCGACCTCGTCTTTCCTTGGCGTATGGGCCTTCTGTCGCCGACTATACACACCGACCGATACCGATCGGTTACCTGCCCGGGGGCCCCGGAACACCCCTCCACGGCGTCCGGAAAGACCTCCCGGCACCCTCTTCCGGCCGTCCGCGAGGCCCCGTCCACTCCGGTTGCACCATACGAGTGGTGTTCATCCGAAGATCTGCGCAGAGCGGGCGTCGCTCCTCGAAACCACGGCCCGGATCCACATGATCGGAGAAGTCAGCAACCGGACCGTCCGAAAGCGAGGGGCCATGAGCACCTTCCAGCCCAAGAACCTCTGGACCGCCTTCATCACCGCGTTCTTCGCCCTCCTGGCGTCGCTGGGCCTCGCCACCGCCACGGCGGGCACCGCGAGCGCCACGAACGCCGCGGCGCAGCCGAGCACCACGACCCAGGAGCACACGGCAGCCACCGCGGCAACTCCGATCGTCCCCTCGGTCCGATGGACCCTTCCGCGTGACCGGGCCGTGCCGCCCACGATGAAGCAGCGCATCCGCGCCGAGGCCCACGGCTCCTCCCCGGCCACCCGGCACCTGTCGCTCGACCCCGCGGAGGCCGCCCGCACGACCGGCCCGGCCGGCTCCCACCACGCAGCCCCGGAAGGCGACTCCCCGGCGCCACCCCCCTGATCCCGGCGCCCACCGCACTCCGGGGCCCCTGGTCCGGTTCACACCGGCCGGGGGCCCTTCCCGTGCGCCCCGAGCCTGTCCTACGCCCCGGAGCCCCCATGGACACGGGGCCTTCGCCGTGTCCGGGGCCACCTCCGGTGGTCCCGGGGCCTTCCCAGGGCCCTCGACGCCCCGGCCGTACGCCCTGCTCCCCGCCCCGACGCGCCCACGCGAACCGACCCGGCCGCAGCCCGACCCGACCCAGCCCGGGCCGAGAGCCGACCGACAGCACCAGCACCCTCAACGCGAAGACCCCCAGCCACTGGTGACTGGGGGTCTTCGTTCTGTGGGGCTAACAGGATTTGAACCTGTGGCCTCATCCTTATCAGGGATGCGCTCTAACCAACTGAGCTATAGCCCCGCCGCGCTCTCGCGCTGACTTCTGAAGATTAGCGCACGTCGGGGCCAGTCCCAAAATCGATACTCGGCGCGCTACTCGTCCTCGGCCAGCGTGAGCTCGACGCCGCCCACGAAGCCCGCCGACAGGTTGTAGATGAAGGCGCCCAGCGTCGCCAGCGCGGTGGCCAGCACCACGTCGATCACGGCGATGACCGAGGTGAAGATGAGCACGCGCGGCAGCGACAGGAACGACTGCAGATCGAAGCCGTTGCTCTCGTTCGAGCCGGTGGCCTCGCTGATCGTGCCGCCGACGGTCTCGAAGACGCCCATCGCGTCCATGACCATCCACAGCACCGCCGACGCCACCACCGTGCAGATGCCGAGCGCGATCGACAGCAGGAAGCTGACCTTCATCACCGACCACGGGTCGGCCTTGGCCACCCGCAGACGGGCCTTGCGGGTACGCGGAGTGGTCCGCGCCCCCGTGCGTGGCTTACGCGTCGCCTGGCCGCCGCCCACGCCCTGCGCGCCGCCCAGCGTGCCGCCGGCCGGCTTTCCGGGCCCCTCGTACGCCTGGGGCGGGTGGTACGGCCCCGACGGCCCCGGTGCGGGCTCACGCTCGCCGGGCAGGGGCCCGGTCGCGTAACCCTCGTACTGGGGCTGAGGCCCTCGTGTGTCCGTCACAGTGCCCCCTTGGGAGTCCGTGGCAGGGCCACGGGCACCGTTCGCTCCAGCTCCGGAAGCGGCCGAACCGGCGCCCGTGGCTCCACTCACGCTCTACTCCTCGTGCTCCCCGGTCGAAGGCTCCATGCCCTCGACAGTGCCCTCGCTCACGCCCTCGGCGTGAACCCCGGCCTGCTCGCCGTCGACGTCATCGGCCCCATCGACCTCTTCCGCCTCACGGCCGGCCTCGGCGTTGCGCGCGATGCCGACGACGGCGTCGCGCTTGCCCAGATTGATCAGTTGAACGCCCATGGTGTCACGGCCCGTCTCCCTGACTTCATTGACTCGCGTACGAATCACACCACCGCCGAGCGTGATGGCGAGAATCTCGTCGGTCTCCTCGACCACCAGCGCACCGACGAGCGATCCGCGGTCCTCCACGATCTTGGCGGCCTTGATGCCGAGGCCGCCGCGACCCTGGACGCGGTACTCGTCGACAGGGGTCCGCTTCGCGTACCCGCCGTCGGTAGCGGTGAAGACGAACGTACCGGGCCGGACGACATTCATCGAGAGCAGTTCGTCGCCCTCGCGGAAACTCATCCCCTTGACGCCCGAGGTGGCACGGCCCATCGGACGCAGCGCGTCGTCCGTCGCGGTGAACCTGATCGACTGGGCCTTCTTGCTGATGAGCAGCAGATCGTCCTCGGCCGACACCAGCTCGGCGCCGATCAGCTCGTCGTCGCCGCCGTCCGGCATCTCGCGCAGGTTGATGGCGATGACACCGCCCGAGCGCGGCGAGTCGTAGTCCTTGAGCGCGGTCTTCTTCACCAGACCGCCCTTCGTCGCCAGGATCAGGTACGGCACGGCCTCGTAGTCGCGGATCGCCAGGATCTGGGCGATCTTCTCGTCCGGCTGGAAGGCCAGCAGGTTGGCGACGTGCTGGCCGCGCGCGTCCCGTCCGGCGTCCGGGAGTTCGTACGCCTTGGCCCGGTAGACCCGGCCCTTGTTCGTGAAGAACAACAGCCAGTGGTGGGTCGTCGAGACGAAGAAGTGGTCGACGATGTCGTCTTCCCGCAGCTTCGTCCCGCGCACGCCCTTGCCGCCGCGCTTCTGCGAGCGGTAGTCGTCCGTCTTCGTGCGCTTCACATAACCGCTGCGGGAGATCGTGACGACGATGTCCTCCTCGGCGATCAGGTCCTCGATGGACATGTCACCGTCGAAGGGCACCAGCGCGGAGCGCCGGTCGTCGCCGAACTTGTCGACGATCGCCGCCAGCTCCTCGCTGACGATCGTGCGCTGCTTGGCGGGCGAGGCCAGGATCTCGTTGTACTCGTTGATCTTCGCCTGGAGCTCGTCGTGCTCGGCGGTGATCTTCTGGTGCTCCAGCGCGGCCAGCCGGCGCAGCTGCATCTCCAGGATCGCGTTCGCCTGGAGTTCGTCGATCTCCAGCAGGCCCATCAGGCCCTCGCGCGCGATCTCCACCGTGTTGGAACGCCGGATGAGGGCGATGACCTCGTCGATGGCGTTCAGGGCCTTGAGCAGGCCGCGCAGGATGTGCGCCCGCTCCTCGGCCTTGCGCAGCCGGAACTTCGTCCGCCGGACGATGACCTCGATCTGGTGCGTCACCCAGTGGCGGATGAACGCGTCGATCGACAGCGTGCGCGGCACCCCGTCGACGAGCGCCAGCATGTTCGCGCCGAAGTTCGTCTGGAGGTCGGTGTGCTTGTACAGGTTGTTCAGGACGACCTTGGCGACCGCGTCCCGCTTGAGGACGACGACCAGGCGCTGCCCCGTACGCGAGGAGGTCTCGTCGCGAACGTCCGCGATCCCGCCGACCTTGCCGTCCTTGACCAGGTCGGCGATCTTCTGCGCGAGGTTGTCCGGGTTGGTCTGGTACGGAAGTTCCGTGACGACCAGGCACTGACGGCCCTGGATCTCCTCGACCGCGACGACCGCGCGCATCGTGATGGAGCCGCGCCCGGTGCGGTACGCCTCCTCGATGCCCTTGCGGCCCACGACCAGCGCGCCGGTGGGGAAGTCGGGGCCCTTGATGCGCTCGATCAGCGCGTCCAGCAGCTCCTCGTGCGAGGCCTCGGGGTGCTCCAGGTACCACTGGGCACCGGAGGCGACCTCGCGGAGGTTGTGCGGCGGAATGTTGGTCGCCATGCCGACCGCGATGCCCGCGGAGCCGTTGACCAGCAGGTTCGGGAAGCGCGCCGGCAGGACCGTCGGCTCCTGGTTGCGGCCGTCGTAGTTGTCCTGGAAGTCGACGGTCTCCTCGTCGATGTCCCGGACCATCTCCATGGACAGCGGCATCATCTTGCACTCGGTGTACCGCATGGCGGCGGCCGGGTCGTTGCCCGGGGAACCGAAGTTGCCGTTGGAGTCCACCAGCGGCATGCGCATCGACCAGTGCTGCGCGAGGCGCACCAGGGCGTCGTAGATGGAGGAGTCGCCGTGCGGGTGGTACGTACCCATGACGTCGCCGACGACGCGGGCGCACTTGTAGAAGCCCTTCTCGGGGCGGTAGCCGCCGTCGTACATCGCGTACAGCACCCGGCGGTGGACGGGCTTGAGGCCGTCCCGTACGTCGGGCAGCGCACGCGAGACGATGACGGACATCGCGTAGTCGAGGTAGGAGCGCTGCATCTCCGTCTCGAGCCCGACGGGCTCGACGCGCATGCCCACACCGGGGATGATCTCCGCCTCGGGCATCACGGGTTCGGGTGTCACAGGGGTGTTCTCGTCGGCCATTGCTGGTCAAAGTCCTTTCGAGCTGCGGCGTCGCTGGTACGGCCGACTCAGATGTCGAGGAAGCGGACGTCCTTGGCGTTGCGCTGGATGAACGAGCGCCGCGCCTCGACGTCCTCGCCCATGAGCACCGAGAACAGGTCGTCGGCCTGCGCCGCGTCGTCCAGCGTCACCTGCCCGAGCACCCGGTGGTCGACGTCCATGGTCGTGATGCGCAGCTCTTCGGCGTTCATCTCGCCGAGGCCCTTGAAGCGCTGGATCGAGTCTTCCTTGATCCGCTTGCCGTTCTGCTTGCCGAGCGCCACCAGGGCGTCGCGCTCCCGGTCCGAGTACGCGTACTCGAAGTCGTCCCGGCCCCATTTGATCTTGTAGAGCGGCGGGCGCGAGAGGTAGACGTTGCCCTGCTCCACCAGGGGCCGCATGAAGCGGAAGAGGAAGGTCAGCAGCAGGGTGTTGATGTGCTGACCGTCGACGTCGGCGTCCGCCATCAGGATGATCTTGTGATAGCGGAGCTTCTCGATGTCGAAGTCCTCGTGGACCCCGGTGCCGAACGCCGAGATCAGCGCCTGGACCTCGGTGTTCTGGAGGATCTTGTCGATCCGGGCCTTCTCGACGTTCAGGATCTTGCCGCGGATGGGCAGAATCGCCTGGTACATCGGGTTACGGCCGGACTTCGCCGAACCGCCGGCGGAGTCACCCTCGACGATGAAGATCTCGCACTTGGTGGGGTCGTTCGACTGGCAGTCGCTGAGCTTGCCCGGCAGCGAGGCGCTCTCCAGCAGCCCCTTGCGCCGCGTCAGGTCACGCGCCTTGCGGGCCGCCACCCGGGCGGTCGAGGCGGCGATGCCCTTGCGGATGATGTCGGCGGCCTCGTTGGGATTCCGGTCGAACCAGTCCGTCAGCTGCTCGTGGACGACCTTCTGCACGAAGGTCTTGGCCTCCGTGTTGCCCAGCTTGGTCTTCGTCTGGCCCTCGAACTGCGGCTCGCCCAGCTTCACCGAGATGATCGCGGTGAGGCCCTCGCGGACGTCCTCGCCAGTGAGGTTGTCGTCCTTCTCGCGGAGCAGCTTCTTGTCGCGCGCGTACCGGTTGACCAGCGAGGTCAGCGCCGCACGGAAGCCCTCCTCGTGCGTGCCGCCCTCATGCGTGTGGATCGCGTTGGCGAAGGAGTAGACGCCCTCGGTGTACTGCGTGTTCCACTGCATGGCGATCTCGGCCGAGAGGAGACGGTCCTTGTCCTCGGCCTCGATGTCGATCACCGACTGGTGAATGACGTCGCCCTTGCGGGAGTTGAGGTACTTCACGAAATCGACGATGCCGTTTTCGTAGTGGTACGTGACCGTGCGGGCGGTCTCCTCCTCGGCGGGCTCGACGGCGTCCGCGCTGTCCGCGCCCGCCGTCGCCTTCGCCGACTCCCGCTCGTCGGTGAGCTTGAGGGTGAGGCCCTTGTTGAGGAACGCCATCTCCTGGAAGCGGCGCGAGAGGGTCTCGAAGCTGTACTCGGTGGTCTCGAAGATGTCCCCGTCGGCCCAGAAGGTGACCGTCGTACCGGTCTCCTCGGTGGCCTCGTGCTTGGCCAGCGGGGCGGTCGGGACACCGAGCTTGTAGTCCTGGGTCCAGCGGTATCCGTCGGTCTTGACCTCGACGGCGACCCGGGTGGACAGGGCGTTGACGACGGAGACGCCGACGCCGTGCAGACCGCCGGAGACGGCGTAGCCGCCGCCGCCGAACTTGCCGCCCGCGTGCAGGACGGTCAGCACGACCTCGACGGCCGGCTTTCCTTCGGACGGCACGATGCCGACGGGGATACCGCGGCCGTTGTCGATCACGCGCACCCCGCCGTCGGCGAGGATCGTGACGTCGATGGTGTCCGCGTGGCCCGCCATCGCCTCGTCGACCGAGTTGTCGACGACTTCCTGCACGAGGTGGTGCAGGCCGCGCTCACCGGTCGAGCCGATGTACATGCCAGGCCGCTTGCGGACCGCGTCCAGCCCTTCCAGCACGGTGATCGCGCTGGCGTCGTACGAGGCGGCGACCTCGCCGTGCTCGCCCGCTGTGGACGGAATGTTCTCGTTGGGGTTGCCGGAATCGGCCACGAAGCGCCCTTTCTGGCACAGCACAGGCCGTTCTCCGGACAGGCGGGAGCGGCTGCGTCGTTCGGCTTGTATCGACGACTCCCGCCTCAGCGGCGGGATTACTCACCAGTCTACCGGTAGCACTGACATGAATGGGGGTTTGCCGGTACCTGAGTACGCATGTGCCGCCCTGAATGAGCGGCTGACGACTCCCCATATTCGGGAAGGGGCTCCAAGAGGCCCTGAAGGGCTTTGAGCGCTTCGGCCTGTCAACCTCTCGCTACGGTGAGGGACGCACCGGCCGTACCGCTCGGTTTCCTCCCGCACGAACCCCGACGAAACCACCCATACGCCCGCCCAGTACACGACAAGTTTACGCCAAAAGTGCAGCTCAGCGCGGTGCTCGGGGATCCTTACGGGAGGGTGTGAGGAGCGGAGGACCCGACTGCGGGCCCGCAGCTGCCCGTCCCTCCCGCCGACGGCCCGCACCCTCACCCGTAGGTGTCGCCAGGACCCTTGCTGCCTGGCGCCCGCAACGGCCCGAACCGGCGCTCCGGGCCCCCCGGACCGACCACCTTGATCATCCGTACGGTGCCCTGCCCCAGATCCGCGTTCAGCCGGGCCACCAGCTGCGGAGCCAGCAGCCGCAGCTGCGTCGCCCACGCCGTCGAGTCACAGCTCACGGTCAGCACCCGGGCGTCCGGATCGTCGTCGTACCGCAGGGGTACGCAGTGGTTCGCCAGATCGTCGCCGACGATCTGCGGCCACCGCCCCATCACCCCGCCGACCGCGGCGGGCGTCTCCCAGCCCCGCTCGGTGATCAGCCGGTTGATCGCGGAACCCAGCGGCTGCGGATCACGGCCGTCCGACCGGGCGCCCGAGCGCAGCCCGCCGCCCCGCCGGGCCTGCTTCTTCTGCTGCGCCGCCGCACCCCGCGCCCTGGCCTGCTCCTTCGCCGCCCGCAACGCGACCCGGGCGAGATCGACCCCGGTCACCTCAGGCGGCTTCGGCACCCCTGAAGGCGCCCCGGAGGAGGCCCCGGACGAAGCCCCGGCGGCCGTCCCGGAAGCGGCCGGATCCGGCAACGCCTCTGTCGGCCCGCCGGCCCGGCCCGCGCCCTTCGCGCGCGCCGCTCCCGTACCGCTCGCGCGGGAGGCCGATCCCCGTCGGCCCGCCCCGCTCTCGCCCCGGGCGGTCATACGCGCTCCACCTCGCCCGAGGACACCGCGTACCGCGCCCCCGCCAGCACGCCCGGAACGTCCTCCGCCACCGCGGCCGTCACGAGCACCTGCTCACCCGGAGCCACCAACTCCGCCAACCGCTCACGGCGCCGCGCGTCCAGCTCGGCGAAGACGTCGTCCAGCACCAGCACCGGCTCGTTGCCCTCGGAGCGCAACAGCTCGTAACTGGCCAACCGCAGCGCCAGGGCGTAGCTCCAGGACTCGCCGTGGCTCGCGTACCCCTTCGCCGGCATCCCCCGCAGACCGAGCACCAGATCGTCGCGGTGCGGGCCGACGAGGGTCACACCCCGCTCGATCTCCTGCTTGCGGACGTCCACGAGCGCCGCGATCAGCTGCTCGTACAACTCGTCGCGGGTGCGCGCGGGACCCACGCCCTCGCCGACCGAGCTGCGGTACTCCAGCGCCACCGGACCGCCGCCCGGAGCCACGTCCCCGTATGCCTTGTCGGCCAGCGGCTGGAGCGTGGCGATCAGGTCGAGGCGCTGCGCGAGCAGTTCCGCGCCCACCCGGCCCAGGTGCTGGTCCCAGACGTCGAGGGTGGACATGTCCATCGAGCGGCCGCCGTGCCGCCGGGCCATCGCCGCGGACTTCAGCAGGGTGTTGCGCTGCTTGAGCACCCGCTCGTAGTCGGAGCGGACCCCGGCCATCCGGGGCGACCGTGCCGTGATCAGCTCGTCCAGGAACCGCCGCCGCTCCCCGGGATCGCCCTTGACCAGGGCCAGATCCTCCGGCGCGAACAGCACGGTCCGTACGATTCCGAGCACATCACGCGGTCTGACCTGCGAGGACCTGTTGATACGGGCCCGATTGGCGCGGCCGGGGTTCAGCTCCAGCTCGATCAGCTGCGAACGCTCGCCCTGGGTGACCGCCGCACGGATCACCGCCCGCTCCGCGCCCAGCCGCACCAGCGGGGCGTCCGAGGAGACCCGGTGACTGCCGAGGGTGGCGAGATAGCCGACGGCCTCGACGAGGTTGGTCTTGCCCTGCCCGTTGGGCCCCACGAACGCGGTGACGCCCGGGTCGAGAGGGACCTCGACCCGGGCGTACGAGCGGAAGTCGGCCAGCGAGAGATGGGTGACGTGCATGGTGACCGACCTCTCCCGATGGTGCTTCGCAGGTTGTTGCGCTGCCGACGCGGCGTCGGCGTTCCGATCAGTTCTCGGACTTGGACTCGACCGCGTGCCCGCCGAACTGGTTGCGCAGCGCGGCGATCATCTTCATCTGCGGGGAGTCGTCCTGGCGCGAGGCGAACCGCGCGAACAGCGACGCCGTGATCGCGGGCAGCGGCACCGCGTTGTCGATCGCGGCCTCCACCGTCCAGCGGCCCTCGCCCGAGTCGGCGGCGAAGCCCCGGAGCTTCTCCAGGTGCTCGTCGTCGTCGAGCGCGTTGACCGCGAGGTCGAGCAGCCAGGAACGGATGACCGTGCCCTCCTGCCAGGAGCGGAAGACCTCGCGCACGTCGGTGACGGAGTCGACCTTCTCCAGCAGCTCCCAGCCCTCGGCGTACGCCTGCATCATGGCGTACTCGATGCCGTTGTGGACCATCTTCGCGAAGTGGCCGGCGCCGACCTTGCCCGCGTGCACGGAGCCGAAGTCGCCCTCGGGCTTGAGCGCGTCGAAGATCGGCTGGACCTTCGCCACGTTCTCCTCGGTGCCGCCGTACATCAGGGCGTAGCCGTTCTTCAGGCCCCAGACGCCGCCGGAGACGCCGCAGTCGACGAATCCGATGTCCTTGAGACCCAGCTCGGCGGCGTGCTTCTCGTCGTCGGTCCAGCGGGAGTTCCCGCCGTCGACGACGACGTCGCCGGGCGAGAGCAGCTCGGCGAGCTCGTCGATCGTGGACTGGGTAGCGGCACCGGCCGGGACCATGACCCAGACGACCCGCGGGCCCTTCAGCTCGCCCACGAGCTCTTCGAGGCTGTGGACATCGGCGACATCCGGGTTGCGGTCGTAACCGATGACGGTGTGGCCTGCGCGGCGGATGCGCTCGCGCATGTTGCCGCCCATCTTGCCGAGGCCGACGAGACCGAGCTCCATCAGAGATTCCTTAAGCGTCGTGGCGATAAGCGTCGGGGCGTTTGCGCCCAGGACCGAGCCTACGCCCGGCGGGGGACAGCGCGGCGGGCCCGCTCCGCGCCGAGCGGGCCCGCCGGAAACTGCCGCGGATACGTCCCCCGATCGGCCGGGGGATGCCGGGATCAGCCGGAGAGGCGCACCGGCATGATCAGGTACTTGTACGCGTCGTCCGCCTCGGCGTCCACGGCCGGGCGGCCGCTGAGCAGGGCGGGCTTGGTGGACGTGGTGAAGGAGAGCTGGGCGACCGGGGAATCGATCGCGCTCAGACCGTCCAGCAGGAACGTCGGGTTGAAGGCGATCGAGATGTCGTCGCCCTCCAGCACCGAGTCGACGCGCTCCACAGCCTGTGCGTCGTCACTGGAACCGGCTTCCAGGATGAGGACGCCCTGCTCGAAGCTGAGCCGTACGGGGGTGTTGCGCTCGGCGACCAGGGCCACACGCTTGACGGCCTCGACGAAGGGGGCCGTCTCGATCACCGCGACGGAGTTGAACTCGGTCGGGAAGAGCGTGCGGTACTTCGGAAGATCGCCTTCGAGGAGACGCGTGGTCGTCCGGCGTCCGGCGCCCTCGAAGCCGATCAGGCCCTCGCCCGCGCCGGAGCCGGAGAGCGCCAGGGTGACCGTGTCGCCGCTCGTGAGCGCCTTGGCGGTGTCCAGGAGGGTCTTGGCGGGCACCAGGGCGACCGCCGAGGCGTCGGCGTTCTCCGGCTTCCACAGGAACTCGCGGACCGCGAAGCGGTAGCGGTCGGTGGAGGCGAGGGTGACGGTGTCGCCCTCGATCTCGATCCGCACACCGGTCAGCACCGGCAGCGTGTCGTCACGGCCGGCGGCGATGGCGACCTGGGCTGCGGCCGAGGCGAAGACCTCACCGGGAACGGTGCCCGTGGCGGTCGGCATCTGCGGCAGCGCGGGGTACTCCTCCACAGGCAGTGTGTGGAGGGTGAAGCGGGAGGAGCCGCAGACGACCGTGGCCCGCACACCGTCGGTGGAGATCTCCACCGGGCGGTTCGGCAGGGCGCGGCAGATGTCGGCGAGCAGCCGACCGGAGACGAGCACCGTGCCGTCCTCGTCGACCTCCGCGTCCACGGAGACCCTGGCGGAGACCTCGTAGTCGAAGCTGGAGAAGCTGAGAGCGCCGTCCTCGGCCTTCAGCAGAAGGCCCGCGAGAACGGGCGCCGGCGGACGGGCCGGGAGGCTGCGGGCCACCCAGGCCACCGCCTCCGCGAGTACATCGCGCTCCACCCGGATCTTCACCGGAACCGCCTCCTGCTGTTGCTCGCTCGCCCTGCTGGCCTTCGTCGTCTGGACCGGAGCTCCCTGCCGAGGGCTGGGGAGGCTCCGGGGTCCAGTCTGACGTACGGCACCGACAGTCGTTGCTGCTCGGGGTCAAGTCGGGCCAAGAGCTTCGCGGCGGTCGAGGGTCGAGTTGTCCACAGCACCCACTTCGAAGCTGATTCCTGGCTAACTCTGGGTGGTAGTAGTAGTAGGCCTTGTGGATACCGTGGATAACGTCGTTTGCGCAGGTCAGCGACTGTTTTTTGTCCACCGGTCCTGTGGGTGGCGCCCGTGGACAACCGGGGCTTTCTGTGGACGGGCGAAAGTTCTGCACACCCGATGCACAGGAGGGGGCCACTTCTCCCCAGGCCTGTCCCCAGCTTTACCCACGTTCCCCACAGCCCAACCGACCCCCTTGGTGTGACGCCTTTCACTCCGGGCGGTGAGAGCGTGTGTTGCGTTGCCGAACAGTGGACAGGGGTGTGGAGAAGCCGGGAAAAGCTGGGGACAACACGGCTCACCCTGTGGGTCGCCGGTGGACAACGATGAGCACAGCCTGTGGACGAAAAAACTGTCCACAGGCTGTGGATCACGGTTGACCACAAATCCCCAGCCATGTGACCTGGTCTGATGGAGTATCGGCAGCGGTACCTGTGGATGCAATATGGACAACTTCCCAGTCCCCAGGCTGTGGACGGAAGATTTCTCCCACATCTGTGGAGAAGAGCCTCTGACCAGCCCGTATTCGAACAGCGCGGGGCCCACGGGGCGCTCGACGCGGGCTTCGAACAGCCCGGTGGGGGGCCCGGACGGTCCGGTGGAGGCTCCGGTCGGCCCGCTACGGGGCCCTGAGAACGCGAAAAAGGCGCCTGCCGCGGACCGTGGAGGTCCGTGACAGGCACCCTGGGAAACGCTCCAGGAGAAGCCCGGGAGCCGGTGCCGACAGTTCTCGCGTCCCGCGTCAGCCGTTCTTGATGCGGTTGGTCAGCTCGGTGACCTGGTTGTAGATGGAGCGGCGCTCCGCCATCAGCGCCCGGATCTTCCGGTCCGCGTGCATCACCGTCGTATGGTCGCGGCCGCCGAACTGCGCACCGATCTTCGGCAGCGAGAGGTCGGTCAGCTCGCGGCACAGATACATGGCGATCTGGCGCGCCGTCACCAGGACCCGGCTGCGCGAGGATCCGCAGAGGTCGTCCACGGTGAGGCCGAAGTAGTCCGCGGTCGCCGCCATGATGGCCGGCGCGGTGATCTCCGGCGCCGATTCCTCGCCGCCCGGGATCAGGTCCTTCAGGACGATCTCGGTCAGCCCGAGGTCCACCGGCTGCCGGTTCAGCGAGGCGAAGGCGGTCACCCGGATCAGTGCGCCCTCCAGTTCGCGGATGTTGCGCGAGATCCGCGAGGCGATGAACTCCAGGACCTCCGGCGGGGCGTTGAGCTGCTCCTGCACCGCCTTCTTCCGGAGGATCGCGATCCGGGTCTCCAGCTCGGGCGGCTGGACATCGGTCGTGAGCCCCCACTCGAAGCGGTTGCGCAGCCGGTCCTCCAGGGTCACCAGCTGCTTGGGCGGCCGGTCCGAGGAGAGCACGATCTGCTTGTTCGCGTTGTGCAGCGTATTGAAGGTGTGGAAGAACTCCTCCTGCGTCGACTCCTTGCTCGCCAGGAACTGGATGTCGTCGACCAGCAGGATGTCCACGTCGCGGTACCGCTTGCGGAAGGTGTCCCCCTTGCCGTCGCGGATCGAGTTGATGAACTCGTTGGTGAACTCCTCCGAGCTCACGTACCGCACTCGGGTCCCCGGGTAGAGGCTCCGCGCGTAGTGCCCGATGGCGTGCAGCAGGTGGGTCTTGCCGAGCCCGGACTCCCCATAGATGAAGAGGGGGTTGTACGCCTTCGCCGGAGCCTCGGCGACGGCGACGGCCGCGGCGTGCGCGAACCGGTTGGACGCCCCGATGACGAAGGTGTCGAAGAGGTACTTCGGGTTCAGCCGGGCGTGCGGTTCCCCGGGGCCGGGCGCGGGGGCGGGCTGGGCGCCCATCGGACCGGGTACCGAACCGCCGGCCCGCCCGGGGCCGTGGCCGCCCTGGCGGGGCCCCGGCTGCTGCTGGTCCTGGCGGTCGGGGCGCTGCTGCTCGTACCCCTGGCGCTCGGGAGGCTGCGACCGGTAGTCGTGCTGCTGGGGGCGCCCGGTGCCGTACGGCTCGCGCCACTGCTCCGGGGGCTGCTCCCGGTACTGCTCGTTCTCGCGCTCCCGGTACGACTCGCTCTCGCGGTACGGCTCGCCGGAGGGCTGCTCGCGGTCCTGGTACCCGCCGTGCCGCGGCTGCTGCCAGGAGAGGTCCTCCTGGGTACGCGGCCAGGCACCGGGCTCCGGGCGCTGCTGCTGGTAGTCGGGGTAGGCCGGCCGGGCCGTCGGCATGCCGTCGTCGGAGGGCCGGTGGCCGTATCCGTCGTACGTGTCGCCCCGCGGACCGTCGTCGCGCGGCTGCGCCGGGTAACGGTGGCCCTGCTGACTCTGGTGCGACTGGTGCATCGGGGGCGCCGGCGGGGAGGGCGGTTCACCCGCGGAGTCGTCGACGGTGATCGCGATCCGGATGGGCCGGCCGCACTCGCGGGTCAGCGTCTCGCCGAGGAGCGGTGCCAGTCGGCCCTCCAGGACCTGCTTGCCCCATTCGTTGGGGACGGCCAGCAGCGCGGTGTCGGCGACGAGTGCCAGGGGCTGGCAGCGCTCGATCCACTGCTTGTCCTTCGGCTCGATGCCCTGCTGACCCTCCCCGAGGAGTTGTTCCAGCACTCGCGGCCACACTGCGGCAAGATCGGCAGGTACGTCAGCCACAAGGCACGCTCTCTCGCATGTCCCACGAATGTGTGGTTCTCGGGACGGGATGGGTCGGGTCGGGTGAGGCCCGGCAGTCGGGAAGGAAAAGAACCGGAGTTCAGCCACGGTAGTCAGGCGGAGCCGCGCGGTTCAAGTTGTTGTCCACAGGCTGTGCACAATGAGGGGTCGCGCGGAGCCGGTTTGACCGGATGGCGTAGCCGCGCGTACCGTGACCAGGTCGAGTTGTCGATGGCTGCTGCCGCCTGCCTCCGATGGGCAAAGATCACGATCTGTGATTGTGAAGCGGTGCACTAAGGCGTTTACGCGAGTTCCTCGTGGGCGCACGGTGACAGCCAGGCGATGTCCCGCCAACACACGAATCATTTCTGGAGCCCCCGAGTGAGCAAGCGCACCTTCCAGCCGAACAACCGTCGTCGCGCCAAGACCCATGGCTTCCGGCTGCGCATGCGTACCCGTGCCGGCCGTGCGATTCTCGCGAACCGCCGTGGCAAGGGCCGCAGCAGCCTGTCCGCCTGATCGCCAACAGGTCCATGACGTGCTGCCTACCGAGAATCGGCTGAGGCGGCGCGAGGACTTCGCGACCGCGGTACGACGAGGACGTCGAGCCGGACGTCCACTGCTCGTCGTCCATCTAAGCAGCGGTGATACGGACCCGCACGTGACGGGGGAGACTGTTCCCCCGCCGCGTGCGGGTTTCGTTGTCAGCAAGGCCGTGGGGGGCGCAGTCGTCCGTACCGCGGTGAAGCGGAAGCTTCGCCGTCTGGTCCGCGACCGGCTGGCTCAGCTGCCCCCCGGTAGCCTTGTTGTCGTACGGGCGCTGCCCGGTGCGGGCGACGCCGATCATGCACAGCTGGCCCGAGACCTGGACGCCGCCCTTCAGCGGCTGCTGGGAGGGGGCGCGCGATGAAGTACCCGCTGCTTGCTCTCATCAAGCTGTACCAGTGGACGATCAGTCCACTGCTCGGGCCTGTCTGCCGTTACTACCCGTCGTGTTCCCACTATGGATATACGTCGATCGACAGGCACGGTGCCATCAAGGGAACAGCGCTGACAGCCTGGCGCATCCTGCGGTGCAATCCGTGGTCACCCGGCGGTGTGGACCATGTCCCGCCACGCAGGCGTCCGCGGTGGCACGAGTTGCTGCGCAATGCCCTGCGCGGCGAAAAGGGCGGGGAGTCCGCCGCTGATGTGCCGTCCGGGGGGTCGGTCTCCGAACCTCCGAGCCCGGCCGCAGAGACCTCGCCCAATGCTCAAGGAGCCTGATTAGTGGACACGATTGCCAGTCTGTTCAGCTTTATCACCACACCCGTCTCATGGGTGATCGTTCAGTTCCACAAGGTCTACGGGGCGCTCTTCGGCGACGACTCCGGCTGGGCCTGGGGCCTGTCGATCGTGTCCCTGGTGGTGCTGATCCGGATCTGCCTGATCCCGCTCTTCGTGAAGCAGATCAAGTCGACCCGCAACATGCAGGTGCTCCAGCCGAAGATGAAGGCGATCCAGGAGCGCTACAAGAACGACAAGCAGCGTCAGTCCGAAGAGATGATGAAGCTGTACAAGGAGACGGGCACCAACCCGCTCTCCTCGTGCCTTCCCATCCTGGCGCAGTCCCCGTTCTTCTTCGCCCTGTATCACGTGCTGTCGTCCATCGCCTCGGGCAAGAAGATCGGGGCGATCAACCAGGACCTGCTGGACAGCGCCCGTGAGGCCCACATCTTCGGCGCCCCGCTCGCTGCGAAGTTCACGGACAGCGTCGAGAAGGTCACCTCGCTCAACGCCGACCTGCTGGACGTCCGGATCGTCACCGCCATCATGATCGTGCTGATGTCGGCCTCGCAGTTCTTCACCCAGCGCCAGCTGATGACGAAGAACGTCGACCTGACGGTGAAGACCCCGTACATGCAGCAGCAGAAGATGCTGATGTACATCTTCCCGGTCATCTTCGCCGTGATGGGCATCAACTTCCCCGTCGGTGTCCTCGTCTACTGGCTGACCACGAACGTCTGGACCATGGGTCAGCAGATGTACGTGATCAACCAGAACCCGACGCCGGGCAGCAAGGCGCAGGACGCCTACCTTCAGCGGGTCCTCAAGAGCGTGACCGTCCGCGAGCAGGTGCGCGGCCGCACCCGGCGCAACACCGTCAAGGCCATCGTCGCCAAGGGTCCCGACCGCAACGACATCGAGCGCAAGTTCATCACCGGCCTCGGCAAGCTGGGTTTCGCGGCCCAGGAGGACGGCACGGTGCAGAAGAGTGAGACCGCCGCCGCCGATGCCGAGGGCAGCCAGGCGCCCAAGCGCCAGCAGCCCAAGCGCCAGACCAAGGCGAAGCGCCAGACGGCCGGTGCCACGGCCGGTGGAGCCAAGGACACGGAGCCCGCGGAAGCCGGCTCCAAGACCTCGCTCGAGAAGCAGGACGCGCCGCAGGACGACAAGCCGAAGTCGGCGGGCAAGCCCGCCTCCGGCTCCTCACGCCAAGCCAAGTCCGGACAGCGCAAGGGCCCCCAGCGGCCCAAGCACCCGTCCAAGAAGTAAGAAGGAGTCCATCCGTGACGGAAGGCACCACCTCCACGGCCGCCGCCGAGGCCGGCAGCGACACCCTGACCCGCCTGGAGCAGGAGGGCGAGATCGCGGCCGACTATCTTGAGGGTCTGCTCGACATCGCCGATCTCGACGGCGACATCGACATGGACGTCGAGGCGGACCGGGCCGCGGTGTCGATCATCAGCGAATCGGCGCGCGACCTCCAGAAGCTCGTGGGCCGCGACGGTGAGGTCCTGGAGGCGCTCCAGGAGCTGACGCGGCTGGCCGTCCACCGGGAGACGGGTGACCGTAGCCGTCTGATGCTGGACATCGGTGGCTTCCGGGCCCAGAAGCGCGAGATCCTCGCGGCGCTGGGCGCCAAGGCCGCGGACGAGGTCAGGAACTCGGGCGAACCGGTGAAGCTGGACCCGATGACGCCGTTCGAGCGCAAGGTCGTGCACGACGCGATCGCCGCGGCCGGGCTCCGGAGCGAGTCGGAGGGCGAGGAGCCGCAGCGCTTCGTCGTCGTTCTCCCGGCCTGACCGGATACTTGTACTGTCGGCCCCGTCTGTTCGCAGGCGGGGCCGATCTTTGTCAGCCTGATAGTCAGCCACCCACAGTGCGCTAGTGCGGTATGGAAGGACGGTCCTCGTGACGGAGGCAGCAGAGCTCCCCCAGGCACCTGCGGAGGCGCAGGCGGTGTTCGGAGAGTTCTTTCCGGAGGCTGTCCGGTACGCGGAGCTTCTGGCGGATGCCGGGGTCAAGCGAGGCTTGATCGGGCCGCGTGAGGTCCCCCGGCTGTGGGAGAGGCACCTGCTGAACTGCGCGGTGCTCTCCGAGGTCGTGCCCAAAGGCGTCACTGTCTGCGATGTGGGCTCCGGCGCAGGGCTGCCGGGCATCCCGCTGGCCCTGGTGCGCCCCGATCTCAAGATCACCTTGCTGGAGCCGCTGCTGCGGCGGACGAACTTCCTCCAGGAAGTCGTCGAACTGCTCGGCCTGGACCATGTGACGGTCGTGCGCGGCCGGGCCGAGGAGGTCCTCGGGACGCTTCAGCCCGTTCACGTGGTGACCGCCCGTGCGGTGGCGCCGCTGGACCGGCTGGCGGGCTGGGGCGTGCCCCTGCTGAAGCCCTACGGGGAGATGCTCGCACTCAAGGGTGACACCGCCGAGGAGGAGCTCAACGGCGCCAGGGCTGCGCTCAGCAAGCTCGGTGTCCTGGAGACCGAGGTGCTCCAGGTCGGTGAGGGTTTGGTCGATCCGCTCTCCACCGTGGTCCGTGTCGTGGTGGGAGAGAGTCCGGGCGGTGTGAGGTTCGCCGCAAAGAGGGCCAAGGCTGCTCGGACGGAGCGGACGCGCAGGCGTCGCTGAGGGGCGCCGCAGGGCGGTGGAGTCGTCCGGTCGGGAGCTCTGCCCGTCGGGCGATATGCGGTTTCTGTTGGTTCTCGCGCTACTTAGCAGTGGTTCCGCCGGAAAGTAGCGATACGTGCCCGTGCGGAGTGTCGTGGCCTGGTAGTTGCTTCGCGGGGGCATCGTGTTTCACGTGAAACGTCGCTCTCTGCTGCAGGGAATCATCGGCCGCGGTCGTGCGGCTGCCACGCCGCGCGACCGCAAGCCCGGACGGGTTGCCGAGTTGTCCACACGCACGGATTCATCCACAGAACAGCGGGCCTCGCTGGTTCACGACCCCGAAAGCATGGCAGGCTCTGTTCATTGCGAGCCTGAAGTCGAGGAGAGTGAATCCTTGCGGTCCGACGCCAACATCGCGGGACCGATGACCGACCCGGTCCCCGGTCCCCGAACCGAGTCCGTGGGTGAGGGTGTTTCACGTGAAACACCGCCGCCGATGGACGACACACCCATCGGCCGAGCCGCTCAGCTGGCGGTCGAGGCCCTCGGCCGCGCCGGCGAAGGGCTGCCCCGTCCTGACCGCACCCGTGTCATGGTGGTGGCCAACCAGAAGGGCGGGGTCGGGAAGACGACTACGACGGTCAACCTTGCCGCTTCCCTGGCCCTGCACGGTGCACGCGTTCTGGTGGTCGACCTCGACCCGCAGGGCAACGCATCCACGGCTCTGGGTATCGATCACCACGCCGACGTTCCCTCGATCTACGACGTCCTGGTGGAGAGCCGCCCGCTCTCCGAGGTGGTCCAGCCCGTACCGGACGTAGAAGGTCTCTTCTGTGCCCCCGCGACCATCGATCTCGCCGGTGCGGAGATCGAACTGGTCTCGCTGGTGGCACGGGAGAGCCGTCTCCAGCGGGCCATCCAGGCGTATGAGCAGCCGCTGGACTACATCCTCATCGACTGCCCGCCGTCACTGGGTCTGTTGACGGTGAACGCGCTGGTGGCCGGGGCCGAGGTACTGATCCCCATCCAGTGCGAGTACTACGCGCTGGAAGGCCTGGGTCAGCTTCTGCGCAACGTCGACCTGGTACGGGGCCATCTCAATCCGGAGCTTCACGTCTCGACGATCCTGTTGACGATGTACGACGGCCGGACGAGGCTCGCCTCGCAGGTCGCCGAGGAGGTCCGTACCCACTTCGGCAAGGAAGTCCTGCGGACGAGTATCCCGCGGTCGGTGCGTATCTCGGAGGCGCCGAGTTATGGGCAGACCGTGCTGACCTACGACCCGGGTTCCAGCGGTTCGCTCTCGTATCTTGAAGCCGCCCGGGAGATCGCCCTGCGGGGCGTCGGGGTGCACTACGAGACTCAGCACGCCCACACGAGCAGTCAGAACAGCCAGCAGAACGTTTCGGAGGGCATTCAGTGAGTGAGCGTCGTAGAGGACTGGGGCGTGGACTCGGTGCGCTGATCCCCGCCGCTCCCCAGGAGAAGCAGGTGTCAGCACCCGGGGGCGGTGCGGCGTCGTCCGGCGCGGGTCCGGTTCTGACGGCGGAGCGCGGGGTGGCCGCTGCGAAGGTGACCGCGCTGCCCTCCGTCCCGGTGGTGCCGGAGCCTGCGTCCACTTCGGAGGGCCGGTCCGAGCAGGAAGCCGGGGCGTCCGGTGCGTACTTCGCCGAGCTGCCGATCGGGACGATCACGCCGAACCCCCGCCAGCCTCGTGAGGTCTTCGACGAGGATGCGCTGGCCGAGCTGGTCGTCTCCATCAAGGAAGTCGGCCTTCTCCAGCCGGTCGTGGTCCGGAAGGCGGGCCCGGACAGCTACGAGCTCATCATGGGTGAGCGTCGGTGGAGGGCCTGCCGTGAAGCGGGCCTCGAGCGGATTCCCACCATCGTCCGCGCCACGGACGACGAGAAGCTGCTGCTGGACGCACTCCTGGAGAACCTCCACCGGGCTCAGCTGAACCCGCTGGAGGAGGCTGCTGCGTACGACCAGCTGCTCAAGGACTTCAAGTGCACCCATGACCAGCTGGCCGACCGGATCGGCCGTTCGCGTCCGCAGGTGACGAACACGCTGCGGCTTCTGCGGCTTTCGCCGCCCGTGCAGCGCCGGGTCGCCGCAGGCGTTCTTTCGGCCGGCCATGCCCGTGCGCTGCTGTCCGTGGACGACTCCGAGGAGCAGGACCGGCTGGCCCACCGCATCGTGGCCGAGGGGCTTTCGGTGCGTGCGGTCGAGGAGATCGTGACGCTCATGGGCTCGCACCCCACGAGCGCTGCGAAGCCCAAGGGCCCGAGGGCCGGCGGCCGTCTGTCCCCCGCTCTGACCGACCTGGCGACCCGTCTGTCCGATCGCTTCGAGACCCGGGTGAAGGTCGACCTGGGACAGAAGAAGGGCAAGATCGTCGTCGAGTTCGCCTCGATGGAAGATCTGGACCGGATCCTCGGCAGTCTCGCCCCGGGCGAGGGACGAGTGCTGGAGCGCCGGCTCGCTGAGACGTCCGAGGAGGACGACGAGGGCTGAGCAGCGGGACCCGAGGAAGGGCGGGCCGTGAGCCGGGTGCATACCGGAACACGGCCCGCCCTTTGCGCTCTCTCGGTATCCGCATCACCTCTGGGTGGATACGATGCGGTCTGGGACGGCGCATCCACGGTGATCGACCTCAGAGGAGGGCGGAGGCCTTGCGAAGAGTGAGCCGCAGTCGGCTCGTCACGGTCGGGCTGGGCCTGGGCGCCGTCGGGGGATTCGTCGGCAGTCTGTTCCATGAACGGAGCACACTGGCAGCCGCACATGGTGCGGCGGGCGAAGGAACGGAGGGATCGCTGTCATGGGGCGTCGGCTCGTACCACTCACCCTGGACAACCTTCCGGATCTCCCCGAGCGTTGCCGCTCGTGCGTCTTCTGGGAGCTTGACCCGGTCAGTGGGGAAGCCGCGGTAAAGGCGGGCAAGCCGGAGCCGGAGAAGGAAGCCTGGATCTCCGCGGTCCTCCTGGAGTGGGGGTCCTGCGGGCGGGTGGTCTATGTGGATGATGTGCCGGCGGGCTTCGTGCTCTTCGCGCCGCCTGCGTACGTCCCCCGCTCGACGGCGTTCCCGACCAGCCCGGTCTCTCCCGATGCCGTCCAGCTCATCACTGGGCTGATCATTCCCGCGTACCAGGGTCAGGGGCTGGGCCGTGTCATGGTGCAGACGGTGGCGAAGGATGTTCTGCGCCGGGGCTTCAAGGCGATCGAGGCATTCGGCGACGCGCGGTCCGAGCAATCCACCTGTGTACTCCCTGCGGATCATCTGCTGGCTGTCGGCTTCAAGACCGTGCGCCCGCATCCTGTGTACCCACGGCTGAGGCTGGATCTGCGGACGACGCTCTCCTGGAAGGAAGACGTGGAGATGGCGCTCGACCGGCTTTTGGGAGCGGTTCAGAAGGAACCGGTGCTGCGGCCGTTGTGAGGCCGGGGCGTCGCTGCCTGCAGCTGTGTGAAACGGGCCCACCCCCCTGAGGGGGCAGGCCCGTTTCACGTGAAACATCGCGTCGGCGTGCCGCTTCGCGATTACGCGCTGATGAAGCCTTCGAGGTCGCGGAGGATCGCGGCCTTCGGCTTGGCGCCGACGATGGTCTTGGCGACCTCGCCGCCCTGGTACACGTTCAGGGTCGGGATGGACATCACGCCGTACTTGGCGGCGGTGGCCGGGTTCTCGTCGATGTTGAGCTTGACGATCTCGATCTGGTCGCCGTGCTCCGCTGCGATTGCCTCCAGCGAGGGGGCGATCTGGCGGCACGGGCCGCACCAGGCGGCCCAGAAGTCCACCAGCACGGGCTTGTCGCTCTTGAGGACGACCTCGTCGAAGGTGTCATCCGTAACGTGCTTCAGGGCGCCGGCCACGGCGGCCTCCTTAGTCTCTCGGGGGGTGGGGTGCGGTGCGGACGTTCAGACGGCCGGGGTCTTCTCCGGCTCGGCGGGCTCTGCGTCGGCCAGGGCCGCGAGGAAGCGCTCGGCGTCCAGGGCGGCGGAGCAGCCGGTGCCCGCTGCCGTGATCGCCTGACGGTAGGTGTGGTCGACCACGTCTCCGGCGCCGAAGACGCCGGTGAGGTTGGTGCGGGTGGAGGGTGCCTCGACCTTCAGGTAACCCTCGTCGTCGAGCTCCAGCTGGCCCTTGAAGAGCTCGGTGCGCGGGTCGTGGCCGACGGCGATGAACAGTCCGGTCACCGGGAGCTCGGACGTCTCGCCGGTCTTGGTGTTGCGCAGGGTCAGACCGGAGAGCTTCTGGTCGCCCTTGATCTCGGCGACCTCGCTGTCCCAGGCGAACTTGATCTTCGGGTCGGCGAAGGCCCGGTCCTGCATGGCCTTGGAGGCGCGCAGAGTGTCGCGGCGGTGGACGATCGTGACGGACTTCGCGAAGCGGGAGAGGAAGGTTGCCTCCTCCATCGCGGTGTCGCCGCCGCCGATCACGGCGATGTCGTGGTCCTTGAAGAAGAAGCCGTCGCAGGTGGCGCACCAGGAGACGCCACGTCCGGAGAGAGCGTCCTCGTTGGGCAGTCCGAGCTTGCGGTGCTGGGAGCCGGTCGTGACGATGACGGTCTTGGCGCGGTGGACGGTGCCCGCGGTGTCGGTGACCGTCTTGACGTCACCGGTCAGGTCGACCGCGACCACGTCGTCGGGGATCAGCTCGGCGCCGAAGCGCTCGGCCTGGGCGCGCATGTTGTCCATGAGCTCGGGGCCCATGATGCCGTCCTGGAAGCCGGGGAAGTTCTCCACGTCGGTGGTGTTCATCAGCGCACCGCCGGCCGTGACGGCGCCCTCGAAGACCAACGGGTTCAGCGAGGCGCGGGCGGTGTACAGCGCGGCGGTGTACCCGGCCGGTCCGGAGCCGATGATGATCACATTACGGACGTCGCTCACGGGTTTCTTCCTCGTTTCTGCAGACTGCCTAACTGCCTACGGGGTCGGTTCAACGACTCACACCCCACCCAACGGATCCTACGGCTGATGCATTCCCGAACGTGCCGCGGCGGTCGCGGACCGTTCTCAGGGGCGGTCGTAGGAGCGGGTGAGCAGCAGCTGCCCCGTGGACTCCGGGGCGGTGTCCACGCAGGAGGAGGCAACGAGATAGGCCTGCACGCGTGAGGCGTCGCTCGGGTGGGGAAGGACGACGAGATGAGCGTCCGTTCCCTGGTAGGTCCCCTCGTCGAGTGCGAGGGCCGGTGTGGTGCGGCCGGTGGCCTGCTGGACACAGGGGGGAACAGCGACGGCAGGGGCCTTCAAGGGACTCCTGGACGCCTCGGCATCGGGGGTGAGGGCCTCACTCGTCGACTTGGTGTCCGCGCCCGGTGGCACCTTCTTGGCACCGGGGCTCTCCTGGGCGGCACCACGGCCGAGGAGGTCCCGCACCTGGGATTCCAGCGTGCCGTCGGCGTAGGTGTGCGCGCGGCTCTCCCCGGCGCTGACTCCGCTGTCGACCGCGGTCTTGGATGAGTCGCCGGACGGGGCGATGGACTGGAGGAAGAAGACGCTCATTCCGATGATCGCCGCGCCGAACGCGGTGCCGAGGACCACAGCGCGCCGCCGCGGACGGGAGGGGCGACGGCCCGGACCGGTGGCGGCGGAAGACCGGCCCGCGGGACGATCCTGGACGGAGGCGCCGCCGCTCCTGGGAGCGGGCTCGCGCGTCGCACGGTCGGCCGTCGTGTCTTCGGCGGTCGTTGTTTCACGTGAAACAACGACCGGCTCGTCCGCGGCGGGAGCGGTGGGGCGGGCCTCCGCCGCGAGAGCCGCGTCGATACGGGCGGCGATGTCTTCGGGCATCGGCTCCGGGGTGGGCATCGTTCCGAGGAGCCCACGGATCTCGGCGAGGGAGTCCTGTACCTCCGAACAGAGATCGCACCCCGTGATGTGCTGCTGGACTGCCGTCGCCCGGGAAGGGGTGAGCAGTCCCTCGGTGAGATCGGAGATCTCGGAGACCTCCGGGTGTTGAGCCGTGTCGGCCGCGGATGTCACGGGCGCCCACCTCCTCCCTTCGTAGCGGCAGGATCGCTTGCTCCTGCGTCTCTGGGGCCTGACGCAGGTGGGACGGATGCTCCGGGGGTCCGGTTCCTTCCAGCCGCGCCGTTCTCACTGTCGGGGGTATGCCCCCCGGTTCCCGCGCGCAGATGGCGGACCAGGGGGGCCAGTCTCGCCCGGCCCCGGGCACATCGGCTTTTCACGGTGCCGGACGGCACATCGAGGATGCTGGCTGCCTCCGCGACGGGGTAGCCCTGCATGTCGACGAGGACGAGGGCCGCCCGTTGCTCGGCGGGCAGTGTGGCCAGGGCTGCCTGGAGCTGGCGGTGGAGGTCCTGCCGGACCGCGGGGGCCTCGGCCGATTCGTGGGGTTCCAGGAGCTGGTCGAGTCGTTCCGCGTCGTCCACCGGGGACGTCTTACGGGAGGCGGCCTTGCGGACCCGGTCGAGGCAGGCATTGACGGTGATCCGGTGCAGCCAGGTGGTGACCGCTGACTGGCCGCGGAAGGTGTGGGCGGCGCGGAAGGCGTTGACGAGGGCGTCCTGGACGGCGTCGGCCGCCTCTTCCCTGTCCCCCAGGGTGCGCAGCGCCACGGCCCAGAGCCGGTCGCGGTGGCGGCGTACGAGTTCACCGAAGGCGTCGGGGTCGCCCGCCACATGCTGGGCGAGCAAGTCCGAATCGCTCGGGCCAGTGCCTGCGGAACCGGCGCCCATTCTGTCTCCCCAAAGCTACACAGAAGGTCACTTTAAGGGTGAAAGTGCCTTGGATTCTGATCGACACTATCTCAGACAGTTGATAACCTCTTCAAGGCCTGGGCGGAAAACGATGAAATATTTCGCCCAATTGAATAATATACGCAATATTGCACTTAAGGAATATACATGCACAAGAGACTTCGTACCGCTTCAGCTGCGATTGCCGTCGCCTGTTCGGCGCTGGTGGGCGTGCTTGGATCGGCCTCCGCCGCGAACGCGTCGATATCGGTCGACACCAACAAGATAGGCAACTGCGACTCCAGCTGCATCACCTTCTTCTACAACTCGAACTACGGTGGTTCGAGGACGACTATTAACTCCACCGGTGGTGCTGAGGGTATTTCAAACCTGGCTCCGTACACCTTCCTCACCTCGGGGAACGGCCAGGGGGTTTCGCTGAAGAACAACGCTGCCTCGATACAGACGAGGCTCCCCGGGGTCGGGGTGAATGTGGCGGTCTATTATAACAGTGGATATGCGGGTGCCTGTGATGCGATGCGGGCAAAGAACAGTGAATTTGGATACCTGCCCCAGTTGAAGGCCACCTACAACAACAACGCTTCGGTGTACTTCCGAGTCAGCGGCTCGCCCAGTGGAAATTGCACGATCTGGTCGAGCTGACCTGATCCGAAATGTAATCCTCGCTTGGCAGGCGTTCTTTCGAACGCCTGCCAAGCGCTTTATGTGAGGCGCAGGAAAGTGAATTTTTCGCAGCTCCATTGTGCGAGAGCGCTGTTGATCGGGTCAGTTGTTCTGCTTGCTGGCTGCGAGGCTCCGTCGGAGCCTGTTCGGTCAACGCCTCAGCCGGAGAACTCGGCAGGTCGCGTGTACTCCGACAAGGTGCTTCGGCTCCCCATCGATGAATATAGTGTGCCTCCTGAGGATCATGCGGTTGTCCAGAAGGCAAAGATTCACCTGGCCAATGCCTGTTTGAAGCGGCTCGGCTCCTCCTACTCGCTGCCCCCGGCCGAGGGTCCTGTTGAAGAAGCAGAGATCAGTAGGCGGTACGGCATATCGGATCGGGCAACGGCGGCGAGGTACGGATATCATATGCCGTCGGCTGCACCTGGCACTGATGAGAAGCTGAAACCTCTCTCGGACGACGAGAAGCGACTGGTCTTCGGAGAGCAGGGAGATCAGGAAATCACGAAAGGTGATTCTGTCCCCGAGGGTGGTTGCTACGGTGAAGCAGAAGCGAAGATTAATGCAGCCGGTGTGCCGGAGGCTGCCATTTCATTCGCTTCTCAGGTTAATAGGGAAAGCTTTGAACGTTCCATCAGTGACGCGAAGGTCGATGCGGTAGTGAAGGCATGGTCGAAATGTATGGCCGCAGCCGGATACTCCTATGCTTCTCCTTTGGAATCCGTGGGAGATCAAAAATTCCATAGCTCCGAGAAGGCCGGCGCAGAAGAGAAGCAGGCGGCCCTGGCTGACCTGGATTGTAAGGCCCGGGTCGGTCTCATCAAGAAGTGGGGCGCTGTGGAGGCCAGGATGCAGAAAGAGGCGATGAAGCGGGATCCTGAAAAACTGATGCAGTTGAAAGCTTTTCAGAAATCCCAGCTCCGCAACGCTCGCAAAGCCCTCTCGGATTCCTGAGGACTGTCCGGCAGCCCCTGGCGAGGCGAAGACCTCCTGCCTCGCGCTGATGCTCCGCGGCGACGGACAGCCCTCAGAAAAGATCGGTGTCGATGTTCACCCTGTGAACTCGACGTCGATCACGCCCTGCTTGTAACCGTCTGTGCTGAACGCATCTGCCGGTGACCTCGGCGCTTCCGTGATCCACACGAGGATGAACTGCGTGGGCACGGGCTCCTTCGTCGTAAGAGTGGCCTTGGTTCCCGTGGTCGCCGTCTCGGCGATCTTCTCCATGGAGGTCAGGGGCGTGGACGTGGAGAGGGAATCGGCGGCGTACAGCGCTACCTTGGTGCGCTCACCGCTGAACTTGAGATCGATGGTCGCTGACGAGACCTTCTGGCCTGCCTCGATCTCGTACATGATGCCGACCCCTTGCTTGAACGGGGCCAGCCGGGGCCCGTCCACGAAGGTCTTGGACCGCCAGTAGGTCGAGGCATCACTGTCATGGGTCAGCCTGACATCACCGGGGTCCTGCGCTTTTCCGTCCGGGGAGTACTCGACGGCGTTCTCGATGGGCAACGGCTTCAGGGCCGCTTTCCCCTTGCCGTCATCGTTCGGCTCGGAGGGTCCCTGTGTGGGAACGGCGTCCTCCGCGTTGCCCCTCCGGTCGAGCAGCGCCTCCGCGAGCTGCCAGCTGCCGAGGCCCAGTGCCGCGATGAGGAGCGCTGAGACGGTCCACTTGAGGGCGCGGCCGGCACGGCTCTGCAGGGGAGCCGGCGGGGCGGGCATCACGGGCTGAGCGACGGTGGACGGGTGGGAGGACGGCCGTCCGTACGTACCCTGCTGATAGGTCGTGCGCTGGTAGGCCGGCGGCGCGGTGAACGTGGGTTCCGGAGGAAGGATGCGCGGCATGGCCGCGACGGCCTTGGCCAGCTCGTCCGGGGTGGTGCAGGGCGGTTCCTGCCGGGAGGCGGTGGCACCGTCGTTGGCGAGCGCCCGCATCGCGAGTTCGGAGAGACCGCGGTGGACGCCGGCCCGGACCTGGTCCGGGGCGATGAGCCCCATGCCCTTGGGCAGCCCGGCGAGACCGTGGGCGTCGTCCCCGTACGGCCAGCGGTGCGTCAGTGCGGCGTACAGCAGGGCGCCGATGGCCTCCGTGTCCGTCCGGAGGGGGCGCTCCGCGGTGATGCCGCGCAGGGCGGCGTTCACGGCGAGGCCTCGGATGCGGTACTGCCCGGTGGAGCTGCGCAGGACCGCGCCGGGGGTGAGGCGCAGATGGGACAGGCCCTCGCGGTGAGCGGCGGCCATCGCCTGGGAGAGCTGGCTGACGAGCTGGTAGGCGTCGTGGGCCTCCATGGGCCCGGTGGCCAGCAGAGCGGTGAGCTCGGTGGCGTCCGGCAGCCATTCGTGGACCACGTAGACGAGGTCGTTCTCCTCGACGGCGTCCAGGACCTGGACGAAGCGGGGGTCGCCGAGCAGAGCTGATGAGCGGGCGGCGGCCAGCACCGAGCGGGCCCGCGGGTGATCCGCGGGCAGCAGGTGTACGCCCACCGCGCGGCGGAGCTTCTCGTCGACGGCACGCCAGCTGCTGAAGCCGTCCAGGCGGGTGACGCACTCCTCCAGGCGGTAGCGTCCGGCGAGTTTGTGACCGCTGTGCAGATCGGGTGAGGGCGGAACGGCCTCGGAACGCTCCCGCCCACCGTCCGTCTTCTCGGTGTCCTTGGGGCTCGCGCCCTCGGTTTTCTCGGCTTGCGCCGTCCCGTCGGTCGTGGCCTCGTCCGCCTTGGCGGTCAGCGGCTCGTCGCCGCTGTTGTCAGCCACGTCGACGGCAGCCGTGCTACGTTCCGCCACCGTCGTTCCTGCCTCCCCATCCGTTGCGCGATGCCAGCCAGCTCTGCACAGTCACGCCAATTGTGCCCACACTCCGGCGCTATGCACGACACGCGGAGTGCGGCGATGGTTGTGCGGGCAAGCGCTCATTCAGCGTCCGAGCCGTCCACGGACCATGCCGACCAGGCCGTTGACCTCTTCGATGCGCATCTTCTTCGCCGCGACGAAGAAGAGGCCCAGGAGGATGACGCCGCCACAGATCAGCGCGGCCAGTGAGCCGAGGGCGCCGGGCCCGACGAGTTCCAGGATCCCGAATCCGACGGCGCCGCCGACCAGGGCGGCGGGCACCGCGGCCATGCAGAGGCGCGCGTAGGTCCGCACGATGTGCGCGCCGTCCAGGTCGCCCCCCAGCCGGTCGCGCAGTCGGCGCCAGGCGACACCGACGCCGACCGCGTAGGCCAGACCGTAGGAGAAGGCCATGCCGACGACGGCCCAGCGGGCGGGCAGGACGACGTAACAGAGTGCGGAGGCGGCGGCGTTGACGGCCGCCACGATGACCGTGTTGTAGAAGGGGGTGCGGGTGTCCTCGTAGGCGTAAAACCCTCGGAGCACGACGTACTGCACGGAGTACGGGATCAGGCCGAGCGCGAAGGCCATGAGGATGAAACCCATGGAGCGGGCGGCCTCGATGCCGCTGGAGGCGTACAGCAGGGTGGCCATCGGCAGGCCGAGCGCGAGGAAGGCGAAGGCCACCGGCACGATGGCGACGGCCGAGTTGCGCAGTCCCTGTGAGATGTCGTCGCGGACCGCGCCCGGGTCGTTGTCATGGGCGGCCCGGGAGATACGGGGAAGCAGCGCGGCCATGACCGAGACGGTGATGATGGCCTGCGGCATGCCCCAGATCAACTGGGCGTTGGAGTAGGCCAGGAACCCGGTGCCGTCGTGGCCCGAGGCCGCGCCGGCGGCCGTGGACAGCTGGGTGACGACCAGTACACCGGCCTGGTTGGCGAGCACGAAGAGCACGGTCCACTTGGCCAGCTTGATGGTCTTGCCGAGCCCGTGGCCCTTCCAGTCGAACCGGGGGCGGAAGCGGAAACCCGTCTCGCGCAGGTACGGGATCATTGCCAGCGACTGGACGACGAGGCCGAGCAGGGTGCCGATACCCAGCAGCCGGACGCCCTCCGGCGGGATGGTGTCCACACCCATCTGCGACTCACCGGATGTGCCGTAGACCCAGATGAACAGCCCGAACGTGATGATCATGACGATGTTGTTGAGGACCGGTGTCCACATCATCGCGCCGAACTTGCCGCGGGCGTTGAGGATCTGACCCATCACCACGTGCACGCCCATGAAGAAGATGGTCGGCAGGCAGTAGCGGGCGAAGGTGACGGCGACGCTGTTGGCGGCGACGTTGTTCGCGATCGTGGGGGACAGCATGTGGATCAGCGTCGGCGCGGCGAACACCGCGACGGCGACGATCGCACCGAGCGTGACCATCACCAGCGTCAGCAGTCGGTTCGCGAAGGCTTCGCCGCCGTCCTCGTCGCTCTTCATCGCGCGGACGAGCTGCGGGACGAAGACCGAGTTCAGGCCGCCGCCGACCGTGAGGATGTAGATCATCGTCGGCAGGGTGTACGCGATGGTGAAGCTGTCGCCGAGCAGTACGGCCCCGAGCGCGGCGGTGATCACCAGGGACCGCACGAACCCGGTGAGCCGGGAGACGAGGGTGCCGGCTGCCATGACCGCGCTGGACTTGAGGAGTCCGGAGACCTTACCGCCGCCCTTGGCGGGAGCGGGTGCGGGAGCGGGTTCGGGCTGGGGCGGCACCGGGGGCTTTCCCGATCCCTCCTGGTCCCGGAAGAGATGGGCGAAGGCGTCCGGCTCCTGCCGGTCGTCCGACGCCTGGGTGACGAGCGCGTCGACGCCGACGAACTGCGTGGTCGCCGGGCGGTCCCCGTACGGCAGGTGCCGGGAGGGCCCCGCCGGCTCGGGGGGCGGGGTCTGGGCCCAGATGCGCGGGTCGGGGGCGTAGGGGGCGGCGGGCGGCTGCTGGTAGAGCGGCCCCGGTTCCTGGTACGTGCCAGGAGGCGGCGGCGGGTGCGCGGCCCGGTCGTAGAGCGCCTCGCCCACCGGGTCCTGAGCGGCCAGGCCCTGTGCCCTGTAGGGGTCGTCCTCGTAGGCGTGCTGGAGGTACGGGTCCGGCGGCACGGAGCCGTCCTGGCCCGCGCCCGGGGGAACCGGAGGCCCGTCCGGAGACGCTGCTCCGCCCGCGCCCTGCCCGCGGTCACCGTCGTACGGCGCGTTCATCGAAACCCCTACCTCATCGTCCCCGGCCGGCCGGCCACGACAGACATCGCTCAACGGTCCACTTTCTCACCCGTTCCCGACGGCGCCCCGCTTTCCGGACCGGTGTCCGGAGTCGGGTCACTCGGCTGCTCGGGTCCGTCGCCGTTGCCGTCCGCCGTGTCGCTTGCCACGGCGCGCTTGCGGTGGCTGTACATCCTGATACCCGCCAGCACCAGGAGCAGCAGGCCGCCGGCGATGACGAGCAGCACGGTGGGCGTCACCTCGGAGACCTTCACGGTGAAGGTCATCTCCTCGCCGTACTGGGTGCCGTCCTCCGTGTACAGCCGGGCGGTCACCTGGGCGCGGCCGTTGGCGCTGGTCGCCGTGTCGAACTTCACCGACTGGCTGTGGCCGCCCGCGATGCTGACCGGCAGCTCGGCCATGCTCCCGTCGTCGTTGAACTTGAGCCGGATGTTGTCCGACGTCAGCTGGAGAACCAGCCGGTCCACTCCCTGCACCAGCTTGTTCTGCACGGTGACCGGGATCGTCGCGCTGCGCCCGGAGAGGGTGACGTCGGACTTCTCGATGAGCTGTACCTCGGAGGTGAGGCTCTGCAGGTAGTCGCGGACCGCGTCCCGGTACTGCTGCGCCTCCAGCGACCGGCCGCGCCAGGATGTCGACATCGAGCGGTTGACGGCGTTGCCGAAGGGCGTCACCACGCGCTCGGGCTGCGTCAGGATCGTCTCGAAGCTGTCGAGCGAGCCCTGGGTGGTGCGGATGTCCTGGAACGCCTGTGTGGGCAGTTCCTGGGCCCGGAGCTTCTTGGGGTACGCCGAGGCCCGGGGGACCTTGGTGGTGGCCCTGGGGTCGGGCTTCGCCTCGGCGGCGGCGACGAGGTCCAGGGGCTGCGTCCAGCGGTTGCCCGCCAGGCCCTCCAGCGCGTGGGCCATCGTCTGGGCCTGTGCGACGGTGGGCATCCGCGGCGGGGCCACGACGATGCTGCGCTCGTTGTCCGGCGCCTGCTCGGTCAGTGCGAGGGTCTGGGCGAGGAACTTCTGCACCGCGCGGGTGGAGGAGCCGCCCCTCGACATGTCGCCGTCGAACAAGGTCGACAGCCGGGCGTCCGCGACGACCGCGGTGGTGCCTCCGCCGATCGGCCGCGCCGCGGTCGGTGTGTAGGGCAGTCTCGTGGTCTCCCGGAAGCTGTCGCTGCGGGCGATCACGTTGTGGGCCCCCGCCGAGGTCGCCACATCGACGATGGACGAGTCCACGGCGCCGTTCATCGGCCAGGCGAAGTCGGTGGACGGTTTCACATGGAGGATGGTCTCCACGGTGGTCGCGGCCACGGCGGAGGCGTTCTGCAGATGGCTGAGCGTTCCGGAGACGTTCTTGCCGCGGTGGGCGATGGAGGCCAGATCGGGGTCGGCGAACGGCAGCGCGATCACCTTGCCGTCCTCGACCACCTTCTCCAGCGCGCTGAGCCACTGCTTGGCAACGGCCTGGTTCTTCCCCGGAACGGTCGTGTCACCCGACTCGACCTCGTACTTCCCGGCCATCGCCGCGACGCTCGCCAGGAGATCGGGGTCGACGACCCAGGTCACGGGGAGCCGGCTGCCCAGGGAGACCAGCTGCTCCAGCCGGCCACCGGGCGCCAGCTCCTTGGCCAGGTCGTCGTCGGTGAACACGGGGGTCTGCTGTTCGTCCGAGCGGGTCTCAGCCGTGACGTGGGGGGACGCGATCAGCGGCCACAGGAAGGTGAGCTTTGTCCTGCTGTCCCTCGCCTCGGGTTGCCAGGGCAGGAACGAGCGCTCGATGCCCAGCACCTGCTCGTAGGGGGTGGTGGTCGTACGGCCGGAGACCGAGACGCCGAGCTGGTAGACGCCCGGGTCGTCGAGGCCGAGCTTGTCGACGGGCACGGTGAGCGTGAAGTCCTGGCTGATCCCCTTGGCGAGCTTGGGGAACTTCACCGTGTATTTGTCCCCGACGGTGACCGGGTCGACGCCGGGAACGTACGGCGAGCGCTTCGCGGCGTCGTCGACCGCTCCGCGGTCGGCGAGCCGGGGCCCGACCCGCAGATCGACCTCGGCGCTGCTGATCGTCTCCTTGCCCTTGTTGGTGAGGGTTCCGGAGACGGTCAGGGTGTCGTCCTCCGTCGGAACGCTCGGAGAGAGCGTGTTCAGGGACACATCGACCGTACGGGAGCCGGTGGGGGCCTTGGCGGGCTCGACGGCCGGGGCGGCACCGGCCGCGGGAACGGCCAGAAGGCCGGCCAGCAGCGGTGCTCCGAGCACCGCCGAGGCCGTGCGCCGGAGCCACCGGCGGGCAGGAGAGGGACGAGTCCCCTGGAAGTCTGCCGCCTCGGCCACGCGCCTACCCGTCCCTCGTCGTCATCAGATGCTGTCGATCGTTCGGTCCTGCGTCCCCGCATGGTAACGAGGTGCGGCGGACCGAAGTGCTGGGGTCCATCGCACATGATCGCGGGTCTCCCGCAGGGCCCCCGTAAACGATGACGCCGCGGCCGGTCCGTGCACGTACCCTTTTCTGTTGTGCCGAACGCCAACGAAGAGAACGCCAGTGCACTGAGCCAGGTGCAGCACCGTGCGGTGAGTGAGCTGCTGCGGGTGTCCCCGGTCGCCGACGACCTCGCCCGTCGATTCCAGGAGGCCGGATTCGGCCTCGCGCTGGTCGGCGGCTCGGTCCGCGACGCCCTGCTGGGCAGGCTCGGGAACGACTTGGACTTCACCACCGATGCCCGCCCCGAGGACGTGCTCAAGATCGTCCGCCCCTGGGCCGACTCGGTGTGGGAGGTCGGGATCGCCTTCGGCACCGTCGGTTCCCAGAAGGACGGCTATCAGATCGAGGTCACGACCTACCGGTCCGAGGCCTACGACCGGACCTCGCGCAAGCCGGAGGTCTCCTACGGCGACTCCATCGAGGACGACCTCGTGCGCCGTGACTTCACGGTCAACGCGATGGCCGTGGCTCTGCCGCAGAAGGAGTTCGTCGATCCGTACGGGGGGCTGAAGGACCTCGCCGAGCGGGTACTGCGCACCCCGGGAACACCGGAGGCGTCCTTCTCCGACGACCCATTGCGCATGCTCCGCGCTGCCCGCTTCGCCGCGCAGCTCGACTTCGAGGTCGCACCCGACGTCGTGACCGCCATGACGGAGATGGCCGCGCGGATCGGCATCGTCTCCGCCGAGCGGGTCCGCGACGAACTCAACAAGCTGCTGCTCTCCCAGCACCCGCGCAAGGGTCTGGGGCTCCTGGTCGACACGGGACTGGCCGAACAGGTGCTGCCCGAGCTGCCCGCGCTGCGCCTGGAGAGTGACGAGCATCACCGCCACAAGGACGTCTACGAGCACTCGCTGACCGTCCTGGAGCAGGCCATCGACCTGGAGGAGGGCGGACCCGACCTCGTGTTGCGTCTGGCCGCGCTGCTCCACGACATCGGCAAGCCCAGGACCCGCCGCTTCGAGAAGGACGGCCGGGTCTCCTTCCACCACCACGAGGTGGTGGGCGCGAAGATGACGAAGAAGCGCATGACCGAGCTCAAGTACTCCAACGAGCTGGTCAAGGACGTGTCGAAACTGGTGGAGCTGCACCTGCGCTTCCACGGGTACGGGGACGGTGAGTGGACCGATTCCGCGGTACGCCGGTATGTGCGCGACGCGGGGCCGCTGCTCGAACGCCTCCACAAGTTGACTCGATCGGACTGCACGACCCGGAACAAGCGCAAGGCGAACGCGCTCTCCCGCACCTATGACGGGCTGGAGGAGCGCATCGCTCAGTTGCAGGAGCAGGAGGAGCTCGACTCGATCCGCCCCGACCTGGACGGCAACGAGATCATGCGGATCCTCGACGTCGGTCCCGGTCCGGTGATCGGCAAGGCGTACGGGTTCCTGCTGGAGCTGCGTCTGGAGCACGGACCCATGGAGCGGGACGCCGCTGTGGCCGCGCTCAAGGAGTGGTGGGCGCGGCAGAACTGAGCCCGGCGGCTGATGTTTCACGTGAAACATCAGCCGCCGGATGTGGCGAGGGGCGGTGTTTCACGTGAAACACCGCCCCTCGCCACATCCATGACCGGCTACCGGTAACCGTCGATCCGTCGCCGACGGAACATCGTCACCGCGACCACCGCGTACAGCACCGACACGACCACCACGACGGCGACCGATCTGCCGTCCGGCGGGAGCATGAGAGCGGCCACCCCTGCGGCGCTCACGAACGCGACGTTGAAGAGCACGTCGTAGAGCGAGAAGACCCGGCCGCGGAAGGAGTCGTCGACCGAGGTCTGCACCACCGTGTCGGTCGCGATCTTCGACCCCTGGGTGACGACGCCGAGCACGAACGCGGCGATCAGCATCGGAAGGAGGGCGAAGGAGAGCCCCAGGGCGGGTACCAGGATCGCCGCCGCACCGGCACAGCCCACGATCCACCCGTACCGGCCGAGCTGTCCCACCGCCCAGGGGGTGAGGACGGCGGCGAAGAAGAATCCCGCACCGGACACCCCGACCGCCAGGCCGAGCAGGGCCAGACCATCGGACTCGGTGTCCGACCAGGCGTAGCGGCACAGCATGAGCACCGTCACGGTGAGGGCGCCGTAACAGAAGCGGATCGCCGTCATCGCGGCCAGCGCCCCGGCCGCGTGTCTCCGCTGCGCTAGATGGAGCAGCCCGGCGACGAGCCCGCGCGCGGTGACGGCCAGAGCGGCCCGCAGCCGCAGGGGGCTCCCGTCGGTATCCGGTCCCAGCAGGGCACGGGGCAGGCTCAGGGACGCCAACGCGGACAGCAGGTAGAGCATTGACCCCAGCAGTACGACCGCCGCGTCGGACTCGTCGGCCACCAGCCGTACGGCGAAAGCGAGACCGCCTCCCGCGGTGGCCGCCAGCGTGCCGGCGGTGGGAGACAGGGAGTTGGCGACGACGAGGCGATCGGTGTCGACCACCCGGGGCAGGGCGGCGGAGAGGCCGGCCAGCACGAAACGGTTGACGGCGGTGACGCAGAGGGCCGAGACGTAGAAGAGCCAGTCGGGCACCGAAGCGAGAATCAGCAGGGCCGTGGAGCAGGCCAGAGCGGCCCGCAGGAGGTTCCCGTAGAGGAAGACCTGGCGCCGGGGCCAGCGGTCCAGCAGAACCCCCGCGAAGGGGCCGATCAGGGAGTAGGGCAGGAGGAGCACGGCCATCGCGGAAGCGATGGCGGCGGCCGACGTCTGCTTCTCGGGGGAGAAGACGACGTACGCGGCGAGGGCGACCTGGTAGACGCCGTCGGCGGACTGGGACAGCAGCCGCACGGTGAGCAGGCGGCGAAAGTTCCGCAGACGCAGCAGGGTGCGCAGATCACGCGCGACAGACATGGGAGCAAGCGTCACACACGTCGGGGGTCCGCGGGCGGATTGCCCGGGGACCCCCGACGTGCGGCAGGAAGAGGTGAGCGTCTCCGCTCAGCGCTCCGGTGAGGCTTCTCGGCCGAGAGGGCCGGTTCAGCTCTCGGTGTCGCCGTTGATGAACCGCTCGACGTTCTCGCGCGCCTCGTCGTCGAAGTACTGCACGGGCGGGCTCTTCATGAAGTAGCTCGATGCCGACAGGATCGGGCCACCGATGCCGCGGTCCTTGGCGATCTTCGCCGCACGGACGGCGTCGATGATGACACCGGCCGAGTTGGGGGAGTCCCACACCTCGAGCTTGTACTCCAGGTTCAGCGGAACGTCGCCGAACGCGCGGCCCTCGAGGCGTACGTACGCCCACTTGCGGTCGTCCAGCCAGGCCACGTAGTCCGAGGGGCCGATGTGGACGTTGTCCGCACCGAGCTCACGGTCACGGATCTGCGAGGTGACGGCCTGAGTCTTGGAGATCTTCTTGGACTCCAGGCGCTCACGCTCGAGCATGTTCTTGAAGTCCATGTTGCCGCCGACGTTCAGCTGCATCGTGCGGTCCAGGATGACGCCCCGGTCCTCGAAGAGCTTCGCCATCACGCGGTGCGTGATGGTGGCGCCCACCTGGGACTTGATGTCGTCGCCGACGATCGGGACACCGGCCTCGGTGAACTTGTCCGCCCACTCCTTGGTGCCGGCGATGAACACCGGGAGTGCGTTGACGAACGCGACCTTGGCGTCGATGGCGCACTGCGCGTAGAACTTCGCAGCGACCTCGGAACCGACGGGCAGGTAGCAGACGAGAACGTCGACCTGCTGGTCCTTGAGGATCTGGACGACGTCGACCGGGGCGTCCGCGGACTCCTCGATCGTCTCGCGGTAGTACTTGCCCAGGCCGTCGTGGGTGTGGCCGCGCTGGACGGTCACGCCCGTGTTCGGCACGTCCGCGATCTTGATGGTGTTGTTCTCGCTGGCGCCGATGGCGTCCGCGAGGTCGAGGCCGACCTTCTTCGCGTCGACGTCGAAGGCGGCGACGAACTCGACGTCACTGACGTGGTACTCGCCGAACTGGACGTGCATCAGACCGGGCACCTTGCCGGCCGGATCGGCGTCCTTGTAGTACTCGACGCCCTGCACCAGCGAGGCGGCGCAGTTGCCCACGCCTACGATGGCTACGCGAACCGAACCCATTCCGGTTGCTCCCTGTGTAATCGGTGATTCCGATGAAGTCGCCGCGGAGTGCGATGACTTCACTTGGCGGTGTCGTCGGACGGATCCGGCCGGGTGTCGTCCCGGTACCGGGGCAGGCCGCCCGTCTCTCCAGGTGTGTCCTGCTGAGCAGAGCCTTCGGGCGAGGATCGTCGCTGATCCCGTCCCGACCGCTCGCTCTCGATGAGCTCGTTCAGCCAGCGCACTTCGCGCTCCACGGACTCCATGCCGTGTCGCTGCAGCTCAAGTGTGTAGTCGTCGAGTCGTTCACGGGTGCGGGCGAGAGAGGCGCGCATCTTCTCCAGGCGCTCCTCCAGCCGACTGCGCCGGCCTTCGAGCACCCGCATCCGCACCTCGCGCTCGGTCTGCCCGAAGAAGGCGAAGCGCGCTGCGAAGTGCTCGTCCTCCCAGGCGTCCGGACCGGTGTGCGACAGCAGCTCCTCGAAGTGCTCCTTACCTTCTGCCGTCAGCCGGTAGACGATCTTCGCCCGGCGTCCCGTCAGCGAGGGGGACGCGGCGGCCGGGCGTCCGGTGACCGGCCCGGTGTCCGCCGGATCACCGGCGGGCTCCTCGATCAACCAGCCGCTGGCTACCAGCGTCTTGAGGCAGGGATAGAGAGTTCCGTAGCTGAACGCACGGAAGATCCCCAGCGAGGTGTTGAGGCGTTTGCGCAGCTCATAGCCGTGCATCGGTGATTCGCGGAGCAGGCCGAGAACAGCGAACTCGAGGATGCCGGAGCGTCTGCTCACCGGTGCCTCCCCCTTCTCCCGCTGCGTCGGTCGGCACGGTCCACCGGAACCGGCGGCGTACTTATGCCGTGCTGATGTATCGACTCGATACATCAGCACGATAGATCGCTCCGACCTGTTCGACAAGGGTGACCTTCGTGAACGGCGTCACATCATCAATTCGCAGGGTTCGACTTGCGTTGTTTGGGGTGAAGTTCGGCCCTAGGCGGGTTTTGACCGTGCGTAGTCTGTGCGGCATGCAGACCACCGGGAACCGCGAGGCGCTTTCGCGCGTCAGTCATCGCGGACTGCCGGATGTACTGCGGATGAGCCTTCCGCAGTGGCTTGTCCGTAATTCGGGGGGACCGGATCTCAACTGCCGCTTCCAGGCGCTCTCGCCTGCCCGAGGAGTAGTCGTTCCATGAGCGAGCACCGTCGCAAAACGTCTCAGCCACAGGGTGGCGGGCGTGCAGCGGCCAGACGAGCCGCCCAGCAGCCGACCGGACGCCGAGCAGTCCCGTCACGCAGGGCCACGTCCGCATCACCTTCCGAATCACCGTCCGAGTCGCACGGTGACGAGCGCCAGTACGGCAGCCGCGCCGAGGCCCGCCGCGCGGCCCAGAAGGGTGGTCGGCGCCGGGGTGCCGACGCCGGGGGCCACGGCGCGGGCGGCGGTGGCCGACGCCGCGGTGGCGGTGGTTCCGACGGTCCGGGGGGCCGGGGGCACGACCACGGTGGCCCCGGCAAGAAGCGCATCATCGACTACCCGCGCCACGGCAGGTACGGGTTCCGCCGTTGGGTGCCCTCGTGGAAGCTGGTGTCGGGGCTCTGTCTGGGGTTCCTCGGCGTGCTGATGGGCGTCGGGGGTATCTCGTACGCCCTGGTGTCCAAGCCGGTCATCAACGAAGCGGCCAGGGCGCAGAACAACGTCTACTACTGGGCCGACGGCACGCAGATGGTGGCGACCGGTGGTGTGGTCAACCGCCAGGAACTCAAGTACGAGCAGATCCCGGAGGAGATGCGCAACGCCGTCATCTCGGCCGAGAACAAGAGCTTCGAGACGGACAAGGGCATCGACCCGGTGGGCATCGGCCGCGCGCTGCTGAACATGGCCACGGGCGGCGAGACCCAGGGCGGCTCGACCATCACCCAGCAGTACGTGAAGAACTCCATGCTCACCCAGGACCAGACGCTCAAGCGGAAGTTCCAGGAACTCTTCATCACGCTCAAGGTCGCCGGTGAGGACAGCAAGGAAGAGGTGATGGCGGGCTACCTCAACGTCTCCTACTACGGGCGTGGCGCCTCGGGGCTGCAGGCGGCGGCCCGCACCTACTACAACAAGGACGCCGGCGAACTGAACGCGAGCGAGTGCGCCTTTCTGGCCACCCTCCTCAAGGGCGCCAGCTACTACGACCCCGCCGGCGCCACCGACATCGACAGGGACAACGCGACCCCGGAGAAGAACACCGAGCGGGCCAAGGACCGTTGGAAGTGGATCCTTGACGAGCAGGTCAAGGACGGGCGCATGACAGCGGAGGAGCGCGCCAAGTACACGGAGTTCCCCATGCCGCTGCCGAAGAAGAAGGACGCCAAGCTGGGCGGCCAGACCGGCTACCTGGTGGAGCTCTCCAAGAAGTACTTCCTTGCCAACAACGACCAGAACATCGACGCCAAGAAGCTCGAACTGGGCGGCTACGAGATCCACACCACCTTCCAGAAGAAGAGGGTGCAGGAGCTCGAGGCAGCGGTGAACAAGGTCTACAAGGCCAAGATCCGGCCCAAGGACCGCCCCAAGACGGACACGCACGTCGAGTTCGGCGGTGCGTCCGTCGACGCGAAGACCGGCGCCATCATCGCGACGTACGGCGGCCAGAACGCCACCACGCACTTCACGAACAACGCGGACGCCACCGGTGCCCAGGTCGGTTCGACGTGGAAGCCGTTCGTCCTGGCCGCGGGCATGCAGTACGGCGTGCGTAACCCGTCCGGCGGGCCGGACCAAAGCAACTCCGAGCGCACCCAGGTATCGCCGGAGAGCATGTACAACGGCGACGACGGCCTGCGGATCAGGGACTACACCGGCAAGATCTGGCTGAACGAGGACGACAAGGAATGGCGCCAGACCAACGACGGCAACCGTGACTACGGAGACATCGACCTGCGGACGGCCATGGAGAAGTCCGCCAACTCCCCGTTCGTGCAGCTTGGTATGGACGTCGGTACGGACAAGGTCAAGGACGTCGCCGTCGCCTCCGGTCTGAAGGACGACACCTTCATGGCGGACTCCAGCGTTCCCTCGTTCTCCATCGGCACCTCGTCGCCCAGCGCCATCCGGATGGCTGGCTCCTACGCCACCTTCGCCACGAGTGGTCAGCAGAACGACACGTACTCGGTGACCGAGGTGAAGAAGGGGGGCGAGGTCGTCTTCCAGCACAAGAAGAGGCCCAAGCGTGCCTTCAGCCCGGCCATCGCGGACAACGTGACCGACGTGCTGAAGAACGTCGTGGAGAAGGGAACGGGCGAGCCCGCCCGCCTCGAGGGCCGTGAAGCCGCGGGCAAGACCGGTACGACGGACGGCAACCGGTCCGCCTGGTTCGTCGGGTACACGCCGCAGATCTCGACCGCCATCAGCATGTTCCGGCTCGACGACGACGAGACGAACAAAGAGCGCGAGTTCTTGAAGATGTTCGGCACCGGTGGCGAGGAAAAGATCCACGGAAACTCGTTCCCGGCCTCCATCTGGCACGACTACATGACCGGCGCGATGAAGGGCAAGAAGGTCATCTCCTTCCCGGAACCGAAGGAGCTGGGCAAAAAGGTGTGGGGCGGTGGCGCGGAGAGCCCCAGCCCGACGCCCAGCCCCACGCCTTCGCCCACGCCCTCCGAGGAGGAGGAGGAGCCGCCGCCGTCCCCGAAGCCGACCCAGACCACCCCCAGTCCGACGCCGTCGCCGAGCAGGACCTGCAGCATCTGGGACCCGAACTGCCAGGAGGCCAACGGCGGGGCGAACGCCGGGGCGGATGGCGGAGGCGCCAACACCGGAGCGGATGGCGGGGGCGACAACACCGGAACGACCGACGGGGGCGACAACACCGGAACGACCGACGGCGCCGACAACGGCGGAGCTCAGGGAGCCAACGGCAACCCGGGCGGAACCGGCTCCATCTGGGGCAACAACGGATAGCCGGGCGCCCCGGCCGAGACCTCGGGGCCGACCGACACAGCGGCGAGGGCCGCCGTACCCGTCCGGGTACGGCGGCCCTCGCCGCTGTGTCGGCGGCGGCACACGGCATCCCGGATCTGCGCCCGTGCCCCCGGGCGGTCCTTACCCCCGTGCACAGCCCGGTACGGCAGGATGTGCGGCATGCCAAGCCCCAGCGCAGAAGACACGAGCGTGCACCAGGAGCGGCCCGTCGTGCGGCCCACCGATCAGGACGAGCTCGCGGCGGCCGGCAGCGAGCTGTTCGGTGGCCGGGTGGGGCGCTGGGCACGGCTCGGCGACGGCCCGCTCACGCCTGTGCGTGTCGTCGCGCTGGTCATGATCGGGATGTTCGCCCTCGGCATGGTGCAGAAGATCCCCTGTTACGAATGGGCCTGGTTCCGCGGGGCCACCTCGCAGTACACCCACGCCTGCTACTCCGACATTCCGCACCTCTTCATGGGGCGCGGGTTCGCCGACGGCCTCGTGCCGTACTTCGACCGGCTGAGCGGCGATATGCAGTACCTGGAGTACCCGGTGCTGACCGGGGTGTTCATGCAGGTGGCGTCCTGGCTGACGCTGACGCCGGACAGCGACCCCATCCAGCAGCGTGAGCAGATGTACTGGATGGTCAACGCGGGCATGCTGATGATCTGCGCGGTCGTCGTCGCCGTGTGCACCGTCCGCACGCACCGCCGTCGCCCCTGGGACGGTCTCCTGGTCGCGCTGGCCCCCGCGTTCGTCCTCACCGCGACCATCAACTGGGACCTGCTGGCCGTCGCGCTGACGGCCGCGGCGATGCTCATGTGGTCCCGGGGCCGGGTGCTCGCGTTCGGCATCCTCATCGGCCTGGCGACCGCGGCCAAGCTCTACCCCGTCCTGCTGCTCGGCCCGCTGCTGGTGCTCTGCTGGCGGGCGGGCCGGTGGCGTGAGTTCGGGACGGCGCTGCTGGGCGCGGGAGCGTCCTGGCTGGTGGTGAATCTGCCGGTGATGCTCTTCGCCCCCGAGGGGTGGCGGAAGTTCTACACGTTCAGCCAGGAGCGGCCCATCGACTTCGGTTCGTTCTGGCTGATCATCACCCAGCGCACCGGCAAGCCCATCGACGTGGAGACGGTCAACACCGCGTCGGTCGTCCTGATGGTCGTGTTCTGCGCGGGCATCGCGGGCCTGGCGCTCTCCGCTGCCCGCCGGCCGCGCTTCGCCCAACTGGCGTTCCTGGTGGTGGCCGCGTTCATCCTGACGAACAAGGTCTACTCACCGCAGTACGTGCTCTGGTTGATCCCGCTGGCCGTCCTGGCCCGGCCCCGCTGGCGCGACTTCCTCATCTGGCAGGCCTGCGAGGTCATGTACTTCTTCGGGATCTGGTTCTACCTCGCCCACACCAGTGGCGGGGACAAGCACCAGGGGCTGCCCCAGGAGGGCTATCAGGTCGCGATCGCCCTGCATCTGCTGGGCACGCTGTACCTGTGCGCGCTGATCGTCCGGGACATCCTTCAGCCGGAGAAGGACCCGGTGCGCGGGGACGGCTCGGACGACCCGTCGGGCGGTGTGCTCGACGGTGCTCCGGACGCGTTCGTGCTGGCGCCCGATCCTCGTCCGTCCGGACACAGGGCCCTGACGGTCACGGGGCCCCCGGTGGAGTGGGGCGCCGCACCCACCCGGGACGGCTGACCCGGGGCCCGGCGCGGCCGTTCAGGCCGCGCCCGGGCGGGTTCAGCGGTCGACGAGCCGGTCGTACTGCGTGGTGGTGTGGCGCAGGTGCGCGACCAGCTCGTCACCGACCCGCGGCTCCTGGGCGTCGGAGGGCACGAACAGGATCGATACCTGCATGTGCGGCGGCTCGGCGAACCACCGCTGCTTGCCCGCCCAGACGAACGGCGACAGGTTGCGGTTGACCGTGGCCAGCCCCGCGCGGGCTACGCCCTTGGCCCGCGGCATGACGCCGTGCAGCGCCTTGGGCGCCTCCAGGCCGACCCCGTGGGACGTGCCGCCGGCCACGACGACCAGCCAGCCGTCGGAGGCGGCCTTCTGCTGGCGGTAGCCGAACCGGTCGCCCTTGACGACGGGGGTGACGTCCAGGACGGCCCCCCGGTACTCGGTGGCCTCGTGGTCGCCGAGCCAGAGCCGGGTGCCGATGCGGGCGCGGAACCGGGTCTGGGGGAACTGCTGCTGGAGCCGGGCCAGCTCCTCGGCGCGCAGATGGCTGACGAACATGGTGTGCAGCGGCAGCCGGGCCGCGCGCAGCCGGTCCATCCAGCCGATGACCTCCTCGACGGCGTCGGAGCCGTCGGTGCGGTCCAGCGGCAGGTGCAGGGCGAAGCCTTCGAGCCGTACGTCCTCGATTGCCGCGTGCAGCTGCCCGAGTTCCTCCTCCTTGACGCCGTGGCGCTTCATCGAACTCATGCACTCGATGACGACCCGGGCGCCCACCAGGGCGTGCACCCCGTCGACGGAGGAGACGGACCGGATGACCCGGTCCGGCAGGGGCACGGGCTCCTCACCGCGCCGGAACGGGGTCAGGACGAGCAGGTCGCCGCTGAACCAGTCCTTGATCCGGGCCGCCTCGTAGGTCGTCCCGACGGCGAGAGTGTCGGATCCGAAGCGGATCGTCTCGTCGGCGAGGCGCTCGTGACCAAAGCCGTAGCCGTTGCCCTTGCAGACGGGTACGAGACCGGGGAACTGGTCGATCACGGACTTCTGGTGCGCCCGCCAGCGCGCGGTGTCGACGTAGAGGGAGAGCGCCATGGCCGGCCCGGAACCTTTCTGGTGGCTGCGGTGAATCAGGAACGAACGGTGTGTGCCGAGATGTGTGCGGCCCAGAGGTGCAGTGAAGCGGATCAGCGGCGCGACATATAGATGTCGAGCGCCTTGTGGAGCAGCTTGTTGAGCGGGAAGTCCCACTCGCCGACGTACTCGACGGCCTCGCCGCCGGTGCCGACCTTGAACTGGATCAGGCCGAAGAGATGGTCGGTCTCGTCCAGCGAGTCGCTGATCCCGCGCAGGTCGTAGACGGTCGCGCCCATCGCGTAGCTGTCGCGCAGCATGCGCCACTGCATCGCGTTCGACGGCCGGACCTCGCGCCCGATGTTGTCGGAGGCGCCGTAGGAGTACCAGACGTGGCCGCCGACGACGAGCATCGTGGCCGCGGAGAGGTTCACGCCGTTGTGCCGGGCGAAGTAGAGGCGCATCCGGTTGGGGTCCTCGGAGTTGAGGACGGTCCACATGCGCTGGAAGTACGAGAGCGGGCGCGGCCGGAAGCGGTCGCGCACGGCGGTGATCTCGTAGAGCCGCTGCCATTCGGCCAGGTCCTCGTAGCCGCCCTGGACGACCTCGACGCCGGCCTTGTCGGCCTTCTTGATGTTGCGGCGCCACAGCTGGTTGAAGCCCTTGAGGACGTCCTCGAGCGAACGATTGGCCAGCGGTACCTGGAAGACGTAGCGGGGCTGTACGTCACCGAATCCGGCGCCGCCGTCCTCGCCCTGCTGCCAGCCCATCTTCCGCAGCCGGTCGGAGACCTCGAAGGCGCGCGGCTCGATGTGCGTGGCCTCGACGTCACGCAGGCGCTTCACGTCGGGGTCCTGGATGCCGGACTTGATGGCCGCCGAGTTCCAGCGGCGGATGACCACCGGCGGCCCCATCTTCACGGAGAAGGCACCCTGCTGCTTGAGGTGCGCGAGCATCGGCTGGAGCCAGTCGTCCAGGTTCGGCGCGTACCAGTTGATGACCGGGCCCTCGGGGAGGTACGCGAGGTAGCGCTTGATCTTGGGCAGCTGGCGGTACAGGACGAGGCCGGCGCCGACGATCTCGCCGTTCTTGTCGAACCAGCCCAGGCTCTCCGAGCGCCACTCGGTCTTCACGTCAGCCCACGCCGGGACCTGGCAGTGACTGGCCGAGGGCAGGCTCTGGATGTACGCCAGATGCTGCTCTCGGCTGATGGTCCTCAGGGTCAGGCTCATGCGGGGCGCTCCTCGGCAGGTGTGTCCCCATCGGTCAGGGGCTCCGGCTCTCGCGCCGAAGCCTACTGTGACCGAGGGGCGCCCGGCCTGGCCCCGGGGGCCGGAACATACGCCGGGCCGGTGCGGGCGCCTGGGCGCCCGCACCGGCCGGGTGTTCCGGCCGGGTGCTCCGGTCAGGTGATCACGCCGCCGAAGAGACCGCCGTGGGCCATGCCGAGGTAGAAGCCGAGCGCAGAGGCCCCGATGCCCATGATCAGGCCGAACCGCTCCCAGGTGGTCTTCGAGATGTACTGGCCGTAGGCGCCGGTCAGGATCCCGATGAGCCCCGCCCAGGAGCTGATCAGATGCAGATGGTGGAACATCGCCGTGACGAACGCGAGGACGCCGAGCACCCCGGTCACCACCATCAGGACATCCTGGACGGGATGCGGCCTGCCGTCCGTCGCGAAGAGTGAACCGGTGGCGCGGCGGCCGGTCGGGGACCGGGAGCCGGCGGGGCGGATGGTCTGTGCCATGGAGTACCTCCTGGCCGGACGGATGGGCGGCGGATCCAGCGCCCTGCTCACCGCGGCGGGTGTAGCGCCTCTCACACCGCATCTGTCTCGATTGTGCCCTCTGAGCTCCTGATTTCAACCGGAAGCCGGTCTACGGGTAGTCTGTACGGTCTGCACCGGTGTCTGCCCAGGCCAGCACGGCGAGCCTCCCCCGAACCCCCCTCCGGGATCGTTCGGGAGCGGGTTGTCAGTGCTGGGTGTTCTCCTCGGGAACGCCGTTGCAACACGCATCACGACCCTCCTGCCACGGAACGACCGTGGCCGCTGAGTCCAAAGGAGGTGGGTTCCACATGCGTCACTACGAGGTGATGGTCATCCTCGACCCCGATCTCGAGGAGCGAGCAGTCTCCCCGCTGATCGAGAACTTCCTCTCCGTCGTCCGTGAGGGCGACGGAAAGGTGGAGAAGGTCGACACCTGGGGCCGTCGTCGGCTCGCCTACGAGATCAAGAAGAAGCCCGAGGGCATCTACTCGGTCATCGACCTGCAGGCCGAGCCTGCGGTCGTCAAGGAGCTCGACCGCCAGATGAACCTGAACGAGTCGGTCCTCCGGACCAAGGTCCTCCGTCCCGAGATCCACTGAGCTTCTAGCTCAGCGGTTTTCGGGTCCGAGTAGCAGCAAGCAGCCAGAAGCAATCCCCGCCGAGAGGTTCACCCATGGCAGGCGAGACCGTCATCACGGTCGTCGGCAATCTCGTCGACGACCCCGAGCTGCGCTTCACCCCGTCCGGTGCGGCGGTCGCGAAGTTCCGTGTCGCGTCCACTCCCCGCATCTTCGACCGGCAGACCAATGAGTGGAAGGACGGCGAAGGCCTGTTCCTCACCTGCTCGGTCTGGCGTCAGGCGGCGGAGAACGTCGCGGAGTCGCTTCAGCGAGGCATGCGCGTCGTCGTGCAGGGCCGACTGAAGCAGCGGTCCTACGAGGACCGTGAGGGCGTCAAGCGCACGGTCTACGAGCTGGACGTCGAGGAAGTCGGCCCCAGCCTCAAGAACGCCACGGCCAAGGTCACCAAGACCACCGGTCGCGGTGGTCAGGGCGGCCAGGGTGGATACGGCGGCGGCCAGCAGGGCGGCGGCAACTGGGGCGGCGGTCCCGGTGGCGGTGGCCAGCAGGGCGGCGGCGGTGCGTCCGCCGACGACCCGTGGGCGACCGGCGCGCCGGCAGGCGGCCAGGGCGGCGGGGGACAGCAGGGCGGCGGAGGCGGTTGGGGCGGAAGCTCCGGCGGTTCCGGCGGTTCCGGCGGTGCCTCTGGCGGCGGCTACTCGGACGAGCCTCCCTTCTAGGGCTGCTCGTACCCCCACTTCTTGATCACACAGGAGAAACACCATGGCGAAGCCGCCTGTGCGCAAGCCTAAGAAGAAGGTCTGCGCGTTCTGCAAGGACAAGACCCAGTACGTGGACTACAAGGACACGAACATGCTGCGGAAGTTCATTTCCGACCGCGGCAAGATCCGTGCCCGCCGCGTCACCGGCAACTGCACGCAGCACCAGCGTGACGTCGCCACGGCTGTGAAGAACAGCCGTGAGATGGCGCTGCTGCCCTACACGTCCACCGCGCGATAAGGGAAGGGTGACAAGAGCATGAAGATCATCCTCACCCACGAGGTCTCCGGCCTCGGCACCGCCGGCGACGTCGTCGACGTCAAGGACGGGTACGCCCGTAACTACCTGGTTCCGCGTGGCTTCGCCATTCGCTGGACCAAGGGCGGCGAGAAGGACGTGGCGCAGATCCGCCGCGCCCGCAAGATCCACGAGATCGCGACGATCGAGCAGGCCAACGAGATCAAGGCCAAGCTCGAGGGCGTGAAGGTTCGTCTGGCTGTTCGCTCCGGCGACGCCGGCCGTCTCTTCGGCTCGGTCACCCCGGCCGACGTCGCTGCGGCGATCAAGGCTGCCGGTGGTCCCGACGTCGACAAGCGTCGCGTCGAGCTCGGTTCGCCGATCAAGACGCTCGGCGGACACCAGGTGTCCGTCCGTCTGCACCCCGAGGTCGCAGCGAAGCTCGGCGTCGAGGTCGTTGCTGCCTAAGGGCAGAGCTCAGCTGAGTCAGTGAAGGGCCGCACCCCATGGGGTGCGGCCCTTTCTGTCTTCTGTGATACGCGGTGTTTCACGTGAAACACCGGCGGCCTGTTTCACGTGAAACAGGCCGCGAAGCGTAGGGATCAGCGCGTGGCTCCGGTGACGATCCACCGGCCCGAACGGGTACGCAGCCAGAGTGTGACGAGGCGGACGGCCATCATCAGCGTCATCGCCCACCAGAGCGCGGTGAGCCCGCCGCCGAGAGAGGGCACCAGGAGCGCGACGGGCGCGAAGACGGCGAGCGTCACCAGCATCGCCCAGGCGAGATAGCGGCCGTCGCCGGCTCCCATCAGGACGCCGTCCAGGACGAAGACCACACCGGCGATCGGCTGGGAGACCGCCACGACCAGGAGCGCGGGGAGCAGGGTGTCCTTCACCGAGGGGTCGCTGGTGAAGAGCGGGATGAACAGAGGCCGGGCGAGCACGATCAGGACGCCGAGCACGATGCCGCAACCGATACCCCACTCGACCATGCGGCGGCAGGCCTCGCGCGCGCCCTTCTCGTCGTCCGCCCCCAGATAGCGGCCGATGATCGCCTGCCCGGCGATGGCGATGGCGTCGAGCGCGAAGGCGGTCAGACTCCAGAGGGAGAGGATGATCTGGTGCGCGGCGATGTCGACGTCTCCGAGCCGGGCGGCGACGGCGGTGGCGATCATCAGGACGGCCCGCAGGGACAGGGTCCGGATGAGCAGAGGCACGCCGGCCCGTGCGCTGGCCCTGATGCCGGCCGCGTCGGGGCGCAGAGAGGCGTTGTGCCTTCGGGCTCCGCGGATGACCACGATGAGATAGGCGGCGGCCATACCAACCTGGGCGATCACCGTTCCCCAGGCGGAACCTGCGATGCCGAGCCCGGCTCCGTAGACGAGGGTCACATTGAGGGCGGCGTTCACCGTGAAACCGCCGATGGCGACGTACAGCGGGGTGCGGGTGTCCTGGAGGCCGCGCAGTACACCGGTGGCGGCGAGCACGACGAGCATGGCCGGAATGCCGAGGATGGAGATCCTCAGATACGTGATGGCGTACGGAGTCGCGGTGTCGGACGCGCCGAAGACGTCGACGAGCCATGGGGCCGTCGGGATCGCGAGGGCGACGACGGCCGCTCCGAGCAGCAGGGCGAGCCAGATGCCGTCCATGCCCTGGCGGATGGCGGCGGGGAGATCGCCCGCTCCCACGCGGCGGGCGACGGCCGCCGTGGTCGCGTAGGCGAGGAAGACGAAGATGCTCACGGCCGTCATCAGGAGGGCTGCGGCGATGCCGAGGCCGGCCAGTTGCGGGGTGCCGAGGTGGCCGACGACGGCGCTGTCGACCATCACGAACAGGGGCTCGGCGACGAGTGCGCCGAACGCCGGGACGGCAAGGGCGATGATCTCGCGGTCGTGCCGTCGGCGGCCGTTCTTCGGTGTCGCGGGGGCCTTGGTCATGAGGGTCAATCTAATCTTCCACAGGTAAGAGATGCAATCGACCTACGGCCCTTACTTGTGGACCGGCGGGACGTTCCTTGCCGCGCCGTTTGCGGTGATCTTGAAATGAGGGCGAAAGTTTTTCTCCCCCACAGTCAGTGGACGGAGAAGATGCAGGTCAGGATGGTCACGCTGCTATCGCTATGAGTTTGTCCACAGTGCTGTCCCCCGGTCCGTGCACAGGTTCGGCAGGGTTCTCCACAGCATCTGGTCCGTCGTCCACATGCCCTGTGGATAACCAGATTGGCTGACGGTGCGGAGGGGCCTACCGTGGTGCGGCGCCCGCACTCCGTTCCGGCACCGGAATCCCACCGAACCAGATGCGCCGGAAGTGGAGTCGGGCGACTTGTTTGTCGGTGCCGTGCCGTAAGAAAGAGTGGCACGGCTAGGTCCGCGATGCGGACGTGAGGAGGCGGCCCGGTGAGCATTCCCGAGCCTTTGGACGACCCCTGGACCGAGACCGGTCCCGGGGACCGTCTGCCCGTCTCCCGCCAGCGTCGCGGGGACCGCAAGGGCCGTGAGGACCGCCACGACCGCGGCTCGGACGAGGCCTGGGAAGGCGGCTCCCCCGGGTTCGAGCGGGTGCCGCCCCAGGATCTCGACGCCGAGCAGTCCGTTCTCGGCGGCATGCTGCTGTCCAAGGACGCCATCGCGGACGTCGTGGAGATCATCAAGGGGCACGACTTCTACCGCCCCGCCCACGAGACCGTCTACACGGCGATCCTCGACCTCTACGCCAAGGGCGAGCCGGCCGACCCGATCACGGTCGCCGCCGAGCTGGTCAAGCGCGGAGAGATCACCAAGGTCGGCGGCGCACCGTATCTGCACACCCTGGTGCAGTCCGTGCCCACCGCGGCCAACGCCTCGTACTACGCGGAGATCGTCCACGAGCGGGCGGTGCTCCGGCGGCTGGTCGAGGCGGGCACGAAGATCACGCAGATGGGATACGCGGCCGACGGGGACGTCGACGAGATCGTCAACTCCGCGCAGGCCGAGATCTACGCGGTAACCGAGCAGCGCACCAGTGAGGACTACCTCCCCCTCGGCGACATCATGGAGGGTGCGCTCGACGAGATCGAGGCCATCGGGTCGCGCAGCGGCGAGATGACCGGGGTGCCGACGGGCTTCACGGACCTCGACGCCCTGACGAACGGCATGCACCCCGGCCAGATGATCGTCATCGCGGCCCGCCCCGCCATGGGCAAGTCCACGCTGGCGCTGGACTTCGCGCGCGCCGCGTCGATCAAGAACAACCTGCCCAGCGTCATCTTCTCCCTCGAAATGGGGCGCAACGAGATCGCGATGCGTCTGCTGTCGGCCGAAGCACGGGTGGCCCTGCACCACATGCGGTCCGGCACGATGACGGACGAGGACTGGACGCGGCTCGCCCGACGGATGCCCGAGGTCTCGGCCGCTCCGCTGTACATCGACGACTCCCCCAACCTGTCGATGATGGAGATCCGCGCGAAGTGCCGTCGGCTCAAGCAGCGCAATGACATCAAGCTCGTGATCATCGACTATCTGCAGCTGATGCAGGCCGGTGGATCGAAGCGTTCCGAGAGCCGTCAGCAGGAGGTCTCGGACATGTCCCGAAACCTCAAGCTGCTGGCCAAGGAGCTGGAAGTCCCGGTGATCGCGCTCTCGCAGCTGAACCGTGGTCCCGAGCAGCGCACGGACAAGAAGCCGATGGTGTCCGACCTGCGTGAGTCCGGTTCCATCGAGCAGGACGCCGACATGGTCATCCTGCTGCACCGCGAGGACGCGTACGAGAAGGAGTCACCGCGCGCGGGCGAGGCGGACATCATCGTCGGCAAGCACCGTAACGGCCCGACGGCCACCATCACCGTGGCGTTCCAGGGCCACTACTCCCGTTTCGTGGACATGGCACAGACCTGACGGCTGGCCCGGCCCGCCGGCCGCGCAGAACTCACCCGGACTCCTGGCTCAGGGGGAGGACGAGGAAGAGGGGTTCAGTCCGGCCACGGTCGAGGGCGTAGCCGGGTGCCGAGCAGGCGCGGTCCACGGGGATCCGGGCGCGACGAGCGGGGGCGCCGAGGGCCCTCCGGTCCTCAGGCGTCCGTCAGGGTGCGGGCGAGCAGGGGAAGCAGGCGGTCCCAGTGGCGCTGGAGTCCGGCCGGGTCGAAGGCGTCGGTGTCGGACATGGTGAAGCCGTGGACGGTGCCGGGGTAGATCTCGGAGGTGTAGCCGACGCCCGCGGTGTCCAGGAACCCGTTGAGCTCGCCCAGCGCCTCGGGCGTGATGTCCGTCGCCGCGTGGCCGAAGTGCACCTCGGCGGTGAGGCGGCGCAGGCTGTCGGGCCCGTCGGCGGAGACGGGGGCGTGGAACGCGGCGAGGGCGGCCACCTGGGCGGGGCGGGCCGCGGCGGTACGGGTCGCCAGGAGGCCGCCGATGCAGTAACCGGTCACCGCGACCGGTCCGGCCTCCACCTCGGGCTGGGCCGAGAGGAACGTGAGGTAGGCGTCGGCGTCGTGCACGACGCGTTCGGCGGTGTGGGCCTCGATCAAGGGCATCAGCCGGCCGATGAGCGCGGGTCGGTCCTCTTCTCCGATGTGATCGGGGAGATCGACGACCGGTGTCGGCCCGTGCCGGTAGAAGAAGTTGGGGACGAGCACGTAGTAGCCGTGCCCGGCCAGTTCGCGGGCCATCTCCCGCAGTACGGGACGGATGCCGAAGGCGTCCGCGTACATCAGCACCCCTGGGTGCCGGTCGCCGTTTTCGGGATGGACGGCGAAGGCGTCGGCCACACCGTCCGCGGTGGAGATCTGCACGGTCTTGCTGGGAATGGCGGCTCTTCCTTCCTGGAGTTCGCCGTTGACGGTCATGGCGCTACCGTTCGCGGCGCTATCGTTCATGGAGCTAACGTTTGTGGCACTAACGTTTTGGTGCGAGCGAACGTACAGTGCCGGTCGGCCCGACGCAAGGAGAGTGGACGTCATGGACGGATCCGACGGAACAGAATGGGTGGACAGCCCCGACGGCGGCTCTCCCAGAACGCCCGAACGGCTGCGCCGTCGCCCGAGCCGCTTGCTGTCGCAGCTGACCGGACGGTCGGACCGGCTGATCAACGACGGGCTGGTGCGGGTGGATGCACGCAAGTGGCACTACGCCGTGCTCGCCTCGCTGCAGGAGTACGGACCCGGCAGCCAGGCCGAACTGAGCAACCGCTCCGGCATCCACCGGAGCGACATGGTCGGCGTGCTCAACGAACTCGCGGAGCGTGGGCTGGTCGAGCGGGCGCCCGATCCCGCGGACCGGCGCCGCAACGTCATCACGATCTCCACACGGGGCCGTCGGCGCCTGAGCCTCCTGGACGAGACCCTGGACGTCCTGGAAGACGAACTGCTCGCGCCGCTGAGCCCGTCCGAACGCCACCAGCTCGTCCGGTTGCTCGCCCGCCTCCTGGACCACCACGCCGGTCCCTCCTGACCTCATGCCGGAAAGGCCTCGGGCCGGCGAGCGTGGCCCGGCGCCCAGGGCCGGTGGACGCGCTGATCGTCGAGGAGCCATCTCATCCCGGCTCGACGGGGCGTTCTCTCGGGCGGTGCGGGAGTTCCCCGGGCACGCCACGTTGAATGATCATGCATTCGGATGCATAATCTTCCTATGTCTAAGGTTCTCACCTCCCTGCCCATCGGCGAGCGGGTCGGCATCGCCTTCTCCGGCGGTCTCGACACCTCGGTCGCCGTCGCGTGGATGCGCGACAAGGGTGCCGTCCCGTGCACCTACACCGCCGACATCGGCCAGTACGACGAGCCCGACATCGCCTCGGTGCCCGGGCGCGCGTCGACGTACGGTGCCGAGATCGCCCGCCTGGTCGACTGCCGGGCGGCGCTGGTCGAGGAGGGGCTGGCCGCGCTCACCTGTGGCGCGTTCCATATCCGGTCGGGCGGGCGCGCCTACTTCAACACCACGCCGCTCGGCCGTGCCGTCACGGGGACCCTGCTGGTCCGGGCGATGCTGGAGGACGACGTACAGATCTGGGGCGACGGGTCGACGTTCAAGGGCAACGACATCGAGCGGTTCTACCGCTACGGGCTGCTCGCCAACCCGCATCTGCGGATCTACAAGCCGTGGCTGGACGCGGACTTCGTTACCGAGCTCGGTGGCCGCAAGGAGATGTCGGAGTGGCTGATCGCCCACGAGCTGCCCTACCGCGACAGCAGCGAGAAGGCGTACTCGACCGATGCCAACATCTGGGGCGCCACCCATGAGGCCAAGACTCTGGAGCACCTCGACGCCGGTATCGAGACCGTGGAGCCGATCATGGGCGTGCGGTTCTGGGATCCCGCGGTGGACATCGCTGCCGAGACCGTGACGATCGGCTTCGACCAGGGCCGCCCGGTGACGATCAACGGCAAGGAGTTCGCCACCCCGGTCGACCTGGTGATGGAGGCGAACGCGATCGGTGGACGGCACGGTATGGGCATGTCCGACCAGATCGAGAACCGGGTGATCGAAGCCAAGAGCCGCGGCATCTACGAGGCGCCCGGGATGGCGCTGCTGCACGTGGTGTACGAGCGGCTGGTCAACGCGATCCACAACGAGGACACCCTGGACAACTACTACAACGAGGGGCGGCGGCTCGGCCGGCTGATGTACGAGGGCCGCTGGCTCGACCCGCAGGCGCTGATGATCCGCGAGTCGCTGCAGCGCTGGGTGGGCACGGCGGTCACCGGGGAGGTGACACTGCGGCTGCGGCGTGGTGACGACTACTCGATCCTGGACACCGACGGACCGGCTTTCAGCTACCACCCGGACAAGCTGTCGATGGAGCGCACCGAGGACTCCGCGTTCGGGCCGGTGGACCGGATCGGACAGCTCACGATGCGCAACCTCGACATCGCCGACTCGCGTGCCAAGCTCGAGCAGTACGCCGGCCTCGGCATGGTCGGATCGACCCATCCCGCCCTCATCGGCGCCGCTCAGGCGGCCTCCACCGGGCTGATCGGCGCGATGCCGCAGGGCGGCGCCGAGGTCATCGCCTCGCGCGGCAGGGTGTCCGGTGGCGACGAGATGCTCGACCACGCCGCGATGGAGTTCGGCACCGACTGACCGGGGGCGCGTCGCAAGCGCTGGGTGCGGGATTTCAGCAGGGCGATTGACGACAGGACCTAGCCGGCCGGGATGATCCGGGTGACGACGGCCTCGACCAGGCGGTCGAGGCCGGTGTCGCCGAGCATGTCCGGGAGCGTGAAGTGCTCCAGAAGTACCCCGGTCATGGCCAGGTAGAGGAGCAGGAAGGCGTCGTGGTCGCCCGGAAGGCCCCGGTCGCGGTGGAAGGCGAGGCTCTCCCCGTAGCCGGCGCGCACGGTTCGGGTCAGCTGGGTGCGCAGTTCGGGTCGGCGGGTCGCCTCCAGGCGGAGTTCCAGCATGGCCAGATATCCGGTCCGGTCGTGGGTCATCCGCCGGATCAGCCAGTGCATCAGCTCGGTGACCAGCTCCCGGGAAGGGGCCGGGCCATGACCTGTTCGACCTGGGCGGATCCGGTGTCATCCGGCTGCTGATGCGGGCGCCGGTCTGCATCAGGAGGTCGCGTCGCGGCCGCTGAAGTAGTTCGACGCCGTGCCCACCGGCACGCCCGCCCGGGCGTCCACGGCGCGGAAGGTGAGCCCGCGGGCGCCTTCGTGTGCGAGGAGGTCGATCGCGGCGTCGGTGAGCACAACCCTGCGTCGGGGGTTCTTCGCCATGACCTGTCTCCCTGCCCGGGCCGGTCTCGGAAAGAGGATTGCACGACCACTACACGTGAAGCACTGTAAGTGACGTGGTTGAGACGGTGCCGCGTCGGCACGACGGTCGCTCGACCCCGGGCCGTCTCCGGCCCGACCCACCGGCGGATCGGGGAACTCATGCGCAGACTGACCTACTTCATCGCCTGCTCGATCGACGGCTTCATCGGGGATGCCAGTGGCGACGGCTCGGCGATGATGCCGTTTGTCAGGGAGGAGTTCCTCGGCTTCCTGAAGTCGGAGTACCCGGAGACCGTCCCGGTGCAGGGCCGCAACGCACTCGGGTTCCCCGACGCCGAGAACCAGCGCTTCGACACCGTGGTCCAGGGCAGGAGGAGCTATCAGCTGGCCCTGGACGCGGGCATCACCAGCCCGTACGGCCACCTGCGGGAGATCGTCGCCTCCCGGACGCTCACGGAGTCCCCGCACCCGAACGTCGAGCTGATCGCGGAGGACCCGGTCGCCCGGATCAGGGAGCTCAAGGCCGAGGACCGCGGGCTGGGCATCTGGCTCTGCGGCGGATCCCGGCTGGCGGGGGAACTGCTCGACGAGATCGACGAGCTCGTGATCAAGGCCTATCCGGTGGTGTACGGAGTCGGCATGCCGATGTTCGGATCCGGTCTCGGGACCATCGAGTTCAGCCTTGAGGGAGTGCGGACCTTCGAGAACGGCTCACTGGTCCGGACGTACCGCCGTAAGCGCTGAGTCTCCGCCGTAGTCCTGCACTGCGCGGGTCTCGCATCCGCCGGCTCGACTCCGTGGAAAAGAGTTCGTCAGGGAGCCGCCCTTCAGGTAGGGGTTGAGCCATGACTTCCAGCGACACAGACCTGCTTCCCAGCACCCGACGCGCCCTGCTGCACCGCATCGCCGTCGCCCAGCGGGACGGCCGCGCGCCGTCCCTCGTGGCCGCCGTGCGGCGGCAGGGGCGTACGGCTTGGAGCGGGGCGCGTACGTGCGTCGAAAGGCATGTTCCGGACGCCGATACGCAGTACCGGATCGGTTCGATCACCAAGACGTTCACTGCCGTTCTGGTTCTGCGGCTGCGGGACGAGGGCTTGATCGATCTGGACGACCCCCTGGAGAAGCACCTCCCCGGCACGGGGGCGGGCGGGGTGACCGTCTTTCAGCTGCTGGGTCACAGCGCGGGGCTGGGCGCCGAAGCACCCTCCCCCTGGTGGGAGCGGACACCCGGCGGCCTGCGGCCCGAGCTCGCCGACGTGCTGGGCGACCGGCCGCAGAGGCATCCGGCCGGTCATCGCCATCACTACTCCAACCCTGGCTACACCCTGCTTGGTTCACTGGTGGAAGCGGTGCGTGGCGTCTCCTGGGAGGAGGCGCTGCGCCGCGAGATCCTGGAGCCGCTGGGTATGCACCGCACGACGAGCGGGCCCGTGGCTCCGCACGCGGGCGGCTGGGCCGTGCACCCCTGGGCCGATGTCATGCTGAGCGAACCCGCCGAGGACCTCGGGATCATGGCGCCCGCCGGTCAGCTCTGGTCCACCGCGGCGGACCTGCTCCGGTTCGCCGCCTTCCTGACCGAGGGCGACGACCGGGTCCTGTCGGCCTCTTCCGTACAGGAGATGCGGACGCCCGCCGCACCCGCCGAGACGGGCGGCAGCGGTTACGGTCTCGGGCTCCAGATCGTCGGGGGCGAAGAGCGCGTGCTCTTCGGGCATTCGGGATCGCTTCCCGGGTTCGTCGCCGGCCTCTGGGTGAGCGAGGAGGACGACGTGGCCGCGGTCGTTCTCGCCAATGTCACCTCGGGGTTGCCCGCCGCGATGGTGGCCGCCGAACTTCTGGGGATCGTGGCCGAGGCCGAGCCGCGGATCCCGGAGCCCTGGCGCCCGCTGCCCGAGGTGGACGACGAGCTGCTCGCGCTGACCGGGATCTGGCACTGGGGCACCCACCCGGTCACGCTGAGGCTCACGGCGGAACGGGGGTTGCAGCTCACGCCGCTGGGCGGCAAGGGACGAGGCGCGGCCTTCACGTACCGCCCGGACGGCACCTGGACGGGCCAGAACGACTACTACGCGGGGGAGACCCTGCGCGTCGTACGCAAGGACGACGGCTCGGTGGACCACCTCGACCTCGGCTCGTTCGTCTTCACCCGGGAGCCGTACGAGGCGGGCGCGGCCGTGCCCGGCGGCGTGGACGCGGAGGGCTGGCGCGGGCTCGCCGACTGAGCTTCCGGCCGGGTAGCGGGTGGGTGTTCCACGTGAAACACCCACCCGCGTTTCACGTGAAACGCCCACTCGTCCTCGCTCGTCAGAGCGCCAGCTTGAAGCCCACATGGCTGGCGGTGAAGCCGAGCCGCTCGTAGAAGCGGTGCGCGTCCTCGCGGGTGACGTCCGAGGTCAGCTGCACCAGCTGGCAGTTCTGGCGGCGGGATTCGTCCACCGCCCACTGGATGAGCTGGGTGCCGAGGCCGCTGCCGCGCTCGTCGGCGTGGATGCGGACCCCCTCGATGATCGAGCGGGTCGCGCCGCGGCGGGACAACCCCGGTACGACGGTCAGTTGCAGTGTGCCGACGACTCGGTTCTCGCGAACGGCGACGACCACGTGCTGGTTCGGATCGTCGGCCAGCCGCTGGAACGCCTCCCGGTAGGGGGTGAGGTCGTCCGGTGACTCGCGCTGCGTCCCCAGGGGGTCGTCGGCGAGCATCGCGACCACCGCGGGCAGGTCGTCCGGGACGGCGGGTCGTATGGCGAGATCACTCATGATCGGCATCCTAGGACGGCCCCGGGGGCTACCGCGCCGATCAAGCTCGGTCAGGCCGGGACCTTGAGTTCTTCGACGGCCCTGACCAGAGGAGCGAGCTCGGGGTTCTCGGCCGCCTCGTCCAAGGCCGCCCGCAGCGCGGTGTCATGCGTCGGCCGGGCGGCCTCCAGCAGCGTGATCCCGGCCTCGGTGACATCGGTGTAGATGCCGCGACGGTCGGTGGCGCACAGGTAGCGGGTCAACAGCCCCCGGTCCTCGAGCCGGGTGACGAGCCGGGTGGTGGCGCTCTGGCTGAGGACGACGGCGTCGGCGACCTGCTTCATCTGGAGATGTCCGCCGGTGCCGTTGTGCTGTCGGCTCAACACGTCGAGCAGGGAGTATTCGCGTGCGCTGAGTCCGTGGCCGGCCTGGAGGGCCCGCTCGACACGGGTCTCGATCTTCCCGTGGAGCAGGGAGAGCGCGCACCAGCTCTGGGCGATGGCGGTCAGGGCGGGGTCGGTCGCTGTCATGTCTCTCTCCTCCGTACGGGAGCTGCGTGACTCCAGGATAGGGGACGCCTGCAATAGCCCGCGCTTGCAATTAATCGGCGTCTGCAATTATTGTGGACGCTCGTAAGGCGCAGACGCAATCTTCAGGGAAGGTGAAACCCATGCCGCTCGCGCTCCTCGCCCTCGCCATCGGGGCATTCGGGATCGGAACGACCGAGTTCGTGATCATGGGGTTGCTCCCCGAGGTCGCCGGCGACTTCCAGGTCTCGATCCCGACCGCGGGCTTCCTGGTGACCGGCTACGCGCTCGGTGTGGTCCTCGGAGCCCCGCTGATGACACTGCTCGGCACGCGTGTCACCCGCAAGCGCATGCTGATGCTCCTCATGGGGCTCTTCATCGTGGGCAACGTGGTGTCCGCGCTCGCCCCCGTCTTCGGGGTCATGCTCGCCGGACGGGTGATCGCCTCCCTCGCGCACGGAGCCTTCTTCGGCATCGGCTCGGTGGTCGCGGCCGGCCTGGTCGCCCCCCGGAAGAAGGCCGGGGCCATCGCCATGATGTTCACCGGGCTCACCGTCGCCAACGTCGTCGGCGTTCCGCTGGGCACCTTCATCGGCCAGACCGCGGGCTGGCGGACCACGTTCCTCCTCGTCGCCGTTCTGGGCGTCGTGGGACTGCTGGGCGTCGCGAAGCTCGTACCGGACCAACCCGGGCCGGAAGGCGTGCGCATGCGCCACGAGCTGGCCGCGTTCCGCAAGGTCCAGGTCCTGCTGGCCATGGCCATGACCGTCCTGGGCTTCGGCGGAGTCTTCGCCGCGATCACCTACATCACGCCCATGATGACCGGGATCGCCGGCTACTCGGCCTCGTCCGTCACCTGGCTGCTCGTTCTCTTCGGGCTCGGCATGGTGGGGGGCAACCTGATCGGCGGCAGGTTCGCCGACCGCCACCTGATGCCCATGTTGTACGTCTCGCTCGGCTCGCTCGCCGTGGTGCTCGGCCTGTTCACCGTGACAGCCCACAACAAGATCGCTGCGGCCGTCACCATCGTGCTGATCGGCGCCCTGGGCTTCGCGACCGTGCCTCCGCTGCAGAAGCGGGTCCTCGACCAGGCGGCGGGTGCGCCGACGCTGGCCTCCGCGGTCAACATCGGGGCGTTCAACCTCGGCAACGCCCTCGCCGCCTGGCTCGGAGGTCTCGTGATCGCCGCAGGCCTCGGCTACACCGCCCCCAACTGGGTCGGCGCCGCGCTCGCCGCGTCGGCCCTGGTCCTGGCCGTGTTCTCCGGACTGTTGGAGCGCCGGGAGACCGGCAGGAGCCGGATTGCCGCCGGGAGCGGCCCCGAGCCGGCCGTCGCGGCAGCGGCCCGGCACTGAGCCGCCCGCTCCCCGGGGGCACCCGTCGCGAAGCAGCCGCACGGTCCTCGTGGCGGTGCGGCTGCCCCGCGTCAGCCCGTCGCGAGGGTGAGCGGGGCGAACCTGCGGGCGGTATCGCCGGGCAGGTCCGTGATGTTGTAGGTCATCACGGTGGTTTGGGTGAGGGGCTCGAGCCCGCGCTTCACCAGCCAGCCGAGCAATTCCTTGTGCGCGGCGTGGACGTCGGTGCGCAGTGGTCGGTCCGTCGTGGCGGCCAAGGACGTGACCAGGGCCTGCGCGGTGGCCGTGTCCCGGGCGATCAGCGGCCCGATCACCTCGGCCTGCCCGCTCGGCCAGAGCGCCGCGTAGCCGGTCAGCTCGCCGTGTTCCTCGGCGACCTGGAGCCGGTCGGAGAAGGCGGGCAGCCGGGCGAGCAGATGCGTCCGGTCGGCGCCGAACACGGGGAGGTCGAGCCGGACCAACGCCCGCAGGTCGTCCGCCGCTGCCGGGCGGGTGGTCACGGACGGGCGCGAGGCCGAGGGGGAGCCGTCGGGGCCGCCCGCTCCGAAACGGCCGCCGACGCGTTCGGTCCGGCCCACGGGGGAGAAGCCGAGGTCCTCGTAGAGCGGCTGTCCCTGGTCGGTGGCGTACAGGACGAGCGGGGTGTCCCCCACGGCTTCCATCACGTGGCGCATGAGCCGACGGGCGAGCCCCCGACGACCGTAGCGGTCGGCGACGAGCAGCATGCCGACCGCGGTGAGGCCGGATCCGTAGGGCATGGTCAGGCAGGTCCCCGCCAGGCCCTTGCCGTCCGGGGCGTCGATCCCGTATCCGGCGCCGGCCGAGAGGAGCAGCCCCCACCGGTGTTCGTCGCGCGGCCAGCCGCGGTCCTCGCAGAGATCGGCGCACGGGACCAGGTCTCCCCGGTTCAGGCGCCGGATGGGCAGCTCGACGAGGGAGAGGGGTGATGGGCTGTGCATGGGGTCAGGCTGTCTGACGGGATGATCGCGCGTCCACCGATTTCGCGGAACTGGCCGAGATCCGCAGCCGCCTGCCGCGCCGGGTGAGTCCCCAGGGCTTGAGCCCCGAGATCGCGGTGATGAAGTGATAGGTGGGCCGTCGCCACCGACGGCGCGATCACGAGGTCGATGTCCACCGCTCCGTCGGCGACCGCGGCATTGGTGCCGGGGCGCAGGGAGAAGATCGACAGGCCTGTCGTGACCGGATAGTTTCACGTGAAACACGATGCCGAGTGGGGCTCCCCGGGCGTCTGGCAGAGGGGGCGTCCATGGGCACATGGGTACCCGCTGGGGAGTATGCGCCCCGGAGGGGCCGCCACGCGTGCCCCGTCGCTGGGGATGTCAGCCCAGGTCGGGGGCGTGCATCGCCCGTACGCCTTCGATGTTGCCGTCGAGGTAGTGCCGCAGTGACAGCGGAACGAGGTGCACGGCCGCGATCCCGACCCGACTGAACGGCACCCGGACGATCTCGTACTCCCCGGTGGGCTCGTCGATCTCCGGGCCGTGCCGCAGGGAGACGTCCATCGACGCCAGTCGGCAGACGAAGAAGTGCTGGACCTTCACTCCCGTCACGCCGCCGTCCGCGATGTGTTCCACGGTGTCGACGAAGCACGGGACCACGTCGACGATCTTGGCGCCCAGCTCCTCGTCGACCTCGCGGTGCAGTGCTTCGACGACGGTGGCGTCCTCCGGCTCGACCCCGCCGCCGGGGGTGAGCCAGTACGGATCGACTCCGGGCTTCGTGCGCTTGATCAGGATGAGGTCATCGCCGTCGAGCAGGACGGCGCGTGCGGTGCGCTTGACCACAGGACGTTCGGTCATGGCAAGAGAGTGGCCCGCCCGGGACCGTCTGAAACTCCCCCGGCCTACCGGACCGCCGTGTTCAGCGCCTGTTCGACGTCGGCGAGCAGGTCCTCGAGGTCCTCCGCGCCGACCGAGAAGCGGATGAAGCCCTCCGCGACGGCGTCGCCACCCCAGCGGCCCCGGCGCTCCGCGGTGGACCGGACGCCGCCGAAGCTCGTCGCGTCGTCGACCAGGCGCAGCGCGGACAGGAAGCGCTCCGCTGTCTCCCGGTCGGCCAACTCGAAGGACACCACGGATCCGAAGCGCCGCATCTGGCGCCCCGCGACGACGTGTGACGGGTCGGTGGGCAGTCCCGGATACCGCAGCCCGGTGACCTCCGGGCGCTTCGTCAACGCCTCGGCGAGAGCGAGAGCGCTGGTGCACTGCCGGTCGACGCGCAGGGGGAGGGTGGCCAGCGAGCGGTGCGCCAGCCAGGCCTCCATCGGCCCCGGAATCGCCCCGACGACCTTGCGCCAGCGCCGTACGTCCGCCGTCAACCGGGGATCGCGGCAGGTCACATGGCCGAGCAGGATGTCGCCGTGCCCCGTCATGCCCTTGGTGTCGCTGGCGACCGAGAAATCGGCGCCCAGCTCCAGGGGGCGCTGGCCGATCGGGGTGGCCAGGGTGTTGTCGACGGCGACCAGCACACCCGTCGCGTGCGCGGTTTCGACCAGCCGCCGGATGTCGCAGACGTCCAGGCCCGGGTTGGACGGGCTCTCGATCCAGAGCAGCTTCGCCCCGGCCAGCAGGGCCAGTTGGGCGTCGCCTCCCGTCGGCGCGGTCCGGACCTCGACCCCGTACGCCTCCAGCTGTTCCCGTACGAGCGGCAGTGCCTGGTAGCCGTCGTCGGGCAGGACCACGGCGTCGCCCGAGCGGAGCTGGGAGAGCAGTACCGCGGTGATCGCCGCCATGCCCGAGGCGAACACGGTCGTGCCCACGTCCTCACCGGGAGCCTCCAGCTCACCGATGGCCCGCTCCAGGTGGGTCCAGGTCGGGTTGGTCTCCCGACCGTAGGTGTAGGGGCCCACCGGTTCACCGGAGAGATGGAAGTGCGCGGCGAAGACCGGGCCGGGCAGGGTGGGCCCGAACTGCTCCGGTTCGGGGAGCCCGGCGCGTACCGCGCGCGTTCCGTCGCCCATGGTGCTCATGCCTGCTCCTTCGCTGCCGCCCGGTGGTGGACCGGTGTCCCCCGCACTCTTCCAGAGGCTCCCGGAGCGGACTTCCCCGGAGGTCCGGAATACCGAATACCGGGATCAGTTCTCGTCGGGCAGGACGACGTTGAGCGCCCAGGACACGACCGAGATGATCAGTCCGCCGAGCACCGCCGTCCAGAAGCCCTCGACGTGGAAGCTGAGATCGAACACGCCGGCCAGCCAGGAGGTCAGCATCAGCATCAGGGCGTTGACCACCAGGGTGATCAACCCCAGCGTCAGGATGAACAACGGGAACGTCAGCAGCTGGACCACCGGCTTCACCAGGAAGTTCACCAGGCCGAAGATCAGCGCGACCAAGATCAGGGTGAGGGCCTTGCGGCCCGTGCTACCGCCCTCCAGCGTGATGTTGCCGATGAGCCAGATGGCAACGGCCAGCGCCCCCGCGTTGGCGATCGTCTTGACTACGAAATTCTTCATGTGTCTGATCGTGGCAGACATGATCGGTGGTGGACACCGGCAGCGCGGGCACAGCCGACAGCGTGGGTACAAGAGGTGGGACGGGCCATGAAGGCATTCAGACTGGACGAGCTCGAGGCGGAGCGGGCTGCCAACGACGGCGCCTACCTGCAGTTCGTGCGGGAACGCAATATGTCGGTCGGCCTGTACGCCCTGGACGCGGGGGAGCTCGATCCGCAGCAGCCGCACCAGCAGGACGAGGTCTACTTCGTCGTCAGCGGACGGGCATCGATCACGGTGGGTACGGAGACGACGCAGGTCGGCAGGGGAAGCGTCGTCTACGTGCCCGCGGGCGTGGCCCACAAGTTCCACCACATCACCGAGGATCTGCGGGTGATGGTCGTCTTCTCGCCCCCTGAGGGCTGATTCCCGGCGCCGGGAGTCGAGCTCCGTCCCGGGGACCCGATGCGCCCGTCCCCGGGATCCCTAGGGGCTCGATCAGGGGTCTTCAAGGGCTGCCCGCCCCCCGCGGGAGGCCCTCGCGCCTTTAGCATCGGAGCAAGGACTCAGAGAGACGAGGTAGAGGCGATGGCCGTGCGGGAGATATTCGCGGGAATGCCCTGGTGGGTGAAGTGGATCGCGGTGCCCGTCATTGCGATCTTCGTGTTCGGCGGGCTGATCGCCAGCGTCGTCGGCTTCGTGATCAGCCTGCTCTTCAAGGCGCTGGTTTTCGTCGTCGTCGTCGGCGGCCTGATCTTCGTCGTCCGCAAGTTCATGTCGTCGTCGTCCTCGCGCGGTGACTGGTAGTACCCGGAACGCGGGTCGGCACGGGGGCGGCCCGTTCCGTCCGGCCCCTTGGCCCGGCCCCTCGACCTCGGGCCCGCAGGGCGAGGTGAGGTCAGCGCCGCCGGGAGATTAGCCCAGCAGAGCTAAGTCCCGGAGGAAACCACCCGTCTGCCGCAGGCGGCCGATACAGTGACAAACCACTGCCGCCATCCGGAATGTGACCTTCCGTCACCATATCGATCACCTGATCGGTCCTGGGTACGACAGTCCGGTCGTTGGCCTTCGATCGTCGGCGCCCGGACCGGTCCTCGCCGGTCACGGGCCGGATCTCCGGTCCTCGGGATCGCGGCAGGCCCGTGGGGGCGGCCCCCACGGGAGGGCCGACGGCCCGTCACCATGCCTGGGGGTGGCCCTTGACCACGGCATCTAGCACCGCTGTGCCGACGTTGATCGGTTCGGTTCAGCGGGCGTTGAGGCTGCTGGAGGCTGTGGGCACCCATCGGGACGGGGCGCCCGCCAAGCAACTGGCACGTGAGGCGGGGCTTCCGCTCCCGACCGCGTACCACTTGCTGCGCACCCTCACCCATGAGGGCTATCTCCGCCGCGAGAACGGTGTCTTCCTGTTCGGTGCGGCCGCCGAGAACCTGACCGTCGCACCCGGGGTCCGGAGCCGCCCGCGCCCCGCCTCCGTCGCCGACTCCCTCGGCCGCTGGCGGGACGTCATCGGAGCCCCGGTGTACTGCGCCGTCTACTGCGACGGCGAGATCGATCTCATCGCCGTCGCGGACGCCCCCGACACCCCGGCCGTGGAGGAGTGGGCCTCGTTCCGGGAAACCGGCCACGCGCACGCCATCGGTCAGTGTCTGCTCGCCCAACTCGACGAGCGAGCCCGCGAGGATCATCTGGACCGGCACCCCGTGCGCCCTCTCACCCGTTACTCAGTGCGAGATCGCGCCACACTTCTGGAACGGCTGCGCACCCTCCGACGAGGTGAACCGGTCATCGAACGCCAGGAGTACGCACTGGGGACCGTGTGCGCCGCGATTCCCGTCACGGCCGGTGCCACGATTGCGGCGATGGCCATTTCCGTACCTCTTGACCGAGAAGAACGGTTGCTCCCCGCAGTCGAACAGCTACGTGGCGAAGTCGCCAGCCTCTTGCGTTCGCTCGTGTTCTCTATCAGTATCTGAAAAATCACTCCTTGTGATCTGCTATCGCGTGCACCACGATGGCGTCAATAGGGCCATGGGGGATCATTCCTGGCCAGATTCATCTACTGCGGGGTTGAACGATGCGCGAATCGGTTCAAGCAGAGGTCATGATGAGCTTCCTCGTCTCCGAGGAGCTCTCGTTCCGTATTCCGGTGGAGCTCCGGTACGAGGTCGGCGATCCGTATGCCATCCGGATGACGTTCCACCTTCCCGGCGATGCCCCGGTGACCTGGGCATTCGGCCGCGAGCTGCTGCTGGACGGGCTCAACAGCCCGAGCGGCGACGGCGATGTGCACATCGGCCCGACGGAGCCCGAGGGCCTCGGCGATGTGCACATCCGGCTCCAGGTCGGCGCGGACCGTGCGCTGTTCCGGGCGGGGACGGCGCCACTCGTGGCGTTTCTCGACCGGACGGACAAGCTCGTGCCGCTCGGTCAGGAGCACACGCTGGGTGACTTCGACGGGAACCTGGAGGATGCACTCGGCCGCATCCTCGCCGAGGAGCAGAACGCGGGCTGACCGGGCGCGCACCCGATGCCCCGTCACCCCGTCTTACGACGACGGCCCCGACCTGTCCGCCCGGGTGCGGGCGTAGCCGCCTGGGCGCCGCCGGACCCCGGGCGGTCCGCGGAGACGACCAGCGCCGCGAGCACCGTGGTCACCGGCACCGAGGCGACCAGGCCGATCGACCCGACCAGCGTGCGGACGATCTCCTCGGCGACCAGCTCGCTGTTGGCCACCGTGCCCACACCGCTCTGGGCGATGGAGAAGAGCAGCAGCAGCGGCAACGCCGCGCCCGCGTACGCCAGCACCAGGGTGTTGACCACCGAGGCGATGTGGTCCCTTCCGATCCGGATACCTGCCCGGTACAGCCCCTTCCAACCCATCCGCGGGTCCGCCTGGTGCAGTTCCCAGACGGCGGAGGTCTGGGTGACCGTCACATCGTCGAGCACCCCGAGCGAGCCGATGATGACGCCGGCCAGCAGCAGACCGCTCATATCGATGTCCGGGTAGAGGCCGTGGATGAGGCCGGTGTTGTCGTCGGTGTTGCCACTCAGGCTCGCCCAGCCGATGAACAGGGAGCCCAACAACCCGATCAGCAGCAGCGAGATCAGCGTGCCGACGACCGCGACCGACGTACGGGCCGTCACCCCGTGGCACAGATAGAGGGCCGCCAGCATGATCGCGCTGGCCCCGATCACCGCCACGACCAGCGGGTTCGAGCCTTGCAGGATCGCCGGCAGGATGAACAGGGTCAGCACGGCGAACGACACGACCAGCGCCACCAGCGCCATCACCCCGCGCATCCTGCCCACCAGGACCACCGCCAGCGCGAAGATCCCGGCCAGCACCGCCATCGGGATCTTCCGGTCCACGTCGGTCACCGAGTACTGGAGGTCGCGCGGCGCGTCGGGGGCGTACGCGACGACCACGCCCTGACCCTCCTTCAGCTGTCGGGGGGCGTCCGGCTGGACCACCTCGACGAACTTCCGGCCCTGGTCGTCGCCGCTGGTCACCTCGATGGTGGCCTTCGCGCACTCCCCCTCCTGCTCGTTGACGGCCTCGCGGCCAGAGGGGGTGGAGGTATCCCCGGTCGGGGGCACCTGCGCGGCGTTGACGTCCGCGCAGTCGACCTTCACGACCTGGACGACCTTGCCGTCCTGGGTCTGTCGGTCGAATCCGACGCCGGTGCGCTCGTGGTCGGGCGCGCCGCCGGGCCAGAACGCGATCAGGCCGACGACGACTGCCGTCGCGAACGGGATCAGCACGGCGGCGATCACCTTGCGCAGGTGCCGGGAGACCGGAGCGGCCGGCCCGTGGCTGTGGGTGTGGCCGTGGCTGTGGCCCTGGGGCGGCTGGGGTGAGGGGTCGCTTCGAGGGGAGGTCACGGGGCGATCATCGCAAGAACAGGAGGGGCCATATGGTCAGCTCGCCCGAAAGGACGCTAGCGTGGAGGCACCTTTGCACACGCGGGAGCTCGGAGCACCGGGCTGAGAGGGCGCTGATCGCCGTACATCCGTACGGGACACGCTGCGCCGACCGCCGAACCTGTTACCGGGTAATGCCGGCGTAGGGAGTAGGTCTCATGACCACAGCGGACGCACGCACGCCTGCCTCGAAACAGAACGACGGAACGCCGGACGGCACGCCGGCCGACGGGACGCGGAACGACGAGGCCGGGAAGTCCATCGGCTGGCACAAGGGGTACGTCCTGGGCTCGCGCCCGGACCTCCGGGTGCCGGTTCGACAGGTGCACCTCACCAACGGCAAGGACGTGACGCTGTACGACACGTCGGGGCCGTACACCGATCCCTCCATCGACACCGATGTCCGGCGGGGCCTCGCGCCCCTGCGGGAGAACTGGATCATCGCCCGCGGCGACACCGAGGAGTACGCGGGCCGGCCGGTCCGCCCCGAGGACGACGGGCTCAAGCACACCTCGCCGCGCGGCGGACTGCGCAACCTCGACGCCGTCTTCCCCGGCCGCCCGCGCCAGCCGCGCCGCAGCCGCGACGGACGTCCCGTCACCCAGCTCGCGTACGCCCGGCGGGGGGAGATCACCCCGGAGATGGAGTACGTGGCGATCCGGGAGAACGTGGAGCCCGAGGTCGTCCGCGAGGAGATCGCGCAGGGCCGGGCGGTGCTGCCGGTCAACGTCAACCATCCCGAGATCGAGCCGATGATCATCGGCAAGCGGTTCCTGGTGAAGGTCAACGCCAACATCGGCAACTCGGCCGTCACCTCCTCCATCGAGGAGGAGGTGGACAAGATGACCTGGGCGACGAAGTGGGGCGCCGACACGGTCATGGACCTGTCCACCGGTCGCAACATCCACACCACCCGGGAGTGGGTGCTGCGCAACTCCCCCGTGCCGATCGGCACCGTCCCGCTCTACCAGGCGCTGGAGAAGGTCGACGGCCGGGCCGAGGAGCTGACCTGGGAGATCTACAAGGACACCGTCATCGAACAGGCCGAGCAGGGCGTGGACTACATGACGGTGCACGCCGGTGTGCGCCTGCCGTACGTCCCGCTGACGGCCCGCCGCAAGACCGGCATCGTCTCGCGGGGCGGCTCGATCATGGCGGCCTGGTGTCTCGCCCACCACAAGGAGTCGTTCCTCTACGAGCACTTCGAGGAGCTCTGCGAGATCCTCGCGACGTACGACGTCACCTACTCCCTGGGCGACGGACTGCGTCCCGGTTCGATCGCGGACGCCAACGACGAGGCACAGTTCGCCGAGCTGCGCACGTTGGGCGAGCTGAACACGGTCGCGAAGCGGTTCGGTGTCCAGACCATGATCGAGGGGCCCGGGCACGTCCCGATGCACAAGATCAAGGAGAACATCGACCTCCAGCAGGAGATCTGCGAGGAGGCGCCCTTCTACACGCTCGGCCCGCTGACCACGGACGTCGCGCCCGCCTACGACCACATCACCTCGGGCATCGGCGCCGCGATGATCGCCTGGTGGGGCACCGCGATGCTCTGTTACGTCACGCCCAAGGAGCACCTGGGGCTGCCGAACCGGGATGACGTGAAGACGGGCGTCATCACCTACAAGATCGCCGCCCACGCGGCCGACCTGGCCAAGGGGCACCCCGGTGCGCAGGAGTGGGACGACGCCCTCTCCGACGCGCGGTTCGAGTTCCGCTGGGAGGACCAGTTCAACCTGGCCCTGGACCCGGACACGGCACGGGAGTTCCATGACGAGACGCTGCCCGCCGAGCCGGCGAAGACAGCGCACTTCTGCTCGATGTGCGGGCCGAAGTTCTGCTCGATGAAGATCTCCCAGGACATCCGGCGTCAGCACGGTGGTTCGCAGCAGGAGATCGAGGAGGGCATGGCCGAGAAGTCGAAGGAGTTCGCGGCCGCCGGCAACCGGGTCTACCTGCCCATCGCCGACTGATGCGGGCCCGGCCGCCGGTCCACCCCCGGCGGTCGGCCCGTCCCCGGCGGTCGGTTCCTCCATGGGACCGAGGTCCGATCCGGCCGGGAACGTAGGGGCGCTCTGTGGCTTACCGAGTAACCACAGTCAGTTCAGCCTGGTTTGACATGGTTGGCTCCGTTGTCAAGCGACAGTATGGATACAGTCGTGTGGCAGCTGTATGTACGTTTGGCCCGCAGCTCACCTGCGCTTGACCCTTTCCTTATCTGTGGCTTACTTTCCGGCTTGCTTGGCTTGAAATTGGCGCCCCCTCGGAACGGGGGCCGGGGAGGGAATCACAGTGAACTGGTACCTGGACGTACTCAAGAACTACGCAGGCTTCAGCGGACGCGCGCGCCGCAAGGAGTACTGGATGTTCGTGCTCTTCAACTTCATCATCGCCGTGGTGCTGTCGGCGCTCGGCATGGCGATCGACACGCAGATCCCGTACTACCTCTACCTCGCCGCGGTCATCGTTCCGTCGCTGGCGGTCATGGTGCGTCGTCTGCACGACACCGGCCGCTCGGGCTGGTGGTTCTTCATCTCGTTCGTCCCGCTGGTCGGCGCCATCATCCTGCTCGTCTTCCTCGCCTCGGAGGGCAAGCCGGAGACGAACCAGCACGGTGCCAACCCGAAGCTGGCTCCGGCCGTCTGACCAACAGCTCCGGAGCACCGTGAGGCCGGGCGCGGCACACAGCCGCCCCGGCCTTCGCCGTACCCGGACCTCACTCCGGCCGGTGCTCCGGTCCGCCGAAGTCCGGGCTCGTGAAATCGGGACTGGTGAACGTCGGTCGGGGACCGGCCGCCGGCCCGTCGTCCGGGCCGGAGAAGTCCGGCCTGCTGTAACCGACCTTCGGGATGCGGTTGGGCGAACGGTGCGGGGTCCGTGCGGCGGGTCCCGCGGTGGGGTCGGCCAGGGCGTCCCGGAGGAACGGGAGGATGCCGCGCTCCAGCAGGGCGTGGCGCCACGCCTCCCTGGCCCGCGCGACGTCCTCCGGCAGCTCCTGCTCCTCGTTCTCGGCGGCCAGGGACGTCGCGCCGTTGCGGAGCGCGGTGACGAGCAGACCGACGGCCGCGACCAGGATCGCCGCGGCGGCGACCGCGGCGAAGAACCACCCCGCGGCGACCATGGAGCCGCCGAAGGTCGCCAACGGGCCGACCGCCTTCAGCAGATAGCCGACGAGCAGGAAGATGACAGCCGCGGAGCCGGCCAGCAGCGGGGTCAGGACCGTGATGACCGCGCCTATGCCGGCGCCCGAGCCGGCCGCCGTGCTCTGCGGCCCGTCCGTGGCCGGTGCGCCGTCGATCCCCTCCGCGGTCGCCGCGCGGCGCAGTTCGCCGCGGGCCTTCACGTAGTGCTCGTACTCGGTGGCCGCGGCCGCGGTGATCAGCGCCGTGGCGCTGAGCGCCATGGTGCGCAGCTGCTCGGTGTTGAGCCGGTCCCCGACGCCCTCCAGGTCCGGGCGTTCATGAGCGTGGCGCAGTGCGTCGCCCAGGATCCGCTCGTACTCGGGTCCGTCCTCGGCCAGCAGGTGCGGAGCGCTTGTCATCTGCATCCCCCGATGCTCCGTCGGTGCCCGGCTGCCCGCGTGTAGACCGGGCGATCGGGCGGAAACGGAGGAGAGCCTGCCACTGATACGCCGATGGTAGAGCGCTCACGGCACGGGGTGACAGGGTGTTTCCAGAATTGGGCCCGGTGGCGGGCCCGTCGATCGGCGAGGTCGGCGCAGGCGGAACCTGAAGCGCCTTCCCCGCCGACGGTCAGTCATGCAGCGGGAGCTGAACCACCAACAGCTTTCCGGCCATGGTCACTCCGCCGTCCATGGCGATGGCGAGGTCGTCCGCGTACACGTGCGGGCCGTTGATCACGGGCCCCGCGCCGTCCTCGCCGTCCTCCGTCCCGACCTCGCCCAGGAGGTAGGGAATGGGGCTGTGACCATGGACGACGCGCTGTCCGCCGTACGTCGTCAGCAGCTCGCGCACCGCCTGGGCGCCGCCCTCGTCCCGGAAGGCGAACCGCTTGGTGAGCTTGCGGAAGAGGTCCCAGCACTCGTCGGCGTCATTGCGCGTGAGAATGGCCGTGATCGTGTCGTTGACGTCCTCGATGGTGGACCCGTAGTCGAGGTAGGCCGTCGTGTCGGAGTGCATCAGCAGATGGCCGTCCTCCTCGACGACCGCGTCGAGCCGGGACATCCACTGGAGGTGGACGTCCTGGAGGCGCTCCATGTCGTTCTTCTGGCCGCCGTTGAGCAGCCAGGCGGCCTGGAAGGTGGCGGTGCCCGCCCCGGAGTTGACGGGGGTGTCGGCGAACCGCTTGGCGCCGATCAGCAGCAGCTCGTGGTTGCCCATCAGGGCCTTGCAGTAGCCGCCGGCGGCCGCCGCCTCGGCGGAGAGTCGCATGACGAGGTCGATGACGCCGATGCCGTCGGGCCCGCGGTCGGTGAAGTCGCCGAGGAACCACAGGCGGGCGTTGCCCGCGGCCCAGTTCCCGGCGGCGTCGATGAGGCCCTGCGCGCCGAGGGCGGCGATCAGCTCGTCGAGGTAGCCGTGGACGTCGCCGACGACGAAGAGCGGGCCGCGGCTGTCCTCGGCCACGGGGCGCGGCTCGGGAACGGTCTGCACCTGGACCGTGTCGCCGCGACGGATGACCGGGAGGTCCCGCTCGGTCGGGGTGTAGCCCTCCGGCTGCTCGCCGCCCATGACGGCGTTGCCGGGATGCGGCGGCCGGGGCGGGGCGGGAGCGCGCGGCGGCACTGCCGGGGGCACGGAGGCGCCGGGTGCCGGGGGGTTCGGTTCCGGCGCCCGCGGTGGCACCGGGGAAGGAGGCGCCGCCTGTGCTTGCGGTGGCACGGGTGACTGCGCATACGGCGGAACCCGGAAGTCACGCAACGTCGCCGTCCGCACCACGGGTTCCTGACCGGCCCCCTGAGTCATCGACCCCTCCACCACCGTCGCGCCGCCGTACACCTGACGGGCCTTGCCTGGTAGGGGTGGTCCGCGGTGTCGTGCGCCCATCATAGGAATGCGGATCGATCTGTGTGACGCACCAGGGGTGGTGAATCCGGGCGCACGCACGGTTCACCGGCTGATTAGTCCGAAAAGGGGTGATCAGTCCCCGCTGGGGGAGCGCGGCGCGCTGACCGTGGTGCGCGGTGGACGTCGTTGCGAGGAGGTCCGGACGATGAGCTCCGTCGGTATGACCTGCTCCACCGGCCCGTCGTGCTCGACCCCTTCGATGGCGTCGATGAGGAGCTGGACGACGGCCGTGCCGATGCGGCGGGGCTTCAGCGAGAGCGTCGTGATGGGCGGCTCGGTGGCCGCGTACACGGTGGACTCGCTGCAGCAGACCAGCAGCAGGTCCTCGGGGACCCGTAGGCCGTAGCGGCGGGCCGCCGCGAGGAGATCGGTCCCATTGGGGTCGAAGAGCCCGTAGACCGCGTCGGGGCGGTCCGGGCGGGCGAGCAGCCGGTCGGCGGCGACCGCCCCCGCGCAGGGGTCGTGGGCCGGATAGGACTCGTAGACGGGATCCTGGCCGACCCGCTCGCACCAGTGGAGGTAGGCGGTGGTGGACAGCCGGGTGTACGTGTCGGTGGTGTTGCCGGTCAGCAGGCCGATACGGCGGGCTCCGGCGGCGGCGAGATGGTCGAGGAGGTCGAGCACGGCGGCCCGGTGGTCGTTGTCGACCCAGGCGGTGACGGGGAGCGTCCCGGCCGGGCGGCCGTCCGATACCACGGGCAGTCCCTGGCGGACGAGTTCGGTGACGACCGGGTCCTGGTCGGAGGGGTCGATGACGACGGTCCCGTCGAGCGCGACGTTCGACCAGACGTCGTGCCGGGAGGTGGCGGGGAGGATGACGAGGGCGTAGCCGCGGGCGAGTGCCGCTGAGGTCGCGGCTCTCGCCATCTCCGCGAAGTACGCGAATTCGGTGAAGGTGAAAGGTTCATTCCCGTACGTGGTCACGGTCAGGCCGATCAGGCCCGACTTGCCCGTACGGAGGGTTCGGGCCGCGGCGGACGGGCGGTAGCCCAGCCGCTCGGCGACCTCGCGGACATGGCGACGGGTGGCGTCCGGGAGCCTGCCCTTGCCGTTGAGCGCGTCGGAGACGGTCGTGATCGAGACTCCGGCCGCGGCGGCCACATCACGGATCCCCGCCCGTCCTGGCCGGCCGCTGCGCCGGGGGGTCTCCGTCCGGCTCACCTGGTGCTTCCCTGCTGCTGTCATGGCGAGCCGATAGTAGGGCTCCGAGGGGTGGTCGGTCCGGTCGCATATGCACACGTTGACAGGCACGTTTCTGCAAGGTCACTTCTCATCAGAACCCTTGTAATGCAAGGGAGTTGACCGTTATTGCTTAGCTGTTTCAGGTACTGGGGGGCGGCGGCCTGCTGTATGTGCGATGTCTCGAAGAGGTCTCAACTCACCATTTCGGGGGACGCGCGCCACGGCGTGGGCCACCGGCGCGCGCCGGAATGCGAAACGCTCCCCCCGGGGAGAGGCTCGGACCGGCCCCGCGTGAGGCCCCATTCCCGGGCACTGCGGTCGATTTCCCGCTCGGGCCATTCGCAGCGGGGCCCAATCCTCTTAAGGTGTGCAGTATTGCTGTGAACAGACGGTCGAGGAGGACCTGCGGTGAGCGAGACGAGCCCCAAGCTGCGCGCCGAGCTGGACGGCGTTCCCGCCTATGTGCCGGGGAAGCCGGCGGCGGCCGGTGGACCGGTCGCCTACAAGCTGTCCTCCAACGAGAATCCCTTCCCGCCGCTGCCGGGGGTGCTGGAGTCGGCGCTCGCCGCCGCGGGGAACTTCAACCGCTACCCGGACATGGCGTGCACCGGCCTGATGAACGAGCTGGCCGACCGCTTCGGTGTGCCCCTGGCGCATCTCGCCACCGGCACCGGGTCGGTGGGGGTGGCCCAGCAGCTGCTCCAGGCCACCTCCGGACCCGGTGACGAGGTCATCTACGCCTGGCGGTCCTTCGAGGCGTACCCGATCATCACGCAGGTCAGCGGCGCGACCTCGGTGAAGGTCCCGCTGACCGACGGCGAGGTGCACGACCTCGACGCGATGGCGGAGGCGATCACCGACCGGACCCGGCTGATCTTCGTCTGCAATCCCAACAACCCCACCGGCACGGTGGTGCGCCGGGCCGAGCTGGAACGGTTCCTCGACCGGGTGCCGAGTGATGTGCTGGTGGTGCTCGACGAGGCGTACAAGGAGTTCATCCGCGATGCCGAGGTGCCGGACGGCATCGAGATCTACCGGGACCGGCCCAACGTGGCGGTGCTGCGGACCTTCTCCAAGGCGTACGGTCTGGCCGGGCTGCGGGTCGGCTTCGCGGTGGCCCACGAGCCGGTGGCCGCGGCCCTGCGCAAGACCGCCGTCCCGTTCGGCGTGAGCCAGCTCGCCCAGGACGCGGCGGTGGCCTCGCTCCGCGCGGAGGACGAGCTGCTGGGCCGGGTGGGCTCGCTGGTCGCCGAGCGCACCCGGGTGACCGCGGAGCTGGTGCGCCAGGGCTGGACGGTGCCGGAGTCGCAGGCGAACTTCGTCTGGCTGCGGCTCGGTGAGCGGACCCTCGACTTCGCCGGGGCCTGCGAGCGGGCCGGGGTGGTCGTGCGGCCCTTCAAGGGCGAGGGCGTCCGGGTCTCGATCGGCGAGAACGAGGGCAACGACCTCTTCCTGAAGGCGGCGGAGGCGTTCCGCGCGGAGCTGTAGACCCGCACGCGCGGTGCGACCGCGTGGCCCCGGGCCTCGAACGTGAGGTCCGGGGCCCTTTGCGTGGGGCCGGGGCCGAAAAGGGGTACCCCCGGCGAAGGGTCCGAAAGTGTGTGCGCCATAATTGCTTGTGAATGTGAACGCGTTCACAAGCGTGCCCTGCTTCCTCCCGTAATCAGGGGGACCAAAGGGGCGTAGTGCCGGTATGACCACGGCGATGTAAGGAGACTGACGACGTGGACCTCGCTCTGGCGCCGGAGACCCTGGCGCGATGGCAGTTCGGCATCACCACCGTCTACCACTTCCTCTTCGTCCCCCTGACGATCTCGCTCGCCGCGCTCACCGCCGGCCTGCAGACCGCCTGGGTGCGGACGGAGAACGAGAAGTACCTCAGGGCGACCAAGTTCTGGGGCAAGCTGTTCCTGATCAACATCGCCATGGGCGTCGTCACGGGCATCGTCCAGGAGTTCCAGTTCGGCATGAACTGGTCCGACTACTCGCGCTTCGTCGGTGACGTCTTCGGCGCTCCGCTCGCCTTCGAGGCGCTGATCGCCTTCTTCTTCGAGTCCACCTTCATCGGTCTGTGGATCTTCGGCTGGGACAAGCTGCCGAAGAAGATCCACCTCGCCTGCATCTGGATGGTCTCGCTCGGCACGGTCCTCTCCGCCTACTTCATCCTGGCGGCCAACTCCTGGATGCAGCACCCGGTCGGCTACCGGATCAACGAGGAGCGCGGCCGCGCCGAGCTCACCGACTTCTGGCGGGTGCTCACCCAGGACACCGCGGTCACCCAGTTCTTCCACACCATCACGGCGGCGTTCCTGGTCGGCGGGGCCTTCATGGTCGGCATCGCCGCGTTCCATCTGGCGCGCAAGAAGCACATCCCGGTGATGCGGACCTCGCTGCGCCTGGGCCTGATCACCGTCGTGGTCGCCGGAATGCTCACCGCCGTCAGCGGTGACAGCCTCGCCAAGGTCATGTTCCGGCAGCAGCCGATGAAGATGGCCGCCGCCGAGGCCCTCTGGGACGGGCAGAACGGGGCGCCGTTCTCGATCTTCGCGTACGGGGATGTCAGCAAGGGGCACAACTCGGTCGAGATCTCGATACCCGGAGTGCTCTCCTTCCTCGCCAACAACGACCCGAACTCGCATGTCCCCGGCATCAACGACATCAACAAGAGCCTGGAGGAGAAGTACGGCCCCGGCGACTACCGCCCCAACATCCCGGTCGCGTTCTGGAGCTTCCGGTGGATGATCGGCTTCGGTATGGCCTCCTTCGGCCTCGGCCTCCTGGGGCTCTGGCTGACCCGGAGGAAGTTCCTGCTGCCACCGGCGCTGCGGACCGGTGAGGACGAGGTGCCCCATCTGGTCCTCTTCAAGAACAAGGCGCTGAGCCCGAGGCTCACCAAGCTCTACTGGGTCGTCGCGCTCTGGACGCTGCTCTTCCCGCTGATCGCCAACTCATGGGGCTGGATCTTCACCGAGATGGGTCGCCAGCCGTGGGTCGTCTACGGGGTGCTCCAGACCCGTGACGGGGTCTCCCCCGGTGTCTCGCAGGGCGAGGTCATCACCTCGATGATCGTCTTCACCCTGCTGTACGCGGTACTCGCCGTGATCGAGGTGAAGCTGCTCGTGAAGTACATCAAGGCCGGCCCTCCGGAACTCACCGAGGACGACCTCAACCCGCCCACGAAGATCGGCGGTCACGACGAAGAAGACGCCGACCGGCCGATGGCCTTCTCGTACTGAGCGCAGGAGCTGAGAGATGGAACTCCACGACGTCTGGTTCGTGCTCATAGCCGTCCTCTGGACCGGCTACTTCTTCCTGGAGGGATTCGACTTCGGCATCGGGGTCCTCACCAAACTGCTGGCCCGCGACCGCAAGGAGCGGCGGGTCCTGATCAACACGATCGGGCCCGTCTGGGACGGCAACGAGGTCTGGCTGCTCAGCGCGGGCGGCGCGACCTTCGCCGCCTTCCCCGAGTGGTACGCCACCCTGTTCTCCGGCTTCTACCTGCCGCTGCTGATCATCCTGTTCTGCCTGATCGTGCGCGGCGTCGCCTTCGAGTACCGCGCCAAGCGGCCCGAGGAGCGGTGGCAGACGAACTGGGAGACCGCGATCTTCTGGACCTCGCTGATCCCCGCGGTGCTGTGGGGCGTGGCGTTCGGCAACATCGTGCGGGGCGTGAAGATCGACGCCGACATGGAGTACGTCGGCGGTTTCTGGGATCTCCTCAACCCGTACGCGCTCCTCGGCGGTCTCGTCACCCTCACCCTCTTCACCTTCCACGGGGTGGTGTTCGCCGGCCTCAAGACGACGGGCGACATCCGGGTCAGGGCCCGCGCGCTGGCGCTGAAGCTGGGGCCGGTCACCGCGGTGCTCGCACTGGGGTTCCTGGTCTGGACGCAGGCGGACAACGGGGACGCCTGGAGCCTGGGGGCCCTGCTCGTGGCGGTGGTGGCGCTCCTGGCCGCGATCGGCGCCATCGCCAAGGGCCGCGAGGGCTGGTCGTTCGCGTTCTCGGGCGTGACGATCGCGGCGGCGGTCGCGATGCTCTTCCTGACGCTCTTCCCGAACGTCATGCCGTCCTCGCTGAACGACGCCTGGAACCTCACGGTCACCAACGCCTCGTCCAGCCCGTACACGCTCAAGATCATGACCTGGTGCGCGGGTATCGCCACGCCCATCGTGCTGCTCTACCAGAGCTGGACCTACTGGGTCTTCCGCAAGCGCATCGGCACCCAGCACATCGCTGACGCGCACTGACTCCGGTGAGCTGCCGCGGGCCCGCGAGGTCCGCGGCAGCTCACCATCCCGCAGAGTTCACCGACCCCGCCGGGGGGATGTTTCACGTGAAACCGATCGATCCGCGTCTGCTCCACTACGCACGCGCCACCCGCCTCTTCCTGGCGGCCGTGGTGGCCCTCGGCCTGGTCGGCGCCCTGTTGGTGATCGCCCAGGCGATGCTCATCGCCGAGATCGTGGTGGGCGGTTTCGAGGGCGGACTCACGGTCACCGCGCTGCGCACCCCCCTGCTTCTGCTCGCCGCGGTCGCCCTCGGGCGGGCGCTCGTCGCCTGGCTCACCGAACTGGCGGCCCATCGCGCCAGCGCGGCCGTCAAGTCCGAACTGCGCGGCCGACTCCTGGAGCGGGCCGCGCGACTGGGCCCCGACTGGCTGACCGGGCAGCGCACCGGTTCGCTCGTCGCGCTGGCGACCCGGGGCATCGACGCGCTCGACGACTACTTCGCCCGCTATCTCCCTCAACTCGGACTCGCGGTCGTGGTGCCCGTGGCGGTGCTCGCCCGGATCGTCACCGAGGACTGGGTGTCGGCGGCGATCATCGTCGTCACCCTGCCGCTCATCCCGCTCTTCATGATCCTGATCGGCTGGGCCACCCAGTCCCGGATGGACCGCCAGTGGCAGCTCCTGTCCCGGCTCTCCGGGCACTTCCTGGACGTCGTCGCCGGCCTGCCGACCCTGAAGGTCTTCGGGCGGGCCAAGGCCCAGGCCGAATCGATCCGCACGATCACCTCCGACTACCGCCGGGCCACCCTGCGCACCCTGCGGATCGCCTTCCTCTCCTCGTTCGCCCTGGAGCTGCTGGCGACCCTGTCGGTGGCCCTCGTCGCCGTCACGATCGGCATGCGGCTCGTCCACGGCGAACTCGACCTCTACACCGGCCTGGTGGTCCTGATCCTGGCCCCGGAGGCATATCTGCCGATCCGCCAGGTCGGAGCGCAGTACCACGCGGCGGCCGAGGGCCTGTCGGCCGCCGAGGAGATCTTCACGGTCCTGGAGACCGAGCCCCGGGCCTCGGGCACCAAGGACGTCCCGGACGCGCCGCGCCTGGAACTGGCGGACGTGACCGTACGCCACGAGGGCCGCGCCGAACCCTCGCTGGACGCCGCGTCGCTCACCGTGGAGCCGGGGGAGACCGTCGCCCTGGTCGGCCCGAGCGGGGTCGGCAAGTCCACCCTGCTGAACGTGCTCCTCGGGTTCGCCGTACCCGACGAGGGGCACGTCCTGGTCGGCGGCCGGGACCTCGCGGACCTGGACCTCGAACGCTGGCGGAGCCGTATCGCCTGGGTCCCCCAGCGCCCCCACCTCTTCGCGGACACCATCGCCGAGAACGTGCGCCTCGCGCGACCCGAGGCCGACGACGATGCGGTCCTCGCCGCGCTGCGGGACGCGGGCGCGTACGACTTCGTCGCGGCACTGCCCGACGGGATGCGGACGGCCCTGGGGGAGGACGGCACCGGACTCTCCGCGGGTCAGCGCCAGCGCCTCGCCCTCGCCCGGGCGTTCCTCGCCGACCGGCCGCTCCTGCTGCTGGACGAGCCGACCGCGAGCCTGGACGGCGAGAGCGAGGCCGGCGTCGTCGACGCCGTACGGAGGCTGGCCGCCGGGCGGACCGTGCTGTTGGTCGTCCACCGTCCGGCCCTGCTGGCGGTCGCCGACCGCGTGGTGACGCTGGAGCCGCGTACCGGCGTTTCCACGGGGCCCGCGGCGGCGGCCCAAAGCCCGGTTGCCGCCGGACCGGCGGTCCCGCAGCCGCTCGCCGGCGGCGAACTCCTGGACGCCCATCGGGCGGAGGAGCTGCGCGCGGCCGACGGCGGACCGCGGAAGGCCGGTGCACGCTCCGGACGGGTGCTCGCCCGGGTCCGCGCGGCGGCCGGCGCGCAGCGGGGACGGCTGGCCCTGGCCCTGTTGCTCGGCAGCCTGGCGGTCGGGTCGGCCGTGGGGCTCATGGCGGTCTCCGGCTGGCTGATCTCCCGCGCTTCCGAAGAGCCGCCGGTCATGTACTTGATGATGGCGGTCACCGCGACCCGCGCCTTCGGCATCGGCCGGGCCGTCTTCCGCTACGCCGAGCGGCTCGTCTCGCACGACGCCGTCCTGAAGCTCCTCGCCGACCTGCGGGTCTCCGTCTACCGAGGTCTCGAACGCATCGCCCCCGGGGGCCTGCGCACCACCAGGCGCGGGGACCTGCTGTCCCGGCTCGTCGCCGATGTGGACGCGCTCCAGGACTACTGGCTGCGCTGGCTGCTGCCGGCCTGCACCGCCGTCGTGGTGGGGGCCGCGGCCGCCGGGTTCACCGGCTGGCTGCTCCCGGAGGCGGGTGTGATCCTTGCCGTGGGGCTGCTGGTCGCCGGGGTCGGCGTCCCGCTCGTCAGCGGCGCCTGTGCCCGCCGTACGGAGCGTCAGCTCGCACCCGCCCGCGCCGCCCTGGCCACCCGGGTCACCGACCTCCTGGGCGCCACCGCCGAACTGACCGTCGCGGGCGCGCTGCCCGCCCGGCAGACGCGGCTGCGCGCGGCCGACACGCTGTTGACCCGGATCGCCTCGCGCGCCGCCGCCGCGACGGCACTGGGCGGCGGGCTGTCCGCCCTGGTCTGCGGGCTCACCGTGGTGGCCGCCGCGACCGTCGCCGTCCCCGCCGTGCAGGACGGCCGGCTGTCCGGTGTCGCGCTCGCCGTGGTGGTGCTGACTCCGCTCGCCGCTTTCGAGGCCGTGACCGGGCTGCCGCTCGCCGTGCAGTACCGCCAGCGCGTCGCCCGGAGCGCTGAGCGGGTGTTCGAGGTGCTGGACGCACCCGTGCCCGTCCGGGAACCCGAGGCCCCCGTCGAGGAGCCCGCGTCACCCTTCCCGCTGGAGGTGCGGGGGCTGAGCGCCCGCTACCCGGGGGCCCGCCACGACGCGCTGGCCTCGCTCGACCTGACCCTGACGCCCGGTCGGCGCATCGCGGTCGTGGGCCCTTCCGGCTCGGGCAAGACGACGCTCGCCCAGGTCCTGCTGCGCTTCCTGGACGCCTCGTCGGGGACGTACCGGCTGGGCGGCGTCGAGGCGTCGGCGCTGGAATCGGAGAGGGTCCGGCGCTCGGTCGGGCTCTGCGCCCAGGACGCGCACGTCTTCGACAGCACGATCCGCGAGAACCTGCGGCTGGCCCGCCCCGGGGCGACCGACGCCGAACTGCTGGACGCGCTCTCCCGGGCCCGGCTACTGGACTGGGTGCTGGCCCTGCCGGAGGAGCTCGACACCCCGGTGGGCGAGCACGGCGCGCGGCTCTCCGGCGGCCAGCGCCAGCGCCTCGCCCTGGCCCGCGCGCTGCTCGCGGGCTTCCCCGTGCTCGTCCTGGACGAGCCGGCCGAACACCTCGACCTGCCGACCGCCGACGCCCTCACCGCCGACCTGCTGGACGCGACCCGGGGCCGCGCGACCGTACTGATCACCCACCGGCTGACCGGCCTCGACACGGTCGACGAGGTGCTGGTGCTGGACGCGGGCCGGGTCGTGCAGCGCGGACCGTACGCCGAACTCGCCGCCGAGGACGGGCCTCTGCGCCGCATGCTGGAGCGCGAACGGGAGATGGTCGGGGCGGGGGTCCGATAGCGGGGGCCGCTAGCGGCGGCACCGGGCCGGGCCTCGGTCGACCGGTGCCGTTCCGGTCGTCCGAGGCCTCGGTCGACCGTCGCCCCTCCGCCCGTCGAGTGCATTCCCGACTTTCGCCCCCCATCGGTACTAACTAGGCTCGGTCCATGGCAGAGCCCGACCCGCAGGACTCCCTGGACGCCGCCACCCGGGCCACCCGCAGCCTCCAGGGTCTGTCCACCGAGCTGACCGCGCGGGTGCCGCAACTCCTGGAGGCGATGCGTTCCGTCGGCGCGGGGCTGGAACTGCACTCCACCCTGGACCGGATCTGCGAGACGGCGGCCGAGCTCGCCCACGCCCGGTACGCCGCCATCGGCGTCGTCGACGAGTTGGGTGAGGGGCTGTCGGACTTCGTCACGTACGGCGTTCCGCAGGAGGTGGCCGAGGCGATCGGGCGTCGCCCCGACGGCCACCGGGGCCTGCTCGGCGCGCTGATCCACGACCCCGCCCCGGTCCGGCTGGCCGACCTGTCCACCGACCCGCGGTCCGCGGGCTTCCCGCCGGGGCACCCCTCGATGCGGACCTTCCTGGGGGTGCCCATCCGGGTCCAGGGGGAGATCTTCGGCAACCTCTATCTCACCGAGAAGCGACACGGCGCGGAGTTCACCGACTACGACCTCCACATGGTCCGGGTGCTCGCCACGGAGGCCGGGATCGCCATCGGCAACGCCCGGCTGTACGAGGCCGCGCGGCAGCGGGAGCACTGGATCGACGGTTCGGTCGCGGTCACCACGGCCCTTCTGTCGGGCGGGGACGCCGACGAGGCGCTGTCCGTGGTCGCCGAACAGGCCCGCCGGCTCGCCGACTCCGCCGCCGGGATCGTGCTGCTGCCCGCCGAGGAGGGCGGCCTGGAGATCGTCGCCGTATCGTCCGACGACCCCGCGTCCTCGCTCGGCGTGATCATCCCGCCCCGGAGCGCGGTGGTGGCGAGACTCCTGGCGGGCGAGGCGGTGTTCATCGACGATTCGGCCACCGACAGCCGGATGGTCACCAGGCTGGCCGACCGGTTCGGCCCCAGCATGATGCTGCCGCTCCACAGCGGCGGCCGGGTGCTCGGTGCGCTGGCCACTCCCCGGGCGCGGGGCGCGCGGCCGTTCACGGAGACCGAGCGGACGCTCGCCACGCAGTTCGCCTCCCAGGCGGCGCTCGCGCTGATGATGGCCGAGGCTCAGCGGGACCGGGAGCGGCTCGCGGTGTACGAGGACCGTGACCGGATCGCCCGCGACCTCCACGACCTGGTCATCCAGCGGCTGTTCGCCACCGGGATGATGCTGGAGAGCGCCCAGCGGCGGTCGGTGGTGCCCGAGGTGCGGACCGGCGTCGGCCGGGCTGTGGACGAACTGGACGTGACGATCCAGGAGATCCGCACGGCCATCTTCGCGCTCCAGCAGGAACCGGCCGAAGCCCCGTCGGGGCTGCGCACCCGCGTGCTGCGGGAGATCAACATGGCGGCCGTCCCGCTGGGCTTCAAGCCCACGCACCGCTTTCTGGGCCCGGTGGACTCGCTCGTCGGTGAGCTGACCGGCAAGAACCTGGTCGCCGCGCTGCGCGAGGCCCTCTCCAACGCGTTCCGGCACGCGGGGGCGTCGCTGATCGATGTGGTCGTCGACGCGACGGTGCCCCTGCCGGACGGGCGGGCAGCCGTACGCCTCTCGGTCGCCGACGACGGGGTGGGCATCCCGGAGGGCGGCCGCCGAAGCGGGCTGCGCAACCTGGCCCGCCGGGCCGAGTCCCTGGGCGGATCGAGCCGGATCGGACCGGGGATCGGGGAGGACGGCGGCGGTACGACGGTGGTGTGGGAGGCGCCGCTGTGAGGGCGGCCCGACGGTGACCACGCGGAGCGTGGGGGTCGGCCTCGCGGGCCCCGCCGGGCCTGCGAGGCGGTCTGCCGGGCCCGCGCGGCGTGCCGGTGTGTCGGCGTGCCGGCGGGCCGGTGTGCCGAAAGGTTTCAGCGGATCTCTGCGCCGGCGGCGAGGATCCGCTCGATGACGACCGCCACCCCGTCCTCCTCGTTGGTCGCGGTCCGGCCCGAGGCGGCGGCCACCGCGTCCGGGTGGGCGTTGCCCATCGCGAAGGAGGCGCCGGCCCAGCTGAGCATCTCGATGTCGTTGGGCATGTCGCCGAACGCGACCACCTCGGCTGGCGAGATGCCGCGCTCGGCACAACAGGCGGCGAGCGTGGTGGCCTTGGAGACGCCGAGCCCGCTGACCTCCAGGAGCGCGGAGGGGCTGGAGCGGGTGAAGGAGGCCCGGTCGCCGGCGGCCGTACGGGCCAGGGTGAGGAAGGCGTCGGGGGACAGCTCGGTGTGGTGGGCCAGCAGTTTGATCACCGGCGCGCCGGTGCCCGGGGCGTCCTCGTGCAGCAGCTTCTCGGCGACGGCCACGGCCGCGCCCGGGTCCAGGTGGAAGGGCGGGTAGGCCGGTTCGTAGTTGATGCCGGTGGTCATCTCGATGGCGAAGGAGGTGCCGGGGGCCGTCTCGCGCAGGGCGCGTACGACGTGCAGGGCGGCCGCGCGCTCCAGCGGCCGCACGGAGAGCAGCTCGCCGTCCGTCCGCAGGTCGGTGACCACGGCGCCGTTGGCGCAGATCGCCGTACCGTGGCTCTGGACGTGGTCCCGCACGACGTCCATCCAGCGGGCCGGCCTGCCGGTGACGAAGAAGACCTCGATCCCGGCCTCCTCGGCCGCCCCCAGGGCCGCGACGGTACGCGCGGACAACGTCTTGTCGTCGCGCAGCAGGGTGCCGTCGAGGTCGGTGGCGATCAGCCGGGTCACGGCGGGAAGAGGCGTATCGGTCACTGAGGTCACGCGACCATTCTCGCCCACAACGGTGCACGTGCGTGCGGAGGGGCGCACATCTGAGTGGGTGGGACGTTGATCTGCGGAAAAGTCCTCCGGCATATGCCAACGCCATCAGATGGCCGACAACCCCGCGTACGGTCGGAGGCCCAGGGGCATGAGCCTCCGCCCGAGCACCCTGATCCTCCCCGTTCATCACCGGACCCATCGGCTCGACGGCGTCGCGAGGGCCGCGAAGTCGAACGCCGCCCGGGCGATCCTCGGGTCGCGCGCTTCGGCAAGCGTTGCCGTGCTGGTCACGATCAGCGGATCGAGAGTGCGGGCGACGTCCAGCCATACCGTCATCTCGCGGTGCCCTCGGGAGCTGGTCGATGGGGCCGTGCTCGGCTTCGTGCTCCGAGATGTGGTCATCAACGGCCTCACGCTGGAGCTGACGCTGCACCGCTTCCTCGACGTACGACGAACGCCCTGCTTGCCAGCACGAGCGCGCATCGCTTCCAGGGGCTCGGCGCGCGGAGAAGCGCCGGTGACCCGGGTCCTGCCAGATCGGGGAGTGCTCATGGGCCCAGTGCTGCAGGAGATGTGTGCACCTACGAAAGGTGCTTTCTGGCGGAAACGCCTTCGGGAACGGGCAGCATTCGGGAAGATCGTGCGTGAGGCGTCCGTCAACCACCTGGCAGGTGGAGCGTGGCGCGTGATGATGCGGATGGGGAGCCGGGGAGCACGAGTGGTGGCACTGGACGGCCCGAGCCTGGGCAGAATGCTCGATGACGTTGCTGTGGGGAAGATCCAGTTACCGGACTTTCAACGTCAGTGGAAGTGGGACGACGACCGCATCAGGGCCCTGCTGGCCACCGTGACGCTCGACTACCCGCTCGGTGTGGCCATGACGCTCGAGACCGGCGGGGAGTCCCAGTTCAAGGCGAGGCCGCTCCACGGCGCCCCGGTCTCCCCGAGGACCGTGCCGGAACAGCTCCTGCTCGACGGGCAGCAGCGTCTGACCTCACTCTTCCAGGCCCTGCGGTCGGGCCAGGCTGTGGAGACGAGCGATGCGCGCAACAAGCCCGTGCGCCGCTGGTACTACATCGATATCTCCATGGCCGTCGGAGAAGGCACCGATCGGGACGAGGCTATCCGCTCGATCCCCGAAGACCGCCTGGTACGAGGCCCCTTCGGCCGGACGCTGCTCGACCTGCGGAATCGGGACGCGGAGTGCGCGCAGGGCTTCTTCCCCCTGAACCTGATCTTCGACGCCGACGGCACCGGCAAGTGGCAGCGCATTTACGTCAGTGCAGCCGAAGACCGGTGGGACATCTGGTCGGCCTTCCAGGAAAAGGTCATCGACACCGTCAAGGGCTTCAAGGTGCCGCTGATCCGCCTGCCCAAGGAGACGCGGAAGGACGCCGTCTGCTCGGTCTTCGAGCGAGTGAACACCGGGGGCGTCGTACTCAACGTGTTCGAACTCCTCACGGCCACCTATGCCGGGGACGCCGACTACACCCGGGAACACGGAAAGGACTTCAGCCTCAGTCAGGAATGGCTGACGACCAAGTCCATGCTCGGTGCCGCGTTTCCCGTCTTCGGCTCCATCGACCGGGACACCAGGCAGGAGACCGGGCTGACAAGTCTGGATTTCCTTCAAGCGATGGCGCTCACACAGACCTGGCAGCGCAAGCAACAGTACTTGGCGGCCAACCCCGGCGCTGCCAGCCCGCCGGCAGTCAGCTGCAAGCGCCGCGACCTGCTCCACCTTCCGCTGTCCGACTACACCGCGCTCGCCCCCGCGGTCACCAGTGCCTTCGCCTGGGCCGGCCACTTCCTGGCGTCGCAGCACATCTTCCGCGAGCGCGATCTGCCCTATGGGTCGCAACTGGTCCCGCTCGCCGCCATCGCGGCGCTCTTGGGGAACGCGCGCCGAGAGCCGAAGGTCCAGGAGGGACTGGCCCGCTGGTATTGGTGCGGCGTCCTCGGAGAACTCTACGGAGGAGTCACGGACACCCGGTTCGTCCGTGACGTGGAACAGGTGGTCCCCTGGCTGACGGACGGCGGTCCCGAGCCGGACACCATCTCCGAGGCGTCCTTCCAGGAACAACGTCTTCACCGGCTCACCTCACGCAACAGCGCCGCCTACAAGGGCGTGCACGCGCTGCTGATGAAGGAAGGCGCAGTGGACTGGGCCTTCCAGGAGGAGGAGATCAGCGAACAGAACCTGACCGGATGGTCTGTCGACATCCGGCAGATCTTCCCGAAGGCGTGGTTCCAACGCACCGCACCGGACCCCACTCGGATGACGAGCATCGTCAACAAGACCGCGCTCTCCTACCGGGCGTACCAGACCATCGGCGCCAACTCTCCTTCCGTCTACCTCACGGCCCTGGAGAAGGAGGCCGGTACCAGTGGGGACTGGCTCGACGACGTGGTCGGAACCCATCACATCGACCCGATGACCCTGCGTACGGACGACTTCGACACGTTCTATCGTGACCGGGCCGAGCGCCTGCTGGGTCTGGTGGAGAGAGCCATGGGCAAGGCCGTTGTCCGTGAAGGGGCGGACAGCGGTCGTGAGTGACGCGAGGATCCCGGCAGGCCTGGCAGGCTCCACATTGAGCCGACGTCAGCTCCTGGCACTCTGGGATGTCCGATTCCGCAACCATGTGGTGGTCTCGCGAGTGGCCCTCGACCTGGCCAACGCGGGACTGACGACAGAACCGGACTTCGCGACGGGCCCGCTCGACGACGAGATCCGAGTGGTATCGCTACGTGACGCGATGCCCCCTGCCCCTAGCGTTCCGGACGCGCCCCCGGTCGGGAAGCGGGGCGACCGCCCCGAAAAGGCGTCCGAGGATCCGGCGAGGGCGTCGGTGTCTTCGTCCTCCCCGGCCGGACCGTCGCCGGAGCCGTCTGCTTCGGATGCGGCCAACGCGCCCGGCAACGCCGGTGGGGCGGACGACGGTGCGTCCCCTCCGCCGGAGTACGGGCAAGGTGAGGATCCCCTCGGTCTGTTGCCGCAGTCAGCCATGCGGGTCGGTGCCATTCCCAGTGCCGGCCACGGGGTTTCCTCGGTGATGCCTGAGGACTCACTGGCGCGAGCCATGGGTGCCATGGCCGAGCTCGGTTACTCGCAACTACCGGTGCTGGACTCGTTCGGCAAACTCCAGGGTGTGGTCACATGGGCCTCGATCGCCCACATGCACGCCACCGGCCGGACACCAAGCGTCCCGAACGCACTCACCAGCGAATTCCACGTCGTGGACGCCGCGACGCATCTGCTGTCCGCGCTCCCGTTCATCCAGGCACATGGATTCGTCCTCGTCCGCAACCGCGCAGGCGAGCTGATCGGTATCGTCACAACCGCCGACCTCGCGTCCGAGTTCGTGTCTGTCGCCGGGCCCTTCTTCACTCTCGGTGAGATCGAGCGCCGGCTCCGCCGTTGCCTGGGACGTGTCTACGGCGAGGAGGACGTCCGGCAGGTGCACAAGGACCGCCGTCGACGCAGCGTCGACCAGCTGATGTTCGGTGAGTACATCCGGCTGCTCGATGACGAGCTGCGCTGGAAGAAGCTCAACTGGCCCGGCGTGGACCGTACTCATTTCGTCGGTCTCCTGCGGCATGTGAAGAACGTCCGGAACACGGTGATGCACTTCAACGGCGGCCCTCTCCGTGACGACCAGCTGGCCATGCTGGAAAGGTTCGTGGGTATCCTCCGCAGCTACGATCCCGACCACAGCCCCTGGTGACGCCGTGCCGGAACACCTCGTCGGCGAGATGCCCGGCGAACGTGGGCGTCCGGGCGCACGTCACGGGGTAGGGAAGACCACGAGCCTCCGGCCGCTTCGGCGGGCCCGGACCGTAGGCTCGGCGGCATGAGTCTGCGACTGAGCACTGTGATCCTGCCGATCCACCGCTGGCCTGAGCAGGGCCGGGAGGTGTGGCAGCGGGCCGAGGAGATCGGCTTCCACGCCGCCTACACCTACGACCACCTTTCGTGGCGGAGCTTCAGGGACAAACCGTGGTTCGGGGCGGTACCGACCCTGACGGCCGCAGCCATGAGCACGGAGCGGATCCGGCTCGGGACTCTGGTCACCTCGCCGAACTTCCGTCACCCGGTCACGCTGGCCAAAGAGCTGATCTCCCTGGACGACATCTCGGGCGGCCGGGTCACCCTCGGTATCGGCGCCGGCGGCAGCGGCTTCGACGCCACCGCCCTGGGCCAGGACGCCTGGACCCCGCGCGAACGCGCCGACCGCTTCGCCGAGTTCGTCCCGCTCCTGGACCGGCTGCTCACCGAGGACGCGGTGACCCAGCACGGGAAGTACTACACCGCGGAGGAGGCCCGCAACGTCCCCGGCTGTGTCCAGCGGCCCCGGCTGCCTTTCGCGGTGGCCGCGACCGGACCGCGCGGTCTGAAGCTCGCCGCCCGGCATGGGCAGGCCTGGGTCACCACCGGCGACCCCGGGTTGTACGAGAACGGCACCCCGGAGGAGTCACGGGCCGCGCTGCGGGGGCAGAGCGAGAGGCTCACGGCGGCCTGCGCGGAGATCGGCCGGGACGCGTCCGAGCTGGACCGGATCCTGCTCACCGCCTTCACGCCGGACCGCAACGGCCCACTGGAGTCCGTGGACGCGTTCGTCGACTTCGCGGGGCGCCACGTGGAGCTGGGCTTCACCGAGATCGTCATTCACGCCCCGGTCCCGGATTCGGTCTTCGACGTCGACCCGAAGGTCTTCGAGCGCATCGCGACCGAGGCGCCCGCGCAGCTGGCGTAGCGGCGGGGGCACGGGGCCTCGTACGGACTGGGAGCTGGGGTCGACGGGCACCGGGCCCGCCTCGGTGAAAGCCGGCCACCCCGGTGATCGGCTGGTGGACACGCCGCCATCGCCGCCGGCGCGGTGACCCGGACGGACTTCGACAGCCTGTTCCTCGCCCCGATGATCGCCACGGTTCGGGAGGGTCTCAGCCGCACGGGCGCAGGAACCGCGGAGGCACGGCGTCGGCGAGCCAGACCCCGTTGGCGCTGACCCGGAAGACATGGCCGGCGCGGTGCATCGCGCCCGCGTCCACGGTGAGGACGAGGGGGCGGCCGCGACGGGCGCCGACCCGGGTGGCTGTCTCCCGGTCGGGGGACAGGTGGACGTGGTGGCGGGCCATGGGGCGCAGGCCCTCGGTCCGGATCGCGTCCATCACCCGGGCGACCGTGCCGTGGTAGAGGTACGCGGGCGGTTCGGCCGGCGGCAGGCCCAGGTCGACGGCGACGGTGTGGCCCTGATGGGCGCGGATGCGGTCGCCCTCGACGCCGCGGCAGATGGTGAAGCGCCGCTTGTCGTTGGCGGTGACGACGTGGTCGAGTTCGGCGCGGGAGATGGCCGATCCGTGCAGGGCCGCGGCGCGCAGCAGCTCCTCGACCGCCACCCAGCCGTTCTCGTCGAGGGTGAGGCCGATGCGTTCCGGCTGATGCCGCAGATGCTTCGAGAGGTACTTGGACACCTTGACGGTGCGACGTTCGTCCATGGCGTCAGAGTGGCGTGGCGGGCCTGCCCGTGCATCCGTATTTCCGCTCGTCGGCCTCTCACCTCGTCACCTAGTCACCTCGTCGGTTCTTCGTTCTTCCGTGGTTCTCCGATCCTTCTTCTCCGGCAGGTTTGGTCCACAGCCAACTCTAGTTATCCACAGGCTATTTGATGATTCTGTGGACAACGGCCGCTGCCTTTAGGGGCTTTCGTTTATTTTGCCCTCTTTGGCAGGAGTTCCACTCAGATGGTCCAAGGTGCGCGCCTGCACCTCCCGTTCGGTGGCCGCCGCTACGAAAGCGGCCACATGCTCCGCGCCAACCAGTCGACGCACGGCGCGTGTTGTGCGAGCAGGGAGCAGCACGGGGTGCGTCGCGTTAGCGGCGCTCGTCGTGTCGGCCGCGCCGAGGTGCTGGTCCAGGTGGCGCGTGGCGAACGTCCGCATGGCGCGCGCCAGTTCCGCGTCCACCGTCTGCTGTGCGAGGGGACGCAGCCGCCGTACGAGAGACGCCGCCTCGGCCGCGTCGGAGTCGGTGGGCGGCCGATGGCCGAGATAGCGGGCGAAGACGTGCTCGGTGGTGAACTCGAGGAAACGGGAGGCGATGTGTTCCACCTGACCGCGAAGTTCCCTCAGATGGCCGGAGATCGCGGCCAGCGGGACCCCGGCGCCATGCAACTCGACGGCCACGGCGAGCTCTTGCGGACTGGGTACGAGGAACTCGTCGTCCCGGCCGGGCACCCGCTCCAGCACGCCGAGCTCCACGGCCTCGGCGATGGCCTCGTCGTCCTGCCGGCCGCCGAACCTCGCGTCCAGCTCCCGGCGGCTGATCCGGTCGGCCTCCTCGTCCGTCCACGGGCCGTGCACCTCGGCTACCAGACCGAGCACCCCGCCGAGCCCGCGCCCCGCGTCCCACGCCTCCAGCAACTCCTTGATGCTGGCCAGGGTGTAACCCCGGTCGAGCAGGTCGGCGATCTGGCGCAGCCGGGCCAGATGGGTCTCCCGGTACACATTGGCCCGGCCGCGCCGCTCGGGCGTCGGGAGCAGCCCCCGGTCCTGGTAGGCGCGGATCGTGCGCACGGTGGCCCCGCTGGCGTGGGACAGGTCCTCGATCCGGTACTCGGCGGCTCGGGCTCCGGCCCCGGTCACAGCGGGGGCTTCAGCCGGGCGACGGAGCGCAGGGCCCCGGGGCTCAGCCGGGACAGCAGCCGCGCGCCGCGTGCCTCGGGGGTCACCGGCACCACCGCCTGGTTGCGCACGACCGCCCGCAGGATCGCGTCGGCGACCTTCTCCGGCGGATAGTTGCGCCGCCCGTAGAGACGGCTCGTCCGCTTCTGGAGCCGTGCCTCCTCCGTCGCGTCGGCCCCCGCGAAACGCGTGGTCGCGGTGATGTTGGTGTTGACGATGCCGGGACATATCGCGCTCACCCCGATCGACTTCTCCGCCAGCTCGGCCCGCAGACATTCGCTGAGCATCAGCACGGCCGCCTTCGACGTGCTGTACGCGGGCAGCATCCGGGACGGCTGGAAGGCGGCGGCCGACGCCGTGTTGACGATGTGGCCGCCCTGGCCCCGGTCCGCCATCTGAGTGCCGAAGATCCGGCAGCCGTGGATGACCCCCCACAGATTGACGTCGAGGACCTTCTTCCACTCCTCGCTCGTGGTCTCCAGGAAGGGGCCGGACAGCCCGATCCCGGCGTTGTTGACCAGGACGTCGACGGTGCCGTACTCGGCGGCGACCCGGGCGGCGAGCTTCTCCATCGCGGCCTCGTCGCTGACGTCGACCGCCTCGCCCCAGGCCGCGGGCGCCCCGATCAGCCGCGCCATCTCCGCGGTCCGGGCGGCCCCCTCCGCGTCCCGGTCCACGGCCACGACCCGGGCGCCCGCCTCGGCGAACGCGAACGCGGTGGCCCGCCCGATCCCGGAGGCCGCGCCCGTCACCAGGACCAGCTGACCGCCGAACCGCTGCGCGTAGGGCCCCTGCGCGGCCGTCCGCTGCGCGGGCGCACCCTTCCGTCCGGCCGACTCGTTCGCGGTGACGAACTCGTCGACCCAGGAGGCCAGCTGGTCCGGTCGGGTCCGGGGCACCCAGTGCTTGGCCGGAAGCGAGCGGCGCAGCAGGGTGGGGACCCACTCCTCCAGCCCGTCGTAGAGCCGCTCGGAGAGGAACGAGTCGCCGGTCGGCGTGATCAGCTGGACGGGGGCGTGGGCATAGGCGTCCGCGCGGGGCCTGCTGAGCCGGGCGCGGACGTTGTCGCGGTAGAGCCAGGCTCCGTGCGCCGCGTCGTCCGGCAGGGAGGCGGTGGGGTAGTCGCCCGCGGGCACCTTCTCCATGCGTTCCAGGATCCGGGGCCACCGCTTCCCGAGCGGTCCGCGCCAGGCCAGCTCCGGCAGGACGGGGGTGTGGAGCATGTACACGTACCAGGACTTCGCGCCCTGGCCGAGCAGCTGGCCGACCCGGCGCGGGGTGGGGCGGGTCATCCGGCGCTTGATCCAGTGCCCGAAGTGGTCCAGGGACGGACCGGACATCGAGGTGAAGGAGGCGATCCGGCCCTCGGTCCTGCCGACCGTGACGAACTCCCAGGCCTGGACGGACCCCCAGTCGTGCCCGACCACGTGCACCGGCCGGTCCGGGCTGACCGTGTCGATCACGGCCAGGAAGTCGTCGGTCAGCTTCTCCAGGGTGAAGCCGCCGCGCAGCGGCTTCGGGGCGGTGGACCTGCCGTGCCCCCGCACGTCGTACAACACCACGTGCCAGTGCTCGGCCAGCCGGACGGCGACGTCCGTCCAGACCTCCTTGCTGTCCGGATAGCCGTGGACCAGCACCACGGTCGGACGGTCCGCGTCGCCCAGTTCGGCGACGCACAGCTCGACGCCTCCCGTGACCACGCGTCGCTCACGTGCCTGAGACAGATTCACGCCGCCACCTTCTCCTCGGCCCAGCGCCGCACGTGCGGCAGATCGTCGTCCAGCCAGAAAGCGCTCTGCTCGGGGTCCTTGGAGTCGGTGACGACCAGGATCTCCTCGAACTTCGCGCCCGTCCCCCGGAATCCGAGGTGGGGTTCGACCGCCCACAGGCCCGGCTGCGGAGGGTGGTCGGAGAAGCGGTGGGGGCTCCACAGCGGCGACCAGCCGTCCCGATGACCGTGCAGCGCGTCGCTCACCAGTCCCTTGAGAGCCTGGGTGCCGAAACCGAACACCCGGGGCGACCAACGGCGCTCCGCGACGCGGTCGATCTTGTGGGCGATCACGCCGAAGGGATAGGCCCGGTGCCTGTTCGCGTACCCCTGCGCGGTCAAGAGGCGTTCGACGTCCTCGTATATCTCGCGCAGCGAACGGCGCTCGCGCACCTCCCGCAGGATCAGCTCGCGGTGGGCCTCCAGATCGGCCAGCAGCCTGTCGTGCAGTGGATTGAGGCCGAGGCACCCCGCATACCCGACATCGGCGGTGAAGCCCTTGTACACCGGGGCCATGTCGAGGATGAACGGCATCCCCGGCTCCAGCTTCCGGTCGGTCGGGAAGAACTGCAACGGCACCTTGAACCCGGCGAACGCCGTGCGGTCCCCGAACCAGGCGAACGGGAGGTGGAACCAGTCGCGCACGCCTCGCTCGCGCAGCCACGTGCGCTGCATCCGGGCCGCCTCGCGCTCGGTCACCCCCGACCGCAGCTGACCGGCGACCGCCTCCGCGCAGGCATAGGCCAGACGCTGGACTTCCCTGAACCCCCGTAGTTCCGGGGCGCTTTCCTGCCGCACTGCCGCGGTCATGCCGGTCATGCCACCGTCCGTTCCCTGCCGAGTGCGGTACGCGTCCGTAACGTGACACTGATGAATGTGACCATGTCCGGCGGCTGCGTCAAGGGGGCCGCACGTCCTGTGGACAAGCACGGGCGCCGGGAGCCCTGTCTGTGGAAAACTCCGCCCCCGGTGGGAAGCCTGATCACCTCCGCCCGTGGGAACCCGGACCACCCGGCCCGTGGGATCCCCGAACCGACGCTCCGGTGGGACCGGAGCGTCGGCCCCTCTGATGGACCCCGGTCGCGCCGCCCGTCCCGGAGACCGGTCTCGTCCTGCGCGGGGTCCCCCTACGGGCGCGTACGCCTGGAGTCTGACGTGGATCCAGCCATCAGGGCTGACGACCCCTGTGGCCCGCGCCACTAACGTCGTTTCCGTGACAGCCGTTATCGCTACCGAAGCCCTGAGCATGCGGTTCCCCCGGGTGACCGCGCTTGACCGGCTCACGTTGGACATCGGACCGGGAGTGACCGGTCTGGTGGGTTCCAACGGAGCCGGCAAGTCCACACTGATCAAGATCCTGCTGGGTCTTTCCCCCGCCACCGAAGGCCGGGCCGCAGTGCTCGGGCTCTCCGTCGCGACCAGCGGCGCCGCCATCCGGGAACGGGTGGGGTACATGCCCGAGCACGACTGCCTGCCGCCCGACGTCTCGGCGACCGAGTTCGTCGTGCACATGGCCCGCATGTCGGGGCTGCCGCCCACGGCGGCCCGCGAGCGCACGGCCGACACGCTGCGCCACGTCGGCCTCTACGAGGAGCGCTACCGCCCCATCGGCGGCTACTCGACCGGAATGAAGCAGCGGGTCAAGCTGGCCCAGGCCCTCGTCCACGACCCCCAGCTGGTCCTCCTCGACGAGCCGACCAACGGTCTGGACCCGGTCGGCCGGGACGAGATGCTCGGCCTGATCCGCCGGATCCACACCGACTTCGGCATCTCCGTGCTGGTGACCTCGCACCTCCTGGGCGAACTGGAACGCACCTGCGACCACGTCGTCGTCATCGACGGCGGCACGCTCCTGCGCTCCAGCTCCACCAGCGACTTCACGCAGACCACCGCGACCCTCGCGGTCGAGGTGACCGACAGCGACACCCACCCCGACGGCACCGGCGCGCTGCGCAAGGTCCTCACCGACGCCGGGGTCACCCTCATCGGCCACGACGGGATCGACACGGAGGGGCTGCCGGGCGCGGGCCACATCCTGCTGATCGAGGCGGCCGGCGAGGACACGTACGACCTGGTCCGCGACAGCGTCGCCGGGCTCGGGCTCGGCCTGGTCCGCATGGAACAGCGCCGCCACCACATCGCCGAGGTCTTCCGTAACGAACAGGGCGGGGCGCACAGCACCGCCGTCCCGGCCGCGGCCGCCACCGCCGGGGCCGTACAGCAGAAGGGAAGCGGTCGCGATGAGCACTGAGACCGGGACCGCGGCCGGGCGCGACGCCTCCCGGATCCACAACATCGGCTACCGCTCCTACGACGGACCGCGGCTCGGCCGGGCCTACGCCCGCCGTTCCCTGTTCTCGCAGACGCTGCGGGGCTCCTTCGGACTGGGCCGCTCCGCCAAGTCCAAAGTGCTGCCCATGCTGCTGTTCGGCGTGATGACGCTGGTCGCGGCGATCCTGGTGGCGGTCTCCATGGCCGCCCCGGACGCCAGCAAGCTGGTGGTCGAGTACACCTCGTACGCGATCTACCTCCAGGCCGTCATCGGCCTGTTCATCGCCGCCCAGGCGCCGCAGGCCGTATCCAGGGACCTCCGGTTCAAGAGCGTCCCCCTGTACTTCTCGCGGCCGATCGAGCGCGCCGACTACGTGGGGGCGAAGTTCGCCGCCACCGCCGCCGCGCTCCTCATCCTCACCGGCGCGCCGCTGCTCGTCCTCTATGTGGGCTCCCTGCTAGCGAAGTTCGACTTCGCCGATCAGACCAAGTGGTTCGGCCAGGGCCTGGTGTCGGTGGCGCTGCTGTCCGTGCTGTTCGCCGGCCTCGGCCTCGTGATGGCCGCCCTGACCCCGCGGCGCGGCTTCGGCGTCGCCGCGGTGATCGCTCTCCTGACCATCACCTACGGCGCCGTCTCCACGGTCCAGGCCATCGCCTGGGAGACCGGGTCGGAGGGGGCCGTGCAGTGGCTGGGCCTCTTCTCGCCGATCACGCTGATCGACGGCGTCCAGACCGCGTTCCTCGGCGCCCCCTCCGCCTTCCCCGGAGGGGAAGGCCCGGGTGCCGGCACCGGCGTGGTCTATCTGTTCGCTGTTCTCGCGCTCGTCGCCGGCTCGTACGCCGTTCTGATGCGCCGCTACCGGAGGGTCGGGCTGTGACCACCATCGAGATCGACCACACCTCGCGCTGGTTCGGCAACGTGGTCGCCGTCAACGACGTCTCCATGACCGTGGGGCCCGGCGTCACCGGACTTCTCGGCCCGAACGGCGCCGGAAAGTCCACCCTCATCAACATGATGGGCGGGTTCCTCGCCCCCTCGACGGGGAAGGTCACGCTCGACGGCCGACCGATCTGGCGCAACGAGGACGTCTACAAGAAGATCGGCATCGTCCCGGAGCGGGAGGGGATGTACGACTTCCTCACCGGCAAGGAATTCGTCGTCGCCAACGCCGAACTCCATGGTCTGGGCGGGGCCGAGGCGCGGAAGGCGCTGGCCACGGTCCAGATGGAGTACGCGCAGGACCGCAAGATCTCCACGTACAGCAAGGGCATGCGCCAGCGCGTGAAGATGGCTTCCGCGCTGGTCCACGAGCCCTCGGTGCTGCTCCTGGACGAGCCGTTCAACGGGATGGACCCGCGCCAGCGGATGCAGCTGATGGAACTGCTGCGGCGGATGGGGGGCGAGGGGCGGACCGTCCTGTTCTCCTCCCACATCCTCGAAGAGGTCGAGCAGTTGGCCTCGCACATCGAGGTGATCGTGGCCGGGCGCCACGCCGCGTCCGGCGACTTCCGGAAGATCCGCCGGCTGATGACGGACCGCCCGCACCGCTATCTGGTGCGCTCCAGCGACGACCGCGCCCTGGCGGCCGCGCTCATCGCCGACCCGTCCACGGCGGGCATCGAGGTCGACGTGACCGAGAAGGCACTGCGCATCCAGGCCGTCGACTTCGGGCGGTTCACCGAACTGCTGCCGAGGGTGGCCCGTGAGCAGTCCATCCGGTTGCTCACCGTCTCGCCGTCCGACGAGTCCCTCGAATCGGTCTTTTCCTACCTCGTAGCGGCCTGAGTAGTGGCCTGAAAGGAGCTGTGCACCGTCATGTACGACCCCACAGTCGCCCGGCTCACCTACCGGGCCCTGCTCGGCCGGCGCCGGGCCGCCATTCTGTTCGTCCTGCCCGCACTGCTGCTGCTCATCGCCGCGGCGGTGCGCATGTTCGCCGGAGCCGATGACCAGATCGCCTCGGACGTCCTCGGCGGTTTCGCCATCGCCACGATGGTGCCGCTGATCGGCGTGATCGCGGGCACCGGGGCGATCGGACCCGAGATCGACGACGGTTCGATCGTCTACCTGCTCGCCAAGCCCGTGAAGCGGCCCACGATCATCTTCACCAAGCTGATCGTGGCCATCGCGGTGACCATGGTCTTCTCCGCCCTGCCGACGCTTCTCGCGGGCCTGATCCTCAACGGCAACGGCCAGCAGGTCGCGGTCGCCTACACGATCGCGGCGCTGGTCGCCTCGATCGCGTACAGCGCCCTGTTCCTGCTGCTCGGCACGGTCAGCCGGCACGCGGTCGTCCTCGGCCTGGTCTACGCGCTGGTCTGGGAGGCCCTGTTCGGCAGCCTGGTGGCCGGCGCGCGGACGCTCAGCGTCCAGCAGTGGTCCCTGGCGGTCGCCCAGAAGGTCGCGGGCGACGGCGCGGTGACCTCGGACGTCGGCCTGCCGCTCGCCACGGTCCTGCTGGTCGCGGTCACGGTCGCCGCCACCTGGTACGCGGGCCAGAAGCTGCGAGCGCTGAAGCTGGCGGGCGAGGAGTGAGGCCTGCGGCCTGAGCCGCCTGCCGCGCCCCGACGACCCCCGCCCTTTCGGACCTGGGCGGGGGTCGTCGTATGAGCGGACAGGTGTGCGCGTAACCGTACGTTTATCGGGTCGTTGGGCAGGGCGCGTGGAGGCAACCGGAATCCGTGGCGTCGTAGCGATCGTGAAATAGGGGAATGCCGACACCGGGTGAGGCTCAGCCCACCGGACCGGTCATCGAGTGAGTGGCAACCGTGAGCGTCCTCCACCCCTGAAGCCCGGGGTGTGGGCCGTCCTCGTCATTCCCTCGTACGAAAGGCACACCCATGCCCACGGAAGTCGCCCTGCTCGAATCGCGCGCGTTGCGCGGGGAGCAGATGGGGCGCGTCGACGTCCTCGACAAGGTGAAGAGCCTTGTCATGCTCCCGGACGGAATTCACGTTCGCACCGAGGAGGTGGCTCGTTACTTCGAAGTATCCACAGGTGCGGTCAAAAGGCTGACCGATCGGCACCAGGAGGAGTTGACCGAGAGTGGGCTGCGCGTGTTGCGCGGCGCTGACCTGCGGTCCTTCCAAAGCGACATGGTGTCTCTATGGCCCCGTGACGGAGTGGAAAGTTATCCACAGGCGGCCACGCAACTGCGGCTCTACACCCGCAGGACCGTCCTCAACATCGCCCTGCTTCTTCGCGACAGCGACATCGCCCGCTGCGTGCGTACGTACCTTCTCGACGCGGAGGAGGCGCTGCGCACGCAGTACGCCTCCCTCGACCAGCGCGTCACGAGCATCGAGAGCTGCCTCACCGGCGTCGGCAGCGCGCTGCAGGAGCTCGGGCCGGTGCTGGTGCGGATGTCGGAGCGGCTCGACAGTCTGGACCGCAAGGTGGAGGTGACGCACCAGGTGATCGGGGCGATGAGCCTGCGGCTGACGGACGTGCAGCAGGACGTCGTCCGTCTGGACGGGCGGCTGGACTCCTTCGCCCGGCAGCTGAAGGACCTGCGCCGCCGTAGTGGGCAGCGCGGGTAGCGCCGATACACCGGCGGCCCGGCACCGTGGGAAACGGTGCCGGGCCGCTGTCGTGCTGCCGGGTGGGCGTCCTACTGCACGGGCGCCGAGCGGAGCAGCTCCTCCAGTACCACCGCGATGCCGTCGTCATCGTTGGACGCCGTGATCTCGTGGGCGACGGCCTTCAGGTCGTCGTGGGCGTTGGCCATGGCCACGCCGTGGTGGGCCCAGCCGAACATCGGGATGTCGTTCGGCATGTCGCCGAAGGCGATCGTGTCGGCCGCCTTCACACCGAGCCGGCGGGCGGCCAGCGAGAGGCCGGTCGCCTTGCTCAGGCCCAGCGGCAGGATCTCGACCACGCCGGCCCCGGCCATGACCACGTCGACCAGGCTGCCCACCGCCGCCCGCGCGGCGAAGGCCAGCGCGTCGTCGTCCAGCTCCGGGTGCTGTATGTAGACCTTGTTGAGCGGAGCCGTCCACATCTCGGTGGCGTCGTCCACGAAGAGATACGGGAGCGGCCCCTCCTGCACCCGGTAGCCGGGGCCGACCAGCACTTCGCCCTCAAGACCGTCGCGGCTGGCCGCCAGGTACAGCGGGCCGACCTCCGCCTCGATCTTGGACAGCGCGAGACCGGCGAGCTGCCGGTCCAGGGTCAGCGAGGTCAGCAGCTTGTGCTCGCCCGCGTGGTAGACCTGCGCGCCCTGACCGCAGACCGCGAGTCCCTCGTAACCGAGGTCGTCCAGGATGTGCCGGGTCCAGGGGACCGCACGTCCGGTGACGATGATGTGCGCGGCTCCGGCCGATGTGGCGGCGGCCAGAGCCTCGCGGGTGCGTTGGGAGACCGTGTCGTCCCCGCGCAGCAGTGTGCCGTCGAGGTCGGTCGCGACGAGCTTGTAGGGGAAGGTCACTTGGCGACCGGTTCCAGGACCTCGCGCCCGCCCAGGTACGGGCGGAGCATCTCGGGTACCCGGACCGACCCGTCGGGAAGCTGGTGGTTCTCCAGGATGGCCACGATCGTGCGCGGTACGGCGCAGAGCGTGCCGTTCAGCGTGGCCAGCGGCTGGACCTTCTTGCCCTCGCGCATCCGGACGGACAGGCGGCGGGCCTGGAAGCCGTCGCAGTTCGACGCGGAGGTGAGCTCGCGGTACTTGCCCTGGGTCGGGATCCACGCCTCGCAGTCGAACTTCCGCGAGGCGGAGGAGCCGAGGTCACCGGTGGCGACGTCGATCACCTGGAAGGGCAGCTCGAGGGCGGTGAGCCACTGCTTCTCCCAGTCCAGGAGCCTGCGGTGCTCGGCCTCGGCGTCCGTGGGGTCGACGTACGAGAACATCTCGACCTTGTCGAACTGGTGGACGCGGAAGATGCCGCGGGTGTCCTTGCCGTACGTGCCGGCCTCGCGGCGGAAGCACGGGGAGAACCCGGCGTACCGCAGGGGCAGCTTGTCGGCGTCGATGATCTCGTCCATGTGGTACGCGGCGAGGGGGACCTCGGAGGTGCCGACCAGGTAGTAGTCGTCCTTCTCCAGGTGGTACACGTTCTCCGCGGCCTGGCCGAGGAAGCCGGTGCCCTCCATGGCGCGGGGGCGGACCAGCGCAGGGGTGAGCATCGGGACGAAGCCGGCCTCGGTGGCCTGCGCGATCGCCGCGTTCACGAGGGCGAGCTCCAGCAGCGCTCCGATGCCCGTGAGGTAGTAGAACCGCGAGCCGGAGACCTTGGCCCCGCGCTCCATGTCGATGGCGCCGAGCGCCTCGCCGATCTCCAGGTGGTCCTTGGGCTCGAAGCCCTCGGCGCCGAAGTCCCGGATGGTGCCGTGGGTCTCCAGGACGACGAAGTCCTCCTCGCCGCCGACCGGCACGTCCTCGTGGACGATGTTGCCGAGCTGGAGCAGGAGCCGCTTGGCGTCCGCGTCGGCCTCGTCCTGGGCGGCGTCGGCCGCCTTGACGCCGGCCTTGAGCTGTTCGGCCTTCTTGAGGAGCTCGGTGCGCTCCTCGGGGGTGGCCTTGGGGATCAGCTTGCCGAGGGCCTTCTGTTCAGCACGGAGTTCGTCGAAGCGGACGCCGGACGACCTGCGCAGCTCGTCGGCGGAGAGCAGGGCGTCGACGAGGTCGACGTCCTCTCCACGGGCGCGCTGGGAGGCGCGAACACGGTCGGGGTCCTCACGGAGCAGGCGAAGGTCAATCACTCCTCCAGGCTACCGGTGCGCGGTTCTCGCACTCGAATCGATATGGTCGAGCGCGCCACTTTGACCGAATTGCCGGAATTGATGTTTCTGCGGAGAATCGTCGGCGGCGCGGACTCCGACGCTGATGTCGCCCCCTATCGGTCTCGATGCCGCGCCGGCGCGGAGAGGGCGGGGCGGGGAAGAGGGGTCGACAGCGGTGGTTGACTCCCTCGAACAGGGCGGGAGGCGTGGTCCACCTTGCCGTACCCGCCTTGAGTGGGGCGGTAGTTGAGGGCATGGGGTGCGTCGTACTGTTCGCCGTTGTCCACAGGGAGTCCTGCCTCGGAATAGTTATCCACAGGCTGTGTGGAAGTTCTGTGGATACTGGAGGGCATTTGCTCCAGAACTCGGATGAATCCCTGCGTAAACCCCACTCAAACCCGTTCCGCGTGCTCGTTCGGGTGGGAATTCGTTGCCCTGAAGAGTCGATCAAGAGAAGGGGGTCACGTGGACGCCTCGCGCCGCCGCACGCCTCTGTGGACGACTCCGAGTCGACTCGGTTGATTTGTCGACGATGTCGCGTTGTGGAGTCGACTTGTCCCCAGGTCGAGATCCCCCTGTGGATAACTCTCCGGAGTGCGTGACTATCTGTAGAACGCACCGCTGCGGAGCGCGCAAGCAAGCCGCCCGGGAGCCTTCGAGACTCCGCGTCGGAGCTTCTCCTGCCCGCCTGTCAGATCCGGCCGTCCTGGCTGCGCGCCAGCCAGTCGGATGCTTCCGTGAACGCCGTGTCCGACGTGCCCGCCCGCAGTGGGCCCACCTCGTCCGGGGACACGCCCGCCCGCGGGTACGAGCCGAGGAACCGCACCTTCGGGCTGATCCGCTTCAGCCCCATCAAGGCCTCCCCGACCCGCCGGTCCGCGATGTGTCCCTCGGCGTCCACGGCGAAGCAGTAGTTGCCGATGCCCTCCCCGGTCGGGCGCGACTGGATCAGCATCAGGTTGACGCCGCGCACCGCGAACTCCTGGAGCAGCTCAAGGAGGGCGCCGGGATGGTCGTCGCCCAGCCAGATCACCACGGAGGTCTTGTCCGCGCCGGTCGGCGCGGAGGGCCGGGCGGGCCGGCCCACCAGGACGAAGCGCGTCTGGGCGTTCTCCGCGTCGTGGATCTCCGTCACCAGCGGCTCCAGGCCGTAGGTCGCGGCGGCGAACTCCCCGGCGAACGCGGCGTCGTACCGCCCCTCCTGGACCAGCCGGGCCCCGTCCGCGTTGGACGCGGCCGACTCCCACAGGGCCCCCGGGAGGTGGGTCGCCATCCAGTTGCGCACCTGCGGCTGGGCGGCCGGGTGGGCGGTGACCGTCTTGACGTCCGACAGCTTGGTCCCGGGCCGTACCAGCAGCGCGAAGGTGATGGAGAGCAGCACCTCGCGGTAGATCATCAGCGGCTCCCCGCCGGCCAGCTCGTCCAGCGTCGCGGTGATGCCGCCCTCGACGGAGTTCTCGATCGGCACGAGCGCCGCCGCCGCTTCGCCGCTGCGCACGGCGTCCAAGGCGGCCGGCACGGACACCATCGGGGCGAGTTCCCGGGTGGCGGCTTCCGGGAGCGTACGGAGGGCGACCTCGGTGAAGGTGCCTTCGGGACCGAGATAGGCGTAGCGCGTGGCTGACATACGGTCACCCTAATGCGCCCCGCGAGGCCCGCCGCGCAGTCTCAGAATGCGGTCGGAAGGGCGCGGGAAGACCACGTCACACGCGCTTCCCGGCCGAACAGCCCACGCGCTTCCCGGCCGGAGCGAGCACGGCGCGACGACGGCGCGAGGACGACGCGAGGACGGCGCGGGCACCCCTACGACTCCAGCAGCCGCTGACCCACGTACTCGCCCTCCGCCGCCCCGCCCGGGACCGCGAACACCCCGCTCGCCTCGTGCCGGAGGAACGGCGACAGCGCGTCGCCCCGGTCGAGCTTGCGCTGCACCGGCACGAATCCGCGGAACGGGTCCGCCTGCCAGCAGACGAAGAGGAGCCCGGCGTCCGGAGCGCCGTCCGCCGCGATGCCGTCGTGGTACGAGAACGGGCGGCGCAGCATGGCGGCGCCGCCGTTCTTCTCGGGCGAGGAGATCCGGGCGTGGGCGTTGTCGGGGATCACGAGCCTGCCGTCCGGGCCCGCCTTGTCGAGGTCCATCTCCGTGGTCTCGGTCCCACCGCTCAGGGGCGCCCCGTCCGCCTTGCGCCGCCCGATGACCCGCTCCTGCCGTTCCACCGGAAGCTTCTCCCAGTCATCCAGGAGCATCCTGATCCGGCGGACGACGGCGTATGAACCGCCTTCCATCCACTCCTGCGGTTTCCCGGGGGAGGCGGGGACGAAGACGCGCCGGTCGAAGTCCTCGTCGGTCGGCTTCGGGTTGCCGGTCCCGTCGATCTGGCCCATCAGGTTGCGGGCGGTCATCGGCCGGGCGGTCGCGCCGGGGGTGCGGTTGAAGCCGTTCATCTGCCACCGCACCCGTGCCGTGCCCGCGGCCTCCTTCTGGAGGGCCCGCAGCGCGTGGAAGGCGACCAGGGCGTCGTCCGCGCCGATCTGCACCCACAGGTCGCCGTTCGACCGCCCGGCGTCGAGGGCGTCGGCGGAGAACGCGGGCAGCGGGTCGAGCGCGGCGGGCAGGCGGGCGGCCAGACCGGTGCGCGCGAAGAACGTACGGCCGAAACCGAAGGTGACGGTCAGGGACGACGGCCCCGCGTCCAGGGCGATCCCGGTGTCATGCCCGGGGCCGTCCGGTCCGCCCGCCGTGGGGCGGCCCGCCATCAGCTCCTTCGCCACCGCGGACCAGCGCCGCAGCAGGGCCGCCGCCTCCTTGCGCCGGGCGCCCGCCGTCAGGTCGAAGGCGACGAGATGGCCCCGGGCCTGAAGCGGAGTGGTGATCCCCGGTTGATGTTTCCCGTGAAACATCGCCTCGGCCGCCCCGACGCTCGTCAGCGCGGCCTCCTCCTCGGGGCGGGTGGCGGCGTACCCGGCGGCCCCGCCCCCGGCCCCCAGCACCAACCCCGTGGCGCCCGCCGCACCCGCCGTGCCGAGCAGCCGCCGCCGAGATACGCCGGTACCGCCGGCGTTGTCGGCGCGCGGCGAACCGGTGGCGGGGCTGCCCGGGGAGCCGGGGGCGGCGGTCTCGTCCGGGGTCTGCTTCTTGGTCTTGCTCACCGTGCTCAGCCGATCTTCGCGTTCTTGTCGATGGTGACCTGGTCGATGTCGGAGGTCCGTACCGTCACGTCGACCTTCCAGTCCCCGGCCATCGGGATCTGTACGCCGCTCGCCGTCCAGTGCCCCTCGGCCAGCCGGTCCGGCACGACCGGCAGCGGGCCGATGTCCTTCGACTCCAGAGTGAGGGCCACCTTCAGCTCGGGAACGTCCATCGGCTCACCGTCACTGCCGTCGATCCACACGTGCAGATCGTTGGATCCGGTGCGGCCGGGGTCGATGTCGATGCGGACGGTGCCCTTGCCGTTCTCGCCGCCGGTGTCGAACGGCATGCTCAGGTTGACCGGGCCGCCGGCGGCGGGGGCCGTGGCCGTCGTGGCGCCGGCCGCGGCCTCCTCCTCCGTACGGCCGGGTTCGGTGGACGTCAGCATGGTGGTGACGGCCAGCAGGACGACGGCGACGGCGGCTTCGGCCAGCACCGAGCGGCGCAGCCCGGAGCGCTCCGGGTCGGCGTCCCGTACCCGCTTCTTCTCCGTCGCGGTCAGAACGGCCCGCTGACGGGCCAGTTGCGCGGCGCGCTCGGGGGCGATGTCCTCGTCGGAAGCCTCGGAAGCCTCGGAAGCCTCGGAAGCCTCGGAAGCCCCGGAAGCTTCAGAGGCCTGGAAAGCCGCAGAGGAGGCCTCCGCCGACGGGGCTGGGGCGGCGTTCCCCGGCTCCGTCGCGGCTCCCTCTTCCTCGGCTCCGGAGGAGGCGACCGCGGTGTCCGTCAGCCGCCCCGTCCAACGCCGGGAGAACCAGGCGACGGCGAGCAGGACGGCGATCAGCGCCACCTTGAGGATCAGCAGCTGCCCGTAGCGCGTCCCGGTCAGCGCCGACCAGGAGCCGACCTGCCGCCAGGACTGGTAGATCCCGGTCGCCGCCAGGACCACGACGCTGCCGAACGCGACCGCGGAGAAGCGCCGGACCGCGGCGCTCCCGATGTCCGGCGTCCGGTACAGAGCCACCAGGAGCGAGGCGAGCCCGCCGAGCCACGCGGCGACGGCCAGCAGGTGCAGGACGTCCACCGGCATGGCGATGGACGCCTGGATGCCGGTCGAGGCGTGCTCGGACATCGCCCAGGTGGCGGCGATGCCCGCCGCGACGACCCCGCCCCCGACGGCGAGGCCGAAGGTGAGGTCCTTCTTCTCCCGCTCGTCCTCACGCCGGGCGTACGTGCCGAAGAGCACGGCGATGAACAGGGCGGCGGCCCCGAGCAGCAGCAGCCGGGAGACGAGGGCGGCGCCGGGTTTGGTGTCCAGGACGGACTGGAGCCCGGCGAGGTCGAAGGCGTCGGCGAACTTTCCGCTGCCCGTGTACGGGTTGCGCAGCAGCAGCATGACCAGGGTCGCCGCGGTCAGCGTGAGCCAGCCGCGGACCACGAGCCGCTGCATCGGCAGGGCGGACGCGCCCCACCGCCAGCAGACCAGGACGAACGCGCTGCCGCCGACGAGCAGCACGAATCCGCCGTAGGCGGCGTAGCGCGCGATGTCGTAGACGACGCCGACCGGGCCGCCGCCCACGTCCTGGGAGGACAGGGCCACCGTGGTCTCGGACGGGGCGCCGATGGAGAACGTGAACGCGCCGGAGATGGGGTGGCTGTCGGCGGAGATCGCCTGCCAGGCCACCGTGTAGGTGCCGTCCGGCAGACCGGAGTGGAGGGCGACGCCGTAGCGGACGGTGGATCCCTCGGAGAGGTCGCGCGGTTCGGCCTCGGTGTCGGCGCGCTTGCCGCTGGGGTCGAGGACGCGGATGGAGTCGTCGCCCACGGCGATCGCCTCGGAGAAGCTGAGGGTGACCTCCTTGGGCGCGGTGTCCACCACCGCCCCGTCCTGCGGGTCGCTCCCGGTGAGGGCGGCGTGCGCGGACGCCGGGCCCGCGCCGGCCAGCAGCAGCCCGAACACCAGGCTGAGCAGCGCGGCGAGGAGCGCGGCGGCGGCGACGGGCCGTCGTATCGGGGACGGTCCGGCATACGGGGCGGTGGCAGACATCGATTCAGTCCCTCACGGCTTCTTCGGGTTGTGGGTGGTTTCCTTCACCGGCAGGTCGACCGTGATGAGGCCGGCCTTCTCGAAGTGCAGCTCGACGGAGACCTTCTCGCCCTGCTTGGGCTTCTGCTTGAGCTTCATGAACATGATGTGGTTGCCGCCGCGTTCGAGGTCGAGCTCGCCCTTGGCGGGCACCTCGAACGAGGAGACCTCGCGCATCCTCTGGTTCTTCGTCTCGTGGATCGTGACGTCGTCGGAGAGCGGACTGGTCACCGAGGTGAGCCGGTCCCCGGCATCGCCGTTGTTCTGGACGACGAGGAAGCCGGCGGCCATGTCGCTGACGGGCTGCGGCAGATACGCGCCGACGACCTTCAGGTCGGGCGTGCCGTCCGACGAGCAGCCGGCCAGCGTCAGCCCCGTGCTGAGGGCCAGGACGCCGGCGAGGGCCGCCCGGCGGTTCACGGAGCCTCCCCCTTGAGCAGCTTGGGGAGGTCCTTCGTGTACTCCTCGGCGGTGGTGTCCTCGCCGTAGAGCACATACCCCTGGTCCGTCTTCGGGGAGAAGGCGATGACCTGGGCGCCATGCATCGAGACGACGGTGCCGTCCTTCTCCTTCTTCGGCGCGTCGATGCCGATGCCGATCTGCCGCGCCCCGGCCTGGATGGTCGGGAAGTCGCCGGTGAGGCCGGTGAAGGAGGGGTCCTGGGCGGAGAGCCACTTGCCGAGCGAGGCGGGGGTGTCGCGCTCGGGGTCGGTGGTGACGAAGACGACCTGGAGCTTCTCCTGGTCGGCCTTGGGCAGCTCCCGCTTGGCGAGGGAGATGTTGCTCATGGTCAGCGGGCAGACGTCGGGGCAGTTGGTGTAGCCGAAGTAGATGAGCGTCGGCTTGCCCTTGGTCTTCTCGCGGAGGTCGTACTCCTTGCCGTGGGTGTCGGTGAGGACGAGGTTCGGCTTGGTGAACGGCTGGTCGAGTACGGTCGCGGCCTTGTTCTTCGGCGCGGCGCTGACGTCGGCGATGGCAGAGGACTCCGCCTTGTCGTCAGCGGTGCCGCAGGCGGAGAGGGCCAGTGCGGCCGCGGCGGCGAACGCCACGGCCGTCACTGCGTTCTTGTTACGCATGGGATGAGGTGTCCTGAACGTGGTGCGGGTGAGGGAACCGGCCGGTCAGGCCGAGCGGCGACGTCCGGCGAGCACGCCGAACGCGATGCCACCGATGCCGATGACGATGCCGATGATGCCCAGCGTGCGGGCGGTGGTGTCGCTGGAGGATGAGGACGCGGCGGTGCTGCTCTCCTTGGCCGACGCGTCGGCGTCGGCGGCCTTGGGGTCGTCGGTCTTCCCGGCGCCGTCGGCCGCGCCGCCGTGGCCGTCCTCGGCGGCGGCGGTCAGCTTCAGGACGGGGGCCGGGCTGGCGGGCTCCTCGCCGCCCGCCGTGGGCTCCTCGATCCAGCGGACGACTTCCTTGTTGTCGTACGTCTGGATCGCCTTGAAGACGAGCTGGTCGGCGTCCTCGGGGAGCGCGCCGACGGAGACCGGGAACTGCTGGAAGTAGCCGGGGGCGATCTCGCCCTCGTCCGCGGTCCAGGTCACCTTGGAGACGGCCTCGGTGATCTTCTTGCCGTGCACCTCAAGAGGCTTGTCGAGCTTGCTCTTGGCGATGTCGATCTTCCAGCCGGGGACGGCCTGCGGGGTGACGGACGACAGCGGGTGGTCGGCCGGGAAGTTGACTTCGAGCTTCACCGTCGAGGCCTGGTCGCGCTCGTTGGGGACCTTGAAGTTGAGCGTGGCGTATCCGCCCTTGGCGGCCTCGCCGACCGGCTGGACGCTGACGTGGGCGGCGGCCGGGCCGGCGATCAGCAGGACGGTGGACGCGGCGACGCCGCCGGCGAGGGCGATACGGGAAAGCTTCATGGCAGGAATCTCCACTGGGGAAACGGAACACGGTGGTCCGGCGCGCGGGTGCGCGGCGGCATCACGACACCTCGTGGCCCGGTTCCGCGGGCGTGCGTGCACAGGGACGTGCACGGACGGATCGCACGGGGCAGGTGGAGGCGTCGCGTCAGGCTGCGAGGGCGTACGGGGCCGGAGGCCCGCGCCTGATCACCAGGTGTTGCAGAGGATCCCCGGCGGCCGGTACCGGCACGTCGTCGGAGTGACGCGGAACGCGCGGCCCGGCCATGAGCTGCTCGCGCGCCCCGGCCCGCAGGGCGCGGACGAGGGCGAGCGCGGCCCGCAGGGACCGCAGCCGGGCCCCGGCCGCCAGTGCCTGGGCCCTGTGGGCGGAGAGCCGGGCCAGTTGGAAGAGGGCGATCTCGCCGCGCCGCAGCAGCCAGCCGGTGGCGAGCGCGACGAGGACGTGGGCCAGGAACATCGACAGGCTCGGCAGCAGTGCGGAGACCGCGGCGCAGACCTGCGCGATGTTGGAGACGCCGTCCGGGGCCGCCGACGCGGCAGTCCCGACCGCTCCGGCGGCACCGCCGTCCGCGAGGTGGCCGTGGGCTCCCGTGAGCGTCGCCGGGTCGATGCCGGCGGAGGAGACGATGCGGTGGGCGTCGGTCGCGGTCAGCTGCTCCGGGCCGGCACCGCAGACGAGACCGGCGGCGAACCGGATGACCGGGTTGTCGCCGCCCGTGGGCGTCGCGGCGGCAGGAGCGCCGGCGTGGCTGCCGTACGCGAAGAGCACGTGCAGGAGGAGCTGCCCGCCGGCCAGCGCGCCCGCGATCGACGGAAGGGAACGTTCCCGTCCGGCGAGGACCGTGGCGACGGCGAGGACGCCGAGGAATCCGGCGAGCAGTGTCCACGCGGGGACGGGCGCTCCGGCGGCGAGCGCGTGTCCGGCAGCGGACAGCACGACGCAGGCCGCGGTGAACACCGCGGCCCTCATGAGCCGCAGACCGGCTCCTGCGTGTGCGAGAGGCGTGGACATGGCCGGGACATCATCGCACTGCACCCGCCTGTCCCGTACGGCAGGTCGGGAAGGTCAGAGTCCGTCCCGAACCGTGCTTGTTGAGCCCGTTCGCGGGGGATGTACGGACCGGGGGCGCGACACCCTGGTCACCGGACGGACGCCCGGTGACCAGGTGCCGGGCGGGTACATACACCGGGCGGCCGAATGTCCGCATCCGCCGAATGAGGGCTTTCCCACCCGATCCGTGCTTACGAAGTGCCGAGGACGGCAATACGTATCGATACGTCGAGCCGCAGCCAGGAGGCTGAAAGATGAGCATCTGGTGGTCTCTCCATTTGCGGCGCGAAGCTGCGAGCGTCCCGCTCGCCCGTCGTTTTCTGCTCGGAACCATGGAAACCGCAGGGGTGGATCCGGACATCTCCTTCGACCTGTCGGTCGCGCTCAGCGAGGCCTGTGCGAACGCCGTCGAACACGGTGGCGACCGGACGGCGCTCGGGGAGCCGGGGGATTCCGGCTACGGCCGCCCTGCCACGGACTCCGGGCAGTACCGGGTCACGGCCTATCTGGACGGTGAGAAATGCCGTATCGAGGTCAGCGACTCGGGGCCGGGCTTTCCCGCCCGCCGCGCGCTTCGCCCCGCCGCGCACGCAGAACAGCACCCGCGGCACCCGCTCCCCCCGCGGGACGCCGAGGCCGAGAGCGGCCGGGGCCTCGACCTCATCCAGCAGCTCTCGGACCACGTCCAGTTCGGCAACCGCCCGGGCCACGGCGCGGTGGTGCGCTTCGACAAGGTCCTGAAATGGCGCGAGGGCGCGCTGCTCACGGTGTAGTGAACGGCGCGCCCTAGGGGGTGTCGCGGTGGGTCAGCCCTTCAGCCGAGCCATCCAGGCCTCGACCTCGTCCGCCTGGCGGGGCAGCGTGGCGGAGAGGTTCCGGTTGCCGTCCTCGGTGACGAGGATGTCGTCCTCGATCCGGACGCCGATGCCCCGGTACTCCTCGGGCACGGTCAGGTCGTCGGCCTGGAAGTACAGGCCCGGCTCCACGGTCAGGCAGACACCCGGCTCCAGAACACCGTCGACGTACGCCTCGGTGCGCGCGACGGCGCAGTCGTGGACGTCCATGCCGAGCATGTGGCCCGTGCCGTGGAGGGTCCAGCGGCGCTGGAGGCCGAGCTCCAGGACCTTGTCCACGTCCAGGTCGCCGAGCAGGCCCCACGCGACGAGCTTCTCGGCGAGGACGCGCTGCGCGGCGTCATGGAAGTCACGGAAGGTGGCGCCGGGCTTCACGGCGGCGATGCCCGCCTCCTGGGCCTCGTACACCGCGTCGTAGATCTTGCGCTGGAGCGGCGAGAACGTGCCGTTGATCGGCAGGGTGCGCGTCACGTCGGCGGTGTAGAGGTCGTTGGTCTCCACGCCGGCGTCCAGGAGCAGCAGCTCGCCGGCGCGGACGTCGCCGTCGTTGCGGACCCAGTGCAGGGTGGTGGCGTGCGGACCGGCGGCGCAGATCGAGGCGTAGCCGATGTCGTTGCCCTCGATGCGGGCACGCAGGAAGAAGGTGCCCTCGATGAAGCGCTCGCTGGTCGCCTCGGCCTTGTCCAGGCTCTTCACGACGTCCTCGAAGCCGCGCGCGGTGGCGTCGCACGCCTTCTGCAGCTCGGCGATCTCGAAGGCGTCCTTCACCAGGCGGGCCTCGGAGAGGTAGACGCGCAGTTCCTCGTCGCGCTCCGCGGTGACCTTGTCGGTGAGGGCGGCCTCGACGGACGCGTCGTGGCCGCGCACGTTGCGGACCGGGCCGGTGGCCTCGGCCAGGACGGCGGTCAGCTCGCGGACGTCCTTGGCGGGGATGTTCAGCAGCTGCTCGGCCTCGGAGAGGGAGTTCCGTCGGCCGACCCACAGCTCGCCCTGGCCGTCGAGCCAGAACTCGCCGTTCTCCCGGTTGGAGCGCGGCAGCAGGTACAGGGTCGCCTCGTGGCCACTGCCCGTCGGCTCCAGGACGAGGACGCCGTCCTGGGTCTGGTCACCGGTGAGGTACGCGTACTCCGTGGAGGCGCGGAAGGCGTACTCGGTGTCGTTGGAGCGGGTCTTCAGGTTGCCCGCGGGGATGACCAGGCGCTCGCCGGGGAAGCGGGCGGAGAGCGCGGCGCGCCGGGCGGCGGTGTGCTCGGCCTGGGCGATCGGCTGGAGGCCGTGCAGCTCCGTGTCGGCCCAGCCCGACTTCATGTTCTCGGCGAGCTCGTCGGAGACGCCCGGGTACAGGCCGTTCTTCCGCTGCTTGACCGCTTCTGCTTCGTTCTCCTCGGTCTCCTGCTCCGGGTTCTCCGGGATGAGCTCCTCAGACACGATGTGTTTCTCCTTGAGTACGACACTGGACCATCACCCATCGTACGGGCGTACGGAAGGGGGCCCAGGGTCGAAGGGCCTGTTACCGGAGACCGCCGCCGGACCGGTCGAAGGGGTCGGCCGGCGGCCCGCACGGGGCGGTCGGGCGGTCAGTCGAAGTGGGCGGCGAGGATCACGACGTCCTCGGCGGAATCGCTCCGGTCGAGGCCGTCGGGGAGCATCGTGCGCAGGACGTGGTCGGCGACGGCCGCCGGATCGTGCCGGTCGGATCTCGGTACGGAGGCGGCTGCGGAGTGCAGCCGGGCGAAGGCCCGGTCCATGGCGTCCCCCGTGCGGCGCAGCAGCCCGTCCGTGTAGAGCAGCACCGTTTCTCCGGGCGCCGGGCTGAACTCCACGCTGGGCGCCTCCCAGCAGGCGAGCATCCCCAGCGGGGCGGAGAGCGTGGTCTCGACGAACTCGCAGCGCCGCTCGCCGAGGACCAGGGGCGGGGTGTGCCCGGCCCCGGCCAGCACGACCTTGCGGGCGGCGGGCTCGCAGTAGGCGAAGAGGGCGGTCGCGGTCCGCGCGGGTTCGGTGAGCCGCAGCAGCAGTTCCAGGTCGGAGAGGACGGCGACGGGGTCCTCTCCCTCCATCACGGCGTACGCCCGCAGACTGGCGCGCAGCCGGCCCATGGCGGCCATGGCGCTCGGCCCGGACCCGCCGACGGAGCCGACGGCGAGCCCGAGCGCACGGTCGGGCAGCGGCAGCGCGTCGTACCAGTCGCCGCCGCCCCGGGGGCCGGTGCGGTGCCGGGCGGCGAGCCGGACACCGGGGATCCGGGGCAGCCGGCTGGGGAGCAGCTCCTCGGCGACGGCGGCGACGTCGGCGCGGGCGCGCTCCAGCTCGATCAGGCGGGCCAGGTGCTCGGTGGCGTAGCGCGCGTAGAGGCCGGCGAGGTGGCGCTGCTTCTGCACGGGCTCGGCCGGTTCGTCGTAGAGCCAGACGGCCGCGCCGAGCCGGCCGGCCGCGTCGGAGGCGAGCGGCAGGGCGTAGCCGGCGGCGTAGCCGAGCCGGGTGGCGACCTCACGGTGCCGGGGGTCCAGGTCCTCCTCGCCGAACAGGTCGGGGCTGGTGACCCCGTCGGCGGTGTCCGGCAGCCCGTCGAGGACCCGACCGAACGCGGTGGCCGCGCGCGGCACGGTCTCGATGTGGCCGATCTCGGCGTGGCTGAGCCCGAGGCCGAGGGTGGCGGAGGGGCCTTCGCCGTTCGCCGGTTCCAGGACGATCAGTCCGCGGCGGGCGCCGACGAGGGCGGCTCCGGCGTGCAGCAGCTCGTTCAGGGCGTCGTCGAGGGTGTTCGTCCCGGCCAGCCGCTCGGTGAGTTCGTGCAGGGTCGTGAGGTCCGATACCCAGCCCGCGAGCCGGTCCTGGATGAAGGCTCCGGGAGGTCCCGGGACCTCCCTCAGGGGAGCGGGAGTGTGCGTTGAAACCGAAACCTCTGGATCGATTCCAGCCACTTTCGGCAGGTGTGGGGCGCTCATGGCAGCCAGCTTTCCGACCGGTGTGATTCGTCGAATAGCATCGCAAACCCCCATGTGATTCTGCGCCACTATCAATACATCCACATGTACACGCAGAAGTAACCCGATGTCCAGCATTGTCCCTTCGGGGGCCGGGTGATTCCTGCTCTCCCAGTGTCGGCTAACTTGGCCAAAAAATGCACCCTATGGACGCTATTTGCGATCGACTGGAGCTGCTCAACAGGGGTGCCTCCGGGGTCAAGTCGCCGGAGGAGCGTCATTCCGGGCATGCTGGGTACGTAAACGGTGATGCGCGGGTGCGGTTGTGATCGCCCAGGAACCCGGCAGCGGGTCCAGGCGTCCTTACCCGTGAAGGTGACGTACCCGCCCCGGACGGCGGGGTTCGCACCAGGGACGGCAGGCGAGGCGCATGCCGCCCTCGCCCAGCGATCGCCGGTCCGGCTCGACCCGCTCGGTTCGACCCGCACGACTCTGCCAGGGCAGCACGACTCCGCTCGGTCAGTCCGACCCGTTCGGTCGGTTCGGCCCCGTTCGGTTCGACTCCGCTCGACTCTGCTCGGTTCGGCACTGCTCCACCCCAGATCGGTTCTATTCGGATCGGTTCCACTCGGCTCGGCTCGGCTCACGCTCGGTATCGGCGGCACGCCCGTACCGCAGAAGTGATGAGCACGTACGCACAGCGAAGAGATACGCACGTGGTGTCACACACGCGTGTGTCATGTGGACTCGGCGTTCAACGGAAAGGAACGAGCGCTCATGCGCGAGATCCTCGGAAGGCGACGCAGGCTCCGGCTCCGGCGCAAGGAGGGGGCCGCCCGGCTCGACACGGCCCTGACCTGTGCCACCGTATGGCGCTGGCCCGTGCTCCCCGGAGTGGGGACGGCAGAGGCCGGCCCGCGCGGCGAGAGCGGCGGCCCGGACTGCGCCTGCCCCGAACCCGACTGCGCCGTACCGGGCGCACATCCCTTCGATCCCGGCCTGCTGGCGGCCACCACGGACGAGCGCATGGTGCGCTGGTGGTGGACCCACCGCCCCACCGCCCCGGTGATGCTGGCGACCGGCGGCCGCGCGCCCTGCGCGGTGAGCCTGCCCGCCGTGGCCGGCGCCAGAGCACTCAGCGCCCTCGATGCCCTCGGCATGCGGCTCGGCCCCGTCGTGGCGACGCCCACCCGGTGGTCGCTGCTCGTGGCCCCGTACGGCCTGGAACGGCTCGGCGAACTGCTGTACGCGAAGGACTGGGTGCCCAGTTCGCTCCGGTTCCACGGTGAGGGCGGCTATCTCGTCCTGCCGCCGTCCCGGACCGGCGCGGGTCAGGTCCGCTGGGAACGGCCCCCCGCGCCGGTGGCGACCTCCGCCGCCGCTCAGGTGTCCCCCGGGCGGGCGAAGGGCGGGTCTCCCAAGGCCGCGGCACCCTGGCTCCCGGATGTGGAAGCGGTCCTGGACGCCCTGGTCGAGGCGAGCACCGGTGCCCCGGGCGGCGGTAGTCGGCTCGCCCACTGACCGGGGCGGGCGGAGACCGCGGCGGGAGGAGGCGTCTCTCACGGCGTCTCTCTCACGGCGTCTCTCTCACGGGGCCCGGATCGCGGTGCCCGGCTCGCTCGAACGGTTGTGAGCCGGGCCGGATCACCGATAAACGGGTGGCGGGCCGCCCGGCGGTGCGCACGGAGCCGATACCGGCGCCCCGGTGTCAGGAATTCCGCGCAGTCGCCAGCTGTGGCGCCACCATGAATCTCCATGAAGCTCCGCATGGTCGGGCACCTGGCGCCTCGCCAGAAAGCGTGCGATTAAGGGCGTCTGACGTCCTATTCGGAGCGAATTCCTTCGCCTCCCGTCCGCCGTTGCTGGCATCGCCATCGAGAATGAGCGCGGAAGCAGGATCCCTGCCCGATGGTGACCGTTCGGCCTTTTCTGGCGGTGCCGATCACCGGAGGTCGTCGAGGCGCAGACCTGCGGCCTGACCCGGGACGACGAGGCCGTGGCGCGCGGCTCCTACCGGAACGCGACCGGGGAGGACCTCCGTTCCGTGCCCACCCCGATGGGCCGGGCGAGCACACCGTGGCGCTGTCCTGCGGGCCGGCCGCGCACGACGAGCCGGACATCTGCGCGCGTCCCGTCCTCGGGTGCGCCCGGTCCGCGACGGCGGGGACGGAGTCCGTGGGGCCGCGCCGGTGGACGACGCGCCGCTGGTGCTGCTCCGCGCCCGATCCGAACCCGGCCGTCGGCCGCGAAGAACTGACCGGGACCGGCCGAGGAGTGGACGGGCCCTACGGACGACGGCCTGGGTGCAACAGGATGGAGGGTTCCGACGTGATGGGCACCAGCGCGCCGGGCGGGCTTCAGGGTGGTGCGGGCTCCGCGCCCGGGGGTGTCACAGGGCGGTCCGCAGCCGAGAACGAAGACGCCCGGTCGCTGGCGACGGGGGATGCACCAGCGACCGGGCTTCTAGAACCGTAACAAGAGATCTGCCGTTCGCAAATTCGATCTCGCTTGTAGGGACGCCGATTTACTTACGAGTACGGCGAGTTGTGACGCGGGTCACCGTCTGTTCCGCCCGGTCGTCACTGTCAGCTGAGGGTCACCTGACGGTTGGTGAGACCGCCCCGGGCGCGGCGTTCCTCGGCGGTGAGCGGGGCGTCGGACGCGAGCGTCGCCGCCAGTCGCTCGGCGAACTCGACGGCGGGCTTCTCGCACGCCTCGGCCCCCATCGAGCTGGGCAGGTCCCAGACGGGGACCACGAGTCCGTGCGCCCGGAACGATCCGACCAGGCGGGTGTCGTCGCCGAGCGAGGAGGTGCCGGCGGCGTGCAGCCGGGCGAGCGCGTCGAGGAGCTCCTCCTCGGGGTGCGGCATGACCCAGCGCAGGTGGTTCTTCTCCGGGGTCTCGCACCAGTACGCGGCGTCGACGCCGGACAGCAGCGTCGTCGGGATCGCGGCGGCGTTCGCGCGCTCCAGCGAGGCGGACACCTCCGGCGTGGCGTTCTCCGCGTCCGGGACCCAGAACTCGAACCCGGAGTGCACGTTCGGCGCGAACACGGCGTCCGGGGCGAGGAGGTCCTGGAGACGCGGGCCGTCGGCCGGCACGCGGCGCGCGGTGACCGGGGAGCCGGGCTCGGCCTCCAGGGCGCGCTGGAGGGTGTCCGCGAGGTCGCGGCTGAGGTCGCCGGAGGAGGTGTCGTTCTGCAGGGCGAGCAGGACGGAACCGTCGTCCCGGCGCAGGGCCGGCCAGGCCATCGGCAGGACCGTCGCGAGCGTCACCGACGGAACCCCCTCGGGCAGCCCGTCCTTGAGGGTCAGTTCGACCGTGGCGGCGGGCACCAGCTCGCGCAGCGCGACCCAGTCGCACTCGCCCGCGAGTCCCTCGAAGGGGCGGTGCACGAGCTCGGTCACGGCCTGGGCGGCGGCGCGTCCGTGACACGCCTTGTAACGGCGGCCCGATCCGCACGGGCAGGGCTCACGGGCCCCGACGACCGGGATCTCACCGTTCTTGAGCTGCTGCTTCCCGGCCTTGGACTGAGGGCGCTTCTTGGCCATGGTGGGCATTCTCCCGATTGCGACAGTGCGGACTCGGCGCGAGCCTAGTCGCCCGGGGAGCCCCGCTCGTCCGCCGTACGGGCTCGGCCCCCGTCGTCCGCGCGTCAGGTCCATGCCGTACGCGTGCCAGGCCCGTGTCCGTACGCGTGCCAGGCCCGTGGCCGTCCGAGCGCTCAGCCCACGTCGTCGAAGGCCTCGGAGAGGCCCAGCCCCTCGAACCCGGTGAGCCCGCCGATGGCGTCGGCGTCGATGCCATGGGCTCGTGAGCCGTTGGCGCCGGTTCCGTTCGGGGCGGAGCCGTTGCCGCCGATTCCGGGCGGCTTCTTCGAGGAGACCAGGGCCCAGACGGTGACTTCACCGGATGATCCGTCCCGTACGCCCCATTCCTGGGCCAGGGCGCTGATGATGCTGAGGCCCCGGCCGCCGCGTGCCGTCACCGAAGGGGTGGCCGGAACCGGGCGGGTCGGGCCGCCGCCGTCCGTGACCTCCACGGTGAGTGCGCCGGCGGTGTCCACCCGCCAGGCGGCGCGGATGTCTCCGTCGCCGACGTCGGTGTGCCGCCCCAGGGGTCTGCCGTGCCGACAGGCGTTGCTGAGCAGTTCGGAAAGGATCAGGACAGCGTCGTCGACGACCGCGTCCGACACCCCGTTGCCGCGCAACTGTTCACGCATCCGGCGTCGTGCCTGCCCCACGCCGGCAGGGCCATGAGGAATGGCCATGCTCGACGACGCGGGCACTTCTTGTGCCACCACCAACGCCACCCCCGAGACCTCCTTTGCCCCACGCCACGGGTTGGATGCCCCACTGAGCTGCACCGGAAACCGGCCAATGCACTCCCGGTGACGCACTCGTAACGATCGAACGCGCAGCGAGTGCGCCGGTGCACACCCTGTAAGGGCCGAGGTCGGGGACCTGGCGGGTCCTCATCCGTACTAAATGCGGCCCAGTTGGGACAGGACCTGCTTGGGGCGGTTGGTGATGATCGCCTCGACGCCGAGTTCGGCGCACATGTCGACGTCGGCCGGTTCGTTCACGGTCCACACGTGCACCCGGTGCCCCGCACGGTGCAGCCGTTCGATGTATCCGGGGTGGCTGCGCACGATCCGCATGCCCGGTCCCGCGATCCGGGCCCCGGCGGGCAGCCGCCCGTCGCGCATCCGGGGCGAGACGAACTGCATCAGGTAGACCGTCGGCAGGCTGGGCGCTGCGGCCTGGACGCGGTGGAGGGAGCGGGCGGAGAAGCTCATGACGCGGACGGGCGAGGGTCCGTCAGCGGGCGGGTCGGCCAGCCCGAAGCGCTTCAGGAGCTGCAGCAGCCGCTCCTCCACTTGCCCGGCCCAGCGGGTGGGGTGCTTCGTCTCGATGGCCAGTTGCAGCGGCCGGCCGGTGGCCCGGACCTCGGTGAAGAGCTCCAGGAGCCGTTCCAGGGTCAGTACGGAGGTGAGCTCGCCCGGCACCGGATCCCAGTCGGGCGACTCCTCGCGGTCCTTCCAGGAGCCGAAGTCGAGGGCGGCGAGGTGGGCGAGCTCCAGCGCCGACACGGCGCCGCGCCCGTTGGACGTACGGTTCACCCGCCGGTCGTGGACGCAGACGAGGTGGCCGTCGGCGGTGAGCCGGACATCGCATTCCAAGGCGTCGGCACCGTCCTCGATCGCCTTGCGGTAGGCGGCCAGGGTGTGCTCGGGGGCGTCGTCGGAGGCCCCGCGGTGGGCGATGACCTGGATGGAGGTGTGCGCGCTGCGCTGCCGTGCGTGGGTCACCCGCGCCATGGTGTCACCGCCGCGGGGAAGGCTGAGCACATGTCACCCTGGAGGTCTGTTTTGTCGGATGTAAAGATTGGTGTGCGGATGCACAGGTCCTGCTTACAGTGGCCCGACGTGTCGTGGGAAAAGCTGACCGCAGACACGTGCACAGCGGATTTCTTGCCGAACGCCGACTGGATGCCGAGTGGAACCGAGGAGTAAAGAGCTGTGAGCACCGAGAACGAGGGCAACGAGGGCAACGCGGTACCGGCCGTACCGTCCGTTCCGTCCGCACCTCCCGGGCCGGCCGCCACTCCCGAACCGGCGACCGAAGGAGCCATGCCGACGCCGGCCCAGGACCCGGCCGAGGACGTCGACCAGAAGGCGGCGCACGATCCCGCGCACGACACCGCGCGCCTTCCCGCGCACGACCCCGGAGCAGCGGAGGCGGCCCCCTACGCACCCGGTGCGGCGGCCCAGGCGCCGGGTGGGCCGCCGCACGCCGAGGCACCGCGCCACGACCCCACGCACCAGGGCGCCCCGGCCACGCCCGCGTACGCACAGGGCTCCCACCCGACGCCGTCCCAGCCTCCGCAGCCGCCGCTGCACTCCCCGTACGGAGCGACGCCCGGATACGGAGCGGAGCCCGGACTCCCCCCGGGCGCCGCGTCCTGGCCGCCGCCCCCGCCCGCCGTCCCGTCGTACGCCGAGGGGGGCGCCGGTCACGCGTCCGGGGGTATCGGCAACGGGAGCGGTCACGGCCCGGTCTGGGGCGCTCCGGTCCCGCCCGGCTCCGAGTCCCCGGGCGCGAAGAGCGGCAGGGGCCGCGGGAGCGGTCTGGTGGCGGCCGTGGCCGTCGCGGCCCTCGTCGCGGGCGGCGTCGGCGGAGCCCTCGGCTTCTGGGCGGCCGACCGGAACGACGGCACCGGTGGCGGCTCGACCACCATCTCGGCGTCGGACACCCCGAGGGACCTGAAGCGCCCGGCGGGCACGGTGGCCGGGGTCGCGGCGAAGGCGCTCCCCAGCGTGGTCACCATCGACGCGCAGGGCGGCGAGGGCGAGGGCGGCACGGGCACGGGCTTCGTGTACGACAAGGAAGGCCACATCCTCACCAACAACCACGTGGTGGCGTCCGCCGCCGATTCGGGCGAACTGTCGGCGACCTTCTCGGACGGCAAGAAGTACGCCGCCGAGGTGGTCGGCCGGGCCCAGGGCTACGACGTGGCCGTACTGAAGCTCAAGAACCCGCCCGCGGGCCTCGCCCCGCTGCCGCTGGGCAACTCGGAGGGCGTCGCGGTCGGCGACTCGACGATCGCGATCGGCGCGCCCTTCGGCCTCTCCAACACGGTCACCACGGGCATCATCAGCGCGAAGAACCGCCCGGTGGCGTCCGGGGACGGCTCCAGCAACAAGAACTCCTACATGAGCGCCCTCCAGACCGACGCTTCGATCAACCCGGGCAACTCCGGAGGCCCGCTGCTGGACGCGACGGGCGCGGTCATCGGCATCAACTCCGCGATCCAGTCGACCGGCGGCGGCCTGGGCCAGTCCCAGGCCGGCTCCATCGGTCTCGGCTTCGCGATCCCGATCAACCAGGCCAAGAACGTCGCCGAGCAGCTGATCAAGACCGGCAAGCCGGTCTACCCGGTGATCGGCGCGACGGTCACGATGGAGGAGAAGACGGGCGGCGCGGCCATCTCCGCCGAGGGCGCGGGCGGCACCCCCGCGGTCACCCCGAACGGCCCGGCGGCCAAGGCGGGCCTCAAGGCGGGCGACGTGATCACGAAGTTCAACGACACCGTGATCGACAGCGGCCCGACCCTGATCGGCGAGATCTGGACCCGCAAGCCGGGCGAGAAGGTGACCCTGACGTACGAGCGCGACGGCAAGACGGCCACGGCCGAAGTCACCCTGGGCCAGCGCGAGGGCGACAGCTGACCGGCTAGGCTGTCCCACGCGTCGAACCGGCCCCACGCGGGCCTGACGGCCCATCGGCTTGCCCAGCGACCGGACCGCCGACGCGAGGTGGGTTGCCCGAGCGGCCTAAGGGAACGGTCTTGAAAACCGTCGTGGCAGCGATGTCACCGTGGGTTCAAATCCCACACCCACCGCCAGGTGAACGGCCCCTGACCAGTTGCCTGTGGTCGGGGGCCTTTGCCATGCCCGGTCTCCGCCGGGCACCGCTGTTCCCCCTGGGTTTCCGCTCTGTCGGGCATGGAAGGGGCCCGCTGAGGGCACGGCTCCGATAGATCAACAGCTGAAGCGGTTCCGGTCGCGGTCATTTGGACACGACAGACGCTTGTTGTGTGCCCTTCTCCTGGGGAAGACGAGCCCGGCACTGCTCTGAGGACGGGAATCAGATGGCGAACTCGTGCGTGATCCCGACGCAGATGTCGTCTTCGAATAGCAGTGCTATGTGGTAAATGTCGCTTTGCCACTGCAGGAGTACTTGATGGGGACCTGCCACGCTAAAGCTGGAGTATGGGCCAACCGCTGCGACGATCTCAGCCTTGCTGCGGCCTGCCAAGTTGCCGAGCCCAGCAAAGGCCTGAGCTAGTGCCCGTCCACCGGGCAACAGTCCAGAGTCTTCACTCGTGATGCCTGCGAACTGGCCTTGATCGAAAAGGACTCCGATGTGGTAGCCCTCGCTCTGCCACTGGAGCAGAGTTTGCCCTGGCCCCATCATGCTCTGGCTGATCGGCGCACCGACTGAAGAGATGATCTCGTCCGCTGTGCGGCCGGTGAGGTCCCCTAGTTCGGCGAAGCTCTGTTGCAGTCTGTGCGCTGACAAACCAAACATGGCTCCTCCTCCACGTGATGACGGCCGCACTCTACGGGCCTCAAGTGGTGGGGCGAAGTGGAAAGGCCAAAAGTCCGGGGAGGGCTGTGATGTCGGGTGAGCAGCAAGCGCTAACGCTGGGTGGGATCCCGTAGACGATCTCGCAGTGCGCTGCGGGCACCACGGTGTCCGCTGCCTCCACGGGACGGCTTGGGCCGCTGTAATACGTCCGCCGGATATGCGTCACGAGTGCGGCCTTCGGGGAAGTCACGTGGGAGAACCGAACTGCTTGGCAGCGCAGCAGGATGGTCGAGGCAGGGCTTCTCAAGCCGTACCAGAGGCATGGTGATCCTTGGGCTCTCACTGAGACAGGGGGGATTGCTCACCGTGCAGTGAAATCCGGCCAGCTAGGATCCGCCTAGGAAGCAGTCGCTGCGGTCATCGCTGTTTCCGAGCCCCGGTCCGACGCCACGAATCCGCGCACACCAGCACACCGCAAGTCGTACGGCGCGCCTGGTTTAGCGGGCACGCCTCAGGGTGCGGGGCACGGAGCGGGCACGAGGCGTGCGCGTTGGGCACCGAACAGCAAGCAATCCCGGGGCATTTCGCCGTAGCGTGGCCGGGTGTTCGATTCTTTGGAGATCGGTGTGCTGCCGCGAGGGCGGCGGTTCCCGCCCCGTCTGCGGATCCTGGTCAATGGCGAGGACCTGGTGGCGGGTTCGGTCGGTGCCGGTGGCCGGGGGCCGCTCGTCGCCGATGCGCTGCCGGCCGGCGGCCCCGGTCTGCTGTGGGCGACCGGCGAGGCTCGGCGGGTGGAGTTGGGGGAGCCGGAGTGTTCGGGAGGGTGCTGCGGGTATCTGACCGTGGTCGTTCAGCGTCTCGGGGGCATCGTGCAGTGGTCCGACTGGGAGGCCCCGTACGAGGAGGACGCTCCGCTGGACCTCCACTTCGACGCCGAGCAGTACGACGCGGAACTGGTCCGTGCGGGAGGTGAGGCCGGGGCAACCCGGTGACGCGCGGAGTCGGAGCGGCCGGGCGGTGGCGGTCCGGGGCGCTCCACCGGGATCGGTCCGAGCGGTGTCACTCCGTCGGGGGCGGGGCCGAGCGGTCTCACCTCCCCGGGACGGGTCCGAGCGCGCCGAGGACGGCGGGTGCGTCCTTCTTCCGTGTGACGACGAGGACCGGTACGCCGTTGTCCTCGCACTCCACGACCACCGCCCGGCCGTCGTAGTCGGGGCGGCCCGTGGGGTCCGTCAGGTAGGGCGGGCGGACGCGGAGCGGGGTCAGGGTGCGCGGGGCGGCCTTGCGGTGGAAGGCGCCCGTGGGGTCGGGAGTCGTGGCCAGGACGCCGGGGCCCGCGACCAAGTAGCCCGCGTGGCCCGCGTACGGGACCTCGCCCATGATCAGGCCGGGGAAGCACGCCTCCTCGGCCGGCACGGACGGCTTCAGCGCGATCGTGTCGTCGCCGCGATGGCGCCGGTGCAGGAACGGGGCGATCAGGGCGCAGAGCCCCAGGACCACCCCGCAGGCCACGCCGGTCAGTTGCAGAGCGTCGCCGATGTTGTCGCTGTTCCAGGCGGCCATCGCGCCGAACAGAGTCAGGAACGTGCCGCCGGTGACCGTCAGGCCGACCTGCCAGGGGAATGCCCGGGGCGAGCGCCTCCTGCTCCAGGCTGTCGCGGCCGCGGCCGTCAGGAACGTCGCCCCCCAGATGCCGAGGAGCAGACCGATCGAGAGGGGCAGTCGGAAGGACTTGCGCGGGTCCGCGTTCGTGTAGTGGCGGTCCGGCCCGATGTCGACGTACCGGATCTGGTCCTGCCAGTACGTGACCTCGATGTTCGCTCCCGCACGGGCGGCCGGAAGTCGTTCCAGGTCGCTCTCGATCCGGGTGCGGGTGGACGTTCCGTCGGCCTCGGTGAGGTACAGCCAGTACGACGGCGTCTTGCGCCCGGTCTCCTTCTCGGTGCGGTCGAGCACCGCGGTGACCGTCCGCAGGCAGTCGGAACCCGCCCCACCGGGGGCCGTGCACGCGGGCGCGGTGGTGAAGGCGCGCTCGTCGTCGCGGGCGTCCGGCGTGGTGAGGAGCAGCAGCCAGGCCGCCACCAGGGACAACAGGATGCCTGCTGCCGGGTAGGCGACTATCGGCCCACGGCGGGCGGGCGCTGCCTCCTGGTTGGGTGTCGGGGTCACCTCCGCAGTCTGTGCCGGTGGGAGCGGAAGCGATATGAGTGATGTCCGCATGTTCTGAGGCTGCTTCCTGCCGGGATTCGGCAGTGGGCGGGAGCCGCGGGTCCCGGCGGCCCGGAGTCGCCGGCGCCTCTCGGCGAGGAGCCCGTCAGGCCGCGCCGTCGTGCTCCTCGCCCCGCCCCGAGGTCAGCCGTGCCGCCGAGGCGATCGCGGCGCGGGCCTCGTGTTCCGGCAGTCCGGTGCGGACGGCGGCGGCGGTGAGCCCGTCGGCCAGGGCGTCGCCGAAGCCGTGCTCGTAGGCGCGGCAGGCCGCCCAGAACAGGCGGGTGTTGCGCTGTCCCTCGTGGGCGGCCAGCACGAACTGGATCAGGCCCTCCCCGCGACGGGCCGCGGTCGCCGGTGCGTCGGGGCCCGTGCTGGTGGCCGGTCCGGACGCGGTGCCGGGGGCCGGGCTCGTACCCGTGCGCGGGGCGCGGCGGGGCGGTGGGGTAAGGAGGCGGAGCAGGGCGCGGGGGCAGGGGGCCGGGGTCAGGTGGGCGGTGCCTGGGGCCAGGCGGTAGCGGCCGTGTGCTGTGACCGAGCCGGGGCCGACCAGGTAGCCGCCGCTGCCGCGGATGTCGATGCCCGGGGCGAGGCGGCCGGCGGAGTTGGGGACCGCGGTGTCGGCGGGGCCGGTCAGCCAGAGGTGGCGGCCGCCGCTCGGGGTGAGCACCGTGACCGTCGGCGGGATGGTGAACAGGTGCTGGAGGGCCAGCTGCCGCAGCGCGCCCGCCGCGTCGCTGCCGTACGCGGGGTCGACGTCCAGGTCGATGCCGACGAGGCGGTGCGGGGCCCGTCCGCAGGCGATGCCGTAGCCGGTGGCGCGGGGCGCCGCGGCGAACAGGGCGCGGACGGCCGCGGGGTCGGTCGTGGCGTCGTGCACCCCGTGTCCCGGCAGCCCGCACTCTCCCCGGCAGTGCGCCGACGGCCGCTTCCCCCGGTGCGGCGAGCGCAGTGCGGGGAGCTTGGTGGCGGAGAGCGGGAAGACGGGGAGGCCGCGCCCGGCGGCGGCGAGGGCATGGGCGAGGGCCAGGGTGGGGGTCTGCCGGTCGATGATGGCCATGGATTCAGTTTCGTACACGCGTTCGAATAAAGGAAGAGGGAGGTCCGGAGGAGGTCGGGAGTGGGGTGGAGGTGCTCGGGAGGGGTGGGTGGCGGAACGCTTCTTCCCGGGCGTGCCAACGGGTCACCGAGGTCACTTCGCTGACCTGGGCTTTCTTGTGGCGCGGGAGGTTTATGCGCTCTTCGTCATACGTGAGGGGGAATCGGGTGGTGGGGAGGGGTTCGCCGAGGGCGTCCTGGGCAACTCTGGTCTCGCGACGTTGTGAACAGCACCGGGGTGGTCGGCCAACTCCCCCGGAACCAGCCGAATATGAAGCCGCAATTCCGTTTCCTGGAGGAAATGACATGGCACGTATCCGTACCGCTCGCACCCTCGCCGCTGTCGCCGCTCTGCCTCTGACCGTCGCGCTCTGCGGCGGTGTCGCCATGGCGGACAACGGCTCCTTCGCGAACGACGGATCGAACGCGGCCGTGGCGACGGTCGACGGCAGCGGCGTCGGCGGCATCAACACCGGCAACTCGTCCACCACCCAGCAGCAGGCGGTCGGGGCCGGTGCGTCGAACCAGAACACGTCCGCCCAGGTGAACGACTCGGCCTTCGTGCCGATCGACCAGTCCGACCACAGTGTCGCGGTGAACTTCACGCCCATCTTCTGGTGATCCGCCTCGGGCGACACGGGTGACGCGGTCGTCGGGACCTCCCGGGGGGTGGGTTCCGGCAGGCCGAACGGCAGCCCGCGCGAAGGCACCCAGGTGTCCTCGGGCGGGCTGCCGCCGTCTTGACACGGAACGGCGTCTGACGGACAGTCAGAAACGTCGGAGCCGACGCCGGTCGCCGGGTACGCGGGTAGCCGGACGGGAGGGCTCCGGCTTCTCCGTATCCGCGGCTCTGGAGGCTCCTCCGTGCATCTCGCTCCGACGGAACGCCACCAGCGGCTCCGTGCCGAACTCCGTTCGTACTTCAGCGCGCTGATGCCCGACGCGGCGGGCGGAGGAACGGGGGAAGGCGACGGGAAGGGGGAGAGCAGGGACGGCCGGCCGGACGCGGGCGAGCAGCGGCGGCTGCTCCGCCGGATCGGCGCCGACGGCCTGCTCGGTCTCGGCTGGCCCGAGGAGTACGGTCGCCGGGGCCTGGGCCCCGGCGAGCAGTTCGTCTTCTTCGACGAGGCGTACCGGGCCGGCGCCCCGGTCTCCATGGTCACGCTCAACACCGTCGGCCCGACCCTGATGGCGTACGGGACCGAGGAGCAGAAGGCGTACTTCCTGCCCCGCATCCTCGGCGGCGACCTCGTCTTCGCGATCGGCTACAGCGAACCCGATGCCGGTACGGACCTGGCGGCGCTGCGGACCCGTGCCGTGCGGGACGGCGACGACTGGGTCATCGACGGCCAGAAGATCTTCACCAGCAACGCCCAGCAGGCGGACTGGATCTGGCTCGCCTGCCGTACGGATCCCGAGGCTCCCAAGCACCGTGGCATCTCGATCATCCTGGTGCCCACGGACTGCCCCGGCTTCTCCTGGACGCCGATCCGGACGGTGGGCGGGGTCACCACCACCGCCACCTACTACGACGGCGTACGCGTCCCGGCCGCGAACCTCGTCGGCGAGGAGAACGGCGGCTGGAAGCTCATCACCAGCCAGCTCAACCACGAACGCGTCGCCCTGGCCGCGATCGGCATGCAGGCCGAGGACTTCTACGAGGAAGCACTCGCCCATGCCCGTACCCCCGATCCCGTGACCGGGCGCCGCCGGGTCGACGAGCCGTGGGTGCGCGCCCGGCTCGCGGAGGCGTTCGCCCGGCTCACGGCGACGCGCCTGTTGAACTGGCGGCTGGTCGACGCCGTCGGCGCCGGAGCGCCCGCCCCCGGAGAGGCCAGCGGGGTGAAGTTCGCGGGCACCGAGAGCGCGGTCGAGGTCTACCGGATGTGCCAGGAGGCCGTCGGGGACGCCGCCCTGCTCCGGGGCGGCTCTCCCGGCTGCTTCGGACCCGGCGGTGAGCTGGAGCGGATGAACCGCGCGGCGCAGATCAACACCTTCGGTGGCGGTGTCGGCGAGGTCCAGCGCGAGATCGTCGCCACGGCCCGACTCGGGATGACCCGGAGCAAGCGATGAGCGAGCGGGAGCGTGAGGACGGAAGCCGGGAGCAGGGCGGCAGGGAGGGCGAGAGCCGTCGTGAGCCCGACGGCAGCCCCCAGCCTGTCGGCAAGGGGCCCGACGGCAGCCCCCAGCCTGACGGCAAGGGGCCCGACGGCAGCCGGGCGCATGACGTCCGGGATCGGCTGTACGAGCGGCTCGCCGCCTACGAGGGCCGCGCCGCCGCCACCGGGGGCAGGGGCAAGGACCCGGTCAACGAGCCCATGATCCGGCACTGGTGCGAGGCGATGGGCGACACCTCGGCCGCCTACCGGGGGCCGGACGCCGTCGCCCCGCCCACGATGCTCCAGGCGTGGACGATGGGCGGGCTCTCCGGGCACACGGACGGAACAGGGCGCTCCGCGGCGTACGACGAGATGTTCGCCCTGCTCGACGGCGGCGGCTACACCTCGGTCGTCGCGACCGACTGCGAGCAGGAGTACGCGCGCCCGCTGCGCCCCGGCGACCGGATCACCTTCGACACGGTCATCGAGTCCGTCTCCCGGCGCAAGACGACCCAGCTCGGCACCGGCTACTTCGTCACCACCCGCACGGACGTCCGCGCCGACGGCGAGCCCGCCGGTACGCACCGCTTCCGCATTCTCAAGTACCGCCCCGCGCAACGGGAGAAGCCCGCTGATCCCCCTCTGCGCCCCCGCCCGGTGATCAACCGCGACAACGCCGGCTTCTGGGCCGGAGTCGCCGACCACCGGCTCCTCATCCAGCGCTGCACCGACTGCGCGGCCCTGCGCCTCCCCTGGCTGCCCGGCTGCAACGCCTGCGGCGGGGCGGAGTGGGACACGGTCGAGGCGAGCGGCCGGGGCACGGTCTTCAGCCATGTCGTGATGCATCACCCGCCGTTCCCCGCCTTCAGCCCGTCCGGCGGGGGCGGACCGTACGCCGTCGCGCTCATCGAGCTGGCCGAGGGCGTCCGCATCGTCAGCAACGTGATCGGTGTGCCGTACGAGGAGGTCCGCGTCGGCATGCCCGTGCACCTGGAGTTCCTCGTCACGGACCCCGACCTGGAACTGCCCGTCTTCCGGGCGAGCGAAGGCGGTTGAGATGGACTTCACCCCGAGCGAGGAGCAGTCCGCCGCACAGGGACTGGCCGCGAGCGTCTTCGGCGACCTGTCCACCCACGAGCGGCTGGCGGCGGCGGGAACGGGCACCGACGCGGAACTGTGGAAGGAGCTGTGCGCGGCCGGGCTGCCCGGCGCGGTCGAGGACATCGGGCTGCTCGACCTCGTCCTGCTCCTGGAGGAACAGGGCCGGACCACCGCGCAGGTCCCGTTCGCGGCCACCTGCGTGTACGGGCTGCTCGCGATCGCCGAGCACGGGGCGCCCGAGCAGCGCGAGCGCCTGCTCCCCGGTCTGCGCGACGGTACGGCGGTGGCGACGGGCGCCTTCCCGGCGCGGGGCGGCGTACACACGTCAGGGGGTGCGCTGCACGGGGCCGTGCCCTGGGTGCCCTGGCTGCGCGACGCCACCCAGGTGCTGGTGGCGGACGCCGACCGGGCCCTGTGGATCGTCGAGGCGGGCGCGCCGGGCGTGGCCGTGGTGCCCGTGGAGACGACCGCGCCCTGGGCGGCGGGGCGGCTGGTTCTCGACGGCGTACGCGGGGAGCGTCTGGGGCGCGGGCCGGAGGCGTACGCGGCCGTCCTCGCCGCCGCCCGTACCGCGTTCGCCGGACTCCAGGCCGGGGTGTGCGCGGGCTCACTCGCCCGCGCGGTCCACCACACCGTCACCCGCCAGCAGTTCGGGCGCCCGCTCTCCACCAACCAGGGGGTTCTGCTCCGCGCCGCCGAGGCCCACATGGACACCGAGGCGATCCGGGTCACCGCGTACGAGGCGGCCTGGCGGCGGGACGACGGACGCGAGTACGGGGCGGCCGCGCTGACCGCCGCCTGGTGGGCCTCGGAGGCGGGCAAGCGGGTCGTCCACGCGGGCCGGCATCTGCACGGGGGCGCCGGGGCCGACCTCGATCACCCCGTTCACCGGCACTTCCTCTGGGGGCGCCAGCTCGACGCGTATCTCGGCTGCGGCAGCGAAGTCCTGGAGGAACTGGGCCTGTTGCTCGAGCACAGCGGTCAGGGGGACGCGTCGTGACGCATACGTACGGCATCGACGATGTGCTGCCGCCCCTGGAGATCCCGCTGACCCGGACCCTGATCGTCGCCGGGGCCATCGCTTCGCGCGACTACCAGGACGTGCACCACGACGCGGACCTGGCCCGGGAGAAGGGCTCCCCCGACATCTTCATGAACATCCTCACCACCAACGGGCTCGTCGGCCGCTACGTCACCGACCACTTCGGCCCGAACGCCGTCCTGCGCAAGGTCACGATCCGCCTCGGCGTCCCCAACTACCCGGGTGACACGTTGTGGTTGACCGGGCGAGTCACGGAGCTGGCCGGCGAAGAGCCCGTACGCGCGACAATCGCCGTCATCGGCGACAACGGCATCGGCCGCCACGTCACCGGCACGGTCGTCGTGACCCTGCCGGGCCCGAGCGACGAAAGGGCCGGAGCATGAGCATCCGCAGGGCCGACTCGCTCGGCGGGAAGGCCGCGATCGTCGGCATCGGGGCCACCGAGTTCTCCAAGGACTCCGGCCGCAGCGAGCTGAAGCTGGCCGTCGAGGCCGTCCGCGCCGCCCTCGACGACGCGGGTCTCACCCCCGCCGACGTGGACGGGCTCGTCACCTTCACCATGGACACCAGCCCCGAGATCACCGTCGCCCAGGCGGCCGGGATCGGCGAGCTGTCGTTCTTCTCCCGGATCCACTACGGCGGCGGCGCGGCCTGCGCCACCGTGCAGCAGGCCGCCCTCGCGGTGGCGAGCGGGATCGCGGACGTCGTCGTCTGCTACCGGGCCTTCAACGAGCGCTCCGGCCGCCGCTTCGGCTCCGGCGTCCAGCGGCGCGAGCCCACCGCCGAGGGCGCGGCGCTCGGCTGGAACCTGCCGTACGGGCTGCTCACCCCGGCCTCCTGGGTGGCGATGGCGGCCCAGCGCTACCTCCACGCGTACGGCCTCGAACCGGAGGTCTTCGGGCACGTGGCGGTGGTCGACCGGCGGAACGCGGCGCGGAACCCGGCGGCGTACTTCCACGGGAAGCCGATCACGCTCGCCGACCACGCCGCGTCCCGCTGGATCGTGGAGCCGCTGCGGCTGCTGGACTGCTGCCAGGAGACGGACGGCGGCCAGGCCCTCGTCGTCACGAGCCTGGAGCGCGCCCGCGACCTGCCCCGGCCGCCCGCCGTCGTCGTCGCGGCGGCCCAGGGCGCGGGCCGTTCGCAGGAACAGATGACGAGCTTCTACCGGGACGGGCTGACCGGCCTGCCGGAGACCGCCGTGGTCGCCCGGCAGCTGTGGCGCAGCTCCGGACTGTCGCCGGCCGACATCGACGTGGGCATCCTCTACGACCACTTCACCCCGTTCGTCCTGATGCAGCTGGAGGAGTTCGGTTTCTGCGGCCCCGGGGAGGCCGGGGCGTTCGTCGCCGCGGACGCGCTGCCCCTGAACACCCATGGGGGTCAGTTGGGGGAGGCGTACCTCCACGGGATGAACGGCGTCGCGGAGGCCGTCCGGCAGATCCGTGGGACCTCGGTGAACCAGGTGGCGGGGGCGGTGAGGTCGCTGGTCACGGCGGGTGCGGGGGTGCCGACGTCGGGCCTGGTCATCGGTGCGGACGGCTGAGCGGCGACGCCCGGCCCCCGAGGGCTCTCGGGGGCGGACCCTTACGGCCGGGCGGAGGCCCGTCCACCTTCAGGAGGTGCAGGGCGCACACCCCCTACAACCTGAGGCGGACGAGCCTTCGGGACCTGGGGGCGATCCCCTCGGCGGCGCCCGCTCCTAGCGTGGAGTACATGACCACGCCAGTCTGCACGGGCGCCTCCAGGGCGGCCTCTGCCACCGCCGCCGGCCACCCCCACGCGCCCTACGCGTCGTTCTCCTCGTACGTACGGGCCCGTGGACCGGTCCTGCTGCGTACCGCGCGCTCGCTCACCGCGAATCCGTGCGACGCGGAGGACCTGCTGCAGACCGCGCTGGCCAAGACGTATGTCGCGTGGGAGCGGATCGAGGACCACCGGGCGCTGGACGGCTACGTCCGGCGGGCGCTGCTCAACACCCGCACCTCGCAGTGGCGCAAGCGCAAGGTCGACGAGTTCGCGTGCGAGGAGCTGCCCGAGCGGGAGGCCTTTCCGGCGCCGGACCCGGCCGAGCAGCAGTCGTTGCACGACGCGATGTGGCGAGCGGTGCTCAAGCTCCCGGACCGCCAGCGCGCGATGGTCGTCCTGCGCTATTACGAGGATCTGAGCGAGGCCCAGACGGCGGAGGTGCTCGGCGTGTCGATCGGTACGGTCAAGAGCGCGGTCTCCCGTGCCCTCGGCAAGCTCCGCGAGGACCCGGAGCTGACGCCGGTCCGCTGATCCGGGCGGCCCGGCACGTAATCCGGACGGTCCGGAAGGCCCCTCCACGGGTGTCGCCACATGCTCCGCCTCAGCTCCGAGGCAGGGGCCGGGGCAGGCTCCGCAGCAGGAATCTTCCCGCGAGTAGTGACATACCGTGTGGTATGTGCGCAGAATCAGCGGAACCTTACTGCCGCGTAGCGCCTACCGGGAGGACGCCGTGCTGAGCACCATGCAGGACGTACCGCTGACTGTCACCCGCATCCTGCACCACGGGATGACGATCCACGGGAAGTCGCAGGTCACGACCTGGACCGGCGAACCCGAGCCGCACCGCGTCACCTTCGCCGAGATCGGCGCACGCGCCACCCGGCTGGCCAACGCGCTCCGCGACGAGCTGGGCGTCGACGGCGACCAGAGGGTCGCGACGCTCATGTGGAACAACGCCGTCCACGTCGAGGCGTACCTCGCCATCCCCTCCATGGGCGCCGTGCTCCACACCCTCAACCTCCGGCTGCCGCCCGAGCAGCTCGCCTGGGTCGTCAACCACGCGGATGACAAGGTGGTGATCGTCAACGGCTCACTGCTGCCGCTCCTCGTGCCGCTGCTGCCGCACCTGCCGAGCGTCGAGCACGTGGTCGTGGCCGGCCCCGGCGACCGTTCCGGCCTCGCCGGAGTCACGCCGCGCGTGCACGAGTACGAGGAACTGATCGCCGGCCGCCCCACCACGTACGACTGGCCGGAGCTGGATGAACGCCAGGCCGCGGCCATGTGCTACACCTCCGGCACCACGGGCGACCCCAAGGGCGTCGTCTTCTCGCACCGCTCGATCTACCTGCACTCGATGCAGGTCAACATGACCGAGTCGATGGGGCTGACCGACAGGGACACCACGCTCGTCGTCGTGCCCCAGTTCCATGTGAACGCCTGGGGACTGCCGCACGCCGCGTTTATGAGCGGGGTCAACATGCTCATGCCGGACCGCTTCCTCCAGCCCGTTCCGCTCGCCGACATGATCGAGCGCGAGCGCCCGACGCACGCCGCCGCCGTTCCCACCATCTGGCAGGGCCTGCTCGCCGAGGTCACCGCCAACCCGCGCGACCTCACCTCCATGGCCAACGTGACCATCGGCGGCGCGGCCTGTCCGCCCTCGCTGATGGAGGCGTACGACAAGCTCGGCGTCCGGCTCTGCCACGCCTGGGGCATGACGGAGACCTCGCCGCTCGGCACCATGGCCAACCCGCCCGCCGGTCTGAGCGCCGACGAGGAGCGGCCGTACCGGGTCACCCAGGGCCGCTTCCCCGCCGGGGTCGAGGCACGGCTGGTCGGCCCCGGTGGGGAGCACCTTCCGTGGGACGGCGAGTCGGCCGGTGAGCTGGAGGTCAAGGGCCCTTGGATCGCCGCCGCCTACTACGGCGGCGCCGACGGCGAGCACCTGCGCCCCGAGGACAAGTTCAGCGAGGACGGCTGGCTGAAGACCGGGGATGTCGGTGTGATCAGCACCGACGGCTACCTCACCCTCACCGACCGGGCCAAGGACGTCATCAAGTCGGGCGGCGAGTGGATCTCCAGCGTCGAGCTGGAGAACGCGCTGATGGCCCACCCGGACGTCGCGGAGGCGGCGGTCGTCGCCGTTCCGGACGAGAAGTGGGGCGAACGGCCGCTGGCGACGGTGGTGCTCAAGGAGGGGGCCACCGGGACCGACTACGGGGCGCTGAGGGAGTTCCTCGCCGAGTCGGGCATCGCCAAGTGGCAGCTGCCGGAGCGCTGGTCGGTGATCGCCGCCGTGCCGAAGACGAGCGTCGGCAAGTTCGACAAGAAGGTGATCCGCAAGCAGTACGCGGAGGGCGAGCTGGACGTCACCCGGCTCTGAGGCCTGGGTTCCTCTGCTGTTTCACGTGAAACAGGGCGGGGGCGGTACGGGACCACCCGTACCGCCCCCGCCCTGTTCCGCTTCCCGCGTCCGTCGGGAGGCCCTAGTTGGTGCCGATCTTCGCCAGCAGGTCCACGATCCGCGACTGGACCTCGTCGCTGGTCGACCGTTCGGCCAGGAAGAGGACGGTTTCGCCCGACGTGAGCCGCGGCAGCTCCGCCTGGTCCATCCCGGCCGAGGTGTAGACGACCAGCGGGGTGCGGTTCAGCTGCCCGTTGGCCCGCAGCCAGTCGATGATCCCCGCGCGTCGGCGGCGTACCTGCATCAGGTCCATCACCACCAGGTTCGGCCGCATCCGGCTCGCCAGGTCGACGGCCTCGCTGTCCGTCGCGGCACGCGCCACCTGCATCCCGCGCCGCTCCAGGGTCTGCGTCAGCGCCATCGCGATCTCCTCGTGCTCCTCGATCAGGAGCACCCGCGAGGGATGCTGCTCGCTGTCGCGGGGGGCCAGGGCCTTGAGCAGGACGGCCGGGTCGGCGCCGTACGCCGCTTCGCGGGTCGCCTGCCCCAGACCGGCGGTGACCAGCACCGGGACCTCGGCCGCGACGGCCGCCTGACGCAGCGACTGCAACGCGGTACGGGTGATGGGGCCGGTCAGCGGGTCGACGAAGAGCGCGGCGGGGAACGCGGCGATCTGGGCGTCGACCTCCTCGCGGGAGTTCACGATCACCGGACGGTAGCCCCGGTCGCTGAGCGCCTGCTGGGTCGGCACGTCGGGCGCGGGCCAGACCAGCAGCCGACGCGGGTTGTCCAGCGGCTCGGGCGGCAGCTCGTCGTCGACCGGGTGCGGGTGCGGCCGGTTGGCGACCTCGACCGCGCCCCCTGGCCCGTCCAGCGGCTCGGGACCCTCCGCCCCCTCGTCGGGCGCCCCTATGGCGTACGCGCGCCCCTCCGCGACCGGCGGCGCGAGCAGTTGCCCCTCACCGTAGGCGGCGCCGGGCCCGACCTGCTCCGGCTGACCCGGCCGACCGGGCTCCTGCGCCTGGTCCGGCCCCTGGTCCTGGCCCTGGGGGTGCGTGAAGGGCTGGTGCTGCGGCCCGGGAGCCTGCGGGCCCGACGGCTGTGCCGGGCCCGGCTGGTCGCCGGTGGTCCGGGTCGGGGAGCGGTCGCCCTCCGGCGGGGCGGCGAGCTTGCGACGCCTGCCGGCCCCGCCGAGGCTCTGATGCGGCTGGTTCTGCTGGTGCGCGAGGTGCTGGGCGAACGGCACGCCCTGGCCCAGCGTTCGCACGCTGAAGGCCCTCCCCTGCGTCGAGTCGGGGTTGCCGCCGTCCGGCATCGGCTCCTCGGCGGGCAGCGGCTGCCGCCGCGCGTCCGGGGCCGGGACGCCCGCGTCACCGTCGGCCGGGTGCGCCGCCGGATCGGCGACGGCCGCGACGCCGGTGGTGTGGGCGGTCCGCCCGGCGCCGGTCTGCCCGGCGTCGGAGCGGGCGGTGTCGGGGTGGGCGGTGTCGGGGTGGGCGTTCTGCCCGGTGTCGCCCCACGGCGCGAGCTCCGGCGTGGGGCTCGGAGCCTGCGGTACGCCGCCGCCGTCGTGCGGGCCGGGCGCATGGGGCACCGCCCCGGGAAGGCGAGGCGCGTGGGCTGCTCCGGGTGCGGCCGGGAAGCCCTGCCCGGAGGTTCCGTCCGCCTGCGGGCCGGTGCGCGCCGGGGCGACGGGGTGCGCCTGCGGAGGCGTGTGACCGGCCTCCGGTGCGGTGCGCGCGTGGTGCGTGCTCGCCCCGTCGCCGGGCGCCACCGGGGCGTCGGGGACGAGCGGCGCCCGGTCCGCGTCGGCGGGCGGCAGGGCGAGGGCGGTGCGCGGCCCGGCGTCGGCCGCGATGCGCTCCTGGGCGGCGGCCAGCGCGCGCCGGGCACGCCGCCCCCCGGGCTGCTGGGACGGCTCCGCCCCGGGGCGACCGTCGTTGCTCTCGACGCCGCTGTTGCCGCTGTTGGCGGGCGCGGACGCGGGGGCGAGGGCGGGCAGGGCGGGGCGGGCGGGCTCGCCCTCACGGCGGGCCCGCCGACCGGTGGGCGGTACGGGCTGCTGCGGGTCGACCGGGACGCCCTGCGGCGGCACGGTCTGTCCGAGCTGCGGACGACCGCCGCCCTGGGCGTTCTCGGCCGCGGTGACGACCGACCCCTCGGAAGGGGCGGTGGGCGCCGCGGACGGGGCGGAGGTCAGGGCCAGCGCCCCCCGCTGCGGTGGCTGGGGCTGGTCCCGCGCGTCAGCCGGGACCATGCCCGGGGCCGACTCGGCCGGGCTGGGCCGACCGCGCCGCCGCCCGGAACCCTCGCCCTGCTGGGCCGGGATCAGCTCGGGAGCCTGCTGCTCCTCGGACGCGGCCGGTCCGCGGCGCGCCCGCCGCCGCCCGGTCGGCTCGGCGGCCGGACGGTCGTCGGGAGCGGGAGCCACGGCCTCGACCGCGTCGTCGCCGACGCTCTCCGTACGGCCGGGGCCACCATCCAGGAACGCGTCGGTGGAGGACCTGCGCGCCCGGCGCCGGCCGCCGCTGGTGACGCCCGGGGCTCCCAGCCCTTCGGGCGACGAGGAGGCGGCGGGGGGAGGTTCCGGCAGCAGCGCGGTGCCGTCCGTCTCCGGGGGCGCGATCGTGCCGGACGCGGTGCCGATGGGCAGGTCGAGCACGTACGCGCTGCCGTTCATGCCCGGCATCTCGTGCGTCTGGAGGACCCCTCCGTGCGCCCGGACGATGCCGCGCACGATCGGCTCGTGCACCGGGTCGCCCCCGGCGAACGGGCCGCGCACCTCGATCCGTACGAGGTCACCACGCTGGGCCGCGGCCACGACCACGGTGGAATCGACATAGCCGCCCCCGGGAACGGCCCGGGCCTTGCCGGTCGAATCGACGCCGCAGACGTCCGCGACGAGATGGGCGATGGCGGTCGCGAGCCGGGGCGCGTCGACCTCGGCCTCGATCGGCGGGGCGTGCACGGCGAACTGGGCGCGCCCGGGACCGATCAGCTCGACCGCCCCGTCGATACCGCCCGTGACGATGCCGTCCACCATCGCCGGGGCCTTGCGCAGCCCCTCCACCCCCGCGTCCAGGCGCTGGTACTCCAGCACGTTGTCGACGAGCGTGGTCATCCGGGCGTACCCGGCGGCGAGATGGTGCAGGATCTGGTTGGCCTCGGGCCACAGCTGGCCGGCCGGGTCGGAGGCGAGCGTGGTCAGCTCGCCGCGCAGCTCCTCCAGGGGCCCGCGCAGCGAACCGCCGAGGACGGCGGTGAGCTGGGAGTGCTGGGCGCCCAGGGAGGCGAGCAGCTCGGCCTGTCCCTCGATCTCGGCGGCGTACCGCTCGCTGCGGTCGGCGAGTTCGGCGGTGTGTGCCTCCTTCAGCGCCTCCAGCTCGGCGGCGTGCGCCTCCTTGAGCGCGGTGACTTCGGCGGAGTGGCTCCTGGTCAGCTCGGCGACGACGCTCTTGTGCTGCGTCGACAACTCCTCGTACGGCCGGCGGTCGGTGAACGTCATCACCGCGCCGACGAGCTGGTCCCCGTCCCGTACCGGCGCGGTCGTGAGGTCCACCGGCACCTGCGCGCCGCTCTTGGACCACAGCACCTGCCCGCGCACCCGGTGCTTGCGCCCGGACTTGAGGGTGTCGGCGAGCGGGGAGTCCTCGTACGGGAACGGCTCGCCCTCCGCCCGCGAGTGCAGGATCAGCGGATGCAGTTCCTGGCCGCCGAGGTCACTGGCCCGGAAGCCGAGGATCTGCGCGGCGGCGGGGTTGACGAGGACGACGCGCCCGTCGGTGTCCGTGCCGACGACGCCCTCGGATGCGGCCCGCAGGATCATCTCGGTCTGCCGCTGCGAACGGGCCAGCTCCGCCTCGGTGTCGACGGTGCCGGAGAGGTCCCGCACGACGAGCATGAGCAGCTCGTCGCCGGTGTAGCTGGAGTGGATGTCGTTGTACGCGGCCTGCCCGCTGTCGAGGCTCGCGCTGGTGACCTCGACCGGGTACTCGTGGCCGTCGGTGCGCCGCGCGGTCATCCGCGTCGGCTTGGTCCTGCCCTGCTCGTCCGCAGCCTCGGGCCGGCGCATCGAACCCGGGATCAGCTTGGAGTCGAACTCCGGCAGCAGATCGAGCAGTCCGCGACCGACGAGCGCGGTGCCCGGGGTCTCGAACATCTCGAGGGCGATGGCGTTGGCGTTGACGACCGTGCCGTTGCAATTGACGAGCAGAAGCCCGTCAGGAAGGGCATCGAGTATGGCTGCGAGGCGAGCAGTGCCTCGGGATGGCCTGCTGCTCACGACGACGCTTCCTCCCTGATTACCGCACCTTGCCGACAGCGGGCCCCATCTTGCCCCTCGGGCCGCAGACTGTCACTGGAGGAGTCTAAGGGCAGGGGAGGCCCGGGGGGCGGCGGATGAGGGGGAGCTCTCACCAAGGTTCTGTGCGCGACGTGTACGCCGCGGGCCCCTGACGTGAGCGTCCGTGCACCTTGTGACGTGCGCGGACGTGCGACGCTGCCAGGTCCTTCGGGGCCCGCGGGCCTCCGGATCCGTCTGCGGCGGACACGCGGAGGCGAATGCTTGTACGTCGTCGCCGACGGGCTATCGAACGTCCGGGAGCACCGGTACGAGGCTGTTCCAGCGCGCGATCTCGCATCCGTCGCGGCGGCTCGCGGTGGTGTCCACGGCCCGTCCCTCCCAGGTGCCCACGATGCGCGCGGTGGCGTCGCCGCCGTGGATCATCGTGCACATCGTGCCCTCCGGGGTCGGCCGGAACAGCTCCTGCCGCCCGGCCCGGGTGGCGCCGGCCTCCGCGAGCCGGTCACAGGCCGCCTGCCCCCGCGGGTGGCTGCCCCCGGTGGGCCCGCACTCCAGCTCGAAGGTGCCGTCGGCCCCGGCGACCCCGGTGTTCTCGACGGACACGGTGAGCCGCGTCAGTACCTCGCTCGCCTCACCCGCGCCCTTCCCGTCCCCTCCCTCCGGGAACCCGGGCAGCGGGAGGGGCATGGGCAGTGGCCCGAGGGAGGGTCGGGCGGCGGCGAACGGCCCGGAGGTGGGCACGGCGGCGGGCGTCGGACCGGAGGACCCGGGGCCGGAGGCGGTGGACGCGGGCACGGCGGTGGCGAGCGCGGCGAGCGAGACGACGGCGGTGAGGGCGAGACGGCGCAGCATGCGGAAGCTCCAGGATCTCTGCAGCGGGGTCGGCCACGGGCGGCGGTCACGGGTGATCACCGACCCGCCCGGGCGCCACGGCTGACGTTCGACTGACGGGCGACGACGACTGACGGAGACCGGAGCCCCCACCCCTCTCTAACGCGCACCACGCCCGGACGTTGCGGCACCACGCCGAACTGCTTTGCCCTGGCCCCCGGGGGCCTAGTAACGTGTGCGGCGATTGGTGGCACGACGCTCAACTGTGTCATCATCTGCACGCACCACTCGCGTCCGCGCGAGGTGTGTTGGAGGCGTCGCCTAGTCCGGTCTATGGCGCCGCACTGCTAATGCGGTTTGGGTCTTAAAGCCCATCGAGGGTTCAAATCCCTCCGCCTCCGCCCCACCCCGAAGCCCCGTGCCCCTGGCACGGGGCTTCGGCCGTTCCGGGAGGCGCGAGCGCGCGGAGGGGGTGCCGGGGTCGGTTCACCGCTGGTTCGGGAGGGTGGCCGAGAGGGGCCTCGGGAGGCCGTTCCCCCAGGTCGGCAGGGGTGCGGCCAATGGATTTCGCGTCACGGCGCAGGTCATGTAATGTTGTTCTCGCAACGCCGACCGGGGAGAAAAAAGCCCGGAACGCCAAGCACTCGTAGCTTAACGGATAGAGCATCTGACTACGGATCAGAAGGTTGCAGGTTCGAATCCTGCCGAGTGCACAGCAGGCCAGAGGCCCTCAGGAGAGATCCTGAGGGCCTCTGTCGTATGTCGTGACGGCAGTGATTGACGGCAACCGCTTCGATCGCGCTACCCCCCTCGCGGAGGCGAAGGGCGATTCACCTTGCCGACGTCAGGCGAGGTTCGCCCCTGGATCACAGTGACCTTGATTGGTGAAGCCCTCGGTGCCGTTGAGTCTGGCCGGCCCTGCTGAGCCATCCGGGTTGTCGGTGGGCATCGGTACTCTGGTGTTGGGCTCTGCCGGAAACACAAGATGTTGTGGTGTGTCGACGCACCCCATGGCGCATGTTGGGGTGTCTTGCTTGCTGGCGGGCCATCCGGGGTGCTTCACTTGATCCGCCAAACCAAAACAGGCCCCAACCGGGGCCCAACTTGGGGTTGGGCGCACGGCAATGGGGCCTGATGCGTTGGTCGCGCCTTGGGACCTTATCGCCCTCTCTTGGTTCCTCCAAGATGGGCAGCTCGGCGCGTCCGGCTCCGGAAACGGATGTGCCATGGCAGATCGACCCAACACCCGGGATGTGTCCAAGCGCGACGATGGCTGGGCGGTGACGAAGCCCGGAGCCGAGAGGGCCAGTGCGGTCCTGCCGACTCAGGCAGAGGCAGTCGCTCGTGCCAAAGAGATCCTGGCCAACGACGGTGGCGGAGAGCTTCGCGTTCGCGGCAAGAACGGCCAGGTGCGGGAGCAGAACACCGTCGCCCCGGGGAACGACCCGAGGCGGTCGAAGGGATGACCTCGACGCACAAGTACGTGATCAACAAAGGCTTCGACAGTGAGCGTGAAGTCGAGGCGATCGGGTTCTCCACCGTCGGCGACTACATCGACTTCTACGGGATCGACGGTAGGGGCGACAAGATCGTGACACTCCGGATCCGGGCCGCGAGAGTGGAGACGGTCGAGCAGCTCGCCAGTTGATCCACTGACACGGAAAGAGAGCGGGCCCTCACCGACTTGGTGGGGCCCGTTCTTGTTGCTGCGAAGGTCACCAGCTGTCGTCGTCAGCCTGATTGTTGTCACCCCTCAGCGCATCCCCGACGCGGTCGAAGGCGGAGCGCTGGGAGTCCAGCCGCACGAAGGTGTAGATGTCCATGGTCACGCGGATAGAGCTGTGGCCCAGAACCTCCATGATCATTCGGGCATCGGCACCCTGTTCATGGAGCAGGGACGCGCACGTGTGGCGCAGGTCGTGGAAGCGGACCTTGCGGACGCCGGCGCGGGCGGACAGGGCCTCGAAGGACCGGTTCAGGTTGCGGGGCTCTATGGGAGTCCCGTTCTTCGTCGTGAAGACGAGGCCCTGCCCCGTTCCCTTCCAGTTGTGACCCGCGGCCTTCTGGTCGGCGATCTGCTGGACGCGGCTGCGCCGCTTGTACGTGCCGTCCGTCGTCAGGACGTACGCGCTGCCCTCCCAGCGGCCGTCCTTGCGCTGGTAGATAGTGCCCTCGTTGTTGGCGTTCTTCTTCGGCTTGGCCATCAGGCGGCTTCCTGTTCGGTGCGGAGGGATACGTAGGCGTCCAGCGCGGCTTCGCTGATGCGCCGGCAGCGGCCGATCTTGAAAGAGGCGAGTTCGCGGGAGCGGATCAGGTCGTGGACCTTCCAGCGGCTGATGCCGAGACGCTCGGCGACCTGGTCCACGGTGAGTACGGCGGTCGTCATGCAGGCTCCAGCCCTTCGTGCTTGCGGCGTTGGGCCTGGTTGATGTCGTGGCGGGTCTGGTTGGCGAGGAGTTCTTCGCCGGGGCGGTAGCCGGAGGCGAGGTAGGCCCAGGAGGACTCGGTGACGAGCACCGTGTCCGGGGCGGGTACGGAGTGGCCGGCGCGGACGCGGGCGGCGTCGGCCTGGGCGAGGCGCCAGGCGCGGCGGACGTCGCGGAGGGCGCCGAGGGTGGTGGAGTAGGCGCGGGACTTGGTGGAGAAGTGGCCGCGGAAGCCGAGCATGTGGGCCCACTTACAGAGCTTGAGGTCTGCGAACTCGGGCAGGCCGCCGAGGTCCCAGGCGGTGCGGATCATCTGCCGCACGTGCTGGTGGACGGGCAGGTCTCGCAGGGGTTCGGCCTGGCGGGTGCCTTCGCAGTCGGGGCACAACTCCCGGATTCGGCCGCCGACCCTGCCACGGCCGGAGCAGGTCCGGCAGACCAACGAACGGTCAACCGTTCCGGAGTCCTCGGCACTCTTTGTGGCGTACTTGGCGATGTAGCCCGCCACCGCCTTGTCAGTGAGTTCGCCGTCGCCGAGCGCGGTGATCTCGTCCACCTTGAACCTCTTGCCCCAGCCGATTTCCCGGTCCCCCACGGTGTCGGAGACAACGGTCAGGGTGGTCCGCTTCAGCGCGGGCTTGACCGCGCGGAGGAGGTGGTCTGTGCTGGCCCAGGCTGGCGGGGGGCTGGTGTGGCCGTCGGGGCCGTCGAAGCGGATGACGGCGTGGAAGTGGACCAGACCGCGCTGCTGGTACTCGGCGACCTTCGCGAAGGAGATCCGCAGGGCCGCGTTCATGCCCTTCTGCGTGATGCCGAAGTTTGCGGCGAGGGTGCGGCGGAGGTTGAGGGTGAAGCGTGCCCAAAGAGCGCTTGCATGGGCGTTCCAGAGCACGGCGCCGGTGTAGTCGTACGTCTTCGGGCTGAGAGGGGTGCCGAGTTCGGGGGCGCTCTCGGGGTGCCGGGTGCCGCAGCGGCAGGGCTGGGGCTTGCCGTCCTTGGTGGTGGGTCGGTTGTGGACAGGGCCGAAGGAGGGCGCGGTGAGGGTCAGGAAGACCCTGGGGTGGGTGCGGATGGTTTCGGGGACGTTCTTGCCGCCGGAGAGTCCGGCGCGGATGAGGTGGTAGGTGTCGGCGGCGTAGAGGCGGGAGCAGGTGGGGCAGCGGGAGGCGCGACGGTTGCCGCAGGTGGTTAGCAGACGTCCGGTGGGCTCGTCGCTGGTGGAGTACGAGCGGATCGTTTCGCCGGTGGTGTGGTCGCGGGTGGTGGTGTGGCCGACGAGGTTGATCGGACGGGTGCAGCCGCGCAGGCGGTTGATCTGTTCGCGGGTGCGGTCGAAGTCGCCGAGGTTGGCCAATTCGATCAGGTCCCGGACAGCGGGGCTGATCACGTGCCGCAGGTCGAGGTCGCGGGGCATCGGCAGGGGGTCCTTTCCGCTGATGGAGGCCTCGGGCAGCACCGAGACGGAGCCAGGTGCTGCCCGAGGGCATGACGGGTCAGGCCCAGGAGGCCAGGAGGAGATGCCGGAAGGCTGGCGGAGGGTCAGGCCGTCAGTGCCGCGTGTGCGGCGGTGGCCAGGGGGAGGCTGACGCCGAGACGGGCCTTGAGTTGCGGCAGCGTGATGGGCTGGCCGGTAGCGGCGCGGTGGGCTTCGGCGATCTCGCGGGCGGCGTCCAGCAGAGCCGGGGCCACCTTGACGGCCGGATGCGGTACAGCGACGGGAGCGGGGGCCAGGGGTGCCGCAGGTTCGGGCACGGAAACCGGTTCAGGAGCAGGCTCCGGGATGAGGGCGGCTTCGATGTCGGCTGGAGCGTCCTCCGGTACGGATTCCGGGTTTGACGCCGGGTCGGCCACGCGAGTCTGGGCCGGGAGGACAGCCGGTGTGGTGGTGGGGTCCGCGGTGGTGACGGCGTGGAAGTGGCGCAGGAGCGCGGGGCCGACGGCACCCCAGCCGAGGAGGAGCAGCGGTGCCACGGAGTCGACGCAGGCGCGGCCGCAGTGGCCGGCGATGACGGGTTCGGCGATGTTGAGGGCGAGGGTGAAGAAGCCGGAGGTGTGCATCAGCCGGTTCGCGCCCTTGAGCTCGTCGGCGGCTACGCCGCGCAGGGACAGGTACCGCAGGGCGACCAGGAGGCCGAGGACGGACAGGTCCACCATCGGCGCGATCAGGGGCGCGACCGGGTCGGGGACGCCCAGGCGCAGGGACAGGTTCCAGACGTTGCCGAAGGAGAACACGAAGGCCAGCAGGGCGATGACTGCCATGACCACGGTCACGGTGCGCTGAGTGATCCGGTCTTCTGACATGAAGGGATTCACCTCCTCCAAGGGGAGTTGGGGCCGAGGTCGGCGGGTCAGCTCGCGGGGACGAGTTCGGCCCTGTGGGCGACGTTCGGACCGAGGTAGGTCTCCAGGACCTGGCGTTCGTGGGTGTTGGCGATGCGGTAGGCGGCGATGCCTATCCGCGTGGCGCGGTCAAGGTCCCCGGTAGTGATGGCCTTGTGCATGTGTCGGATGTAGATCCGCATGGAGGGGCGCATCTCAGGCCGCTTCCGCCGGGGGTTCGGGGTCCTCCTTGTTGAGGTCCACACCCGTGCGGTGGATCAGGTCTTGCAGGAGCTTGGCCGGGTGGCGAACGAGGTGGGTGGTCTGTTCGGCGACGCGGGCGGCGTCCCGGTCGGCGACGTAGGGGGTGCGGATGCGGATGAAGCCGGGGCGGCCGTGCTGGGACATGACCGCGACGCCGACGTAGGCGGGGTCCTGGAGGGTGACCGGGCTGGCGTCGGGCCACTCGCGGATGTCGTCACCGAGCGCGGCCACGGCGGCGTCGGCGGTCTTCTGCGCGAATGACAGCCCGACCGGGCACACGTCGCGGATGAAGGTGGGGATCGCGTCTCCGGTGGTCTTCTGCGTGGTAAGTAGGGTCAGGAAACCGACCGAGCGGCCCTTCTTCACCAGGTCCTCCACCAGGCGGGCGTTCTCCGCCGCGAGCGCGGCCAGCTTCTTGGTAGCCGGGTCGGAGCCCTTGTAGTCGCGGAAGTAGGTGTGGGCCTCGTCGATGACGATGACGATGAGCGGCCAGTCCTCCGAGGGACCGACGTGCCACATGTTCTTCACGCCCAACACGCGGCGGATGGACGCGGAGCGGGCGCGGCGCAGCTGTACGAGTTCCTTCAGCTTCCTGTTCGCCTCCTCCAGATCGTCCCCGCAGAACTCGAACGCGCGCTGCACGAGGTCGGCGTAGTCGCCCTCGTAGGCGTGGGAGACCTTTCCGTCGAAGAAGACGAACTGGATGGCCGGCGAGGGCGCCCAGTCACACACCAGCCGGTTCACGCATGACGTCTTTCCGAAGCCTGGCAATCCGCCCATGGCCACCCCGGGGACCTCCTTCAGGGGCACGACCACGGGCAAGCCGAACTCGTCCACCCCCAGCTCCCACACCGCGTACTCCTCCGGCGGGCGGCCGGTGGGCACATGAACGGTCGGCGTGATCAGCGGATCCACCCGCACCCCGCGCAGCGTGACCTGTCCGGGCTTCTCACCCGGCAACACGGACACGCGGGCCATGCGCCAGGCGTCCGCCAGATAGGGAGCGGCCTTCTGGAACTCCGCCAGACCCACCTTCGGCAGGCAGGTTGCCCCAGCCATCACCCCGAAGGCGTCCGGGGTGACCTTCAGAGCCGGGACCAGGACGCGGGGCTTGGGTTCCTTGCCGTCCGAGGTCGCGAGCGAGGCCAGGGCGGTCGGCATCTTGTCCGTGACCGACAGCCCGCACATCCGCGCCAGCCGCTTCCAGCCCCAACGGATCCGTATCGCCTGCCGGATGCTGATCCGCTCCATCGGCGACGCCCGCAAGTAGCGGATCACCCAGACCACGGCCCACAGGGCGATCAGCCCGAGCCCGAGCCACACCACTGTACGGAGCCAACCGAAAGCTTCGTTGAGTTCGTTCACCGGTCTTCCTTCGTTCCGTTCGAGAGATCGCGCCGCAGCAGGCACGTGGGGAAAGGCAAGGGCAGGGGGCGCAGTGCCCCCAGGACGGCGGCCGCCTCGTCGATGAAGATCACGAGCGGGCGACCGCCATCCGGGGTCTCACCCCGGCGCGCGGGGAGCGACGTCACGCCGCAGCGCCCTCGGGCCCGGTCGTCTCCTGCGGCATGGCAGGGGTGTCGACCAGCTCCAGTGCCGCGCAGCGGTAGGCCACGCCTTCCTGAAGCTGGTCGTTGAAGATCCGCGCCCACGGGCTCGCGAAGAGGTCCACCGGGCGGACGAACCGGCCCGGGTGCAGACCATTGGGCAGACCGGTCTGCGGAACGGTCACCTTCAGTGCCTCAGCGCGCTCGCCCTCCATCACGAAGAGCGTCAGGGTGCACAGCGGCGCACCGGTCTCGAAGTCCACCGCGCGGATGCCGTTCTCCTGGTCCTTCCACTTCGGCACTGCTGGCGTGCCGGTCATGACGTTCGTGGTGGGGAGCACGTGGACACGGATAACGGTCCTGGCCATGGCGAATAAGCCCTTTCAGTCGGGTTCGTGACCGGTGATCCGGCCGCACCAGAGGTAACCACAACGCCTGGGTGTACTGCAACACCCAGGCGTTGGAGGGATCCTGCTATCCATGCGTTCCGTAGGTATGACAGAGGCTGCGGCCGTATCCTGCGGGCATGACGCTGCCCCTCGAAGACGACTCCCGCCCGCCCTACGTCCAGGTGGCCGACTATCTGCGGCGCCAGATCCAGAACGGCGAGCTGGGGCCTGGCGACAAGGTGCCGTCCTCGCGGGAGCTGCAAGAGAAGTTCGGGCTCGCTAGCGCCACAGTGCAAAACGCGTTCCGGCTACTCAAGAGCGAAGGGTTGATCTACAGCGTCCAGGGGCGAGGCAGCTTCATTCGCCGCCCCGCCCCTGAGTCCGACGCAGCCGCGGAGGGGGTAGGGGGAACCTCCCTGGCCGGCGACGCTGCCTGTTCAACCGCCGATGCGCGGTACGTCCGCCTTTCTCAAGAGGTCGCAGACCTTCGACGTGACGTCGCTTCCATGCGTGAAACGCTTGTTGAAGCGCTTGAGCTCATTCAGCGGCTGAAGGATCAAACGCTTGGCGAAGGCGCTTAATCTCGCGCGTCACCTGTTGCATGAGCGCGGCGAGGTCGGCCACTTCGGCTGCGAGGAGTGTCACGTCCGCGTCCAGCGCTGATATCTCCGACTCGTTCACTGTTCCCCGCCCATCGCCGCGCCGTTCTTTCGTTCCGTCCCGCAGAACCCCTCGATGGCCCGCCCTGGTGAAGCGCGCGTGCGCCATCCGGCCCCTTCTCTGGAAGCCTGCTGAGATCGGGCATCTCGCCACAACCCCGCGACCCGCCGGGCGGGAGAGGCTGTCAAAATCCCTTGCCGCGTCCCGTCATGTGGGCGGCAGTACCGCAGGGCGGTTCCGCCCCCCGGGAAGCCGTCAGTCGCTGTGAAGGTCTTGCAACCGGATCCCGCGTGACCATGCTTATGTGTGGCGTGGGTCACATTTCTCGTTCTCTGTGTACGTAGGCTCCGGTACCTCCGGCGCGAGTCGCACGCAATCAGCGAAAGCGGACACCCCCTCAGAACGCGCATTCCCGCACCTCTCCAGCGGCCCCGCTCGGCTGCATTCCTGTGGACAACTTCCAGCAGGAACATCAAACGGCCGGGAGCCTGTGGATAGATTCCGACGATCCCGCGATCAGACCGGGGTGAAACGTGGCAAAACAGCCCACTCCCTGCCGACCGAAGCAGCCGAAGGGGCGAGCTGTCCAAAGTTTCTTTACTGGATCAAGGCGGCCCGCTGGCGCGGGCCGCGCGGCGCGGCGGCCCCAGGCCGCCGCCGGCTCCATGTCTCCGCCACCGCCTGCGACGGCCCCGCCCGCTCGCGCCGCAAAAGCCCGAGAAGCGGGCAGTCAGAACCGTGAAGAACCCCGACAGCTGCCCCACGGCGAGCACGGCCAGAAGGAGCGGGACGCTTGCCAAGTCCGCATCGGCCACCGCAGATTGCCGGTCAGTCAGTCGTGACCCGGCGATCGGTCTCCCGCCCATCCATCAGGCGAGGTCGGCGGCAGCGCTCAAGCTGCAACGTGGCCGAGACCGTGACGCACTGGGGAAGCGTGGCCGGCGCCGGTGGGTGGTTGCTGGAGACACACGTGGCGGGTGCTTGTTCGGCGCACCCGCCGTCGTGGCTGACTTTCTGTGGCTGAGGTCGCCAACGGCACGGGGCAGCAGACCAGAGAAGGTGGCGCGATTTGGAGCTATGCGGACATGGCGTAGGTGAAGCCGAGGGAGGTGAGTCCTTCGGCCTGGCACAGTCGGTCGGAGGGTCCGCCGATCTCGGTCTGGAGGAGTTGGTAGGCGGCGCCGTGGGACTGTCCCCAGTGCATGGCTGCCCGCCACAGGACGCGTCCCAGGCCCTGGCCTCGGGCCTCGGGGAGGACGGCGAAGTACTGGGGCATGAGCTGGGGGCGTCCAATGGCGTCGGGCTGGATCTCCATGGGGCCGATCGCGCCCACGATGCGGTACTCGACGGCGGCGGCGAGAACCGGGCCGCACCGGCCGGCCTGCATCTGGGCGTGGAGGAAGGCCAGGCCATCGCCCGTCATGGCCTCGGCGAACGGGGCGAAGGTCTCCTGCACGGCGGCCGACCAGGCGGTGACGGGCCGGACCGGGCCGTCCGGGGCGGGGCAGGGGCAGGCGGTGAAGTCCTTCAGCTGGATGCGGGTGCCGCGCGGGTGTGCAGTCTCGGGACCGAGAGGGCGTACGACCCGGGCGCCCGCCACGTTGTGCGTGGAGGCGAGCTTCGCGGCCAGCTCGGCGGCCTCATCCACGACGGTGTCGCGGAGCCCGTAGGCGAAGACCTTCACAGTGCCGCGTCCACGCCGACTCAGGGTGGGGATGAGAGTGTGCTCGGGCTGGTGAATCACGTCCTCGCGGAGGACGTTCTCGTCCTTCTCGCCGCCCCAGCGCCGGTCCTTGTCGTAGGGCAGGAAGTCACCCGTGTCGGCCGCTCGCAGGATGTCCTCGACCACGCTGACGGTCAGGGCATCGGGGTGGATGGGACCGAGAGTCGGCACGATCGGCGCGGTCAGTTGGGGCCGGAGCCAGTCCCAGCGGAAGAACATGAGCGGCACCCTAGCGGTGGGCCGGGCAGGGCTCAGGCCCCGACGCGAGTACGCCGGGGCCTGAACGGAGTTGACCGGATCGTGTCGGTCAGTGGGGGTTGTCGTCCCCGGCGTCGCAGGAGCACTCCGCGCTCTCCACGATCACGTCGAGGTCCTGGACGGCGGTGATCGACGCGGTCGCGACAGGCGGGGCGGCGCGGCGGGCCGAGGCCGGCGGGCCGGGGAGGATGGTCACCGGTACGGGCGGGGTCATGAGGCGTTCTCCTTGTCTCCGTGCTGGCAGTAGCTGTGCAGCGGCGCCTTGGCCTCCTGGTAGTGCTTGGCCAGGGGGCGGCAGACCCGGCAGGTGCCGGACAGGGCGCAGCCCTCGCACCCGCCGGTGCGAAGCATGAGGCGGTCGGCGATGGCGCCGAGCCGGGTGAGGCCGTCGATGCCTTCGGCCATGAGGTCGATCTGGTCGTCGCGCCCGACCTTGCAGATCGACACCTTGGCGTGCGGGTCGGCGTGAAAGAAGGTGTGTCCCGCGTTGCAGCCGGCGAACGGCTTGCGCTGCCGCAGGTGGGCAGCGGACTGGGCGAGCAGCGGCTCACCGCCGCCGTAGATCGTGGGCGTCATGTTCGTGTACGCGTGGTTCTCGACGTTCCACTCGTCGGCGAGGGCGGCCATCTCGTCGGCCTCGGAGGCGTTGTCCTCGGTCACCACGACGTTGATCCGCAGCGGCAGCCCCGCCTCCCGTGCGGCGTCCATGCCGCGCCGGAACGCCTTCCACGCCCCGCGGCGCTGGGTGAGCGTGTCGAAGGACTCCTCGCTCGCCCCGTACATGCTGACCACCAGCCGGTAGGGCGGGCAGTCCCGGAAGAGCTTGAGGAGGTCCGGCCGCCAGAGCAGCGAGCCGTTCGTCGAGATAGTGAGCATCATCCCGGCCTGCCAGGCATGCCGGTAGGCACCCTGGAAGTGGGGATCCATGGTGGGCTCGCCACCGGTGATTTGCAGCCAGAGGACACCGGCCTCGCGCATGATGTCCAGCAGTCGCACCTTGTCGTCCCAGCCGAGGCCGGAGAAGGGCCGCTCGCCGAGGTAGCAGTGCTTGCAGCCGAAGTTGCAGCCGAGGTTGATCTCCCAGGACGCCCGGCAGTAGCCGTACGAGGACGGCTCGCGCACCAGCACGGTGCCCTGCGCGGTCTGGCCGTCCAGGTCCAGGCCCCACACGTCGGCGGCGGTCTGCACCGCCCAGGCGGGAAGCGACTCACCGCCGGTGGCGGCCTGGCGCAGGCCCTCGAAGTGGTCGGCGGAGATTCGGGCGCCGGCCCTTGCTCCCGGCTTGAGGAGAAGGTGCCCGTCGAGGAACGGGGAGGCGATCAGAGCGTGGGCCATCGGGGGCCCTCCTTCCGGATCACGGAACGGGACAGTGCACGGGGCTCCTGGCGGCCGGCGCGGCAGTGGATCTCGCCAAGGCCGTTGCAGGTGCCGCAGGTCTTGCCGGACGAGTTGGCGCCGCTGCCACCGCAGTCCCCGCACTGTTCGTTACGAGGCGAGCGAGGGTGCCGGGTCTTGTGCGGGCTCGCGATCAGTTGGTGCACGAGACCTCCTCCAGCGCGTCTTCCCAGGTGTGCTGCTTGGCGTGGTCGGCGAACAGACAGCAGCCCTCACCGTCGGGCCCCGGGGAGGCCACCGGGCAGTCCGGCAGTACGACGAGCTCCGTCTCGTCTGTCCCGTGCCAGCGGAGCCACAGCGCGGTCCCGTACGTGCCGGCGTCGGTGAGGAGACCGAAATGCTCACCCTCGTTGTGCGCGGACAGCTGACACTGCACCGCCCTGTCGATGTACGGGGCGGTCGACTTCTCCCGCGCTTCCCGTGCCAGGTCGAGGGGCACCCGGCGCCAGTGCGCGCAACGCATCACGACACCATCCGGAAGGACGCGACGGCGTTCCGGGCCTGCTGCGAGCACCGGGGGCAGACGCACGGCGGGTAGCGGCCCGGGTTCTCCGGGACCACCGGGTCCTCGCCCACGCGTACCTCTGTGCGAGGCCCCCACGTCTGGCCGGAGTCGCAGGAGACCCGCAACGTCATCCGTACGTTGTCCTGTCCGTTCGCCATGGCCAGGAGCATCGCGATCCGCGGGCACGGCCAGAAAGGCCAAGCGGATTACCCAACTTGGGTAACCTCACCCTCGGTTGACCAAGTGCAGCGATCCGTAGTCCTCATGCCGGAGCGTGCCCGATGCCCGAGCCATCTCGCTCGAAGGAACTCCCGGTCAGCCTGCTCACAGACCCAGTGATGATCGAGGCATGCCAGGCCAGAGACTTCGGCCGCATCTTTCAGCTGGTCAAGGTGCGAGCAGGCATCTATCCGTCGATGATCGCGCGCCGCTGTGACCTCACTCCGAGCCGTGTGGGTGAGGTGATCGCCGGGCGGAGGCAGTTGCTGCACATGGACGTGATCGAACGGATCTCTGACGGACTGCGCATCCCCGGACACATGCTCGGACTTGCCCGTCGTGCCTGGGAGACGCCGCCCAGCCTGACGGTCACGCCCCGCGAACCGGCCGAGGTACCGACCTCAGCCGTCGAACCACTGGTCGCCGGACTGCCGGGGGCGGACGTCGACAGCATCCTCGCCCTGGCGGCCGAGCGGGACCTCACCGCGTCGACCCTGGACGCGCTGCATTCGTCGATCGCGGACTACTGGCGCCGGGACGACGAGCACGGCGGCGAGACTTTACGGCCGGCGGTCGTCGGCCAGCTCCGCTATGTCGTCGATCTCCTCAAGGAGCAGCGTCCGGCTCCTTTACGGGACGGCCTGCACAGCATCGCGGCTGAGCTGGCCCGGTTCACCGGATGGACCTACTTCGACGCCCGCCAGTACCACCAGGCACGCGCCTACTTCACCGAATCCCTCGGCCTGGCCAAGGCCATCGACGACCGCCAGTTCATGGCCAACGTCCTCGCCTGCATGAGCCTCCAGGCCACCTACCAGGACAAGCCCGGCAACGCCCTCGCACTCGTCACGGCCGCCCAGGACCAGGCCCGAGCGGCCGCGGTGACGACACCGCGCGTGTTGGCCATGCTCGCGATGCGCGAAGCCTTCGCCCACGCCACGCTCGGCAACCACGGTGCGACCCACACCGCGATCTCGGAAGCCCACACCCAGTTCGGCCGGATCAGCACCGGCGATCCGGACCCGGCCTGGGTCGCCTACTTCGACGAACCGAAGCTGATCGTGGACACCGGCATTGCGCACGGCCGCCTGGGCGAAGCAGCCCTCGCCGAACCCCTCATCGCGGATGCCCTGCGCCGAGAACACCAGACGAACCACCGAGGCCGCGCCTTCCACGCCTTCTGGCTCGCCCGCACCCAGCTCCAGCGCGGCAAACTCGACGAGGCGTGCCACACGGCCATGGACGCCTTGGCCCCGGCGGCGGCCGTCAGCTCACAACGAGTCGCCGGCCACCTCAAGGAGTTTTACGAGCAGCTGGAGCCCTTCCGCCGGGAACCGGCCGCGGTGGCGTTCGAGTCCCGGCTCAGAGAAGTGCTGCCCCGTCAGATCAGCGGATCGCCTCGTCCATGAGCACGTAGAGCAGCCCGACGAGGGAGCCGCTGCTGACGATCTCTCGTCGGTCGATCATGCCCCGCACGTCGGCCAGCGGGATCCACTCGATCCGATCCGACTCGTTCTTCTCGGTCGGCGGACCCTCGTACGTCGCTCCGTCGGCCCGGAAGACGTGGTGCTGGGAGTCGGTGATGCCGTTGGCCGGTTCGGCGTAGATCAGCGGCTTGATCGGGCCGGGGCGCCAGCCTGTCTCCTCCAGCACCTCACGGGCCGCCGCGTTGGCCGGCGTCTCGCCTTCCTCGACCAGGCCCATGGGCAGCTCCCACGCCCAGGCGTCCGTGATGAAGCGGTGCCGCCACATCATCAGAACCTCGCGCCGCTCGTTGACCACGGCGGCCACGGCCAGGTGCCGGAGCTTGACGACGTGGTGTTCCCAGCGGTTACCGTCCGGCGTCTCGACGTCGGTGAGCCACAGGTTCACCCAGCTGTTCTCGTAGATCGGACGTTCCCCGTGGATCTTCCACTGCATCGCTGCGGCCCCTCTCGATCGACCTCCAGGGTCTCAGACCGAGCCGGCGGGGGACGTACGTTCAGGCCTTTTCGCGTCAACTTGACGAGATGAAGCTGCACTTGGACCACAGTGCGCGAGGAGTGAGCCGCCTCCAGGGCTTCTACTTCTGCGACCCGGCCAGCCCCTGGCAGCGCGGTTCCAACGAGAACACGAACGGCCTGCTGCGGCAGTACTTCCCCAAGGGCACCGACCTCGCGGTCCACACCCGTGACCATCTGGCCGTCGCCGCCGCCGAACTCAACGGCCGCCCACGCAAAACGCTCGACTGGGAAACCCCAGCCGAGCGCCTCGCTAAGTTCCTGGCCACAGCCAGTTGATCATCTGTGTTGCAACGACCCCTGGAATCCGCCCATCGTCCAGGGGGCCTCTGGCATCAGCGGATGACATCAACGTCCACGGCCGAACCGATCAGGCGGCGGAATCTTCCTCGGCCTGCTGTCCCTCGTCCGGGTCGATGTCGTCCAGCCCCAGGGCGTCGCTCATCCGATCCGCAGCCGCCCGCAGGGTCGTCTGCATGACGTGGGCGTAGGTGTCGAGGGTCATAGTGATCGTGCTGTGCCCGAGCGTCTCCACGATGACTCGGGCGTGCCGGGACGCCAGCCCGTTTCCTCCAGGACCTCACGGGCCGCAGCCTCCTCCGGAGTCTCACCTTCTTCGACCAGGCCCATGGGCAACTCCCACGCCCACGAGTCTGTGATGAAGCGGTGCCGCCACATCATCAGGACCTCTTGGCGGTCGTGGATCACGGCGGCCACGGCCAGGTGCCGCAGGCGAACCACGTGGTATTCCCACCTGCGCCGTCAGGCTGCTGGACGTCGACCAGACACAGACTCACCCACTTGTTCGGGTAGATCTGACGCTCACCGTGCGTCTTCCACTCCAGTCACCTTGACGAGATGTCCGTCGGGATCGGCCGCTTGCATTGCGACTCCCTGCTCTCACCCGCTCCGTGGTCTCGGCGGACTCCGCACGGTTGCGGGAAGCGTCCCCAGCCGTTCATGTCAGTACGGCTCCCCACCAACTCGCTTTCCAACGGTGTTGGTGGGGTCTTGGGCTGCGTGCAGGGGCGTCCACTTGCGTTCGCCCTGAACAGCACCTCGCGGACCGCAAGGGTGTCGGCGCCGAGCCGCCATGGGCCCAAGGAAGCGGCGGTGTTCTATCGGCTCTCACAGCTAAGGTTGCAGGATACAGCTCCCTCGGAACCGACTCGGTCTCCGGGACGAGGGCTGACGCACGCCAGGAAGGACGAGCTGCCGGATGCCACGCTTGACTTTGCCGCAGCTGGAGCGGCACCTGTTTGCCGCTGCCGATGTGCTGCGGGGCTCCATGGAGGCCTCGGCCTACAAGGAGTACATCTTCGGGATGCTGTTCCTGAAATATGCCTCCGACCAGTTCGAGGCCGAGCGGCGGCAGGTCATCTCCGAGCAGCGGGCACGGGGGCGCTCTCAGGCCGAGGCGGAGCAGCGGGCCGAGGCGCCCTCGTTCTATCGGACGTTCTACGTTCCGCAGCGGGCTCGATGGGACCAGATCCGCGATCACCTCCATAAGTCGGTCGGCAGCGGCCTGAACAAGGCCCTGGAGGAGTTGGAGCACAGCAACCGATCGCTGGACGGGGTGCTTCAGCACATCGACTTCAACCGCAAGATCGGTCAGTCGTCGATGTCTGACAAGAAGCTGCGCGAGCTGATCATGCACTTCAATAAGGTGCCGCTTCGGCAGCAGGACTTTGAGTTCCCCGACCTCCTTGGCGCCGCGTACGAGTACCTGATCCGGGACTTCGCCGACTCGGCCGGTAAGAAGGGCGGCGAGTTCTACACCCCGCGTGACGTCGTCCGCCTTATGGTGCAGGTTGCCGACCCGCGTCCCGGCATGAGCGTCTACGACCCGTGCACGGGATCTGGCGGCATGCTGATCCTCTCCAAGGAGTACGTTGAGGAGTCGGGCGGCGACAGTCGCAACCTCGCCCTCGCCGGCCAGGAGAAGGACGGCAGCGTCTGGGCCATCTCCAAGATGAACATGCTGCTCCACGGCATCCCCGATGCGGATCTTCGGAACAATGACGACGGGACGCTCGAAGATCCAGCACACGTCACGGGCGGGGAGCTGCAGCGCTTTGACCGGGTGATCACCAACCCGCCGTTCTCAATGAACTACGTGGCTGACGCCATCCCGTTCCCTGAGCGCTTTCGCTACGGCTATACGCCCGAAAAGGGCAAGAAGGCCGACCTCATGTTCGTCCAACACATGCTGGCGGTGACCCGGCCTGGCGGGCTCGTTACGACGGTCATGCCGCACGGTGTGCTGTTCCGCGGCAGTGACGAGGGGAGGATCCGGACCGGCTTCCTGAACGACGACATCCTCGAGGCCGTCATCGGCCTCGGCCCCCAACTTTTCTATGGCACGGGCATCCCGGCCTGCATCCTCGTACTGCGGCCGCTCGGCTCGAAGCCAAAGGACCGCACGGGCAAGGTGCTGTTCATCAACGCGGACCGGGACTACCGGGAAGGCCGAGCGCAGAACTACTTGGAGCCTGAGCACATCGAGAAGATCGTCTCGGCTTACCGGGCCTTCGAGGATGTCCCTGGCTTCGCGCGCGTCGTCTCCCGCAGTGAGCTGGCCGAGAACGACGACAACCTAAACATCCGTCGCTACGTCGACACCACGCCGCCTCCCGAGCCGCAGGACGTGCCAGCGCATCTGCACGGCGGCATTCCGAAGACTGAGGTCAGTGCTAAGGCGGACCTATTCGCCGCCCACGGCCTGACGCCAGATCACCTTTTGGCCCCGAAGAACGACGATTACTCGCAGTTTGCCAACGTCGTGACCGAGCGGCGCGACCTGCGCCGCCTGATCGAGGCTGACGCCGGCGTGGTCGCCACGGAGAGCGCTGTGCTCGACTCCATCGGGATTTGGTGGGATGCGCAGGAAGCGCGCTTCGACAAGCTGGAGTCGCTTGGCGACCTCGTCGATCTGCGCAAGGACCTGATCGAGACGTTCCGAGACGCGCTGGCCTCCACCCGGCTACTGGACCCGTTCGCGATCCGCGGCATCGTGGCGTCCTGGTGGGGCGAGAGCCTGCCAGACCTGAAAGCGCTCGCGACCCACGGCTACCGCGGTCTTATCGAGGCCTGGGTTGCCACTGTGCTCGACGCCCTGGCTGAAGAGAAGGCCAAGGTCAACCCGCTCGACCACAAGGTGGCGCGGGCACTGCTGCCCGAGTACCTCGACCGGCTGGCCACCCTCGAAGCAGAGGTTGCCGAGCTAGACAGCACGATCAAGGCGGCTACGGCGTCCGATGACGAGGAAAACGGCGCCGACGATGAGCCGGTCGAAGAAGCCCTCTCACCGGCAGAAGTCAGGAAGCTGCGGACGAAGCTGACAGCGACGAAGAAACAGCTCAAATCGGATAAGGGTGCTTTCGCCGACCGCCTCGAGGCCGCCGGTGCCGCTCTCAATGACGCCATCGCCCGCCGGATTGTGCTCGAAGCCATGGAACGCGATCTTCTCGCTGAGGCCCAGGCGCGCATTGCCCGGCATCGGCGGGCGGTGGTCTCGGCGTTCGAGACCTGGTGGGACAAATACCAGACACCGCTCGCGACGCTCGAAGCCGAGCGTGACGCAACTGCCACGACGCTCGCCAGGTTGCTGAAGGAGCTCGGGTATGAATAACGCTGCAGTGCCTGACGGGTGGACCCAAGTCCATGTGCGAGATCTAATCACTAAGAAGTTCACTGGGCCGAGTCCTACGTGTGAAGAGCGCCCAATTGCTAGTGATGATGAGTGGGGACTACTCAAGACCACCGCAGTAACGTGGGACGGTTGGCGAGAAGAAGCCCACAAGGTGCCACCAGCAAGTTACTGGGGAAACGAATCTATCGAGGTTCATGCAGGGGACGTCCTGATCACGAAGGCTGGACCCCGTCATCGTGTCGGTGTAGTTGTTCATGTACGGTCTACGCGGCCCCATATCATGGTGTCTGGGAAGATGGTCGGCCTTCGGCCAAGGACATCAGCCGTGCTACCACAAATACTGGCGGGTCTCCTCTCGACCAAGGTCGTTCAGGAATACCTGAATGCCCGGACGACAGGTATGGCGGAATCTCAGACGAACTTTGCGGATGAAGCATTGTTGTCTGCTGAGCTTGTGCTCCCTACGATGCCGGAGCAAGCGCGGATAGCGCGCATCCTGGATGCGGTCGATGAACAGATCGCTACCTCTAGGCGCATCCTTTCGAAACTGAGACTGGAAGCGGAAGGGGTACTCGATCGGCTGGTGAAGGAACTTCCGCCAGCCGACTTCGTCCCGCTTGCGGATCTGTGCACTGCGGATATTTGCTACGGTATTGTCCAGTCTGGAGCATTCGTTCCAGGCGGAGTGCCGGTACTTGCTATTCGCGACCTCGATGGTGACTTTGAGACGGGTGTTCATCGAACGTCAAGGTCGATTGATGCGCAGTATCGGCGAAGCCGGGTTGCTCCGGGAGATGTCCTGCTCTCGATCAAGGGGACCATTGGCAGAGTGGGTATCGCGCCGGATGCCTACAACGGCAATATTAGTCGAGAGATGGCGCGAATTCGGCTATCCGCCCGAACGGATCCGGCGTTTGCGCGCTATTATTTGTTGAGTCGAGAGGCGCAGAGGCGACTCGATCTCGCAGTGGTCGGCACTACTAGGGCAGAGGTATCGATTCACGTTCTCAAGAGGTTCGCGTTTCCATCGCCTGATATTCGATACCAGCGGCACGTTGCTCGGGTGATGACAGCGCTTCAGGAGAGGCAAGAATCAGAACGCATTGCGTTGGCCAAGCTCCAGGCCGTGCGGCGTGGCCTCTTCGAGGACCTCCTCTCTGGACGTGTCCGCGTCCCTGCTGAGGCTGCCTCATGAGTAAGGGCCCTGAGTACACCGAGGTCGAGAAGCCACTACTTGACCAGCTGGAGGGCCTCGGCTGGCAGGTTATCGAGGGGTCGAAGTCAGACCCATCAGTCACGGAGCGCGACTCATTCCGCGGCTCGATCCTCGAAGGGAGGCTCCGCGCCGCACTGCTCAAGATCAACCCAGGGCCGGACGGTGCGCCGTGGCTGGACGATGCGCGCCTGGCCGAGGTGGTCTCGTCGCTCACGCGCTCCGAGGTGGGCAAGCTCGTTGAGCTCAACGAGCGGATGACCGAGCGCCTCGTTGAAGGCGTGTCCGTAGCGGGTCTGCCGGACTGGGATCAGGGACGCTCCCAGCGCGTCCAGTTCATCGACTTCGACAACCCCGCGAACAACGACTTTCTGGCGATCAGCCAGTTCCGGATGGATGAGCCCGGAGGCCAGGCCAAGAAGTTCGTCGCTCCCGACGTCGTGCTGTTCGTCAACGGCATCCCCCTGGTGGTCATCGAGTGCAAGAGCCCGTACATCACCGACCCCATGGCCGAGGGCATCACCCAGCTACGGCGCTACGCCAACCAGCGTCGCCTCGGCCTGCCTGAGGGCAACGAGCAGCTGTTCTGGACCAACCAGTTCGTGGTCTCGACCTACGGCGACAACGCGCGCGTCGCGACCTTCACTGCGGGCCCGGAGCACTTCCTGGAGTGGAAGGACGCCTTCCCGCTCAGCCGTGACGAGCTGGCCTCGCGGCTCGGCAAGCCCGCGGCAGAGCTGACGGGTCAAGAGTTGCTAACTGCCGGGATGCTGGCACCGTCCAACCTGCTCGACGTCGTCCGGCACTTCACCCTCTTCACGGAGGTCAACGGCCGGCGGATCAAAATCGTCGCCCGTTACCAGCAGTACCGCGCCGTTGGCCGGGCGCTCATGCGGCTCCGGACCGGGAAGACACGAACCCAGGACGGCGAAAGTGACCGTCGTGGTGGTCTGATCTGGCACACCCAAGGGTCAGGTAAGTCTCTGACCATGGTGTTCCTGGTGCGGGCGATGCGCTCGGATCCAGTGCTGCGTGCCTTCAAGGTCGTGGTCATCACTGACCGGAGCGACCTCGAAAAGCAGCTCTCCGAGACCGCCAAGCTCTCCGGTGAGGGCGTCGTCCGGGCACGGCGCGCGGCTCAGCTGCGGACCATCCTGGCGGAGAAGGGCCCTGCGCTGGTCTTCGCCATGATCCAGAAGTACCGGGATGCGGATGCCGCAGGCGTCGGTGAGGGCCGCATGGCTGCGGACGAGAAGAACGAAGCACTCGGGGTCCTCAATATCGACGAGACCGTCGTGATCCTCGTCGATGAGGCGCACCGCTCCCAGACCTCGACGCTGCACGCCAACCTCATGGCGGCGCTGCCGAACGCAGCCAAGATCGGCTTCACCGGCACCCCGATCATGCGGGAAGGTAAGAAGCGCACCGACGCCATCTTCGGGTCGTTCATCGACCAGTACACGATCCGCCAGGCCGAACACGACGGCGCCGTCGTCCCCATCCTCTACGAGGGACGCACCGCCAAAGGGGCTGTGGTCGGCGGCAGCGACCTGGACGAACTGTTCGAGGACATGTTCGCCGAGCACACTTACGAGGAGATCGAGAAACTCAAGGCGCGCTATGCCACGACCGGCGCCGTGCTGGAAGCGCCGAAACTCATCGCCGCCAAGGCGAAGTCGATCCTCTGGCACTACGTGTCGACAGTGCTTCCCGGCGGCTTTAAGGCACAGCTGTCAGCTACCAGCCGCCTGGCGACGGTGCGGTACCGCGAGGCGCTCCTTAGTGCAAGGGACGACCTCGTCGCGCAGATTGAGCGCCTGCCGGAGCACCTCGTGCGTGGGGCCGAGGACGGCAGCCTGGACATCGACGGGCTCGATCGGCGCAAGCAGGTCCTAGTCCGTGGCCTGCCGCACCTGGAGCTCATTCGGATTCTGGACTTTGTCCCGGTTATCTCGGGCAGCAACAACGATGACCCGACCTGGCTGCAGTGGACCGACAAGGCCCGCCAGGACGCGGTCATCGCGGAGTTCAAGAAGCCGCTGGGCTTCCCCGGTGAGCAGAGGAGTCCCGTTGCTTTCCTATTGGTACGCACCATGCTGCTAACCGGCTTCGATGCCCCAGTCGAGCAGGCGCTTTACCTCGACCGCTTTATCCAGGACGCCGAACTGCTCCAGGCCATTGCCCGTGTCAACCGGACCAGCCCGGGCAAGGCCGCCGGCCTGCTGGTTGACTATTTCGGCGTTGGCGCCCATCTGCAAAAGGCGCTCCAGGCCTATGCGCCCGAGGACGCCGAGGATGCCATCGGGGCGCTGGCCTCGATTGCGGACGAGGTGCCAAAGCTCCGCGACCGGCACGCCCGGGTGGTGGCGCTCTTCGCCCAGGCGGGTATCGAGACGTTCGATTTGGATGAGGACATCGAGGCCTGCGTCGACCTGCTCTCAGACGATGCTCTCAGGGCCCGCTTCAGTGTGCTGCTGAAGCAGTTCCTCACTACGCTCGACACCATCCTGCCCCGTCCCGAGGCGCTGCCCTTCGTGGCTGACGCCAAGCGGCTCGGCCTGATCCAGAAGGTCGCCCGGCGACGCTACCGGGACGACGGCCTCGGAGACTTCAGTGCCTCGCTGTACGGCGAGAAGGTGCGTGCCCTGATCGACGAGCACGTCACGGCGCTCGACATCGCGACGAAGATCGCGCCCGTCTCGGTCACCGACCCGGACTTCCTTGCGAAGGTTAAGGGTCTTAGCTCCGACAAGGCGAAAGCCTCCGAGATGGAACACGCCCTGCGGTTCCACATTCGGACGAACTTCGACGAGGATCCCGCTCGCTACACCAAGCTCTCCGAGCGCCTCGACGAGATACTGAAGTCGCTTACCGGCAAATGGGACCAGCTCAGCCTCGCGCTCGAGGTGCTGCTCGGCGACATGACCGACGAGTCCAGCTCGTCGCGCGTCCACCAAGACCCGCTGGTCGCCCGCTTCTACGGCCTTCTGGAGAGCGAGTTCGCCACCAGTGCCACCCTGCCAGACGAGGTGCGGACGGACATCCTGCACCTGGCCGAAGACATCGTCGGTGAGGTGCTGCGGCACGCAGGCATCGTGCGGTTCTGGCAGAACCCGCACGCCCAGGACGAGCTGCGTAAGGACATCGTCCATCAGCTGGACGACCGCGACCTGTTTCCGTTCTCCGAGCAGGCGGCCATTGCTGACCGCCTCATGGAGCTGGCGCGCTCCAACCAGTCTTTGATCAGGGAGCAGCTTCGTACCCGGGGGCGCCCTTGATTACTGTCCTCCAGCTTGACGATCTGCGCGTACCGGTCGAGATCGGCGGCAGCAGCCGTAAGGCTCGGCTCACCATCGAGGTCGACGGATCGCTGCGTCTGAGGGCCGCCGATGATGTGGCGACCGCGGAGCTGCAGCAATTCCTGGCGTCGAAACGCGAGTGGGTCTACCGCAAGCTGGCCGAGAAGGAAGTCCTCCAGCACGAGCCCGTCACCAAGGAGCTCGTCGACGGTGAGGGCTTCCTGTACCTGGGTCGCAGCCATCGACTGAAGATCGATGACGCGGACGGCGCTGTCCGCCTGGAGCGCGGCCGACTCGTCCTGCCACGACAGCTGCTCGGCGTGGGAGAGGCAAGCCTGATCGCCTGGTACCAGCGCTGCGGCGAGGCCTGGCTCGGACCCCGCTCTCGGGCATGGGCAGAGCGACTACGAGTCGATGCGGGGCCCATCGAGGTGGCAGACCTCGGCCACAAGTGGGGAAGTGCGACGGCCGGACGCCGCGTGCGTATCCACTGGGCGACGCTCCAGTTGTCCCCACCCCTCGTTGATTACGTGTTGGCGCACGAACTCGCGCATCTGCGCGAGCCTCACCACGGCCCCGCGTTCTGGCAACTGCTCGCCCGCGTCATGCCGGACTACGACGAGCGTAAGCAGGAATTGGCGAGGCGCGGCGCTTGCCTCTGGTTTGGGGGAACGTTGTAGTGGCGCCCTGGCTCAACGCATCGTGAGTTGGGCTGACAGGCGGGAAGGTTGTAACGCAGCCGATCTGCGGGAGCCGACTCTGCTGGAGCTGTGGCGGGTCGGCCGGCGGACCGTCGTGACGACGGCGCGACCGGTTGGAGTTGACGGCAGCACTGACGGCAACGACGGCACACGGACGCACATGATCGCTGGCTTGAGCAATCGGAGCAGTAGGCCGTTGGCGCCCCTCACGGCAAGCTGCCCGATCCTACGGATCAGAAGGTTGCAGGTTCGAATCCTGCCGAGTGCACAGCAGGCCAGAGGCCCCCAGGAGAAATCCTGGGGGCCTCTCGCGTTCTCTCCGTGGCTTCCTCCGTGGCCGGGGTTCCTCCGCACAGAGGGCGGCGGCGGGTCGTTCCGGCACCTCTCGCTAGGATCCCCGCTCATGGAGAGCAAGGGCGGGGACGCGTTCGCCGCGGGCGCGGATCGGGGGGCGGACGTGGAGTTCGTCTACCGGCCGACGGTCGGCGACTTCGAAGAGGCGCTTCGTGCGCGCGCGTTGCGGACAGGGGCGGGGCGGCTCCAGGCGTTCACGGGGCCGGTGGCTTCTGTCGGTGCTCTGGCTGTCTTCGGTGTGGTCGTCGGTATGTCGGCGCCTGTGCTGGCTGTCGCGCTGGTGGTCTGCGCGGCCGTCGTGTCCTGGGGGACCCTGCGGGCTGTGCGCACCCAGGCCCGCAGGATGTTCAGCACCGTGGAGCCGTACGGACAGTGCCGCACGGTGGCCGATGAGCGCGGCGCGGTCAGTACCGGTGAGCAGGTGTCCTTCTTCGTCGGGTGGGCGGTGCACCGGGAGTATCTGGAGACCGCACGCCTCTTCGTGCTGCTCGGCGGTGAGCGTTCGGCCGGAATCGCCGTGCTGCCCAAGAGGGGTGCCCAGGGCCCTGAGGACGTGGAGCGTCTCAGGGCGATCCTGGGGCGGAACCTCAAGCGGCTGTAGCGGTCGCCCGTGTCGGCTCCGCCGTGACCCGGCGGCGGCGGGTCGGCAGGCCCATCGTCGGGTTCGCTACGCCCCAGGCCGCGGCCTTGCAGACCAGTTCCTTGTAGAGGGCCGCCGCGCGGCCGGTCAGGGCCGCGCTGACGGCTCGGTCGTCGGCGGTGACGTACTGGATCAGGCCCTCCTTGCGGCCGAGGGAGACGCACTGGTTGAAGTAGCGGGCCGAGATGGCCGGGAGCTTGGTGCCGGTGAGGCGGGCCGCGATGGCGTCGGCCGCCTGCCAGGCGGTGGGGACGCCCGAGGCGCACGACATGCGCAGCGGTTTGCCGCCCGGGCCCGCGACCAGGGCCGCGTCGCCGATGGCGTACACGTCCGGGTGCGAGGTCGAGCGCATCGTGTCGTCGACCACGATCTGGCCGTTGTCGCCGGTCCGCAGTGTTGTGGCCCGGGCGACGGGGTGGACCGCGAAGCCCGTCGTCCAGACGGTGACCGCGGCCGGGATGTCGCCCTCGGCCGTGGTGACACGGTCGGCGTGCACGGCGGTGACGTCGGCGTGTTCGTGGGCGGTGATCCGCAGGTCGGTGAAGACCTTCCGCAGGTGCCTGGCGCCCTTGGGGGAGAGCCAGTCGCCCAGTGCTCCTCGGGCGGCCAGGGAGACGTCCAGGTCCGGGCGGGTCTCGGCCAGCTCCGTCGCGGCCTCCACGCCGGTGAGGCCGCCGCCGACGACGACCACGGGCGTGCCGGGGGCGAGGGAGGCCAGGCGGTCGCGCAGGCGCAGGGCGCCGGGGCGGCCGGCGATGTCGTGGGCGTGTTCGGCGGCGCCGGGGACGGCGTGGGTGTTCCAGGCGCTGCCCAGGGCGTACACGAGGGTGTCGTACGGCAAGGTCTCCGGCTCACCGGTTCCGTCCGGGGCGGCGACGGAGACCGTTCGGCGGTCGACGTCGATGCCCGTGACCCGGCCGAGGCGCAGCCGGACGGCCGTGCCGGCGAACATCTCGCGGAAGGGGCGGGGGCGGAGGTCCTGGCCCGCCGCGAGCTGGTGCATCCGGACGCGCTCGACGAAGTCGGGTTCGGCGTTGACCAGGGTGATGGAGACGTCCTCGCTGCGCAGCCGTCTGGCGAGGCGTCCGGCGGCGCTCGCTCCGGTGTAGCCGGCTCCGATGACGATGACGCGGTGCTGCTGGATGTTCTGCTGCATGTCCTTCGCTCCTGTCTCGCGGGGTTCCGCCCTTTGAACCGGGCAGCCCGGTGATTCCTGACAGGTGAGAAAGGTGACGTGCGTCACACGGGATCAGTCGATGCGGAGGGCCGGCTCTCCGTGGTCCGTCGCCGCCCACCGACGCGTCGCGCGTTCGAGCTTGTCGGGGTTGGCCTGGTTACGGAAGGCGGCGATGCCGTCCGCCGTGATCTCCAGGCACATGACGCCGATGACCCGGCCGTCGACGGTGACCACGAGCGCGGGCAGCCCGTTGGCGTACCAGACGTGGACCTCTGCCGTGCCGCCGAGGAGGTTGCGAGCGGCCTGGTTGGGGGTGAACAGGCTCCGCATGAACTTCGCGACGGCCACGGCCCCCTCGAAGGGCCTGGTGCGGGCCGGTACCTTCCCGCCGCCGTCGCCGATCGCGACGGCGTCCGCGGTGAGCAGCCGGACGAGCGGTTCGGTCCGGCCGCCGGCGGCGGCCGCGAGGAACTCCTCGACGATCCGACGGGCGGCGGCCTCGTCGATCTCGGTCCGGGCCCTGCCCTCCGCGATGTGCTTCTTGGCGCGGTGGAAGATCTGCTGGCCGGAGGACTCGGTGATGTCCAGGATCTCCGCGATCCTCCGGTGCGGGTAGCCGAAGGCCTCCCGCAGCACGTACACCACCCGCTCGTTGGGGGAGAGGCGCTCCATGAGGGCGAGGACCGCGTACGAGACCGATTCGCGCTGTTCGACGGTGTCGGCGGGGCCGAGCATCGGATCCCCGGCGAGCAGCGGTTCGGGCAGCCACTGGCCCACATAGGTCTCGCGGCGGGCGCGCGCCGAGGTGAGCTGGTTGAGGCAGAGGTTGGTGAGAACTTTCGTCAGCCAGGCCTCGGGGACCTCGATGCGGTCGATGTCGGCGGACTGCCAGCGCAGGAACGTGTCCTGGACGGCGTCCTCGGCATCGCTCGCGGAGCCGAGGAGGCGGTAGGCGATGGCCTTCAGACGGGGCATGGAAGCCTCGAACAGGTCCGTCTGGTTCCCGGTCAGCGCCATGGCCCGGATCATAACGGCCGGCCGCGGCGGCGGATCGAGGGTGTCGGAGGCTCCGCGTAGCATCGCCGGGCCGGTCCGACCGGTGATCTGGTGCCGGTGGAGGAGAGAGCGGGGTCCGGGTGTCCGGTGGGTGGTGGTGCGCCGGGGTGCGGTGGCCGGAGCAGGTGCCCGAGCTGGGGTGGAGCAGGGGCGGCGACCGGCGGGTGAGCGTGCTCGCGTACGGGGCCGGCCTCGGGTTCCGGGCCCTTGGGGAGCGGCACTGCGTGGGGGCCCGGGGGAATGTGTGGCCGCTGGGCGCGGTGGTGCCGGGGCGTTCCACCGGCGGGCGGTGCGCCGAGTGCGCGCGGCTGGACCGGGCGCACTCGGTGGCCGCCGACACGATGGCGGACGACCCCCGGACGTACCGCGTGTACCTCGCCTGGTTCGGGCCCGGCATGGTCAAGGTCGGAATCACCGGGGAGAAGCGGGGGGCGGCCCGGCTGCGGGAGCAGGGGGCCGTGTGCTTCAGCTGGCTGGGGCGCGGCCCCCTCATGGCGGCCCGGCGGACCGAGGAGGTGCTGCGGGCGGCCCTCGGAGTGCCCGACCGGATCCCGTACGCCAGGAAGCGGGCTGTGCGCGGGCGGCTTCCCGTGCGCGAGGAGCGGGCCGCCGAGGTGGCGGAGCTGTACGCGCGGGCCGCGCGGCTCGAAGGGGGCGGCTGGCCCGAGTCGTTGGAGCGGCTTCCGCTCGAAGTCGTCGACCAGGCGGAGTTCTTCGGGATCGACCGGACGCCCCCTCCGGTGCGGTCGGTGCGGGAGCTGGTCGACGGGGGCGTCGTGGCGGGGCGGCTCGTCGCGGCGGCCGGGCCCGATCTGCATCTGGCGGTGGACGGCGTGGGCGTGGTCGTCCTCGACACGCGGCTGATCACCGGGTGGGACCTCGCGGCCCTGCCCGCGGGGGCAGTGTCCGGGGAGGCCGCGTCCGCGGGGGCCGTGTCCGCCGTGGCGGAGGGCGATGTACGGGTCCCTCTCATCGACATCGGCGGCGGTGTGCAGGGTGGGTTGTTCTGACCGTCGACCGAGGGAGAGTCTGTCATGGGAACGCCGCCGCGTTGTTCCTCGCCGAGAAGCCCTGGGGTCCGCGCCGCTTTTCTCAGGCAATTCACAGGAACGGGTCAGGTTGCTCTCACGGGTGCCTCACAGAGTGGTCCCCATGACGACGACGACCTCGCCCCAGGGGCGTACCGAACTGCTCAGGCCGGACCGTACCCCCGTGCGGGTCCTGGTCGTGGACGACGAGGCTCCGCTCGTCGAGCTGCTCTCGATGGCCCTGCGGTACGAGGGGTGGGAGGTGCGCAGCGCCGGGGACGGGGCCGGCGCCGTCCGGGCCGCGCGGGATTTCCGCCCGGACGCGGTGGTCATGGACGTGGTGCTCCCGGACATGGACGGGCTGTCCGCGCTGGGCCGGCTGCGCCGCGAGTACGACGATGTGCCGGTCCTCTTCCTGACCGCCCGGGACGCCGTGGAGGACCGGGTCGCCGGGCTCACCGCGGGCGGCGACGACTACGTGACCAAGCCGTTCGGTCTGGAGGAGGTCGTGGCGCGGCTGCGCGGGCTCATCCGCCGCTCGGGCTCGGCCGTCGCCGCCGGCCGAGCCGGGTCCACGCTCGTCGTCGGGGACCTGGTGCTCGACGAGGACAGCCACGAGGTGAGCCGGGGCGGGGACGCGATCCACGTCACGGCCACCGAGTTCGAACTGCTGCGCTTCCTGATGCGCAATCCGCGCCGGGTGCTCAGCAAGGCGCAGATCCTCGACCGGGTCTGGAACTACGACTTCGGCGGGCAGGCCAACGTCGTGGAGCTCTACATCTCCTACCTCCGCAAGAAGATCGACGCCGGGCGCACGCCGATGATCCACACCCGGCGCGGCGCGGGGTACCTGATCAAGCCCGGCGAGTAGGGGCCGGGGCGGTGTGGGGGTGCTGCGGCGGCCGTGGACGCTGCGGACGCGGCTCGTCGTGTCCGCCGTCCCGCTGATCGCCGTCGTCGCCGCCGTCAGCCGGTGCGGCTGTTCGGGCTGAACGACTGCGCCTGGGGACGCGGCCGCCGTCGGCGCGCAGCACGCGGCCGGCTGCCAACTAGCTGCCGACGGCCCGGGTATGGCGATCTGCGGCTTCAACGGGAGCGACCCACCACCGACGCCGGCCCGGTTCAGGAAGTGCGTAGCGGAGGGGGAGACCCACTACTTCATCTCGGGCGGCGGGACGGAAGGCGGCAGCGGCAGGGGCGGCGACTCCGGTACCTCGTCGCAGTTCTCCTCCTGGGTGACGGAGAACTTCACCGGGGCACCGTCGGCACCGCCACTTCCACGACCTGACACGGCCCGCCGGTCGAGGGCCGGACGTACGCGGCCGGGCTCAGAACCCGGCCGCGTACGTCCAGAAGTCCCGCATCACCTGCGGAGCGGTGGGCCCGGCCAACTCCAGCTGGGTGAGCAGGACGGCGACGGTGCCCGTGGACGGGATGACGTGGGCCGTGGTGCCGGTGCCGCCGATCCAGCCGTAGCGGCCCAGTACGTTCCAGGGGGCCGCGATCTCGATGTCCACCGCCCCGCCGAATCCCCAGCCCTGCCCCTCCGTGAACAGCCCGCTCGCCGCGCGCTGCTCGGGGGTCAGATGGTCGGTGATCATCTGGCGGACCGACTCGGCGGCCAGCACCCGCCGTCCTTCGTCGTTCAGCCCCCCGGCGAGCAGCATCCGGCCGAACGCGGCCCAGTCGTCGACGGTCGAGACCAGGCCGCCCGCGCCGGACGGGAAGGCGGGCGGGCTGCTCCACTGCCCGTCCGGGGCGTCGACCAGCACCGGATCGCTTCCGCTGTCCGCCCCGGCCCGGTAGTAGCCGGTGAACCGGTCGAGGTCGGCGGGCTCCACGGCGAACCCGGTGTCCGTCATGCCGAGGGGCTCGAACAGCCGCTCCGCCAGATACACGGGCAGCGGGCGGTCGGCGACCCGGGCGATGAGGACGCCGAGGATGTCGGAGCACGTGTTGTAGAGCCAGCCGTCGCCCGGCTGGTGCAGCAACGGGATACGGGACAGCGCGGCCATCCAGGCGTCCGGCGCGAGGACGGTCCGCGGCTGCGGCGGGCCCTGTTTCAGCTCGGCGAACAGCGGGGCGACGGCCGGGAGCGAGAAGTCGGAAGGGAAGCCGTGGCCGGCCCGGAAGGTCAGCAGGTCCAGCAGGGTGATCGGGCGGACCGCCGACACCACGTCGTCGACCGGGCTCTGCGGGGTCCGTACGACCAGGGGCGCGGCCAGCTCGGGAAGCCAGGCCGCGACCGGGTCGGCGGGGGCGATCAGTCCGTCCTCGACGAGCGTCATGGCGGCCGCCGCCACGATCGGCTTGGTGATCGAGGCGATACGGAAGAGCGAGTCCCGCCGCATCGGCGTGGGCCCGGCGAGGTCGGCCGTACCGGCCGCCGCCACCTCGGTCCTTCCGCCCCGGGCGACCAGGGCCACCGCACCCGGCATCGACCCCTCGGCGATGTGGGCGTCCAGCAGTTCGTGCAGGGGGGTGGTGGTCATGGGTCGTCCTTCGTCCGGTACCGCGGGTGCTGTCGGAGGCCTGCCCTCCGGGGGGCGCCCCGCGGCGCGTGACCGCGGGTGGTGGACCGGGCGCGGCCCTCGGACAGGAGGACGCGCGCCGGCCGTAAAAGGAGGCATGCGGGCCGAAAGTGATGACTCCCGGCCCGCCCGGGACTCATCGGCCCGGGTCCGGGTGCTGTGGGCCGCGCCCGGGGGGCGTCGGTCCGGCGCCCCGGACCCGGCCGACCGAACTCGTGGGGCATCGGCCCCGTGCGGCCCGGTGGGTTCCGTCCGGGCTTGTCCGTGCGGCTCGGTGGGTTCCGTCCCGGCTCGTCCGTCCGACCCCCGTCGGTGGGCTCATCGGCCCCTGCCTCCCCGTACCAGCAGGTCCGCCACCACCGGCCGGTGGTCGGAGGCGACGCTCTCCGGCACCCACGCCTTCCGCACCGTGATCCCGGCGTCCGGCCCGGCCTTCGACACCGCCACGAAGTCGATCCGCTTGACCGGGTCCCCCGCCGGGAAGGTCGGCGCGCCCGGGTCGGCGTCCGCCAGTTCCCGCCACAGCGGCGCCAGTTCGGGGGCGGCAGGCTCCGCGTTGAAGTCGCCGAGCAGGATCCGCGGGCCCCGGTCCTCGGCCATGATCCGCCGGGTGTCGGCGACCTGGGCGACGCGGACGGCGGGGTCCGGGCGGTAGTCGAGGTGGGTCACGTACACGTGTACGGGCAGCCCTCGCACCCGTACGACGACCTCGCCGAACCCCGGGGCGGGAGCGGGGGCCGGGTCGGGGTCCTGGGTGGAGAGTCGGGTGATCTCGTGGTTCTCGGCGCTCACGATCCGGTACCGCGACAGCACGGCCACCCCGTACTCCGCGCGGGGGCCGCCCGGCCGGGACGGGTCCAGGCTGTAGATCGGGGCAAAGGAGACGTGCATGCGGAGCCGCCGCGCCAGCTCTCCCGCGAGATCTCGCCACTCGCTGCGGTCGCCCCAGTGCCGGTCGACCTCCTGAAGGCCGATCACATCCGCATCGAGCGCCCGGAGTTCGGCTGTCTGGCGGTCCAGGTCGAAGGCGCCGTCCACGCCCGCCCCGGCGTGGATGTTGTACGTGGCGACCCGCAGCGGAACGCCCCCGCGGGAAGGGGGGTGGTTCGTGGTGACGGCGGCGGCGGGCGGCGCGACGAGCGCGCCCAGGAGGGATGCGGTGAACAGGAGTTGAGGAATGCGAGTGGTACGGCGACGCAGCGACATGGCTCTCCAACCGGCCGAAAATCGCGCACTTTGTCAGGTCAGCGTCGAGAACCGTACCGTCCGGCCGCCGCGCGGGCCCCACCGGCGCGGCCGGTCCGGCGCCGCGAAACGGACTTGTACGTTGTACAGGGACTGTCTTACGCTGTATATCAACGACCTGTCGTACACCGTTCAGCGCCGAGTCGCGCGCCGTACGGCCCCTCCGGAGCGAGCTGTCACCGCACCGGACCCCCGGAGCCCAAGGAGTCCGCATGACGGCACCCGCCGCACCACGACCAGACCTCGCCCGTCAGGGGCATCCGCAGCGCTGGCTGATCCTCGGTGTCATCTGCCTGGCCCAGCTCACGGTGCTGCTCGACAACACCGTCCTCAACGTCGCGATCCCCTCCCTCACCTCGGAGCTGGATGCCTCCACCGCCGACGTGCAGTGGATGATCAACGCCTACTCACTCGTCCAGGCAGGGCTGCTGCTCACCGCGGGCAGCTCCGCCGACCGCTACGGGCGCAAGAAGATGCTGATGGTGGGCCTCGCCCTGTTCGGCGTCGGCTCGCTCGTGGCCGGGCTCTCCCAGTCCTCGGGCCAGCTCATCGCGGCCCGTGCCGGGATGGGGGTCGGTGGCGCGCTGCTGCTCACCACGACGCTCGCCGTGGTGGTCCAGATCTTCGACGACGCCGAGCGGGTCAAGGCGATCGGGATCTGGTCCACGGTCTCCTCCCTCGGCTTCGCGGCGGGTCCGCTGTTCGGCGGGTTCGTCCTCGACCACTTCTGGTGGGGCGCGATCTTCCTCATCAACATCCCGGTCGCCCTGTTCGCCCTGGCCGCCGTCGCCCGGCTCGTACCGGAGTCGAAGAGCGGTCAGGGAGAGCGGCCGGACCTGCTGGGCGCGCTGCTCTCCACGATCGGCATGACCGCCGTCGTCTTCGCGATCATCTCCGGTCCCGAGCACGGCTGGGCCTCCGGCCAGGTGCTGCTGACGGCGTCTCTCGGAGTCGCGGTGCTGGCCGGATTCGTGCTGTGGGAGCTGCGCGTTCCCCACCCGATGCTCGACATGCACTTCTTCCGGAACCAGAAGTTCGTCGGTGCGGTGGCGGGGGCCATCCTGGTCGCCTTCGGGATGACCGGATCGCTCTTCCTGCTCACCCAGCATCTTCAGTTCGTCCTCGGTTACGGGCCGTTGGAGGCGGGCCTGCGGACGGCACCGATGGCGCTCACCGTGGTCGCCCTGAACCTCACGGGCCTCGGCGCGCGCATGGTCCGGAAGTTCGGCACGCCCGTCGTCATCGCGGCGGGGATGAGCTGCCTGGCGGCCGGTCTCGCCGCGATCGCGGTGCTCGGCGGGGGCGACGGCGGTTACGGCGGCATGCTGTTCGGCCTGGTCGTGATGGGTGCGGGCGTCGCCCTGGCGATGCCCGCGATGGCCAACGCCATCATGAGCGCGATCCCGCCGGAGAAGGCGGGGGTGGGCGCGGGGGTCAACGGCATGCTCGCGGAGTTCGGCAACGGACTGGGGGTCGCGGTGCTCGGCGCGGTGCTGAACGCCCGCTTCGCCGCTCTCGTTCCGGCCGCCGTCGGCGCCGCCTCGCTGCCCGCGGCCCTGGCCGCCGCAGACGGCCCTGCCGCCCGGGAGCAGATCAAGGACGCCTTCGCCTCGGGCCTGGAGGTCAGCCAACTGGTCGGCGCGGTCGCGGTGCTGGCGGGCGGGCTGCTCGCCGCGCTGCTGCTGCGCCGGGCCGAGCGGGCGGAGACCTCGTCGGCCGGGGCCACGAAGGCGCGGCCCGCCGACGCCACGGAGCCGCCGGTGGCCGGGGCTGCGGAACCGCCGGTGACCGACGCCGCGAGGGCCGAGGCCGGGACGGCCGGGGCTGCGAAGGCCGCAGTCGGGACGGCCGGGGCTGCGAAGGCCGATGCCGGGCAGGGAGAGGCCGGGACGGCGGTGAACAGGGCAGACTCGACGGGGCCGACGGCATAGCATCGGACCGGACGCGCGTACCGGACCGTCAGCATCCGGTACGCCGTCCTTCCGACAGGACGGCTCGGTCCCGCCCTTCCGGCAGGACCACTCGGAAGAGTGTCCGCGCAAGACGAGGAGAGTGCGCCATGGTGTCCGAGTCCGACCGCGATGCCGACCGCCATGCCGACCGGGAGTCCTTCCCCGAGCCTGAGCCGGGGACCGGTGCCGGTGCCGGCGGTGGGCCCGGGGCGGGAGCCGAGACCGGCCCGGCGAGCAACGCCGCGCGGACCAGCGTATGGCTGGACCGCCGGGCCCCCTCGCGCTCGCGCAGGACCGAGTCCCCGGTGGGGCTGGACCGCAACCGGATCACCGAGGCGTCGGTGCGGCTGCTGGACGCCGACGGCCTGGCCAAGTTCTCGATGCGCCGGCTCGCCGCCGAGCTGGACGTCACCGCGATGTCCCTCTACTGGTACGTCGACACCAAGGACGACCTGCTGGAACTGGCGCTCGACTCGGTCTACGCCGAGATCGCCCCGCCGCGCGAGGACGCCGACTGGCGGGACCGGCTGCGGGAGCTGGCCCGCAGCTACCGCGAGCTCCTCGTCCGCCACATCTGGATCTCCCCGCTGGCCGGGACGTTCCTCAACATCGGCCCGAACTCCATGCTGTTCTCGTACGCCGTCCAGGACATCGTCCGGGCCACCGGGCTTCCCCTGGAGCGGCAGACGGGCGCGCTCTCGGCGGTCTTCCAGTTCGTGTACGGATTCGGCACCGTCGAGGGCCACTTCAAGGCGCGGTGCGACGCGACCGGACTGACCCAGGACGAGTACCACCAGCAGGCGATGAGCACGATCAGGGCGCAGCCGCACATGCGGCAGATCACCGAGGCGTCGGACGAACTGATGGCCGCCCGGGGCGGGAAGACCGTCGAGGAGATGCGCGAGCGGGACTTCGTCTTCGCGCTGGACCTGCTGATCGCGGGCATCGAGGCGGTGCGCGACCGGACGGGCTCGTCCGCCCGGTAGCCGCTTCCACGAGGAGCGCTCAGTAGCGCGTGACCGGTATCGGAGAGACGACTTCGCGTTACTGAGCGTGCGTCGGCCCCGCGCCGGCTTCAGTATCCGCGCCTCGCGTCCACCGTCAGCTCGGGCCTGCGGCCCGCCGTCACGGCCTCCCAGCAGGCGGTGAAGTCGAGGGAGACGTCCTCGTCGGTGGTGATCCCCGAGGAGTGCGAGGTGATGACCGTACGGGGCAGCTTCCACACCGGGTCGCCGGGTCCGGCCGGTTCCTCCGGCAGTACGTCCAGCACCGCCCGCCGCACCCGGCCGTCCCGCAGCGCGGTCTCCAGCGCCTCCATGTCGACGGTCGCGCCCCGCCCCACGTTGACGAACGTCGCCCCGCGCACCGCCGCGAACCGGGCGGCCCCGAAGAAGCCCCCCGTGGCCCCGGTCAGCGGCAGCGTGGAGATCACCCAACGGGCCTCGGCGAGCGCCTCTTCGTCCTCGGCGGCCCCGATCACGCGGTCGAAGCCGGGCACCACCCGGGCGGTGCCGGGCGCGGGTCCGAACCGCGTCGTGCGGGCGACGCCCACGGTGCGCACCCCGCAGGCGCCCAGCAGCCGTCCGACGGCCGCGCCGATGCGGCCGGTCCCGTAGATCAGGGCGGTCTGCCCGGCGATGAGCTCCGAGGGGAGGCGCTCCCAGCGCGCGCGGGCGTGCAGGGCGGTGAACTCCGGTACGGACTGGCACTCGGCGAGCATCCAGGCCAGGACGTACTGGGCCATCCGCTCGCCCATCCGGCCCACGGTCCGGGTGAGGAGGGCCGAGCCGGGCCAGGGGCCCCCGGCGAGCAGCGGGTCCGTCCCCGCGTTGACGCTGTGGAACCAGAGCAGCCGGCTCGTCCGCAGCGCGTCGGGCAGCGTCTCCCCCACGCACAGCAGGGGCGCTTCGGACGGCGGCGGGACGTCCTCCAGGGGCTGCGCGTCCCGCCCGGTGAGCCGCTCCAGTTCTCGTACGAGTCCGCCGTCGAGCGAGGGCGTGACCAGCAGCCGGGCCTTCGCGAGGGCGTCGGGCGAGGGCAGCGGCGGGGGCGGGACGGGCATCCCGCACGCGAGGAGCGAGTGGGGCTGCCACGGGACGGGCACCGGCGGAACGGACCAGGCGTTCCCGTTCTGCCCGTTCCCGTTCTGCCCGTTCCCGTTCTCCCCGTTCTCTGTGGCTTCTCCGGTCATCGCTCGGTCAGCTCCCCGATGCCAGGTGGGCCGGGAAGCCGCCGGTGGCGACGGGGCCCCAGCGCTCCGGGGTGACCCGGATGATCGACTTGCCCTGCTTCACCATCGCCGCCCGGTACTCGTCCCAGTCCGGGTGCTCGCCCGAGATGTTGCGGAAGTACTCGACGAGCGGCTCGACCGAGTCCGGGGCGTCGATGACCTCCGCCGAACCGTCGACCTGCACCCACGGCCCGTCCCACTCGTCCGACAGCACGATCACGCTGACCCGTTCGTCGCGCCGCGCGTTGCGGGTCTTGGCGCGCGCGGGGTACGTCGACATGACGATCCGCCCCGCGTCGTCCACGCCGCAGGTCAGCGGGGAGCCCTGGGGGCGGCCGTCGGCGCGGGCGGTGAGCAGGACCGCCCGGTGCCGGGGGCGTACGAACGCCAGCAACGCGTCGAGCTCCACAGTGGTGTTGGTCGCGATGTTCGGTGCCATGCCCACCACCCTACGACCGGGCCGGGCCAGGGCCGGGGCAGCCTCGTCGAGCGCTAACCGGGCAGCGCCTCGCCCTGTACCGCCTGGATGTCCAGTTCCACGCGCAGGGTCGTTCCGATCGCGGAGATGCCCGCCTGGACGACCTGGTTGTAGTTCATCGCGAAGTCGGCGCGGCGCAGTTCGGCGGTGGCGTGGAAGGCCGCGCGCACCCCGCCCCACGGGTCGGGCCCGGTGCCGAGGTAGCTGAGGTCCAGGTCGACGGGGCGTGAGACGCCGTGCATGGTCAGCTCGCCGTGCACGGTCCAGCGGTCGGGTCCCGCCGGGTCCAGCGCGGTGGAGCGGTAGGCGATCTCCGGGTACCGGTCCACGTCCAGGAAGTCCGGCGAGCGCAGGTGCTTGTCCCGCATCTCGTTGCCGGTGTCGATGCCGGCCGCCCTGATCACCGCCTCGACCCGGGAGCGGGTGACGTCCTGGGCGATCTCGATCCGGCCGCCGAAGTCGGTGAAGCGGCCGTGCACGCTGGAGATCCCCAGGTGCTGGGCGACCGCGCCGACCGAGGAGTGCGCGGGGTCCAGCGACCAGACGCCCGGCGGCGGCAGCTCCACCCCGCCCTGGCGGGCCAGCACGATCTGGCCGCCCTCGATGCGGCCGCTAGCGGTGACGAGGGCGGTGGAGGCGACGGGCGCGTACCCGACCGCCGTGACGATCACCGTGTACGCGCCGGCCGCCAGGGAACCGTCCGTCCGGACGGCCCCGTCCTCGTCGGCCGCGGCGCGCAGCACCTGGGTGCCGGTCATGTCGGTGACGGTGACGACGGCGTGCTGGACCGCCCAGCCGTCCCGTGTCCGTACTTGTGCGCGAAGTCCCATCCCGTATCTCTCTCCTAGCTCGATGACCCGCGGCCGGCCCGAAGGAGCCCGGGGCCACATGGGTCGGGCCCCGGGGCGGTCACGGCAGGCCGTCCCCTGCTCGCCGTACCCGCCACCGGGGCCCGTTTCCACCCGGTCGTGACAGCCTCTCCGCTGGAAGTGCCGTCCGACCAGGGGTCTTCGCGATCCCTTCACGTGCTCGCGCGCATCCCTATAGGTGCACGCGCGCCCGGGCCGAAGGAATCTGTCCCGAGGGATCTGTCCCGAGGGATCGACCCGCGGGAATCAATCCGCGGGATCGACCCGCGGGAATCAATCCGCGGGATCGACCCGCGGGAATCAATCCGCGGGAATCAATCACTCACCCGGGTGGGCGAGTTCGATGTCGTGCCCGTCGACTCCCGGGCCGCTCACGGTCAGCGATCCGGCCACCGGCGGGTAACCGGTCGCGATGACCGCGTACTCGCCCGCGTCCAGGTCGGTGAAGGCGTACGCCCCGTCCTCGCCGGTCGTCGCGGTGGCGACCACGTTGCCCGCCGCGTCGATCAGCGTGACCCGCGCGTCGGTCAGCGGGCTCCGGGCGGCCCCGGCCCGCACGACGCCCCGGACCAGCGCACCGGACCGCAGCGCGGCCTCGACGCGGGTGACGCCCTGGCCGCCGATCTCCACCGGCAGCGCCAGCGGACGGAAGCCGGCGGCGTTGACCGCGACGGTCACGGAGCCCGGGATCAGCTCGCCGAAGGCGAACTCACCGGACGGGCCGGACGCGCCGGTGGCCAGCACGTCGCCCCGGACGTCGGTCACGACGACCATCGCGCCGTCGACGGGTGCGCCGGACTCCGCGGCCTTGACGATCCCGGCCAGTCCGCTCGTACCGGAGAGCAGGATGTCGAAGGCCAGCGGCTCCTCACCGACGACCACCGTGGAGGCCTGCGGCTGGAAGCCGTCGGCGGAGGCGATCAGCACGTAGCTGCCGGAACCGGGGGCGTCCAGGCTGTAGCCGCCGTCGGGACGGGCCACGGAGCGGCCGAGCTGCCGGCCGCCCAGCGAGATCAGGGTGACGGCGGCGCGGGCGACCGGAGCGCCCTCCGCACCCCGCACCACACCGTGGACCGACGTGCCCTGGACCGAGGACCCCTGAACGCCGCTGCCGCTGTCGACGGTGTCGTACGAGGCGGAGGCAGGGGCGGGGGCCGGGTCGCCGACGGTGTCGGCCGTGCTCTGGGAGACCGGACCGGTGGCCGCGCCGACGGCGGCGGGTACGGGCGCCTCGTCCGACCCGACGACGGCGGAGGCCTGGGCGGAGGCATGGGCCGAGGCACCGGAGGGAGCGTCGGCGGGGGCGTCGGTCGCCACGCTGCTCTTCAGCGCGACCTCCTTGATGAAGAGCGTCACGATGAAGGCGACGAGCGCGGCCGGAGCGGCGTACAGGAAGACGTCGCCGACGCCGTGCCCGTACGCGGCCTCCATGACCAGGCGCAGGGGCTCGGGCAGCTTGTCCAGGTCGGGGATGCCCCCGCCGCCGGTACCGCCGTGGCCGAACGCCGCACCCTCCGGGCCGAGGTCGGCGATGCCGTCCTTGACGTAGTGGGTGACCCGGTTGCCCAGGACCGCGCCGAGCGCGGAGACGCCGATCGCGCCGCCGAGGGAGCGGAAGAACGTGACGACGGAGCTCGCGGAACCGAGGTCCTCGGGGGCGACCTGGTTCTGGGTGGCGAGGACCAGGTTCTGCATCATCATGCCGATGCCGAGACCCATGACGAACATGTAGACCGCGACGTGCCAGTACGCGGTGTCGTACCGGATCGTGCCGAGCATCCCGAGCCCGGCCGTGACCAGGAAACCACCGGTGACCAGCCACGCCTTCCAGCGCCCGGTCTTGGTGATGACCTGGCCGGAGATGGTCGAGGAGAGGAAGAGACCCGTGATCATCGGGATGGTCATCACGCCGGACATCGTCGGCGACTTGCCGCGCGCCAGCTGGAAGTACTGGCTGAAGAAGACGGTGCCCGCGAACATCGCGATGCCGACGAACAGTGAGGCGATCGAGGCGAGGGTGATGGTGCGGTTGCGGAAGAGGCGCAGCGGGATGATCGGCTCGGCGGCCCGCGACTCGGTGAGGACGAAGAGCAGGCCGAGCAGGACGGAGCCCGCGACCATCACGTATGTCTGCCACGACAGCCAGTCGTACTTGTCGCCCGCGAAGGTCACCCAGACCAGCAGCAGGGAGACGGCGGCGCTGATGAAGAACGCGCCGGTCCAGTCGACCTTGACGCCCTCGCGCTTGACGACCGGGAGCTTCAGGGTCTTCTGGAGCACGATCAGCGCGATGATCGCGAACGGCACGCCGACGTAGAAGCACCAGCGCCAGCCCATCCAGCTGGTGTCGGTGATGACGCCGCCGAGCAGCGGACCGCCGACGGTGGCGACGGCGAAGACGGCGCCCAGGTAACCGCTGTAACGACCGCGCTCGCGCGGGGCGATCATCGCGGCCATGACGATCTGCGCGAGGGCGGAGAGACCGCCGACGCCGATGCCCTGGACGACCCGGCAGGCGATGAGCATGCCGCTGCTGGTCGACAGACCGGCGACGACCGAGCCCAGGACGTAGATGATCAGGGCTATCTGGACCAGCAGCTTCTTGCTGAAGAGGTCCGAGAGCTTGCCCCAGAGCGGGGTGGTGGCGGTCATGGCCAGCAGCGAGGCCGTCACGACCCAGGTGTAGGCGCTCTGGCCGCCGCCGAGGTCGGAGATGATCTCGGGCAGGGCGTTGGAGACGACCGTCGACGACAGGATCGCGACGAACATGCCGAGCAGCAGCCCGGTGAGCGCTTCCATGATCTGCCGGTGTGTCATCGGCGTGCCGTCGGGGGTGCCGGAGGCGGGGGCGCCACCGTGCCCTCCGTGCTTGGCGTGGCCGCCCCGCACACCGGTGGGTGTGGTCGTAGCCATTGAGTTCCTTATCCGTGCGAATTTGCTTCTGTTACACAGGTGTACGGGTGTGAGCCTCGTCGCCGAGACCGGTCCTGCACTCGCCGGTGTGACGTCCGGGGGCGCAGCCGCCGGATCCGCGACAGGCGAAGCTGTCGCGCAGCCGGGACAGCAGCGCGATGAGCCGGCCGACGTCGTCGTCGGACCAGTCCTGGAGGTTGTGGGCGAACACCTCGGTGGTCCGCCGGGTCAGTTCGTCGAGCTGGTCGTGCCCGCCGGGGGTCAGCCGCAGGATGCGGGACCGCTTGTCCGCCGGGTCCGGAGACCGTTCGATCCAGCCGCGATCAGCCACATGGGCCACGTGGCGGCTGGTCACCGACATGTCCACGGACAGCAGCTCGGCGAGCCGGCTGATCCGCATCTCACCGTGCCGGTCCAGGAGGGTCAGCACGGCGGCGGATCCCGCGGGACATTCGTGGGGCAGCGCGCGGGCGAGCCCCCTTTTGACGGCCCCGACGGCGCTGAGCTGCCGGGCCAGTTCCTCGTAACTACTCCGTGCGGCCACGGGAACCCCCAGCACACTCACGACTATGTTGTTGCTTAGGGCAACGATAGAAGCCGTTGGTTGCTACAGGCAAACGAAACGGCCTTGCAGAAGTAAAGGAACGCAAAAGCCTCCGTAGGGTCCGGGTCAAGCCCGTTCGCCGACTGAGACGACGCAGGTCGGAGGAGGTGCGGGGTGGCTGCCAGGTGGCCCGGGGGTTGGGCGGTGGGCCCGAGTTCGCTAGGGTCCTGCCCCATGGCACACAACCCCCACGCCCCTCAGCCGGGCCCCGAGGGCACCCCTGACCCGGCGGGCAGCACGCAGATGTTCCGCGCCTTCGTCGACGAGGGCGAGCCGCAGCGCCGGCAGCAGCCCGCGGCGACCTCTTCCGGGCCGAAGGCCGGGGTGATCGCGGCGGTGATCGCGGTCGTCGTCGTCCTCGGCGCGGTGGCCTGGCTCGCCCTGCGCTGACCCGCGTTCGCAGGGGGGCCGCCCCGGGACGGTGCGGGACGGGCCTACGACAGTGCGGGCAGGCCCACGGCAGCACGCAGCACGCAGGGCAGGCCCGCAGCAGCACGATGCGTACGACAGCACGGCGCGTACGACAGTACGGCGCGTACGACAGTACGACGCGTGTGACCGTACGATCCGGCCGCACGGGGGACGGGAGGCGGAGCCGCACAGCCGGCCGCCGCTCCACCTCCGGGCGGCGTCCGTGCGTACCTGGACGGCTCGGCTTGTGCACGTAGCGGGCTTCCCGCCGTCCGCTCAGGTCATTTCCACCCGGCGGAGACGTCCTGTGTCTCGACGCGCATCCCCAGCGGGACCCGCCAGGACTCCACGCAGACGGTGTACGTCTTCGAGCGTGCCGAGCCCGCGCCGATCGGGGCGGGCAGGGGCTGCGTCGAGGTGATGGTCGCCCAGTCGACGCCGAGGGCGCCGATGATGTGGGTGGCGAACGTGACGGTCCCCGAGCGCGCAGGCGAGCCGCCGGTGTTGCGGAACTCCACGGTCACCTTCTCGCACCACCGTTTGCCCGCCGCCTCGCGCTGCGGTGCGCTCAACGTCAGCGCGGCCGGGGTTGCGGGCGGATCGGGAGGTTCCGTGGTGCCGGGGGTGCCGGTGCCGGGGGTGCCGGTGCCGGGTGCGCCGTCGCCCGGAGGCGAAGGGGTGCCGGGCCCGCTGCCGGGCTTCGAGGGGTTCGCGGGTTTCGCGGGCCTCGCGCCCGGCCCGTCGGGCGAGCCGCCTCCCTGACCGCCCGGAGTCTCCGTACGCGCCCCGCCGGGACTGTCCTGGGTGCGCCCGGGCCCGTTCGCGGCCTCCTCCCCGGGCCCGCTCGCGCCCTGGGAGGAGGGCGCGGACGAGGGACTGCCGGACCCGCGACCGCCGCGACCGATCTCCCCGCTGCCGCTGCCGCTGTGGCTGCCGCCGTCCCCGTCCAGCGGGACCAGCGTCACCTTGCCCGAGGGCTTCCCGTCGCCGCCCGCCGGCCGGTCCCCGCCCTCGGCTGCGGCGCCCACGGCCACGTACCCGTCGCCACCCGGCCCGCTCCCGCAGGCGGCCAGGAGGCCGCCGCCCAGGCACAGAGCGGCCGCCGAGGCGACGATGGCGGTGCCTCGGCGGCGAGTGGAGCCCCACGTCTGACGTCGCATCGCGCCAGTGTGGCTGACGGTCCGTCAAATCTGAACCCCGGTGCAGAGACCGGCGGAGTCCGGTCGAACTCCGCCGACCGGCTTCAGTCCGCGATGAGCCCTTCCCTGAGCTGCGCGAGCGTGCGGGTCAGCAGCCGGGAGACGTGCATCTGGGAGATGCCGACCTCCTCGCCGATCTGCGACTGCGTCATGTTCGCGAAGAACCGCAGCATGATGATCTGGCGCTCGCGCGGGGCGAGCTTGGCCAGCAGCGGCTTGAGCGACTCGCGGTACTCGACGCCCTCCAGTGCCGAGTCCTCGTACCCGAGGCGGTCGGCGAGGGAGCCTTCGCCGCCGTCGTCCTCGGGGGAGGGGGAGTCCAGGGAGGAGGCGGTGTAGGCGTTGCCGACGGCGAGACCGTCGACCACGTCCTCCTCGGAGACCCCGAGCGCGCGGGCCAGCTCCGGCACGGTCGGCGAGCGGTCGAGCTTCTGCGCGAGCTCGTCGCTGGTCTTGGTCAGGGCGAGCCGCAGCTCCTGGAGGCGACGGGGGACCCGCACGGACCAGGAGGTGTCGCGGAAGAAGCGCTTGATCTCGCCGACGACGGTGGGCATCGCGAACGTGGGGAACTCGACGCCCCGTTCGCAGTCGAACCGGTCGATCGCCTTGATCAGGCCGATCGTGCCGACCTGGACGATGTCCTCCATCGGTTCGTTGCGGCTGCGGAACCGCGCCGCGGCGTACCGCACCAGCGGGAGGTTCAGTTCGATCAGTGTGTCCCGCACGTAGGTCCGCTCCGGACTGTCCGTTCCCTCGGGGCCCGAGGCGGGGCCGAGCGCGGCGAGCCGCAGGAACAGGGAGCGGGACAGCGTACGGGTGTCGATGGCTTCCGGCGAGCTGGTGAGCACGGCGGGTGCCGGCACGCTCTTCGTGAGCGTGAGCACCTTCGAGCTGCCCTGTTCTTCGGACATGCCACCCCCTTGAGGTCGCGGACGGTCGCGGTGGCCGCGACCATCGGAGGAACGCAGCCTCCACCTGAATACCGGAGGCGGGGCTGCGGCAAACGCGCTTCGAGCAGAATGTCACATGTCGGCAACACGCTGTAGTGACATGTCGACATGTCAGCGCCGAATCCGCCCTGGAAACAGGGGGTGTAGCCCTTTTATGCCGTCAGAACTGCTCTGTAGACGGTCTACCCGTTCCGGTTACGCCTCGATCCTGTTTGCGGATCTCAGTCGGGCGAAACTTCTGGCGAGGAGCCTTGACACATGCATCTGGGAGACGCCCAGTTCCGCGCTGATCTGAGACTGGGTCAAGTTGCTGTAGTAGCGCAGAAGGAGGATGCGCTGCTCGCGCTCGGGGAGCTGGACGAGGAGGTGCCGGACGAGATCGCGGTGCTCGACACCCGCGAGGGCGGGGTCCTCGTAACCGAGGCGGTCGAGGATCCCCGGCAGTCCGTCGCCCTCCTGTGCGGCTTCCAGCGAGGTCGCGTGGTACGAGCGCCCGGCCTCGATGCAGGCCAGCACCTCGTCCTCGGAGATCTTCAGTCGCTCGGCGATCTCGGCGGTGGTCGGGGACCGCCCGTGGGCGGTCGTCAGGTCCTCGGTGGCGCCGGTGACCTGGACCCACAGCTCGTGCAGCCGGCGGGGGACGTGGACGGTGCGCACGTTGTCGCGGAAGTACCGCTTGATCTCGCCGACGACGGTGGGCATCGCGAACGTGGGGAACTGGACCCCGCGGTCCGGGTCGAACCGGTCGATGGCGTTGATCAGACCGATGGTGCCGACCTGGACGACGTCCTCCATCGGTTCGTTGCGGCTGCGGAACCGCGCCGCGGCGTACCGCACGAGGGGGAGGTTCGCCTCGATGAGGGCGGCCCGGATCCGCCCGTGCTCCGGAGTGCCCGGCTCCAGGTTCTTGAGCTGGCCGAAGAGGACCTGGGTGAGCGCCCTGGTGTCGGCGCCGCGGGTCCTGGCGGGCCTGATGGAAGGGTCCGGGGTCTCGGTCTGGATGTTGTCCTCGGGCCGGACGGTCTGGACGGTCTGGCCTGTCTGGGGAGGCACTTGAGGCGCTGTACTGGCCGGCACGGTGACGCCACCCCTTCGCGGTCAACTACGGTCAACTCATCCGTCAAAAGCGGTCATAGCATCACAAGACATGTCCACTGTGTGCAAGCACCTCATAGTGCCGTGTTGAGGTCATAGAGGTTTAAACAGAGCAGAGAAACCCCCCGCCCGGCAGGCGAGGGGTTGCGGGAACCGGACCGAACGGGTGCCGGGAAAGCGTCAGAAGGGGTAGTCGGCGATCACCCAAGTGGCGAATTCCCGCCACTGTCCGGCGGCGGCCTGGTGGGCCGGGTGCTCGATGTACCGCTTGAGCGCGTCCTCGTCGGCCACGGCGGAGTTGATGGCGTAGTCGTACGCGATCGGCCGGTCGGTGATGTTCCAGGCGCACTCCCAGAACTCCAGCTCCGGAACCTGCCCCTCCAGCTCCCGGAATGCCTGGTCCCCGGCGACGACCCGCGGGTCGTCCCGCTCGACGCCGTCGTTCAGCTTGAAAAGGACCAGGTGGCGGATCATCGCACTACTCCTACTTCACCAGCTCTGACATGAAGTCACCGACGCTCTGCGCGGCGGTGGAAATGCCTTCGAACCCTACCTGGACCAGCTCGGCGGCCCGCTGTGGAGACATGATGATCGTGTACAGCACGAAGACCACCACTATGTAGATGATGATCGTCTTTGCCTTGGCCACAATCCTGCCTCCCCGTCGACCCCATGTGCGATCGGGCGATTGTATCCGCACGGATGGCCGTATCCGGTGGCCGTTTTCGATCACTGATGCGTCTTTTAAGGACCTACGTCCCCACCATCGAGGCCTTTCGCCCGACCACACGGCTCCTGCCGCCCGGCAGGATGGATACCGAGCCCAACGGGACCAGGCAGGACCCGGAGGGCCGGAACAGGGCCTCTCTGTGGGGTCACCGCCGCGCGATTCCCCCCTGACCGCGGCGGAGGACCAGCAGGCCCTGTTCTCACCGGGGGAAGCGGCTTGTCCCCCCGATGCCGCTTCCCCCGACCTGAACCGTGAACCGGAGCGCCCGGTCGCCGTACATCCTTATGTACGGCGACCGGGCGCTCCGCTGTTCTCGCCGCTTGCAGAAGGCTGACAGCAGACAACAGGGAGGGCCGGAAGCCCCGGAAGCCCCGGAAGCCCCGGAAGCCCATGGGTGCGGTGACTGGGGAAAACCGGTGGGCGAAGCCGAACGGCTGACGCGGGGGGTTTCTGCCGCCTTGCGGCCACCCTAGGTTTCCACCGGGAGCCGTCGGTCCGGGGCAGCCCGCACGGGCAGGGACGACCGCGTGGTGCTCTTCCTGCGGATCGCCTGCGGGGGCAACAGCTCCGCATGCGCGGCGACGACACGATCAGCGCCGAGTCGCTGTACGCGAGCATGGAACCAACCCCGCACGTGCGGGGACGACCGGAGATTCCAGGCGATCGAAAGGCTCACCGGGGGGCCGACCCCGCACGCACGGGAACGACGGGTTGCGCGGCGAGTACCGGCCGCCCGCGTTGGGACCAACCCCGCTAGCGCGGGGACGACTTCAGGGCGGTGAGCAGCTTGAAGACCAGGCCTGGACCAACCCCGCACGCGCAGGGACGACATATACGAGCGTCCTAGCTCACTCCGTTACCCGGGACCAACCCCGCACGCGCGGGGACAACGTGTGCGGTGCCGGGGCGAGCAGCCCGTTGATGGGACCAACCCCGCACGCGCGGGGACGACTACACCACGGATCTCAAGGTTCTGGGCGGCGCGGGACCAACCCCGCACGCGCGGGGACGACGCGCACCGCCGCCGTACCGGCCAGACCCTCTGGGGATCAACCCCGCACGCGCGGGGACGACTACGCACCACGATGACGGCACCCGCCGGGGTTGGGACCAACCCCGCACGCGCGGGGACGACTCCGTGAGCCGGGCCATGACGCGCAGCCGCGCGGGGCCAACCCCGCACGCGCGGGGACGACAGTCACTGAACTGGTGTCTTATATGGCGGGAGCCTGTTTTTACCCTTGATTCGGGCATAAGTAATCTTTCTGGCCTGCGGTGTACGCCGACCTGTCCCTGCCCCTGCCCTAGACGCCACACCTACCTCCCGCCCCCGAACCGCCGTCGCTTCGACGCCTTGCTCCAGCCCTGTCGGGGTACATCGGCTGCCGCGCTCCCCGCCCGCGGGGCATGGCTGCTCGGGCGGTGGATCAGAGTGAGGCCCTCGTGGTCGGTCGGGTGCCAGGTGTGGTCGTGGGTCTCGAAGGCGTAGCCCTGCTCGTTGTCCGTCTGGTAGGCGAGCAGGGCCCGGCCCTGGCCGGCGTACTCGCGGACTTCGGCCCACAGGAGGTCGCGGATGCGGGTGGACGGAGCGCCGAGGAAGACGCCCGGGGAGATTTCCAGCAGCCAGCGGGTGAGGAAGCCCCTGAGGCCGACCGGGCAGTTGGTGAGGACGATGACGGTCACCAGATGATCTCGTCTCCGTGGTTGCGCCCAGCCTCGACCATGACGTCTCCGTCGGACTGGAGAGTGACCCGGTTCGATGACGCGCTGTCCGCCTCGGCCGTGTCGCGGGTGCCGTCGTAGCCGAGCAGATCCTTGATGTCCCGGACACAACGGTCGAGCAGGCCCATGCGGTTGATGCGGTCCCGGAGCATGCGGCGGGTCCGGGCCGCGATGTCGTCCACCCCCTCGACTGCCGCGTCGAAGGCGGCGGGAATGGCGATGTCCGTCTTGTAGAAGTCCGCGACGTCCATGACGAACGAGCGTTCGTGGCCGGAGTGGACGAACCCCAGCCCCGGCGAGCAGCCCAGCGCCGCGACGACGGAGTGGGATACGCCGTACATGCACTGCGCGGCGGCCGTTACGGCCTGGTTGGGGGCATCCCCCGCCGAGAAATCGTCACGGTGGTACTCACGCTTGCGCCAGGGGACGCCCGTACGTTGGGACTCCCGTCTGTAGCACTCCCGCAGCCGCGTGCCCTCCTTGCCGAGGAGTTCCTTACGGGTGAGGCCTGTGGTGTCCTCGCCCGGAAACCGCAGCCGGTACATGGCGCGCGCCACGTCCAGTCGGGTGCGCCGGTTCGCCCAGGCCGTGGCCTGTGCCTCGATCAGCCCCGAGGAACGGGTGAGTGCCCGGCCACCCGCGTAGTACCGGACTCCGTGCTCGCCGACCCACGCCACGCCGGCACCGCTGTCGCCGAGGAGCGCCATCGCCTGGTGGGTGACGCGGGTGCCCGGACCGAGCAGGAGCGTGCCGATGGTGGCGGACGGGATGTGCGTGACGCCGTCCGCGTCTTCGGCGGTGATCGCGTTGGAGTCCCGGTGCACTGTGCACCGTTCCAGGTAGACGAACGAGAGCCGGTCGCCGACCCGGGTGAGCTCGCGCGGCGTGGAGGCCCCCCTACGGCCGACCGTGCTCACCCTTCCCCCCGCCCCCGTACCGAGGCCAGCGTCATCAAGCCGCAGCCGTACGCCTTGGCCTTGCCCAGGCCGTGGGTGAGCGTGCGGCGGAGAAGTTCCGGATCCGTGACGCGCAGACGCCCGTCGAAGGTGACCTTGGTGATCTGTACGTCGCTGTTCCCGCGCGTCGGCTCCGCCATGCGTCGGAATTGCAGCGGGATCCGGTCGCGGACGATCAGTTCGTACTCGTCGCCCTCGGGCAGCAGACGTTGTTCCGCCGGCTTGCGAACGACCTCGAAGCCGGCCTTCTCCTGCCGCTTCAACAGCCAGTCCATCTGCTGTCGGGGGGTCTGGTGCGCGGCCCGCTTAGTCCGCTCCCCCTCCTTCACGTACGCGTGGCGCACGTTGTGCACGGGGTTCGCGGTGAGCCTGAATCCCCACGTGTCGTTCGGGTGGAGTGCGGTGAGGAAGTCGGCGTACGCGAACGTCGTCCATCCGGGTTCGTCCGAGGCGGGCCAGCCCGCCTGCTCGACCAGGTGGGTCAGGTCGGGGCGGCTGGGGCTGACGACGTAGAGCAGTGTCTCGGAGGTCCCGTTGCGGTCCACCCGCCACAGCACCCGGGGCCCGGATCCGTCGCGGGAGGGCGGAGTGGGAAAGGAGGCGTTCACCGCGCCGTGCACGCGGTGCGGTGAGCCGAGCAGGCGGCGGCCCTCTGACCGGCCGGTGTTCACACGGAATCGGGTGAGGTACATCAGTCGGTCCTCGTTGCGGCGGGCGTGGCGGGCGTGACGGGCATGACGGGCGTGACGGGCATGAGCAGGGCTGTGGGTTCATGCGGCGGCCGTGCCGACCGGGCCCCGGCCGTCGTGGGCACGCTGGTCTCGGTCGTCCGCACGCCCCGCAGCTTGTACTGGCGGTGGCGCGGGTCAAAGCTCACCGGGAGATCCCGCAGGGTGATGTCCGGCAACCGGCCGGGGCCGGGCGGGCTGTCCAGCAGGAGGTCCAGGCGCACCTCGGTGGGCGGTGACTGGCCTCGGCGACGGTACGAGGTGTCACGGTGGGTCCGGTACCAGCCGGACGCCTCCCACGGCGCTTCCCTGAGAATCTGCTCCAGCTCTCCGTCCAGCGGCTCCGCGATCGTCACCGGCTGCGATGGCGGGCAGGAACGACGGCCCAGATAGGGCAGGAAAACCGGCTCCAGCAGCGCCTCGTACAGCCGCTGTACGAGTGCGGCCTCACCGCTCACCCCGGCCACGAACACCGCGTCGGCGAGGTAGAAGCGCTCCGACAGCGGCATCGCCTTGAGCGTGTCGCTGTGGTGTGCCGTCTGGAAGTCGCGCAGCCGGGTGCCCGGTTGGTCGATGCGGACACCGAATCCCAGCGCCGCGAGGTCGGTGAGATCGGCGTCCCGTCGGCGGCCCTGGGCTGCGGCGAGAAGGCCGATGACGCCACTCTTGGTCGGCGCGTTCTCCGTGGTGCGGCGGGTGAAGCGGGCAGCCGATCCCCAGGACTGGAGGGGGCCCGCGAGCCGCAACAGCAGCACGGTCATGCCCCGGGCTCCGGCACGAGGCCCGAGGCGCCCCTCGCGACCGGGACGCCGGTGGCATGCCCCGTGCCCTCCGGCGCTACCCGGGCGACGACGGCGTCCCCCACGGCGGCCAGCAGCTCGGGCAGGCTCACGGACTGGCCCAGCGCCTCCAGAGCCTGCGTCTCCTTGCCCACCCGGACGACCCAGCCCTCCGGGCCGTCGGAGAGGCCGAAGCTCGTCTCCAGGTCCGGCACGAACGCGGCCAGCTTCTCGCAGCTCCCCGTGAGGAAGCCGCCTTCGCTGCCCATGGCCACCGGCTCCTCGAACGCGGCCACGTAACTGACCGGCCGCCGGGAGCGGAGCTTCACGATCACCGCGGCGGGCAGGGTCTGGTTGCCGAAGGAGTTGATCTTTCCGGTGGGGAGGGACGTGATGAAACCTTCGAGGAACGCCGTGACAGCCCGCCGCGTCGGCTCCACAGGCCGGGCATCGTCGTGCCCGGCGCCCAGATTCTCCTGGAGGCGGTTCACATCGAGTGCGGCATAGCGGTAAAGGGTGGCGGAGTTGAAGTCGACGGTGCCGATCATTCCGGCGCCGGTTTCAGCGTTCGTGTTCTTGTCGTCGACCGCTGTGTAGTAGTCCGATTCGACCTCCACCGTGTGCACGCTCAGCGCATGGGCGACCTGGGCCGCCGCGTCCACATTCAGATCGGTCGAGTCCGCGACCATGCGTCCGAACAGGGCGATGTCCACGGAGTGTTCGGTGAGAACGAGCTGTTTGACCCGCGACTTGTTCTCCTTGTCCTTGAAGAAGTCCTTCAGCGCCTTGACGTCGCCGCCCTTCCCGCCTTCGAGCGTCATCGCGGCGAGGGCGTCGTACTGCCGGCCGCTCAGGAACATCAGGTAGGCGGATTCCGCGGCGGGATCCTCCACGTCCTGCTTGCCCTTGCGGGCGGGGACGACTTTCGAGCCGGTCGCCGTGGTGATGGTCTCCGCCGCCAGGCTCTGAGCGGCGGCACGCGACAGCGACGGGTCCAGATCCAGGACCCGGTCGGCGAGGACCTCCACGACCTTCTTGGTGCGGATGCCGAGTTCGGATGGGTCGAGCAACTCCGCGAACGCCGTACGGGTCGCCCGCTTCCACGCCTGGCTGGACACGCGGGAGCGCCGCACGCCCCCGTACGTCGCCGATTTCGGCGTCCCTGTGTCGTCGCGATTCAGGTTGCTCGGCGGAACGGTCTGGAGAATGTGAATGTCGAGAATCGTCCGGTTCAGGGCCACGCGTGCTCAATTCCTTTGATCGTCGTCGTGCGCGAGAGATGTTCTACGAGGGCGGACAGACCGGGGGCCGTGGGCGGAGCGCGGAGCTCTACTCCCCTGCCGCACAGCCGCCGTATTCCTCATCCGGGCTCAACGCCCGGTCGACCGCGTCGCCCGCATTGCCGGTGTCGCCGGTGTCGCCGGTATTGCCGGTGCCGCTGGTGTTCCCGTCCGAGGCCGACTTGCCCTTCCTCGCGGTCGAGGCTGCGGCGAGATGGAACTCGCGGCCCCATTCCCGCTGCACCCCGGCCCGGTCGGGGCGGTGCTGCCAGCGGTAGAGCTGCCCGGCCAGGCGCGCGTAGTCGAGGGGTTCCCGCGCGCCGCGCAGGAGCATCACGATCTCTCTCAGCCGTACGGCGACCGAGTCGAGGGATTCGGCCGTTCCGACCCGCACCAGGCGCTTGCGCAGCGGGGAGTCCTCCTCGTCCTCGCCCGAGGCCCCCTTCAGCCGGATCAGAGTGCGGACGGCCCCGCCCAGGTTCTGCCTCCGGTCGTGCATGCCTGTGTCGCGGGCCGACTGCTGGTGGAGGGCCCACAGGGTGGAGGCGAGGAAGACGGCCTCCTCGGCGAATGCGGGGCGGATGAAGTCCTTCCGGCCATCGAGCAGCCGAGCCAGCTCCTCCGTCCCCCCGATGCCCCACAGGTCCTGGACCTGGTGAACCCGCTTTCCCGCGCCCCGCCGCAGCCGGGCGAGCTCCGCCACGGCGGACGAGGTGTTGGACAGATACTGAGGCTGGATCCGTGCGATGTACTTCCCCGTCGCCTGGGCGACCAGCCGATGGTCGGGCAGCCGTTCGGCGGGCGGTGCGCTCTCCCGGGGTGGCGGCGAGGCGTCCGCGCCGGGCGTCGTAGCGGCGATGGTCATGCGGTTTCCTCCGAAGAAGCTTCGTCGGCGCGGTCAGCGTGGTCGAGGCGGCTGGCGCGGTCGGCGCGCTCGGCGTGGTCGAGGCGGCTGGCGCGGTCGGCGCGGTCGGGGCGGTTGGCGGTGGTCGGAGCGGGCGCTTCCGGCAGCGGCTTGGGCAGCACCTTGTTGATCCGGGTCCGGAACCACAGGTCCGCCCGAGAACTGTCGATCCAGCGCTTGCCCACGCCCGGCAGCTCGATCACCCGCCCCTCGGCCGCCCCCCGGCCCGCCGAGTCGAGAAGCTCACGGCCGAGGCCGAGCACGATGAGCCGTACGGTGGCCCGCCATGCGGCACGAGCCCGCTCCAGATCCGTGTCCTCCGCGAGATCCCCCAGCCAGCGCCGGTACGGTCCGTCCAGCGCCCCGAAACCCTGGTCCCGGGCGGTGGTGGTGGCCGGCCCGGCCTCCGAACCGGACGCACGCGCCAGATTCCCGGCCAGGTGCCCCAGAGCGGACACGGCCCGCTCGGCTTCGGCGACCGCGTCGACCGCGACCGCCCCGTGCAGGCGGCGGTCCTGGTGGAGCAGAACGACCGGCAGGGCGATGGAGTCGTCCACCACTTCGTCCACCACGGACTGCTGCGTTCCGTAGACCGCGCCGACCAGCCGCGTACGGATCAACGACCCTTTCGGCAGCACGCCCTCGGTACTGAGCAGGGCCAGCCATCTCACGATCCCGGGCGGCCGGCTCCGGTCCGTGCCCCGCCCGGTCGTGTCCCCGTCCTCCCGCTGGGCGTACAGCAGGCTCGCCAGGCCACGCCACGCCGCCCGGTCGGGGTCGTGCTGACGCGGCAGGTAGATCAGCGGACGGCCGAGCTTCTTCTCCTGTGCGGGGCTGCGGCGCCAGCCCGTCATCGGCTCCGCCTTCTGCCGGTTGGCCGGGGCGAGCGGGTCACCGTAACCGAGGACGACCCCGATGACGTCGGAGCCCTCCGTGCGGAGGAGAAGCCGCCGGGACTGCCAGGTGTAGAGATCGCGGGGGCCCGCCGGGCGAGGCACGGAAGGGTCGCCTTCCATCACGCCCGGCCCCGGGGGCGTCTCGCGGCGCCATACGGGGAGATCGGCCTTCGGCTCCGACGCCAGGATGTCCTCGTCCGTCGGAATCAGATTCAGCAGGAGGGTCTCGCGCAGCGATGCGCCCTCCGCGAAGACACCGCCGAGGCCACCTACCCAGCCGACGCCCTGCGGGTAGACCTTTCCGCCCTTGACCCGCGCGTCGCCCTCCATACCGGACTTGATCCCGGACGAGTCGTACGCATGGGTGTGGACGAGCCAGCGGGCAGCCTCGGCGAGACCGAGCCGATCGACACCGGGCCTGCGCATGGAGAAGAACGCTTCGCCGTTGGGCACGTCGGCCACGATCCGGTTCAGCGAGGCGACTTCGTGCTTCTGCGTATGCAACCCGGCCACCTGGAAGAACGGGCGTTCCGGGTGCAGAAGGTCGAAGCGGTGCCGGTGCCGGTCGAGATAGCCGGTGACGATCTCGAAGGAGTCCGGCGCGTGCCTCAGCGCTTCCCAGTCCTCCAGCTGCGCCGGCGCGCCGCCCGACCGGCCTTCCGCCTCGTCGAACGCGTCGTACAGAATCGCCAGCAGCAGCCGCAGCAGGGCCAGCTCCTGCGTCGGGAGGTCACCCACCAGCCGACGCACCTCGCCCGCCCGCGCGAAGACGTCCCTCAGCGAGAGCTCGCCGGTGGCGCCGTCCTCGTACTGGACGGGCAGCCACGGCCGGGAGACCAGGTCGAAAGAAGGCACTGAGGACGCCACTGCTTGGAGCCCCTTTGCTCTGCTTGCGCTGCGCGCGCCGACAGGACCCACCCGGAGTCCGTCGTCTGCGCTGTAGTGGACCTTCAACCCTGACAGGTGGGTCTGACAGTCCTCGTCCAGAACGAGCAGCAACTCCCCCGCCAACCAGGGGCACTCCTTCACCTGCCAGGCCGGTACGACGAAGCGCTCCAACTCCGCGATGGTCCGATCGATCACACCCGGATGAGAGAGCGCCCGGGGCAACGTCAACGCGCACGCGGCGACGATCTCGGCTGCCCGGTACGGCGGAGGCGCGTGCTCCGGCAGATCCAGCCCGCCGCGAGCGCCGTCGAGCCAGCCCACGGTGGTCAGCCGCCCGTCCGCGCGGCGCTGGACGACCAGGACCTCAAGGCTCTCCTCGCTGTCCCGCACCTGGGCGCGCCCGTCGCGACTGTCGTCCGCGTCCCCGGCGTTGCCGTCGAGCCAGCCGAACAGGGGTCGGCCCGCCCGCCGTACCGGCCCCAGCCGGAACGCATCGGCCCGCTCCCGCTTCTCGGCCATGCGGGTCAGGTACTGTCGCCGGGCTTCGGCCAGCGCGGGGCCCCAGTGCGCGGGCCCGACCGGCCGTTCGTCGTAAGCGGCCTGCACCAACGGACTGATGTGGTCCGGCAGCACCAGCGGTACGCCGTCGAGATGCGGGCCCAGCACGGCGAGCGCCCGCAGCAAGGTGTGCGGCCCCTGGTACACGGCGAGGGAACCGCGTACGGGCACGGGCTGGTCGGCGTTCCAGTCCTCCACCCCGGTGATCAGGCAGCGGGCCCGCGCGAGGCGGGGCGGCCGGGTCCGCGGATGACGGTGCAGCCGCCCCATGCGCTGGAGCACCAGGTCGACGGGGGCGAGGTCGGTGACCAGCAGGTCGAAGTCGATGTCCAGCGACTGTTCGACGACCTGGCTGGCCACCACGATGTGCGGCCCGGCGGGACGGTCGCCACCGGGCCCGAACCGTTCACGCAGCTCGGTGTCCTTGCGTGCCCGGTCGGCTGCGATGAACCGGGAATGCGCCACGGTGACGGCCTCCGCCCCGAAGTGGGCGCGGAGGTGCTCGGCGGCTTCGAGGACCCGGTCGACGGTGTTGCGTACGACGAGGGCGCAGCCACCGTCGCGCAGCTCCTCGTCCAGCAGCCGTACCAACAGGGGCAGTTCGTCGCCCAGCCGCTCCAGGAGCACGTCGGTGCGCCGCCCGGAGGCGGGCTCGGGCCGGGCCGTCAGGGCGGCGTCTCCGGGGGCGACGGCGGTGATCAACGGATAGGCGTCGTCGGGCAGATCGAGGGCTTCGGCGAGTTCGGGAGTCTCCTCCCCGGCGTACGCGGCGGCCAGCTCGCGCCGGCGCCGGGCGGGCAGGGTGGCGGAGAGCATCACGACGGGCACCCGGTAGGCGGCCAGCCACTCCAGAACGCGGTCGAGGTAGGCGTTCATGTACGCGTCGTACGCGTGCACTTCGTCGATGATGACGATCTTGCCCGCGACGGCGAGGTGCCGCAGCGCCAGGTGCCGGCTCTTGAGCCCGGCGAAAAGTACCTGGTCGATGGTGCCGACGGCGAAGGAGGAGAGCAGCGCCTTCTTGCGGCCGCGGAGCCACTGGTGGGCGTGGAGGGAGGCGGGATCGACGCGGCTCGCGGCCCCGGCGGGGGAGACGTTCTCGACCGGACTGTCCAGGTCGACGGCCGAGATCGTCCGCCGGTCGGCCTTCGTCATCCCGGCCCAGACCTCGTTGAGGGCAGCCTTGGCGTGGGCGAGGACCACGGAGCGGGGCCCGTCCGAGGGCAGCCGCTCCAGCCAGCGCAGCAGGCGGGGGAACATGGCGTCCCCGGTGGCGCGGGTCGGCAGCGCCACGAGGCACCCTCCGGCACCCGACCGGGCGGCCAGGATCTCCGCCGCAGCGAAGGCGGCCTCGGTCTTGCCCTCACCCATGGGCGCTTCGATGATCAGGAGGCCGGGGCCAGGCAGCTCCCGGGCCACGCGCACCGCCTCGTCCTGTACGGGCCTGATCTCGGCGCCCTGCGGAAGATCGAACCGTGCTCGGAACAACTCGCCCGCAGTACCGATTGGTTGTTCGGCTCGCCAGGGGCCGGGCAGGTCCAGCCCGGCCCAGGCGGCCGCGAGTCGACGGCCCTCCCCTTCCGGTCCCACGGGGGACCAGGAGGCGGGGTCGTACGGGAACAGCTCGGAGGAGCTGGCGATCCAGTCGGAGACGATGACGATCGCGGTGAGTACGACCTGAACGGGCTGCGGCAACCGAACGGACCGCCAATCGGCGAACCGCCCCTGCACGCCCGCCCGCACGGCGCAGGCATCCATCAGCTCGTACTGGACATCCCGCCAGACGACCTCGCTCTCGCCTTCCGCCCCTCCCGCCCCTCCTGTACGCAACAGGTGGGGCCGAAGCCCGAGATCATGGATCTGCTGGTGATCCGGGGGTGTGCCGTGATGCCCGCCCGCGACCACGGCGAACTGCCCGGAGACCCGCTCACTCCACCCGAACCGCTGCGCCAGCCACTCCTGGATGAGCAACTGCCCGGCCAGTCCGTGCCGAGCCATCCTGCGGTCCATCCCGAACTGCTTCTGATACGGCATGGCGAGCCCGGCCGCCCGCATCCGGTCGGAGAGCCCTTCCACCTGGCAGGCGAAGGCGGGGGTGGCCTTGCCGATGTCGTGGACGCAGGCGAGGTAGACGGCCACTTGCCGGGCGTCCCGCGCCCCTTGGGGGAACGCGTCAGCGATGAGCGCCTTGACGCTGTCGGGCACCCACTCGTCCCAGAGCCTGCCTGCCACGGCGGCGCTGTCCGCCATGTGCCGCCAGAGGGGGAGCCACTGCTCGGTCTGCCGGTCGTGCTTGCCCCAGGCGGTGCGGGATGCGGGGGACAGGCGGGCGAAAGCCGAGAGGCTTTCCGGATGATCGCGGCTCATGGGCGTATTGGACATCGTCGAAGTCGCCGGCGGTTGCGATGACCGAGAATGAACGCAAGTGCACTTATCTGATCGAGCGCGGCGGTGGGGGAGTGTTCTGCTGATGCCAGCCGCGCTTGATGGTGGCTGTGGCTGGAGGCGGCGGTGAGCATGGTCGCCGGGCTCCGTTGGTCGACTCGCGGAGTGTGGGTCGTGCCGGGAGCCTGGGGGAACGGGTCCGATTGCGCGCGAGGTGCAGCCGTCGCTGAGGCAGGACGGCTTGATTCGCACGTGTCGCCTGCGCGGGGACCACGCGACGGTGGCCGCGCCGGTCACCGGCAGTACGGGACCACCCCCGCGTGCGCGGGGACCACGGGGAGGTCGGTCCGGATGAATCCGACGGAGAGGGACCACCCCCGCGTGCGCGGGGACCACTTGCCCGCGTACCGCCATGCCTGCTTGCCGAAGGGACCACCCCCGCGTGCGCGGGGACCACGATGTTCGTCTACCGGGACCGTTCCGGTGCGCGGGACCACCCCCGCGTGCGCGGGGACCACCCACGCCGACGCGGTGCCACGACGCGGACGCCGGGACCACCCCCGCGTGCGCGGGGACCACCCGCTGCAAGCCGAAAACGGTGAGCGCATGAAGGGACCACCCCCGCGTGCGCGGGGACCACCGCGGCCCATGCCCCAACCCCAGACGTCAGGCTGGACCACCCCCGCGTGCGCGGGGACCACTACGTCCAGTTCCTCGGCGACACGAAGAAGGCGGGACCACCCCCGCGTGCGCGGGGACCACCGTCCGCGCGGCTCGGGCCGCCGGGGTGATCGGGGACCACCCCCGCGTGCGCGGGGACCACTTCCCGGCGGTCAGGATGCCGAACACGTCGGCGGGACCACCCCCGCGTGCGCGGGGACCACTCTCTGGCCGCCGAGTACGACGCGGCGCAGCCGGGACCACCCCCGCGTGCGCGGGGACCACGAGGGCTCATACCATTCCGGCGTCTTCGTCCTGGGACCACCCCCGCGTGCGCGGGGACCACGCAGTCCGTCATGGGCCTGTCTCTCGTTAGGAGGGACCACCCCCGCGTGCGCGGGGACCACTGGCGGCGGGGACCTTCATCACGGGGACGGGCGGGACCACCCCCGCGTGCGCGGGGACCACCCGGCGTCATCTTCAGCGAGGAAGAAGCGATCGGGACCACCCCCGCGTGCGCGGGGACCACACGCGGATCCGTGAGCTGATCCAGGAGGAGAAGGGACCACCCCCGCGTGCGCGGGGACCACTGGGAGAAGTCGAAGGGGAGGTCGGTGATCCTGGGACCACCCCCGCGTGCGCGGGGACCACGCCGCCCCTGCTGCCGGACCTCCGGCCTGGCCGGGACCACCCCCGCGTGCGCGGGGACCACTCCGTAAGCGACACCCCATCCGGCAGCGCCTCGGGACCACCCCCGCGTGCGCGGGGACCACCCACTGTCCCGGCTGCTGTACCCGTGACGCGAGGGACCACCCCCGCGTGCGCGGGGACCACGAGGGCGAGGAGATCACGCATGGCCTGGATGCGGGACCACCCCCGCGTGCGCGGGGACCACTCGTGCCCGCCTACATAGCCCGCCCCACCACCGGGACCACCCCCGCGTGCGCGGGGACCACCGGTCGACGACCATCGACCGGGCGAAGTTCGAGGGACCACCCCCGCGTGCGCGGGGACCACCTGGGTGCCGGGGCCGAGCACACCTGCGGGCCGGGACCACCCCCGCGTGCGCGGGGACCACGCCGCGCCTCCCGTTGCTGACACCGACTGGAGGGGACCACCCCCGCGTGCGCGGGGACCACCAGCTCACGACGAAGATGAACCAGGCCAAGCAGGGACCACCCCCGCGTGCGCGGGGACCACCGTGTCCGCGCTCCTCGATGAGCAGTGGCCCACCGGCACGGGACCACCCCCGCGTGCGCGGGGACCACCGCCCGATGAGCCCGGAGTACGGGCTCATCGGGGGACCACCCCCGCGTGCGCGGGGACCACCGGGAGCGGGACCGTGCCGAACCGCTTGTCGAGGGACCACCCCCGCGTGCGCGGGGACCACGGTCGGCGTGATGACGACCGTTCCCCGCTTGATGGGACCACCCCCGCGTGCGCGGGGACCACGGTCGGCGTGATGACGACCGTTCCCCGCTTGATGGGACCACCCCCGCGTGCGCGGGGACCACACGAAAGCACCGCCTGGAGCAGCGTCAGCGCCAGGAGGCCGGCGAACGGGACCACCCCCGCGTGCGCGGGGACCACAGTTCTTGACCTGCGGGTTTATGCGCCCGAGGGGCTGTTTTTACCCACTTCTTGAGAAACGGGCATATCTCCTCGATGTGGCAAACCGTCCTGGCCTGGAGTTGGGCAGGTGCAGGGGTGATTCTGCCCTCTGCCGGTCGCGTGCGGTATCTCGTCTCTGCAAGAAGGAGGGCGGCCGTCGTCGGGTTCGGGATCTCGCGGAGGTTCATGGCTGCCGTTCGGGAGGTTCGGTGATCTGTCCTCCGCTTTGCTCGTGGCTTGTGTCGGTCGGGGGTGCGAGTTGCTTGTGGCGCTCGGGCTCAGACGGGTCTGAGCAGGTCGCGGAGGTTGGCCATGTGGGCCTTGACGTCGGCGATCCCGGCAGAATTGGGCGGGAGCCTGTCTGCCGGATGGTGGGCGGTGCGGCAGGGGCGGCAGAGGCCGTCGGGGAGAGCTTCCGGCTGTCCGGGGCGTCCGCAGGCGGTGCATTCCATGAGGATGCGGCGCGTTGGTGCGGGAGTGCTGGGCGAGGCGCTCTCGTGGGGGAGCCGGGGTGGGATCTTGTCGTTGAGGCGGCGGCGGACGAAGCCGAGGGGGCTGTCGACCTGGGCGGGGAGCCCTGCGGTCAGGGCGCTGGTCAGGTAGTCGACGCTCACGCCCCGGGCGAGCCACTCCGCCGCCTGTACTTCCAGGGCAGCGCAGTCGTCTGCGGAGAGGGCCAGGCGGTGATCGTCGCGGCCGAGGCGGGCCAGGGCGAGGTAGGCGGGAGACCGGCCGACTTCGGGGGCTCCGTGGGGCGTCGCGGGCACCGCGCCCGGGGCGGTCGGATGGGGCGGCGCGGCCTCGGCGTCCGGGGCCTGGTCGGGGGTGCGCTGGTGTGGTACTGCGCTGGGTCCGGGGGCCTGATCGGTACCGGGGCACTCCGGCGCGGGCGGAGGCGGCGGCTCCTCGGCCGGGACCCACGGTGGCGGCGGTGCCGCGTTGAAGGCAGGCGTCTCCGGTACGGGGGCTGCGGCCAGGGCGGCCTGCTCGGTGGCGAGGTACGCGTTCCACCACTCGTTGTCGCGGGCGGTGCGGGACCAGAAGGTGCGGAAGACCCAACGGGTCTCGTCCCCCTCGCCGGCGGGGCACCGTACGCGCCGCAGATGCCCGGCGACGGACAGGGCGGTCAATGAGGTGGAGACGGCCTGCTGGCCGTAGAGCGGGATCTGCTTGGCCAGCTGCTTCACGCTCATCGCGGCACCCTCGGGGAGGTGGTCGACGAACCCGGCGACGTATCGCTCGCGGGTCGGCAGAAGTGCGAAGTCATGGGGCGTGCGGTTCTGTTGGTCCGGCGCTGAGCGTTTGCCGTACCCGGGCTTGGCCATCGGGTACGCGGCTGAGGGTGCGGGAGCGGACAGGGCGGAGCTAGTGTGCTGAGTAGCCAAGGGATCGGCTTTCTGGGTTATCGATCTTGCGGTAAGACCCCGGCCTGGTGTGGCAACACCGGTCGGGGTCGCTTGGTTCTCGCACCGTAAGCAGTCGTGACGCTGCGCCGCAAGCTGTCACGATTAGTCATACTTGCTGACCGTTACAGGGCAGGGAGGTAGGGGAGGTTTTACCCAACCCCCTTCTTCTACCGATCGGTTAAAGAAGGCGCTCGAATCCCGGGTCCCGCATCCCGACGCCCGAGTCCCGGCACCCGAGCTTCGGGCCGAAGCCCCACTCACGTACCCCCGGAAGAGTGGCCCGACCATCCCGAAGCCCGAAACCCAGGGCTCGGAACCCGGGCCTCGGGTGAGGACTACGCCCAGGGCGGTACGTAGCCAGTCCAAGCTCTCCCGCGCCAGCAGTCCGTCGACCAGATGATTGGCGGTCCCGTTGACGAGGCGGCCTGGGCTGCTGTCGATCCAGCGTTGGGCGTTCTCGTAACCCTTGGTCCTGGACTCGATGCCCTGGAGCATGCACTTCAGCTCTGTCCGCGTCCCGAGCGCAGACCGCCGACGGCAACTCCTTCGCCTCGCACTCCGCAACCAGATCACGGACCCCCGAGGCCAGCACCTCGGGCATGCGGGCCGTCTGGGCGGCAGTGACCTCCTGCGGATCGCCGACGGGCGCCTACTTCTTCCCGAAGTGGCTCACGTCGCCGGTCCGGGTCTCCTGTGTGTCGTGCCGGACGGCGAGGCAGGCGGCGCGGAGTCCGTGCCCTCGGGTTCGCGGGGATCGTGGCGATCAGTGAAGTACGCCACGAGTGGTGGCCGCCATACGTCATGTCCCCAGCACGTCCATCAGGTGATCGTCCAGGTCGGTGACGAAATCCTCACGTCGCCATGGCCGCAACTCCGTCCTGGCCCTCCGCAGTCGAATCGTCGGCACACGGCCGCCGGTCGCCGTAGCCGAGAGCACGCACTCGTGCAGCAGCTCCGCAGCCGACCGAGGATCACCCATCCGAATGCGGGCAAGAGCCTGATCGGTTCTTACGATCGCGCGTTGCACCTGCTCCCGAGGAGCGACCAATGCGGCTGCCGAAACAGCGAACCGATCATGTGCGACCGAAGGATCACCGACGGACAGCTCGCACACCCCCTCGAACCCCCGTAGGTGCCCCGCCGAAAAGCTGCTGCCCGACGGATCGCCGCTGGTCTGGCCCCCGATGTCGTACCAAGCCAACCCGAGCGCCGACTGTGCCTGCCGTTCCAGCCCCGCCCGCGCGGCGACCTCGGCCTGGAGTGCATGCGCTCGTGCCCGTACCCGGACGCTGTCCCCCGTGCGGGCCGCACGCATCGCTCGGTCGACGAGCCGCTGGGCGTCGGAGAGGTCGGATGACGAGTAGAGGGTTACGAGCGCATGACTCATGTGTACGGATGCCTGTAGCCACGTCTCTCCGAGCTGCTCGGCCTGCGCGGCTGCTGTGGCGTACGGGGCGCGTGAAGCCTGATCGTCCCCGTTCTCGAATGCCAGGCGGCCGGCCAGGGAACAGGCGGCGACGCTGACCGCGCGGACGTGGCCAACCAGCGGGTCGGGGAGTGCCCCTGCCTGCAGACGGCGGCACACGTCGATCACGGGCGTGAGCAGCAGTTGCAGACGGACCATAGGCACCGCGCCTACTTGCGCGTTGATGTTGGCCACGACCGCACCGAGCCCGGCCACGGTCTCCTCCGTCGCCTGGCCGGGGTCGGTCAGGGCAGCGGAGAGGCTCGCCTGTAGAGGCGTGGAGAGCAAGGCCAGCACGCCGCCGGCATCCGTCGCCGTACGGATGAGCGCGGTGCGCAGGGCGGCGACTCGGGACTCGCTCTCGCCGAGATCGAGCAGCGCCCCGAGCAGTTCAGCCAGGTCGGACCCGGGGCCTACGGACATCTGTCCGGCGGGGGTGCGGGCGTAGAGGTGAGCGAGGAGAAGCTGATACCGCTCGTCGGGCAGCGTCGGCGCTGCCGACTCCCAGCGGGCAACGGTTCGCTGGATACTCGCCACGGCGGGCAGACGCGGGTGATGCAGGGCCGTGGCAGTCTCAGAGAGCGCCCGTGCGGTACCGGCCAGGGAGAGGCCGCGGCTGTGCCGTAAGCGTTTCAGCGTTGCCGCCCCCGCGGCCCGGTTGCTCATACGGCCATAGTTACGCAGCTCGCGACGGTGTGTCGTCAGACCGGCACGATCAGTCGCGGCTTTCTCTGCTCTGCTGTGTAGTTGATCGTCTGCCATGTGCCGGTCGACGGCTCCGTGGCGTGAGGGAACCCGATGGTCATCGACGTGCGGTCGACCATCCACCGGTTCCGTGCGTGGTAGGCCGGGGACCGGAGTTCGGCCGCTGCGAGCTCCACGATCTCTGTGATGCGGCCCCTCGTACGAGCGACGGCCTCACGCGCCTCGGCCGGCTGCTGGCTCAGGGTGCCCGGCGCGACGACCGTGATGGCCGCAGTGGTCCGGTCGGCGAGCCAGAGAAGGGCGAGCGAGTCGATGCCCACGGCCCCGCCGAGGTAGAAGTGGGCAGCCGGAACGAACGGTTCGAGGTACTGCTCGAACAGGTCGGCATACTCGGCGAGGGACTTGTGGCCCGTCTCACGAGTCCCCGTGATCGTCACCGTCCTCATGATCCACTCCGTGTCATAGGTTGTCATATCCCCAGGGCCGGCCGCAGTTGAGACCGTCGAGCCATGAACGCCACTGACCTGCAGAGACTGGCGGGGCACCTACGCAATCACGGATTGCGGGTTGTCGCCGTGGAACCCGAACTTCGACTGCACGCCACGCACCCTCAGCACGGCCTCCTCACCGAGGAGATTGTCGCCGGGGGAGGGCGCTACGTCACAAGCCTCTTTCACGAGATCGGCGAACGGGGACGCGAGAAGGTTTGCGCCGACCGTATCGCGCGCCTGCTCGCCGTTTCGAGTCCCATCACAGCGGGGGCGTTGTGACAGAGCTGAAGGAGAAGCGACGGCAACGGAGCGGCGAAAGGGCGTACCGGACCTGGCTCGGCCACACCCAGAGCTGCCCCGCCTGCCGTGTCGGAGTCTCCTGTCCGACCGCTGTCCACCTTGGTCGTGCCTGGCGGGAGGTCCGAAGCGGATGAGGTGCTACGCAGAGGAGGACGCGCACGAGTTGCCGGTCGAGGGCACCACCGGTGCGTACTGTCCGGGCCATGAGGTGACGCTGTTGTGGCGTGGTGACCCGATCACTTCCGCTGATGTGGCCGAGGGTGCGGTGGTCGACCTGAGTGGACTGAGGGCGGGGGCGGACGGTCCGTACGGCGTTGTGTGCCGCAGCGCCCTGGTGACGGGTCTGGCCGAGGTGCACGCCTACTGCCTGCGTCCGGACTGTGTCTGCCCGTGCCATGCGGTGGCCACCGCACTCCGGGAAGCGGTATGAGCATCAACTTCTCGGCAACGGATGTCCGTATGTACGAGGCGTGTTGGCGTGCTCCGGTCACCGCTGCACGGCGTACCGAGGGTGGCCGGGATCTGCTGTGCCGGGCGTGTGCCGAGGGTGGCTGGCCCCGCCGGGTCGATGTCTTTCCGCCGTACGGGATCTACCGGCTGCACCGTCCTGCCAATCGAACTGTTGCACCGAACAGAGGAGATAAATGATGACCATTAACCCCGTACGGGCCGATGCCGGTAAGCATGGTGGGCCGCCGTCGGACAAGCCGTGGACGCCGCCCTCGGAGCCGAAGCCGTCTCCGGACGGGAGTCGCCCTCAGTGCTTCCCGCAGTGGTGAGTACCGCACGCCAGGCTCCCACCTACCCTGAGCTGGTGCGGGAGTTGGTCGATCGTGGGCTGCTCACCGGCCGGTGGCGGCGGGTGTTCGAGGCTGTTCCGCGTAGCCGGTTCGTTCCGGAGTTTGTGTGGCGGCAGTTGCCCGACCGGTGTGTGCCGGTGGTGGGGGCGGATGCGTGGCTGGGGTTGGTGAACTCGGACGAGCCGGTCGTCACTCAGCTCGACGACGGGGTCGAGGGCGGACCGGGTGTCCCGACGTCGTTCGAACTCGATGCCCTCGATGGTTGCCCAGATGCTCACGCTCCTCGAAGTCGTCTACGGGCAGCGGGTGATGGAGATCGGCACCGGCACCGGGTATGTCGCGGCGCTGCTCTGCGAACGGCTCGGCGACGATCTGGTCCACAGTGTGGAGCTGGACCCGGTCGTGGCCCGGCAGGCGGCCGACGCCCTCGCGCAGGCCGGTTACCGGCCACACCTTCGCGTCGGGGACGGCGAACGGCCATGGCCTGGTCTGGGGTTGGTGGACCGACTGATCGCGACGTGCGCATTGCGCTACGTCCCGTACGCGCTGCTCCGGCAGGTCCGGCCTGGCGGGGTCGTTGTGGCCCCGCTGGCCCGGGAGTTCTGGTCGGGTGCGCTGGTCGAACTTCGCGTTCACGGCGACGGCACCGCGACGGGCCCGTTCTGCGGCGGGGCCACGTACATGCCGATGCGAGCCCACCGTGTGCCCGATCTTCACGAGGTGCCGGGCAAGGGGCGGGCCCGTGCGGCGGGCCTGGACCCCGCCCGGCTCCTCGACCTCGGGTTCGCCCTGTACGCGGGGGCCCGGCTGCCCGGCGTACGGCTCATCCACCAGAACACCGCCAAGGGTGTTCAGGTGTGAGTGACCCGGGAGGACGGAGGCGCTGCCACGGCGGCCTCGGGTGAGGAGGTGTGGCAGTACGGGCCCGGGTTCTTGTGGGAGGAGATCGAGCAGGTCTGGTGGGAGTACGAGTCGGTGGGGCGGCCCGATGCCGGGCAGTTCGGGCTGACCGTGACCGGCCGGGGCCAGCAGGTCTGGCTGCGCGAACCCGCCGAGGTCATCCGGCCCAGCAGGGCATGACCCAGGTCGGGTCGTCTTTGCAGCCCGCTGCTTGTTGTCTACGAGCCGACTCGGCGATGGAGACGTGGATCGTCTCAGCCGCGCCAAAATGCGGAGCAACAGGACGATGAGTGGCAAGCCCGGCAGGCGGACTTGAGGACAGCCCGCGTGCGTGGGGGCCACTGCTTTGGTGTTACCCGGGCACCGATCTCGGAGGGACTACCCCCGCACGCGCGGGGACCACCTGCTGCGCGCCGCGCTCACGTACCAGGGGGACAGCGGGCCGGGACCACCCCCGCACGCGCGGGGACCACGGCGGAACTCAGCGCCCCGCCCATGTCCCGCTAGGACCACCCCCGCACGCGCGGGGACCACAGCACCGGACCATCGCGGTACTCGTCTCCGCCGGGACCACCCCCGCACGCGCGGGGACCACTCACCAGCGCGGCGCGCTCCATGAGCTGTTCGGGGACCACCCCCGCACGCGCGGGGACCACTTCCGCATGAACATCACCGGCACCGGCACCGGCAACGTGGGACCACCCCCGCACGCGCGGGGACCACCCCCAAGCGGGGTAGTGGGCCACTTTCGTCTTGGGACCACCCCCGCACGCGCGGGGACCACCTCGGCCTCCGCCCCAGCGTCCGCCGCATCGCGGGACCACCCCCGCACGCGCGGGGACCACGCCTGGCTGCCCGTGGTGGCCAGGCCGGACACGGGACCACCCCCGCACGCGCGGGGACCACAGTTCGTGACCTGCGGGTTTATGTGGCGATGGGGCTGAATTTACCCACTTCTTGAGAAAGGACATATCCCGCACCCCGAAGGTGAATCGTGCTCGGAGAGCGCTGTGCGGCAACAGTCATTCTGCCTCTCTTCAGCCGTAGTAGGAGCCCCCTGAGAGAGAGCGGCGGGTGCCGTGGCGACCACGAAGCGTGGCCGCGACGTTTAGTGGACGTCCAGGCCCGCGTCCTCCAGCAGCTTCGCCGCACGGTCGGCGATGACCTTGGGCGTGGGAATGATGTGGCTGCGGGCCAAGGACGAGGAGGGCGCGGGGGAACCGCAGGGGCTACTCGCCGTGCCATGTTCGGCCAGCCTCCTCGATCTCCTCGGGAGTGAAGGGGCCGTGTCCGTCCTCGTACGCCTCGACGATTTCTCTGGTTTTGGTCAGGGCGAGGGCGTGTTCGGCCGGGGCGGAGGCGAAGTGAGAGAACCTCCGCGCGTCTGTGCGGGCTTCGATTTCGCCGGCAAGTGATCGGGGGTGGTGACGGATTTCTTGACGGTGGTCTCGTCCGGAGGCGCGTGCTCGGTAGCCATACCTGCGTTATCTCATCAGGAGTAGGGCTACTGCCCCGTCCCATTCTTGCGACCGTGCGTCGCGGGGCACATACAAAAACCCCCTTGACCGCGTCTCCGCAGATCAAGGGGGCTCTGTAAGAGCGGTAGCGGTGGGATTTGAACCCACGGTGACGGGTTACGCCACACTCGCTTTCGAGGCGAGCTCCTTCGGCCGCTCGGACACGCTACCGAGAGAGAGCTTAGACCATCCCGGGGTGTGGACAGAAATCGGTTCTCGGGAGCGGGGCCTTGCCTGGTCGGGCAGCCGGGGCGTACCTGGTCAGGGGCGGGGCCCTACCGGTCAGAGCGCCCGGAAGAAGGCCGTCAGCTGTTCGGCGCACGTGGCCTCCAGTACGCCGCCGATCACCTCCGGGCGGTGGTTGAGGCGGCGGTCGCGGACGACGTCCCAGAGGGAGCCGGCCGCGCCCGCCTTTTCGTCGCGGGCTCCGTAGACGACCCGGGTGACCCGGGACTGGACCAGGGCGCCCGCGCACATCGTGCAGGGCTCCAGGGTGACCACCAGCGTGCAGCCGGTCAGGCGCCACTCGCCGTGGGCCTCGGCCGCCCGGCGCAGGGCCAGGATCTCGGCGTGCGCGGTCGGGTCGCCGGTGGCCTCGCGTTCGTTGTGGGCGGCGGCCAGCTCGGTGCCGTCGGGGCCGAGGACGACGGCGCCGACCGGCACGTCGCCGGCCGACGCCGCCCGCCCGGCCTCGGCCAGGGCGCGGCGCATCGGTGCCTGCCAGGGGTCGCGTACGGGGTCGGGCTCGGGTACGTGTACGGGATCCGGGGCGGGCTCGGGTGAGGGGTCCGGCGGTCGTGCGGTCACCCGCGGACCCTAACGGACGGGACGGTACGGACGGGGCACGGGAGCAGGTGGTGAGGGAGGAGCGGGTGTACGGTCCGGGCTAGCGGACCGACTCCAGGACCTCCGCCGCTCCCACGGCCTCCGCGATCTCGGAGAGTGCGTCGGTCTGCAGGGTGAGCAGCTCCTTCTCGGACAGTCCGAGGTCGGCGAGGATCCCGAGCTCGCCGATCGGTCCCGCCGGCACGGCGTCCGGGTCGGGGCCGTCCTCGTCCGGGTCGACGGCCGCGGGGGCGGGCCGTTCCGGTTCACCGTCCTCGGTGCCGTCGAGGTCGACGAGCTCCTCCAGGGCGGCGATCTCGACCTCGGCCCCTGGTTCACGGCCGAGCACTTCGTCGGTGAGCAGGATCTCCCCGTACGAGGAGCGGGCGGCGGCGGACGCGTCCGAGACGTAGATTCGGGGGTCCTCCTCACCGTCCACCCGGACGACGCCGAACCAGGCGTCCTCCTGCTCGATGTAGACCAGGACCGTGTCCTCGTCCACCGAGACCTCCCGGGCCAGATCTGTCAGATCGGACAGGGTCTCCACATCGTCGAGCTCTGTATCGCTCGCTTCCCACCCGTCTTCGGTGCGCGCGAGCAGTGCGGCGAAGTACACCGTGACTCTCCCACTGGTCATAGGCGAATCGGTCCGGCGGGAGGGCGAACGGTGATCCGTCCGTCCTGCGCCCCGCCCAACCGGCATCGTGGCAGAAACAAGCGCTGTACGAGACCTCTTCGGCCGTTGCGTCGGCCATCAGTTCCAGGAGTGCCTGGTCGGCCGTCTCCCTGACGAGGCACTCTGCGCGGGGAGTGCGCCGGTGGTACGAGGAGGATTCACCAACGGAACGTGCGCATCCGCATCTGTTGCCGCATACGGGCGGCACGGGCCCGGCGCGGCTGCACGCGGTCGCGCAGCTGCTTGGCCTCGTGGAGCTCACGGAGGAACTGGGCGCGTCGACGGCGGCGGGCGGCGTCACTCTCCTGCGCGTCCTCGACGTCACTCGCCGCGCCCTCCGCGTCGCGCCCCTCGCGCGGCCCGCGCGAGGCCGGGTCGCGCCGCAGTTCCCCGTCAGCCATCGACACACCACCCCAGTGCTGGGTCCGTATGCCCCCACCTTCCCCCCGAACAGGTGGTTGATGCCAGCGCAGAGTGCCGGGCGGCGCGGTTACTGTTGACACATGCGGATCCACGTTGTCGACCACCCCCTGGTGGCGCACAAACTCACCACGCTGCGCGACAAGCGCACCGACTCCCCGACCTTCCGGCGGCTCGCCGACGAGCTGGTCACCCTTCTCGCCTACGAGGCCACCAGGGATGTGCGCACCGAGCTGGTCGACATCGAGACCCCGGTGACGCCCACGACCGGGGTGAAGCTCTCGCACCCCCGGCCCCTGGTCGTCCCGATCCTGCGTGCCGGTCTGGGCATGCTGGACGGCATGGTGCGGCTGCTGCCGACCGCCGAAGTGGGCTTCCTCGGCATGATCCGCAACGAGGAGACGCTCCAGGCGGAGACGTACGCGACCCGGATGCCCGAGGACCTCTCCGGTCGCCAGGTCTACGTCCTGGACCCGATGCTGGCCACCGGCGGCACCCTCGTCGCGGCCATCCGCGAGCTGATCAAGCGCGGGGCCGACGACGTCACCGCCGTCGTCCTCCTCGCGGCGCCCGAGGGCGTCGAGGTGATGGAGCGCGAGCTGGCCGGGACGCCGGTCACCGTCGTCACCGCCTCCGTCGACGAGCGGCTCAACGAGAACGGCTACATCGTGCCGGGCCTCGGGGACGCGGGCGACCGGATGTACGGCACGGCCGAATAGGCGACGGCCGAGCGGGTCACGGCTGAACAGGTCACGGTCGAACAGGTCACGGTCGAACAGGTACGGACGCCGCCGAGCGGGTTCGGACGCCCGCACGGGCCCGGACGCCGGGATCGGGACAGGCCGCTCCACGATGTCGCGCCCCGTGCCGGCGTCGTACGCATCCGTACGGTGCCGGGGCGGGGCGCGACATTCTCTGCGGGTCCAGCAGGAGGGCGGCGTGTGCGGGTTCAGCAGGAGGAGGACGGGGCCGGGGCCGGCTTCGTCAGGGCCGCCATCGCGGCGGTGGCCTCCTGCGGGGTGCTGAACGCCTTGAACTTCGTCCCGAGGATCAGGTCGACCTCGCCCGTTCCGCGGGTGTCGGTCTTCTGTACCGCGCCCGCCAGCTGGGTGCCGAGCACCGTGAAGCTGCCGTTCTTCGCGGTCGGCGCGCCGAGCAGCACACCCGTGCCGGGCACCTTCTTGTCGTACGCCTTCGTCGCGTTGCCCACCTCGCCGATGGTGAAACCGCGTTTCTTGAGCTCCTCGGCGGCGGACTTGGCCAGCCCGCTGCGCGTCGTCGCGTTGTAGACGTTGACCTTGATGGCGGCCGGTTTCGGCAGCGCCTTGGCGGGGGCCGCCGACGGCTTCGGGGTGGGGCAGTCCCGCTTGTGGTCGGCCGCGCCGGCGCTCTTGTCGCCGCCGGTGAAGACGTCGATGAGCTGCAGCGTGCCCCAGCCGGCCAGGCTGAGGGCGACGACGGCTCCGATGCCCGCGAGGACCAGCCTGCGGCGGTGCCGGGGGCGGCGCATACGGGGATAGGCGTCGCCCGTGATGCGGTACTTTCCGCCCATGCCGGGGGGAGTGAGCATGCTCATGGGGGCAGCGTAGTGCGACCCCGTGTCCATGCGTACAAGATGATCAACGCATGACACCCGGATGAGCGTGAAAACACCCGAAAGGCCCGAATTGGGCATCACTGGGTTGCGGACCCCGGGTGGGGGTGCCCGGGTGCCCTCGCGGAGGCGCGCGCAGGTAGCCGGCGGGGGCGTCAGCCCAGGTCGAGGACGCGGGCGTGCAGTACCTGGCGCTGCTGGAGTGCGGCCCGGACCGCCCGGTGCAGGCCGTCCTCCAGGTAGAGGTCGCCCTGCCACTTCACGACGTGGGCGAACAGGTCGCCGTAGAACGTGGAGTCCTCGGCGAGGAGGGTCTCCAGGTCCAGCTGGCCCTTGGTGGTCACGAGCTGGTCCAGGCGAACCGGACGCGGCGCGACATCCGCCCACTGTCGGGTGCTTTCCCGGCCGTGGTCGGGGTATGGCTTCCCATTTCCGATGCGCTTGAAGATCACACGGAAAGCCTACCGGGCAAGGGCCGCCGGGCGCAGCCGGGGAAGCTCACCGCGACGACGGAGCAAAGGGATCATAGTGCCGTATTCGGCTGGATAACCGGGCAGGGGGCGCGGGAGTCGCCGGAGGCCCTGCCCGCCCCGCCGGACCCTGGGGGCGTGGAAGGTCGCGGTAGTGGACCTGGTGCGGGATCCGGGGGGATCCCGCACCAGGCCCACTGGTGGTCCACCGTGCTGGCTCGCGTCGCGCCGTTTACGGGACTCCCTTACAGGACCGCTTACGGGACGGACGGGCCGCTTACGGAACGGACGCGTTCGGGGCCGCCGCTCCTACTCCGCGACCCGGCCGTGACCCTCGCGCAGGCCGCCGCCGCTGCCGCCGCTGCCGGGCGTACCCGTGCCGGTGCCGGGGGTGACCGGGCGGGTCAGGGAGCTCAGGTCGTGGGCGTACGTCCCGACCGCGTTGGCGATCACGTCGATGTTGGTGTCGAAGTGACCCATGTCGATGTTGTCCAGGTCGTCACAGGCCGCGTGGTAGCAGGGGTCGTACGCGATCCCCGCCTCGCCGCCGAACACCTCGGCCTGGGCCGCCGTCTTGATGCCCTCCGCCCCGGTGTCCGTACCGCCGGACGGGATGCCGACCTCGATGAACGGTCCGTAGTCCGAGCGGCCGGTGAAGTCCGTGCCCTCGTGCGGCTTGCCCTTGCCGTCGAGGAACTCGTTGATGTCACGCTCCAGTTGGGCCGAGCCCTCCGGGCCCGCGCCCTCGCCGACCTCGTCGGAGTTGTCGCCGTCGAAGACGAACTGGACGCCGTTCGGCGAGCCGATCATGTCGAAGTTCAGATAGAGCGCGATCTGCTCGCGCTGCTTCTCGGAGAGCGCCGCGACGTACTTCTCCGAGCCGATCAGGCCGTTCTCCTCGGCCGACCACCAGGCGAACCGCACCTTGTTGGCGGGCTTGCTCTTCGACTTCGCCAGTTCCAGTGCGACTTCGAGCAGGCCGGCGGAGCCGGAGCCGTTGTCGTTGATGCCGGGGCCCTCGGTCACCGAGTCGAGGTGGGCGCCGAGCATCACCGTCCGGGCCGTGCTGCCGCCCGGCGTCTCGGCGATGACGTTGCGGGTGGGCCGGTCCTCCTGGAGCTCGCGGATCTCGAAGGAGACCGTGACCTCGCCGCCCGCGGCGTCGGCGGCCAGCTTCTCGCCCTCCGCCTGGGTGAGGCCCCCGGTCGGGATCCTCCCCGCCGCGACCTCGCCGAGCGTGCCGGACAGGGCGCCCTCGACGTTGTTGTAGATGACCGCCCCGGCCGCGCCCGCGTCGGCGGCGGCCGCCTGCTTCTCGGCGAAGGAGCAGCCGCCGCGCTTGATCAGCGCGATCTTTCCCGTGAAGGTCGTGGACGCGTAGTCGGTGGCCTCACAGCCCGTCGTCCCGTCGACGGGCACCGCGACGAGCGCCGCCGTCAGGCCGCCGACCTCGGTCGACGGGGTGTACGTCATGGCCTTGATCATGACGTCGCGGGGCGTCGGCGTCACCACGGCGAGCTTCTCGGCCAGCGTCTCGGTGTAGGTGAAGCGGAAGTCCTCGTACGAGACCTTGTACCCGGCCCGCTGGAGCTGGCGGTAGACGTACGCCGCCGAGGCGTCGTGGCCCAGCGAACCGGCGGCGCGGTGACCGTCGGTCGAGTCGGCTATCGCCTGGAACTGCTGGAGGTGGCGGTGGGCGTCGCGCGCGGACGCCTTCCGCACCAACTCCTTCGACAGCTTGGCCGCTTCCTTACCGGGGTCGTGCGGCGCGGGGCGTCCGGGGTGCGGGGACGCGGCCAGGAGGAGCGGTGTGGCCAGGGCGGTGGCGGCCACGACAGCGATGGCTCTGCGACGTGTTGCGTGCACAGGAGTCCTTCCGGTCTGAACGGCTGGTGCTCTGAGCGGCTCAGTACCTGAACCGACCGCCGGTGCTCCGAGCGGCTCAGTACCTGAACGGCTGAACAAATGTGCTGCGAAAGCTAGCGAGTGGGGTGACGCCTGTGAACAGATGTGGCCGGATCCGATCGGTGAGAGGGAGGTGTCGGCCTGATCCGGTGCTCGACCACGTCCCTTCTCGGTCGAGCGCCGGACCAGCCGACTACCTGCCCGACTTCCTGTTCCTGGACGGTGAGTCGCCCTACTTCCCGGCTGAGGGCCCACTCGGCTTCTTCGCTGTTCCGGCCGCCTTCTTCGCCGCCTTGGCCGCCGCCTTGGCCTCCTGCTTGTACGCGCGCACCTCGACGAGCGACTCCGGGCCCGTGATGTCGGCGACCGACCGGCGCGATCCGGCCTCCCCGTACGGGCCCGCCGCCTCCCGCCACCCCGTCGGCCGTACGCCGAACTGCTTGCCGAGCAGCGCCAGGAAGATCCGCGCCTTCTGTTCGCCGAAGCCGGGCAGTGCGTTGAGGCGTTTCAGCAGCTCGTCGCCGGTCGCCGCGTCCCGCCACACCGCGCTCGCGTCGCCGTCGTACTCCGCCACCAGGTAGCGGCACAGCTGCCGCACCCGCTGGGCCATGGAGCCGGGGTAGCGGTGCAGAGCCGGCTTGGTGGTGAACAGTTCGGTGAAGGCGTCCGGGTCGCAGGCGGCGATCCGCCCCGCGTCCAGGTCGTCGGAGCCCATGCGTTCCGCGAGGGTGTACGGGCCCGTGAACGCCCACTCCATCGGAACCTGTTGGTCCAGCAGCATGCCGACCAGGGCGGCCAGCGGGCTGCGGCCGAGAAGCTCGTCGGCCTCCGGATTCTGGGCGATCCGCAGGGTGATGTCCTTGCCACTGTCGCTCGTGGTCATGCTGCCGATCATCGCGAGCACGGCGGACGACGGCGACCGGTACTGCGCCGATGGCCCCTCCCCTGTCGGCCGAAGGGAGTAGGGAGGGGCGCGGCGGCGGGGTCGTGCGCGTCCGTCCGTGTCGCCGCGCTGCCCGATGAGGCAGCTCCGGATGCCCCGGCCGGGCCGGGGCGCGGGCTGGACGGCCCGGGGGCCGCACCGTGATCGTGGAATGCCGAGGACAGCGCGGTCAGGGGAGAGATGAGCATGGACGCGCACGACATCGAGCAGGAACCGCACGAGCATCACGGACACGGTGGGCACCACGGACATGGTGGGCGCGAACAGGCGCACGAGCGCGATGAACAGCGCGGCGAAACCGCCGCGGAGACCTCCGGCGCGCAGGCCCACCACGTCTTCCGGGCCGCCGCCACGGGCCGGGCCGATGTGGTCGGAGCGGCCGGGATGGGGCTGCTCCAGCGGACGGCCGGCAACGGGGCGATCGGGGCGATGGTCCAGCGTTCCCGGTCCGGGGCCGCTGAATCCACCGCCGAGCAGGCCGAGCAGGCCGAGCAGGCAGGGCAGGCGGCGCAGGCAGGGCAGGCGGCGCAGGCAGGGCAGGCCGAGGAACAGCGGTCGCCGGTGCACGACGTGGTCGCCTCCGGCGGTTCGCCCCTGGACACCGACACCCGTACGGACATGGAGAGCCGGATGGGCGCGGACTTCTCCGACGTGCGCGTCCACCACGACGCCGCCGCGCACGAGTCGGCGAAGGGCGTCGGGGCGCACGCGTACACCGTGGGCAACAACGTGGTGTTCCAGCGCGACGCCTACGACCCCGGATCGCCGCAGGGCCGCACCACGCTGGCCCACGAGCTGACCCATGTGATCCAGCAGCGCAACGGCCCGGTGGAGGGGACGGAGGCCCCGGGCGGCATCCGGGTCAGCGACCCTTCGGACCGGTTCGAGCGTGAAGCCGTCGCGAACGCGGACCGGGTGCTGTCCGATCCCGCGCCGGAGGCCGCGCCGGCCCCGGCCGCCCCCGTGTCCGCCCCTGCGCCCGCCGCCGCCTCCGCGGTGCAGCGGGCGGCCACGGAGGACGAGGACGAGCAACCCGCCGACGTACAGGGGTCGTTCGTGCAGCGTGCGGAGGAGAGGAAGCCGGCGGAGGAGGAAGAGGAGGAGAAACCTCCGGCCTGAGGCAGCCCGCCTTGGTCCTGCCTCGGCCTGAGGCAGCCCGGCCCGGGGCAGCCCGCCCCGGTTCAGCCCCGGCCCGAGGGAGCCCGCGCGGGCCCGCCCTCGGCCAGAGGGCCCCCGCCCCCGCCCCGGCGCGGGCTTCAGCCCGCCGGGGTGTCCGGCCGCATCGTCCCGCCCAGGAACATCGAGGACGAGCACCGCGAGGGGGCCGGGGCGCCCACCGGTTTGCCGACCCGCCTGCAGTCGATCGTCATCGTGACCTTGCCGCCCGCGGGTACCAGGATCGGGGTCACGAAGTGGTAGTCGGAGTCGCGGAAGTTCTCCAGGCCGAGGCTCAGGACGCGGGTGTCCTCGCCGGCCGTGACGGTGACCGTGCCCGCGTCGCCCTGCGGGTTCTGCACCACGATGTCGGTGAGCTGGAAGGTGTGGCCGGCCGGTACCTCCAGGGCCGTGCCGGTGTTCGGGCCGCCGCCCACCCCGTCCCGCACCCGGACCTGCGCGCTGGTCGGGGCGCCCGCCGCCGCCTCACCGCCGCCGTTGCCACCGTTGCTGCCGCCGCTGCCGCCCGAGGCGGAGGGCCCCGGTGACGGAGTGGGGCTGGCCGCGACTCCGCCCGTGCCCGCACCGGTGGAGTCGCCGCCTCCGGAGCCCGCGCCGCCCTGCTCGCCCTCGTCCGGGGCCTTGCTCCTGTCGGCCGCGGCGGCCGACCGTACCGCCTCAGGAGTGACCGCCTCCCGGGCCGCGGACTTCACCGCCGGGCGCAGCAGCGCGTACCAGAGTCCCACCAGGACGAGGAGCAGCAGAGCGGCCGTGAGCAGGGCCCGGGGCAGCCAGCGCGGCAGGATCGGGTCCTGCTGGTAGGAGCCGTCCACCAGCACCGGGGCCGGAGCCTCCTCGCCCTCGGGCGGCTGCGGGGCGGCGAACACCTGGAAGGCGTGCGTCACCGGCGTACCGCGCCACATCCGCTTCGCCGGGCGGACCCGCAGTTTCGCGAACTCCGCGTGGCCCGGCTCGATCCGCAGCTCGGAGGCGGCGAACACGACCCGCGCCTGTTCCGTACCGTGCTGGGCCCCGAGCCGTACGGTCACCGGGGTGTTGCCGCGGTTGTCGACGGCGAACTGGTGCCGCCCGCCGCGTGAGCCGTTCGAGCCGCGCGGGACCAGCTCGGCGGTCGTCTCCGTGAACGGGAGGACGGTCACCCGGCCCTCGGGCACCACGGTGCCGCCGCGGTCGCCGGTCGGCATCACCCGGATCCCGAACGTACTCTCGCCCGCGAGGACCGTCGCTTCGCGCGGCGGGCGCATGACCAGGGAGACGGTTCCGGAGTCGCCGGGGTACAGCGAGAGGACCGCGGGCTCGATCGCCGACCAGGCGGCACAGGTCCCGACCACCTCGAAGTGGTACTCCTCGACGGTCCGGCCGGAGTTGAGGATCTGTAGGGGAAGGGTCGTCTCCTCGCCCGGTACGACGGTGGCGGACGACGCGTCGAGGCTTGCGGTAAGACTCATACGCGGACCGTAGGACCGGGCCGGGGGGTGGGCACCGGTCACGGAGGAACACTTTCGGGCAGATGTGATGCCCGAGGTAACCTTTTCGTTTCCTCACGGGTAGGAACGGGAATCTCTAGTCCGCCTCACAACGGCTGGGGCGGACGAGTACAGCTGTGGAGCTTGTGCCTGCAGTGTGATGCTTCCGGCTGGTGCCCAGGGGGAGCATTCGCATGGAGCGCATCACTGTCGTTTTACGCGCGCAGGACCCGATTTCCCAGGCCGGAGTGGCCAGTCAGCTTCGGGCCCGCCCCGAGGTCGCTGTCGTCGACCGGGACGACGGGGAGCCCGCGCCCCAGGTCGTGGTCATGGTGGTGGACGCCGTGGACGACGAGGTCCTGCGCGTCCTGCGCAACATCCAGCGCACCAGCACCTGCCGCACGGTGCTGGTGACCACGGACATCGACGAACAGAAGCTGGTGAGCGCGGCGGAGTGCGGGGTCGCGGGGGTCGTCAGGCGGTCCGACTCGACGCCGGATCATCTGGTGCAGGTCATCGGCACGGTGGCGCGGGGCGAGGGACATCTCCCCTCCGACCTGCTCGGACGCCTCCTCGAAGAGGTGGGCAGGCTCCAGGGTCAGGTGCTCGGCCCGCGCGGTCTGCACTTCACCGGCCTGGCCGCGCGGGAGGTGGACGTGCTGCGGCTGGTGGCCGAGGGGTACGACACCGCGGACATCGCGACGAAGCTGGCGTACTCCGAGCGCACGATCAAGAACGTGCTGCACTCGGTGATGACCCGTCTGCAACTGCGTAATCGCTCCCATGCTGTGGCGTACGCGATGCGTCAGGGGCTTATCTGACGGCCGACCCGTCCGAGGGCCGCTCCACGAACGCCTCTGCACCATCGGGCAGTTCGGCCTTCCCGCGGAAATGACTCGTCTCTCTCCGCACGCGGTCCGCCGGTGCGCGACGGTGGCCTCCGAGTATCGGGCGTGGCGCGGGGAGGGGAACGCTGTGCGGTGGTTTCAGCCAGGAACGGGACCGCGGAGGCGAGCGGCCGGGCTCGTTCTCCTGCTGCTGGCCGCCGGCCTCGTGCCCGCGTCGGGCGTGAGCGGTGTGGCGTCCGCCGTGCCCGTGCCGCCGGAGCCGTGGGTCACCCCGGCGACGCTGGAGGAGGCGCTCGACCCGGGTGGTTCGACGGGTGTGGACAAGCGGGTGCGGACCCCGGCGATCCCGCCTCGGCCGGATGTGGTGCTGCTGGTGGACGGCACCGGAAGCATGGAAAAGCCGATCGAGGACGTGCAGACGGGCCTGAAGGACATCACGGAGACGGTTCTCGCGGAACAGCCGGACTCGCGTTTCGCCGTGGCCACGTATGGCGACGAGATCGACGACCCGACGGCGGAGTTCGAAGTGCTCCAGGAACTGACGGACAACATGACGGACGTCCAGCTCGGGGTCGACCAGTTGGACACCTCGCGCGGATTCAAGAGCAAGGGGCCGTCCGAGGACTGGATCTACGCCCTGTGGAAGGTCGCGGGCGGCGCGGACGGCAAGACGGTCTTCCGAGAGGGGGCGAGCCCCGTGGTCGTCCTGGTCGGCGACGCGTCGAGCCACGACCCGAGTAACGGGATCCCGTTCCAGGAAGCGGTGTTCGCCCTTCAGGACGCAGGCGTACGCGTCATCGCCGTCGACGTGACGACGGAGGACGGCGATGGGCTCAACGGCGACGGTTACAGCAGCCCCACCTATCAGGATCCCTATCATGAGCCCGACCAGGCCAAGCGGATCGTCGACGCCACCGACGGCCGTATGCTGAGCGGCATCCCGGACGACGGGGTGACCGAGGCCGTCATCGAGGGCTTCGAGAACCTGCCCACGTCTGTCGGCTACCGCCTCGACGCCTGCGACCCCCATCTGACCGTCGCCCTCGACCCGCCCACCCGGCAGCTCACCAGCGGGGAGACCGCGCACTTCGCGGAGACCGTCGATGTGTCCGAGGACGCCCCGCAGGGCACGACGCTGGCCTGCACCGTGCAGTTCCTGCTCGGCACCCAGGTCCCGGGCACGGACACGGTCGGGCCGGCCGCGGTGCCCGATCCGGACTTCCGGCAGCAGATCAGCATCGCCGTGAACGACGTCGACGTGCCCGTCGTCACCGTGGACGACCGTACGGCCAGGGCGCCCGACGACGACGGCGTCCGCATCGACTACACGGCCACGGCGACGGACCCGCAGGACGGGGCACTGTCGGTGACCTGCGTCCCGCCGTCCGGATCGCTCTTCCCGGTCGGAACGACGACGGTCACCTGTTCCGCGACGGACGCGGCGGGCAACACGGGGGCGGACACGGCCCGGTTCGAGGTGCTGGAACCCGTGGTGCCGCCGAACCCGCCCGCGCCTCCGCCGCCGCCCCCGCCTCCGGCCTCCGACCTCGCGGTACGGGCCGATGTCAGCCCGGACCGTACGTACGTGGGGCGGCCCGCCACCGCCCGGTTCACGATCACCAACGCGGGCCCGGACACGGCGACCGGCGTCGTCCTCGGAGCGACGTGGCCGAGGACGGACGCGTCGAAGGACCGGAGCCTGCCCGGCCTGAGCCGGTGCACGGCGGCGCGGCCCTGCACGATCGCCGCCGGGGAGCGGGTCGTGGTGACGCAGACGGCGACCTACCGGGCGGCGGTCACCGGTGACGTACGGGCCACCGTGCGCGGCACCCTGCCCGACGGGCGGGCGGCGAACAACCGGGATGTGGACCGGCTGAGGGTCCTCAAGCCCTCGCTGACGGTCACCCCACAGGTGGCGAAACCGGGGCAGCCGGTACTGGCCCGGGGCAAGGACTATCCGCCGGGCGAGACCGTACGTTTCACGTGGAACATCGGCATCACCGCGGACCGGTCCGGCGTACGGGTCGGCCGGGACGGCACCTTCGAGGTGCAGGTGCTGGTCCTGCGCAAGGACACGCTGGGCCCGCGCGTCCTGCGGGCGGAGGCCCGCGATCTGCCGCTCCTGCGGAAACCGGTGCTGGTCGTGCAACACAACCTGCAACCACCGGACTTCGCGGGTCGCTCATGAGCTCACTCTTCGCTTCGGAGGCGGTCAGCGGATGATCCATGAGGTGGACGACGTCCTGCGGGCTCTGATCCGGGCCGAGGTGCTGGAGGGCCGCCAGATCGCGGTGGTCTTCGACGCCCCGACCCGGGAGTGGGCGGCCAAGGTCAACGCCCCGATGGTCAACCTCTACCTCTACGACATCCGTGAGGACATGCGGCGGCGGGAGCGCGGCCTGCACAACGAGTACGACGAGCGCGGGGCGATCGTCGCCCGCCGCCGCCCGCCGCGCTTCTTCAAACTGTCGTACCTGATCACGGCGTGGACGAAGCGCCCCGAGGATGAACACCGGCTGCTCTCCTCCCTGCTGGCCTGTCTGCTGCGGTACGAGGCGCTGCCCCCGGAGCGGCTGGCGGGCTCGTTGGCCGAGGTCGGGGCCGCCGTCCCGATGTCGATCGCGCTGCCGCCGCCGGAGGACCGGTCGTTCGCCGATGTGTGGAGCGCGCTCGGGGGCGAGCTGAAGCCCTCGCTGGACTTGGTGATCAGCGTTCCGGTGACGGCCTCGCCGGTCTACGAGGCGGGCCCGCCGGTGGGCGACGAGGGGCTGCGGGCGCAGTTCGGGGACGTACCCGTGCCGGTTTCCGGGGAGGGTGCGGGCGCGGGTGCGGGCGCGACGGAGACGCAGCCGGGGCGGCCGGGGCTGCCGGTGTACGGGTCGCGTCCCGGGCGGCCCGTCCGGGAGCCTTCCTCCGCGCCCTCGGGCGGGGCGCACGGGCGGGCGGTGTCACTGCGGATCACGGAGCGGCGGGGGACGCCAGCTGAGGGGCGGGGCGGGCCACCCGGGGGACGTGAGAGACGCGGTACGCCCTCTGAGGATGGGAACGTATGACGGCGCCGGCCGGCGCCGGCCCGGACCTCCGCCATCTGCTCGCCCGTGCGGCGGCCGTGGAGCGGCGCATCCGGCACGCGGTGGAGCTGCGGCGGAGTACCGATCCGGACCCGGACGACGACTTCCGGGGGCTGTACCTCACGGACGACAGCATCGTGCGGCTGCTGGACGAGAAGGGTGCGAGGGGGTTTCCGGCGCTGGACGATGCCTTGGCCGAGGGTTCACCGCCCGGAGAGGCGGCCGTCGAGACGGAGAAGGACTCCCGACTGGCGGCGCTCGCGCGGGAGTTCGACCTCACCCCGCTGGACACGGAGATCCTGCTCATCGCGCTCGTACCGGACCTGGACGACCGCTTCGAGGCGTTCTACGGCTATCTGAACGACGACGTGTCCCGTCGTCGCCCGTCCATCGGGCTGGCCCTGGGCCTGTGCGGCGCGGCCCCCTCCGATCCCGCCGCCCGGGCCCGGCTGGCGGCGGGGGCGCCGCTCCGGGCCGGCGGCCTGCTTCTGGCGGAGGACCTGCACCGCCCGTTCCTGAGCCGGGCGCTGCGGGTGCCGGACCGGGTGGCCGCGCACCTGCTGGGCGACGACACCCCGGACCCGCGACTGGCGGACCTGCTGGCCCCGTGGCAGGCCGTGCCCGGGGTGGGAGACCCGGCCCCGCTCGCCGGGGTCCTGGCGGACGGCGTCCGGCTTGCCTACCTGAGCGAGGACCAGGGCGGTGCGGGCACGGCGCTCGCCGCGTCGGCGCTGACGCGGGCGGGCCGGGGGGTCCTGGGCCTGGACCTGGCCCGGCTGGCGGAGGACCCGTCGCCCGCCGAGGCGGTGAGCGCCCTGGTCCGGGAGGCGCGCCTGACGGGGGCGGGCCTGGTCTGCGCGCCGCTGGACGCGGTGTCCAGGGAGCGCCCGGGGCTGCTGAGGCTTCTCACGGCCACCCCGGTTCCGACGGTCCTGGTGGGCCGGGCGCCCTGGGACGCGTCCTGGTCGGTCGCCCCACCCCTGCTGCTGCACGCGCCCAGGGTGGAGCCGTCGGCGCGGGGGGCGCTGTGGCGTGACGCGTACGAGCGGGTGTCCGCGTTGGGGCACGTGCCTGGCCCCGCACTTGGTCAGGCACCTGGCCACGCACTCGGTCAGGAGCCCGACCGCGCATCTGGGGGCGGGGACGGTCACGGGGCCGGCCACACGCCTGGGACCTCCGCGCCGCTCCCGCCCACCATCGCCCCGGACCTGCTGCTGGCCCCGTTCCTCCTCACCCCGGAACAGATCACCGGAGCTGCCCGCTCCGCCGCCCAGGCGGCCCGGCTGGCGGGCGGCGGGCTCACCGCGGACCACGTACGGCGGGGGGCCCGCGCCCAGAACGCGGCGGGTCTGGACCGGCTGGCCCGCCGCATCGAGCCCACGGTGGCCTGGGACGACCTGGTCCTCCCGCCCGACACCCACACCCAGCTCCGCGAGCTCACGGCCCGCGCCCGGCACCGCGACCGGGTGCTGGGGGAGTGGGGAATGCGGCCGGGCGGGGGCCGGGGCCGGGGCGTGTCGGCGCTGTTCGCGGGCGACTCCGGCACGGGCAAGACGATGTCGGCGGAGGTGATCGCCGCGGACCTGGGGCTGGACCTGTACACGGTCGACCTGGCGACGGTGATCGACAAGTACGTGGGCGAGACGGAGAAGAACCTCGAGCGGATCTTCACGGAGGCGGCGGGCGTGAACGGCGTGCTCCTCTTCGACGAGGCGGACGCGATCTTCGGCAAGCGCTCGGACGTGAAGGACGCGCACGACCGTTACGCGAACGTGGAGAGCGCGTACCTCCTGCAACGCATGGAGTCCTTCGACGGCCTGGCCATCCTCGCCACCAACCTCCGCGCCAACCTGGACGACGCCTTCACCCGCCGCCTGGACCTGGTCGTCGATTTCCCGGTCCCGGACCCCGAACAACGCCTGCTCCTCTGGGACCGCTGCCTGGGCCCGACCCTCCCGCGCGGCACGGACCTGGACCTGCCCTTCTGCGCCGAGAACTTCGAACTGGCGGGCGGCAACATCCGCTCGGTCGCGGTGACTTCGGCGTACCTGGCGGCGGAGGCGGGGGGTGCGGTGACGATGGAGACGGTGATCCACGCGATCCAGCGGGAGTACCAGAAGCTGGGGCGGCTGACGCTTGCCTCGGAGTTCGGGCCGTATCTGGGGCTGGTGACATGAGGGCGCTTGAGGGCGGGAGCGGGGATCAGACGTTGACGATCCGCACCCGGTCGCCACAAAGCATGGTCAGGTCCTCGGGAGCGGAGGTCAGGATCACGGCCGGCTTCGGGGCGTGGAGTACGGTGGCGGCGACCACGGAGTCGATGGCGTACTGTGCCCGTGCAGGCCCGCATCGACGAGCAGGCCCATCGTCGTACGTCCGATCTCCTCACGGACCGGCTCCACGTTCAGCCGGGACACGGCCCAGTTGAAACGGGCTGAGTTCACCCGCGCGTGGTGTGCCTCGATGAGGGTGAGGACGCTGGGTCACGACCCGCATGTCCTCCTGCTCGGCCCCGCGCACCAGGGACATGACGCGGCGGTCGTCGGCGACCAGCTTCGACAGTCCTTCACCGTCCAGGACGAGGGTCCGCAACCGGTTCGCCTAGCCGCGCTTCTCCCGCCGGCCTCGGCGTCTCCGCGCAGCAGGGCACGCGCGGCGTCGATCTCCGCCTGACTGAACTCGCCGTGCTCCGCCTCATGGGCGGCGATCAGCTCGGACAGGTTGTCGCGCTCGATCTGCTGCTGCACGGCAGCAGCCACGTAGGCGGAGAACCCCCGCTTCCCGACGCGGGCGCGGGCGGCGGCCACGGTGCCCGAGTGCGGTTAACGGAGACATTGGCGGTGGAACTTTCACCGGCATCGCTCATCGCGGCCCCGCATTCATCGCTCGTTTGCCGGCCACATGAGGTCCTTACGCGCGAAGAGTCCGTGCACGCTTTCGTGCACGGACTCCACAGGTCCCGACAGAATCGCATCCATTTCATCTGGCTCGATGAATGGATGCCCTGATTCGGGTTCGTTCGAAAAAACCAGTCCAGGACGACCGAGGCGACAACCTGCCGATGTCCGATAATAACTGAATGGCAGGCCGAATGCATGCAATCGGAGGGTGATCGCCCGTTCCCGCTCAAGGGACGACATGACGTCGATGCCGCGAGCCGTCAGTTTGGGGATCACGTTCTCCTGGGATCGGGATGAGATCGGATTACCTGTGACATCGACGAGCTGAAGGCTTGGGAGCTCTGTGAGCGGAGTCAATTCCTCGATGAGGTTGCGCTTCACACGCAAACTGAAAATATCCCAACGCTGCACTCCTTCCAGGCTCTTCAGGGTGCTGTCCTCCACGACGAGTGAAGTGAGAGAGTCAAGTCCGTCAATGTCGCTGAGCGATGAGATCTCACACCCGACGAGTAGAAGGATCTTTACATTGGGGCAGAGGGACAGGCCGCGAAGGTCGCGTGCATGGTAGACCGAAAGTGCGGACACTTCCTCGAGTTGAGAACGCTCCCAGGTCTCTGTGGGGCCGTATGCGCGCTCAAGTCTTGAATCGATCGCTTTCTTGATCTCCTTGTCCACATGTGAAGGCATGTTCGAGTGACCTACCTTTTCACTAGGTGATACTTCTTTTTGCCTCGTTGAAGTTGTTCTCTATTTCTAGGAAGTTGTCACGTTGTATTTTTGCCAGTCCCTCTACGGTTAACTCTTTCTTGTACTCGCCGATGGCGACACGGTAGAGGGCACCGATCTCTGCTTTTTTGATGGCGTCCGGTAGGGCGCTGGTATCGCCATTCCAGATGAGACCGCCCGGACCTCCCAGCATCCCCTTCAGTTCTGTGACGAAGCTGTACGCGCCGGCCTCCTTACCGCTCAGGAATGCTGATCTCAATTTGTTATGGAAATCATGAGTTCCGTCGGTCATTACTGATTTGTAGCGGGTTTGCCCCTCCCGGTTCTTGTACGCCTCGTAGAACGAACCAACATGGCCGCCCGGATCTACGCTATTGCCATCGCTTCCCACTATCTGCCACAGCACCATGCCAGTAGGGGAGCGAAGTTTGTGTTGCAGTGTGACCCATTTCAGGCCGTCGTCCAGTGAGCTTTTGTTCTTCTGTTCGATTGCGGTCTGCAGGATCGGGCGAATGTAGTTGGAGGGTATCCATTCGTGCATACCGCTGGCTATATCTCGGAAGCGATCTTTGATCCAGGCGGATGAATCGCCATCAGAGTTCCATATCTCGTTGAACCTGCGCCAGGTGATTTTATCGACTTTTCCGAATTCCACCATGTTGTACAGAAAGGCGAGGATGGGGCGGTGTGTACCGCGCCGGGCGCCGGTGACCGCCTGCACCAGATCGGGATCGGGATCCCTCACGCCGTCCGGGAATGGTTTGAATGCGCCATAAGGCTCGAAAGTGGGGGTGAAGTTCATTTCTTCGAGCGCGATCTTTGCGGTGCTGTCCGGAGCGACCTTTTCTAAACCTTTTGTGCGAATGTGGTCTACTGTGTTTTGGTTTCCGAGGTGCTCAATCAACTCCCGGCGGTAGCGCGTGCCCTTGAAGACTTTATCCTCGTACGCTGTCGGTTTGTCCGGGTGGTTTCGCTGCCCCTTGAAAAACTCTTGATACACGGACTCTATTATCTCCGGCGATCTCAGATATGATCGGGCCGCATTTCTGGTCGGCTTTAGTACGTCGTTCTCCCACAGTTTCACTTTGTTCAGCTGTCTGCTGTACCACCAATTGTGTGCGCGAGTCATCACGAATTGGTCCCCGAAGCTCGGGAGATTCTTCTTCACGAACTTCTTCTTCTGTTCCTCTGATGATGGGCCCTGGCTTCCTGAGGGTAGCGGTGCGGGAGTCTTCCTGAGGGATACCGGATTCACTCGTCCCCGAACCGACCAGTTCCCTCCATCCGCTACAGGAGTGAGTTCTTTTAGGCCGTATCGAATGCGAATCGCTGACAAAAGTGGTCGCAGCGTTTTGGAGGCGACCGGTCGATCGCTGTATCTTGTGAGTGCGGTAACCGCTGCCGTCATGCCCTTTTCGAGGCGTTGGCGCTTGCCATCTTCGCTGTCATGGGCGGGGTCGCGACCTTTACGTCTGTTCCAGAGCGCCTTCCCCTTCTTGGCGATGAAGTCGACGATCTTGTCGATGGCCCGGGTGACCGGTCGTGACACCGACCGGAAGACCGACTTGACCTTGTTGGCCAGGCCGCCGATGCCCAGCAGGGCGGCGAGGAAGCCGATCAGGAGGGGGACGCTGGAGGCGAGGGCGGCTTCGATGAGTTTGGGGACGCCGGCCTGGCCGCCGTTGGCGATGGCGATGACGGCGTCCAGGACCGCGTTGACGAAGTCCGCGATCTGGGCGCCCTGCGTCACGATGAACGTGACGATGTCGATGATTCCCTTGACCGCGCGGACGAACGCGGAGGCGGGGTTGAGCAGGGAGATGATCCAGGTGATGCCCGCGATGAGGACGGTGGGGATCAGGTAGGTCGTCAGCTTGCCGAGGATGGTGGCCTTGAGGTCGCCCGCTTCCGCCTGGATCTCCTTGACGGCGCCGGCCGGGCCTTCGGCGGCGAGGTTCTTCGCCACCGGGACCGAGGTTTCGACGGCGCTCATCGCTTCGTCGGGGACGCCCTTGCGGGTGACGCGGGTGCGGATGTTGTCCCAGGTCAGGCCGAGCATCGAGCCGATGAGCTGGATGATTCCCTTGAGGTCGAACTTGGCCGGGAGGTCCAGGCCCGCCTTGACCGCGGTGCCCAGCAGCCAGGAGACGACGCCGGTCTTCAGGTGGTCGGCGATGTTCGTGATGAAGAGGTTCAGGCCCGCGCCGACCGCTTTCACCAGGTTGCCCAGGAACCCGATCGGGTCCTTGATGATCTTCATGATCGCGGATGCGGCCTTGGCGAGGATGCCCAGGAGCAGGTTCTTCAGCTCGTTGATCGTCTTGATGGCGCCGACGATGGCGTCCTTCGCCTTGTCGATAAGGCCCTTGTTGGCCTCCTGGAGCTTCTTGATCTCCTCGTCGATCTTGTTGAGGGCGGCGGTGTACTTCTGGGCCAGGTCCTGGACCAGTTGTTCCGACTTCTCGTTGACCGTGGCTTCCAGGTCGTCGAACTTGCCCGCGAAGTCCTTCGCCGCCTCCTCGCCGAACTGCTTCAGGTCGGCGGGGAGCTTGTCGACCTCGGCCTTCAGCTCCGTGCGGCCCTTGGCTATGCGGGCCTTCGCCTTGCCGAGTTCGGCGCCGATGATGTCGGCGACCGAGGAGATGACCGTCTGCATGCGGGAGACGTAGAGCTTGCGGGACTCCTGGTAGAGGTCGTTCGCCGCCTTCGGCAGGCCGGCGAACTTGTCCTTGATCCAGCGGCCCTTGCCCATGAGGCCCGAGTACCGCTTGTCCTTGTACTTCTTCATCCGGCTCTTGTGGTCGGCCGTGAACGCGTCCCGCGCCGACTTCTCGCCCGACGTGAACGCCGTGTCCACCTTCTTGTCCAGGCCGGACAGGGTGTCCTCGACGTCCTTCTTCGTGCCGTCGTAGACCTTCTGGAGTTTGGCCGTGACCTCGGCGCGCTTCTTCTCGTCCTTCGACTTCGTGTCGTTCTTGCCGCCGTCCACCTGTTTGCCGGCGGTGGCCCGGGTCGCGGTGAGGCCCGCCATCGCCTGGGCTCCGGAGGCCGCCGCGTTCTCCTTGGCGGTGGAGAGCTGCTGGTCCTCCGCCGCCTTGCCCTTCGCGGGAGCCTTCGCCGCGTCCGCCTCGGAGGTCTTCTTCGCCGACAGCGCCTCGTTGAACTCGGGTTCGTTGCCCTTGGCCAGCTGTTCCTCGGTGACCTCGGCGTCCGCCATCGCCTTGTCGTTCTGGGCCGGCCCCTCGGAGAAGTCCGTGACGGCCGCGGGCTGCTTCTCGGGGACCGCGTCCGTGGCGGACGGTGCGCCCGGGTTGCCAGGAGCCTGATCGGGGGAGAGCGGGGTGACCTCCTTGTCCTTGGCGGCCGAGGTGTCGGGCGGGGCCTTCGTCGCCGTGTCGATGTCCTTGGCGGAGGACTCCTTGCCGTCGGTGACCTTGCCGTCGACCTCCGCCTTGACCTGGTCCGCCTTGCCGGACTTGGCGAACTTGTCGGCCTCGTCGAGGTTCTGGGGGGCCTGGGAGTCGATCGCCTTGTTCACCGCGTCGATGAACGCCTTCTTGTCGAACTCCCCGGGCTTCGCCGCGTTCATCTTCTCGGCGTTCGCCGCCTTGCCCTGGGCCTCCTTGTCGTCCGGCGGGGCCACCGCCGCGTCCTGCGAGGCCTTCGACTCCGCCGCCGCCGGGGCGTGTGCGGCGAGCCGGGTCTTCTTCCCCGCCACATCGGCCTTCACCCTGCGGAACCCCGCCGCCTGCGCCGGGGACGGCTTCACCGGTGCCGTGTACCGCTGGGCGACCAGCCGCGACACCGCCCCGTTCCCCGCCATCCGCTGGAGCCGTTGGATCGAGCGGCGGTCGGGGCGGCGGCCGGGGGGAGTGGCCTCGGCCGCCCGCTCCGTGCGCGGCGCTTGCGAGCGGGAGAGTTCGAGGGCCGGGGGGACCGAGGATGAGGATGAGGGTGAGGGTGAGGAGAAGGAGTCGAGGGCTGGAGTGTGTGCCGTCGTCCCGTGGTCCGGCGCGTGTACGGCGTCGAGGCTCGGGCCGTGTACGGCGTCGAGGCTCGGGCCGTGTACGGCGTCGAGGTTCGGGGTGCGTACGGCGTCCTGACGCGGTGGCGTCGCGGAAGGCTTCTCCGGAACCGCCTTCATCCGCCCTCCCGCCCTCCCGCCCCCCGCCGGCCGGCAGGCCACCCGGATGGCCCGGACGGCGGCCCGAATGGGGGGCATGCGTGGTGGTCGCCACCGTGCCGGGGAATCCGGGGAGGCACGCAGCGCGCGCGGACCGCGTACGGGGCAGGGCGGGACGGCACTCGTGGCGCGGTCGCGTTGCCTCATCGGGCAGCCCTCGATGCGCGGCGGGGCGGCCGACCGTCCGTTCCCGGTGATCGCCCCCGTGACGAGAATGGCCCGCGTCACCCGGTCGAGCAGTGCGTTCAGGAGTGTGTCGAGGAGAGGCCCTTATGCCGTCGTACCTGTCCCCCGGCGTCTACGTCGAAGAGGTCGAGTCCGGATCCCGGCCGATCGAAGGGGTGGGCACCTCGGTCGCCGCCTTCGTCGGCTTCGCGCAGAAGGGGCCGTTCGACGAGGCGACGCTGATCACCAACTGGAGCCAGTTCGTCGCCACGTTCGGCGACTTCGTCGACGGCACCTACCTCGCGTCCTCCGTCTACGGCTTCTTCGCCAATGGTGGCGGCGTCTGTTACGTCGTGCGCGTCGACGACGGCACGACAGCGGCTCACGTCGGGGCCGAAGAGCGCGACACCGGGGAGGCCGGGGAGTCCGGCGAACTGCCCGTCGGCGCCGAGGTCCCGGTCGGGCCCTACGCCGTGCGGCCCCGGCCCGGCGTGAGCGGGGAGATCAGCGTGGAGGTCGCCCCGGTGGAGGGCGACGATCCGCCTGCGGACGTCTTCCGGTTCCTGGTGAAGCGTGACGGCCAGGTCGTGGAGACGTACCCCGCCGTCACCACCAAGCGCAGCAAGGACAACGTCGCCACCCGCGTCAACGCCAAGTCCGAACTGATCGAGGTACGGGAGTCGGGGCGCGGCGCGGCCCCCGCACCGCCCGCACCGCAGACGGTGGTCCTCGCCCCGGCCGCCCCCGCCGCCGGCAGCTCCGGTGCGATGGCCCCCGAGGTGTACGTCGGCGACGCCGACCGCCGTACGGGGCTGGGCGGCCTGGAGGCGGTCGACGAGGTCACGATGATCGCCGTGCCCGACCTGATGAGCGCGTACGAACGCGGGCTGCTCGACCTGGAGTCGGTCATCGCCGTCCAGCAGGGGCTGATCACCCACTGCGAGCTGATGGGCGACCGGGTGGCCATCCTCGACCCGCCGCCCGGGCTCACCCCGCAGCAGGTCCGCGGCTGGCGCACCGGGCAGGCCAACTTCGACTCCAAGTACGCCACGCTCTACTACCCCTGGATCAGCGTCGCCGACCCCGCGTCCGGCCGCGCCACCCTCGTACCGCCCAGCGGGCACATCGCTGGGGTCTGGGCGCGCAACGACGCTACGCGGGGCGTGCACAAGGCCCCGGCGAACGAGGTCGTCCGGGGAGCCGTGGCGCTGGCGACCCAGCTCACCAAGGGCGAGCACGACCTCCTCAACCCGATCGGGCTGAACTGCGTCCGCGCCTTCCCCGGCCGGGGCATCCGGGTGTGGGGCGCGCGGACGCTGGCCTCCGACCCCGCCTGGCGGTACCTGAACGTGCGGCGGCTCTTCAACTACCTGGAGGAGTCGATCCTCGCCGGTACGCAGTGGGTCGTCTTCGAGCCGAACGACGACGCCCTGTGGGCCCGTGTCCGGCGCACGGTCTCGGCGTTCCTCGTCAACGAGTGGCGCAAGGGCTCGCTGTTCGGGCTGACCCCCGAGGAGGCGTTCTACGTGAAGTGCGACCGCGAGACGAACCCGCCGGAGAGCATCGACGCGGGTCAGGTCATCTGCGATATCGGGGTCGCCCCCGTCAAACCGGCCGAGTTCGTGGTGTTCCGGCTCTCCCAGCTGACCGGCGGCAGCGGTGGTGTCGACGAATGACCGGCCGCCGCCCCCGTTGATCGCTGACAGCCCGTTCCTGAGTCCGGCGTAAGGAGTCTGCTGTGCCACTTCCCGATCTCGACAGTTCCGTCGGGCATTCCTTCGGCCTCGAATTCGACAGCGTCATCATCAAGCAGATCACCGAGGTCAGCGGTCTGAAGATGGAACAGGACGTCATCGAGCTGAAGCAGAACACCTTCGACGGCAAGTACGCCATCAAGAAGCTGCCCGGCCGCCCCAAGGCGGGCGAGGTCACCGTGACGCGCGGACTCACCGAGGACAACAGTTTCGAGCGGTGGATCAAGGACTCGCGGTTCGGCCGCATGACGAACGCCCGCCGCAACGGCGCCGTCATCGTCTACGACTACGAGGGCCTGCCGATCAAGCGCTACAAGCTCATCAACGCCTGGCCGAAGTCCCTGGAGATCGGCACCCTGAAGGCCGGCGACACCTCGGTGCTGACCGAGAAGCTGGCGATCACCTACGAGGCCATGGAACTCGACTGATGCGCCGCTCGGTCCACTTCCGGAGCGCGGAACAGATCGACGCCGCGGCGGCCGGAGCGAGGGGCGGCGCGGGGCCGCGTCAACGGGAGACTCTGCGGACGGAGTTCGGCTTCGAGCTGCCGCGCGGTTACGTCGACGAGTCGGGGACCGTCCACCGTACGGGCGTGATGCGCCTCGCCACCGCACGCGACGAGCTGGTCCCCCTGCGGGACGACCGGGTCAGGGAGAACTCCGCCTACCTGTCGGTGGTCCTCATCTCGCGGGTCGTGACGCGCATCGGCACGGTCGAGGACATCCACCCCGGTGTCATCGAGGATCTGTTCGCCTCCGACCTGGCCTTCCTCCAGGACTTCTACCGCCGGATCAACGCCGAGGGCCACACCCGTGCCGCCGTCACCTGCCCGTCCTGCGACGAGGAGTTCGCGGTGAATCTCGCCGGTGGCCGCCTGGGGGAATCGTGACGTACGCGGCCGACCTGCTCTACGAGGAGGTCGCGTACCTCGCCTACCACTTCCACTGGCCGCTGGACGACCTGCTGGACCTGGAACATCCGGAACGCCTGAAGTTCGTCGCGCAGGTCGCCCGCCTCAACGGGCACTGAGGCCCTGCCCGACGGCCGGGCGGGATACACCGCGCAGGGGAGGACGAGGAGCTCATGGGGTTGATGTCCTGGCTGCGGGGCGGCCGCGGCGGTGCTGACCGCTCCGGCGGTGCGGTCGCCCTCGTCCCTGCGCCCGTGCCTGTGGCCGATCGTGGCGAACGGGTTGACCCGAACCGGCTGGAGCCGATCCAGCGGGTGGTGTCCGGGCAGCAACTGACCCTGGCTCCGGCGGAGTTCGAGGCGTCGCTCACCACCCGTCAGGACACTGCGCTCGGAACCCCGCTCGGGCACCTGGTGAGCCCTGACGCTCCGGCCGGGCTGGTGCGCGGGGTGGGTGTAGCGGAGTCCGCCCCGTCGTCGTCGTCACCGTCGACCGTCGTTGCTCAGCGGTCCGTGGACATGCCGATGCGGGGGGCGGTGACCGACTTCGGGCGAGTGGGCGGGCCCGCGGCCGTGCCGGGGATGGTGTCCGCGCCCGTGCCCGTGGCGGTACCCGTACAGCGCCTGTACGGCGGTGAGCACTCGGCCATGACGTCATCCGCAGGGGCGGAGAGTCGTCCGGGGGGCGCCGAGGAGCTGCCCGTACGCCGTCTGGTGGGGGAGCGGCCCGTCGTGGCGGAGCCCACGCCTCCGGTCCCGTCGCCCGAGCCGCCGACCGCCCCGGCCTCCGGCGGCGCTGGCGTCGGTGTCCAACGGGCTGCGATGCCTCCGGCGGGGGAGCGGCCCCGGCGGGCGCCCGGGCTCGGTGCGCCGTTGCCCGGTCTGCCGCCGACCGCCCAGCGTCGGGCCGGCACCGGCCCGGAAGCCGCCGACCAGGGAACCCCCGGGAGCCAGGTTCCGCCTGCTGCCCCGGCTGTGCCCGACCTGTCCGATGACGTTCGGTCGGGGGGACCGGACCAGTCCACTGCCCCCTTGCTCGGTGACCATCCGCTGGTGGGGGAGGTGTCCCGGGGCCGTCCCGATGACCGGGCAGGGGGAGCGCCTGCTTCTGCCGGTGGGGTGAGCGATGCGGGTGACGCCGGGGGTGCCGGTGCTGCCGGGGGTGCCGGGGGTTTCGTGCAGCGGTCGGACGGGCCGCCTGCCCTCTCCGGGCCGTCACCCGCCCTGCCTTCCCCGGCCGCCCCGTCCGACACCGGGCCCGTCGTCCCCCTCCTGGGCGACCGGCCCCCGGTTCCACGGAACGTCGACGTACAGCGTGCCGCCGAGCCGGGTTCCGGGCCCGCCGGGGGGCCAGCGCCGGAGCCGGGCGGTTCCGCCCCGCCCCCCGAGGGGGTACCGGTCCGGTGGACCGGGGCGGAGGGCGGGGGGCCGGTGGCCGGTCCCGGTGTTTCCCCGGGGCCCGCGCCCCCGTTGTCGTCGGCCCCCGCCGGCCCGCCCTCCGCGACCTCCGTGACCGCCGCGCCCGTTCAGCGGCGGGCAGTCGGCGGGCCTCCGGTGCCCGGCTCGGTGGCGCGCTCCCTGCCGGGTTCCGGCCGTGTGCGCCGGTCGCCCTCGGCCGGGGCCGTGGCGGTGGCGGCGGGGGTGGCGCAGCGGATGGCCGACGGCAGTGTCGTGTTCGGGGGCGCGCCGGTCTCCGGCACCTCGCGGCCGGTCGTCCAGCGGGACTCCGAGGTCGCCGAGGTCGCCGACGTCGTCGAGGAACCGCCGCCCGAGCCCGACCCCGTAACGGAACCGGAGGACGGCGCGGAACCGGGGCCGGGGCCCGCAGCGGAGACGGGCGGCGGGGCCGGTGATGCCCCGAAGGACGGCAAGGGGGCTCCCGCCGTCACGGACGAGCTGGTCCGGGCCCTGTACGCCCCGCTGAGCCGCCTGCTGAAGAACGACCTGCGGCTGGAACGCGAACGCGCCGGTCATCTCATCAACACCCGCCACTGAGAACCGGGCTGGAGCCCGGACCAAGCCCGAACGATCGGCTGCTCGACCGAACTGAGAGGTACGTGTCATGGCCACCGCCCAGGACAGCGACCCCGCCGTCAGCGTCTGTTTCGTCGTGACGATCGACGACATCGAGCTCGGGTCGTTCAACACGTGCGAGGGCCTCGGCTGCGAAGTCGTCCTCGAAACGCGGGAGGAGGGCGGCAACAACGGGCATCTGTGGCAGCTGCCGACCCGCCTGAAGTACTCCAACGTGAAGCTGTCGCGCCCGCTGACCCGGGAGACGGAGAAGGTGGCGCGCTGGTTCGCCACGATGACCACCGGGTTCAGCCGGAAGACCGCGCACATCGAGGCGCGGACCGGGGACGGCCAGAAGGTCGCCCAGTGGGGGCTGCTGGAGGTCGTGCCCGTGCGGTGGACCGGGCCCTCGTTCACGCCCGAGTCCCCCAAGGTCGCGATGGAAACCATCGAGATCGCCCACCACGGCTACGTGATGGAGGGCTGAGGACGATGAGCGGTGCGGGTCCCATCGCGTTCAGCGCGGCCGGTACGTCGGGAGTGGCCTCGGCGGCGAAGGGCGGTTCGGCGCGGCCCAAGCTGGAGCACGCCTACCTGGAGCTGCGGACCCCGCCGACCGGGGGCGGGCTGACGCCCGGCGGGCCGTGCGGGCGGATCGACTTCCAGTTCAACCCCAAGGAGCTGAGCCTGACCAAGGCGGCCTCCTGGAAGCGGAGCCCGGCGAAAGGCGCGAAGAGTTCGGGCCCCCCGGAGTACCAGGGCTCCCAGCCCAGCAAGCTCACCGTCGAGATGTTCTTCGACGCCAGCGACACCCAGGACACCCGGGTCGTCACCTCGGTGGAGCAGCTCTTCGCGTGCTGTGTGCCGACGGACGAGACCCGGCAGCAGCAGCGGTCGTCCCCGCCGTGGGTGGTCTTCCACTGGGGCGGACTGACGGGCTTTCCCGGTTACGTGAGCCAAGTGGCCGCCAAGTACACGCTGTTCACGACGTCCGGCGTGCCGATCCGGGCGGTCTGCCAGGTCACCATGGAGGAGATCAGCGGCGAGACGCCCGGCCAGAACCCGACCTCGGGAGCGCTGGCCGCCCGGCGCGTCCACCGCGTCGGCTCGGGCGACTCGCTGCCCTCGCTCGCCCATCGGGAGTACGGGGACCCCGGGGCCTGGCGGGTGATCGCCGAGGCGAACGGGATCGACGACCCGATGCGGCTCGCCCCCGGCACCCAGCTCCTGCTGCCCGCCCTGGACGAGCTGGCCCGGCTCAGGGACAAGGGCCGGGGCAGGGACTCCTCGGCCGTGGACGCCGCCGGGGCCGGCCGGGGCAGGGGGCGGGGCTGATGGCGCAGCAGGGGGTTTCCACGGCGCTGACGGTGGAGTTCGGCGGTACACCGCTGCCCCCCAATTTCCTGAACACGCTGGTCGAGGGCTATGTCGACGACAGCCGTACGCTCCCCGACCTGTTCCTGCTGCGGTTCCGGGACCCCGACCGGGTGCTGCTGGAGCAGGCGGGGCTGAAGATCGGCACCGAGGCCAGGCTGCTGGCCCGCGCGGGCGGCGGCACCGAGCCGAAACCGCTGTTGGAGGGGGTCGTCACCGCGCTGGAGGTGGAGCTCGACGAGTCCGGCACCTTCACCGTCGTCCGGGGGCTCGACGAGTCGCACCGGCTGTTCCGTGGCCGCCGGGTGGCCAGCTACCAGAACATGACCCTCGCCGACATCTGCGGCCAGGTCGCCCAGCGTGCCGGACTGAAGCCGGGCCCGGTCGACATCGCCGGGCCCGTACTCGAACACGTCGCCCAACCCAGCATCACCGACTGGGAGTTCGTGCGCGGCCTCGCGGAGGAGGCGGGTGCGCAGGCGTACGTACGGGAGGGGCAGCTGCACATCACGAAGCCGGCGGAGGCGGGCGGAGCGCCCGACGCCTCGGCGCGCGCCGACCGCGACCCGCTCGTCCTGGAACTGGGCAGCAATCTGCTGCGCTGCCGGGCCGGGGTGTCGGCCGCCGAACAGGTCTCCGAGGTGGAGGTGCGCGGCTGGGACGTCCGGGCGAAGCAGCCGCTGGTGGGCCGGGCCCCGGCGGGCTCGTCCCCGACGCTGGACCTGGGGGTGACGGCGGCGGAGGTGTCGGCCCCGTTCGGCGAGGCCCGGTTCGTGGTGACCGACGCGGCGTACGGGGCGCAGGCCCAGGTCGACCAGGCGGCGAAGGCGCTGGCGGAGCGGATCGCCGGGTCGTTCGCGGAGCTGGAGGCGGTGATCCGGGGCAATCCGGAGGTGCGGGCGGGCAGCGCGGTGGCGCTGAACGCGGTGGGCGCGCCGTTCGAGGGCCGGTACACGGTGACGACCTCGCGCCATGTCTTCGACGCCGTACGCGGGTACGAGACCTGGATCACCGTGTCGGGGCAGCAGGAGCGGTCCCTCCTCGGGCTGACGGGCGGCTCGCCCGCGGCGGGAGGTTCCCGGTGCGCGGGACTGGTCAGCGGAACGGTGACGGACACGCAGGATCCGGAGGGGTCCGGGCGGGTCAAGGTGCGGTTCCCCTGGCTCTCCGACGAGTACGCGAGCGACTGGGCGCGCACGGCGCAGTCCGGCGGTACGGGGGGCGGCGAGGCGTTCATCCCAGAGGTCGGCGACGAAGTGCTGGTCGGCTTCGAGCACGGGCACCTGGACCGGCCGTACGTCCTGGCGGGGCTGTACAACGGGCAGGACCGGCCGGGGGGCGGCGGGGGCGGGAGCGGTGGCACGTCTGCCGGTGCCGCCGGTGCCGCCGGTGCGTCCGGAGCTTCTGGTGGCGTGAGTGGCGCGGGAGGCGCGGGAGGCGGGAACGAACTCGTCGATCCCACCACCGGTGCGGTGAACCGCCGGGCCTTCGCGTCGAAGAGCGGAAACCAGCTGGAGCTGCTGGACGCCGCGAACGGCCCGCAGGGCGTCCGACTCCGTACGGGTGACGGCAAGCTCACGATCGACCTCGACCGCAGGGGCACCGCCATCGTCATCGGCAGTGACGGCAGCGTGGCCATCGAGGCCAAGGAGCAGATCTCCATCCGGGCGGCCGACGGCGTCGCCCTGGAAGCGGGGCGCGGGGCGCTCGAACTGTCCGGTGAGAGCGTCACGGTGACCGCGCGGAGAGGTGTGTCCGTGGACGGCGGCACCGGGAAGGTCGGCATCGCGGCGCAGGGGCCGGTGGAGGTGCGGGGCGGCGAGGTCACGGTCGACGGCAGCCGCCGCACGGAGGTCAAGAGCGGCGGAACGGTGACGGTCAACGCGCCGATGATCAAGCTCAACTGACGCCGCAGCAGAGAACACGCGAGGGAGGAGTGCACAGCATGTCCGACGCGACAGCCGCTCCGGCAGCCCGGGTCGGCGACCCCACGGGCCACCCCGGCACGGTCGGGCCGCCCGGAGTCCTGTCCGTGCTCGTCGGCGGGAAGCCCGCCGCCACCGTCGGGACCGCCCACCTGTGCTCCTCGCCCGCCGCCCATCCGCCGACCGTCCTCGCGCCACCCGGCAGCGCGACGGTGTTCATCGGCGGGCAGCCGGCCGCCCGCGTCGGTGACCTGGCGGGCTGCGGCTCCCCGGTGCTCTCCGGCTGCCCGACCGTACTGATCGGCGGGTGAACCGGAGCCATGGGACAGCAGTTCATCGGCGCGGGCTGGGCGTTCCCGCCGCGCACGGACGCCACCGGGTCCATCGCCCTGGTGCGCGGCGAGCACGAGCTGGAGGAGTCGATCCGGCTGATCCTGGCGACCTCGCCGGGGGAGCGGCCCATGCGTCCGGAGTTCGGCTGCGCGGTCAACGACTACGTGTTCGCCCCGGCGGACGCGGGGACCGCCGGGCAGCTCGCTTACGAGGTGCGGCTCGCGCTGGAGCGCTGGGAGCCCCGGATCGAGGTGACCGAGGTCGTCGTCCGGTTCGACGAGGCGGACAACGGCGTCCTCTACATCGACATCGGCTACACCGTGCGCGGCTCGAACGACCCCCGCAACCTCGTCTTCCCGTTCTACGTGATTCCGCAGCACGCCGACTCCACCGAGGCATCGGCCGACGAGCCGGAGGCGGGCGCGTGACCCGTTCCCGTACGTACGAAGAGGAGGCGAGGGCGTGACCCTGCCCAGCCCGCATCTGGACGACCGCACCTTCCAGGGCCTGGTCGACGAGGCGAAGCGCCTGGTGCAGCAGCGCTGCCCGGAGTGGACCGACCACAACGTCTCCGACCCCGGGGTGACGCTGATCGAGGCGTTCGCGACCATGGTCGACCAGCTCGTCTACCGGGTGAACCGGGTCCCGGAGAAGAGCTATCTGACCTTCCTCGACCTGATCGGGGTACAGCTCCACCCGCCGACGGCCGCCCACACCGAGGTGACGTTCCGGCTCTCCGCCCCCCGCCCCGAGCCGGTGCTGGTGCGCGCGGGCACGGAGGTCGCCACCGTCCGTACGGAGACGGAGGAGGCGGTCGTCTTCACCACCTCCGAACCGCTCTCCATCGTGCCGTGCGCCTTCGCCCACCTGGCCACCTGGCCCTCGCCCGGGGAGGCCGTCGACCGGACCGAGGAGCTGACGCTCGGCCGGGACGTGCCCGTCTTCGGTGCGAGGCCCGCCCCCGGCGACTGCCTGTACGTCGGTCTGTCGGCCGCCGTGCCCGCGGGCGTCGTGGCGCTCCGGCTGGACTGCACGGTGGACGGCGTCGGGGTCGACCCGGCACGGCCGCCTATCCTCTGGGAGGCGTGGGACGGGGCCAGTTGGGCCCTCTGCGAGGTGGAGAAGGACGACACCGGCGGCTTCAACCGGTCCGGCGAGCTGATCCTCCACCTCCCGCGCACCCATGTCCCGGCGGCCGTCGTCCGCCGCACCGGGGGCTGGCTGCGCTGCCGGCTGATCGAGGCGGAGCCGGGCCGGCCGACGTACATGGCGCCGCCCGTCGTGCGCTCCATCACCGCGTTCACCATCGGCGCGACGGTGGCGGCCGAGCATGCCGAGACCGTCACCGACGAGGTGCTGGGCCAGGCGGAGGGCGTCCCCGGGCAGGTGTTCCGGCTGGCCAGGCCGCCGGTGGTGCCGGGGGAGTTCGTGGTCGAGGTGACCGACCCGGCCGCGCCCGACGGCGTCGCCGGCTCGGACGTCACCCGCTGGAGCCGGGTCGACGACTTCGCGCACTCCGGCCCCGAGGACCGGCACGTCACGCTCGACCCGAACGCGGGCCGCGTCGAGTTCGGCCCCGCCGTACGCGAACGGGACGGCTCCGTACGCCATTACGGCCGCGTCCCGGTCAAGGGAGCCACCGTCCGGGTCCGCTCCTACCGCAGGGGCGGCGGGCTGCGCGGTAACGTCGCCCGCTCCACGCTCCGCGTCCTGCGCAGCGCGATCCCGTACGTGGCCCGGGTCGAGAACCGTAGGCCGGCGCTCGGGGGCGTGGACGGCGAGACCGTCGACAGCGCCCGGGTGCGCGGGCCCATGACCCTGCGCACCCTGCACCGGGCGGTCGTCCCGCACGACTACGAGCTCCTCGCCCGGGAGATCGCCCCGGACGCGGCCCGGGTCCACTGCATCCGGGCCGGTGCGCAGGACGGCGCGGAGGTCGCCGACGAGGGCGGGGTGCGGCTGCTCGTCGTCCCCGCCGGGAGCGGCGACGAGCACGGCCGCATCGAGTTCGACGAGCTGATCCCGCCCGCGAACACGCTCGCCCTGATCGCCGGACACCTGGACGCCCGGCGGCCGATCGGGGCCCGGCTGGTCGTCGAGCCGCCGTTCTACCAGGGCGTCACCGTCGTCGCCCTGGTCCAGGCGGAGCGCGGGGCGGTCACGGAGAAGGTCCGCGAGAGCGCGCTGGCCGCGCTGTACGGGTACTTCAACCCGCTCACCGGCGGGCCGGTCGGGGACGGCTGGCCGTTCGGCAGGCCCGTCCAGTCGGGGGAGGCGTTCGCCGTGCTCCAGCGGGTGCCGGGGGTCGACCTGGTGGAGGACGTCCGCCTGTACCGGGCGGACCCGGTCACCGGCGAACGCACCGACGCCACCGCGAAGATCGCGCTGGACCCGCACGCGCTGGTCTTCAGCTACGAGCACCAGCTCCGGGTGCGGGGGGCCTGATCCGATGCGCGACGGAATCCCGGGGCTGCCGACCCCGCACCCCCTGATCGACCAACTGCCCGCCGTCTACCTGGAACAGGACTTCCTCCAGCGCTTCCTGGCCGCCCTGGACGACGTCCTCGCCCCCGTACTCCTCTCCATCGACAACCTGCCCGCACACCTGGACCCGCGCAGCGCCCCCGACGACTTCCTCGACTGGCTGGCCCAGTGGGTCGCCGCCGACCCCCACGAGGGCAGCCCCCCGGAGCTGCGCCGGGCGGCGGTGCGCGGCGCGGTCGCCCGGCACGCCCGGCGCGGCACGGTGGGCGGCCTGGCGGAGGCGCTCCGGCTGGAGACCGGTACGGAACCGGAGATCGTCGAGAGCGGCGGCACCGCCTGGTCGACCGGGCCCGGCACGCCGCTGCCGGGCCAGGGCCGCCCCTGGGTGACGATCCGGATCCGGGCGTCCGGGGGCGGAGGCGACGGGGGCGAAGGCGACGGGCGTGGAGGCGACGGAGGCGGAGGCGTCGGACGCGGTCACCGGGCCGGGGCCGGCGTGCGGCAGCCGGACCGGGTGCGGCTGGAGGAGCTGATCGGCGCGGAGGTCCCGGCGCACGTCGGATTCACCCTGGAGCTGCTGTGATCTGCGACGAGTGCGGACACCGGAACCCGCTGGGGCGGGAGTTCTGTGTGGCGTGCGAGGCGTTCCTGGGCTGGGAGGAGGGGGAGACCTCGCCCGCGTCGAACGCGTCGCCCGCGCCCCAAGCGCCGGACGCGACGGCTGGGCGGCCTGCCGCTTCCGCCGGGCCTGCGGGGCCGCCCGGGCCACCCGCTCCCGCCGGGCCCGCCGGTTCCGCCGGTTCCGGGCCGCCCGTACCGGGGAGGCCACCCGCTTCCGCCGGGCATCCGGTTTCCGCCGGGCCCGCCGGTTCCGGCCCGCCCGCACCCCCACCCGGCCCGCCCGCACCGGAGAGGCCACCCGCACGGGGGACCTCGCCCGCTCCCCCGCCCACCGCACCGTCCGCGTCTCCCTTCGTGACGCCACCCGCGCCCGCCCCCGCGGCGTCGCCCGCACCCATGCCCGTAACGGCCCCGCAGCCCCCGGCCCCCACGGCGCCCCCCGGGCCGCCGACGCCACCGCGGGCAGCGGCCCCCCGGCGTCCGGGCGAAGGGCCGCCCGGTCCGGCTCCCGGGCCCGACGCGTGGCCGGACGGCGGGCCGGGGCGCGCCACCGAGCCACCCCGCCCGGTACCTGTCGGCGCGCCGGTGGTCTGCCCCAACTGCCGTACGGAGAACGCCCCGGGCCGCACGCTGTGCGTCCGCTGCGCCCTGCTCCTGGACCCCGGGCCCGCCCCCGGGGGCCGGCTGCCGTGGTGGCGGCGGATCCCGCGCCGCCGGCCCCGGCAGGCCCGCGTGGCGGGGGCGCGTCCACGGCGCGGGTGGCGGCGGCCGAGGGTCGGGCTGCCCATCGTGCTGATCCTGCTGGCGGTGGGGGTGTGGTTCGCGCTGCCGCACCTGTCGGGACTGTTCGGCTTCGCCAAGGAGGAGACCGGAACCCCGGAGTCCGTGCCGCCCGCCGTCTGCCGGGGCTCCAGCGAGGCGGGCGGGCACCCCGCGGCGGCGGCGTTCGACGGGTTCAACAACCGTTACTGGGCGCCGGAGCGGACCGGCGAAGGGGTCGGGGAGCACCTGGAGTGCGACTTCGCTCAGCCGGTGCGGATGATGAAGATCGTGGTGTTCTCCGGGACGTCGGCGCGCCAGAACGAGTTTCTGACGCAGGGCCGCCCGGCGCGGCTCACGGTCGAACTGACGTCGGAGGAGGGGGAGAAGACCGACCGGACGATCCGGCTGCGGGACCAGGCGGGCCAGCAGACCTTCGACGTACGGGGATCGGACACGGTCAAGGCCCGGCTCACGATCGAGTCGGCGTACGGCTCGGCAAAGGACCGGCGTACGGCGGTGGCGGAGATCGAGTTCTTCGGCCGACGGGAGTGAGCGGGCGTGCCGGAAGGCCGAGGGGAGTGAACGGGCGTGGCCGGAAGGGCTCGGGCTCCTACGGTTCCAGCCGGTCGGCGCGCATGCGCAGATAGCGGGCCTCGGGTTCGCTGAGCGTGCCGTCGGCGGCCGCGCGGTAGGCGGCACGGGCGGCGGCCGGCTCCCCGGCCCGTTCCAGGAGGTGCCCGCGTACGGCGTCGAGGCGGAAACGCGGCTCCACAACTCCCGTCAGGGCGTCGACCGCCGCGAGCCCCGCCCGGGGCCCGTCCGCCATCGCCACGGCGACCGCCCGGCCCAGCGCGGCGGCGGGGTCGGGGGTGCGCCGCACGAGGACGTCGTAGAGGGCGAGGATCTGCGGCCAGTCGGTGTCCTCCGCGCGCTCCGCCTCGTCGTGGAGGGCGGCGACGGCGGCCTGGAGCTGGTAGTCCCCGGCCGGGCCCTGGCCGAGCGCCTCCTCGGCCAGGGCGGTGCCTTCCGCGATGGCCGTACGGTCCCAGAGTGTCCGGTCCTGTTCGTCGAGGGGGATCAGCTCACCGCCCGGCCCGGTGCGCGCCGGGGTGCGCGCCTCGGTGAGGACCATCAGCGCCAGCAGCCCGGTCACGCGCCCCTCGTGGGGCAGCAGTCGGCGGACGGCGCGGGTCAGCCGGATCGCCTCGCGCGCCAGGTCCGTGCGGGTGAGGTCGGGGCCCGCGGTGGCGGTGTAGCCCTCGTTGAAGATCAGGTAGAGGACCTGGAGCGCGGCGCCGAGCCGCTGGTCGAGGTCCTGGGCGTCCGGCCGCCGGAACCGCGTACCGCGCAGCGTCCGCTTGGCCCGGCTGATCCGCTGCGCCATCGTCGCCTCCGGCACCAGATGGGCGCGTGCGATCTCCGCCGTGGTGAGTCCGCCGACCGCGCGGAGGGTGAGCGCGATCTGGGCGGCGGGGGTGAGCGCGGGGTGGCAGCAGAGGAAGAGCAGAGTGAGCGTGTCGTCCTCGGAGGGGGCCCGGCCCGTGCCGGAGGGGCCTTCCCCGGGCGGCGGCGCGACGAACGCGTCCGCCGGGGTGAGGGCCGCCGCCGTCTCCTCCCGCCGGCGACGGGCCTCGTCGCTGCGGAGCCGGTCGGTGAGGCGGCGGGAGGCGACCCGGATCAGCCAGCCGCGCGGGTTGTCGGGGACCCCGTCCCGCGGCCACTGCCCGGCGGCCGCGATCAGGGCCTCCTGGACGGAGTCCTCGGCCGGGTCGAAGTGCCCGTACCGGCGCACGAGCGCGCCGAGGACCTGCGGCGCGTGGTGGCGCAGCAGGTCCTCGATGATGACGTCGGTCGTCCGTTCCATCCGCGTCCTCGGGTGGTGCGTCAGTCGTCGATCCCGCCGTCGACGGGCCGGATGAGCACCGGGTAGTCGGGCGCCCCGGCCGGCTGCGGACAGCGTGCCACGCGGGCCGCGATCTCGGTCACCCTTTCCAGGCTCTCGCAGTCGAGCACCCAGAACCCGGCGAGCAGCTCCTTCGTCTCGCTGTACGGCCCGTCCGAGACCACCGGACGGCCTTCGGCGTCGACGCTGACGGCCCGGCCCGAAGCGGGCTCCCGCAGCCCGTAGCCGGTGACCAGCTCGCCCGACTCGGCGAGGTCGTCGTTGATGCTGCCCATGTAGGCGAACATCTCCTGCATGGCCTTCTCGTCCCAGGCAGGGCTGTCCGCGGTGCCCTTGCCGGTCTGCGCGTCGTAGTCCGCCTGGCTGCCCTGGACCATCACCAGATACTTCATGACCGTCGCCTCCTGGTCGCTCGTTCGCTCGGTGGTGCTTCGCCTCTTACACAGGGGACGTCGAGGCCGGTGCGGGGTTCTCGACACCACGCGCGAAGTTCTTTCGGATTCACCCGCCGGAGGGGGTGCGGGGCGGGGGTCAGTAAAGTTCGGCAGCGTCGCCCCGCGCCTCCTGCCCCCGTCCACCCGCTGCCTCCTCCCGACCCTCCTCCCGACCCTCCTCTCCTCCTCCCGACCCTCCTCCCGCCGCGCCGAACGAGGTCCCGACCGTGTCTGCCGCCCCTCCCCCCGCTGCTCCCGCGCACCCCGTCTCCGTCGTGGGGATCGGCGCGGACGGCTGGCCCGGCCTGTCCGGTACGGCCCGCGAAGCGCTGCGGGAGGCGGAGGTGCTGATCGGCGGGGCGCGCCAGCTGGACCTCCTTCCGCCGGAGTGCGCCGGTGCCCGGGTGGCCTGGCCGTCCCCGCTGAGGCCGGCCGTCCCCCGGCTGCTGGCCGAGCACCGGGAGCGCCGGATCGCGGTGCTGGCGAGCGGGGACCCGATGTTCTACGGGATCGGGCGCGCGCTGGCGGAGGAGCTGGGCCCGGAGGGGCTGCACGTGCTGCCGCACCCGTCCTCCGTCTCGTACGCCTGCGCGCGTCTCGGCTGGTCGCTGGAGGACACGGAGGTCGTGACGCTGGTGGGCCGTCCGGCGGCGCGCCTCGCGGCGTCGCTGTACGAGGGTCGGCGCCTGCTGGTCCTGAGCGCGGACGCGAGCACCCCCGCGACGGTCGCCGCACTCCTCACGGAGCGCGGCTTCGGCCCGAGCGCACTGCGGGTGCTGGAACAACTGGGCGCCGAGGACGAGGCGTACGTGGACGGCGTCGCGGAGACGTGGGAGCACCCGCCGGGGGACCGGCTGAACGTCATCGCGATCGACTGCCGGGCGTCGGCGGAAGCGCTGCGGCTGGGCACGGTGCCCGGGCTGCCGGACGAGGCGTACGAGCACGACGGCCAGCTCACCAAGCGCCACATCCGGGCGGCCACGCTCGGGGCCCTGGCGCCCGCGCCCGGAGAGCTGCTCTGGGACGTGGGCGGCGGCTCCGGCTCGATCGCGATCGAGTGGCTGCGGGCGCACCCGTCCTGCCGCGCGGTGAGCGTGGAGCGGTCCCCGGTACGGGCGGAGCGGATCACCCGCAACGCGGAACGCCTGGGAGTCCCCGCGCTGGAGGTCGTCACGGGCCCGGCCCCGGCGTCCCTGGCCGAACTGGAAGCACCGGCCGCGGTGTTCATCGGCGGCGGCCTGACCGCGCCGGGCCTGCTCGACGCGTGCTGGGAGGCGTTGCGGCCGGGGGGCCGGCTGGTCGCGAACACGGTGACGCTGGAGTCGGAGGCACTGCTGGCCGAGCGGCACAAGGCGCACGGCGGCGAGCTGGTGCGCCTCGCGGTGGCCCACGCCGTCCCGGTCGGCGGCTTCACCGGCTGGCGCCAGGCCATGCCCGTGACGCAGTGGTCGGTAATCAAGCCCTCGGGTTCCGGGGCACGTTCGCACAAGGGAGATCGATCATGACGGTGCACTTCATCGGCGCGGGCCCGGGCGCGGCCGACCTGATCACGGTGCGCGGCGCCCGGATCCTCGCCGCCAGCCCGGTCTGCCTGTACGCGGGCAGCCTGGTCCCGGTCGAGCTGCTGGCCGAGTGCCCGAAGGACGCCCGCCTGATCGACACGGCGAACCTGGACATCGAGCAGATCACGGCCGAGCTGGTCCGGGCCCACGCGGACGGCCACGACGTGGCGAGGCTGCACTCGGGGGACCCGTCGGTGTTCAGCGCGGTGAACGAACAGATGAAGCGCCTGGACGAGGCGGGGGTCCCGTACGAAGTCGTCCCCGGCGTCCCCGCGTTCGCCGCGGCGGCCGCGGCCCTGAAGCGCGAGCTGACGGTCCCGACGGTCGGTCAGACGGTGATCCTGACCCGCGTCGCGCAGCGCGCCACGGCGATGCCGGAGGGCGAGGACCTGGCCACGCTGGGCCGCAGCGGCGCGCTGATCGTCCTGCACCTGGCGGCGCGGTACGTGGACCGGGTGGTCGACGAACTGCTCCCGCACTACGGGGCGGACTGCCCGACGGCGGTGGTGGCGATGGCGTCCCGCCCGGACGAGATCATCCTGCGGGGCCCGCTGGACTCGATCGCCGAGCAGGTGAAGGCGGCGGGGGTGATCCGGACGGCGGTCATCATGGTGGGCCGGACCCTGGGCGCGGAGCAGTTCCGGGACAGCTACCTGTACTCGGCGGGGCGGGACCGGAGGAGTGCTGGATTCCGGGAAGCCGGTGCGCAGGCGGGTACGTGAACGCGTGTCTATTCTCTGGCCGTGGGGCATCATGTCGGTTATGAAAAGGCCTCACCTGCCGACCACCGAGTCAGCTGTCTCCGCAATACGTGACATCGCGGAGGAACGTGGGCTGAGAGTTTCCGTCATTGACGACATCGGTGCGGACCAGACATCGCGCCGGAGTTCCGCTGCTCTGTTCACGGCCCTGGATCCGGATGGTTCGCTGCCGCACGAGGCATGTGTCGAGCTGGAGGGTTCTCCGAAGGTTTCCGTCCGGATCTTCCCGGAGGACGATGCGAAGATCACCGTCGACGGCGTCGATTTCCACGACGTTCCGCGTGACTCCGTCCCGGCGTTCCTGCGGGCCGTCTACGGCGGTCTGGCCCATGTGAAGGGGCGGTTCTTCCCTCCGGGCCAGTGGCTGGTGGTTCCGCTTCCCGGTGACGAGAGCTACAAGGAAATGATCACGGACGTCGCGCTCTCGCCCTGGCTGGTTGGCAGTATCCGGAAGTGACCCAGGAGCAGTGCGGAAGCGACTCCCCTTTTTTGCGCTGAGGGAACCACTTTCGACGGAAAGACCTGACGAGCTTGGGCTCAGACTTCTCGCTCTCGCAGGTCTTCCCGGACCTGCACGGTGTCGGGATGATCAGGCCCCAGGACCCTCTCGCTGTCGGCGAGCAGCTGCTCCATCAGCTCGATGGCGTTCTCCTTCTGCCCCGCCTCCCAGTAGCAGTCGCTGAGGAGACGGCGGAGGAGGAGAACGTCGGGGTGGTCGGCACCCTGGATGTGCTCGAAGTCCGCCAACGCCTGTCCCCCCTGGGCAATGGCCTCGTCCATGTTCCCCAGCTCCGCGTACGAGAAGGTGAGCGCGTAGCGGAGAAACGAGGTAGCCAGGTGGGCGTCGCCGAGTGCGGCCGTCACCGATTCTCCGATGTCCACGACGTCGTCGAACCTCTGCGCTTCGAAGTAGGCAAGGGCGAGATGGCTCTTTGCCATCAGGGTGAAAAAATCGGTGACGCCCAGTACGCGCGTGCGGTGCGCAACGACCTGTTCGTGGAGGCTGATCGCCTTTTCCAGGCTGCCGGCCTTCCTGTAGACGTCCGCAAGGCCGCTGCGGCTCTCCAGACTCTGGTGGTGGTCGGCGCCGAAGACGCGTTCGTAGTCAGCGACCAGTTCCTCTCCCAACCTGACCGCCTCCGCCTCCCGGTCGGCCTCCACGAGACAGGCGGCGAGCCTGGTCCGGGCCCTGAGGGTGTGGGGGTGGTCGGTGCCGAGGTGCCGCACGCAGTCGGCGACCGCCACCTCAAGGAGGGTGACTGCGGCCTCCTTCTGTCCACCGTCCCGATATTCGTCGGCCAAGGTGATGCGCGCGGTCACGGTGTCGGGGTGGACGGTGCCGAAGACCCGCTCGTGGTCACGGACGACCCGCTCCTGGAGGGCGATCGCATCCTGCGTCCGCCCTGCCAGGCTGTAGTACCCGCTCAAGGACGTGCGGGCGCTCAGCGTGTGCGGATCGTCGCCGCCCAGTGCGCGCTCGCAGTCCGCTACGAGATCCTCCCGGAGACGCACTGCCTCGTCGATGCGTGAGGTCACCCCGAGACATGTGGCGAGCAGATCCCGGCACTCCAGCGTGTCGAGGTGATCGGGGCCCTGCACGTGTGCCGATTCAGCGACCACCTGTTCCAGGAGGGACACCGCCTTGTCCGGCCGTTGCTGCATTGCGTAGCAGGTGGCGAGGTAGCCACGGCTCTTGAGCGTCTGAGGATGGCTTCGCCCCAGGACTCGCTCGCGGCCCTGGGCGGCGCGAGCCAACATCGCCTCGCCTGACGGCACGTCACCCTCGTAGATGTGGCAGCAGCCCAGATCGTGGAGGCTCTCCAAGGTGTCGGGGTGGTCGGCTCCCAGCAGTCGCGTGCGGTCGGCGACGACCCCGTCCAGGAGACTGAGGGCCCGGTGGGACTCCTCGCTTGCCATGAGCGCCGCCGCCATGCGGTGCCGTGCGTGGAGTGCTTCGGGCGTGTCGGGTGGGAACGTGGCCTCGTACTCGCGCGTGATCCCCTCCCACAACGGCAGCGCCGCGTCATCCAGGCGCTGTTCGTGGAGGCGTTCGGCGGCGTCGAGGTACAAGGGCAGGGCGGCGGTGTCGTCGTAGCCGTCCGGCACCGTGGAGACCAGTACCAGGAGGTGGGGCAGGCACAGGTCCCACGTCGCCTGCGGCGCCGGGCTCGCCGCACCCTCGGGATGCAGGGCGTGGCGCAGGACACGGGTCGCCTCGGCGCGCCCGCGCGCGGTGGGCAGGGACGTCAGCGACAGCCCGGCGGGATCCGGAGTGCGGCGCAGCGTGAGTTGCAGGAGACGGTGTATGCGCACCGCGGGGCCGGTCAGGTGGACGAGGTTGTAGGTCGCGAGGACGCCCAGGGCCTTGTTCAGCGTGCGTCCGTCGGGGCACAGGGGGGCGAGCAGCCCGCGTGGGCAGTCGTCGGGGGAGAGCCAGGCCAAGGCGTACAACAGAGTGATCGCCGCGTCGCTCTGCTCCTCGACGGCGGCCAAGGTCACGTTCCACACCCGTGCGATGGTGCGTTCGGGGTCGATGCCGGAAGCCGCCTCGTCCAGCATCAGCCCCAGGTCGTTGTAGAAGGAGACCAGGGTCGCCCCGGTCTGCCGCAGATAGGCGCCGGTCTGGTGAAGGGCGAGCGGCAGGTTGCCCAGGGCGGTGGCCAGTGCGCGGGCGTCGGCGTACTGGGGGCTGTGGCGGTCGGGTGACTCGTCGCAGGCGAGCTCGTGGAGAAGATCGGCCGCCGAGGTGTCGTCGAGCACGTCGAGGCCGACGGCCCGGGCGCTGGACCAGCCGTGGGCGCGGCGGCTGGTGAGCAGATGGTGGCCGCCGGTCAGTCCGCCCAGGTACGGTTCGGCGTCGCGCGGTTCGTCCACGTTGTCGAAGATCAGCAGCCATCCCGGGTGCCACTGCAGCCAGACACTTGCCCAGGCCGCCCGCGCCTCCACTCCGACGCCGGCCGCCCACTGGGGGTGCAGATGCGCGGTGAGGGCGGCCAGGGAGGCGTCGATCTGCGCCGGGGAGTCCGCGTTGATCCACCAGATCAGACCGTAGTGCTCCCGGTTGCGGTGCGCGTAATGGACGGCGAGGGTGCTCTTGCCGATACCGCCCATGCCGTGCACCACGTGGGAGCGGGTCTGCTCCACACCCTCGTGCGGCTTGAACAGTTCCTGTAACTGCGTCAGCTGGACGTCACGGCCGACGAACGCGCGATCCGGTGGGTACGGAAGATTCCAGAGGTGCGGAGGCGCGCCGACCTCCTTCGCGCTGTGGAGATCCTGCTGCGTCAGTACGGTGACGCTGACATGGTCACCGGTGTTGGTGAACCCCGAAAGCGCGTCGGCCGCAATGGATCGGGCTCCGGAGGCATGGTGCGCGCCCGAGGCGGTCATGACGAGGACGGCTCCGTCGTGTGGCGGCCGTGGACCGTGATGTGGGCCCCGTCGCCCGTGCTGACGACGCCGGTGCTTTCGCCGCCGACGGCCACCGACCGCTCCCCGGACGCGGTGACCGTCCGTGGGGCGCCCGCGAGCAGGTTCCTCAACTCCTCGACGAGTTGCGGATCCTCACTCATCGCGTGCCTGAGCTGGATGCGCAGGGCCGCAGCTCCGTCCTCGGCGGCAGGTCCGGTCGTCACCGCGTCCTCGACGGCCTGCTGCAGCATGGCGCGCCGCGTCGGCGAGATGCGGTTCCAGACCCTGAGAAGAATCTGCCGTCCAGCGTTCACCGTCGCATCGGCGGCCGCGTCCTCGGCGCGGGAGAGGACGTTGGCGCCGTATGCGGCGAGCGCGGCGGCCACGTACGGGCCCATCTGGTCAACTGCCTGGACGATCTCGGTTTCCACATCCGCCCCTGTGAATCGACATCCTGTATGTACCCCGAAGGGACATCACCTGCACCTGGTTCGGTTCCGGGCGCCGACAGAACAGCCGGCACCGTGGAACGGTCACCGCTGATGAGTCCGAGTGCCCGGACTGTCAGCGGGCCGCCGTCCGGCAGGCGGAAGGGGCGAAGAGGGAAGCGGATACGGAAGCGGACGTGCCCGTGCCCGGCGGCGAACACGTCGCTGCCGGGCACGGGCACGGGCACGGGTAGGGGCCAGGCCCCTGACAGACGCCTCGCGCGTCAGCCCTTGATCTCGATCTCGCCGTTCTTCGAGGCCGACGCGTCCGTCTCCGGGGCGTCCGGGGTCGCGGGGGCGGGCACCGTGCCCACGCGGCCCTTCAGGTTCTGGAGGAGGGACGCCATGTCCACGCCCGTCGTCGAGGTGAGCAGTTCCATGCCCTGTGCGACGTTGTCGGTGACCGTACGGGCCAGCTGGCTCGCGCCGTCCGTGGAGATGACCGTCATCTTGTCGATGGCGCTCAGCGGCTCGGAGGCCTTCGCCACGACGCTCGGGAGGACCTCGACCAGCATCTGGAGGACGGCCGCGTCGCCGTACTGCGCGAACGCGTCGGCCTTCTTCTGCATGGCCTCCGCCTCGGCCGCACCCTTGGCGGCGATCGCCGCGGCGTCCGCCTCACCCTCGATGCGGACCGCGTCGGCCAGCGCCGAACGGTGCAGCTTCTCGCCCTGACCGGTCAGGCGCGAGCGCTCCGCGTCGGCCTCGGCCTCCTTGACCTGGGCGATGCGGCGGGCCTCCGCCTCCTGCTCGGCCTGGTAACGGGCGGCGTCGGCGGGCTTACGGACCTTGGTGTCCAGCTCGCGGTCGGTCAGCGCGGCCTGGCGCTCGGCGACCTTCTCCTGCTCCTGGAGCACTTCCTGCTGGCGGGCCGCCTCGGCGAGCGGGCCGGCGGCGTTGGCCTTGGCGGCCGCGGCTTCGGTCTCGGCCTTGATCTCGGCCTGCTTCAGGTAGTACGTCCGCTCGGCGATGGCGATCTCCTCGGCCGCCTTCAGCCGGGCCTGCTCGGAGGCCCGCTTCGCGATGGCCTCGGCGATGTCCGCCTCCTGCTTGGCGCGGGCGGCCTCCGGGCGGCCGAGGTCCTCCAGGTAGGAGCCCTCGGTGGTGATGTCCTGGATCTGGAAGGCGTCCAGGATCAGGCCCTGGCCGGAGAGGCTGGCCTCGGCCTCCTCCGCGACCTGCCCGGCGAACGCGGCCCGGTCCCGGATGATGTCCTCGACCGACATGCGGCCGACGATCGCGCGGAGCGCGCCGGAGAGCACTTCCTGGGTGAAGCCGACGATGCCGTCCTGCTGCTGGAGGAAGCGCTGGGCCGCGGCGCGGATCGCGTCCTCGCTGCCGCCGACCTTGACGATCGCGACGCCTTCGAGGTTCGACTTGACACCGCGCAGCGTCACCGCGCCGCGCACGGCGATCGGGATGTGCCGGCTGGACAGGTCGAGGGTGAACTTCTGCTGGACGAACGGCACGACGAAGACGCCGCCGCCCACGACGACCTTCTGGCCGCTGTTGTCGATGCTGGTCTGTCCGGTGACCGGGTCCGTCGACTTCTTGCCGCGGCGGCCGGTGATGATGAACGCCTCGCTGGGCCCTGCCACCTTGTAGCGCGTGATGACGACGAGGCCGAGCAGGACGAGGAGTACGACGATGCCGATGACGGCGATGACTACTGGACTCATGTGATGTGTCCCCCCTGCCTCCCGTGGGGGACGGCAGATTGTTGTGGAGCGGGGTGGTGCTGTGGAGTTGACCGGTGCGGTGTGCCGCGTAACGGTGGGTCGGCAGTGTGGATCAGGGTGGTCGCGTGGTCAGCGCTCCACCGGGCGGACCGCGACCGACGTGGTCGACAGTGCCTCTTCCACCCAGATCTCGGTGCCGCGCGCGACGGGCGCGGCCGACTTGGCCGCGTACTTCACGGGCTGACCGCCCAGTCGCAGCAGCACCTCGCCGTAACCCTCGGCCGGGATGGCCGTCACGACGGACCCCGAGGTGCCGATCAGGTCGGAGCCGCGCGGGGTGGCGTCCGTCTGGTCGCGCATCAGGGCCTTGCTGAGTTTCCAGGTGAGCCAGGCCGCGACCAGGCCGGCGGCGACGCCGATGGCCGTGGCCACGAGCGTTCCGGCGCTCGTCGAGCCGAGCACGATCGCTCCGCCGAAGCCGAGCATCGAGAGGAAGCCGGCGATCACCGGAAGCGACAGCAGGCCGTCGAAGAGGCCGTCGAGCACACCGTCGAAAAGCCCTTCGAGGATCCCGCCGAAGATCAGTGAGAGCGCGAGCAGCACGATCCCCGCAATGCCGAGACCGAGAAAGATGGTCACGCGATCACTCCCCTCTTGCTGCTGCCGACTTCCCCCGAACGTTTTCCGTCGATCTGGCTGGATGATCCCATACAGCACCTACTTCGGTCACTGCCGGATTCCGGCAATCTTTATGCGGCTTTGATGCCGGACAGGTGGTCGGTGAGCGTGGTGAGCGACTGGAACGTCGCACCGAGCAGGGCCACGTGCTTCCAGCGCAGGACCCCGTCCGGGCCGATCAGGAAGACCGCCCGCCGCACCCCGATGCCCGGCGCGGAGACCCCGTACGCCCTGGCGGTCTCCCGGCCCTCGTCGGCCAGCAACGGCATGCGCAGCCCGAAGGAGCGGGCGAACGACTCATGGCTGTCCACACCCTGTGGACTGATTCCCCAGACGTCGGCGTCGAGGCCCTCGAAGGCCTCCATGCCCGAGGAGTAGGAGCACAGCTGCTTCGTGCAGACGCTGGTGTTGTCCCCGGGGTAGAACGCCAGCACCACGGACCGGCCGCGGGCGGTCGACAGCCGGTAGTCGGCGCGCTCGAAGTCGTCTCCCGAAAGGACGCCGCCCGGGAGGGTGAAGTCCGGTGCGGCGCGGCCGAGTTGGGGGCCTGATGCCATGGGAGGCTCCTTCGCTGTCGTATACGGGGATGGCGCCGGGGGCACGGATGGTTCCGCGATCGTGACCGTACAGTGGAGGGCACCCCGCCCCCGGCCGGGCCGGGGGTCCGGCGGCCCCGTCGACGGCGATCCTTGGATCCGGCGGTCCGTACGCCCATCCGGAGCGGCCCGGGCGTCGAATACGGGGCGAGGGGGCTGCGCGCCCCGCACCCGCACCTGGAGGTACGCGTGGCCCAACGACCGCCGTCGGCAGCGGTTCTCGTCCTGCACGGGGGCCGCGAGAGCGGTACGGGCCCCCCGCCGTCGGGGCTGCTGAATCTGCCCGGTACCCGGATGCGCCCCTTCGTCCGTGCCGTCTCCCGGGCCGCCCGCGCGGCCGGCGACGACGTGCTCGTGGCGCGGGTGCGGTACGTCCACCGAGGGTGGAACGGCGCCCGCGCGGACCCCTTCCACGACGCCGTGGCCGCCCTCGACGCGCTGCGGGAGGAGGCGGGCGAGGGGCTGCCGGTGGTGCTCCTGGGGCATTCCATGGGGGCGCGCGCCGCCCTCCGCGCCGCCGGGCACCCCCTGGTGCGGGGCGTCGTCGGGCTCGCCCCCTGGTGTCCGCCGGGGGACCCGGTCACCCAGCTCGCGGGCCGTGACGTCGTCCTCGTCCACGGCAACCGGGACCGGATGACCAGCCCCCAGGCCAGCCAGTCCCTCACCGCGCGGGGCCGTCGCGCCGGAGCCCGTAGCTGCATGGTCACCGTTCGGGACGGCGACCACGCCATGATCCGCCGGGCCGCCGCCTGGCACCGGCTCACCACCGCGCTGGTCACCGGACTGCTCGGTTCCGGCAGTCTGCCGGGCCCGGTGGCCGAGGCCCTCGCCCTGCCTCCCACCGCCGAGGCCACCGAGGGCACCCTCGACCTGGACGCCGATCTCGGGTCCGGCCGCGGCTTCGGCCCGTTCCAGGACCGGGCGGGCGCCCGGCGCTGACCGGCCGCGCTGCGGATGCGGTACGGGAGCGGGCGACCGACGATGGAGGACCGGGAGCCGGGGGCCGGGACCCGGAGCTGGGGCCCCGGAGCCGACGACGGCGGGAGGCATGCTCTTGCGGGCCGACACGTGCGACGACGGGATGCCGTCGTCCTTCCACCCGGGGACCGTCGCGGCCCTGTTCGACGGGAACCCGGCCGCGGTCGCGGTCCTCGACCACGATCTCCGCTACACCTACGTCAACCCGGCCCTCGAACGGCTCAACGGCCTCCCCGCAGGCTCCCACCTCGGGCGGGTGTTCTCCCAGGTGCTGCCCGGGCTGCGCGGTCAGGCCTCCGTCCTGCGCGCGGTCCTGGCCGACGGAAAGCCCCGCGAGGAGACGCTTCACGGGCAGACCTGGGCGGCGGACGGGGCGGACGGCGCGGACCAGCGGTTCTGGCGTGCCACGTACAGCCGGCTGGACGCGGACGGGGCGGCGTGCGGTCTGATGGCGATCGTCGTCGAGATCACCGACCTCACCCGCCAGCGCGAGGAGCTGGCGGAGGCCCGCGGTCACATCGCCCTCCTCAGCACCGCCGCCGTCCGGATCGGCACGACGCTCGACATGGACACCACCTGCCGGGAACTGGCCGCCTTCGTCGTGCCCGACTTCGCCGACGTCGCGGCGGTCGACGTGTTCCCGTCCGAGGTGGGCCACTCCGTACGCCGCCCGGAACGCGGCGTCGTACGGCTCCGGCGGGCCGCGGTGCGGGGCGACGGCGAACTCGACGAGCAGGTGCAGCGGTTCGGACATCCCGGGGAGTACGTCGACTTCGCGGCGGACTCCGCGGTGACCCGCTGCCTGACGGAGAACGAGCCGGTCCTCGACGACTGGGAGGACCACAGCAGCGGGCGCAGCGTCGTCACCGCGGACCGGATCAGCGCCTCCCGGGCGCTCGGGCTGCGCGAGGCGCTCGTCGTCCCGCTCACCGCCCGCGGCCGGCCGCTCGGCGCGCTCACCCTCGTCCGGGCCGACGGCTCACCGGCCTTCGGCGACCAGGACGTGACCGTCGCCCGCGAACTCGCCGTCCGGGCGGGCGTCGACCTCGACCACGCCCGCCGCTACGACCACGAGCACAGCATCGCCCGCGAACTCCAGCGCTCCCTGCTCTCCGAGCCCTGGGGCCCCCACCCGCACGTCGAGATCGCCACCCGCTACCGCCCCGCCGACGAGGGCGTCCTGGTCGGCGGCGACTGGTTCGACGTCGTGCCGCTCCGGGACGGCCGCCACCTCAAGGCCATGGGCGACGTGATGGGCCACGGGGTGGAGGCGGCCGTCGCCATGAGCCAGTACCGCTCGCTGCTGCGACTGCTGGCGGGGGAGGACCTGCCGCCCCACCAGATCCTGGAGCGGCTCGACACCATGGTCGAGCGGTCGGGCCTGGACCGGGCGGCGACCTGTCTGCTCGCCGTCGTCGACCGGTTCGGCGGGGTGTGCGAGGTGGCCAGCGCGGGCCATCTGCCCCCGGTCTTCATCGACCCGGATCCCGCCGGGGCCCGGGTCGTGCCGGTGCCGGTGGGGCCGCCGCTCGGCACCGGGTTCGGCGGGTACCGGGCCGCGCCCGTGCCCTGCGGCCCCGGGACCGTGCTGTTCATGTACACCGACGGACTGGTGGAGCGCCGGGGCGAGGACATCGACGTGTCCGTGGCGCGGCTGGCCTCGCTGACCCTCCCGCCGGGCGGGCATCTGGAGGACCTGCTGGACCAGGTGCTGGACCGGTTCGGCGAGGACGCGGAGGACGACATCGCCGTGCTGGCCTCCCGGATCCGCGAGGGCCCGCCGGTGGTGCGGCCGACCCCTCCGGAGTGACGAGTGGCCGAAGGGGCGGACCGGGCTGCCGCTGCTCGGGGCCGTTCCCTCGGCACCGCACCGTCGGAGGTCGGCGGGTGGCTGTTCAGTGGCCCGAGGAAGGGCGATCTCCGGCCCCGCGGGCGGAGTCGGCGTCGGGTCGGTGCTCGGGCCGGAACGCCGGGCCCGTGCTCAGGCCGCTTCCGGGTTCTCGCGGCGCCGGCCGCGCAGTTGACGCAGTACGAGGGCGGCCGAGGTGATCAGCGGCAGCAGCCCCGCCACCGCGTCGGCGGTGTTCAGCCTGTCGTGCGAGCCCTTGGCGCGGCGGACCTGCTTGGACGCCCTGATGACCGCGAGCGCGCTGCTGCCCAGGCTCAGCACGAGCCCGGCCTTGCTGCCGCGCAGGCCCTTGGCGGGCGCGGACCGGTTCTTCGCCATCGGAGGTACCTCCAGCCTGCGGGCCGCCCCGTTCGCGGGCCGCCCTCCCCGTACACGTAACCGGGTGTCCGCCGCCCCCGCAAACGGGACGTCCCGCGTGGACGCCGCGCCGGGGCCGTCCCGCCGTGGCGCCCCCGCGCCGTCCCTCGTTCACCCCACGTCCGCGCGGGGGTCGTCGCGCCTTGCGAAGGTCTTTGCGGAAGACCATCACGCGGGAGGGGACGGCCATGGACAGATCGAGGGCGAGGGCACGGATGCCACGGAGTGGGGCGCTGTTGCTGGCCGGTGCGCTGGCGGCGGGCACGGTCGTGGCCGGTGCGGGCACGGGAGCCGCCGCGGACCCGTGTACCGGGAGCGGGCCGCTGCCGCGCGTCTGCGCGCAGCCGGGGGACCTGATCGACGTCCGGCTCGGCGAGCTGCACCCGACGCAGGCCGTCCTCGGCTTCGACCAGGTCTTCTACAAGCTCGGCCGGTACGGCGGCGACCGCGACGAGGCGGCGGGCGACGTCAACAAGCGGTTCGACGACTGGTGCGAGACCAACGGCCAGGAGGAGGCGGCCGCGGCGGGCCCCGGAGCCCGGCTGGACGACCCGTCGAGCTTCTCCTGCACCGTCCCGGTCGGGCAGGAGACGGCCGGGACGGTCGAGGAGATGAAGACGGCCGTCGTCGGGCCGGGCGGCAAGCTGTACCTCACCGACGGGCACCACACGCTGACGTCCTTCCTGGAGGGCCCGGACGGCTCCGCCGACCTGCGCATCCGGCTCCGCGTCACCGACAACTTCAGCTCCCTGTCCACCCCGGCCTTCTGGCAGCGGATGGCCGAGCAGAAGAAGGTGTGGCTGCGCGACGAGAACAACCGGCCGCTCGGCGTCGACCGGTTGCCGGACCGGCTCGGCATCACGCACTTCCGCGACGATCCGTACCGCAGCCTCGTCTACTTCACCCGGGACATCGGTTACGAGGTCCCGGACGGGGCCACGGAGTTCCTGGAGTTCTCCTGGGGGGCGTGGCTGCGCGGCGAGCACGACACGAGCGCCTACGACCTGACGGCTCCGGACCCGTACCTCGACCTGGTGAAGGGCGCCTCGAAGTCGATGGCGGCCCTGGACGCCGGCGCGGTCGTCGACGACGGCAGGACCGCCGCCCAGCTCGGCCGGATCGACGCGTGGAACGGCGGCAAGAAGGAGACCGGCGGGGAGTTCGCCAAGCTGGCCAGGCCGCTGAGCGACCCCAAGCCGGGCAAGCTCGCCGAGGCCCTCGCCTACAAGGCCCGCGTCCTGCCCGCCCCCGTCTGCACCCGCACGGTCACCGGCCCCCGCAACGGTCCGCTGACCGTCACGAGCGGCGTCACCTGCCTGGACCGAGCCGCCCAGCGCGGCCCGGTCGTCGTCCGCCCCGGAGCGGCGCTCGTGGTCACCGGCTCCACGCTGGACGGCCCGCTCCAGGCCGACCGGGCGGCGGCGGTCCGCCTCTGCGGCTCCCGCGTCGAAGGACCGGTCTCCGTGAGCCGCACCGCCGGTCCCGTACGGTTGGGGGGTCCGGGCTGCACCGCGAACACGGTCACCGGCCCCGTCGTGCTCACCGGCAACACCGGCGGTGTGCTGCTCGCCGCCAACACGGTCACCGGCCCGCTGGTGTGCTCCGACAACCGGCCGGGCGTGGACGACACGGGCCGTGCCAACGACGTGGGCGGACCGCGCACCGGGCAGTGCGCCGCGCTCTGACCCGGTGACGCCGGTCCGGGCGCCTCCGGATTTCCGGACTCGGACGCACACGTACGCCACCGTCGTCGCCGCGCCCGGACCGCGCCCGCGCTCCCACTCGATGTACCGCGCCGGTATCAGTCCGGCACAGAGAGCTCCGAGGAAGCCCCACCGCTGTCCGGTCCAGTCGCCCGCCGCGGCGAGGCCGATACCGGGCATGCCCGCCAGCAGGACGCTGCGCGGCTGGAGGGCGTCGGTGACGGTGCGCGCCACGGAGGCCGTGCGGGCGGGGCGATGGGTCTCCCCTGGCCGGTGGTGGCGCCGGTCACGCGCTCGTCTCCGTCGTGCGGATGGTCTCGGCCGTCGCGGCCGCGAGGACCGCGCGGGCGCGCTCCTCGTCGACCGTCCGGTACGCGGCGGCGACCCGGACCAGCCGGGCCACCTCGCCGTCCTGGTCCGCCGCGTGCTGCGCGGCGACCGTCGCGGCCGCTCCGGCGGGCGCGCCGGAGGCCTTCGCGAGCAGGGCGGCCCGGATCCAGTAGGCGTCCGTGAGGGACTCGGCCAGGCGCGGGTCGTCCGTGTCGTGGGCGGCGGCCCCTTCGGCGGCGGCGAGCAGTCCGTCGGGCACGTAGTGGCGCAGCTTCTCGGCCGCGTCCGCGATGTCGGCGGCCCAGCGGTCCACCCGCAGGTCGGCCGGGACGTTGAACCGGGTCAGCTCGCGGGCCAGCGGGGCGGGCGGGTCGAACGGCTGGTCGGGGAACGCGGCCATCAGCTCGTACCAGAGGGAGTGCAGCCGGACCTGCGCCCGCCACAGCCGGGCCCGGCGGGCGCCGGCCGCGAAGGCGGGGACGGAGGCGCCGAGGGCGAAGAAGGCGAACAGCACCAGCTGCGCGGCCTCGGTGACCTGGTCGAACCGCAGGGCGAACGTCTCGCTCGGCTCGTCCACGACGCTGATCCACAGGAACAGGGTGCGGCTGACGGTGTAGCCGACGCCGATGAACATCGCGAACGTCATCATCCCGAGCCCGATGCGCAGATGGCGGCGCCGGGTGTCGAGGGTGGCCAGCGCCCACTGGAAGGCGCACACGGCGGACGCGGCCCCGAGGTAGAGGTAGAAGACGCTCATGTAGAGCGTGGCGCCCCACTCCCCGGCGTGGTCGGAGACGAAGCGGTCCGAGGGCTCGGAGCGGTCGACGACGGTGAAGAAGAGGACGGTCAGCAGGATCAGCGTGGCGACGGAGGCCTTGGCCGCCAGCTTCTGGACGAGCCGCGCGAACCGTACGTGGCGGGGGACCGCGCCCGCTTCGGGGTAGCTGCCGTAGATGGCCACGATGTAGCTGAGGATGGCCAGAATTGCCACGGTGGCGGTGTAGTGCTTGATGAGGACGGCGAGGTCGGTGACGGCGCTGTTGTTGAGGCCGATGCGCACCGCCTCGGTCTTCGTCCACAGGGCGATGGCGAACCCGGCGTAGCAGCCCCACAGGGCCCGGCGTCTCCGGTCCTCCTCGTCGCCCCACAGGGCGGCGGGCATACGCCACAGGGCAACGGCCGTCATCAGGCCGGCTATCAGGTAGCCGGCGAGATCGAGGGGGGTCACGGCGGTGTTCGTCCTCGGGTCGGGAGCGCGGGGCGGGGGCCCGCGGGCGGTCCGGTGGCACGTGTCAGGCGTCGCCGGACCGTCTTCCGGGGAAGAGGCCGCGCCGTCGGTGGGCCACCGGGCGGGACAGGGAGTTGTCCAGCCGTCCCACCATGTCATCGGTGGTGAGATCCCGCGCCATCCGGGGGATCAGGGAGGCGCCGAATTCGGCCATGCGTTCGTCATGGGTCGCGTACTGCGCGCGGGCCTGGACGGTGCCGCCGCCGGAGGCGAAGGACGTGGCGGCGGCCGGGGAGATCATCCGGGCGATCAACGAGGTGTCGAAGACCGGGAGAAGCGTCCGGAGCTGTTCCGCGTCGAGCGTCGTCCCGTGGTCGAACCACTCGTGGCACAGCTCGTGCAGGATCACGTGCTGGGTCTGGTAGGCGGTCGGCCGGCGGCGGTAGAGGACGAGGCTGGTGCCGCCCGCCTTCAGGCGCAGGCCGCAGGCGGCGTTGACGCGGGCGAGGCGGTCCGGCATCTCGTGCAGCCGGATCGTGCGCCCGCTCGCCTCCTCCATGTTGGCGACGAGCTGGTCCAGCGTGAAGGGAACCGGGATGGGCAGGTCGGCGAGCCCGGCCTCGCACTCTTTCCGCAGTTTCCGCAGGGACATGACCAAGACGCTACGCTGCCGGGCCCGCCGGGCGGTGGTTCGCGGCGGAATCGTTGCCGCCGCTTTCCCCTTCGGGCCCGTCCTTCTCCCGGGCGGCGTCCTCCAGCAGGGACAGGGCGAACCGCAGCAGTTCGGGCGGGAGCCCGTCGTCGTCCAGGCCCCGGCCGGCCAGGCCGCTGATCTCCCCGGTGCGCCGCTTGGCCAGGAACTGGAGTCCGGCGACGACGTCGTCGACGACCTCGGACTCCTCCTTGAAGAAGCGCCAGTCCACGCCGAACCCCAGGCCGAGGGCCTTGAGGATGTCCTCGGAGGGCTGGGTCACCTTGCCGGCCAGGATGTTGGAGAAGTAGCTGTGCGACAGCGAGCCGCCGCGGTCGCGGACCAGCTCGGCGAAGACCCGGCCCGAGATCTTCTGGCCGGGGAAGGTCTTCTCGACCATGTACTCGACTTTCTCCCGCAGCGAGCCGAGGCGGGGAAGCTCGTCCGGGCCAAGGGGTTCGACGGGTTTCGGACCGCGTTCGTCGCCGTCGTCCATGGCCATCCGGGCCTCCACGATCACCTCGGAGTCGGAACTGAGCTTGCGCAAACACTCTACGTCACTGTTAACTCGAAAAAACACGGGCAGGGGACCACGAGGGGAGTCCCTTGCCCGTGAACGATCCTGTGCCCCGCGGTGCCCGGAGCGGGCTCCGGACAGGGGTGTAGCCCTTCACGACGGGGGATGCGTGAAGGGCTACGCGTGCATTATGGCCCCACGGTCCTCCCGGCGACAACTGACCGGTCGGTCAGTGATTCATGGGGGCGGGTCCGCCGCGTCCCTGCCGGTGGCCCGAATCTGTTACGGCCGCGATAGACATGACCTTGCCGGGCTATTAGGGTTTCTTGTGCAGTCACGTGAAACAGGTGTACGCAGCAGAGGCGCACCCCGCAGGCGTACGGCGCCCGGCTCCTCCGGTCGCGCGTGACGGAAGAGGTGCAGATGCCCCCGGAGGCCCCCTCGTATGCCACCGCCCGGCTCGACGACGACGATTACCCCGCCTACACGATGGGGCGAGCCGCGGAGATGATCGGTGCGACGCCGGGGTTCCTCCGGGCGATCGGCGAAGCCCGGCTGATCACTCCGCTGCGGTCCGAGGGCGGCCATCGCCGCTACTCCCGCTACCAGTTGCGCATCGCCGCCCGCGCCCGCGACCTGGTCGACGCCGGCACGCCCATCGAGGCCGCCTGCCGCATCGTCATCCTGGAGGACCAGCTGGAGGAGGCGCTGCGCCTCAACGAGGAGCTGCGCGGCCGGCCCGCCCCCTCCGGCGGTCCCGCCGAGCGCTGACGGGCGCCGCGCCGCAGGTCACGCGGGGTGCCGCGCACCCCCAAGCGGATATCTGCATTCGTCAGCACAGAATTTCGCGCAATGCGCGATGAGGCTTTTCTCTTCCCGGTCTGTTCCGACACGGCCGGTGATATTAGGCACCCGCCTCTCCCGGCCCCATCGTGCTAGTGTTGATCTCAGTTGCAGTTGTGGTTCCCAAAAACTTCAAGTGTTCTTGCCGGTCGGATGTCGGCGGGCACACTTTTGTATTTCCGGTGTACTTCCGGACGGGGTAATCATCGCGGCGACGTGGGGTCCGCACAGTGTGGACCCGCGGGCTCTGCCCCTAAGGAGATATGACATGGCTACTGGCACCGTGAAGTGGTTCAACGCCGAAAAGGGCTTCGGCTTCATCGAGCAGGACGGCGGCGGCGCCGACGTCTTCGCCCACTACAGCAACATCGCCGCCTCCGGCTTCCGTGAGCTGCAGGAGGGCCAGAAGGTGAACTTCGACGTCACGCAGGGCCAGAAGGGCCCGCAGGCCGAGAACATCACCCCCGCCTGATCACTCAGGTAGTACTGCGCAGCTGGGGCCCGCACCTTGGGGTGCGGGCCCCGGCTCGTTGTCGTTTCCGGGGCCCGCTCTGCGCGCCCCCCGACGGAGCCGCGTCCGGTGCACTGTTTCCCGGCGGCCGGGCTTCGTTTTCTTTTGTCATTTCATCGGCTCGTTCTTGCGATTCTGGGTGCCGTTCACGGTCGCTTCCCGAAAAAGAATCCCTCGATACGTGCCCCATCGAGGAAAGGTTCCGGATGAACCGCGAACGCACCCCCCGCTCGAACGACCGATTCTCCCGCACCCGCTCCGGCGGTGGCGCCCCCCGCTACTCCGGTGGCGGCGGCGAGCGCCGCGCCGCGGGCTTCGGCGGCGGCCCCAAGCGCTCCGGCGGTTCCGGCGGCTCCGGCCGGTCCGGCGGCTACGGCCGCCGCTCCGCCTCCGGCGTCAAGGGCGAGTTCGCCCTGCCGGTGACCGTCACCCCGGCCCTCCCCGCCGCCGAGACCTTCGGCGAGCTGGAGATGCCCGCACCGCTGAAGGCGGCGCTGGTCGCCGAGGGCATGACCGTGCCCTTCCCGATCCAGGCGGCCACCCTGCCGAACTCGCTGGCCGGCCGGGACGTCCTGGGCCGCGGCCGCACCGGCTCGGGCAAGACGCTCGCCTTCGGTCTCGCGCTGCTGGCCCGCACCGCCGGCCGCCGCGCCGACGCCAAGCGCCCGCTCGCCCTGGTCCTCGTCCCCACCCGGGAGCTGGCCCAGCAGGTCACCGACGCGCTCACCCCGTACGCCCGGTCGCTGAAGCTGCGCATCGCCACCGTGGTCGGCGGCATGTCCATCGGCCGCCAGGCCAGCGCGCTGCGCGGTGGCTCCGAGGTCGTCGTCGCGACGCCGGGCCGCCTCAAGGACCTGATCGAGCGCGGCGACTGCCGGCTGGACCGGGTCACCATCACCGTCCTCGACGAGGCCGACCAGATGGCCGACATGGGCTTCATGCCGCAGGTCACCGAGCTGCTCGACCAGGTGACCCCGGACGGGCAGCGGATGCTCTTCTCGGCCACCCTGGACCGCAATGTCGACCTGCTGGTGCGGACCTACCTGAAGGACCCGGTCGTGCACTCCGTCGACCCGTCCGCCGGCGCCGTCACGACGATGGAGCACCACGTCCTCTACGTCCAGGGCACGGACAAGTACGCCACCACGACCGAGATCGCGGCCCGCGACGGCCGCGTGATCATGTTCCTGGACACCAAGCACGCGGTGGACAAGCTCACCGACCACCTGCTGCACAGCGGGGTGCGGGCGGCCGCCCTGCACGGGGGCAAGTCCCAGCCGCAGCGCACCCGCACCCTGGAGCGCTTCAAGACCGGGCACGTCACGGTGCTGGTCGCCACCAACGTCGCGGCGCGCGGCATCCACGTCGACAACCTCGACCTGGTCGTCAACGTGGACCCGCCGAGCGACCACAAGGACTACCTGCACCGCGGCGGCCGTACCGCCCGTGCCGGGGAGTCCGGCAGTGTCGTCACGCTGGTGCTGCCGAACCAGCGCCGTGAGATGACCCGGCTGATGGCGGACGCCGGGATCACCCCGCAGATCGCCCAGGTCCGCTCCGGCGAGGCCGAGCTGAGCCGGATCACCGGCGCGCAGGCGCCCTCCGGCGTCCCGGTCGTCATCTCCGCCCCGGCCAAGGAGCGCGGCAGCAGCCGCGGCGGCGCGTTCATGGGCCGCGGCACCAAGCGCGGCGGCAGCGGGGCTCCGGCCCGGGGCCGCCGTCCCGGTGTGCCGACGCCCGAGGCCCGTGCGGCCGCGACGCAGCGCCGGAACAACCGCGCCGCGTGATCCGTGCGGCCGGCGGTCCGCCGCCGGCCGCCCCGCACGCCCGGCGATCCCCCGGCCGGCGCGTGCACCGGGCCCCACGCCCGGGCTCCCTTACGTCCCCTCCGTGCACTCGACACGTCCCCCGTGCACTCGACCCCTGTTGAGGAACCATGCGCTGTGTCATCGCCCGCTTCCCCTTCGATCTGTTCAAGAACGAGGTGGAGGACTCGATGAAGGGCATCAAGCCCGAACCCGTCACCGGCGACGCGGTGGTCATCAGCCGCCGGGTCTACCCCGTCAAGCAGGTGGGTGAGGTCATCACCCGCCAGGACCGCCGGGACTTCAGCTCCGCCGAGGTGGTCCGGGCGCTGTCGAAGCTCGGCTTCACCTGCCGCACCGCCGAGTCGGCGGTGCCGGCCCCGGCGCCCGCCCGCACCCCGCTGGAGACGGCCTCCGCGCTCCTGGGGACTCCGGCCGAGGCGCGGAGCGAGGCTCCCGAAGCGGTGTCCGCACCCCGGGCAGACGGGGTCTGAGACCTGTTTCCCCGCCCCGCGACGCCGACTTCGGGTGTCGCGGGGCGTGCGATGATCGCCGCCATGATGAGGAAGCTGACGGTGTTGGGCGTGACCGTGGTGGCGTGCATGCTGCCCGTCTCCGCCGCGTACGCCGACGAGACACACACCAATGCTCACAACGGCCCGCAGGTGGCCCTGATCTCGACGGGCCAGATCGACGATCCGCTGGAGGACGTGCTGGAGCACGTCGCGTTCCTCGGCCACAACATCATCGTGGACTGAACCTCCCCCGGAACCTCCCCCGCTCCCGGCCGTTCGGCGTCTCAGGACGCGTGGGCGGCCGGTGGTCTCTGCCGGGCCCACTCCATGCGCGGCTCCAGCAGCGGACGCAGCAGCCACCGGACCGGGGGCGTGCAGAGCAGGGTCATGATGACGACCGCGCCCAGGGTGACGGCGACCGTGCCCATCGTGGTGTCGAAGAACGGGTCGTCGTAGAAGCCGCCGTACCGCAGGCCCCGGACGACGAAGCCGTGGAGCAGATACCCGTACAGCGTGCAGGTGCCGAGCGTGGTAATCCAGCCGCGGCCCCTGGGCACCCAGGCGAGGAAACACGAGCCCAGCACGATCGCGGCCGCGAACAGCAGGAGCGTGGTCGTCGGGCCCGTCCACTCGGAGACGCTGAGCTCCTCGGTGCTGTTCTTCCGGAAGAACCACGAGGTCGACGTCCGGGGCACCAGCCAGTACGCCAGCAGCATCCCGGCCACGAACACCGGCACGGAGGCGATCCGCACCCAGGTGGAGCGGAGAGCCGTGAAGTGCTCCGGGCGCAGCCGCAGGCCGAGTACGTAGAACGGCAGGAACTGCAGGATGCGCTGGATCTGGAGGCTCCCGTCGGCGGCCGGTGACACCGTCGCCAGGGCGGCGAGGGCGAGGGAGACCAGTACGGGGAAGCGCACGGTCTGCCAGAGCGGGGTGGACAGCCGCCAGAGGAACAGGGCGGGCAGGAACCACAGCAGCCAGTAGGGCTCCAGCAGCGAGAAGGCGAACTCCGGGTCGCGGGTCGCCCGGTGGAAGAGCGTGTAGAGGATTTCGAGCAGGACGTAGGGCACCAGCAGGCTGGTGACCAGTTTCCACACCCGGTTCGGCCGCAGTTCGAAATTCCGTGAGAAATAGCCCGCTATCAGGATGAACACCGGCATGTGGAACGTGTAGACGAAGGTGTACGCCGCTTCCACGAGGCGGCCGGGAGGCAGGGGCTCCCACGCGTGCCCGACCGCCACCAGGACGATCGCCAGGTACTTCGCGTTGTCGAAGAAGTGGTCACGGCCGTCGGGCGGTGGCGTTCCGGTCGCCGGGGCGCCGGCAGCGGCGGTGGGGCGCGGCTGCGCGGAGGTGAGGGGGGAAGACATCCTGACACCCTAGAACGCGGAGGCGTTCCCTCCGGCCCCTATGGCGTGCGTCACTTCGGATCGGGTGGCCCGGGCGGCTTCGCGCCGCCACGGCGGCCGGACGCGGCAGGATGCGGCCCGGGGAACTGGTCGAGGGCGGTCCTGGGGTGGTCCGGGAGGGCCCCGGGGGTGGCCCCAGGGGTGGTCCGGGGGGTGGCCCCACCTCGGTCCACCGGGCTCCCGTATGGGCATAGCGTTTCGGCTCAACAAGGCTGGTTCCATGACCACTTGGACCCGCAAGGCCTTACTTCTCACCGTCTCCGCCGCCGCCGCGGCCGGCACGCTGACCGCCGTCGGCGCACCCGTGGCGCACAGCCGCCCGGTGGGCCCCGGTCCCGCCGTGCCCCCGCTCAGCTGGAGGGCCTGCGACCCGGTTCCGGGGACGACCCTCCCCGACGGGCAGCAGTGCGCGACGCTCCGCGTCCCCCTGGACTACCGCGTTCCCGGCGGGCGCACCGTCGACGTGGCGGTCGCCCGGCTGCGCACCGACCGGCCCGAGGCCCGGCGCGGCACCCTGCTGGTGCTCGCCGGCGGCCCCGGCGGCTCGGGGGTGCAGCGTCTCGCGCAGAAGGGCGAGGCGCTGCGGACGGCGACCGAGGGGGCGTACGACCTGGTCGGCCTGGACCCGCGCGGGGTCGGCGGCTCCACCCGGGCCGGGTGCGGAATCCCCGAGGCGGACCGGCACCTGGTGACGCTGCGGGCCTACCCCGCGCCGGACGGCTCGATCACGGAGAACGTCGAGCGTGCCCGCCGCACCGCTGCCGCGTGCGCTCGCGACGGCGGTCCGGTGGTGAGGTCCTTCAGTACGCCGAACCAGGTCCGCGACATGGACCGGCTGCGCGCCGCGCTGGGCGAGCGGAAGCTGTCGGTCTGGGCCCACTCGTACGGCAGTTACGCCGGGGCCGGGTACGCGCAGGAGTACCCGCACCGCGTCGACCGGCTGGTCCTGGACAGCACCGGCGACCCGGACCCGACGCGGGTGGCGTACGGCTGGATGGCCAACGTGGGCCCGGGGGTCGCCCTCCGCTTCCCCGACTTCGCGGCCTGGGCGGCGGACCCGGCCCGGGAGGCCGAGGGGCTCCGGCTGGCCCGGCGCGCCGAGGACGTGGAGCCGCTGTTCCTCGACCTGGCCGGGAAACTGGACCGGGACCCGCAGGAGTCGGAGACCCCTGGTGTCCCACTGACCGGGAACCGGCTGCGCCAGGCGCTCCAGAACGCCCTGATGAGCGACCGGACGTTCGCGTCCCTGGCCCGGCTGATCCGGTCGGCGCGGGACCCGGAGGCCCGTCCCGTGCTGCCGCCGGAGCTCGCGGGCGCGCTGCCGGACGAGGACGCGGCGCTGACGATGGCGGTGGTCTGCAACGACGTGCGCTGGCCGGGCCCGGACTCCGGGTACGCCCGTCGGGTCGCCGCCGACCGCGCGCGGTACCCCCTGATGGCCGGGATGCCCGCGAACATCTCCCCGTGCGCCTTCTGGAAGCACGACGAGGAGCCGCGTCCTCCCCGGATCACCGACGAGGGCCCCTCGAACGTCCTGATGATCCAGAGCCTGCGCGACCCGGCCACCCCGCTGGCCGGGGCCCTGAAGATGCGGGCGGCGCTCGGCGATCGGGTCAGGATGGTCACGGTCGGACAGGGCGGGCACGGGATGTACCTGGGCAACGGCAACGCCTGCGGTGACCGGGTGGTCAGCGACTTCCTGGTGACCGGGAAGCGGCCGGCCCGGGACGCCCACTGCCCGAACTGAACCGGCGCCCGATGGGCGCAGAGGGTGTCATAGCGGCTGATTTCGGGGTGTTCCTTGCTATACACGAGCGATGGAGCACCCCGGGACCCTCGTCCTGATCATGGCCCTGGCGGTTCTCGCCCCGTTGCTCGGTTACGCGACCGGGCGGTGGCTGCCGGTCCCCGTCGTCATCTTCGAGATCGTGCTCGGTGTCCTGGCCGGGCCGGACGTGCTCGGCTGGGCCCATCACGACCAGGTCATCGACACCCTGGCCGACCTCGGGCTCTCGATGCTGATCTTCCTCGCGGGTTACGAGATCCGGTTCGCCGAGGTCCGCGGCTCCACCCTGCGCCGGGCCGGCGGGGCGTGGGTCATCTCGTTCGCCGCCGGGCTCGGCGTCGCGCTGCTGCTCAGCGGGGCGGACCTGGCGAAGAGCCTGGTCATCGGCACCGCGCTGACCAGTACGGCGCTGGGCGCGGTGCTGCCGATCCTGCGGGACTCGGGGCGGCTGGAGGGGCGGTTCGGGTCGGTGGTGATGGCGTTCGGGTCGGTCGGGGAGTTCGGTCCGATCATCGCGATGGCCCTGCTGTTCAGCGGCCGGAGCCCGGGTGCGGCGGGGGCGGTGCTGGCCGTGTTCGCGGTCGTCACGGCGGGCGCGGTGTTCTGGGCGATGCGGCCCCGGCCGCCGTGGTTCGCCCGGCTCATCGCCGTGACCCTGCACTCCAGCGGCCAGTTCGCGGTCCGCTTCGTGATGCTGCTGCTCGCCGGGATGCTGGGCCTCGCCCACGTCTTCGGCCTGGACACCCTGCTCGGCGCGTTCGCCGCCGGGATGCTGACCCGGCTCGTCCTCCAGGGGGCGGTGCCCGAGCGCAGCGGGGAGATCCTGGAGCGGATCGAGGCGATCGGTTTCGGCTTCCTCGTGCCGTTCTTCTACATCGTCACGGGCATCGACTTCGACCTCGCGGCGCTCCTGGACGGCGGGCGGCCGCTGCTGCTCCTGCCGGTCTTCCTGCTGCTGTTCCTGCTGGTGCGCGGGGTTCCGGCGTATCTGCTGGCCCCGCGCGACCTGACGGGGCGTGCCTCGCGGTCCGCGCTCGGGCTCTTCGCGTCCACCTGTCTGCCGCTGGTGGTCGCGATCACCGCGATCGGCCTGGACGAGAAGGTGATCGGTGCGGGCGAGGCCGCCGCCCTGGTCGCCGCCGCGATGGTGTCGGTACTGGTGTTCCCGCTGCTGTCGTTCCGGCTGCTGCGCCGGGAGAAGGGCGACGAGGGCAGGACCGTGCCGGGCCGGACGGCGGAGACCGGTGAGGCATGGTGAGGCCTCGTTCCGGCTGAGGCGTCCCCATCGGTGACCTGTCACCCGAACGGCCCGCTCCTCTGCGAAGCCGGAGGCCGGACCGCAGGGTGGAGTGCATGTGGTCCCGCCGAATCGTCCTGGGTGCTCTGGTCCTGCCCCTGGCCCTCCTGGTGTTCGGGGACGGCCCGGCGTTCCGCGCGCCGGGGCCGGAGCTGGCCTCCGGGCCCCGACCGCCGCGCGGACTGCCGCAGCCGGCCGTCGTCAGCCGCCGGGAATGGCGCGCGGACGAGGAGCTGGTCCGGGAGGGGCCGCACTACACGGGCGCGGCGCGGGCGGTGTTCGTCCACCACACGGGCAACACCAACGACTACGACTGCGCGGACGCGCCCCGTCTGATCCGGGCCGTCCTGGGCGACCACATCCGGCAGGACGGCTGGGACGACATCGGCTACAACTTCCTCGTCGACCGCTGCGGCACCATCTACGAGGGCCGCGCCGGCGGAGTCGGCCGCTCGGTGCTCGGGGCCCACACCAAGGGGTTCAACACCGACACCGTCGGCATCGCGGCCATCGGCGACTTCCGCGCGGGGGCCGAGGTCCCGAAGCCGATGATGGACGCGCTGGTGAAGCTGGCCGCCTGGAAACTGCGGCCCGGGGCGGATCCGCTGGGCAGGGTCGACCTGGTCTCGACGAACGACGAGAGCCGCTTCGACGAGGGCCAGGTGGCCCGGCTGCACGTCATCTCCGGGCACCGCGACAGCTTCGAGACCCGCTGCCCCGGCGACGCGCTCTACGGGCTGCTGCCCGAGCTGCGGGAGCGTGCCGCGAAGCTGCGCGCCGCCGCCCCCGGACACTCGGCGTCGGCCCGGCTGCGCCCGTACGTCTGAGCCCGTACGGCTGAGCTTGTACGTCTGCGCCTGTACGGCTCGGCTACCGGGCGACGAACTGCGCCAGTATGGCCTGCACCTCGTAGATGTCGACGCCCTTGGTGAACGTCTTCTGGATCGGGGTCGCGCTGCCGGTGATCCAGATGTTCAGCTCCGCTTCGAGGTCGAACGTCCCGGCCGTCTCCACGGCGAACTGCGTGATGCTGCGGTACGGGACGGAGCGGTACTCCACCTTCTTGCCGGTGATGCCCTGCTTGTCGACGAGGATCAGTCGCCGGTCCGTGAACAGCATGGTGTCGCGGATCAGCAGGAACGCGGCGTGCACCTGCTCGCCCGGCCCGAGGAGCCGCGCGTAGTCCTGCTGTGCGGTGGCCGGGTCGATCGTGTGGGCGTTGCCGAACAGTGCCATGGGTCCCCGTCTCTACGTGATGTCGTACTGGAGTACGCGTACGGCGCGGTTCTGGTTCCCGTACGGCCTGCCGGCCTCTCCCTACAGCGCGACGGCTGTCGCCTCGGTGGCCTTCACGCTGGTCCAGACGGCGCTCCCGTCGGTGATGCCGAGCTCGGCGGCGGCCCCCGGGGTGATCTCCGCGACCAGGTCCGGGGCCTCGGCGGAGGTGATCAGGAGCCGCAGCCGGCTGCCGCCCGAGGTGATCTCGCGGACGGTGCCGGGCCAGACGTTGCGGGGGGAGCCGGTGGGCCGTTCCCGGTGTACGGAGACGGCTTCCGGCGGGATGACCGCGAGGGCGTCCGTGCCCGCCGGCAGGGGTTCGGCGACCACGAGGTGTCCGCCGCCCGCCAGGGCCAGGCCGTCGGCGGTGGCGGTCCCGGGCCAGGCGTTGCGGCCCAGCATCCGGGCCACCCACGGCGAGCGCGGGTGCCGGGTGACCTCGGTGGGCGGCTCGTCCTGGAGGACCCGGCCGTCCTCCAGCACCAGGACCCGGTCGGCCAGCGAGACCGCCTCGACCGGGTCGTGGGTGACGATCAGGCAGACCCCGCCGAAGTCCGCGAGGTGCCCGCGCAGGGTGTGCCGCACCCGGGCCCGGGTGGTCTGGTCGAGGGCGGCGAGCGGTTCGTCCAGCAGCAGGAGGCGGGGGCGGGCCGCCAGCGCGCGGGCCAGCGCGACCCGCTGGGCCTGGCCGCCGGAGAGCTGGGCGGGCTTCCGGTGGGCGAGGTGGCCCACCCCGAGCCGGTCCAGCCAGCTCTGGGCCTCGCGCCGGGCCGCGGTGCGGGGGGCGCCGTGGGCGCGGAGCCCGTATGCCGTGTTGGCCAGGGCGCTCAGGTGCGGGAAGAGCGCTCCGTCCTGGGGCACCCAGGCGACGCCCCGGCGGTGCGGGGGGAGTGCGGTGACGTCGCTGTCGCCGAGGCGCAGGGCGGCGTGAGCGCGGGGCGTGAGTCCGAGAAGGGCCCGCAGGAGCGTCGTCTTGCCCGCGCCGTTGGGGCCGACCACCGCGATGGTGGTGCCGCCCGGGACGTCCAGCGTGAGGTGGGTGAAGCCGGTGACGTCGGCGTGCAGCGGCCAGGGCTCCGGCGCGATCGTCGGCAGCGGGTCGGCGGCGGGCTCGGGGAGCGGGCCCGGGACCGTGGCCGCCGGTTCCTCCGGGCGGGCCGCCGCCCGGCTCGCGGGGTTCCGGTGGTCGCCCGGAGTCCCGGTCCACCGGCCGCGCAGCGCGATGAGCACGATCATCGCGATGGCCAGCAGCAGCAGTGACACGGAGGTGGCGGCCTCCGGCGAGTCCTGGAGCAGCAGATAGACCTGGAGCGGCAGGGTCTGCGTGGTGCCGGGGAGGTTGCCGGCGAAGGTGATGGTCGCGCCGAACTCACCGAGCGCCCGCGCCCAGGTCAGGGCGGCTCCGGCGATCAGCCCGGGGGCGACCATCGGCAGCGTCACGGTCAGGAACACCCGGACCGGCGAGGCCCCGAGCGAGGCCGCGGTCTCCTCGTACCGGGGGCGCAGCCCCCCGAGCGCGCCCTCCAGCGAGATGACCAGGAACGGCATCGCGACGAACGTCGCCGCCAGCACGGCCCCCGAGGTGTGGAAGGGGAGCGTGACGCCGAAGGTGTCCTCCAGCCAGGGGCCGAGCAGCCCGCGCCGCCCGAACGCCAGCAGGAGGGCGACGCCGCCGACCGTGGGCGGCAGGACCATCGGCAGCAGCACCAGCGAGCGGACGAACGCCTTGCCGGGGAACGGCACCCGGGCCAGCAGCCACGCCAGCGGCACCCCGAGCAGCAGGGAGAGCCCGAGCGCCCACAGGGAGACCAGCAGCGAGAGCCGCAGCGCCTCGGTGGTGGCCTCGGCGGTGAGGTGGGCGCCGAGCGCGCCCCAGGAGGTGCGGACCAGGATCCCGGCGAGCGGCAGCATCAGGAATGCCACGGCGAGCAGGGCGGGCACCGTCAGCAGCAGGGGCGCGCGGGCTCCCGCGGTGCGGTGGCCGGGACGTTTCATCGGGGACCTCGTCGGGCTCGGAGTGCGGTGCCCGGCAGGCCCGTCGGGTCGTTCGCCGCGGGCCTGCCGGTGCGTGGGCGCGGTTACGGCTGCTGGAAGCCCGCGCCCTGGAGGATCCTCTGCGCGGCGGGCGCGGAGAGCCAGGCGACGAACGCGGTGGCGGCCTCGCTGTGCTTCGACGTCTTCAGCGTGGCGGCCGGGTAGGAGGCGATGGCGTTCCGCTCGTCCGGGATGTCGATCGCGTCGACCTTGTCGGTGGCGGTCGCGGCGTCGGTTCTGTAGACGAGCCCGGCGTCGGCCTCCCCGAGCGAGACCTTGGACAGGACCGCGCGCACGTTGGGCTCCTGGGAGACCGGCTTCACCTCGATGTTCTGCGCGTCGAGGATCTGCGCGCCGTAGCGGCCCACCGGCACCTCGGGCGCGGCCAGGACGACCTTCAGTTTCGGGTCGGCGAGGTCCTCCAGGCTTCCGACCTTCTCCGGGTTGCCCTCGCCGGTGGCGATGACGAGGCGGTTCCTGGCGATGACGGTCGGCTTCCCGGTGTCCCCGGAGAGGCCGTCCATCGTCCTGGTGTCGGCGGTGACCAGCGCGTCGGCGGGAGCGCCCTGCTTGACCTGGGCGGCCAGTTCCTGGGAGCCGGCGAAGGAGAACGTCACCTTCGTGCCGGGGTTCTCCTTCTCGTACGCGGCCCCCACCGCCTTGAAGACGTCCGTCAGGGAGGAGGCGGCCAGCACGGTGAGGCCGGCCTTCGGGGCGCCCGTCGCGGCTGCCGAGCCGTTGCCCTCGCCCGCGGTCGAGCCGGAGTCGTCGCCGCAGGCGGCGAGCGGGATCAGGAGGGCGGTGGTCAGGACGGCGGCGGTCGCTCGGCGGGGGTTGGCCACACGGCGGTGGTTGGTCAGCGGGGACATGGGGGTCGGGCTCCTTGGATTCTCGACTCGGCCGGTCTCAGACGCGGTCGATGTGCACGCTGGTGGACTTCACCCGGGCGGTCGCCTGCATGCCGACCTCGAGACCCAGCTCCTCCACCGCCTCCCGGGTCAGGAGCGAGACGAGCCGGTGCGGGCCGGCCTGGATCTCGACCTGGGCCGCGACGTCGCCGAGTTTCACCGCGGTGACGATGCCCGGGAACGCGTTGCGGGCCGAGGTGTAGACGGCCTCGTCCTCGCCGCCCGCGCCCTGGCCGACCTCGATCGAGAAGGCGGCCAGCGCGCGGCCGTCGATCAGACGGCGGCCGGCCTCGTCGCGATGGGTCGCGACCCGGCCGGCGTCCGCCCAGCGGCGTGCGGTGTCGGGGCTGACCCCGAGAAGTCGTGCTGCCTGGCCGATTGTGTAGGACTGCATGTGCGCCACGCTAGGCCCTGTGGCCTGGCATTTACTATCCTCTGGACGATGTTCCGTCGCAGGTGCGCCACATGTTGGAGGAACGTACGGGTAGGGGTGCGAGGAGCGTGTACGGCGATCCCGGGTACGCGCCGAGACCCCGCCGGGCGCGCGTACGGGCCGCGCCGGTTCGCCGGTAGCGGCCCGTACGGTGGGACGGCCCGGGTCAGGTGGCCGGACTCGTCGCCGGCATCTCGCCCTCGGTGGTGGTCACGTCGACCACGGTGAACCAGGCGCCCTGCGGATCGCTGAGCGTCGCGAACCGGCCGAAGGGGCTGTCCTCCGGCCCGAACCGCAGCACCCCGCCGCGCTCGGTCGCCTTCGCCACGGCGGCGTCGCAGTCGGGCACGGCGAAGTAGACGTTCAGGTACGCGGGTACCTCCGGCGGGAAGTCGTCGCCCATCGCCATCCGGCCCAGGACCGTCTCCCCCCGGACGTCGAACAGGGAGAAGTCCATCGACTCGTCGTCGAACTTCCGCACGGTGTAGGGGAAGACCGAGGGGTAGAACGCGTCCGCCTTCCCGGGGTCCCGGGTGAAGACCTCGCCCCAGCAGTACCCGCCGGGCGCGCCCGTCTCCGTCCCGAAACCCTCGTGGCTGCCGGCCTGCCAGATGCCGAAGACAGCTCCACCGGGGTCGCGGGCCAGGGCCATCGTGCCGAAGTCGTCGACCCGCGTCGGCTCCATCAGCACCTCGCCACCGTTCGCGCGGACCCTCTCCGCGGTGGCCGCCGCGTCCGGCGACGCGAGGTACAGGCACCACGCCGAGTGGCCCTCCGCGCCCGGCATCGGCGGGACGACGGCCGCCGCGGCCTTTCCGTCCGCGTACGCCTGCGTGTAGTCGCCGAACTCCGACGCGCTCTCGCCGAACGTCCAGCCGAGTACGTCACCGTAGAAGCTCTTGGCGCCCTCGACGTCGGCGAACATGGCGTCCGCCCAGCATGGAGTGCCCTCGGGTTGTACAGCCATGGTGCCGGTCCTTCCCTGGAGTCCCTGTCGTCGGCCCCACCCGTACGGGCCCCTGCCCGCACCGGCAACGCTAGTCAGCCGGGGGCCGGTCCGCGCGGCGGGCGAACAGGGCGCAACTATGCACAAGTGCATATGCGGTAGGAGCTGCGCGAGCGCATGGCGGGGGTGCTGGGCGACACGGGGTACGTCCCGTTCGCCGTCGTCCACCGTCCGAGCGGACGCGCCGTCGGCTGGACCACGTACATGGACGTCGTGGTGCACGACGAGCGCCTGGAGATCGGCTGGACCTGGTACGGCCGGGCCCACTGGCGCTCGGCGGTGAACACCGAGACGAAGCTTTTGCTGCTGACGCACGCCTTCGAGGAGCTGGGCATGGGGCGCGTCCAGCTGAAGACCGATCACCGCAACGAGCGCTCACAGGCGGCCATCGCCCGGCTCGGGGCGCGGCGCGAAGGGGTGCTCCGGAGGCACCGGCGGCGGCCGGACGGGAGCTGGCGGGACAGCGTCTGCTTCTCGCTGCTGGCCGACGAGTGGCCGGCGGCGAGGGCGCGTCTCACCGCGCGTCTGGCCGCGGGCTGAGGACGTCGGGGCTCCCGGTCACGAGGAGCCGGTCCGGTGCCGGGCGGGCCGCTCCCGCGCGGCGTACTCCGCGCAGTCCGGGTTCTCGCAGGGACCCCCGCGCCAGACGGGGACGAAGATTCCGAGGGACTTGTGGCGGTGGATCTCGGAAGGGACGGGCTGCTTGCAGGTCGGGCACATGAAAGCGGCCCGCTGTCGGGTGTCTCGCTCTTTGTTCGCCATTTATTCACGATAGGCGGGGCGGGGGATTTTGGAAAGTCTTTCCCTTTGCGTTGCCGATGCATGGCGTCTCGCGTCGCGTGAGGGCATCGCTTTCCGTGACCCTACTTGTCCGTATCGGTGTCAGAGGCGTCGGACGCCTCCGCGGAACCCGGGCTCTTCGCCGGACGGCGCATGCTCAGGGTCACCGAAACGGCCAGAATGACGATGATCACCGCGAGGCTCACCGGCGACGGAATCTCCGGGATCGAGGTGCTGATCATCTTGTGGGAGGCCTGGAGGATGAGCTTGACCGCGATGAAGGCGAGGATGACCGCCAGGCCGTGGCTCAGGTAGTGGAACCGGTCCAGCAGCCCCGCCAGCAGGAAGTACAGGGCCCGCAGTCCCAGGATCGCGAAGGCGTTGCTGGTGTAGACGATGAAGAGGTCGTCGCTGACCGCCAGCACCGCGGGCACGCTGTCGACCGCGAAGATCAGGTCGGCCGCCTCGATCGCGGCGACCACCGCGAGCAGCGGAGTGGCGACCCGCCGCCCTTCCTCGCGGACGACGAAGTGCGTCCCGGAATAGTGGTCCTGGACCGGCATCACTTTCCGCAGCAGCCGCACCGCGAAGCTTTTGCCGGGATCGAAATTCTCCTCCTGGCCGCTGAGAATTTTGTAGCTGCTGTAGAAAAGGATCGCGGCGAAGAGGAACAGGACGAAGGTGAATCGGTTGACCACCGCGACGCCGAGGGTCAGGAACACCGCGCGGAACACCAGTGCGCCGATGACGCCGAAGAAGAGCACCCGGTGCTGATACTCCCGGGGCACCTTGAAATACGCGAAGATCAGCGCGAAGACGAAGAGGTTGTCGACCGAGAGGCTCTTCTCCAGCAGCCAGGCGGTCGTGTACTCCGTTCCGGCGGTACTCCCGAGCGTCAGGAAGACGACCGCACCGAAGATCAGCGCGAGGCTCACCCACAGCGCGCTCCACAGTCCGGCCTCCTTGAAGCCGATGACATGCGCCTTGCGGTGCGCCAGGAGGTCGACCGCCAGCGAGACGACGACGGTCACGGCGAACACGATCCAGAGCCACACCGGTACGTCCACGCCGGAGACCTCCCACTCGGGTTTTTACGAGTGTGCCCCGCCCGCCCCGTCGCCGCCCGCCGGAGAACGCCGGGTGGCGGCCGCGACCGAGGCCATCAGCTCCGCGTCGAGGAACGAGGGGTCGGCCAGCCGGGTGGCGGCCGCGTAGGAGTTCAGCAGCGCCTTGGTGACCCGCAGCGCGGCCTCCGGGCGGCGGACCACCGGCTTCGCCCAGGCGGCGACCGCGGCGTCCAGGTCGGCCTCGGGCACCACCCGCTGGAGCACCGACAGCCCGTACGCCTCGGCGGCGTCGAAGGCCCGGCCGGTGAGGATCAGCTCGCGGACCCGGGCCGCGCCGACCTCGTGGATCAGCCGGGGCAGCAGCCCGCCCCAGGCGGTCGGCAGCCCGAGCGCCAGCTCCGGCAGCCGGAAGGCGGCGGTGTCCGCGCCGACCCGCAGATCGCAGGCGAGGGCCAGCGCGAACCCCGCGCCGACCGCCTTGCCCTGCACCCGGGCGATGGTCACCGCCCGGCCGCCGGAGATCGCCTCGCAGACCCGGCGGGCCTTCTCCCCGGCGACCCGGATGCCCCGGCCGGTGGGGTCCTCCTCCAGCCACTCGGCGAACTCGGTGCGGTCCCCGCCCAGGCAGAAGTCGTCCCCCGCGCCGCTGAGCACCAGCACCCGCACCTCGGGGTCCGGGGCGGCGACGATGTCCAGCAGCTCGTCGAGCATCGCATCGGTCACCGCGTTGCCGGTGTCCGGCGCGTGCAGCTCCACGTACAGGACGGGCCCCTCGCGCCGGGTGCGTACCGTCGGCGAGCGGTCATCGGAGCGGCCGGCCGGGGTGAGGAATTCGGGGAGCGAGAGCTTCACAGGGCCACGCCCAGGGAGGTGATCCGTCTGAAGACCATCCGGGGGGCGTACTCCGGCCGCGAGACGGTGTGCAGGGTGGGGAAACGATCCAGCATCCGCGCCAGCAGCGTCCGCGCCTCCAGCTTGGCCAGCGCCGCGCCCAGGCAGTAGTGCACCCCGCCGCCGAACGTGAGGTGGCTGCCGCCGCGCAGGATGTCGAAGGCGCCCGGGTCCGGGTTCCGCCGCGGATCGTGGTTGGCCGCGCCGTACAGGACGTGGATCATGCTGTCCTTCTTGATCGGGACCCCGGCCAGCACGGTGTCCTCGGCGGCGATCCGGGTGTTGATGTGAATGGGCGGGTCGTGGCGCAGGACCTCGTCGACGGCCGCGTCGATGTGCTCCGGATACTTCCGCAGCCACGCCCACCGGCCGGGCTCGGTCAGCAGGGACGTCATCGAGGTGAGCAGCGTCGCGGTGGTCTCCAGCGAGGCGATGGTGACGAACATCGTGAGCCGGTAGAGGATCTCGTCCGCCCGTTCCCGGTCCGGCTCCATCGCGTCCCAGGTGTGGATCCAGCCGGTCAGCACGTCGTGGCGGGGCTCCGCCCGGCGCCGGGCCACCAGGCCGGTGAAGTAGGCCCGCAGCCGCATGGTCGCCTCCTCCGAGACGGCGAGCTGCGACTTGGTGGGGAGCAGTTCCTGGGCGAACACCTGGTTGTGGGTGATCTCCAGGATGTCCGGGTAGTCCTCGGGCGGGATGCCCAGCCAGGAGCCGACGGTGCTGATCGGCAGCTGCTCGCTGACCGTGGAGACGAAGTCCGCCTCACCCCAGCGGAGCTTCTCCGCCAGCTCGTCCAGCAGCCGGTCGGCGTCGCGCTCGACGTCGGGGGTGAGGCGTTCGATGGTGGAGCGGTCGAAGAGGTTGCCCAGGGAGCGGCGCTGGCAGGTGTGCTCGGGGGCGTTGAGCCGGGCGAGCGTGGTGGTCATCTCCCGGGTCGCTATCGCGTCCCACTGCTTGGAGTCGTCCTGCCGCTGCTGCCAGGCGAGATCCGGGGCGAGCCAGTTGCGGCCCCGGAGCACCTGGCTGCAGGCGTCGAAGCCGGTGACGAAATACCCGTTCCACGGAGCGCGGACGACGTCACCCATCGCCCGGAGCTCCGCGAGTATTCCGTACGGCTCGGCCTGTCCTTCCGGGGAATTGAGTCTGCGGAGCAGACCGATGACCGCGCGCCGTCCGTCGGGCGTCCTGGTTGTACCGCCAGTGATGCTCACGCAGAGTTCCTCGACCTAGGCTCGTGGTTACCGCACTGAACCTACCCCTCCGGATATCGGCGCCAAGCATCGTTCTTTGTTGCCCCCGTCACATGCAATCGTCACTAAATGCCCGTTGTCATATGCGAATTGTCGGCCGGTGAGTCATACGCGGAACACGTCGAGGAACGAACTCCACCAGCCCTTCTGCTTCTTGGCCGGCTCCTGGGCGTGACGTGGCGTCACGGACGGCGCGGAGGGGCTGTTCCGGAACGGGTCGGGCAGCTGGGCCGAGGTCGGGGCCGGGGGCTGCGCCCCGCTCCCCGCATGTCGCGCGGCCGTCGGGGTGAACCGTACGGGCAGCGCGACGAGGGCCCGGTGGAACGGGCCGGGCCGCCAGGCCACACCCGAGGCGGGCACGGCCAGCGCGAGGTCCGGGACGGTGTTGAGGATCTTCTCGATGGCGGTCAGCGCGATCAGCGTCGCGGGCGACTTGGCCGGGCACACGTGCGGGCCCGCGCCCCAGGCCAGGTGGGCGCCCTTGCTCAGGGTCTGGCGGGCGTCGGTGAGCCCCGGGTCGCTGTTCGCGGCGGCGAAGCTGATCAGTACGGGGGTCTCCGCCTTGAGTACGATCCCGTCCAGCTCGATGTCCCGCACCGGGTAGTGCGTCGCGTAGTTGGCGATCGGCGGGTTGTTCCACAGGACGTCGTCCAGCGCGTCCTCGACGAGCATGCCCGAGCCGCGCCGCTCGGGCATGCCCGGCTGGTCGCCCGCGAGCATCAGCAGCAGCGCGTTGCCGATCAGGTTGCGCTCCGGCTCCACGCCCGCGCCCATCAGCATCACCAGCTGGTCCTTCAGCTCCTCGTCCCGCAGCCCCGCCGGGTGCTGGATCAGCCAGGAGGTGATGTCCTCGCCGGGCTGGCGGCGCTTGATCGCGACCAGCTCCATCAGGCACTCGGTCAGCTCGGCGTTGGCGCGGAGCACGTCCTCGCCGTCGAAGATGGCGGACATCGAGCGGGTCAGCCGGTCGCCGATGTCGCCGGGGCAGCCGAAGAGCTGGTTGAACAGCAGCAGCGGCAGGAGCTTGGCGTACTCGTTGAGCAGATCGGCGGTGCCGCGCTCGATGAACTGGTCGATCAGGTAGTCGGCGATCCGCTCGACGTCCCGGCTCAGCCTGGAGCTGTTGAGCCGCGACAGCGACTCGGTGACCGCCTTGCGCAGCCGCAGGTGCTCCGCGCCGTCGGTGAACAGGCAGTTGGGCCGGTACACCATCATCGGCAGGACGGGGCTGTCCATGGGGACGGCGCCCTCGCGCAGCGCGGCCCAGCGCCGCGAGTCCCGGGCGAAGAGCGCCGGGTTCTGGAGCACCCGCAGCGCCGCCTCGTGCTGCACGATCAGCGTGGCCTCCACCCCGGGGGCCAGCTCGATGGGCGCGGCGGGGCCGTGGGCCCGGGACGCGTCGTAGAAGCGGTGCGGATCGGCGGCGAACTCCGGTCCGTACAGCGACGTCTGCTGCTGGTGCATGGGGCACCCGGCGGGCGCGCTGTACGGGGTGGCTCCCGGCTGCGGGTCCATGTCGGCTTCCTCGGTGTGATCGCGGGGCCCGGTAGGCCCCGGCTCGGGATACGTCTGGGGGTGGGTCAGGCCGCGTGCGCGAGAAGGTGGCGGACCAGGGTGATCAGGGCCTGTGCGGAGGAGTTCTGGTCCCGGGCGTCGCAGAAGACGACCGGGGTGTCCGGCAGCAGGTCGAGCGCCTCGCGCAGTTCGTTCTCGGCGTGCTGCGAGTACGGGTCGAAGCTGTTGACGGCGACCGCGTACTCCAGCCCGTACGTCTCGATCAGGTCGATCACGGGGAAGGTGTCGGCGAGCCGCGCCGGGTCGACCAGGAGCAGCGCGCCCAGCGAGCCGCGCGCCATGTCCTCCCACAGCTCCACGAACCGCTGCTGGCCCGGCGTGCCGAACAGGTACAGCACCAGTTCGTCGCTGAGCGTGAGGCGCCCGAAGTCCAGGGCGACCGTCGTCGTCTTCTTGTCGGGGGCGCCGCGCAGATCGTCGACCTGGGCCGCGGCCTGCGTCATCCGCTCCTCGGTGCGCAGCGGCGTGATCTCGGACAGTGTGCCGATCAGCGTCGTCTTGCCCACGGCGAAGTGCCCGACGACGAGGATCTTCGCCGCGCGCCGCACCGCGTCCGGCACATAGATGCTCTCAGCCGAACCGGACTTGGAGTCCATGCAACACCTCTTCGAGGATCTTCCTGTCAACGAGCTGGGCAGGCGGCGGCGCCTTCCGGCGCAGCAGATGTCCCTGCTGGTTTAAATCCTGGAGCAGGAGACGGGCCACCCCGACCGGCAGGCCGAGGTGGCCGGCGACCTCGGCCACCGACAGATAACCGCCGGAGCACAGCTCCCAGATCGCCTTGACCTCGGGGCTCGGGCTCGGCGGCGGCTGGCGGTCGGGTGCGAGGGTGACCAGGGTGACCAGGGAGAGGTCGTCCGCGTCGGGCAGTCCCCGTCCGCCGGTGATGACGTAGGACCGGACGAACCCGCTGCTGACCTGCTGCTCCTCGCCCGGCGCCGTCATATCTCGCTGCTCGCGTTCTGGCGGGGCGGCGTGGTCATCGCCTTCCCCAGTGCGGTGACCTGCTGCTGCATCCGGAAGGACATCGCCTCCATGTCCACGTCGGCGGCGGCGGTGGCGGCCAGGTAGGCGCCGGTGCCGGCGGCGATCAGGAAGATCCAGCCGTCCTCGTACTCCAGGAGCGTCTGCCGCCAGCGGCCCGGCTCCCGGGTTCCGATGAAGGGGGCGACGGCCCGGCTGAGGGACTGCATGGAGCTCATCGCCGCGGCGACGGTCTCCGCGTCGTCCCGGCCGATCTCGCTGGAGTTGGCGAGCAGCAGGCCGTCGGCGGACACCAGGATCGCGTGCCGGGCGCCGGGTACCTGGAGCAGGTCGTTGAGCACCCAGGACAGATCGGGGTTCACTGGAACTCGGGTCCTTCCGTCATCGTCGTGTCGCGTCCGGACCGGGTGCCGCGCTGGAACGCGCCGAGTCGGGAGGCGGTCTCCTCGTTGCTGCGCACGGGCTCCGGTTCCGCCGATGGCACCGCGGAGACCGGGCTCTTACGACGACGCTTCGGCAGACCCCCGGCGGTGGTGGTGATCTGGGCCAGCGGCTGGGTGGCGGTGTCGGGCTGCTGCGGGGCGGGCGGGAAGAGCGGGGTGGGCGCCGGAGCCGGGGCCTGCCACTGGTCGGCCTGCCGCACCCGCTGCTGCTCCTGCGGCGCGTGGGGAAGGGCCGCCGCTTCGGGTGCCTCGACGGGCGCCACGGTGGGCGGCGCCTCGGTGGTGAGCAGTTCGTCGGGGATGAGGACCACCGCGCGTACGCCTCCATAGGGGGAAACGGAGTCCACCGAGACCCGGAAGCCGTAGCGGGCGGCGAGCATCCCGGAGACGGCGAACCCGAACTGCGGCGGGATGCCCAGACTGGAGACGCTGATCGCGGCCTGAGGGGAGAGGAGTGCCGCCGCGCGGTCCTTCTCCTCCTGGCCCATGCCGAGGCCGGCGTCGTCGACGATGAGGCAGACGCCCGTCGGCACGGCCTGGATGTTGATCTCGACCGGGGTGCCGGGGGCGGAGTAGTTCGTGGCGTTGGCGAGCAGCTCGGCGAGGACCACGGCGACCGGCTCGACGGCGCGGCTGACGACGGAGAAGTTCACCTGGCCGTTGACCCGGACCCGGTCGAAGTGCCGGATACGGCCCTGGGCGCTGCGGGCCACGTCGAAGACGGAGGCCACGGTCTCGCGCCGGCCGAGCCAGCCGCCGCAGAGCACGGCGATGCCCTGGGCGCGCCGGCCGAACTGGCTGTTGGCGTGGTCCATGGCCATCAGGTCGGCGAGGATCCCGGGGTCGTCGCCGTACTTGCGCTGGGCCTTCTCGATCACGACCTGCTGTTCGTCCGCGAGCCCCTGGAGGGTGCGGACGGCGGCCTTGAGGACGGCCTTGGTCTCCTCCTCGGCGTCCTTGCGGACCTCCGCCAGCTCGGTGGACTGACGCTGGAGCAGACCGTTGTGGACGACGTGCAGTTCGTCCCGTTGGTGCAGGAGCGCGTCGCGTTCCTGGCGCAGCTCCGCATGGTGTCTGCGGAGCTTGACGTTGGTCGCGCGAGCCCGCAGAACGGCACCCACGGCGACCAGTGCTACGACAACCAGCGCCCAGATGACGGGGCCCTGTGGAAATGTCATGAGACTCACTTCAAGTGCCATGGCGGAAACGGCTTGACACCCCGTCATGCGGCACGCAGTCGCAGCTCGTTCGCCAGGACCGTGCGCCGCTTCGGGAGGTGCCCCTCCGAAGGTGGGGCCGAGGATTTCATCCCTCCCGGAATGCCCCCACACGCCATCAGCCCACTGGAAGTAAGATGATCTTAGCATCGGCCGCGCGGTGAAATGTCAAGGCCGCCACGCCAGTTGCCAGTCGACTCACAACGTTCACATTGCGGAGATGCGGAGGACGGCACCCGGTCGCCGCTCGCGGGAGGTCGGTCAGCCCGGTGAGCCCGGTGAGCCCGTTGAGGCCCGGGTCTCCAGAGACCACGCGTGGCGGCGGACGGTGTCGGGGGCCGCGCGGCCCGCGAGGATGTCGCAGAGCAGGTCGGCGCAGGCGCGCCCGTACGCGGCGGGGCGCAGGTCGACCGCGGTGACCGGCGGTTCGGCGCCCCGGGTCGCGGGGCCGTCCACACAGGAGGCGACGAGGAGGGCGACGCCCGCACGCGGGTCCGCCTCCCCGGCCCTGCCGGCCTCCCGGCCGAGCGCCGCCGCCGCGCGCAGGACGCCCGGGGCGGAGCCGTCGGGGGCGCAGATCACGGCGTCCACGGCGGGGTCGGCGGCGAGCAGTGCCCGGGTGGCCGCCTCGGCCTCGGCCGGGGTCGAGGCGAAGGGCACGGTGCGCAGGGTCACCGTCACCCCGTGGGCCCGCCCCCATGATCCGGCCGTCGTGCGCAGGGCGGTCGCCCAGGCGGAGGAGCCGGACGGGGCGAGGAGCGCGGGGCGGCGGGCGCCGCGCTCGGTGACATGGTCGAGGAGGGCGGTCAGCGAGGCGGCGTTGTCGCAGACCACGGCGCCGCTGGGGCCGGTGGCCGGGCCGAGGTAGCGCTCGCCGGTCACCACCGGGACGCCCGCGTCGAGCAGCCCCGGCACCGCGCTGTCGCCGGCCTCGGGGTCGATCACCAGCAGGCCGTCGACGCGTGAGGCGATCCGCCCGCCCGTCGCCCCCGAGGGGGCGAGCAGCACCATGTCGAGCCCGTCCTCCTGGGCGCGCTCGACCGCCCCGAAGGCGAGGTTCATGTAGTAGTCCAGCCGGGTCGCGGTCGCCGGCAGGTGCAGTCCGACGGCTCCGGTGCTGGCGCGGCGCAGATGCCGGGCGGCGCTGTTGGGGCGGTAGCCGAGCGCCTCCGCGACCGTGCGGACCCGGTCCCGGGTGGCTTCCGCGACCCGTCCCGAACCCTGGAGCGCGTCGGAGACGGTGCTCTTGGAGACCCCGGCGGCGCGGGCGACATCGAGCAGGGTCACGGTCCGGGAGGTCACGGGGGTGAAGTCTAGACGGTCGCCGACGGGCCGGCGAGGGGTTGCCGGAACGTTCCGGCAAGGTTAGGTTCTGTCGCGTGCCGGAACGTTCCGGCACGCGTCCTGCCTCATACGTCCTGCCTCATACGTCCTGCCTCGTACGACCTCCCTCGTGTCCGTTCTCCTCGTGCCCGCCCCGGCGACTGCCCCCTCCCTCGCCCCTCCTCCCTCCCCAGGAACCCGCCATGCGTCTGATCACCGCGTACGACCCGCCCGCGTCCCCGACCAGGACCCGCCCCGCCGAGCGCGCCCCCCTGCGCGTGGCGGCGGTCCAGCAGCGCTGGCACCGCGACCCGGCCGAGCACCGGGCCGCCCTGCTGGAAGGCGTCCGGCTCGCCGCGGCCGAGGGCGCCCGCGTGGTCTGCCTCCAGGAGCTGACGCTGTCGCCGTACTTCGCCGTCGTGCGCCGGGCCGGCCATCCCGAGCCCGCCGGACCGGAGGAGCTGCTGACCGGCCCCACCTTCACGTTCGCGGCCGAGGCCGCCCGCGAGCACGGCGTGTACGTGCACGCGTCGCTGTACGAGAAGGCCCCGGCGCCCGGCGGCGAGGACGACGGCCTCGGCTACAACACCGCGATCCTCGTCGCCCCCGACGGCACCCTCGCCCAGCGGACCCGCAAGACCCACATCCCGGTCACCGAGGGGTATTACGAGGACGACTGGTTCCGCCCCGGCCCGGCGGGCGACGACGCCTTCCCGCTGGTCACGGTCGACGAGGCCCGTTTCGGCCTGCCGACCTGCTGGGACCAGTGGTTCCCGGAGCTGGCGCGCGCCTACTCGCTCGCCGGGGCCGACGTCCTCGTCTACCCCACCGCCATCGGCTCCGAGCCGGGCTTCCCCGGATTCGACTCCCAGCCGCTCTGGCAGAAGGTGATCACCGGGAACGCCATCGCCAACGCCACCTTCATGATCGTGCCGAACCGTATCGGCGCCGAGAACGGCCTCACCTTCTACGGCAGTTCCTTCGTCGTGGACCCGTACGGCCGCGTCCTGGCCCAGGCCCCCCGCGACGAGCCCGCCGTGCTGGTCGCCGATCTGGATCTGGACGCCCGCCGCGACTGGCTGGAGCTGTTCCCCTTCCTGACCACCCGCCGCCCGGACGCGTACGGTCCGCTCACCGAGACCCGCTGAGCCCAGCAGCGGCATCGGCTGCGGCAGCGGCAGCGGCGGTCGGCGTCGGCTCGACTCCGGCACTCCGCCCCGCCCGGCGCACCGATACCTACCCGATACAGAGCCGTGCGGTGCTCGAAGCGCGCCCCTGACCAGCCGGAAGCGCTGTTCCCGGAGGCTGTCGGCGTACCGGGATCCCCGGTGTACGCGAACGTCAGGAGACCAGTGCCGTGCTGAGCCCACCGGAGGCCGCAGCGTCTGCCACTGACGCGACACCCGCCAGTGACGCGCAGCCTGCCTCCGGGCCGGCTCCCGTCGGGGCGGCTCCCACCGAGCCCGCTACCCCGTGAGTGCCGACCGCCGCTCCGGCCGGTGGCTCGGCGCCGCGGCGGTCGTCTGGGCCGCGGCGACGGCGCTGCACGCGTGGATCCCGAACGTGGGCGTCAACGCGGGCAGTCTCTTCCAGACGCTGCTGCCCTGGACGGGCCTCGGCGTGCCGGTCCTGCTCGGGTTCGCCGCCGTACGCCGGTCCCGTACCGCCGCCGTGGCGGTGCTCGCGCCCGCCGTCGTCTGGGGCACGCTCTTCGGCGGCGCGCTCACCGACAAGCGCTCGGGCGGCGGCGGCCTGACGGTGGTCAGTCACAACGTGAACGAGGGGAACACCGACCCGGCCGGCACCGCGCGCGCACTCGTCGGGGCGGGCGCGGACGTCCTGGCGCTCGAAGAGCTGTCCGACGCGTCGGCGACCGTCTACTCGCGCGAACTGGCCGTCGCCTATCCGCACCACGCGGTGATCGGCGGGGTCGGCATCTGGAGCAGGTACCCGCTGGCGGACGTGCGGGCGGTGCCGATCATGCCGTGGACCCGCGCGCTGCGCGCCACGGCCCGGACCCCGGACGGGCCCGTCGCCGTGTACGCGGTCCATCTGGCGTCGGTACGGGTCTCGGCGGCCGGTTTCACGACGGGCCGGCGCAACGAGGCGGCCCGCGAGCTGGCCGCCGCGCTCCGGGCGGAGCCCGCGACCCGGGTCGTGGTGCTGGGCGACTTCAACGGGACTCACCAGGACGGGGCGCTGGCCCCGGTGACCTCGCAGCTGCGTTCCGCGCAACGGGAGGCGGGCGACGGCCTCGGGTTCACCTGGCCCGCCGCGTTCCCGGTGGTCCGCATCGACGACGTGCTGGTGCGGGGGATGACCCCGCGCGCCGCCTGGACCCTGCCCGCCACCGGCAGCGACCACCTTCCGGTGGCGGCCACGCTGGGCCGGTGACGCACCCGCGCCACCTGGCCGCCCCGGGTGGGCCGGTGACCTCCCTGCGGCGGCCCGGGTGACCCGGTCCCCCGCCCTCCCCCGACTACGATGCGAGCGACCGATGACCTCGAACGCCCAGGTAGGCAGCGTGTCCGAAGCTCGGGGCCCGGACCCCGTCAGCGTGCTCGTGGTCGAGGACGACACCACTATCCGCCGCGCCGTCCAACTGGCCCTGGAGCGCTACGGCTACCGGGTCGACGTGGCCGCGGACGGGCTCAGCGGCCTGGAGGCCTTCCGGGCGGGCGCGTACGACCTGCTGATCCTCGATGTGATGCTGCCCGAGCTGGACGGCATCGGCCTCTGCCACCGGATCCGCGAGGAGAGCCCCGTCCCGGTCCTGATGATGTCCGCGCGCGGTGACGCCCTCGACGTGGTCGCCGGCCTGGAGGCGGGGGCCGACGACTACGTGATCAAGCCCGTCGACACCGCCGTCATGGTCGCCCGGATCCGCGCCCTGCTGCGCCGCGCCACCTTCCGCCCGGAGACGGAGGGCCCCGCGGCGGGGAGGCCCGGCCGGGCCGACCACATCCTCGTCTTCGGGGACCTCAGCGTGGACACCCTCGGCATGGAGGTGCGCCGGGCCGGCGAGACGGTGTCGCTGACGCCGACCGAGCTCCGTCTGCTGCTGGAGTTCGCCGCCGCGCCCGGCTCGGTGCTCGACCGCCGCCGGCTGCTGCGCGAGGTGTGGGACTACGGCTGGGAGGGCGACACCCGGGTCGTCGACCTGTGCGTACTGCGGCTGCGCAAGAAGATCGGCGGCGAGCGGATCGAGACCGTCCGCGGCTTCGGCTACAAGCTCGTCCGCGGCTGAGCGGCCGGCGGACGCCGTGGACTTCCTCAACCCCCGCGCCCTGCGCTGGAAGATCGCCGCCCTGGCCGCCGCCGCGTGCTGCGCGGTCGCGGCCGTCGTCGGCTTCCTGGTGCACGACGCGACCCGGGAGCGCGGGCTGCGCGTCGGCCACGACCGGACCCTCACCCGGCTGATCGCGGCCGAGCGTGAGTACGACCGTACGGGGAAGGCCCCGGCCGACATCGACGTACGGACCAGGGCCGAGCTGCCCGAACCGCTGGCGCGCGATCTCGCCGAACGCCGTCCGGAAACCGACGGCGGATACGCCACCTGGTACGACGCCGATCCGCCCAACTGGTACTGGATGTGGGGCGCCGTGGCCGTCGGCGAGGACCGGGTCCTCGTCGTCCGGGACGACATGAGCACCGAGGTCCGCAGCCTCCAGCTGCTGGACCGCAGCATCGTGAAATCCGTCCTCGTCGCCCTCGTCTTCGTCGTCCCGCTCGCCGCCCTCGCCACCGAGCCGATCAACCGGCGGCTGCGCCACGGAGCCCGTACCGCCCGCCGTATCGCCGACGGCGACCTGGACGCCCGCATCGGCCACGACGGGCGGGCCCGCGACGAGATCACCGAGATGTCGGCGGCCGTCGACGAGATGGCCGGCGCCCTCCAGCGCAAGCTGGAGACCGAGCGCCGCTTCACCGCCGACGTCGCGCACGAGCTGCGCACCCCGCTCATGGGTCTGGTCACCGCCGCCGGGCTGCTGCCCGACGGCGAGGAGGCGACCGGTCTCGTACGGGACCGGCTGCGGGCCCTGAACGCGCTGGTCGAGGACCTGTTGGAGATCTCCCGTCTCGACGCGGGCGCCGAGCGGGCCCGCCTCGACCCGGTGCCGCTGGACGAGCTGGTCGCCGACGTGGTGCGGCGTACGGGCACGGACACCCGGGTCGACGTCAAGGCCGCCGAGGTCGTGGAGACGGACCCGCGCCGGGTCGAGCGGATCGTGGTCAACCTCGTCACCAACGCCCACCGGCACGGCGCGGGCCCCGTCGCGGTGACCGTGACCGGGGCGCGGATCGCCGTACGCGACCACGGGCCCGGCTTCCCGCCCGGCCTGCTGGAGCGGGGTCCGCAGCGCTTCCGCACCGGCGCGAGCGAACGCGGCCGGGGGCACGGTCTCGGCCTGACGGTCGCCCAGGGCCAGTCCGAGGTCCTCGGAGCCCGGCTGACCTTCGCGAACGCCCCGGGCGGCGGAGCGCTCGCCACCCTCGACCTGGCCCCGCGTGCGGCCTGATACGGAACCGATACGCACTCTCGCGGGGGCGGAAACGGTGCTGTACGGGTGCGGAAGAACGACTGCTCGAAGGTGACGGAAGTACGGGAAACCGCACCTGTCACCTGGAGGAGCCCATGCCCGGCACTCTCACCGTTCCCGCCCTCGACCCCACCCCTGACCCCGCCGCCGGGAGCGACTTCCGAGGCCGCGTCCGATCCGGCTTCGGCTTCCGGCGCCGCCGCTCGGTTCTCGTATCGCTGACCGCCGCCGTGGTGCTCGTCGCCGGTACGGGCGGGTGGTACGCGGTCGGCGGCGGCAGGTCCACGGTCGGGCCGGCCCCCGCCGGGGGCCCGGAGGAGGAGGTGGCGCCGCTCGCCAGGTCGATGCACCTGCCTTGGCCGCGCGAGGGCCAGGCGAGCGTGGCGGTCGAGGGGATCGGCAGCCTCGGCACCCGGGGCGAGCAGAAGCCGGTCCCGATCGCCAGCGTCGCCAAGGTCATGACGGCCTACGTGATCCTGAAGGACCACCCGATGCGGGCCGACGCCCCCGGCGCGACCGTGGTCGCCGACCGGCGAGCGGCCGACGAGTCGTACTCCTCCGTCGAGACGACCGCCCCCGTGCTCGCCGGGCGGGAGTACACCCAACGGCGGCTGCTGGAACTGATGATGGTGCCGTCCGGCAACAACGTGGCTCGCTTGCTGGCCCGTTGGGACGCGGGCGATGAGAAGGCGTTCGTCGCGAAGATGAACCGGGCCGCCGCCGGGCTCGGCATGCGCGCCACCACGTACACCGGGGTGAGCGGCATGGAGGCGAGCACGAGGAGTACGGCGGCGGACCAACTGAGGCTGGCCCGCGCCGCCATGAAGGAGCCGGCCTTCCGGCAGGTCGTGGCGACCGCCTCCGTCACCGCACCGGGCGTCGGGGTGACGTTCCGCAACACCAACAAGCTGCTCGGGCGCGACGGGGTCATCGGCCTGAAGACCGGCTCCTCCACCCCGGCGGGCGGCAACCTCGTCTGGGCCACCACGCAGGAGGTCGCCGGAGTCTCCCGCCTGGTCCTCGGGGTTGTGCTGCACCAGCGCGCCGGCACCACCCCCGCCGAGGGCAGCGCCGCCGCCCACGAGGCCAGCCGCGCCCTGATCACCGCGATCCGCGCGAACCTCCCGGCGGCGGCGAACAGAGCATAGGCGCCGGGGCGAGGCCTCGCGGGTCAGCGCAGGGTCGTCAGCATCTCCGCGGTGAACGGGGTGATGTCCGAGGCGCGTCCGTGCAGGGTCTTCGCCGCCCACTCGGGGTCGGCGATCAGCGCCCTGCCGACGGCGACCATGTCGAACTCGTCGCGCTCCATCCGGTCCAGCAGCTGCTCGATGCCGGTGACCTCGGAGTCGTTGCCCTGGAAGGCGCTGAAGAAGTCGTCGTCCAGTCCGACCGAGCCGACGGTGAGGGTCGGCCTGCCGCTGATCTTCTTCACCCATCCGGCCAGGTTCAGGTCGGAGCCCTCGAACTCCGGCAGCCAGTAGCGGCGGGTGGACGCGTGGAAGACGTCGACACCGGCCTCGGCCAGCGGCATGAGCAGGTCGTCCAGTTCCTGAGGATTCCGGGCGAGCTTCGCGTCGTAGGCGTCCGACTTCCACTGGGACATCCGGAAGAAGAGGGGGAAGGCGTCGGAGACGGCGGCGCGGCAGGCCGCCACGATCTCGGCCGCGAAACGGGTCCGGGAGACCAGGTCGCCGCCGTAGGCGTCGGTACGCCGGTTGCTTCCGGACCACAGGAACTGGTCGATCAAGTAGCCGTGGGCGCCGTGCAGTTCGACGCCGTCGAAGCCGAGGCGCTCGGCGGCGGCCGCCGCGTCGGCGAAGGCCGCGACGACGTCGTCGAGGTCCTGCTGCGTCATGGCGCGCCCCTTGGGCTCGCCGCTCAGGGACAGGCCCGAGGGGCCGACCGGCTCGGCGTCCGGTACGGGCCCGGCGCCTTCGGCGCGGGTGACGCCCACGTGCCACAGCTGCGGGATGATCGCGCCGTCCGCGCGGTGCACGGAGTCCGCCACCTCGCGCCAGCCCGCGAGCGCCGCCTCGCCGTGGAAGCGCGGTACCCGGTCGCTGGTGCCCGCGGACGCGTGGTCGACGTAGGTGCCCTCGGTGATGATCAGCCCGACGTCGCCGGCGGCCCGCCGGGTGTAGTAGTCCACGACGTCCTGGCCCGGCACGCCGTCCGGGGAGAACTGCCGGGTCATGGGCGCCATCGCGATCCGGTTCCGGCTGGTGAGCCCGCGGACGGTGAACGGGCGGGAGAGGGTGTACGCCGCGCGGGCTGCCGTGCCTGTCACGCCGGTCGTCATGCCGGTCGTCATACCGGTGGTCCCGTCGGTGGTCACGCCGGTCGTCCCGTCGGGCGCCGCGTCGGTCGGAGCGTGGGCCGCCACGTTGGTCGGAGCGTGTGCCGTCACGTCTGTCACGTCGGTTTCCTGTCGATAGCCGGGGGTGTCCACCCGGCGCCAACACGCTCCGACCGCGTGGGCATCCCGGCACCGGCCCCGACCCGGGTAAAGTCTGGGCAAAGAACGGAGTCAGCCTCCGGTGGTCGGGTGGCCGTCGGCGCGGCGGGGCGCGGCGCAGCGCAGCGGGACTGTGACCCGAGCCACTCCCGATCGCCGCTGAATTCACCGTCCGCCGCCGGTCACATCCCCGACACCTCCCGGACGGGGAGGGCATGACAGACGGGACACCCCATGACCGACGCCGTGAAGGGCCCTGCCAGTTACTTCCCCTCGATCGAGAAGAAGTACGGCCGCCCGGTCTCCGAGTGGAAGGCCCTCATCCGCGCCTCGCCGCTGACCAGGCACATGGAACTGGTCGCCTGGCTCAAGTCCGACCACGGACTGGGCCACGGACACGCGAACGCCCTGGTCGCGGACACCCTTGCCGAGGGCAGCCACCCCAAGGGCAGCCACCCCGAGGGCGGCGCCCGCTGACCCGGTCTCCCGACGGCCCTCGTTTGTCGCCGGCTCCCTGCGGCTATGTCCGCGATCGGTAACCGAGGCATCCCACCGGGGCGTTCGCCCGTCTGGACGGGTGCACGGCATCGGTGGAGACAGCACAAAGGGGCGGGCGGACATGGGCAAGCACAAGGGAAGGGCCTGGCACAGCCGGCTCCTCGCGGCGGCACTCGGCGTGACGGCGCTGGCCGCCGCCACCTCGGTGTGGACCGCGCAGGCCGACACCGCCGGGGGGCGGCCGTCGGGAAGTGCCGCCTCGCCGGACGAGCGGGACCGGCCCGCGGCCGAGGTGGCGGCGGACATCGCGCACGCCTCGGACCGCGGGGAGCGGGGCGTCAACATCACCATCGACGACGGACCGGACCCGGTCTGGACGCCACAGGTGCTGCGCCTGCTGAAGGACGAAGGCGTGAAGGCCACGTTCTGCATGGTGGGCACCCAGGCCCGGGCGTACCCGGACCTGGTCAGGCAGGTCGTGGCGGACGGCCACCGGCTGTGCAACCACACCGTCTCGCACGACACCACCATGGACACCAAGCCCGAGGCCTACCAGTCGCAGCAGATCCTGGACGCCGAACGCATGATCATCAAGGCGTCCGGAGGCGTCCGGTCGCAGTACTACCGGGCCCCGGGCGGCGCCTTCACCCCGTACAGCCGGCAGCTCGCCGCGTCCCACGGGATGCGACCGCTGGGCTGGAACGTCGACACCAAGGACTTCGCGCACCCCGGTGCGGACACCATGGTCGCCACCGTCAAGCGCGAGATCTCCAACGGCCCGACCGTCCTCTTCCACGACGCGGGCGGGGAACGCTCCCAGACGCTGGCCGCTCTGCGCGAGGTCCTGCCCTGGCTGGGGGAGCAGGGCTACTCCTTCGGATTCCCCGTGCGTTGACCGAGGCCCGCTCGCCCCGCCCCGTCGAAGCCGTTGAGCGTCGACGACCGGGGCCTCAGCTGGCCCAGACGACCGGACTGTCGCTGTACGTGTCACCCTCGTCGAACTGAGCGGCCGTGACCGGTGCGCCCTTCGTCGCGGTGAGCGAGCAGGTCTCGTACGAGGCGCCCTTGGTGGTGAACTCGCGGGGCGCGCTCTCCCTGTCGCACTTGCCGGGGATGTCGCCGATCAGCACGATGCCCGTGCCCGTACCCCCTTCGAGCACACCGTCCAACTTCAGCGACGCGTACGACAGGTCGGTGCCGCCGACGTTCTCCACCTTCATCTTGATGAAGTAGGGCGTCATCCCCTTCGCCTTGTCACCGAAGGCGGCCATATCGGCCTCGGCGCCCTTCTCGATCGCCGTGACGGTCACGGCGATGGTGCCCTTCTTGTCGCTCGTGTACGCGAACGGCAGGACGGCCCTGTCGCCGACCTTGAGCTCGGTGCCCGGGGCGGCGACGTCCCCCTCGCCCCCGGCCGGAGCGTCGCCGTCGCCGCTGTCGGCGGTGGGGCTCTCGCTGCCCGCCTCGCCGTCCGGCTCGGACGGGGCCGGGGCCGACGCCGCCGGCGACTCCTTCGCCGCGGGCTCCCCGTCTTCGTCGCTGCAGGCCGTAAGCCCGAGCCCCAGGGCGACCACAGCGGCCGCGGACACGATACGTCGCTTGTGCACTGCTACTACCTCACTGATCACAAGAAGTGTTCCGTCGTTGGCGCGCAGGGTGCCACAGCACGGAATACGGCTGGTACACGCCCGGGACGACGCCGGAAGGACTACGTGCCGCGCCGTGCGGTGCCGTCCGGCGAGGCTCAGCGGATCCTGTCCCGCACGACGGCCGCCTCGTCGGCCAGGTGCCGCGCGGTGGTGGCGTCACCCGCCGCGTCCCGCAGCCCGGCGAGCTTCTCCAGTACGCCCGCGAGCAGGTACGGGTAGTCGATGCCGCGGGCCACCTCGACCGCGTGTTCCCCCCGGCCGATCGCGGCCGGCAGCTCACGCGGACCGTACAGGCGGGCATCGAGCAGGTCGACGAGGACACGGGTTTCGAACATGGGGTCGTGGAGTGCGTGCGCGATCTCGACGCCTTCGAGGAGACGGCGGCGCGCCTCGGCGTGCTCGCCCCGGGCCAGGTGGAGACAGCCCCAGGCGTGGGCGGTGTAGAACATGCCGGACGACCCGATGTTCCGGGAGCACTCGGCCAGTTCGGTGAACGACCTCTCGGCCTCCGCGGGCCGGCCGAGTGCGAGCTGTGCCTGGCCGAGCCAGTAGGTGTCCCGCGCGATCAGGGTCCGGATGCCCTGCTTCCGCGCGCCGTCGATGATCTCCGTGAGGACCGCCGCCGCGCGCTCCGGCCGGCCCGCCTGCAGATGAGCGAGGCCGACCTGGGAGTACGCGTGCAGGGCCGCGGCCGGCTGTCCGCCCGCGTCGAGCCGTACGAAGGCCTCGCGGCCGGCGGTGATCGCCTCGGTCAGCCGGCCGTTGGGCACGAGGAAGAACGGCGCGTTGCTCAGCGCCTCCAGATAGCCCCGCTGGTCCCCGATCCGCTCGAACAGCTCCATGGCCTCGGTGTTGGACTCCTCGGCCGGACCGTAGCGGCGCCGGGTGTAGAGCAGTCCGGCCATGGAGATGAGCAGTCTGGCCCGGCCCCGCAGATTGCCCGCGGCCCTGGCCAGGCCCATCGCCGTCTCGTAGCACTCCTGCCAGTCGTCGAAGTACCGCTCCGTCTCGAACAGCGCGTGCCCGCCCACGGCCAGTTCCCAGCAGAGCTCGTCCCTGCCCAGCTCGGCGGCCTGCCGCACCCCGGCCACCAGGGGCACCCGTTCCGCGTCCAGCAACCGCATCGGCGGCACGGAGGGCGGCAGGCCGGCCTCCACCACCGCCGGCTGCCACCGGACGGCGTCCCGCTGGAACATGTTCTGTCCCATGTGGTCGCGGTCAGCGATGTCCGTGAAGGCCAGGAGCGCGCCGAGGACGCGGACGACGGCCCCGTCCCGGGCCTCCACCGGCTCCTCCGCCTCCGCGCGTTCCCGGGCGTACGCGCGGATCAGGTCGTGGAACCGTAACGCGCCTGGCCGTTCGGCGTTCCGGTGACGTCGAGGAGGTGTACGTCGACCAGCTCGTCGAGGAGCTCCTGGGCCGCCCGCAGCCCGGTGTCGAGCGCGGCGGCCGCCGCCCAGAGCGGGAAATCGGGCGCCTCCAGCAACCCGAGAAGCCGGAACAGCCGCCGTGCCCCGGGCCGGATCCCCTCGTAGCTCAGCCCGAAACTGGCCCGCACCTCAAGATCGCGGTAGCGCAGGGCGTCCAGCCGGTGCTGTTCGTCCGCCAGCCGCGCCACGAGGTCCGCGGGGCGCCAGTGCGGCCGGGACACCAGGAGCGCTCCGGCGATGCGCAGTGCCAGCGGCAGCCGCGCGCACAGCCGTACCAGGTCGGACAGCTCCGCCGGGGCGGCCGAGGCCAGCCGTCCGCCCGTGCCGCGCAGCATGGCCAGGCTGTCGGCCTCGGACATCTCGCGGAGCTCGACCCGGTGCGCGCCCCCCAGCCCGGCCAGCCGCACCCGGCCGGTGGCGATCACGCCGCAGGTGCCGCTCGTCGGCAGCAGGGGAGCCAACTGCTCCTCGTCGAAAGCGTCGTCGAGCACGACCAGGACCCGACGCTCCGCCAGCATGCCCCGATAGAGGTCCGTGCGTTCCTCCGGATCGTCGGGCACCGCCGTGGCGGGCACTCCCAGGGCCCGCAGGAAGCGGCCGAGCACTGTGGCGGGGGAGACCCGCTGCGTACGTGCGCCGTCCAGCGCCGCGAACAGCTGACCATCGGGGTACGCGGACCTCAGCCGGTGCGAGGCCTGCACCGCGAGGGCGGTCTTGCCGACCCCGCCGGGGCCCGAGATCGTCACCGTGGCGGCCGGTTCGTCCGCGGCGCGGTGCTCACGGAGCCGGGCATCGATCTCCGCCAACTCCGCCCGCTGACCGCTGAAGTCGCCGAGCGCCGGAGGCAGCATCCGCGCCCCGGTGACGATGCGCCGGTCCGGTTCCTGGCTCGGTTCCTGGCCCGGTTCCTGGTTCTGTTCCCCATCCGGCCCCCCGCCCGGCCCCCCGCCCGTTTCCTCGCCCTGCTTCCCGCCCGGAACCGGCCGGTCCAGTGCGGGGTCCTCGCTGAGGATGGCCCGGTGCAGATCGCGCAACCTGTGGCCGGGCTCCAGGCCGGTCTCCTCGGCCAAAACCTCACGGACCTGGAGGTAGGCCTGCAGCGCGTCAGCCCGCCGGCCGCAGCGGTACAGCGCGAGCATGAGCTGCGCCCACATCCGCTCGCGGAACGGGTGCTCCATCGTCAGGGCTGTCAGCTCGCCGAGAAGCTCGCCGTGCCGGCCGAGCCGCAGATCGACGTCGATCCGCTCCTCGGCCACCCCGAGCCGGAGTTCATCGAGGCGCGTGGCCTCCGGGCCCAGCGCCGGCAGGTCGGCGACCCCGGCGAACGCGGGGCCCCGCCAGAGCCCCAGGGCCTCCGCGAAGAGCCGCCGCGACCGCTCGCGTTCACCTGCCGCGAGCGCCGTCCGGGCCGCGACCGCCAGGTCCTCGAAGCGTGCCGCGTCCACCTCGGCACGGTCGGCCCGCAGTACGTAGCCCCCGCCCTCGCGGGCGATGCGTCCCGGGTCGCCCAGGCGGTGCCGGAGCCGGTGGACGTAGGTCTGCACGTTCTTGGCGGCGCTCTTCGGCTGTTCCTCGCCCCAGACCGCTTCGACCAGCGCGTCGTCGGAGACCGGCCGGCCCGGTCGGCTCATCAGGACCGCCAGGAGGATTTGCCCTTTCGGCGTGCCCAGTTCCAGGGGTACGCCGGCCCGCCACACGGTCAGCGGACCCAGTACTCCGAAGTCCACAGCTGCTGCCCCCCACCTTCGACCGCCACTGTAACGGCCACCGTCCGCGACCGAACCGAAGGAGCCGCCGGGTGGTGCGGGCCGGGCCGTCGCGGGGTGGGGCTGATGCTCAGGGGCCCGCACCCGCCAGTAGAGTTCGATGCTTGTTCGATTCGATGCGAGGTAGGGGGGCGGATGATGGGCACACAACTGAGAGACACCGCAGAGGAGTTGGCGGCGGTGTTGTGGCGGGAGCACACCGTGTACCGGGAGCGGTCCGGGGGGATGGTCATCCGGGGGGAACACGTACGGCGGTGGATCAGCCTTGCTCCGGCAGGCGGCCGGGACGAGATTCTCGTACGCGCGGGCCGCATCCTGGACGGCGGCACCACCGCTCCGGCGCGTTCGGAGGCCGTGGTGTCCCTCTCCGCCGGTACGGGCGTGCTCGCCGCGACCTGCCGGCGCCTGCTGGCCGAAGCGGCGGCCGACGCGGCGCGGCCCGCTCCGGACCGGGCGGAGACGGGGCGGACCCGGCGGTCGCGGCGGCCCCGCAGGTCCGTGCGGCGGAACGGCAGGGGAAGGCACACCGGATTCAGCTCATGGGTGATCCTCGTGTGCGTCGCCGGCGTGATCGCGCTGTTCGCGTACACGTCCGCGATGCACGGGTGACGTAAAGCGGGGCGTCGGCAAGGAGCTACCAGGACCGGGGCCGCACCGGTGAATGTCAGTACCCACTGGCAGGATCCCGTGCCATGACCGCACCGATCAGTGAGTCGTGGACGCGCATCGAGAACTGGCTGGCCGAGCACGCGCCGACGACCTACGGGGCACTGGCGCCGCCCGCCGATCCGGCGGATATCGCCGCGACCGAACGGGACATCGGCCACCCGCTCCCGAGGCCCCTGGTGACGTCATTGCTGCGGCACGACGGCCTCCGCGACCAGGGAGGGGAACTGCTGCCCGGGTTCTACAGGCCGATCGGCGCACGCCGGATCGCGGACGAGTGGCGGCGCCTCACCGTGTACTACGACAGGCGCACTGCGGAGGAGATCGGGGCCGACGAGGGGGACTTCGACTTCATGGGCAGGGGGTTCAGCAGCGTTCTCTACGGACATCCTCGGTTGATCCCCATCGCACGGGACGTGGGCGGGGGCTACCTCGTGCTGGACCAGCGCCCGGAGACCGACCGCGGGCGTGTCCATCAAGCCGAGGCCGTGGAGGGCGTCACGCGTGGATCCCATGAGGTGTGGGCGTCCCTGCCCGTGCTCATGGAGACCGTAGCCGCGTCGCTGGAGACCGGCCGGCCCGTCGAACACTTCAGGCCCGAGGTGGACGAGCAACAGCGGCTGCGGTGGAACGTCATACCGCTGCCCGACGACCGGGCCGTGGGGGACCGGGCTGTGCGTCAGCCCTGACGAGGGCACCCGCCGCCGGCCGACGCCGTCAGTGAGCGGCGCGTGTCAGCGCGTGGCGTTTCGCTCCGCCGACCACACGGCGGACCGGTGAACAACGGGACCGTCGACACAGAGCGCCCCCGCCGCCCAGGCGGCCCAGAGCAGTTCCTGGCACCCGAAGAAGGGTTCCCCCCGGCTGTCCACCCAGAGGTGGAGGCGGTCCGGCCCGACCTGTGTGGCGTCCCACCACTCCCAGCCCCGGGAGCTCTCGTCGGGAGCGAAACGGTGCAGCCAGTCGTGGAGCTCCCACGGCCGGCCGCCCCCGGTGTGCGTCACGTACCCGTCGCGGCCGGTCCGTGCGAACTGCGGGGCGGCCCGCTCCCCGCTCCCGGGACTCACAGCGGTGAACCAATCCGGTACACCGTCGGCCGGGAGATCCTCCTGCTCGAAATCCGCGGTGCGGCCCAGCCGCACCGCGGCGGAGAGCACCGACCGCAGGCGCCGTCCGTACGCCGCCGCGCCCCCGGAGACGTCAACGGCGAAGAGGGCGAGAACGGGCGGCGCGAGGGCGGCACTCGGACGGTCCCGCAGGCGCTGGAGCTCGGCGGCCAGGCTGTCGGTGGTGTGCGTCATAGGAGGAAGTACACCCTCCCCGGGCTACTCGGCTACTTGGCCAGTCGGCAACTCGTCGACCCGGCTACGGGCGGCAGCGGCCCGGAAAGACGGCCCGGACCCGTGCGGTGACGCGGGCGAGGGCGATGCGGGCGGTGTGGCGGCGTCGGGACCGCATCCGAGCCGCAGGGGCCCTCGGTCAGGCCGCAGGGTCAGGCCCTCGACCAGGGGCCGGAACCGAGGGCGGAGTCCTGTGCCCGCACCAGCCCGTCGCCGACAGAGGTGCGGTAGTAGAGCACGGACCGCCCCGCACGGCGTCGGCCGACCAGCCCGGCGTCCAGGAGCACCTTGAAGTGGCGGCCCACCGAACCCAGACCCTGGCCCGTCACCGCCACCAGGTGCGTCGTGCTCATCGGGCTGTCCAGGAGCATCAGAACGCTCGCCCGACCGGCACCGAGCAGCCTGGCCAGCGCCTCCGGAACGGCGGCTCGCTCCTGCTCCGCCAGCGTGCCCGAGCAGGGGTACACCACGGCGTTGCGGTGGACCGCGCCGCCGGCGTCCGGACGGTCCGTGGAGATCCACCCCCTGCGCGCCGTGACCGGTACGAACAGCAGCGGCGCGCCCATCAGTTGCCGGGGTGGGAAGGCGCGGGCGTTGATCTGCAGCCGGTTGCCGCCCAGCCATCGCATCTCCGGATGCATGCCGTCCAGAGCCGCTGCCCAGCCCTGTTGGCTCAACTGGCTGGTACGCGCGACCCCATCGGCCTCGATGACGCGCCGCCGTCGCGACCAGTCGGGCGCCACGGTCTCCCGCCACACCCACTCCAGCAGGTCGGCGATGCGCTCCGGCAGATCGGCGCGCAGCAACGGGCCCGGCAGCGGCCCCCGGTGAGCGATCTCCAGGTCGGTGCGTGCGGTGTCGGCCGGCGTCTCACGGATCCGCGCCAACGCGTCAGGGAACTCCGCACCGTCCTGCGCCTCCCCCTCCCGGGACGGCACCGGTGTCACGAAGTCGGCGATCCACCGGTACCTGCCCAGGGCGACGCGTACCAGCAGGGCGGTGACCGGATCGGCGGTCAGCCGTTCACGGTAGGCGGGCCCGTGCCGGTCCAGCCAGCGGCGCTCGGCGGTGTGCGCGGGGGATTCCCTCTCCAGGGCATCAGGCTCGCGATCGTCTCGCAGAGGGGCGACACGACGAAACGGCTGCTCGCGACCGTATCCGCGTTGACTTCCCAGCAGCCCAAGGGTTTCGCCTCCCCGCGAAACATTACCTCCGTGCCGGAACGCGTGCCGACACTCCGGCCATGCGCACCTACCAGGAGCTTTTCAGGACTCCGGAGTTCTCTCCGCTGCTCTCGGCGACCGCCGCGCACATGGCGGCACAGACGATCAGCAGAATGGCCATCGGGACGCTCGTCCACGACGCGACGGGCTCACCGTTCCTCACCGCCCTCAGCATGTTCGGCCCGTTGCTTGCGCAGATCATCGGTGCGACCTTCCTGCTGTCGGCGACGGACCGTCTGCCGCCGCGCGCCGCGACCACCGGCCTGGCGCTCTTCTTCGCGGCGGTCACCACCGTCCTCGCCCTGCCCGGTCTGTCCGTCGCGACGATCTTCGCGATCCTGGCGGTGCAGGGCATGCTCGGCTCGGTCGGCGGCGGGGTGCGCTACGGACTGCTCGCCGAGATCGTCCCCGCGGAGGGCTACCTGCTCGGCCGTTCGGTGCTCAACATGTGCGCGGGAACGCTGCAGATCTTCGGGTACGCCGTCGGCGCCGTGCTCGTCAACGTCCTGACTCCCCGCGGGGCCCTGCTGACCGGCGCCGCCCTCTTCGTCGTGGCCGCGTCCGTCGCTCGCACCTGTCTCGCGAGCCGGCCGCCGCGCGCACAGGGGCGTCCGTCCGTGCGGGAGACCTGGCGGAGCAACGCGCGCCTGTGGGCATCGAAGCCACGGCGCCGCGTCTACCTGGCGCTGTGGGTGCCCAACGGTCTCGTCGTCGGCTGTGAGTCGCTCTTCGTCTCCCACGCCCCACGCCACGCGGGGCTCCTGTTCGCCTCCGCCGCGGTGGGCATGCTGGCGGGAGACGCGTTGGCGGGCCGCTTCCTGCCCCCGCGGTGGCGCGACGGACTCGGCGCGCCACCCCTGCTGTTGCTGCTCGCCACCCCCTACCTGATCTTCGCCCTGCACCCGGCGCTGCCCGTGGCCCTCGCCGCCGTGACCCTGGCCTCGGTCGGCTTCTCCGCCAACCTGCTGCTCCAGGAACGCCTGATGACCATGGTCCCGGGCGAGCTGAGGGGGCACGCCTTCGGACTGCACCACTCAGGGATGTTCACCATGCAGGGCGTCGCGGCGGCGGTCGCCGGCGGCATCGCGCAGCTCACGTCGCCGGCGACCGCCATGACCGTGATGGCAGCCGCCTCCGCAGCGGTCACCCTCGCCCTCACGCCCGGCCTCCGGCGCCCCGGGCCGCCGGCCGGAGCTGTGCCGGCCGGGGACGTGCCCTCCGAAGCCGTACCGACCGGGGCCGACGCCGGCCGCGGAACGCGGGGTCCGGCCATGGAATAGGGGACGCCTCATGCGCGGCAGCGGACAGCGGACAGCGGGCGTCGACGGAATGCGGGCGGCGCGGAGCGGCGGAGCACGGGGCCGACACGCCCTTCACATGCTCCTCCGGGCCCGGGCCCGGGGCCGACGGGAACGGCCGCGTGGTGGTGGCAGCGGGCCGGCAGACAGGTTCTGACCCTGATCACTTCGCCTCCGGCAGCAGTCCGATCACGGCGTTCCTCAGCTCCTCGCCCGACAGGTCGTCGGGCCCCTTGCGTCGCGGGTCGATGGAATGGTCCTCCAACAGCGAGAAGACATGGTCGAGGAGGGCCTCCAACGGACCGCGGACCCGTTCGCCCCACCGTTGCGAACGCCGCCTCGCGTCCAGCCATCCGACGGCGAAATCCGCAGCCGTGCACCGTTCTGCTGCGAAGTCGTCCATGAGCGCCAACTGTTGGGCCGTGGCGGTACCCGCAGGAACGTCCCCTGGTCCCTTCCAGGCGAAGTGGGCGGGGCGGAACGCCCGAGCCGTCGAAACCAGATCGGGCCATTGCCGCGCCGCGACACGGGCGTAGCGGGCGAATCGGGCCCGGCCTTGGTCCACTCCTTCCGGAGCGGCCCCCGCGAGGAACGCCGCCGTACCGGCGACCAGTGCGAAGCCGGGCCGGGAGAAGAGGACCGCACCCTCCAGGCCCGCGGCGATGAGCAGAAGGGGCGGAGACAGCGTGAGGAGGCAGGGGTCGGTCGGCGGTAGACGGTCTGCCGGAGCAGTCGCCCCGGCGTCGGGACGCATGAGCAGCACGGCGTCGACGCCCGCTGTTCGGCACCCCCCGGCGACACGCCGGGCGAGGGAGGCGCCGGTGTGGCTGCCTGCCGGCACCGGGACGATCCTCTTGTCCCCCGCCGAGAGCCAGTGTTCGCTGTAGCGCCACTGCCCGTCGAGGGCGAGCGGGTCGGTCACGACCATGCCGAGCAGTCCCCCACGGAGATCTCCGCGACAGCCGCGTCCCTGACATTCTCCAGGGCCGGGATGTAGGGGCGAACGTCCGGGAGCGGAGTGCAGAAGGTGACGTTGGAGGTGAGGAGACCTCTGCCGGCGCCGGAATCGGCGTCTCCGGCATCCGCATCCGCATCCGCTTCCGCACCCGCATCTTCGTCGATATCGACGAAGGAGAGGAAGATGTACGCCCTCACTTCGGCATCACCGAACTCCTCCTGTGCCTTCCGAAGGCAGGCACACACGTAGGCCAGGCACCTCCGGACGAGAAGGGGCGTGCGTTCGTGCGGAGCGGCCGGGAGGTCGTAGTCGGTCATCCCCCTCCCGTTGCTCGTAGTCTCCTCCGCGAGCCGGTCGAAGTAGGGGCCGGGCGTCTCCGGACGGAGGGCGGTCAGCACGCGCCCACCGGAGGCCGTGACGGACCACCCGCGTTCCACCACTTCACGGAACACAGGCGGGATATCCCGATCGCTCAGGTCGGTGAGACCTGTCGTCCGCAGGATTTCCCGCATCAGGGGATTACTACGCATGCGCCCCCCTCGCCGATCGTGACGATACGGATGTGAGCTTGCAGATATGAGGCTTGCGGGAGTGCCCCACGGTCGCAGAGCGTCAGGGGTTCCGTCCATGGCCGGCCCGCAGCCGTCAGGAAGTCGGGCGGCGACCCACTCGCACGCGGGGCCATCGGTATCGACGTCGGGGGGAGGAGTCCTGCCTCGATGGGCTCGTACGCGGCCGGGATCTCGTCCAGAACGCCGGCGCCTTCCGGTGCTGCCGGGCGGCGGGCAGGTCGTGAGTCGAGCCGGGCAGAGCCGGCGAGGCTCGGAGCAGCCGCCCGAAGGGATCGGCGAGGACCAGGCCCTGGACGTTCATGGCGTGGCATTCATGTTTCCCGGAGTAGTACGGGGCATCGGCGGCGTCGCCTCGTCCAGGGGCGGGGCGGGGCGGGTGCGGCCGGAGCCTCGACGGCTTCACGTCTGGAGCGGTACACGGTTGCGATCCCGATGCCGTACCCGGTGGCGAGCTGGGCGTAGGTGTCACCGCACCGCAGGTGGGCCAGGGCGGGCAGGCCTGGCGTCCGGCAGGAAGGCGCCGCCACCGCGTTCCGGTCTCGTGTCGCCGGGCTGCCGGTTGTTCGGTCAGGAACCGCAGAGGGCGGCTGGACAGGTCGGTCGAGGATGGGCAGACAAGCACGCGAAGCTCTTGGCAGACGCGGACGGTCTTGGCCGAGAACCCGTCTACCAGGAACTTCGTCGTTCCGCGCCATGGTGCCACGCGGGGTCAGGACGGCCGGCTCGAAAAGGGCTCAGTTCCTTCGGCCGCGGTGTCGATGGCGTGCCCGTGCAGCGGGAGCCTTTGAGGGGCTCACCTGCTGCCTCGGTGGCGGTCAGACGGTCGCGGACGACGGAGACACCTTGTCCAGCATCCTGCGGGTGGCGGTCCCGCGCTGGGCGGCGCGCAGGACCGCGTAACCCAGGAGACCACCGATGGTGTTGGCGATCAGGTCGTTGACGTCGACGGCGCGACCCATGGCGAAGGCGATGTACTGGAGCAGTTGGACTGCCTCGATGCCCAGGCTGATGAGCGCGCAGGCCAGGAGGGTGCGGCTGCGGTCGAGTCGGGGGAGGAGCAGCGGCAGCAGGAAGCCGAGCGGCATGAACATGATCACGTTGGGGGCCATGGTGATGTCGGCCAGGAGCAACGGGATCGGCTGAATCTGCCCGATCCATTCTGCCTGGTTCCGATAGTCCCCGCCGTAGATCCACAGAGGGAAGAAGGTGAGGGAGGCGACGGCTGCGGCGTAGAGCGCGGTGACGCCGCGCAGCACCAGCGAGCCGCCTTGCCAGTCGGGGAAGCCGCGTCGGTGGCGTACCAAGGCCACGAGGGCGAAGACGGCGAGCGCGGGCCCCAGGATCGCGGCGGTGGGAATGTGGATCTGGAAGTTCATGGGTGCTCCTGAGGTTCACGTACCGATCGTCCTGAGCGATCGTCGTCCGTTGAGATGCCAGGGCGGATCTACCGAAGGAAGGAGCCCGCGCGGAGCACTACGACTTTTGGCAGAGGGGCTCCCGACCCCGGATACGTACGCTGCCCGTATGGCTTCCCCGCATCTCGGCAGACGCTCCTCCCGGGTGCGTCGTGTCCTGTTCCGCCTCGGCGTCGTTCTCGTCGGGGCGGCCTTGGTGTCGGCGCTCGCCGCCGACTACCGCACCGGTGTCTACCGGTCCGTCCTCGTACCCCAGGCCCTCCTCTCGGCAGCCGCACCCGTTCTTGCCCTCGCGGTAGGGGCGGTGCGCCGGTGGCGAAGCGATCCGCGGCTCGTGGCGGGGGCCGGCACACTGGCGGGGGCCTTGTCCCTCACGTGCAGTGCGTGGATGCGTGTCGCCGCCGGGTCGCCGGAGGCGTCGGCACGGCACGCCGACGCCTACACCCTGTTCGAGATCACAGCACTCCTCGTGGTGCTGGTCCTCACCGTCCGGTACGGTGCCGCGCTGCCGGCCGTGGCGGCGTCCCTCCTGTTGTGCCTGGCCGTGGTTCTGCGTCCGGTAGCGGTGGAGGCCACGGAGAACAGCCTTGTCCTGGCGCTGCTCTGTACGTTCGCCGTCTGTGCGGGGTCGACCGGGGCGCTCGTGTCCCGGCTGGCAGCCGCTGACCGGCGGCGTCACGCTGAGCAGGTGCGCTTGGAGCAGCGGCTCACCTTCGCCCGGGACCTGCACGACTTCGTCGCGCACCATGTGACGGGCATCGTGGTGCAGGCCCAGGGCGCCCAGGTGGTCGCGGCGTCCGATCCGCAGGTGACGGTTTCGGCGCTGGGCCAGATCGAAGGGGCGGCCTCGGAGGCACTCCGGGCGCTGCGGCACATGGTGAGTGGGCTCCGGACGGAGGCCCCGCTCGTACCGGCGGGCGAAGCGGAACATCTGCGAGCTCTGGTGGCGACCTTCGCGCTGCGTGGCGGCGGGCCTGCCCGGCTCGAGGAGGAGGGCCCCGTCGACAGTCTGCCGACAGCGCCCATGGCGGCTGTGCACCGGGTCACCATGGAGTCCCTGACGAATGTGCGTAAGCACGCGCCGGACTCCCGGCAGGTCTCCGTGGTGCTCCGAGCGCTCCCCCGATCCGTGGAGATCGACATCACCAACGATCTGCCCGGGGCGGGGGCACCGACGACGGTGGGGTACGGTCTCGTCGGACTTGGGGAACGCGTCACCGCCGAGGGCGGCTTCTTTCAGGCGGGTCCCGACGGCAGTGGACGCTGGCGCGTACACGCCCGCATCCCCTTGGAGAGCGCGTGGAGGGACGGCCCGTGATCCGGGTGCTGCTCGCCGACGACCAGGAGATCGTCCGCACCGGTATGTCCATGATTCTTTCCGCCGAGGACGACATCCATGTCGTCGCCCAGGCCCAGGACGGCCTCCACGCCCTGGAGATGGCCGAACTGCACCGGCCGGACGTCGTTCTGATGGACATCCGGATGCCCCGCCTGGACGGGCTGGACGCCCTGCGCCACCTCACCCGGCCCCATGCCGTGCACCGGCCCCAGGTCGTGATGGTGACGACCTTCGACGACGAGGACTACCTGGCGCGCGCGGTGGCTGCGGGGGCCAGCGGATTCATCCTCAAGGACTCCGGCCCGCGTCTGCTGGCCGAGGCGGTCCGTGCGGCTGCGGTCGGCGACTCGCTGGTCAGCCCCTCGATCACCGTGCGGCTCCTCAAGCAGCTCCGACCGGCGCCCCGCGGCCCGGAGCCGGCCACCAAGCTCTCGCCGCGAGAGAAGGAGGTAGTCGTGCTGCTGGCCGAGGGCATGACCAACGCCGAGATAGCGGCCGCCCTGTCCATCACCGTGGGAACGGTCAAAACACACCTCACCCATGTGCAGTCCAAGCTCGGAGCGAGAAACCGCGTGGAGACCGCGGCCTGGGCCTGGCGCAGCGGTCTGATAGGACGCGGAGCCTGAAGCGTCGGCGCCTCGCGCGGAGGCCGGGTGCGTGCGGGGAAGGGAAGGACCCCGGTTCCCAGACCCGCTGTCGTCCGCTCCGCTGAGCACGGATGAGGCACGAGGGCAGTAGCGCGGCGGACCCTGCCAAGGGGTGTGCTCGGGGTGGGTCGGCGGGTCAGAGAGGGATGACGCGGATCTGGTTTCCGCAGAGTTTGGTCATGTCGTCGGTGTCGGAGGTAGGGAGAGCGACGGGCTTCGGTTGGCGTAGGGCGACCTCTGCGACCGTGGCGTCGATGGCGTACGTGTGCCCGTGCAGCCCAGCACCTTTGAGCAGCTCCGCTGCCGCCTTCGCCGCCTGTTCGGTGACCGGCTCCACCATGACACGGGACAGAGCCCAGTTGAGGCGAGGCAGGTTGGTGCGGGAGTGGCTGACTTCCGCGATGGTGTTGGCCCCGACCACCAGGTCGGCTCCCATGTCGTGGAAGACCTGAAGCATCGCGAGGAGCTTGCGGTCCTGCGCGATCCAGGCGGAGACCGCGACTACCTGCTCCGGGTGTGACCGGAGGGGCGGTCGCTCTCCGGCTGTCCACAGCGGGGTGAGACTCAGGGCCGATGCCGATGGAGGGGAAGCGAAAGGCCCCGGTCATTGACCTGGACCTTAGTCGTGGCGCGGGTGACGAGACTCGAACTCGTGCTCTGAGCTTCGGAATCAGCGGTTCTTGAACCGTTGAGGGGCTCTGACCTGCACTTTCACGCTGGACGAGGTGTATGACGACGGTCTGGGGGAGCCGTATCTGACCGCTGTCGTCCGCTCTGCAGGGACGGATGGGGGCACGAGGGTCGGCGGCGCGACGGGTCCTGCCCAGGGTGAGCCCAGCTGCTCAGGTACGTCCATTCCCATGTCCCATGCGGACGCCGGTCACCCCTACGCCTTGATGCTCTGGTTCACGTGGAACAGGTTGCTGGGGTCGTAAGCCCTCTTGACCTCTACGAGGCGTTCGTAGTTGCCCCGGTAGTTGGCCCTGATCCGGTCCTGGTCGTCCTCGGCCATGAAGTTGATGTACCCGCCTTCCTCCGAGTGCGGAGCGGTGGCCTGGTAGTAGTCACGCACCCAGGCGGTGTTGGCCTCGTTGTCGGCAGGGTCCGGCCACATTCCGGCGATGACGGTGGCGAACGTGGCATCCCGGTAGGCGAAGGCCGTGTCCTGCGGTGCCACGCGGTGGCAGGCACCGTTGATCGGGTAGATGTGCACCGTCGAATTCATGGCGGGTAGCCGAGGCCCGTGGTCGAGGTGTGCTGTGATCGCCGCATCACTCAGCTCCGTCACGAAGTTGGCCTTCCAGTAATGCTGCAGACCAGGCGGCACCAGCGCGTCGAACGCACTGTTGAGCGCGGAGTACGGCATCGGCCCTACGTGCTCGGCAACCACCGGTGCGATATCGCGGTACCGCTGGACGGCGCGCTCTCCCTCATCCATGGAACCGGCCCAGCACGCGACGATCAGAATGAAAGTGTCGCCGTGCCGGTTCTCAGGTATGAACGGCAGAGGTGGGGCGATCTGGAAGGCGGGGAAGCCGCCGAGTTCCTCCGGGGCGTCAGCGATGAGTTCGCGGAAGGAACGCAGAACCGTGCCGGCATCTTCCAACTCGTACAGGATGGGCCCGCCATAGACGTCCTTGACCGGACTGAGCCGGAACTCGAGCGATGTCACCGCGCCGAAGTTGCCGCCGCCGCCGCGGATGGCCCAGAAGAGGTCGTCGTGTTCTTGCTCGCTCGCGACGAGCAGCTTGCCCTCCGCCGTCACCACATCGGCCGAGATCAGGTTGTCGCAGCTCAGACCCAGGCTGCGGGTGAGGTATCCGATGCCGCCACCGAGGGTGAGTCCCGCGACGCCGGTGGTGGAGACGATCCCGCCCGTGGTCGCCAGACCGAACGCGTGCGTCGCCGCGTCGAAGTCGCCCCAGGTCGCTCCGCCGTCCACACGCGCGGTTCGTCGCTCGGGATCCACGCGGACGCCTCGCATGCCGGACAGATCGGCCACCACGCCGTCGTCGCAGGTCCCGAAGCCGGGCACACTGTGCCCACCGCCGCGCACCGCCAAGTCCAGCTCGTTGCCCCCTGCGAAATCGACCACGGCCATGACATCGCCCGCATTGGCACACTGCACGACGGCGGCCGGTCGCCTGTCGATCATGGCGTTGTAGACCTTGCGGGCCTCGTCGTAGCCATCGCTGTCAGGAGTGACTACCGGCCCCCGTACGCGTTCCCGCAACCGTTCGATCGATGAGTTTCTCACCAACCTCACTCCTTGCGCGTCGTTGCCGCGAGCTCCCGAGATACCCACCCCTCAGCCCTGGTCGGCCCATGCTCCCCCGGCCACTCTCCGACCCGGCTGCGCCTGGCCTGGTTCCCTTCCACGCTACGCCCATGAGTCGGATGCTCAACTCGACAGCCTCGGGAACATCCACGCGGCACCAACGGAAAGAACCAGGTCGGCGGGCGACTCGGAGGGTATCGCCGCCAGGCACCCCCGGCGGTCGGTCTTGTATGTCGAGGATCAGAGGTCAGCGAGCGATCCGCCCTCCTGCGGCACCCGTGGCCGGAGTCGAGCGTGATCGCTGGGGGCCCGCGGCTGTGTACTCGCCCAGAGGGACGAGGCTGGAACGGTGCCGCAGAGCCGCCGGGCGCGGTGCACGGGATCCGGCGGACAGCCGTGCGCAACGGGCCCGGTTGACATCCGCCTTGGTGCAACGCCGATCGCGCGGATTGCCAGGCCATGGTCGGAGTCGGACTATAAGGGGGCCTTGAGCCCGAATCCCGAACACACGTTATGCGGCTTGTGCCAGCGTAGTTGGTGTGCGGTGGAGGGCGTTCTCGAAGGCGATCGGTGATCGTTGTCCGAGGCAGGAACGTCGGCGTCGGGTGGTGTAGCGGTGGAGCCATCGGAAGGCGTCGCGTCGGGCCTCGCGCTCGGGTGGCCAGCTTCTTCGTTGTTGCAGGGTCCCGCGTTTGAAGGTCGCGTCGAAGGACTCGGCGAGTGCGTTGTCCGCGCTGGACCCGACCGCGCGCATGCTCCGGCGTATCCCTGCCGACTTGCAGGCTTCGGCGAAGGATCTGCTCGTGTACTGGGCTCCGTGGTCGGTGTGCATGATCGATCCGGCGAGGCTGCCGCGGGTGCGGATCGCTGCGGCCAGGTACTTCGTGTTCGGAGCCGTGGCGGTGAAGTCGCGGCCGATCAGGCCCGGTGACCTGGCCGCCGCTGGGTCAGCGACGGTGGTGCGGTGCCGGCGGGGCAACCGGACCCCTTCGATGCCGAACGCCCGCATGATCCTGGCGACGCGCTTGTGGTTGAGTGCCTCTCCGCTCGTATCGCGGAGCTCGGCGGTGATTCGTGAGGCGCCGTAGGTGCCGTCCGATTCCTGGTGCACGGCCTGTATCAGGGCGGCCAGGCGGGCGTCGGCTGCCTGTCGGGCGGCCCGGTCCGTGGCTGTCCGGCGCCAGTAGTAGAAGCTCGAGCGGCTGATGCCGAGGATGCTGCACAGCCGCTTCCCGCCGTAGCGGCGGTGGAGGTCGGCGACGAACTGGAAGCGGTTCACCAGCGCGTCTCCCCGGCGAAATACTTCGCCGCATTGCGGAGGATCTCGCGTTCCTCCTCCAGCTCACGGACCTTCTTCCGCAGAGCCGCGTTCTCCGCCTCCCGCGGGGTCGGCGGCTGGACAGGATCTTGCGACCGACGTCCGCGGGGGCGACTTGCTCCAGCTGCCCTCACTCAGTTCCGTAAGGTCTCCGGATGGATCCCCAGATCGGAGGCGACCGACCTCATCTTCGCCTCCGGCCGCGACTGGTACAGAGCGACCGCGTCCGCCGTAAACTGCGTCGGGTAGTTCTTCATGACCAGGGGACGTCCGTTCTCAGATTCTCAGGATTCAGTGTGTCGTGTGTTCAACATCAGAGGTCAAGGCCCCACAAAGAAGCCCCGGCCGCTGGCTTGGGGCCTTTTCATGGAGCGGGTGACGAGAATCGAACTCGCGCTCTGCGCTTGGGAATCAACGGTGCTTGGGTTGCAGAGGAGGCTCTGAGCTGCGCTTTTACGTCGGTCGGCGGAGATGGGCATGGTCTATGGAAACCGTGTCCGACCGCTGTTGTCCGCTCTGCTGGGCACGGATGGGGCACCCGACGGTGGGACATCAGTCTGAGGCTCTGTGCCGGAGTGGGTGACGGAAAGCGGAACGGGAGCTACGTGTGCTGCAGACGCTCCGGTGGCGCAGACGTCAGGCCCAAAGGGCTTCGGTGACGATGATCTGGGGATCGGTGTGGCGCTGCATGAAGGTGTAGATGAGCCAGCCGCGTCCACGGGCCAGGTCCACGATGTGGGGGCCGCCGGGGCTTGCAGAGGCCAGAGGTCGGATGGTCATGCAGTGCGGGAGCGAGGCATCGGCGCCGATCCCCCGGAAGTACGGGTCTTCGGCCGTGATCAGTTCCGCACGGGCGCTCATGATCAGGTCACTGCCTTCGGCGGGCATGTTCTGGAACCACGCTACCGCCACGAGATCAGCCGCGCTTAGGGATACATCCTTGCTCCCCACGGTGTAATCACAGGTCGTCAGGGGTTCCGTCGACGGCAGGCCCGCAACCGTCGGGAAGGCTGGCGGCGATCAACGCGTAGGCCTCTTCGACGGTGTCGACCACGCCGAGGAGGGACTTGTCGGACCTGCGACGCACTCGGTATCCACCCTCGACCAGCGGGTAGGCCGTACCGACATCGTCCGTCCAGGGCCACCGGGTGCACCGGCTCAGGTACAGAACGCCGTGGCTGACCATGGGCCAGAGCTCGCGCAGCGACGGGTGCTGGTAAGCAGCTCGGGGAACGGCCGGATTGATGAGGTCCCTGCCGTATGACAGGATATCGGACCACTCTGCTGCCACGATCTCTGCCGCGCTTCGGGACTTTTCGTTGCTCGCCATGATTTATTACCTCAAGTGTGCCGGCAGGTTCGACAGGTCTGGTTGTATCTCGGGAATGTCCGGCTTGGGTACGGTGACTTCTCTGTACCCCCCCTCCTCGGTTCGCGTGTACCACTTTATCTCCTCCCATGGTCGCCCAGGGCGTTCGTCATCCGGGTCTCCCCAAGCGGCTGCCCCATCGTAATTGCGCACTGCGTAGGCGACTTCGCTCATCTCCCAAGCTGTGCCGTGGCCTTGGCCCGGGTAGTTGTCCTCGTGCAGGGTGTTGAACGGAGCTCCATTCCGTGCCGCGTTCTGGAAAGCGTCTACAATATCCTCGGGTGAACTCCAGTTCCCGAACCCGCCACTGCTGTTGGGCATTCCGTCGAGTGTGATCGACAGAATGGTACCGCGATCCCCGATGGCCCCCATCACGTTGGTCATCCAGACCGGCCCGCTTTCCTCGACTCCGGCATAGTCGTCCCCGTTATAGGTGTGGGCTCCCGGATCACCGTTGGCGCGGAGATGTTCGGCGAGGGAATTCGAGGCGAAATCGGGCTTCTTATTGATGCCCAGTACCACACTGTGCTTGTGCTCCCCGCTCCGGTGCGGGCACCCCGCAAGACCCAGCGGGTCGATCCACCGCGTCGGGTCGTCGACATAGGTGACCGCGTTCGGGGCCGGGGTCAGACCGAGCGGGTCGGGGGAGAGGTAGCGGCCCGATTCGGGGTCGTAGTGGCGGTGGCGGTTGTAGTGGAGGCCCGACTCCGGGTCGAAGTACTGGCCGGGGAAGCGCAGGGGCGTGTACGCGTCGGCGTCGCGGTTCCATGACGTGGCTCCCCACAGGGCGGAACGGGTGCGCCACGCCACCTCGCCCTGTTCGTCGACCAGTTCACGAGGTGTGCCGATGAGGTCGGTGATGATCGCGAAGAAGCGGCTGTCGACTTCCGCCTGGTCCACGAGCCGGCGTTCCACCTGGGTCACCGGCTTCACGCCGTCGTGGTCCCAGGTGAGGGCGACGGAATCCGGGGAGCCCGTCGTGGACGTGGTCTGTTCGCAGAGGGTGTCGCCGTCCCAGGTGAAGGTCACCTCCTCGACCACCGGCGCCCCGTCCTCGGCCAGGCGCTGCTTGGCCGAGCGCCGTCCCAGGGCGTCGTAGAGGTAGCGCCAGCGCGTACCGTCCGGCGTGGTGACCGAGACGAGGCGGTCCTCCGCGTCCCAGCCGTAGTGCCAGGTCTCGGGCTTGCGGGAGAGGCGGGTTTTCTGGCGCAGGATCACCCGGCCTTGGGCGTCGTGCTCGTACCGGACACGGCCCGCACGGGTGATGCGCGTTCCGGCGTACTCGCGCGGACCGGAGGCGTCGCCCGCACCGGGCCAGGAGGCACTGGTCTGGTTCCCGGCCTCGTCGTACGCGTACCGCTCCGACCAGTTCTCCGCCGTCACGCCGGTGACCCGGCCGTCACCGGACACCTCCAGCCGCTTGCGGCCTCCGGTCAGCTCTTCGGCCGAAGCGAGATGGCCGTCGGGACGGTACGTGTACGTGCGGCGCTGGAGGACCCGGTCACCGGTTGTCCGGACGAGCTGGTCGGTCAGGCGCCCCGCCGGGTCGTACGCGAGATCGACGGTCAGCGCGTCACCGATCCGGCGGCCGGTCTCGCGACCCGTCTCGTCGAAGTGGAAGCCCAGCCGGTGGCCGGAGGCGGTCAGCTCGGCGGTGCGACCGGCCGGGAAGGACCAGGAGCTGACGGCACCGGACGGGGTGACACGACGGGTGCGCCGCCCGGTCTCGTCGTAGGTGTTGACCAGTTCGCGGCCGTCGCACACCTCCCGCAGGACCCTGCCCGAGCTGTCGCGTACGTACGACAGCTCGCTGTCCGGGCCCGTCGCCGAGGCGAGCCGGCCGTGGATGTCGTAGGCGAAGCGGGTGACGCTCCCGTCGGCGTCCTTGGCGGTGACCCGGCCCGCGAGGTCGCGTTCGTAGCGGACCGTCTGGCCGAGTCCGTTCGTACGGGAGAGGAGTTGGCCGCAGAAGTCGTGGGAGTAGCGGAGGGTGCGGCCGTCATAGTCGGTCTCCGCGCTGGTGCGGCCTGCCGCGTCGTAGGTGTAGTCCCAGGTCAGACCTTGGGGGTTGGTGACCCGGGTGAGGCGCAGCTCGGTGTCGTGGGTGAATTCCTGGCGTGCGCCGCTCGGTGAGGTGCGGGCGGAAACCAGGTCGAAGTGGGTGTACTCGAAGCGGGTCTCGCCGCCCGTCGCGTCGGTGTGCACGAGGCAGTTGCCTTCGCCGTCGTACGTCCACGACTGCTGCGAGCCGTCGGGTTCCGTCCGGCGGGCGAGCTTGCCCTCGACCGTCCACTCCAGCTCGGTGGTGCGGCCTTGGGGATCAGTGATACGGACCGGGCGTCCGAATGCGTCCCGGATGTAGTGGGTGACCGTACCGAGCGGCCCGCGGACCGCCACCGGCAGACCGGCCGCGTCACAGCGCAGCCGGTCCAGCGCGCCCAAGGAGTCGTCGACTCCGATGAGCTGGCCCTGTGGGCCGTGAGTGAGGCGGGTCGTCGTCCCGTTCGGCCGGGTGAAGAGCGTCGGGTTGCCCCGGTCGTCGTACTCCTGCCGCGAAGTCCCGCCGTCCGGGCCGGTGACGGCGGCCAACTGGTTCAGCTCGTTGTACTCGACCCGGGCGACGGTGCCGTCGGGGTGCTCGACCCGGACCGGGTTTCCGCGATCGTCGTAGGTGTACGTGGTGGTACGACCGAGCGGGTCGGTCCGGGACAGCAGCCGGTCGTACCGGTCGAAGCTGCGGTGGGTGACGCCGCCCAGCGCGTCGATCTCCGCGACGGCCTGGAGCCGGTCGTTGAACTGGTGGACCTTGGTCGCGCCGAGGGAGTCCGTGTACCGGGTGACGCGGTCGCCCGTCTCCGGATGGACGTCGTAGGCGAACGTGGACGACAGATAGCCGTCCGGGCCGACCGTGCGGACCACGCGGCCGGCATCGTCGTACACATAGCGGAACGTGGAGTCGTTACGGTCGGTCCACGAGGTGATGCGGTCGTCCGGGTCGTACGTGAAACGCAGCGGCAGCCCGGACGAGTTGATGACGGCGTCGAGGTTGCCGAGAGGGTCGTAGCCGTAGCGCATGACGGTGACGGGACCGTCCGGCGTACGCAGGGACAGCTCACGTATTCGGGAGTCCTCGACGGCGAGGGCGACCCGGTAGCCTCCGGAGTGGACGACGGCGGTCGGACTGCCGTCCCCGAGGCGGGCGAAGTCGATCCGGTTGAGGTTGCGGTCCTCGATCTCCCTGAGCCAGTAGGCGGGGGACGCGTTGTAGGGGCCGCCGCGGAAGGAACGCGTCAGCCCTGAACGGGGATCGGTGACGAGATAGGTGGTTTCGCTGTTGCCCTGGCCTCCGTGCCGGATCGGCAGCCGTGGGCCTTCCACGGGGAGTACCCCGTCGTCGTCCTCGGGCAGGGGCAGCCGCGGATAGACGAGGAGCGAACCGTCCTCCCGGGACCACACCGCGCCCCCGCCGAGGGGGTCCAGCTCGATCCGCTCGTCCAGCGTGGAGGCCCAGCTGCGCCCGAACCACTGGCCGTAGCGGTAGTCGGAGAGATGGGTCCGGCGTAGGACCAGGGGAAGGACTCCGGGCAGGGCCAGATCGGTCTGCGGGAGGGTCATCTCGCCGGTGGCGACGTCCACCGGGTCGTTCTCGCAGGTCTTCTTCTCCAGCGAGATGGCGTTGCGGCGCGGCTCGTCCTTGGCGTTCTTCAGCGCGTCGGCCTTGGTGCGGGCGGAGCTCCGGGGCGCATCGGGGCGCGAACGGTCTCCCTCGTCACCCTTCTGCACCTTGACGCCCTTGGACATCATCGCCTTGATGTCCAGTTCGATCTTCTTCTGGTTGTCAGAGATCTCCTTGACTGCCTTCGGCAGTGCCTTGCCGACGTGGTCGCCCATGGCCTTGTTGGCCTTGCCGAGCGCTTTCATGGCCTTGTCGATCACGGGGTCCAGGGCGCCGGCGATGTCGTCCTTGCCGCGGGTGCGTCCGTGGGACGTCCTGGCCTTGGAGAGCTTGCCCGCGGTCCTGCCGTGCACGTTGACGCTGACGAGGTTCAGCTGGGTACCGGCGCGCGTGTGCTCCGCGTGCTCGATGTGCACGCCCTTGCCGGGCGCGGGGCCGGGGCCGTCGGCCGAGGCGAGCTGGAGGGAATCCTTGGCCCCCGCCACTCCTTCGTTGAAGCCCTCCTTGCCCGACTGGCCGACCTGGTTCATGTCGACGCCGTCCTGAAGGCCGAGCGCGTTGGCACCGACCTGTACGGCGAGATCCGCGGCCATGTTCTCCAGCGCGGCGACGGCCGGCTCGGTCAGGGCGGAGACGATGTAACCGACGACCTCCTCCATGCACTCCTTGATGATCCGGCGGATGGCCTGCTGGGCGACCGCGATGGCTGCCCCGCCGATGAGCATGGACAGCCCGCCGGTCACGGGTATCAACGCCATGGAGATGCCCGCCTTGCCGGCGAGCACGCCCAGGTGGACGATTGCCGCGTACTTCATGGCCTCGATCGCCGTGGCCGCGTTGTCCAGCGCGCCGGCGATCGTGCGGGCGCCACTGGCCAGGTCCTTCACGTGCTTGTTCTTGACCTTGCCCCAGTGACCGTTGAGCGCGTCGAGGGCTTCACCGCTGCCGGAGGACAGCAGACGTTGCACGTGCTGGTTGGCAAGGTGACCGTCGTCCTCGACATCGTCGGCGAACTCCCGGAGAGCGTCGGCCATGTCCCGGTACGCGTCTTCGTCGACGTTCGGCCAGTTGATCCCGATGAGGTCGAGCATGGTGTCGGCCCAATCGGGCACGGTTACAGCCACAGCGTGAAGTCCCCCCGTGCAAAGCTGCGTTCACTGAGCGCAGATGCGAACAGGATCTCATTCCTGCGCCGCGGTACCAAGATCGTTCACAGTCGGCGGGTACGGGCGAGCGGACAGCTGCGAGGTGAGACGGTGGACACCGGAGCCTGAGCTATCGCAGCGAGATAGGCGGCGCCGGGCGGCGAGGCGGTGGGAGGGGGCCTCCGTGGGCGGCTGCGGGGACGCCCACGGTTCGAGGTGAGCCGCGGAGGGTCGCCCGGTGGTTGTCCGAGTCGCACGAGGGCGCACTGCCTGCCCCGGATCTGGTGCACGACACCTGAAGTGGTCCAGACAACAAACAAGGCCCGGGTCGATGACCTGGGCCTTAGTCGTGGAGCAGGTGACGAGAATCGAACTCGCGCTCTGAGCTTGGGAATCAACGGTGCTTGAGCCGCTGGAGGAGCTCTGACCTGCGCCTTCCCGTAGGGGCCGTGTATGACTACGGGGTCTGGGGGCCGCATCTGACCGCTGTTGTCCGCTCTGCTGGGCACAGATGGGGCACGGGCAGAAGATCGCGCCCGGATTCAGACGGGCATGTCCCGGGCACGTAGGGCCGACGTTCTGGGGTGCTGTCGTGCCTCAGGGAGCGAGCAGGGCGTCGAGCATCTTCCTTACAACCAGGGTCAGTTCACCAGGGTCCGGTGCCGGGCGGCTCGCGGCCGGGGCGCCAGCGAGGCGGTCGTACAGCAGGCCGTCGGTCCAGGAGACGAGCAGGTCCGCCGCCTGGACCGGGTCGGGGGCGCCGAGCGACGTCAGCAGCGCGGCCGCCCTGGAGCGTGCAGCCCGGCCGGCGGTCTCCAGGTCGGCGCGGAGTTCCGGGCGACGGGTCGCCTCCAGGCTCAGCTCGAAGCGGGCCAGCTGGCGGTTCCGCCCCCCGGTGAGCCAGTGGTGCAGCAGTGTGGCCAGGGCCTCGGCGACGGAGTCCGGGCCCGGGGTGCCGTGCTCCGTTTCCCAGCGGTCCACATCGGCGACCGTCAGGGCGGCCAGGCGGAGATAGCAGGCACTGATCAAGGCGGATCGCGTGCGGAAGTAGTACGACGTGCTGCCGGCGGGCAGGCCCGCCGCCGTGTCGACCGCGCGATGGGTCAGGCCTCGCAGTCCGGCGGCGGCCACGGTGGCGATGGCGGTGTCGGCGATCAGATCCCGGCGATCGGAGAGGGAGGCAGACATGTTTCCCCACTCTACAGATGTAGAGTGCGGAGCGTGATCCTCTACAGATGTAGAGGGTGCGTGTGAGGGGTGAGGGAGGCGGTCGGTATGGGTGTTCGTCATGCTGTTGTGGCCGGAGGGGGGATCGGCGGCCTGGCCGCAGGGGCGGCGCTGAGCCGCCGAGGTTGGCGGGTGACCGTGTGCGAGCGGGCTCCCGTCCTGGCGGGTATCGGTGCGGGCATCGTGCTTGCCCCCAATGCCCTGCGCGCCCTGGACTCGATGGGCCTGGGACCTGAGGTGTCGGTGGGCGAGCCCTTGGTCGGTCCGCTCGGGCTCCGTACCCCCGACGGCGCATGGCTGAGCCGAACCGGAGCCACGGCCTCCCGCTACGGTCTTCCCGCGCGGGCCGTGCACCGCGGCTTCCTGATTGATGTCCTCGCCGCCGCCCTGCCGCCCGGCGCGCTGCGCCTGGGCGTCTCGGTGAGCGGTGTGGACGACGCCGGGGGCGCGGTGGTGGTGCGTACGTCGGCGGGGGACCTGAGCGCCGATGTCGTCGTGGCGGCCGACGGGCTGCGCAGCGCGCTCCGCAGGCAGCTCTTCCCCGGGCACTCCGGTCCGCGCCACGCCGGTGAGACCGGCTGGCGGGCAGTGCTGTCCGGGGTCGGCCTGCCCGCGTTGCCGGCGGCCGAGACCTGGGGGAGAGGAGAGCGGTTCGGGATCGTCCCCCTCGGCGACGGCCGGGTCTATGTGTACGCGACCGCCGTCACCGGCCCCGGCACGCGGCCGACCGACCACTCCGCGGAGCTGAACCGGCGCTTCAGTGCCTGGCACGATCCGATACCCGCACTGCTGGAGCGCCTTACGCCCGACCGCGTCGGCATACTCAACCACGACCTCTACGAACTCGCCCCGCCGTTGCCCCGGTTCAACTCCGGCCGGGTGGCCCTGCTCGGTGACGCCGCCCATGCGATGACGCCCAACCTCGGCCAGGGCGGCTGCCAGGCCATCGAGGACGCGGTCGTCCTCGCTCACCTCCTCGCGGGCGGTCCCGACGTACCGGCCGCGCTCGCCGCCTACACGGAGGCCCGACACGGGCGCACCACGCGGATCAGTCGCCACTCCCGACGCATGGGGGACCTTGCCCGGCTCTCCCACCCCCTGGCGGTGTTCGTCCGGAACCTCGCCGTACGGGCCACGCCCTCGGCGGTCACGAGAAGAGGACTGGACACCCTCCTCGGCTGGCAGCCCCCACCCGGTCCGGCACCGCACCCATCCTCCGCCCCCGCCGTACACCCGTCCGTCGATACGAAGGAGCAGTGATGAACAGCGCGATTCCCGCCCGGACTTCCGCCGGAGCGGACCCGGTGCGGCCATTCAAAGCCGGCGCCTATGGATTCGTCCTCCTCGGGGTCGGCCACCTCGCTCTCTCCGCCGCCGATGCCTCGGCCACGATGACACCGGAGCGACGCGCGGCCGACACGGCCCTGCGCGAGTCCACCTTCGCCCTGCTGGGCCTGGAACGCACCGCCCTCGATGTCACCAACGGCATGAGCATCGCGATGGCGCTCTTCGCCGTCGCCTGCGGCCTGCTCACGCTCGCCGCCGTCCGTCATGCCCCCGCCCTGGTCCAGCGGCGTACCGCGTTCGGAGGGATCACCCTGCTGGTCTCCCTGGCCGTTCTGGCGACAGCGCTCCTTCTGCTGCCAGTTCCACCGATCATCATCCTCACAGTCACCAGCTGTGCTTTCGCCCTCTCGCTGCGGAGGGCCGCCGCAGCCTGACGTACGGGCGGCAATGCACGGTCGGCACGCTGAGGCGCCGTGCACCCTCAGCCACCGAGGCGGGCTCACACCCCTTCCGGGCACGCTGCCAGGCCCCTCCTGGCCGGCGCCGTCGAGGACCTGCGGGCAGAAGCCCGGCTCGGCGCTCCCCGCAGTCACGTTGTGGCACCTGCAACGCGCCATAGACCAGGAACACGCCGACCACGAATGCCAGAAAGAGGTGGCGGGAAGGTTGGCCGGATGGTGAGAGCGGCCGGCCCGCGGCAAAACGCGCGAGGAGCGCGAAAAGGGGTCAGGTGGTGCGGAGGTGGTGCAAGGCGCTTAGGGAGGTCTAGACAACGACGAACCCCCAGGCCGATGACCTGGGGGTTCGTGAAAGAGCGGGTGACGAGAATCGAACTCGCGCTCTGAGCTTGGGAATCAGCGGTTCTTGGTCCGTTGAATGGGCTCTGACCTGCCCTTTCGTGCTGGACGATGTGTATGACTGCGGTCTCGGGAAGCCGTACCTGACCGCTGTTGTCCGCTCTGCTGGGCACGGATGGGGCACGGGGTCGGCCGCGCGACTCCCTCCTGAGGTGCAGGCGCGGAGTGGGGCGACGGGTCAGAGAGCGATGATGCGGACTTGCTTGCCGCAGGGCGACCGTGGCGGTTGATGGCATAGGCGTACGTGTGTCCGTCCGGTCCGACGCTTTTTAACCCACGCCGGTGATCTCCGTTCGCGCGTACACGTACAGCGAAGGATTTTTCACGGGTGAGACCATTCGACTTCCCAATGCGCTTCGGCGAAGAATCCATCCAAGTCATCACGGTTCTCCACCCAGTAATCCCCGCATCCGTTGGAGAACTCCGAGTCCTCGGCGAGGAGGATCAAGTAGCTGGGTGGGTTGTCAGGGAGTTCGTTGATCCTGACAAACTTTCCGAGTTCGTCCCCTGCGGTGATTTTTCCGACCCTGTTGATCTTGATCATCTCTTGCTCTCCCAGAAAGCCGACGTGCATGGTGCTGATGAAGCATTACTCGATCAGGGGCACATGATTGTTCACCGCTGCCTTCTTGGCTCCAGGCGCAGGGAAAATCTCGAAGTGTACATGTGGAATGTCGGGCCAGTGTTTTCCCTGTATGGAATCAGGATCCATGCGGAACTGTCGTAGTCCGTCCGCGCTGCGGAACACGCCGCGATTCACTCCCTTTTCCACATAGTCATCACCCAGGAACTTGTGGGCGGCGTCGAGGGCCTCGTCGGCTGTCATCGGATGCTCGCTCACGATGCTTCCGTCGCCTACGCGGCCGCGGGTTTCGGCGACCGCGGGATGCTCGGGCGGACAGCCCCCTTCGGGCGCCAACCCCAAAGGGTCGCACCAGGTGTGAGGGTTGTGTACGTACGTCGATGGGTTGGGTGCCGGGACGAGTCCCAGAGGGTCCGGCGTCAGGTAGCGGGCTGTCTCCGGATCGTAATGACGGTGATGGTTGTGGTGGAGGCCGGTTTCGGGGTCGTAGTACTGGCCAGGGAAGCGGAGAGGTGTGTACGCGGTGCTGCGTCTGGCCCAGGTGGTGGTGCCCCACAAGGTGGTCCGGATGTGCCAGGCCACCGAACCCGTTTCGTCGACGAGTTCGGTGGGTGCACCGATCAGGTCGGTGACGATGGCGAGGAAGCGTTCGTCCACTGTCTGCTGGGAGGAGTCGGCAGAGAGGATTCTCTCGGTTTGGGCCAGGGGGCGGAGCCCTTGGTGGTCCCAGGTGAGGACGATGGGGCGGGGCAGGTCGGTCGTGGTGGTGGTCTGTTCGCAGAGAGTGATGCCGTCCCACGTGAAGTGGGTTTTCTCAACCACTGTTCTGTGGTCGTCGCTGAGGCGCTCCTTGGCGATCCGGCGGCCCAGGGGGTCGTAGCGGTACAGCCAACGAGTGCCGTCCGGGGTGACGGCCGCGGTCATGCGGTTTTCCGCGTCCCATTCGTAGCGCCAGGTGGCGGGCTTACGGGAGGGCCTGGTCTTTCGGCGCAGGGTGATGCGTCCGGCGGCATCGTGTTCGTACCGCGCCTGCCCAGCACGGGTGATGGTGGTGCCGGTGTACGAACGGGGGCCGGTGGTTTCGTGCCCCGGGTGGGAGGAAGGCCACTCGGCGGCGGTCTGGTTGCCGGCGGCGTCGTAGGCGTACGACTCGTTCCAGTTGGCGGCGGTCACCCGGGTGACGCGGCCGGCACCGTCCAGGTCGAAGCGGTGCGGCCCGTTCAGAGTGTCTTCCAGACCGGTGAGATATCCGTCGGCGCGGTAGGTGTAGGTGCGCATGTTCAGACTGGTGCGATCGCAGCCCATGAGGTGCTGGGAACTGAGGCGACCTGCCGCGTCCCAGGTGGAGGCGACGGTGAGTGCGTCGCCGAAGGTGCGTTCCTGTTCCCGGCCGATGGCGTCGTGGGTGAACGTAATGCGCCGTTCGCCTGCGGTCAGTTCGGTCGGTCGGCCCGCCGCGTCGTAGTTGTATGTCGTGCGTCGGCCGGTGGGGGTGACCCGGCGGGTGCGTCGGCCGAGGGCGTCGTGCGCGTACGTGGTGGCACGGCCGTCCGCAAACTCCGTCTTCACGCGCCCCGCCCGGTCGTACTGGTAGATCAGCTCGGTGTCGGGGCCGCTCGCCTGCAACAGCCGTCCCGCGCGGTCGTAAGCGAACGTGGTCACCTGGCCGGCGGCATCCTTACGGGTTACGCGGCCGAGGACGTCGTGAGTGTAGGAGATTCTCTCCCCGAGTGGGGTTACGAAGGCGGTCATCCTTCCGGTCCCGTCAACGGTGTAGCTCATCGTGCGACCGTCGAAATCGGTCTCGGAGACCAACCGGTCGGCATGGTCGTAGGCATACGACCAGGTAAGGCCCTGTGGGTTGGTGACCCGGGTGAGCCGCAAGTTCGCGTCGTGCGTGAACTCGTACCGGGATCCGTCGGGATCGGTCCGGGCCGTCAGCACGTCGAAGTGGGTGTACTCGAAACGGCTTGTTCCACCGACGGGATCGGTATGGGTGAGCCGGTTGCCCTCACCGTCGTAGGTCCAGGACTCCGTGGTGCCGTCCGGACTGGTGCGCGCCGCCAGCCCACCGTCCTGGGACCAGCGCAGGAGGGTGACCCCTCCCAGCGGATCGGTGACGCGCACAGGGCGTCCCCATGGGTCCCGGTCGTAGCGGGTGGTGTTACCGAGTGGGTCAGTGATCTCCATAGGCAATCCGGCAGAGGTGCAGCGGATTCTGGTTATGTTGCCCAGCGCATCGGTGACCGAAGTGACCCGGCCCGCCGCGTCGTGGGTATAGCGGGTGCTGCGGCCGCCAGGTTCAGTCACGGCTGTGCGGTTGCCGTGATCATCGAACTCCTGCATGCAGCGGGAGCCGTCCGGTTCAATGATCTCGGTCGGGAGCCCCGCCTCGTTCCGCGTGATGAAGTGGCGCTGGACCGGATTTTGGACGGGCTGCCGTAGATCAGCTTGGTCTTGTCCTGGGTCTGCCCGAGGTCCATCTCGTCGACCTCGGCGCCCATCCGGTTCGCGACGGACCGGGACTTCTCCCGGACCCAGTCCGCCCCGGACTCCCAGCCGACGTCGTCCAGCCGGTCGCCGGTCCAGTTTCCGGCGTGCTCGACTCGGTCGCCGGCCCACTCGACACCGTCCTCGACCGCGTCCTCGACGACATCGGGCGTGATGTCACTGACGAAATCCTTGAACCCCATGACCTAGCTTTCCCCGCCGCCCTGCTGCTGCCGGGCGCGTTCCTCGGGTGAGGTCCCGAACATGTCGTCCACGGACCGGTCGAACGCCTCCTGGTCCACGCCGAACATCTCGTTCAGCTGGTCCGCCTGACGCCCGCCGTTGCCCTCGGTGACGAGTGCACGTCCGGTGTCCTTCCAGGTCTGCCCGGCCTCGTCGGCTGTCCGCTCGAACGACTCGCGGCTGTAGACCGGGCTCAGATAGTCCGGGGTGAACACATCCCCCCAGCCCTCCTTGACGATCTCGTCCTCGGAAGCATGCGGATTCCCCACGCCCGCGTTGACGACGATCTTCAACGTGCCCTGGACGTACTGGTCCTCCTCCCACACGATCCCCGCAGCCAGCCCCAGCTTCGCCGCGATCGCGTTGGCATCCTGGACCAACGCCCGCACCCCCCACTCCCACCGCTCGCAGAAGTCCTCAAAGTCCACCGACAACCCGTGATGCCCGGCCTCCATCCCGGTCATCGACAGCTCCGAGAGCCCCTTGCCGAGCACCGCCCCCGTACCGGTACCGATCTCCCTCAACTCCGCCACGGCCTCGCGCAGCCCGGTGGTGATCTGCTGAACACTGATCGGATCGACGTTGAGGTCCTCGGCCCCCGTACCGCTCACAGGTCCCGCCCCTCGCTCGGTACGTCGGCATCGACGGCGACGGCATCGGGCACGATCCCCACCACCGGCGGAAACAGCATCGACCCGTCCGGATCGGCCACGTTCACCGCGACCCCGGCCGGCACCCCCATCGCCGGAATGACTTCGTCCAGCAACCGAGCCCCCCGGAACGTGGCGTACTCCCAGCTCCGCGAGGTGGCCCCGGCACCCTCCACCACAGCCCGCTCCGCCGCGAACCGGGCCAACGCCCCCTCATCGGTGAACCCGCACACCCACCGCACCCCACCGAACTCAGCGGTCCACAACCCGCCACCGTCGTACGGCACCAGCACCAGCGCCCGCCGCAGCTCACCCACCAGAGCCCGCGGATCCCCGACCCCGGCCCGCCGCTCGGCAATCCGATCCGCCAACGCCACCCCGTCACCCTCTGGAAGTTCCCCCCGTACGCGAGTCGTCACTCTTAACTTCCGCACACGCTAGGACACCACGTTCACCCGCAACCAGGTGGTTCCCATCGCCCCCTCAGCCCCCACACCGCGGGCCGACGCCGAACATAAAAAGGCCCCGGTCACTGACCAGGGCCTCATCAAAGAGCGGGTGACGAGAATCGAACTCGCGCTCTGAGCTTGGGACTCAACGGTCCTTGAACGGCTGTAGTGGGCCCTGACCTGCATGTATGAGTGGAGCGGTCGAGGTTGGTGTGGTCTCTGGCTACCGTATTTGTCCGCTGCTATCCGCTCCGAAGGGCACGGATGGGGCACGGGGTGATCGATGCCGCTGTGGCGTGGGTGGAAAAGCGTCACCGCGCTGGATCAGGCACCTGCCGTCGTGCCATTTCATCTCTGGGCGATCTGGCGCAGGGCAATCCGGTCGACCGTCATCGATCCGGAGCCGTGGTACCGGCGGTCGGCGGACTGTGCCCCATTGCGGTCACGAGCACGGCCCACCATGAGGTACTAAGGTACCGTAGATGCGGAGGTGGGATTTATGACCACGGCTTCGAAGCCGCCCCGGCAGTCGCCGCTCAAGGTGGACCCGGCGACGGACAAGTTGATCAGCCAGGGCGCACATTTCCTGGGCTTGACGAAGAAGGACCTGGTCGCGGAGGCGGTACGGGTTTACCTGGACCAACGGCGTGAGGATCTGCGTGAGGGCATGGTGGAGGCGCTCAGCGTCCTGGACGGCTCCCTGAAGTCGGACGTCATGCTCCTGACCGGTCTGACATCGGAGGAGATCGACGCGGTCGGCGGGATCGACGAATGACCGGCCCCGCCGCGACGCGGCCCGCCAGGCCCACCTTGCGATGCCTACGCGATGACCTCGGACTCCCCCTGCCGGCGGTGACCGACCCCCTGGACGAGATTGAGCACCCGATCCTGGCGAAGACCGCCGAGCAGTTCGCGGCGGACGATGCCAAGCACGAGCGCATCCGCGCTGTCGATGACCAGGTGCTGTTCAAGGTGAAGGTCCAGCGCTGGCGTGGGGCGGTCTGGGGGACGCCGATCTTCCGTGGCTGGTGGCGGCCGGCCGCCGCGAAGGCGGCTCCACCGACGACTTCTACGCAGCTCTCGAAGCCGACGGCAAGACCGCCCGAACCCGCTACAACGCCGGCAACGCCGACGCGCTCAAGTCCGCCACGTACACTGCCCACTTGCTCCCCGCTCGCGAGGACCACGTTCGCTATCGCGCCGAAGCGGGAGTACGTTTCGTCAGGCGGCTCCGGACCACGGTTCTGACCTTGAGCCGTTCTACCCTCCGGGACGGCGAGGAGCACACGGTGGATTTCGACACCTTCACCATCGGCCTTCAGGTCCGCGCCGACCACGGTCACGAAACCTACCTCGCGGTGCGGATCACGGGTTCGGTCCCGCCGAACCTCGCCACTTTGATCCTGCGCAACGTCCCCAGCTGTGAGGCCGACGGCTGGTACCCCGAATACGCCCTGCCGGAGCGGGACCTGCTCCCCGCCGAACAAGCCTGGTCCAACCTGATGGACCCTCGCGAAGCCGCCCGAGTCCTCGACGCAGAGCCGTAGCAGCCGGTACAGAAACAAGGCCCAGGTCGCTGACCTGGGCCTTCATTAAAGAGCGGGTGACGAGAATCGAACTCGCACTCTGAGCCGTGTACAGCAGCGGACAGCGGCGTCCGTCAGTGAACGGACAACGATGAGCGATGGAGCAGGTAGCCGGGCGGATGTGATCAGTCCAACAGCGGCAGCGACGGACGCCGTTCCGCAGAAAGTCCCGACCGCTCAGGCTCTGGCCACTTGGGAAGGTCGGCAGAGTCCCCACCGAAGGCGAGCACGGTTTGCGAGGCGAGGTCACAGCACGCTTGGATGAAGCCTTCAGCGCCCATGAGTCGCATCGAGTGCCTGCCGTTCTTCAGGGGCCACAACGCTCCAGAGCGGTTCGACACCGCGTATGGGTCCCCTCCGTGGCTCAGGATGTCGCGGAGGTTCTTCATGTCGGCGAGGTACAGCTGCACCTCTTGGGTGCCCACGTAAGCCGTCCAACGCGATCGGTTGCCGGGGGCATTGCCCAGAATTCTCGTACGAACCCCCCAGTCGTTGGTGAAGAGCCGGACCGCGTGCTGCTGCCCTACGTTGCGGAGCTTGTCCGGGTTGAGCGGGAGATGCCGCGTCTGGGACGGATCGAGGGCAAGGACGTCGTTGAAGAAGGCTTCGACAGCTGCGTAGGACATCGTGAAGATTCCCCACCGCAGGGCGTACTGCTTCGTCGAGCGCCCGAGCGACTTGCCGTCCTTCCCGGTCAAGCCGTCGATGTCGCGGTGAAGGCCCACCAGCAGCGAAGGGTTTTGCAGCCCGGCGGATAAGGCGTTGGCGGCGTCGATGACAGCGGGAAGGTGAGGGTGCGGAGGCATGCGCGCGATCGTAATGGCTACACTGCCGGCGTCGGTCGGGGTGGGATACCTCGTTACCCGGTTGATGGACTTGGCGACGCCTACGCACCAGTGGCGTCGACGAATCCATGGTCAGCCGGTGCCGTTGGACACTGCGCGAGGGACCAGGTGGTGCAGAGGTGGTGCGCGGTTCCAGATCAGGTCTAGACAACGATGAGGCCCCAGGTCGCTGACCTGGGGCCTCATGGAAGAGCGGGTGACGAGAATCGAACTCGCGCTCTGAGCTTGGGAATCAGCGGTTTTTAGGTCGGTGGAGGGGCTCTGGCCTGCGCTTTCGCTATGGGCAGGTGGATGGCTCCCTGTCTCCTGGAGTCGTATCTGACCGTTGTTGTCCGCTCTGCTGGGCACGGATGGGGCACGAGAACTGGCAGTGCGACGAGTGCTCCGGGCGGTCCGGCTCGTCAGAGGGGGATGATGCGGACCTGGTTGCCACAGAGCTTGGTCATGTCATCGCTGTCGGGCGTCAACAGGGCGACAGGTTTCGTCTGGCGGAGTGCGACCTCGGCGACCGTGGCGTCAATGGCGTACTTGTGCCCGTGCAGCCCGGCGCTTTTGAGCAGCTCCGCTGCCGCTTTCGCTGCCTGTTCGGTGACCGGCTCCACCTTGACGCGGGACAGGGCCCAGTTCAGGCGAGGCATGTTGGTGCGCGAGTGGGTGACCTCCACGATGGTGTTGGCCCCGATCACCAGGTCGGCTCCCATGTCGTGGAAGACCTGAAGCATCGCGAGCAGCTTGCGGTCCTGCGCGATCCAGGCGGAGAGCCCTTCCGAGTCCAGGACGACGGTCTCGATGCGCTCGCTCACGCGGCGTCCGCTCCCTTGGAGGAGCCGGCGGAGTCGAAGATCTTACCGCGCGCCTCGGCGAGCTCCTCGTCGCTGAAGGCTCCGTGCTCCTCCTCATGGCGGCGGAGGTCCTCGCCCAGAAGCTGGTGCCGGATCTGGCGGGCTACTGCTTCCGCCACGTACCCGGAGACGTTGTCCGTGAGCTTGCGGAGTTCCGCCACCTGGTCGCTAGGGAGGGTGACGGTGATGCGAGTCGTTGAGGACATGAGTCCAAGCATACTGGAGTATGCACGCGCTGGCTCGGGTTTCTGGTCCCCAGCCTCGACGCCTGAGGTCGCATGCTCCAGGTGAAGACATGGGGGCGATCGCTCACCGGCTGTCCCTGGCGCGTGACGCTCCGGGCCGGTGCCGTTGGGCGGCAAGCAAAAGGCCCCAGTCATTGACCAGGGCCTTCGTCGTGGAGCGGGTGACGAGAATCGAACTCGCGCTCCGAGCCTGGGAATCAACGGTGCTTGGGCCGCTGGTAGGGCTCTGAGCTGCGTTTTCCCGCGAGGAAGAGTGGATTGCCATGGTCTCTGGAAGCTGTACCTGACCGCCGTTGTCCGTTCTGCTGGGCACGGATGGGGCACGAGGTTGGCGGTGCAGCTTACCCTGCCAGGGGGTGTGCTCGGGGTGGGCCGACGCATCAGACAGGGATGATGCGGATCTGGTTGCCGCGGAGTTTGGTCATGTCGTCACTGTCGGAGGTCAGGAGGGCGATGGGTTTCGGCTGGCGCAGGGCGATCGTGGCGTACTTGTGCCCGTGCGGCCCAAAACCTTTGAGCAGCTCCGCTGCCGCCTTCGCTGCCTGTTCGGTGACGGGCTCCACCTTGACGCGGGAGGGAGCCCAGTTCAGGCGAGGCATGTTGGTGCGGGAGTGGCTGACGCCCACGATGGTGTTGGCCCCGATCACGAGGTCGGCTCCCATGTCGTGGAAGATCTGAAGCATCGCGAGGAGCTTGCGGTCCTGCGCGGTCCAGGCGGAGAGCCCTCCGGAGTCCAGGACGACGGTTTCGATGCGCTCGCTCACGCGGCGTCCGCGCGGCCGGGGCGGAGCCGGCGTCGCCGAAGATCTTCGAGCGGGCCTCAGCGAGCTCCTGGTCGCTGACGGAACCGTGCTCCTCCTCATGCCGACGGAGGTCGTTGCCCAGGGGCTGGTGCCGTATCTGGCAGGCTATGGCTTCCGCCACGTAGCCGGAGACGATGTCCGTGGGCTTGTGAAGCTCCGCCACCTGGTCGCTGGGGAGCGTGACGGTGATGCGGTTCGTCGAGGACATGAAACCGGCCATCGACCTGAGGTCTCTTGACCCGGAGCGGGTGACAACAGGCGGAAGATGAGCCGGCAGCATCCTCCGGCGAGGCCCAAGACGGGGAAACCATCAGGGCTCGTGGAGTCAAGTGGCCGGATGGTCATCCAGTGCGGGAGCGAGGCATCAGTTTCGGCACGATCCCCCGCCTGCGCGGAGCGCTCCGCGAAACTGGGCAGGCTGCAGCTGAAAGTCCGTGGCGGCGTAGCAACGGGTCCGGCATCATCCCCATGTGATGGTGATGCAACCCGTTCTGGAGACTTTCGCTGCCGACGACTTCGCGCTCTGCCCGGTCGGCGAGCACGAGTCACACGACTACCTGGTGCTGAACGGGAAGCAGACTTCGGCGGAGGTCGGCACAGCCGTCATGCGGATCGCCGACTGCAACGACTTCAGTCGGAGGAGGAGCACGGCCTGTGCCCGACTGACCCACTCGGCATCTTCCTGCACGGGCTGCTCACCATGGCTGATCCGTTCGCAGCCGGCGGGTTCCTGGTGACCGACACCGTCCTCGTCGAGCCGGGCTGCTGGAACGGCCTGGATACTTGGCGGGACTGGCTGAACGTGCTCGACGGCACCGGCTGCGCCCACTTCGGCCACGATCCCTTCTCGATGGCCGAACGCGTTGGCGATATCGTCCGGCTGACGGTCGAGGTCCACGGGACGGGCGGCAGCCTGGTGACCGAGTTGCTCGTCGCCGATGCCGAGCAGGATATGCAGGACTTCCTCAGCCTTGCTGGACCCTTGGCCGAACAAGACCTGCCGGAATACGCCACTCCCGCCACTGCCGCCCTGGCACGGGCCCTGGACCTGGCGCACTCACCATGACCAGTTTTCTGACCCACAGAGAACGCGTGCACGATGCCCGCCTTCCCCCTCATCGTCGGCACAGCGCGCTGCGGACCTGCCTCACCTGCTTTGCTCCGTACGGCTTGCGGGCGACGTACCACCACCTCACACTCAGCGCTGCGATCCCCCGGCGGCTCGAGGCGGACCCGGACGCGCTGGTTCGGGCGGTGGAGGAACTGCACGAGGCACGGGTGCTGTGGTTCGCGCGGGCGGAGGCGTACGCCGTCCAACGCCGGGCGGAAAAGCGGGCTGGGCGGCGGGCTGTGGCAAACCCGCGACCGTGGTGGCTGCGGAGCTGGTGGGAGGGCCCGAACCGCGCCTGGTACGAGGACCCGACTCGTCATCCGTCGCTGCGGCTGCCCAAGTATGTCCGGCGGCAGAACGCGATTTTGGACGGTACCGATCTACCCGGCTGCCCCGCCTGCGGGGACGAGAGGCCGCTGGTGTCGAACTCGACCGGGCACGGCTGGGTGGAGCTGTGCCGCGGGTGCGCTTGGGTGCTGGCGTCATGCCCGTGCGGGCAGCAGCACCCGGTCGTTCCGGAGACCCCGTTCGACTGGAACGGGATCTGGCGGCGGGCACACATGAGCGATGAAGGAATGCCGAATCCGCATTGGCCTACGGCATAGGAGCGCTTGGCGGAACATGCGTGAGAGACGTCTTCCCATCCGGAGCACTCGCGAACGGTGCCCCGTCCATCTCGGAGTCTGAGCACCACCGCCGAAGGCATCAGGAAGCAGGGAAGGTCCTACTGCGCTGGGAGCAGGTGCTTGCCGCCGTGGCCCTGGACGTGAGCCCGCCTCATCGAGGACGTCCAGCAGGCGGATCGCATAGTCCGGACGACAAACAAGGCCCAGGGTCGATGACCTGGGCCTTTGCCGTGGAGCGGGTGACGAGAATCGAACTCGCGCTCTGAGCTCGGGAATCAGCGGTTCTTGAACGGCTCTGGTGGATCTGACCTGCATTTTTGGCCGAGGCGGGCAAGGTCGGTGTGATTTCTGGGCACCGGGCTTGCCCGCTGTTGTCCGCTCCGAAGGGCACGGATGGGGCACGAAAGCGGTCACTGCGGGGAAACGGCCCTTGGCGTGTCACGCCCAAGCGGTGATGAGGTCGTCGGGGGTGAGGCTGAGGATGCCGTTGGCGGTGCTTCCGCTGCGGGCGACGGCGAGCAAAGGGGTGGAGTCGTCGGTGCCGGGCAGTTGTGAGCGGTGGGTGACGAGGCGGGCGAGGTCGCGGTTGTCGAAGGGCTTGTTCTCCAGCCACTTGATGGATCCGACGAAGGTGATCTTCTTGGCGATGGGAGATCGGTCGGCGCCGACGAGGTCGATTTCAGGGTCGTTGGTGCGGGTCCAGTAGCCGCCGATCACATGGGTGGCCTCGGGCAGCCGGTCGTCGGTCAGGCGCCACAGGGCCTCACGGACCACAGGTTCGACGGCGCGGCCCCGCCAGGACGTCCAACTGGTGCGGATCGACTCGAGTACACGGTCTCCACGCCCGCGCTCGATCATGGGGATGCCGGGCCCGAGGAATGAGAGCCAGAAGCGCAGGTACGGATCGGCGACGCGGTAGCGGCTCTCACGGCTCGGCCTGGTGGACAGCGGAAGGTCAACCGCTACCATGCGTCGGCTTGCGAGGAGCTCCAAGGAGCGTTTCACGGATCCTGGATTCAGGTCGCCGGCTGCCCGGCCGATGAGCGTGAAAGTGCGTTCCCCATGTCCGATGGCGCTCAGCACGGTGCGGGCCTGTGCCTCGGTGGGGAACTCGGCGGCCAGAGTGCGCTCGCCGCTGACGAGGAGGGCGGACGTCGGACGGGTCAGCGCCTGTCCCAGATAGTCCCAGAGGGTGGCACCCAAAGGCCATTCCTCAAGGATGAGAGGGAGGCCGCCGGAGACCAGGAAGGCGTCGAACGCCTCAGCCGGCGGGAGGTCGAGCATGGCGGCGACCTCGGCCGGATTGAGCGGAGGTACGACCATCTCGGTGCCGCGCTGGTAGAAGGGCCGACCGTAGGTGTTCAGCTGCTCCATCATCGCGATGTCCGAGCCGATGAGGACGAGCAGTACGGGGAGCTTGGACAACGTCCGGTCGAATGCCTTCTGCAGTGCGCCTTCGAAAGTGGGGTCCTCGCGTACGAGGTAGGGCATTTCGTCGAGCACGACCACGCTTGGCCTGTCCTGAGGCAGGACACCGGCGAGCAGGCTCAGAGCCGCGTCCCAGGTCTGCGGGGTGGCGAAGTCCGCGACCCGGCCGGCGTCAGGGAGCGGAGAGATGGCAAGCTCGGCGGCGAAGCCTGCCAGGTCCTCGGCCTTCGAGCCGCCTACTGCGGTGAAGAAGACATGGGGAAGCCCGGAGCGTTCCAGGAACTCCTCCACGAGCCGGGACTTGCCGACGCGTCGCCGCCCTCGGATCAGTACGGCGCGCCCGGGCCGCCCGCTGCGTCCGCCGGTCCGCACAGGGGTCAGTAGGTCATCCAGAAGGTCGAGCTCCGTACGACGCCCCACGAATCCGTTCACAGGTACCACCTCGCCGATCGTTCATTCCCTGCACCAGGTTACTTTCTTGAATGAAAGTTGCGCAAATGCAATGCTTACTGCTTGGTGTCGGTGTTCGGGGAGACCAGGAGGAGAGGAAGGTTGGCTAGGCGTACCTCCTGCGCGCGGGGCGCACCCCGAAACGGCCCGGGGCTCGGCGGGTAGGCGGATGCCGCCCTGAGGCGGCATCCGCGGGAAGGGCGCAGGCGGCGTAGAGGTGGAGCGCGATGTTTCGATCGGTCCAGACAACAAACAAGGCCCGGGTCGATGACCTGGGCCTTAGTCGTGGAGCGGGTGACGAGAATCGAACTCGCGCTCTGAGCTTGGGAATCACCGGCTCTTACGGTGACCCAAACCGCTCTGACCTGGTGATTCGTCACTCTCGAGGAGCTCTGGCATGGCCCTGCGGTGCCCTTGCCCACCGCTGTTGACCGTTCTGCTGGGCACGGATGGGGCACGAGCGGCCGGTGCGCCCGACTCGTTCTAGGCATACTTTAGCCCTGCGCGTGGACTGCGGTGACGTGGCCCCGGCCAGGTCGAGGGCGAAGCGCGGGGCTCGGACATGTCGTCGTCGATGCAGCCCAAGTATCCCGTCGGCGCGATAACCGTAGGCACGGTGGTTTGAAGCTCCACCCCTCGGGCGAGGTGTACGGCCGCGCCGTAGGTCACGTGCCGGTCTGCCGTCTGCCCTGCCCGTGGTCACCGTCCGCCGGGGCGACCGTACTCCTACGAATGGGCCAGGATCGTCGCCCGCTCATCTTCGTATACCGCGATCGCCCGTGGGTCGCCGTCGTAGTAGGCCTCCCAAAAACCGGGTGCGTTCCATGATTCGGGACACAGTGAGAAAGAGCCGGAATCGAGCTGAAAATACTGCCAGGTCGGTGACAGAGAGTGGGAAGTGACGGTGAAAGATCGGGTGTCGAAGAGGGCGGACTGTCTTAGTCCGCCCTCAATGAACTCGACGCGGAACGAGGTGCCCGTTTTGAACCGTGCGGAAATTTCAAGCACCACGTACTCGTGCCCGTCGCTGAGGGCGGTGATTCCCTGCAAGATTTTGGGGTCCGAGGTGTTGATTGTGTTCACGCGGACGCGCATGTCGAATTACCTTCTGTTCATGATTACCTTGTAATCATAGTTCAAAACTCGCCCCGTTTCGGGATTGTAATAATAGTGCACCTGGAAGTCGCCGTAAGGCGACTGGTGCGTCTTGGTCGTGTATTTGCCCCAGTCGCTGAGATTGCTTCCGTCCGACGTCATGGCCTCACGTACCGCAGGGTTGCCGATCTTCTCTCCATCGATCACTCGCCGGGAGTCGGTGATGGCCTCAGGTGTGAGCCAACCGTTCTCGTTGAAGATCGAGCCCGCCGACTCCCTGCGCAGTTGTTCGGCGAGCCGTTGCCCCTCGGCCGAGCCCGGAACGAAGTTCTCGTTGACGTCTTTGCCCTCTCTGCCCGTGTCGTTCAGGCAGCGAGGGGCAAGGCCCAGAGGGTCGGACCAGGTGTGTGGATTGTGTACGTACGTCGAGGGATTGGGTGCCGGGGCCAGTCCCAGTGGATCCGGTGTCAGGTAGCGGGCTGTTTCCGGGTCGTAATGACGATGGTGGTTGTGGTGGAGGCCGGATTCGGGATCGTAGTACTGGCCGGGGAAGCGGAGAGGGGTGTACGCGGTGCTGTGTCTGGCCCAGGTGGTGGTGCCCCAAAGGGTGGTTCGCGTGTGCCAGGCCAAGGAACCGGCTTCGTCGACGAGTTCGGTCGGTGCGCCGACCAAGTCGGTGACGATGGCGAAGAAGCGTTCGTCCACCACGTGCTGAGAGACACCGTCGGAGAGGATTCGTTCGGTCTGGGCCAGAGGTCGGAGCCCTTGGTGGTCCCAGGTGAGGACGACGGGCCGGGGCAGATCGGCCGTGGTGGTGACCTGTTCACAGAGGGTGGTGCCGTCCCACGTAAAGCGGGTCTCCTCGACCACGGCCCGGTGGTCGTCACCGAGGCGCTCCTTGGCGATCCGGCGGCCGAGCGGGTCGTAGCGGTACCGCCACCGGGTGCCGTCCGGGGTGGTGACCGCAGTCATGCGGTCCTCCACGTCCCACTCGTAGCGCCAGGTGTCGGGCTTGCGGGAGAGCCTGGTCCTTTGGCGCAGGGTGATGCGGCCGGCGGCGTCGTGCTCGTACCGCGTGCTCCCAGCACGGGTGATGGTGGTGCCGGTGTACGAACGGAGGCCGGTGGCGTCGTGTCCCGGGTGGGAGGAGGGCCATGTGGCTGCGGTCTGGTTTCCGGCGGCGTCGTAGGCGTACGACTCGTTCCAGTTGGCGGCCGTGACCCGGGTGACGCGGCCGGCGCCGTCCAGGTCGAAGCGGCGGGCCCCGTTCAGAGTGTCGTCCAGGACGGTGAGATATCCGTCGACGCGGTAGGTGTAGGCGCGTGCGTTCAAGGTTGCGCGGTCCCGGCCGATGAGGTGCTGAGTACTGAGGCGCCCTGCAGCGTCCCAAGTGGAGGCGAGAGTGAGGGCGTCACCGAAGGTGCGTTCCCGTTCCCGGCCTGCGGCGTCGTGGGTGAAGGTGATGCGCCGTTCACCGGCGGTCGTCTCACTGGGGCGGCCCGCCGCGTCGTATTCGTAGGTGGTGCGCCGGCCGGTGGGGGTGACCCGGCGAGTGCGCCGGCCCAAGGCGTCGTAGGCGTACGTGGTGGCACAGCCGTCCACGAGCTCCGTCTTCACCCGCCCGGCGCGGTCGTACTGGTAGATCAGCTCGGTGCCAGGACCGCTTGCCTGTACCAGTCGTCCAGCCGGGTCGTAAGCGAAGGTGGTCACCTGGCCGACGGCATCCTTGCGGATTACGCGGCCGAGGGCGTCGTGAGCATAAGCGACGTGCTCCCCGAGCGGGGTCACGGAGGCGGTCATTCTTCCGGCCGCGTCGACGGTGTAACCGACGGTGCGACCGTCGAAGTCGGTCTCGGAGACCAACCGGCCGGCCCGGTCGTAGGTGTATGACCAGGTGAGGCCCTGCGGGTTGGTGACCTGGATGAGGCGTAGGTTCGCGTCGTGCGTGAACTCGTACCGGGATCCGTCGGGATTGGTCCGGGCCGCCAGCAGGTCGAAGTGGGTGTACTCGAAACGGCTTGTTCCGCCGACGGGGTCGGTGTGGGTGAGCCGGTTGCCCTCACCATCATAGGTCCATGACTCGGTGGCGCCGTCCGGGCCGGTGCGCTCCGCGAGTTCACCGTCGAGGGACCAGCGCAGGAGGGTGACCGCTCCCAGTGGGTCGGTGGCGCGCACGGGGCGGCCCAGTGGGTCCCGGTCATAGCGGGTGGTGTGCCCGAGCGGGTCGACTATTTCCACAGGCAGCCCGGCAGGGTCGCAGCGGATTCTGGTCACGTTCCCCAGCGCGTCGGTGACCGTCGTGATCCGGCCTGCCATGTCGTAGGTGTAGCGGGTGGTGCTGCCGCCTGGCCCTGTGACCGCCGTGCGATTACCGTGGTCGTCGAATTCTTGCACGCGGCGGGAGCCGTCCGGCTCCACGAGCTCGGTCACGAGCCCCAGCCGGTTCCGCACGACGCGCAGACGGGTGCCGTCCGCCTGCGTGACCCCGGAGACTCTGCCCTCACCGTCGTAGGAGAAGGCGGTCGTGTGTCCTAGCGCGTCGGTGTGCGTCAGCCGGTTCCCGTCGGTGTCGAAGGTGTCGCGGGTGGTGTTGCCCAATGGGTCGGTGGTGGCGAGGATCCGGCACCTGCCATCGACGAGATGACGTGTGGAGCGACCGTTGGCGGTGGTGAGAGTGGTGGTTCGGTTACCCGTGGACGGATCGGGTTCGCTATAAGCCAGGGTGACTTGGAAGTGGCCCGCCTCACCGCCCTCCGCAACGACGCGGTCCCGGTCGTCGTAGGTGTAGCTGTACCGGCTGTTGTTTGAATCCGTCCACCCCGTTACTCGGCGACGGTCGTCGTAGGAGAAGGTGAGGGCAGCAGCCCCCGACGGTTTGATGACGGTGCTGAGGTTGCCGTCCGTGTAGCCGTAGGTGCGCAGCGGAAAGGCTGCCTCCCGGTCGGCGGCCGTGGGCGCCTCTACGCTCGCCGTAGGGGTGAGCAGCGCCAGTTCTGTCACCAGTCCGTTCGTCAGCGTCAGCCCCAGGTGGTAGCCGGCTGAGTGGGCCAGGGCCCTGGGTGCGCCGTCCTCAGCGCGGTCGTAGGTGATGGTATTGCCGTTGCGGTCACTTACCTGCCCGAGCCAGGCGTCACCGTCGCACCCTGGCTCCGCCCCGGTTGGTGCGTCGAAATGGCGCACGAGCCCGTCGTCGGGGTCGGTGAGCGTGTAGTTGCCCCCCTCGTCGCGGCTGAGAACCCTGCGTGAGGTGCCGGACTCCGGGACAGTCGGCAGACCGGGGACGGGGTGGGGGTAGGGGATCAGGAGGCCGTCGTCGGTGACGTGGATGACGCCGTTGGCGTCGATCTCCAGGCGTTCGTCGACGGTGGAGGACCAGGAGGGGCCGAAGAACCGGCCGGCGGTGTAGCCGGATTCCACCCGGCGGGTGAAGGCCAGGGGCAGCACCCCCGGCAGCACCACATCGGTCTGGGGCAGGTACATGCGCCCGGAGGCGAGGTCGACCGGGTCGGTGCCCTCGCTCGTACGTTCACCGTCGGGCCGGTTATGGGTGCCTTCGGGAGCGGCGTTCTCCAGTTTGCGGGCGTCGGAGGCGAGGTCGGCGGCCTCCTTCACCACCCGGGCTCCCTTGACACCCGCCCCCGCGCCGCCGGTGGCGACGGTGAGCGCCAGGTCGGGCAGGAGCCGCCCGAGCCCTTCGGCGGGGTCCTTCATGAACCCGTCGATCATCTGCTTGCCGGTGCCCCAGGGGTCGTTGGCGACCCGGACGAGCCCGGCGGCGGTGTTGTTGAGCGCGAGCGCGTACTCGGCGGGGTGCGTGATGTTGTACGGGTCCGTGGGGTTGACGCTGCGCGCGAAGTTCAGGATGCCCGCGGCGCCCTTGAAGACGCCGCCGGCGATGTGGGTCTTGATGACCTGGTACTCAGCGAGGCCGTCCATGGCCTGCTCGGAGTACCGCGGCTTCGCCGGCGCGGTGTCCCGCGCCGCCGTCACCGCCTTGCGGGCGGTATCGGCCGCCGAGTTGCGCTGCTTGCGCGCCTCCGCGAGCAGCGACTGGGCCTCCTCCATCCGCCCCGTTCCCGGGTCGCTGAAGATGCCTGGCTTCGGCGGCAGCGTGGAGGGATCACGCTCGTCGGAGGGCTTGGCGTTGTAGACGTCGACGGCCTTGTTGTACGTGTCCGTCTTCTCGTTGTACGCGTCCCTGGCGTCCTCGGACGCCTTGGTCCCGGCCTTCCACTTGTCGATCGCGGTCTGCGCCTGCCCTTGCGCCCACTCGACGGTCCCGGCGAAGGAGTCGAGCGCGGCGGCCGCCTTCTCGAAGGCGTCGGCAGCCTTGAACCACTTCGGCGGCTCGATCGACACGGAGTTCCGGAACGCGTCCGCCGCCTGCCCCTTGATCGCGGAGGAGTCCACGCCCTTGAGCCCGCCGCCGACCTTGTCGAACGAGCCCTGCAACGTACGCAGGTGAGTGGCGCTGGACCGGATCTTGGACGGGCTGCCGTAGATCAGCTTGGTCTTGTCCTCGGTCTGCCCGAGGTCCATCTCGTCGACCTCGGCGCCCATCCGGTTCGCGACGGACCGGGACTTCTCGCGGACCCAGTCGGCTCCGGACTCCCAGCCGGCGTCGTCGAGCCGGTCACCGGTCCAGTTCCCGGCGTCCTCGACCCGATCTCCGGCCCACTCGACACCGTCCTCGACGGCGTCCTCGACGACATCGGGCGTGATGTCGCTGACGAAATCCTTGAACCCCATGACCTAGTTCCCCCCGCCGCCCTGCTCCTGCTGCGGTCGTGCCCGCTCCTCGGGCGAGGGCCCGAACATGTCGTCCACGGACCGGTCGAACGCCGCCTGATCCACGCCGAACAGCTCGTTCAACTGGTCGGCCTGCCGTCCGCCGTTCCCCTCGGTCACCAGCGCACGTCCGGTGTCCTTCCAGGTCTGCCCGGCCTCGTCGGCGGTCCGCTCGAACGACTCGCGGCTGTAGTCCGGGCTCAGATAGTCCGGGGTGAAGACATCGCCCCAGTCCTGCTTGACGATCTCGTCCTCGGACGCGTGCGGATTCCCGACGCCGGCGTTCACGGCGATCTTCAGGGTGCCCTGGACGTACTGGTCCTCCTCCCACACGATCCCCGCCGCGAGCCCGAGTTTCGCCGCGATGGCGTTGGCGTCCTGGACCAGCGCCCGGACTCCCCACTCCCACCGCTCGCAGAAGTCCTCGAAGTCCACCGACAGCCCGTGATGTCCGGCCTCCATCCCGGTCATCGACAGTTCCGAGAGCCCCTTGCCGAGCACCGCCCCCGTACCGGTACCGATCTCCTTCAACTCCGCCACGGCTTCCCGTAGCCCGGTGGTGATCAGCTGAACACTGATCGGATCGACGTTGAGGTCCTCCGCCCCCGTACCGCTCACCGCTCCTGCCCGCTGTCCGCTTCGTCCGCGTCGACGGCGACGGCATCCGGCACGATCCCCAAAACCGGCGGAAACAACATCGACCCGTCCGGATCGGCGACGTTCACCGCGACCCCGGCCGGCACCCCCATCGCCGGAATGACCTCATCCAGCAACCGGGCCCCGCGAAACGCGGCGTACTCCCAGCCCCGCGAGGTGGCCCCGGCACCCTCCACAACAGCCCGCTCTCCGGCGAACCGGGCCAACGCCCCCTCATCGGTGAACCCGCACACCCACCGCACCCCACCGAACTCCGCGGTCCACAACCCGCCACCGTCGTACGGCACAAGCACCAAGGCCCGCCGCAGCTCACCCACCAGAGCCCGTGGATCACCGACCCCGGCCCGCCGCTCGGCAATCCGATCCGCCAGTGCTGCCCCGTCCCCCATCGGAAGCCCTCCCCCGTACGCGAGCTGTCGCCCTTCACTTCCGCACACGCTAGGACACCACGCTCATCCGCAACCACGTGGTTCCCGCACCTCCACAGCCCCCGCGCCACAGGCCCGGGCCGGCGCCGAACGCGAGAAGGGCCCTGGTCACTGACCAGGGCCCTCATTAAAGAGCGGGTGACGAGAATCGAACTCGCGCTCTGAGCTTGGGAAGCTCATGTTCTACCATTAAACTACACCCGCGAAGCGTGCCGATCACCGGCGCTGCATCGTTCCACACTCTACCCCATGCCAGGCCCCCGGCGGATGAGCCGTGGGGCCTCTGTGTTGTGTGTCCGGTAGGGGAGGGGGCGTGGACGGGGTTGGGAGGGGCGGGAGTTGGGGGCGTAGCGTGGGTGGTCGGAGTGCCGCGTGGAGTGGCGTCCCGTTCATCCCCTAATGTGGCTTTCTCGTCCATGTGTGGTTGGGGAAGGGACTTGATGGATCCGATGGAGCGCACCGTCGTCCGCTGTGCCGAAGGGCATGTTTTCGCTACCTCGTCGTTCCCGTTGCAGCAGCTCGGGGCCGACCGGATCGGGCCCGGGCGGTTGATCCGGTGCCCTCGGTGTGCCCGGTTGCGGCAGGCCGTGCCGGTGGCGTTCGAGAAGCGGTAGGGCGCGGGGTGGTAGCAGCGGCGGCAGTGAGCAGCGGTGGGCCGTGGCGGTAGCGGTAGTCCCGGGACAGTCGGCCCGGGGAGTGGTGGCGGTAGCCGGTGTGGGCACGTGCGTCGTGGCCGGCAGCTGTGGCGGGGTGCTAGAGGGCGCGTAGGTAGCGGGGCGGAGGTGTTCTGCAGGCGCGCGGGTGGTCCGGTTGGGGCGGGCTCGCGCGTTCTGCGTATCCTCGGGAGGTGCTTCTCTCAGACAAGGACATCCGGGCCGAGATCGACACCGGCCGAGTCCGTATTGATCCGTACGACCCTTCGATGGTGCAGCCGTCGAGCATCGACGTGCGGCTGGACCGCTACTTCCGGGTGTTCGAGAACCACCGGTACCCGCACATCGATCCGGCCGTCGAGCAGCCCGATCTGACCCGTACGGTCGAGCCGGAGGGCGACGAGGCGTTCATCCTGCACCCCGGGGAGTTCGTGCTGGCGTCCACGTACGAGGTGATCTCGCTCCCCGACGATCTGGCCTCGCGGCTGGAGGGCAAGAGTTCGCTCGGGCGGCTCGGGCTGGTGACGCACTCGACGGCCGGGTTCATCGACCCCGGGTTCTCCGGGCACGTGACCCTGGAGCTGTCGAATCTCGCGACCCTGCCGATAAAGCTCTGGCCGGGCATGAAGATCGGGCAGCTCTGCTTGTTCAAGCTGACCTCGTCCTCCGAGTTCCCGTACGGCTCCGAGCGGTACGAGTCGCGGTACCAGGGGCAGCGTGGGCCGACGGCCTCGCGGTCGTTCCAGAACTTCCATCGGACCCAGGTGTGATCAACCATGGCTAGTGACGTGCGGGAGAACCTGACCTACGAGGGCTTCGGGCGGGCGGTGCGCGAGTTGGCGCAGGCCGTCGCCGACGACGGGTACGAGCCCGACGTCGTCCTCAGCATCGCTCGGGGTGGCGTCTTCGTCGCCGGTGGGCTTGCCTACGCGCTCGACTGCAAGAACATCCATCTGGTCAACGTGGAGTTCTACACGGGGGTGGGCACCACCCTGGACATGCCCGTCATGCTGGCGCCCGTGCCCAACGTGATCGACTTCTCGAAGAAGAAGGTCCTGATCGCGGATGATGTCGCTGATACGGGCAAGACGCTCAAGCTCGTCCACGACTTCTGCGTCGACCATGTCGCCGAGGTGCGCAGCGCTGTCATCTACGAGAAGTCCCACTCCCTCGTGAAGTGCGAGTACGTGTGGAAGAAGACCGATCAGTGGATCAACTTCCCGTGGAGCGTGGAGAAGCCCGTCGTGCGGCGGGGCGGGCAGGTTCTCGACGCGTAGGCCCCCTTGGGTCCCCCCGGTGGCCCGGTGGCCCGGTGGCCCGGTGGCCCGGTGGCCCGGTGGCCACACGGCCTCGTGTATCCCTGTACGGCAGAAGGCCCCCGAGCGCGTGTGCGTTCTGCGCTCCGGGGGCCTTCTCGTGCGTGCGGGGCTTACTAGATCGTGCCCAGCTTGATGATCGACAGCAGCGCGATCAGCTGGATCGCCGACGCTCCCAGCGCCTTCGGCCAGGGCAGGTCGTGCGACTTGCTGACCATCGACGTGAACAGCGCCCCCGCCGCCAGCCAGGTCAGCCAGCCCACGATCTGGACCAGGGAGTTCTCGCCGCCCAGGAAGAGGGCGAAGAGGAGGCGTGGGGCGTCGGTCATCGACATGATCAGCATCGACAGGCCCACTGTCGGCTGCCACGAGCCCGTGCCGCCGAGCTGGCGGGCCAGGGTGTGGGTCACCGCGCCGAGCACCAGGCCGCCGATGACGAAGCCGACGCCGGTGAACAGGACGTACGGGATGGCCGTCGAGATCGTCGCGTTGATCGCTTCTTCGCGCGCCTGGTCGAAGCCGAACAGCGCGAGCAGGCCGTAGACGAACGTGACGACCAGCGCCGGGCCCCAGACCGGGTAGTCCCGCATCTGCCAGAACGTCGGACCCGGGCGCGCCACGATGCCGGTCAGCAGTTCCTTCCAGCGCAGGCGCGGGCCCGGCGGCGGGGCGGGGGCGGAACCGGCCTGGTAGGTGTTGCCGCCGTTGTACGGGTCCTCGTCGACGCGGAACGCCTGCGTGTGACCCGGGTTGTTGGCGTACGGGTCATGGGGCGCGGGGTCCGCGTACGGGTCGCCGAAGTACTCCGGCTCGCCGTGGCCGCCGTGGCCGCCGTGGCCGTGCGGGCCCTGGCCGTGTCCGGCCTGTCCGCCCGGTCCGGGGGCCGCGTAGCCGCCGCCCGAGTTGTACGGGGCGCCTTGCGGCGGGCCGTACGGCGGTGGCGCTCCGCCGTTGCCGGGGCCTCCTGCCGTCGGCCACGGCTGAGCACCGTACGGCGGCTGTGGTGCCTGCCCTCCGTACGGCTGCTGCCGCTGCTGCTGCGGTTGTTGCGGGGTGCGGTTGTCCCGGCCGCGTCCGATCCTGAATCCAGCCACCCGTCGAACGTACCTGGTCCCCGGGGGCGGGGGGTGGGGGCCGGGGGAACCCGTCCGCCTTTGCGGCCGAGCTGTGACATCCCCTAGGGGCCGTACCCCGGGCCCTGGGAGGGGGAGCTCAGGGGGAGTTCAGGGGAGGAACAGCGCCGTGGAGAAGGTGAGTACCGGCCTGTCCGTGTTACCCGCCGGGTAGAGGGCGATCAGGTCCTGGCGATCGCCCCGGTACGTCCGCACCACTGTGTCCCGCTTCTTGTCGGCGTCGTAGTCGCCGTGGTCCAGGAGGGTGGTGCGGGTGGTGCCCGTCACGTGCAACGGCGCGCGGGGGAGTTCCTCCGCCCGGAACGCGTAGGCGCCGCCCGGTCCGGCCGGGCCCTTCGCGGAGCCGAGCAGCAGGGTGCCCCTGGCCGCCTGGCCGGGGGCGTGCGGGCGGGCGGCGGCGACGAGGTCGTCGTAGCCGTCCCCGTCCGTGTCGGGCCTGGGCTCGGGGGCGTAGAGGTACGGGCCGCCGTCGGGGAGCAGGTCCGCGCTGCGCGGGGCCCCGTCGCGGGTGAAGGGGCCGTGCAGGAAGGTGACCTGGCCGGCGCTGGCGGTGACCGCTAGGTCGGCCCTGCCGTCGCCGTCGAAGTCGCCGCAGACCGGCTGCTCGGGCCATTCGTTCCCGAACCGGGCCTTCTGCGGGATGCGTACCGTGACCGCCTTGCCCGTCAGGCCCCGCGCGGAGCCGAAGAGTATCTGGAGGGGGACGGGCGGGGCGCCGATGCCGTTGTACGGGGGGTCGGTGGAGACGATCAGGTCGGTGAAGCCGTCCCGGTCCAGGTCGCAGGCCGACTCGGCGTCGAACGCGGCGGGCAGGGTGTCCCCGGATTTCGCCGCGTTCGCCCGGGCGCTCAGCAGTTGCCGGGCCGCCGGGTCCAGGGGGCGGTCGTCGGAGCCGTAGACGACGCCGATGCCCGCGTCGTCACCGTGGCTGTCCTCGGGGGGCTTCACCAGGTCGTCGATGACCAGGTCGCGGTGGCCGTCGCCGTTGAAGTCGTACGGGACGCGGCTGCCGGATCCTCGCGGTACGGGGACGCGCGCCGTGTCCGCCCGGGCCTGGGACTGGTCCTTCGGCGGGGTGTCGCCGTTCTTGTCCCCGGAGGCGGCGGACGAGGGCGCGTCGGCGGCGGACGGGCTCCCGCAGCCGGTGAGTGCGAGCAGCAGACCGGCGCAGCCCGCTGCGAGGGCGGCCGTCGCCCTGGTGGTGACCGCTGCCTTCGGGCGCGTGATGCGTGGGGGCACGGGGCCTCGTTCGTCGCTCGTTCGTCGTGTGCTGCCGCCGCGGCTGTCCGCCTTCGGCGTTCGCCGTCCGTCTTCGGCCGGCGCGGGTCCCCGCCCCGTGACCGGGCGGCTCCGGGGCACATGATGCTCCGGATACGTCCTCGCGTACATGCCCGAGTTCACAGTGCGCCCGCGGCGGTCGTCACGTCCGGCGGACCGGGCCTGCCCCACGGAGAAGCGGCCGGTCCTGCCCCCGAGGCAGGTCCGGCCGCTCATCGCGTCGACGCGTTGCGTCACTTTGCCGGTTCGGGCTCCGGCGCGTCCACCTGCTCCGACTCACCGGCCGGATCGGCCGGGGTCTTCACGGACTCCAGGAGGAGCTGCGAGACGTCCACGACCTGGATGGACTCCTTGGCCTGGCCGTCGTTCTTCTTGCCGTTGACCGAGTCGGTCAGCATGACGAGGCAGAACGGGCAGGCGGTGGAGACGATGTCCGGGTTGAGGGCGAGTGCTTCCTCGACGCGCTCGTTGTTGACGCGCTTGCCGATCCGCTCCTCCATCCACATCCGGGCGCCACCGGCGCCACAGCAGAAGCCGCGCTCCTTGTGGCGGTGCATCTCCTCGTTCCGCAGCCCCGGGACCTTCGCGATGATTTCGCGCGGCGGGGTGTAGATCTTGTTGTGACGGCCCAGGTAGCACGGGTCGTGGTACGTGATCAGGCCCTCGACCGGGGTCACCGGGATCAGCTTGCCCTCGTCGATGAGGTGCTGGAGCAGCTGCGTGTGGTGGATGACCTCGTACTCGCCGCCGAGCTGCGGGTACTCGTTCGCGATGGTGTTGAAGCAGTGCGGGCAGGTCGCGACGATCTTCTTCGACGACTTGGGCTTCTTCGTCGTCGTGTCCTCATCGTCCTCGCCGTACGCCATGTTCAGCATGGCCACGTTCTCCTGGCCGAGCTGCTGGAACAGCGGCTCGTTGCCCAAGCGGCGGGCGGAGTCACCGGTGCACTTCTCGTCGCCGCCCATGATCGCGAACTTGACGCCCGCGATGTGCAGCAGCTCTGCGAAGGCCTTCGTCGTCTTCTTGGCCCGGTCCTCAAGGGCACCCGCGCAGCCGACCCAGTACAGGTAGTCGACCTCGGTGAGGTCCTCGACGTCCTTCCCGACGATCGGGACCTCGAAGTCGACCTCCTTGGTCCACTCGACGCGTGCCTTCTTGGCCAGCCCCCAGGGGTTGCCCTTCTTCTCCAGGTTCTTGAGCATCGTGCCCGCCTCGGACGGGAACGCGGACTCGATCATCACCTGGTAGCGGCGCATGTCGACGATGTGGTCGATGTGCTCGATGTCGACCGGGCACTGCTCGACGCAGGCGCCGCAGGTGGTGCAGGACCACAGGACGTCCGGGTCGATGACGCCGTTCTCCTCGGCGGTGCCGACGAGGGGGCGCTCGGCCTCGGCGAGGGCGGCCGCGGGAACGTCCTTGAGCTGCTCCTCGGTGGCCTTCTCGTTGCCCTCCATGTCCTTGCCGCCGCCGGCCAGGAGGTAGGGGGCCTTGGCGTGCGCGTGGTCGCGCAGCGACATGATCAGGAGCTTGGGAGAGAGGGGCTTGCCGGTGTTCCAGGCGGGGCACTGGGACTGGCAGCGGCCGCACTCGGTGCAGGTGGAGAAGTCGAGGATGCCCTTCCAGGAGAACTGCTCGACCTGGGAGACGCCGAAGACCGCGTCCTCGGCCGGGTCCTCCCAGTCGATCTCCTTGCCGCCCGAGGTCATCGGCTGGAGGGCGCCGAGCGCGACGTCGCCGTCGGCGTTCCGCTTGAACCAGATGTTCGGGAAGCCGAGGAAGCGGTGCCAGGCGACACCCATGTTGGTGTTGAGCGAGACCGTGATCATCCAGATCAGCGAGGTGCCGATCTTGATCATCGCGGTGAAGTAGATGAGCGTCTGGAGCGTGCCGAGGCTCAGCCCCTCGAAGGCGAGGACCAGCGGGTACGACACGAAGTACGCGGCGTCGTAGCTCTCGACGTGGTGGATCGCGCCCTCGAGGCCGCGCAGCACCAGGATCGCGAGGCCGATGATCAGGATGATGTACTCGACGAAGTACGCCTGCCAGGCCTTCGAGCCCGCGAAGCGCGACTTGCGGCCGGCCCGGGAGGGCAGGTTCAGCAGCCGGATCGCCATCAGGGTCACGATGCCGACGACCGTCATCAGGCCGATGAACTCGATGTACATCTCGAACGGCAGCCAGCCGCCGATGATCGGCAGCACCCAGTCGGCCTGGAAGAGCTGCCCGTACGCCTGGAGCAGCGTGGGCGGCAGTGTCAGGAAGCCGATGGCGACGAACCAGTGGGCGAAGCCGACGATCCCCCACCGGTTCATCCGGGTGTGGCCGAGGAACTCCTTGACCAGGGTGATCGTCCGCTGCTTGGGGTCGTCGGTGCGGCTGCCTGCCGGTACCGGCTGTCCGAGACGGACGAAGCGGTAGATCTGCGCGACGGCTCGGGTGATGAGCGCAACGCCGACGACCGTCAGCACCAGCGACACAATGATCGCGGCGAGTTGCATTTCGGGGCTCCTCGGGCCTGCGAGAGCGGGGTCCAGTTACTACTGCCCACTACTACTAAGCAGTAACTTAATTAGTCTGTGCTGACACTATCCACTTATTCCACCGTGCTGTAGCCGGGGTGTCGGTGATCTGCGTCGCTCAGGCGTGCCTTGGTACGACGGGCCTTCCGGAGCCTCGTCCGCAGGGGCGAGCGCGCGGCTTCGGTGAGAACCGCCAGGTCGAGCACCACTCCATGGTGCTCTGCGTAGTGCTGGTCCAGCAGGGCGGGGTCGTCCCACGGCATGCCGGAGCGGGCGCGCACCTGCGCCAGCCCGGTCAGTCCCGGCCGTAGCTCCTGCCGCCACTGCCGGGCGCCCGGCCGTGCGGCCCGTGGGTCGCCCGGGGCCAGTGGGGCGGGGCCGACCAGGGAGAGGTCGCCGCGTACGACATGGGGCAGGCGGGAGAACAGGTCCAGCCGGAGTCTGCGGGTGCGCAGGGTGCGCAGTTCGAAGACCCGGCCGCCCAGGCCGGTCCGGGGCCGGCGGTCCCAGGCGCCGCCCGGGGTCCGCCGCATGCTCAGGGCGAGGGCCGCCACGGCCACGGCGGGGGCGGTCAGGGCCAGCAGGGCGGTGCCGAGGGTCAGGTCCAGGACGCGCTCGGCGGGTGTGCGCGGGAGGTAGCGGTCCGCGAGCTGCCGGGCCCGGTCGGCGAGGCCGGCCAGGTGTGCCGCGGGGGGCGAGGGGAACTGGCCCCTGGCCGACCCCGTCACGCTCCGGTACGGGGACGGGTGCGGGGGCCGGTGTGGGTGCGGGGCCGCGTACGGATGTGGGCGCGGGTGCGCCTCGTACGGTTCCGGGCCCTGCGGCTCCGCGGCGGGCGGCGGCGACGCCGGGCGGGGACGGGGCGGGAGGGGGAGCGGGTGTCGCGGTTGCTGGACCTGGACCTGGACCTGCTCGGCCTGCTGGTCCTGGTGGACCCGGCCGGCCTGCTGGACCTGCTCTGCCTGCTGGCCCTTCTGGCCCTTCTCGTTTCTCTGGCTTCTCTGGTTCTTCCGCCGTACGCGCGGCTTCCTCGCGTTCTGCATCGCGCCCGCCCGGGGTTCGAGGTTCGATGGTGTGACGATCCACGGTGAAACCTGCCGGTCGGTGACGGTTGCGACCGTCTCACGGCAATTTGTGACAGAACGATCCCATGGTGAGACGGTGGGGCGGGTGGTGCGCGCGGGGTGTGGCGTGTGCCGGTGCGCTCGCGGGGCGGGCGAAGCGGCGGGCGAAGGGCGGGCGCGCTCTGGGTGTGCTCTATGTGAGCACTTAAGTTGAGCGTAAGAGACTCAGGTCTGTTGACTCCGGCGTCGACGTCATGCATTCTTGAGTCAGATCCACTCAAGTAGTCAGTTGGAGGAATTGAAATGGCACGTGCGGTCGGCATCGACCTGGGCACGACTAACTCCGTCGTCAGCGTTCTCGAAGGCGGCGAGCCCACCGTCATCACCAACGCCGAAGGCGCCAGGACCACGCCGTCCGTCGTCGCCTTCGCCAAGAACGGCGAGGTGCTCGTCGGCGAGGTCGCGAAGCGCCAGGCGGTCACCAACGTCGACAGGACCATCCGCTCCGTCAAGCGCCACATGGGCACTGACTGGAAGATCGACCTGGACGGCAAGAGCTTCAACCCGCAGCAGATGAGCGCCTTCATCCTGCAGAAGCTGAAGCGCGACGCCGAGTCCTACCTGGGCGAGAAGGTGACCGACGCGGTCATCACCGTCCCGGCGTACTTCAACGACTCCGAGCGTCAGGCGACGAAGGAGGCCGGCGAGATCGCGGGCCTGAACGTCCTGCGCATCGTCAACGAGCCGACCGCCGCCGCGCTGGCGTACGGCCTCGACAAGGACGACCAGACGATCCTCGTCTTCGACCTCGGTGGCGGCACCTTCGACGTGTCCCTCCTGGAGATCGGCGACGGCGTCGTCGAGGTGAAGGCCACCAACGGTGACAACCACCTCGGTGGTGACGACTGGGACCAGCGCGTCGTCGACTACCTGGTGAAGCAGTTCGCCAACGGGCACGGCGTGGACCTGTCCAAGGACAAGATGGCTCTCCAGCGTCTCCGCGAGGCCGCGGAGAAGGCGAAGATCGAGCTCTCGTCCTCGACCGAGACCACGATCAACCTGCCCTACATCACGGCGTCCGCCGAGGGCCCGCTGCACCTGGACGAGAAGCTCACGCGCTCGCAGTTCCAGCAGCTGACCGCGGACCTCCTGGACCGCTGCAAGACCCCGTTCCACAACGTCATCAAGGACGCGGGCATCCAGCTCTCCGAGATCGACCACGTCGTTCTCGTCGGTGGCTCCACCCGTATGCCCGCCGTCGCCGAGCTCGTCAAGGAGCTGACCGGCGGCCAGGAGGCCAACAAGGGTGTGAACCCGGACGAGGTCGTCGCCATCGGCGCCTCGCTCCAGGCCGGTGTCCTCAAGGGCGAGGTCAAGGACGTCCTGCTCCTCGACGTCACCCCGCTCTCCCTCGGCATCGAGACCAAGGGAGGGATCATGACCAAGCTCATCGAGCGCAACACCACGATCCCGACCAAGCGTTCCGAGATCTTCACGACGGCCGAGGACAACCAGCCGTCCGTGCAGATCCAGGTCTACCAGGGCGAGCGCGAGATCGCGGCGTACAACAAGAAGCTCGGGATGTTCGAGCTGACCGGTCTGCCGCCGGCCCCGCGCGGCGTGCCGCAGATCGAGGTCGCCTTCGACATCGACGCCAACGGCATCATGCACGTCGCCGCCAAGGACCTCGGCACCGGCAAGGAGCAGAAGATGACCGTCACCGGCGGCTCCTCGCTGCCGAAGGACGAGGTCAACCGGATGCGCGAAGAGGCCGAGAAGTACGCGGAGGAGGACCACGCCCGCCGCGAGGCCGCCGAGTCGCGCAACCAGGGTGAGCAGCTCGTCTACCAGACGGAGAAGTTCCTCAAGGACAACGAGGACAAGGTCCCCGCTGACGTGAAGACGGAGGTGGAGACCGCCGTCGGCGAGCTGAAGGAGAAGCTCAAGGGCGAGGACTCCGCCGAGATCCGCACGGCCACCGAGAAGGTCGCGGCCGTCTCCCAGAAGCTGGGCCAGGCGATGTACGCCAACGCCCAGGCCGAGGGTGCGGCCCCGGGCGCCGACGCCCCGGGCGACGGTCAGGCCAAGGCCGACGACGACGTCGTCGACGCCGAGATCGTGGACGACGAGAAGGACACCAAGGGCGGTGCGGCGTGACCGAGGAGACCCCGGGCTTCGAGGAGAAGCCCGACGTCCCCTCCGGCGCCACCCCTGATGACGCCGAGCCGAAGGCTGCCGACTCCTCCGAGGAGGAGCCGGCGGCCCCGGCCGGGGACCTCGACCCGACCGTCGGTCTGACAGCGGAGCTGGACCAGGTACGCACCGCGCTCGGTGAGCGCACCGCGGACCTCCAGCGGCTCCAGGCCGAGTACCAGAACTACCGCCGCCGCGTCGAGCGGGACCGGGTTTCGGTCAAGGAGATCGCTGTCGCGAACCTCCTGTCCGAGCTCCTGCCCGTCCTCGACGACGTCGGCCGCGCACGGGAACACGGCGAACTGGTCGGCGGCTTCAAGTCGGTGGCCGAATCGCTGGAGACCACCGTCGCGAAGCTGGGCCTCCAGCAGTTCGGCAAGGAGGGCGAGCCCTTCGACCCGACGATCCACGAGGCCCTGATGCACAGCTACGCGCCGGACGTCACCGAGACGACCTGCGTGGCGATCCTGCAGCCGGGGTATCGCATCGGCGAGCGCACCATCCGCCCCGCGCGGGTGGCCGTCGCCGAGCCGCAGCCGGGCGCCACGCCCGCCGCGGCCAACGAAGAGAAGACAGACGACGAGGAGAGCGGTGGCACCGAGGAGGTCTGACGGCAACGCGTCTGACCACCACGGTGCCCACCGACCGGCCCGGCGGCCGGCCCACGGGCCGGCCGCTCGGCCGATCGTCCGGAAGGAGGGACGTCGATGAGCACGAAGGACTTCGTCGAGAAGGACTACTACAAGGTCCTCGGCGTCCCCAAGGACGCCACCGACGCCGAGGTCAAGAAGGCGTACCGGAAGCTCGCCCGCGAGTTCCACCCGGACGCCAACAAGGGCGACGGCAAGGCGGAGGAGCGCTTCAAGGAGATCTCCGAGGCGAACGACGTCCTCGGTGACCCCAAGAAGCGCAAGGAGTACGACGAGGCGCGCGCCCTCTTTGGCAACGGCGGCTTCCGGCCCGGCCCCGGTGGTGCGGGCGGCAACTTCAACTTCGACCTGGGCGACCTCTTCGGCGGGGGCGCCCCGGGCGGCGGACAGGGCGGTGCGGGCGGCGGCTTCGGCGGCGGCGGGGGCGGTCTCGGCGACGTCTTCGGCGGGCTGTTCAACCGCGGCGGCGCCGGTACCCGCGTCCAGCCCAAGCGCGGCCAGGACATCGAGTCCGAGGTGACGCTCAGCTTCACCGAGGCGGTCGACGGGGCCACGGTCCCGCTCCGGATGTCCAGCCAGGCGCCCTGCAAGGCGTGTTCCGGCACCGGCGACAAGAACGGCACTCCCAGGGTCTGCCCGACCTGCGTCGGTACCGGCCAGGTCTCGCGCGGCAGCGGTGGCGGCTTCTCGCTCACCGACCCCTGCGTGGACTGCAAGGGCCGGGGCCTCATCGCCCAGGACCCGTGCGACGTCTGCAAGGGAAGCGGCCGGGCGAAGTCGGCGCACACCATGCAGGTGAGGATTCCGGCGGGCGTCTCCGACGGCCAGCGGATCCGGCTGCGCGGCAAGGGCGGCGCGGGCGAGCGCGGCGGTCCGGCCGGCGATCTGTACGTCGTCGTCCACGTCGACGCCCACCCGGTCTTCGGCCGCAAGGGCGACAACCTCACGGTCACCGTTCCCGTCACCTTCGCGGAGGCGACGCTCGGCGGCGAGGTCAAGGTCCCCACCCTCGGCGGCCCCCCGGTCACCCTGAAGCTTCCCGCCGGCACCCCCAACGGGCGTACGATGCGCGCCCGGGGCAAGGGCGCGGTGCGCAAGGACGGCACCCGCGGCGACCTGTTGGTCACCGTGGAGGTCGCGGTCCCCAGGGACCTGGGCCAGGAGGCCAGGGACGCCCTGGAGGCCTACCGGAAGGCGACCGCGGACGAGGACCCGCGGGCGGAACTGTTCCAGGCTGCGAAGGGAGCTTGAGATGGACGGCCGTCGACGCAATCCGTACCAGCTGACCGATGAGACACCGGTGTACGTGATCTCGATCGCGGCCCAGCTCTCGGGCCTGCACCCGCAGACACTGCGCCAGTACGACCGTCTCGGCCTGGTCTCCCCGGACCGCACGGCCGGGCGCGGCCGGCGCTACTCGGCCCGCGACATCGAGCTGTTGCGCACCGTGCAGCAGCTGTCGCAGGACGAGGGCATCAACCTCGCGGGCATCAAGCGGATCATCGAGCTGGAGAACCAGGTCGCGGCCCTCCAGCAGCGCGTCGCCGAGCTGTCGGCGGCGGTGGACGGCGCGGCGGTCGCCCTCCAGCAGCGCGAGGCCCAGGTGCACGCCTCGTACCGTCGGGACCTCGTGCCGTACCAGGACGTGCAGCAGACCAGTGCGCTGGTGGTCTGGCGGCCGAAGCCGAAGCGGCCGACGGACTGACCGGACACGGCCGACGCGAGTCGGCCGGACCCCGCGTGAGTCGACGGGGCCGGAAGAGCGGATGACGCTCTCCCGGCCCCGTCGTCGTGTGTCCCCGCGTCGCCCGGTCGCCGCGCATCCTCAGGTGGCCGAAAACCACCGGAGCGCTCCGGCGGAATACGGTTGGCACCAAGTAGCCCCGCATATGCAGCAAGTTGACAGTGATCGCCCCTGTCAAGGGCACGTGTCACTGGCAAGCTTATGGGCGTCGGCGAGGGAAGCCGGCGGGACACATGACGTACGGGGAGGAACACATGGGCGTCTGCGCGTTCACCGGGAGGATGGTCGGTACCGGGGGAATGATCCTGGGGCTGGTCGTCGGGGCGGCCGCGATTCCGGCCCACGCCGGCGCGGGGCCGGGGGGCGTGTCCCCGCAGGGCGGGCCGGCCGGGTTGTCCGGCGGGATCTCGCAAGCGCTGGCGGAGGGGAACGCCGCGGTCTCCGGGTTCCTCTGCGGCGTACCGCTGCCCAAGATTCACGGACCGGACAGGGGCAGGGCCACGTGCGTCAACGGCTGGCAGTAGACGACCCCGTCGAGGTCGTGGTGGTCCGGGTCGCCGCGCACGCCGCGCCCGCCGGGACCGCGGTGCTCCGGCTCCTCGGGATGCTGCCCGCGCACTGGGAGTGCGCCCAGCGCATCGGGGAGGACCGGATCACGGTCCTGGTCCGGGGCGGCGGGGAGCACGAGGTGCGGAAACGCTGCGCCGAGGCGCTCAGGGGCCGGACGCTGGAGGGGTGGGCGCTGGAGGCACGGCAGGCCCCGTAGGACTCCGGACCGACCGACCCTCACTTCCCGGTGTGCCGGGCCTCAGATCCAGCCTCTCTCGCGGGCCAGCAGGGCCGCGTGCGGGCGGCTGGTCGCGTCCAGGATGCGGAGGACGTCGGCGACGTGACGGCGGTACGTCCGTACCGAGATGTCCAGGTTCCGGGCACCCGTCTCGTCCTTCGCGACCCGGCACATCTCCTCCATGACACGCTGCTCCATCTCCGAGAGCACGCCGGTCGGCGCGGCACCCGTGTCGATGACGGCGGCGAGGTCCGTGGCCTCGGTCCAGATCTTCTCGAACAGGGCCAGGATGTTGGAGACCAGGCCGGCTTGCTGGGTGACCAGTGCGCCGCTCGACGTGTCGGCCGGGTCCACGGGCACCAGGGCCGTTTGGCGGTCGTAGACGAGGATGCGCTCGGACAGGTCGTCCGCGGCCCGGATCGACGCGCCCTGGGCCCTGAGCTCACGGAGGTAGGCGACGGTGGGCGGGTGGTCGAGCGCCTCCCGCAGCACCACGCTGCGGATCCGCACGCCGCGGCGCAGACACCGGGTGTCGAGCGGGCGCGCGTGCGCGATGTTCTCGGGGGTGAGGGCGGTGTACGGCTCGACGGAGAGGATCTCCTGCCGGGCGAAGAAGGCCAGGTCGTCGATCCGGTCGCGGATGTGCCGCAGGACTTCGAGCCGTTCCACGCCCTGCCCGGCGAGGGGTCGGGCCTGTTGTTCGGCCGTCAGGTCGGCCACCAGATGCCGGCACCTGGTGACCTGGTGGAGCTGTTCGTGCAGCTCGCGCAGCCGGATCTCCGTGAGCCGCTCGATCGCGGTCTCCGGGTCGGTCGCCGTCGCTCCGCCGTGTTCGTCGGTCCGCAGGAGGCACAGCTCGTCGAGCCGGGCGAAGGCCTTCTCCACCTCCTCGCGCGGGCGGTGGAGGAGGATGTCGATGTCCTCGGTGCTGGTCCCCGGATTGCGCAGGAAGTACCGGTAGACGCGTTCCTCCGTCGCGTCGATACCGAGTATGGACAGACTTCCGTCGTTCACTGCTGCCGCCCCCCGCGTGCCGCACAACAACTGTCGGCGCGCCGGCATGGGTCAGATGCCGGGGCGCCCGTCGAACCGGTGGCTGGGGCACGGGTCAGGCGCCACGCAGCCGTCGAACTGATGAGGGAAAGGGTAATCGAAGGGTAAAGGTGCAGGTGGTCCCGATCGGTCGAGATGCCGACGCGGGGCGGACAACAGACGGACAACAGTGGATGATCACGACTAGGGGGCTGCTGTGACGACGATGATCGACCGACAGGTACTGGATTTCACCACGCTCACGGAACGCGAGTGCGAGGTGCTCGCGCTGCTGGCCGGCGGAGAGCAGAACCGCTGGCTCGCCCGGAGACTCGGCATTACGGAACGGACGGTCCGGGCGCATACGTCGAGCATCGTGCGGAAGCTGAATCTGAAGTCCAGGTTCGAGGCCGCGATCGTGTCGAACCTGTACGCGGAGGACATCAGGGGTCTGCGTCCGTGACCTGACCTTCTCCGGTGCTCGGCCGCCGGGTGGAGCGCGAAGGCCGAAGTCCCCTGCGGGAGGAGTAGCTTCCCGCAGGGGACTTCTCGTGTTCCTGGCGTCGGCCGGGGGAGCGGTGAACGGGTACGTCCCGGGGTCCGGCCCGGGAGGCCGTGCACGGGGAGGTCCCGGGGTCCGGCCCGGGAGGCCGTGGACGGGCCAGGCCCCGGAAGCGGCCGGGCCGCCGGCCGCGTCCTCAGCCGGGCAGGGCCGTGCTGATCGCGTCGACCAGCATCATCCACATCGGCTGGCCGCCGGTGCCGAACGCCGCGGACAGCGCGTAGCCGATGGCCGCGTCGAGCGGTTCGATGGTCCCGGCGTCCTCCCGCCACTCGGCGATCACCCGGCGGTCGCCGTCCGACGAGAAGTCACCGAGGTGCTTCCCGTCCCGGGTCAGCCGGCTGCCGGGGATCGAGTCCGGGACGAGCCGGAAGCGCGTGCCCGCGCAGCTGACGTCGACCCGGTAGGACTGCCTCCGCAGCCTGCCCTTGGCGGGCGTGATCGTCGCGGGCTCGCCGTCCACGGTGATCGTGAGGTGCCGGGGGTCCCGGGTGCCGATGACGATGTGGTCGTCGACCTCGGCCTCGGGCGCGCGGACGATGGTGATCGTGGGAATCCGCTCGCCGCTCACGACGAGCTTCTCCCGCTGGGCGCCGAGGAGTTCGACGGCGATCTCGCCGTAGTGGTCGTCCTCCGTCGCGGCGGGCAGAGGCAGGGGAGTGGTGTCGGTCATCTGGTTCCTTGAACCCTTCGGTCGTGCTGAGGGGGGTGTTCGGTGAGGAAGTGTTCGGCGTGCGGATGTTCGTTCCGCCGGAAGCCGCGCACGGAATTCTCGCAGGGCGAGGCAGTGGCCCGAGTCCGCTCAGCGAGGTGCGGCCGATCCGGCGGGGGTCAACTGCGTCGCGGTGAGGTCCTGGTAGAGGGCGCTGCGCTCCAGCAGCTCCTCGTGCCGTCCGTGGTCGCTGACCCGGCCGTTCTCGAACAGGACCAGTCGGTCCGCCGAGGTGACCGTCGAGAGCCGGTGGGCGATGAGCAGCACCGTGCAGTCACGCGCCGCCTCCTCCACCGTCCTGCGCAGCGCCGTCTCGCTGCGTCCGTCGAGGTGGGCGGTGACCTCGTCCAGGAGCAGGACCTGCGGACGGCGCAGCAACGCCCGTGCGATCGCCAGCCGTTGGCGCTCGCCGCCGGAGAGGGCCAGGCCGCGGGAGCCGACAGCCGTGTCGAGACCGGCCGGGAGTGAGGAGACGAAGTCGTCGAGCAGAGTCCTGCGGAGCACGTCGGCGACGGCCTCGTCGCTCGCGTCGGGCGCGGAGTAGAGGAGGTTCTCCCGCAGCGTGCCGGCCAGCATCGGTGAGTCCTGCTCGACGTACGCGATGCGGCGCCGGAGTTCGGCCCGGCCGAGCGTGCGGATGTCGGTGTCGTCCAGCAGGATGCGGCCGGCCTCGCTGTCGTAGAACCGCTGGATCAGGGAGAACACCGTCGTCTTGCCGCTGCCGGACGGGCCGACGATCGCGGTGACCTTGCCCGCCGGTGCGACGAAGCTCGTGTCGTCCAGGACGGGGGTGCGCCCCTCGTAGGCGAAGGTCAGGCCGTCGATCGTGACCCGGGGCGGCGGGCCGGACGGCACCGGCGGCGTACCGTCCACGTCGTCCTCCGCAGCCATGGACCGCACCTCCTCGATCCTGGCCAGGGCGCCGAGTCCCTGCTGGAGGGCGGTGGTCCCGCCCACGAGCGAGAGGACCGGGCCGCCCAGGTTGAACAGGTAGAGCAGGAAGCCGATCAGCGCGGCCAGTTCGAGGGTTCCCATGGCGACCAGCGCGCCGCCGAAGCCGATGACGGCGAGGAAGGACGCCTGGACGATCAGCCCGGCGAGCACGGCGATCAGCGCGTGGTAGCGGGCCCCCTTGAGACCGGCCCGGTAGGCGCGTTCGGCGGCGTCGGTCGCCCGCTCGGTCTCCTTCGCCTCGGCTCCGTTGGCCTTCACGGTCCGGGCCGCTCCGAGCGACCGGTCGAGTGCGGCGCCGATCTCGCCCACGGAGGTCTGCGCCTCGGTGGTCACCCGCTTGATGCGCGGCATGACGACGCCCATGGCGATGCCCACGACCACCAGTACGGCGGAGGTGATGCCGAGCAGCGGCAGGCTGACGATGCCCATCAGCACGATCGTGGCCAGGAGGTGGATCGATCCGTCCACGAGCTGGATGAGGCCCCCCGTGGCCGCGTGCTGGACGAGCGTGCTGTCGGACGTGACGCGGGTGGTCAGGCCGCCCGGTTCGACGCGGTCCAACTCCGCGGTGCGCAGGCGTATGAGGCGCGCTATGAGGCCGCGGCGCACCTGGAGCACGACCCGCTCGGCGGTCCGCTCGCTGAGCCAGGCCTGCACCCAGGTCAGCCCGATGGAGGCGACCAGCAGGCCGAACAGCAGGAGGAGGTCGTCCCGCAGGCCCTCACCCGTCATGAGCTTCGCCAGGACCGACTGGATGACCAGCGGCTGGGCGAGACCGGCGGCGCTGCCCAGGAGGGTCAGCGCCAGAACGGTGAGGAGGACGCCGCGGTGCGGACGCGCGTACGAGAGCAGCGCCCGCAGCGCGGGCCGCTCTGCCGGAGGCTGTTCTGCGTCAGGTGTGTTCACCCTCGTAGTTCTATCCCCTCCTTCGTACGCGGGGGAACTGTCGCTTGCGGCAATGCCGCAAGAGCCAATGGTGCGGGCCCGGTGTCGCGGTCCATTCTTCTTTCTGTCCGCAACGGACGCCGGGCATAGCAGAGATGGCCGGCCGTCAATTCCCTTTTATGGAGAGAAAACTGATGCAGAACGTCACCGAGCGGGACCTGTTCGACGGTTACACCGCCTACACCTCCGCCGAGGAGCTGGGCCTGCACGACGGCAAGGACGCCGCGCCGGCCTTCAGCCCCACCATCCCGTGGGCGATCCGCGCCACGATCATCAGCGCGCGTTCCTCGCAGCAGTGCGCCGCGGCTCTCGGCTCGCTCGCCGCGAAGACCGTCGAGAACAAGTGCTGACCAGGCTCTCTTCGCAGTGAGCCGCGGGGTCCGGCCGGAGCGCACGCCCCGGCCGGGCCCCGGCCCCCAGCCACACACAGGAGGCGTCGTGGAGGAACAGCAACGGGACTTCGAGCGCGTTCTCGTCGTGGGGACGGGAGCCCTCGGCGTCGCCTTCCTGCCGTTCTGGATCAACTGGCTCGGGAATTCCTTTCCCGACGTGGAGAAGAGAGTGGCGCTGACGCGTTCCGCGTGCCGGTTCGTCTCGCGGGACGCGGTGGCCGTGCTCTCCGGAGAAGAAGTATTCATCGACGACTGGAACGCGTTCTCCGGCGACGACGTGCCGCATGTCGACCTCGCGGAATGGGCGGACCTCATTCTGGTCCATCCCGCCACACTGAATTTCGTCGGCCGGTACGCCCTCGGCGTCGCCGACACACCGCTGATGGTCGCGCTGCACACCACCCGGGCGCTGGTGGGCGTCGCGCCCTCGCTGCCGCCCGGTGCGCTGCGAAGCCCGGTCGTCCGGGAACACCTGGCGGTGCTGCGCGAGCGGCCCGGTGTGGTGCTCGCGCCGACGATCCCCGCGCGGAGCGCGCGCACGGGAGAGGTGGAGGACGGCGGCTCCGCCCCCCTGAACGAGTTGTACGACCTCTGCGTCGCGCGCCGGAAGGAGAGCGGGGGCGGCGCCGCTCCGGGTGCCGCGCGCGGCGACGGGGCCGGGACCGGGACCGCGCCGGGGCCGGGCCGCCCCGACGCGGCCGGGGGCCGGGAGCGGGCCGCGTGACCGGGACGGACTTCCTGGCCGGAACGGGCCCCCGGGCCGGAGCTGCTGTCCTCGTGGCGGAGCACCATACGGGCCTCCAGGTCACCCGCGTGTACGAGGACCCGGACGCCGGCTTCCTGTGGTGGCACGGCCCGGGGGGCCGTCACGCGGGTCCGGTGCGTGCGCCCCGTCGGCTGGTGACGCTCGTCCCGGACCGCGAGGACGCCACGGGGGCCGCGCTGCTGTCCACCGGGCAGACGCACGGAACCGGGCTGCTCCACCGGGCCGCAGGCTCCGTCTCGGCCGCCGCCTGGCTGCGGGACCCCCGCCCCCAGGCCGGGCGGCTCGTCGCCCACTCCCTCACCGGCGCCGCCCGAGCTTTGCGGGCCCTGCACGGCGTCCCCCTGCCCCAGGACCTGGAGCCGGCCCCGCCGCCGGGCCTGCGGCGACTGCGGGAGTGGGCGAGCGGGACGGTTCCGCTCGTCCCCGCCGCCGAACGGCTCCGGCGACATGCGCTGGAGGTGTGGGGCGGCGCCCGCACGGCGCGGCTCCTCGACTGGGCTGAGGACGCCGAACGGCCCACGGGTGTCGGGGCGTCGGCCGTGCTCCTCCACGGCTGGGCCTCGACCGGTGCGCTCGTGCCGCCGAGGAGCCGCGGCCGGGTGGCGCTGCTGACCGGTCAGGACCTCGGCACCGGGCGCCGGGAGCTGGACCTCGGCTGGATGCTCGGCGACCTCGTCGAACTGGCGTGGTCGTCACCGCTCTACCGGGTCGCGCACGACGGTGCCGGGGGTCCGGAGGAGGAGGGCGCGGGGCTGCCGTCCGCGGCCCTCCTCCAGCAGGTGTTCCTGGGCGTGTACGGCGAGGGCGACGGCGACAGCGGCGACCGCACCGACGGCGGAGGTCCGGTGTACGACCCGGCGGCCGTGGGGCGTTGCGCCGTGCTCCGCGTCGTCACGCACATGCGGGACTTCGCCACGTACTGCGAGTGGAGCGACGAATTGCTGGACTACCTCGCCTTCACCGCCGAGTTGATCGATGAGGAGGGCCGCCGGGCGGTCCCCCGAGGAGTGTCATGACGACCACGACGAACGAAGCGCCCGCGCTGATCCGCTACCGGCCGACCGGCCTCGACGCCGCACCGGAAGTGAACGCGCTGCTGGAACGGCTGGGCCTCGGCCCCTTCGCTCCGGACGGGCTGACCGCCTTCGGCGGCCGCAACGACAACTGGGCCGGGACGACCACCCGCGGTCAGCAGGTATTCGTCAAGACGGTCGCCCGGTCCTCCGACGGCAGCCGTCCCGAGATCGACCGCGCGCTCGCCTTCGAGGCGTCGGCCGCACGGCTCCCGGCCGGCTCGCCGCTGCGTACGCCCGAACACCTCGGGACCGACCGGGCCGCCGCCGTCAGCGCCTTCCGGCTGCTGCCCGGGGCCCGATCGGGCTCGGAGGTCGCGCTGGACGGCGACTTCGACGAGGAGCTGTGCCGGGAGGCGGGGCGAGCCGTCGCCACCCTGCACGCCATGGAGCCGGTGGGCGGTCCGGCGAGCACGGGGCAGGCCGCGGCCTTCGGCGTGCCCGGGCCGGCCGACCCGGCCGGCGGCACGGCAGAGGCGGTGATCGACACGGGTGAGGCCCCCCTGCCGCCGATGCGCTGGTTGCGGGCGTTCCCGTGGAGCGAGGTCCAGGACCGCAGCATGGCGCAGATCGCCGCCTGGAAGCTGGTCCAGGACGACGCCGAGGTCGTCGCCGCGCTCCACCGGCTGCGGGAGCGGGAGCGTACGGCGCCGCACACCCCGGCCCACTGCGATCTGCGTTTCGACCAGTTCATCGTCCACGGGGGCTCGCTCTACCTCTGTGACTGGGAGGAGTTCCGGTGGGCCGATCCGGCCCGGGACGTCGGAGCTTTCGTCGGCGAGTGGCTCTTCCAGGCCACCTACTCCGTCTTCGCGCCCACGGGCGAGGCCGCCGCTGGGGACACCGTCGCGCTCGGCTTCGACCTCACCCACCAGGAGATCGTCGAACGCGGCACCGCGGGGCTGCGCCGCCACCTTCCCCGGGTCGCCGCCTTCTGGGCCGGCTACACCGGCTGGCGGACCCCGGACCCGGAGCTGGCGGAGCGGGCCGTCGGGTTCGCCGGATGGCACCTGTTCGACCGGCTCATCGCCACCGCACAGGCGCACGCAGTCCTCAACCCGGTCGCGCGCGCCGCCGCCGGGATCGGGCGGACCCTGCTGCTGAATCCGGCCGGGGCCGTCCCCACCCTCCGTCTGACCGCCCCCGCCGCCGCACCACGCCGCACCGCCGCCACGTCCGGGAGCCCCCGATGATCCTCGACTGTCCGCTGCCCCTCTCCGCCGAGCCGTCCCCGGCACCGCGTCTCACCGCCGCGCTCGGCCTCGTCTCCGTACGGGCCGACGGTCTCGCGGCGGAGGTCGCCGGGCGGAAGCTGACCGCCGACAGCCCGCGCGACCTGCGCGGCCGGCTCACCAACGCGCTGTACGAGGAGTTCCACGCCGGGAACGGGGCGCACCGCCGGGACGCGGACGCCCCGCCCCGCCGGTCGTTGCGCGACTCCGCGCTGGAGCGCCGCCTCACCGAGGCCGTGCCGCACGCCAGGACCCCGGTCACGGGGCGGCTGGTCGAGGTCACGGACGCCGGCGAACTGGTCGTACGGCTGCCGGAGATCACCGCCCGGCTCGGCGCCGACCGGCTCATCACCCCCGGCACGCCCGCCCCCGGCGAGCTGGTCGAGGTCGCGCTGGAGGCCGCGCGGCCCGCTCTGTCGCCCGGCTTCTTCTACGTCATGGGGTCGCGGGCCCTGCCGTCCCCCGCCGGGCCGGTCCGCCGCCTCTTCCTGCACGCCCGCGACGCGGACGGGGCCGTCGCGCTGTGGGCCGCCGCGCTGACCGCGCTGGAGGGGGCCGGGGCGCGCTACCACGCCAAGGTCCTGTCCGACGAGGACGACTACCCGCGCCGTGACAGCGTCGTCGTCTATCTGCACGGCGACCACGCCCCGGCCGAACGGGCCGTGGTGGCCGCCGTCCGGGACCTGCCGGGGCTGGGCGCCGACACCTCGCTCTTCACCGCCCGGCTCGCCCCCGGCGTCGCCGCCGCGTGGGATCCGCGGGACCCGCGCCCCGGGCACGACGGCATGAGCTTCGGCCAGCACCGCAGCTTCGCGTTGGCCACCGCGCTCGTCGACCACGCCCTGGAGGGGGCCGAAGGGACCGACGGCCTCGCCGGCCACGTCGTCCGGGCCTTCCGCGCGGCGGGCATCGACCCCGCGCACCCCGAGAACAACCTTGCAGCGGACGCCGCGCACCCCATGAACAGCCTTGCGGCGGACCCCGAGCGTCCCGAGGACGGCCTCGCCGCGGACACCACGACCACGACCACGACCGCTGGAGTATGAGCCCGATGAACACCGCCGGAACCACGGACACGACGACCACCGCCGACGCGTCGGGAGCGGCCGACGACGCCGGGGCCCCCGCCGGGGCAGGCGGCTTCGGGGCGGCGATCACCACCGCCTACAGCGACGCCCTCGCCGGGGTGTACGACGAGGTCTACCCGAGCACGCCCGACCTCGACGACATCGGTACGTACCTGCTGACCCTCACCGCGCCCGGCGCGAGCGTCCTCGAACTCGGCGTCGGCACCGGCCGGGTGGCGCTCCCGCTCGCGGAGCGCGGCTTCGACGTCCACGGCGTCGAGTCCTCGGAGGGGATGCTGGCACGTCTCGCGGAGAAGGATCCCGAGGGCCGGGTCACCCCGGTCCACGGCGATTTCTCCGGTCTCGATCTCGGCCGTACCTTCGACGTCGTCCTCGCCCCCTTCAACGTGCTGTGCTGCGCGATGGCGGTCGACGAGCAGATCGCGTTGACGCACGCGATGGCACGGCACGTGGCGGCCGACGGCCACGTGGTGATCGAGACGTTCGACCCGAGCGACTACCACGTACAGAAGAAGAACGCGGTCACCACCTATCCGATCGGCGCGCGCGGGGCGCTCATCGAGTCCGTGGGCGTCCTGCCGGCCTCGCAGAACATGATGGTGCAGAGCACGCTCTTCCTGGACGGCGACGCCCCCCGCTCCGCCACCACCGTGATGCGCTACGTGTGGCCCGGGGAGCTCGACCTGCTGGGCGCCATCGCCGGTCTGGAGCTCGTCGGCCGGTACGCGGGCTGGCGCGAGCAGCCCTTCGACGGGGGCGACAGCCGGAAGATGTGCGTGTCCGTGTTCCGGCCGCTGGCATGAGTCGGCGCGCCGCGACCGCCACCGGCCCGGACGCCGCCGCGGGACGGGTGAGCGTGCTCGCCAACGGACTGCGGGTGTGCGCGGAGGCGGTCCCTCAGTACGGGCGCGGCCTCGCCGCCGTCGCCCTGACCGTGGCGGCCGGCGGTGACGACGACCCCGCCGGGCGGCACGGCACGGCGCATCTCGTCGAGCACCTGATGTTCCCCCGCTCCGGCCCGGCCGCCGGCGACGGAGAAGGCCACGCGGCCCTGGTCGAGGGGGCGGGCGGGGTGTGCAACGCCGAGACCCACCGCGACCACACCGTCTTCCACACCACCGTCCCGGCCGACCTGCTGCCGGCCGTCCTGGCGGCGGAGGCACGCCGCCTGCTCGGCTTCGCGCCCACCCGGGACGTGATCCGCACCGAGACCGCCGTCATTGCCGAGGAGATCCGCGGGGCCGGGACCGGCGGCCGGTACTGGGAAGCGGCGCTGGACGGGCTCTACCCGGGGAGCAGGGACAGCTTCGGTACGGCCGCCGAGCTCGACGGCATCGGCGCCGACGAGGCCGAACGCTTCCAGCGCGACTACTACACACCCCGGCGGATGGTCCTGTCGGTCGTCGGGGACATCGACCCCGCGCGCGTCACCGCGGCGGCGCACGAACTCTTCGCCCCGCTCGGGGCGTCGGCCGCGCACAGCGCCGTAGCACCGCCCGCGCGGCCCCGGCCGCCCGCTCCGGACCCCGGTCCGCTCCCGGAGATCCGTACCACGCCCGTCTCGGCCCCCGTGCCCGGCGTGGCGGTCGGACACCGTCTCCCCGACCCGGTCGCCGAACGCCCCGCGTACCTCGCCCAGGTCGTTCTGGCGCAGGTGCTCGGCCGGTCCCGGCTGCCGGCGGTGGCGCGGTCGGCGCGGGACGGGCACCGCCTCACCTCCGCGACCGTCACCTGCGGCTACCACGGCCAGTGGCTCGCCTCGGCCGCCCCCGACCTGACCCTCGCGGTGCTCGGCCGGGCGCCCGGCACCGACGTGGACGCGGCGGCCGGCGTCTGGCGGTCCGTCCTGCGGACGCTCGCGGACCGGCCGCCTTCCGAGGCCGAGCACCGGCGGGCGGTGAACTCCCTGCTGGTCGCCGTCCACCGGCAGACCGACTCGCTCCCCACCCGCGCCGTCGCCCTCGGCCGCGCCACCCTGCTCCTGCCGGGATCCGCCGGGCCCGACGGGCTCCCCGAGGAGCTGCGGGCCACCACCCCCGCCGAGCTGGCGGCCGCGGCCCGCGCCCTGCTGGAGGGGCCCACCACCGTGACCGAACTCGTCGCCCGGGAAGGCGCCGCCGGATGAACCGCACCACCGCCGCCGTCCTGCCCACCGGGCTGCGCGTCCTCGCGACGCGCGCCCCGGGCACCCCGCTCGCGGAGCTGCGCCTCGTCATCCCGTACGCGCGCACCGAACCGGGCCTCGCCGCCGCCCAGGAGCTCCTCGCCGCCTGTCTCGGGACGGGCAGCCGGGACCGTACCCGTCAGGAGATCGCCGACCGCGCCGCCGACCTCGGCGCGGAGTTCAGCACCGTCGTCACCGCCGAGTCCCTGATCCTCTCGGTCAGCGTGCTCGCGCCGGGCCTCCCCGGCGCGCTCGACCTGCTGGCCGAGCTGCTGACGCGCCCGCGGTACGAGGCGGGGGAGGTGGCCATCGCCCAGCGCCGGGCGGCCGCCGCTCCCCGTGCCCCCGCGAGCCGCGTACGGCTGCGTCGTGCCGCGCTCGCGCACGGCTTCGGGCCGCACCCGCTGTCCTCCCGCTCCGGTGGTACGGCGCCGCTTCTGGACGTCGTCTCCCTGGCGCCCGGTGCCCTCGGGGCCCTGCACACGCGCGCCGTCGTGCCCGGCGGGTCGTCGCTCGTCGTCCTGGCGGGCGACGAGCCGGAGACCGTGCTGCGCCTGGCCGGCGAGCGGCTCGCGCCCTGGACGGGCGGCCCTTCGGGTCTCACCCTCCCGCGCTTCACGCGTCAGGACCCCCGGCCGGGGCGGGTCGGGCTCGACGTCGTCGAGGGCGGCGGCGGGAGCGACGGTGTCGGCCGTACGGCCGACACCGGTGACCAGGCGCTCGTCCTGGCCGTCGGGCCCGCGGTCCCCACCGCCGACCCGGATCACGCGCCGTTCCACCTCGCTCAGCTGCTGTTGGGCGGTTACGCCTCCGCCCGGCTCGGCCGTCGGATCCGGGACCGGTACGGGCTCGCGTACGCGGTCTCCGCCCGTGTCCGCGAGAACGGGGCGGGCGGCTGGCTGGAGATCGAGTGCGCGGGAGCCCCGGGCAGCGCGGACCGGATCTCCGGCGAGATCACCGGGTGCCTCCGGGAGCTCGCAGCCCGGGGCCCGTCCCCGGCGGAGGTGGACCGCGCCCGCGCCTACGCGACCGGCTTCACCCGCTTCGCCCTGGCGACCCGCGCCGAGGAGGCGAGCGCGCTGGCGGGCTTCGCCGCGGCGGGGCTGGAGCCGGACTGGCTCGACGGCTACCGGGACCGGCTCGCCGCCGTCACCCCCGCGCAGGTGGCGGCGGCCGCGCGCCGGCTGGACCCCGACCGGGCGGTCATGGCGACGTACGAGCCGGACGCCGTCCCGGCCCGGGCCCGCGCCCCGTACGAGCCGGATGCCGTTCCGGCCCGGGCCCGTGCCCGGTACGGCCTGCCCGCCTCCGCCCGGGGCCTGTCCGCCGAGGCCGATGGGCCGTCGCCGCCCGGCAAGTTCCGCGAGACACCTGGTGGGTCCCGAGAGATGCCCGACGGGTTCCGCGAGACGCCCGATGGGTTCCGCGAGCCCCCCGGTGGGCCCCGCGAGACGCCCGATGGGCCCCGCGCTATGCCCGAACTCCGCGATCAGAAGGGTGCCCCCCGGTGAACCCGGCCGTTCTCTACCCGCTCCAGCCCGACCACCCCGACCTGGTCGCCCCCTTCGCGGCGCTCGTCCGGCGCTCGGGGGCCCGGCGCCTGTGGATGTGCCAGTCCTTCCAGGCCGAGACCCACCAGACGCTGGCCTATCTGGCGGGCGCGGGCCACACGGTCCCGGTCGGGACGAGCGTGACGTTGCTTCCGCTGCGCCATCCCTACGAGGCGGCGCTCCAGGCCCGGTCGCTGGCGCTGCTCACGGGGGAGCCGGTCGTCGCGGGTTTCGGCATCGGCGACCCGGGCTTCGTGGCCGGGCTGACGGGACGCGCCTACGACAGCCCGCGCACCGCGGTCCGCGACTACCTGAGGTCGGTACGCGCTCTCCTGGACGGCGAGCCGGTCGCGACCAGCGGCCCGTACCACCACCTCCACGGCACGTTGCCGGAGCTTCCGCACGCTCCTCGGGTCGAGGTGGGTGCGGGGGTGCTCCGGCCCGGCATGGCGCGTACCGCCGGTGAGGTGGCGGACGTCGCCGTCACGTGGATGACGCCACCCGCCTATGTGGCGGGCACGCTGCGCCCGGCGCTCCAGGAGGGCGCGGAGGAGGTGGGCAGGCCAGGGCCTCCCCGCCTCGCGACCTCCGTCCACGTCGTCGTCGACCGGCCCGGCCGTGACGTCCGGGGCATGGCGCTCGCCGCGACCGCCGGCCATCTGTCGACGCCGCACTACGCGGCGATGCTCCGTGCCGCCGGGCTGGACCTGGACCCGCACGACCCGGCGGGCACCGTGGACGCCCTGCTGCGCAACCGGGTGGTGGTGGCGGGGAGTCCCGAGGAGATCGCGGGCGCGCTCGACGCGTACCGGCGCGCCGGCGTGGACGAGGTGCTGCTCAACCCCACCGGGGTCCTGCTCGGCGAGGGAGTGCACGCGGCCGTGGCGGATCTCGAGGAGATCATCGGATCCTGCCGCAGCTTCCTGCCGGACAGCCAGCAGGAAGCTGCGTCCGCCGGGCCGCCGGAGCGGCCCGGCGGCTGATTGGCTGAAGTCCCGCGGCGGAGACCCGGCAGGCGCGGTGCCATGCCGCCCGGCAGGCCGGCGGCTCCGGCCCGTGGACGGGTCCCGTGCCCGGGTCCTGTAGCCGGGTCCCGTGGCCACGGGACCCGTACGGCCCGGCCCCTCCCCCTCCCCACGACGACGGACCCCCCATGACCGAACAGCAGGACAGGACAGAACACGTGCGACCAGAACATCCGCCCCGGGCAGGCGGCAGCGTCGTCTTCTCCAACGTGACGAAGACGTTCGGCGGCCGGAGGGCACTCGACGACGTCAGCTTCGCGCTGCGGCCGGGCAAGGTCACCGGCCTGCTCGGCCCCAACGGCGCGGGCAAGAGCACGCTCCTGCGGATCCTGCTCGGACTGGCCCGTCCCGACGCGGGGACCGCGCAGGTCCTGGGCGGGGAGCCGCTGTCCGCTCCGGAGCGGGCGCAGCGGGTCGGCGTGGTCATGGACGCGATCGGCTTCCACCCGCGCGTGACGGTCCGCCGCCAGCTGGAGATATCGGCCCGCTCCCTGGGGCTGTCGTCCTCGCGCATCGCCGAGGTGATCGACCAGGTCGGTCTCGACGGCGCGGAGCGCAAGCGGGTGAAGGCATGCTCCACCGGTATGCGCCAGCGGCTCGCGCTCGCCGTCGCGCTGCTTCCCGATCCCGAACTTCTCATTCTGGACGAGCCGTTGAACGGTCTCGACCCGGACGGAATCCGCTGGATGCGCCGCCTCGTCGAGCGCTCCGCCGCCGATGGGCGGACCGTGCTGATCGCCAGTCACATGCTGTCCGAGGTCGAGCAGAGCGTCGATGACGTGGTCGTGCTGCGCCGCTCGGTGCTGTTCACGGGCTCCCTCCAGGAGCTGGTGCGGCGCGGCGGGGGACGGCTGGAGGACGCCTACTTCGCACTCGTCGAGGGCGCGGCCGCCGCGTCCCGTCCGGAGGTCACCCATGCCTGAGGTCCTGCGTAACCAACTCTCCGCGGAACTGCTCAAGCTCCGCTCGGGCGTGGCGCTCACCGTGCTGCTTCTGGTCGCCCTGGTCTTCTGCGCGCTGGGGCAGTTCGGCCTCGTGTACGCGGAGGCCGACCCCGCGTCCGCCGGGGCCGGGCTCACCGGGAGCATCGTCGGCCTCGGCGCGTCCGCCGCCCTCTTCGCGGGGCTCTTCGGCGCCCTGCACGTCACCAACGAGTTCGGTTCCGGTTCGATCGGCCGCACGGTCCTGTACGCGCCCGGACGTTCCTCGGTCGTCGCCGCCAAGCTGCTGGCCACGGCCCTGTCCGGCCTGCTCTTCGGTATCGCGGCGGTCGTGGGTTCCTTCGCCGTCGGCCATACGGCTCTCGCGGCGAGGGGTGCCGACCTCGCCGTGGACGGGGCGACCTGGACGACCGCCGCCGCCGTCCTGACCATCTGCACCCTGGCCGGCCCGTGGGGCGCGGCGGTCGGGTTCGTCGTGCGCAGCCGGCTCGCCGCGGTACTCGGCCTGGTCGTGTGGGGCACCCTCGGCCAGGTGCTGGTCCTCGGTCAGCTCCCGGAGGTGGGCCGGTTTCTTCCCGAGGGGGCGCAGTACGCCCTCCTCGGTGACACGTCGGCCTTCCCGGAAGCCCTGGCGGCCCCGTTCGGTCTGCTGCTGATCGTGGGGTGGACGGCGGCCGCGTCCCTCGTGGGCGGCCGGCTCTTCGTCCGCCGCGACATCTGAGGTTCGGGTACGCGTACGGCCGGACGCACCTCTGGCTGTGGCCCCCCGGGCAGTCGTCGCGGGCGCGGTCATGCCCCCGGCTCGGGGGTGAGCGCGTGATCGGGACCTGATTCCAGGATTCCCGATCGTGCGATCAAGTAGCCGAGCTGGGCCCGGCTGTTGCTGCCGAGCGCGACGCTGAGTTTGGCGATGTGCGACCGGCAGGTGCGGACGTTCATGCCGAGGCGGCGGGCGATGGCCTCGTCGACGTGGCCCTCGACGAGCAGTTTGGCGATCGAATGTCTGACCCCGGAGATACCGTCCGTCGTGGAGTCGTACGGAATCTGTTCCTGGAGGGGTACCGCGCGGTGCCAGAACTGCTCGAAGACCTTGGCGAGGTACTCCACGATGCCGGGGTGCCGCAGCTCAAGGGCTACGGTGCGGTCGTCGGTCGCCGGTATGAAGGCGACGGTGCGGTCGAAGATCATGAGCCGCTCTATCAGCTCCTCGAGTGTTCGGATCTCCACCTTGCTCTCGGCCATCCGGGCCGCGTAATTGAGGGTTCCATGGCTGTGGCGGACGGTGTGCTGATACAAAGTGCGCATGCCGACGCCACGTTCCGCGAGCATCTGGCCGCGTTCCATGGCGATGGTGAGCGCGTTCTCGCTGCGCCCGCCGCCCGGCTGAATGGTGAGGACTTCCGAACGGCACTCGGCGAGGGCGAGTTCGATCGAGGCGTTGATGCGGCCGATGCCTTCGAGGACCGTGATGGCGTGCGTGGTCGGCGGAGCCTGGGCACTGATCGCCATGAAGGGTTCGAACGCCTCGGTGAGCTCCACCGAGAGCCGCCTTCGGTCCTGGATCTCCCGCTCGATCGGGTGGAGCCGCTGCGTGAGCGCCGCGGACGGCGGCACCGGCCGCAGCCAGGTGGGGTCGTCGGGATCGGGATGGAGCAGGGCGAATTCCAGCAGACACGGAGCGTCTTCCGCCTCGACGCGAGCTATTTTGCCCACACTCAGCGCACTGGCGTAGACCCGTGCTCCCTCGTCACACAAGGCACTAACCGAGTGGGGATGTACCGCTTTGGTGCTGTCTGTGGTCAATTCTCCACCCCCCAGGAACATGAATCAGCAGGAACATGATGCATCGCTTCTGTGGCGTTGACGTGCCTGGATGGGTCATCGTCTTGTTCTGCGGGGGAGAGGAAACCTTGGAAGTGAGGACGAAGCCCATCATGAGTAACAAAACGCTTCGCTCGGTGCTTGCTGTTGCCTTCTCCTTTGGGCTGACGACCGGGGCGCTGAGTGTTCTTGACCTCGTTGAGGGCGGCGTGACCCACGGTACGGCCGGCGCACAGGTGCAGGCCGCTCCGCCTCCGGACCTGGCCTGGGACTCGATGCCCGCACGGACGACGGGGACGGAAGCGGCCCCCGGGTCGCTGTCGGAGAACGCCCCTGGCACACGGGGTCGGGTATGAGCACCCCGCCGGACGACCGGACCTTCCGGCGCGAGATGGCGACCGCCTATCGCTCAGGGTGGCATTTCATCGATCTGCTCACGGCACTCCCCCGCCGTGGCGACTCGTTGATGGTCACCCTGTTCGGAGAGCCGATCGTCGTGGTGATGGAAGAGGACGAGGACGTCCGCGCCTATCGCTGTCTCCGTCGGCCACGCGGTGCGCCGCAGCCGGTCCGCTGTGCCGTCAGGTACGGCATGATCTTCGTCAATCTCGATCAGCGGGACCACGAGCTGTTCGACGCAGAACCACTTTCCGCCACCCCCCGCAGTGCCTGAGCGATTCCCCCGTCGTCACCTATCGCTCCGGCGCTTCCCCCACACAGCGGCGCCACCGTGACCTGAACACGGTGGCGCCGTTGTGCTGTTCCCGTACGGGGGCGGCGTCAGGGAAGCCGTGGGTCAGGCCTTGCCGAGCGCCCGGTCGAGGGTGATCTCGATGACGACCCGGGTCGGGTTGACCCGCGGGGCGCGGCCGTAGCGCGCCTCGTGACGGGCTTCCGCGTCCGCGACGGCCTCCGGCTCCGTGCGGATGACCGCGAGGCCCTCCAGGGTCGCCCAGCGGGCCCTGTCGATCTGACAGACGGCCACGCGTGCCCCGCCGGGGCCGGCGGCCCGGATGTTGGCGACCTTGCGGCTGCCCCCGTCGGTGATCACGCGCGCCACCCCGGCCTCCGGGTCGTACGTCACGCACACCGGCACCACGTGCGGCGTGCCGTCCGGGCGGGGAGTCGTCAGGGTGGAGAGGTGGCTCTCGCGCCAGAAGGCGACATATGAGGGAGTGGGGTGGTGTACGTCTGCCATGGGGGCAGCGTACGAGGGTCACCGCCGAGGGCCCGCAGCGCGTGCGCACAACGCCTTGAGTGGAATAGACTCAACTTTGTGCAGGTTGACTAAGTCAAGACAGAAGCAATGCAGGAACCGGGCGCGAGGAGGAGTGACCACACGTGGACGCCGAGCTGACGAACAAGAGCCGGGACGCCATCAACGCGGCCACCAGCAGGGCCGTGAAGGACGGGCACGCCGATCTGACCCCGGGGCACCTGCTCCTCGCGCTGCTGGAGGGCCAGGACAACGAGAACGTCATCGACCTGCTCGCCGCCGTCGAGGCCGACCAGGCCGCGGTGCGGGGCGGGACCGAGCGGCTGCTCGGGGGCCTGCCCAGCGTCACCGGCTCCACCGTCGCCCCGCCGTCGCCCAACCGCGAGCTGCTGGCCGTCATCCAGGACGCGGCCCAGCGGGCCGAGGAGCTGGGCGACGACTACATCTCCACCGAGCACCTGCTGATCGGCATCGCGGCGAAGGGCGGCCGTGCCGGTGAGATCCTCGACGGGCAGGGCGCCAGTGCGAAGAAGCTGCTGGCCGCATTCGAGACGAGCAGGGGAGGGCGCCGGGTGACCACACCCGACCCGGAGGGCCAGTACAAGGCCCTGGAGAAGTTCGGCACCGACTTCACGGCCGCCGCGCGCGAGGGCAAGCTGGATCCGGTCATCGGCCGTGACCAGGAGATCCGCCGCGTCGTGCAGGTGCTGTCGCGCCGGACGAAGAACAACCCCGTGCTGATCGGCGAGCCCGGCGTCGGAAAGACCGCCGTCGTCGAGGGTCTCGCCCAGCGCATCGTCAAGGGCGACGTTCCCGAGAGCCTGAAGAACAAGCGGCTCGTCTCGCTCGACCTCGGCGCGATGGTCGCCGGCGCGAAGTACCGCGGCGAGTTCGAGGAGCGCCTGAAGACCGTCCTCTCCGAGATCAAGGAGAGCGACGGCCGGATCATCACGTTCATCGACGAACTGCACACCGTCGTCGGCGCGGGCGCCGGCGGCGACTCCGCCATGGACGCGGGCAACATGCTCAAGCCGATGCTGGCCCGCGGCGAGCTGCGCATGGTCGGCGCGACGACGCTCGACGAGTACCGCGAGCGCATCGAGAAGGACCCCGCCCTGGAGCGGCGCTTCCAGCAGGTGCTGGTCGCCGAGCCCTCCGTCGAGGACACCATCGCGATCCTGCGCGGGCTCAAGGGCCGCTACGAGGCCCACCACAAGGTGCAGATCGCGGACTCGGCACTGGTGGCCGCCGCCACCCTCTCCGACCGTTACATCACCTCGCGCTTCCTCCCCGACAAGGCCATCGACCTGGTCGACGAGGCAGCCTCCCGGCTCCGTATGGAGATCGACTCCTCACCGCTGGAGATCGACGAACTCCAGCGATCCGTCGACCGGTTGCGCATGGAGGAACTGGCCCTCAAGAACGAGTCCGACCCCGCCTCCAAGCAGCGGCTGGAGAAGCTGCGCCGTGACCTCGCCGACAAGGAGGAGGAGCTGCGCGGCCTGAACGCCCGCTGGGAGAAGGAGAAGCAGGGCCTCAACCGGGTCGGTGAGCTGAAGGAGCGCCTCGACGAGCTGCGGGGCCAGGCGGAACGCGCCCAGCGCGACGGTGACTTCGACGCCGCCTCCAAGCTGCTGTACGGGGAGATCCCGGGCCTGGAGCGGGAGCTGGAGGAGGCCGCCGAGGCGGAGCAGGAGGCATCCAAGGACACCATGGTCAAGGAGGAGGTCGGCCCGGACGACATCGCGGACGTCGTCGGCGCCTGGACCGGCATTCCGGCCGGACGGCTGCTGGAGGGCGAGACGCGGAAGCTGCTGCGGATGGAGTCCGAGCTGGGCAAGCGGCTGATCGGGCAGAGCGAGGCCGTGCAGGCCGTCTCCGACGCCGTACGTCGTACGCGCGCGGGGATCGCGGATCCCGACCGGCCCACCGGGTCGTTCCTCTTCCTCGGGCCCACCGGCGTCGGCAAGACCGAGCTGGCCAAGGCGCTGGCGGACTTCCTGTTCGACGACGAGCGGGCCATGATCCGCATCGACATGAGCGAGTACGGCGAGAAGCACAGCGTCGCCCGCCTCGTCGGGGCCCCGCCCGGTTACGTCGGTTACGAGGAGGGCGGCCAGCTCACCGAGGCCGTCCGCCGCCGCCCGTACAGCGTCGTGCTGCTGGACGAGGTCGAGAAGGCCCACCCGGAGGTCTTCGACGTCCTGCTCCAGGTCCTCGACGACGGCCGGCTCACCGACGGCCAGGGCCGCACGGTCGACTTCCGCAACACCATCCTCGTCCTCACCTCCAACCTCGGCTCCCAGTTCCTGATGGACCCCCTGGTCAAGCCCGAGGTCAAGAAGCAGCAGGTGCTGGAGGTGGTGCGGGCCTCCTTCAAGCCGGAGTTCATCAACCGGCTCGACGACCTGGTGGTCTTCTCCGCCCTGTCCGGCGACGAGCTCGCGCACATCGCCGGGCTCCAGATCGACCGGCTGGCGAAGCGCCTGGCCGACCGCAGGCTCACCCTGGAGGTATCGCCGGAGGCGCTGGCCTGGCTCGCCGAGGAGGGCAACGACCCGGCGTACGGGGCGCGGCCGCTGCGCCGGCTCATCCAGACGGCGATCGGCGACCGGCTCGCCAAGGAGATCCTGTCCGGCGAGGTCCGCGACGGCGACACCGTACGGGTGGAGCGGGCCGAGGACGGGCTGATCGTCGGCCCCGCCGCGTAACGCCCCGCCCGAGACCGTGACCGCCGGTCACCGGGCGTCGCAGTCCGTCGGCGCGTGCCCGGCCGACGCCGGGCGGACCCCGCCCACCACGCGCTGTCTGTCAGCTCGTGGCGGATCGGGGCCGCCCGGGCTTGCCATGCCCCGCCCGCCATGGGAGAGGATGGCCGTACTCGTCACGAAGGGAAATAACGGTGAGCATCGATCCGTCCTCGATTCCTAATTTCGGGGGCCAGCCCGAACCGCAGGCGGCAGGACCGGAGGGCCCCGTCGTCCCTGACCAGGACCTCGTCAAGCAGCTCCTCGACCAGATGGAGCTGAAGTACGTCGTCGACGACGAGGGCGACCTCGCGGCGCCGTGGGAAGAGTTCCGGACGTACTTCATGTTCCGGGGCGAGGACGAGCAGCAGGTCTTCTCGGTCCGCACGTTCTACGACCGCCCCCACGACCTCGACCAGCGTCCCGTCCTGCTGGACGCCATCGACGACTGGAACCGCCGCACCCTGTGGCCCAAGGTCTACACCCACGCCCACGAGGGCGAGGAGGGCGAGGCGGGTTCCGTCCGGCTGATCGGTGAGGCGCAGATGCTCATCGGCACCGGCGTCAGCCTGGAGCACTTCGTCTCCTCGACGGTGAGCTGGGTCCGCGCCTCGATCGAGTTCGACAAGTGGCTCGTCGAGCGTCTCGGCATCCAGCCCGCCGAGGGCAAGCCGGAGGGCGAGGAGCCCGCGGGCGCCTGAACCACGGCCCGCGGCAGCGGCCCGGGCGGGCGGTCACCATGACCGCCGCCCGGGCCGTCTCCGTGCTCAGCCCAGCCGGGCCAGGCGCTCCACCGCCTCCTCCAGGACCTCGTCCTTCTTGCAGAAGGTGAAGCGGACCTGGCTGCGGCCCGCCTCCGGATCGTCGTAGAAGACCGAGACCGGCACGGCCGCCACCCCGCAGCGCTCCGGGAGCGCGCGGCAGAAGGCGCCCGCGTCCTCGTCGCCGAACGGGGAGATGTCGGTGGTGATGAAGTACGTCCCCTCCGGTTCGTACACCCGGAAGCCCGCGGCGCGCAGCCCCTTCGCCAGCAGATCCCGCTTGCGGCGCATGCCCTCCCGGAAGTCGGTGAAGAAGGCGTCGGGCAGGGCGAGCGCCTCGGCGATCGCGTACTGGAACGGGCCGCCGCTGACGAAGGTCAGATACTGCTTCGCCGCGCGGACGGCGGCCACCAGCGGCGCGTCCCCGGTGACCCAGCCGATCTTCCAGCCGGTGTACGAGAACGTCTTGCCCGAGGAGGAGATCGACACCGTGCGCCCGCGCATCCCGGGGAGCGCGGCGATCGGGTGGTGCGCCCCCGCGAAGACCAGGTGCTCGTACACCTCGTCGGTGACCACCAGCAGATCGTGCTCCACCGCGAGGGCCGCGATCCCTGCCAGCTCGTCGGGGGTGAGCACCGCGCCGGTCGGGTTGTGCGGGGTGTTCAGGAGCAGGAGACGGGTGCGCGGGGTGATCAGGGTCCGCAGTTCGTCGAGGTCCGGGCGGAACTCCGGGGCGCGCAGGGTGAGCGGTACGCGCTTCGCGCCCGCCATGGCGACGCAGGCGGCGTACGAGTCGTAGTACGGCTCGAACGCGATGACCTCGTCGCCCGGTTCGAGGAGGGCGAGCAGCGAGGCCGCGATCGCCTCGGTGGCGCCGGTCGTCACCAGGACCTCCGTCTCCGGGGACCAGGTCAGGCCGTAGAAGCGTTCCTGGTGGGCGGCGACGGCGGTGCGCAGCTCCGGGACGCCGGGGCCCGGCGGGTACTGGTTGCCGTGCCCGGCGCGCAGCGCCCGGACCGCCGCCTCCCGGATCTCCTCGGGTCCGTCGGTGTCGGGGAAGCCCTGGCCGAGGTTGATGGAGCCGGTCCGTACGGCCAGCGCGGACATCTCCGCGAAGATCGTCGTGCCGAACGCGGCGAGGCGGCGGTTGAGCAGTGGCCGCCCCTCCGCCAGGGTTCCCTGGGTCGCTCGTCCCTGTGTCATGGGCGCCATCCTGGGCCGAAGCTCTGGAGTTGCTCAAGTCCGCTTTGGCGCGTGGGGGGCCGGGGAATCCCCCTGTCACAACAACGGGGAAGCGGTGGGGGACCTCGCTTCGGGGGAAGGAAAGGCGGGTGGGGCGCATGAGCGTCTTCATCGCTGTGCTGGTTTCCGTGGTCGTCATCGGAGCACTGCTGGCCGGTCTGCGGGTCACCGGCGGGCGCGGGCCGTCGAAGCCACGCGCCGGGCGCCGGCGCTCCGCGAGCGGAGCCTCCGCCGACGGCGGAGGCGGCTCCGGCGGCTGGTGGTCGGGGGGCGACTCCGGCGGCGACGGCTCCGGCGGGCACTCCTGCGGCGGCGGTTCGTCGTGCGGGGGCGGCGGTGGCGGCTGCGGTGGGGGCGGCAGCTGACCGGCCGCCGGTGGACGGTCACCGAAGGTGACATGACGTCGGGCGTCCGGAGGGTGAACTCCCTCCGGACGCTCTTTTGTTGAGCGACGCGGACGTTTGGGGTTGAACAAGTGAACCGGTGGGCCCCCGGGGGGATGGAAACCACGGCAAGTTGGGCGAAAGCGCTGTGAGTGGGCGTACTTCGTGATTCCCTCGTTGAAGAGAACAATCAGCCCTCGGACCCCAGTCGGACCAGATCGGGCGCCCCCCACCTCCCACGTGCTGCAACCCGGGGCGTCCTGCTGTCCATGTGTCCATGTGTGTTTGCGGAGCCCACCCATGCTCACCACCCTCCAGACGGCCTATTCCGATACCCGCGCCGCCGACCTGGCCTGGATGCTGGGGCGGGAGCCGCTGCCAGCCCTGGCGGTCCTCGATCTCCAGCTCGGCGGCGCCGAACTCCAGTTGAGGCTGCTCGGCGCCTCCCACCAGGTCCTCCTCCAGGAGGACCGCGGCGTCTGCTCCGAGACCGTGGCCTGTATGCCCGGCAGCAGCACCCCCCTGCCCCTCGGCGTCGCGAAGCGGCTCGGGGACTGGGAGTACGCCTTCGCGGCGCGTGTCGAGACCCTGACGCAGGGTCAGTTCGCCGGACGGGCGCAGGAGTTGCTCGCCCTGGTGAGCGACCACCCGCACGGCCTGGCGGGCACCTTCCCCGGCAGTCCGCACGCCTTCACCGCGATGCTCGCCCAGCGCACCGAGGGCCAGGTGCGGTGGCGCACCTGGCACGCGTACCCACAGGAAGGGCAGTTGGTGGTCACCCGGACCAGGGTGGGGGTGAGGATTCCCGCGCCCGCGGGCTGACCGGCGGGGGCGCGGGGCTCCGGCGCCCGCGGCCGGACCGGCAGCGGCACTTACACCCGTGTGGGTGACAGGCTGCGCCGGTGCGGTGACGTAGCGTTCGCAGCATGATCCACCAGCGGATATCGCCGCGAGGGGGCGCGGCGCGGCTTCCCGTGCGGCCGAGGACCGGCCGGTTCCTCGTGCTGGCCGCGGTCTTCGTCTGCGCCGCCTGCGGTCTCGTCTACGAGCTCGAACTGGTCGCCCTCGCCTCCTACTTGATCGGCGATTCGGTCACCCAGGCCTCCGTCGTGCTCTCCGTGATGGTGTTCGCGATGGGCATCGGCTCCCTTCTCGCGAAACGTTTGCGCTGCCGCGCCGCCGTCGGTTTCGGGATGGTCGAGGCGGCCCTCGCGCTGATCGGCGGCTCCTCCGCGCTGGTGCTCTACGCCTCGTTCGCCTGGCTCGGCGACTCGCAGTACGCGCTGGTCGGGTTCTCGCTGGCGATCGGGGTGCTGATCGGCGCGGAGATCCCGCTGCTGATGACGTTGATCCAGCGCGTCGACCGGCAGGACGCGGGCGGTGCTGTCGCCGATCTCTTCGCCGCCGACTACGTGGGCGCGCTGGTCGGCGGGCTCGCGTTCCCCTTCCTGCTGCTGCCGGTGCTGGGGCAGTTGACCGGTGCGCTGTTCACCGGCGCGGTCAACGCGGCGGCGGGCGGCGCGCTGGTCCTGTGGGTGTTCCGGCGCGATCTCACCTCCCGTTCCCGGTGGCTCCTCGTCCTGGTCAACGGCGCGGTGATCGCGGTGCTGGCCACGGCCACGGTCCTGGTCGACGACTTCGAGCGGGCGGCGCGGCGCGCGGTGTACGGGGATGAGGTGCGCGTCGCCGTGCGGACCGGGGTGCAGGAGGTCGTCCTGACCGGAACCGACCGCGACTCCCTCGGCCTCTACCTGGACGGCCGGCTGCGGGTCAGCGCCCGCGACGAGTACCGCTACCACGAGGCGCTGGTGCACCCCGCGATGAACGGGCCCCGTGCCCGCGTGCTCATCCTGGGCGGCGGCGACGGTCTGGCCGCCCGCGAGACGCTGCGTTACGAGGATGTCCGCTCGGTCACCGTCGTCGAGCTGGACCCGGCCGTCACCCGACTGGCCCGTACGGACCCCGCACTCTCCGAGCTGAACGACCACGCCTTCCGCGATCCCCGCGTCTCGGTGGTCGGGGCGGACGCGTTCACCTGGCTCCGGGCCGACCGGGGACGCTACGACGTGGTGGTCTCCGACCTTCCGGACCCGGGCATCACCGCCAGTACGAAGCTGTACTCCGCCGAGTTCTACGGGCTGGTCGCGGAGGCCCTGGCCCCGGACGGGCGGTTCGTGGTGCACGCCGGGCCGCTGGGCGCCCGGCCGGGGACCTTCTGGACGGTGGAGGCCTCGATGCGCGCGGGCGGCCTCGCGACCCGCCCGTACCGCGTCACCGGCCGGTACACGGGCCTCGCCGCGAGCCCGGACCGGGGCGGCGGCGAGGCCCGGAAGCGGGAGGCCTGGGGGTTCCTCCTCGCCGGACCGGGCGTGGCTCCGCGGCTGGCCATGCCCGTCGGGGGGCCCGTACCGCGGTCGCTGGGCGTCCGGGAGCTGCGCGAGGGGGCGCGGGCGGCGGACGACACCCGGCTTCCCGGGCTGCTTCCGTCGACGCTGGTCCATCCGCGGTACTGGGAAGACGTGCGAGCGCGCCCGGCTTCCGGCGGGCGGAAGCGCTGACGTCCGGGCCGGGGCCGATTAGGCTCGGTTTCCATGGAGCATGAGGTGTTCGTTCCGGTCCCCGTCCCGACCCTGCTGCGCACGCTGAGCGATCCCGCCCGGGTCGCCCGCTGCGTCCCCGGCCTCCAGCAGGACGCCGACGCGTCGGCGTCGCCCCTGGCGGGCCGGCTGAAGCTGCGGGCCGGTGGCCACACCATCACCTACCGGGGTGAGCTGCGGCTCACCGGCCCGGAGGAGCCCGGCGGTTCGGGCGGGCAGCGTTTCTCGGTGACCGGGCGGGGTGTCGAGGCCCGGGGTACCGGCGCGGTCGAGCTGGCCCTGACCATCGGCCTCACGGAGGCGGACGGCGGGACGGCGCTCGCCTACAGCGGCACCGCGAGCGGGGACGGCCGGCTGGTGGAGCTGGCGGAGGGTGCCGCGCTCGCGGCCGCCCACCGGCTCCTGGACCGTTTCACCCAGCAGCTGGTGACGGAGTCGCTGGCGGCGCGGGACGCGGACGTGGCTGAGGCCGGAGGTGCGGGCCTGGACGGCGACGGCGGCGCCGGGGACGGCGCGGTGGCCGCGGAGGGGCTCTCGGGCGATGAGGACGCGGCCGAGGGCGTCGGGAACGAAGGCGTCGGGAGCGAAGCCGGTTCTCCTCGGGCAGGGGCAGGGGCAGGGGCAGGGGCAGGGGCGGAGGTCGAGGTCGGTGAGCCCGGGGCGGAGGAGTCCGGGTCCGTGTTCGACTCGCCCGTGCCGCCGCCCTCGCTCGACCCCGTCGCCGGCGTGGAGTTCACCGTGCCGGACGAACCGCCCGCCGAGGCCGCACACGCCCGGCGCACCATGATCGGGCGCAGCGCCGAGGAGGTCGACCACGCGCCCCCGCGGGGCCGTTACGCCCCCGTGCCCTCCCCGGAGGCGGGCGGTGCGAGCACCACCCTGCGGTGGGTAGCCCCCGCCGCCGCCCTCGCGCTCGCCTCCGCCGTGGTGCTGAGCCGGGCGCTGCGACGCCGGAGGTAGCGGGAGCTGGAGGCGGTGGTCACCGGAGGCGGTGTGCGACGGAGGCGAGAGTCACCGGTGGCAAGGTGTGCCCGAGGCGGGGACGGGCCAGTAGGGTCGTCGGGTGAGCAGGAGCGAAGAGAACGTCAGGCTGACCGTCGGCGAAGCCGAGTTGACCGTCGACCCCCGGCACGGCTGCCGGATCAGCAGCCTGCGGATCGGGGGCGCCGAACTGCTCCGCCAGGGCGAGCGGTACGGCTGCTTCCCGATGGTGCCCTGGTGCGGGCGGACCGGGAACGGGGAGTTCCGCAACGGTGACGAGCTCCACCGGCTGCCGCTGAACTCCCCGCCGCACGCCATCCACGGCACCGGCCGCGACACCTCCTGGGAGCCGGCGTTCACGGCCGCCGACCTGGAGGAGGGGCGGGCCGCGTTCTACTACGACCTCGCCGAGCCCTGGCCGTACCGGGGCCGGGTGACGCAGACCTTCGAGCTGACCGAGGAGGCGCTGACGCTGGGCCTCGCCACCGAGACGTACGGCGACTCCTTCCCGGCCCAGGCCGGCTGGCACCCCTGGTTCCGCCGCACCCTCGACGGCGTGGCCGCCGAGCTCTCCTTCGACGCCGCCTGGCAGGAGGAACGCGGCGCGGACCATCTGCCCACCGGCCGTCGCATCGACCCCCTGCCCGGGCCGTGGGACGACTGCTTCGGCATGCCCGACGGCGTGGACGTGAAGCTCACCTGGCCGGAGCGGCTGGAGCTGACGGTGAAGAGCCGCAGCGAGTGGGTGGTCGTCTATGACGAGCAGGACGAGGCCGTCTGCGTCGAGCCGCAGTCCGGGCCGCCGAACGGGCTGAACACCGCGCCCCGGCTGGTGACCCCGATCGACCCGCTGGAGATGACGACGACCTGGAGCTGGAGGCGGCTCTGAGCCGGTGCCCGGCGGTGGGCCGGTGCGGTACCGCTTACCCTCGTGGTCATGACTGACGTACGCGCTGACCTGCTCCAGCAGATCAAGGACAAGGCCGTGGTGCACGGCAAGGTGACCCTCTCCTCGGGGCTGGAAGCCGACTGGTACATCGACCTGCGCCGGATCACGCTGGACGGCAGGGCCGCGCCGCTGGTCGGCCAGGTCATGCTCGACGCCACCGCCGAGCTGGACTACGACTGCGTCGGCGGGCTGACCCTGGGCGCCGACCCGGTCGCCACCTCGATGCTGCACGCCTCCGCCGCCCGCGGCGAGAGCCTGGACGCCTTCGTCGTCCGCAAGGCGCAGAAGGCGCACGGGATGCAGCGCCGCATCGAGGGCACCGACGTGAAGGGCCGCCGCTGCCTGGTCGTCGAGGACACCTCGACGACGGGCGGCTCACCGCTGACCGCCGTCGAGGCGGTGCGCGAGGCGGGCGGCGAGGTCGTCGCCGTCGCCGTGATCGTCGAGCGCGGTGCCGCCCCGGCCATCGCCGAGGCCGGCCTGCCGTACGTCCACGTCTACTCGGTGGCCGACCTCGACCTGGGCTGAGCGGCCACCCGGCAGCCTCTGAGCCCGTGGCGGACGGTTTCACGTGAAACAGGGTCCGCCGAGTGGAGCCGGATGAGGAGTCTGGGAAGATGGGGGCGACGATGACGTCGCCCCCAGGTCAGGGACTCACAGCCTGCACACCCGCACATCCCAAGGAGCGGTCAGATGCCCATCGCAACCCCCGAGGCGTACGCCGAGATGCTCGACCGGGCAAAGGCGGGCAAGTTCGCCTACCCGGCCATCAACGTCACCTCGACCCAGACCCTGCACGCCGCCCTGCGCGGTTTCGCGGAGGCCGAGAGCGACGGCATCGTCCAGATCTCCACCGGCGGTGCGGAGTTCCTGGGCGGCCAGTACAACAAGGACATGGTCACGGGCGCGGTCGCGCTGGCGGAGTTCGCGCACATCGTCGCCGCGAAGTACGACGTCACCATCGCGCTGCACACCGACCACTGCCCCAAGGACAAGCTGGACGGTTACGTACGTCCGCTGCTCGACGTCTCCGCGGAGCGCGTCGCCAAGGGTCTGAACCCGCTGTTCCAGTCCCACATGTGGGACGGTTCGGCCGAGACCCTCGCCGACAACCTGGCCATCGGCCAGGAGCTGCTGGCCAAGGCCGCCGCCGCCAAGATCATCCTTGAGGTCGAGATCACCCCGACCGGCGGTGAGGAGGACGGCGTCACGCACGAGATCAACGACGAGCTGTACACGACCGTCGACGACGCGCTGCGCACCGCCGAGGCGCTCGGGCTGGGCGAGAAGGGCCGCTACCTGCTGGCCGCCTCCTTCGGCAACGTCCACGGCGTCTACAAGCCGGGCAACGTCGTGCTCCGTCCCGAGCTGCTGAAGGACCTTCAGGCGGGCGTCTCCGAGAAGTACGGCAAGCCGGCCGGCAGCCAGCCGTTCGACTTCGTCTTCCACGGCGGCTCGGGCTCCACCGCCGAGGAGATCGCCACCGCGCTGGAGAACGGCGTCGTGAAGATGAACCTCGACACCGACACCCAGTACGCCTTCACCCGACCGGTCGTGGACCACGTGTTCCGCAACTACGACGGTGTCCTGAAGGTCGACGGCGAGGTCGGCAACAAGAAGACCTACGACCCCCGTACCTGGGGCAAGGCCGCCGAGGCGGGCATGGCCAAGCGCGTCACCGAGGCGTGCGGCCACCTGCGCTCCACGGGTACGAAGCTGAAGTAATCACCCGTCCGCACGGACGTACGGTGTCGGGCCCGGTCCTCCTTCAGGGGACCGGGCCCGTTGCCGTACCAGGAGAGAGAAGAGGCCCCGCTGTGGGTGCGACTTACGATTTCGACACCGTCGTCGACCGCCGGGGCACCTGGTGCGTCCAGTGGGACGGGGTCGCTGACCGGTTCGGGGTCGACGGGCTGCTGCCGTTCACCATCTCCGACATGGACTTCGCCACGGCACCCGAGGTCCTGGCCGCGCTCCGGGACCGCCTGGAACACGGGGTGTTCGGCTACACCACCTGGCAGCAGGACGACTTCCGCTCGGCGATAGCCCACTGGTACGCGACCCGGTACGACACCACGATCGACACCGGACAGCTGGTCTACGGCCCGTCCGTGCTCAACCAGCTCTCCCAGCTGCTCCGCATGTGGACGGGAGAAGGGGACGGCGTCGTCGTCCACACCCCCACGTACGACGGCTTCCGCAAGGCGATCACCGGGCTCGGGCGCGAGCTGCGGGGGGTGCCGGTGGGGGACGAGGAGGCGCTGGAGCGCGAGCTGGCGCGGGCGGACGCGAAGGTGCTGGTCCTGTGCTCGCCGCACAACCCGACGGGGCGGGTGTGGACGGCCGACGAGCTGGCCCGGACGGCCGCGCTGGCCGAGCGGTACGGGGTCGCGGTGATCAGCGACGAGATCCACGCGGACTTCGTGCACGAGGGGGACGTGGGGCGCGTCCATGTGCCGTGGACGCGGGTGGCGGGCGCCGGGCGCTGGGCGATCGTCTCCTCCGGGTCGAAGGCGTTCAACTTTCCGGCGCTGACCGGTTCGTACGGGCTGATCGGCGATCCGGCGGACCGGGCGGAGTACGTGCGCCGGATGGAGACGGGGGAGGGGCTGGCGTCGCCGGCCGTTCTGTCGTTGACCGCGCACATCGCGGCGTACCGGAAGGGGGCGGCGTGGCTGGACGCGGTACGGGCGTATGTGGCGGGAAACCTCGGGTACGTCGCGGAGCGGCTGGGAGAGGCCTTCCCCGAGCTGGGGTGGGAGCCGCCGCAGGCGGGGTACCTGGCCTGGATCGACCTGCGGCCGCTGGGAGTGGACGACGAGGCGTTGCAGCGGGTGCTGGTGGAGCGGGAGGGGGTGGCGATCATGGGGGGTGCCGTTTACGGGGCGCCCGGGTTCGTCCGGCTGAACGTGGGGTGTCCTCGGGAGAAGGTGGTGCGGGGAGTTTCGGCATTGGTGCGGGCGGTGGGGGCCGTGCGGTAGGGGTGGTTTCGGGGGCGCTGCCCCCGGGCCCCGGTTGCGAGGGCTCCGCCCCCGCGCCCCCGCTCCTCAATCGCCGGAGGGGCTGAGCGCACCCGGAGGGGCTGGACGTGCCCGTAGGGGCGAGTCGGGGCAAGCTGCTTCCATGGCTGATGCCCCCGCGCCCGGAGAGATTCGGGTCGCCTCGTCCGTCGGGCGGTGGGTCGTCCTGACCACCGTGCTCGGCTCCAGCATGGCGATGCTGGACTCCACAGTCATCAACGTGGCCCTGCCCCGTATCGGCGAGGACCTCGGCACCGACATGGCCGCGCTTCAGTGGACCGTCAACGCGTACATGCTCACGCTCGCCGGGCTGATCCTCCTCGGCGGGGCGCTCGGGGACCGGTACGGGCGGCGGCGGGTGTTCGTGGTGGGGGTGGTGTGGTTCGCTGCGGCCTCCCTGCTCTGCGGGATCGCGCCGAACGCGGGGGTGCTCGTCGCCGCGCGGGCCCTGCAAGGGGTTGGCGGGGCGTTGCTCACGCCGGGGTCCCTCGCGATCATCCAGGCGAGTTTCCATCCGGACGACCGGGCCCGGGCCGTGGGGCTCTGGTCCGGGTTCGGCGGGGTCGGGGCGGCTGTCGGGCCGTTCGTGGGCGGGTGGCTCGTCGACGGGCCCGGGTGGCGGTGGGTGTTCCTGCTCAATCTGCCGCTCGCCGCGCTCTGCGTGCCCGTCGCGCTCCGGCACGTACCGGAGTCGCGGGATCCGGCGGCGCACGGCCGGTTCGACGTGCTGGGGGCCGTCCTCGGGGCGCTGGCGCTCGCCGGGGTGACGTACGCCCTGATCGAGGCCCCGGGGCGGGGCGCGTCGCCGTCGGTGATCGGGTCGGCCCTCGGCGGGCTGGCCCTCGGAGCGGCGTTCGTCCTGGTCGAGCGGCGGCGGGCGGATCCCATGCTGCCGCCGTCGATCTTCCGCTCCCGGCTGTTCACCTCGGTCAACCTGGTGACCTTCTGCGTCTACGCGGCCCTCGGCGGCTTCTTCTTCCTCTCCGCGATCCAGCTCCAGGTGGTGGCCGGATATTCGGCGCTGGGGGCCGGTACAGCGCTGCTGCCGACCACGATCCTCATGCTGCTGTTCTCCGCCTGGTCGGGGGAGCTGGGACGGCGGATCGGACCCCGCATCCCCCTCACAGTGGGGCCGCTGCTGGCCGCCGCCGGGATGCTCCTGATGCTGCGGGTGGGGCCCGGCACCCCGTCCGTCGGCTCGTACGTCAGTGAGGTGCTGCCCGCCGTCCTGGTGCTCGGCGCCGGGCTCGTCGTGGTCGTCGCGCCGCTCACCGCGACCGTCCTGGCCGCCGTGGACGCCGGGCGGGCGGGGCTGGCCAGCGGCATCAACAACGCCGCCGCGCGGGCCGCTGGGCTCATCGCGGTGGCGGCCCTGCCGCTGCTCGCCGGCATGGGGCCCGAGGCGTACCGGGACGCGGGCGAGTTCGCCGCGACCTTCCGGCGGGCCATGCCGATGTGCGCCGGGCTGCTGGTGGCGGGCGCGGTCGTCGCCTGGTGGACGGTGCGCACCCCGGCCGCCGCCGTCCGCGGGGAGCGGCCCGAATGCGCGGTGCACTGCGGGGTCGTCGCCCCGCCGCTGGAGCCGGAGCGCCGCGAGGGATGACGTACGCCCGCGGGGCAGGCCCCCGGGCACGGGCGGCCGGTCGGGGCGCGGTGCCGCCGGACCGTCGCGGCAGGCACACTTGAGCCATGTCCATCCACGAGAACCTGCTCGGGGGCCCCGCCCCGACCCACCTCCCCGACGACCCGGAGCCGCGCGAGCTGCTCGCCGCCGGCACCCCGCCCGCCGAGGTCGCCGCGAAGTACCCCACCTCCTCGCTCGCCTGGGCGCAGCTCGCCGACGAGGCCTTCGAGGGCGGCCGGGTCGTCGAGTCGTACGCGTACGCCCGTACCGGCTACCACCGCGGCCTCGACTCCCTGCGCCGGGCCGGCTGGAAGGGCCACGGCCCCGTCCCGTTCGAGCACGAGCCGAACCGCGGCTTCCTGCGCGCCCTGCACGCCCTGGCGCGGGCCGCCGGGTCGATCGGGGAGACCGAGGAGCACGAGCGCTGCTCGACGTTCCTGCGGGACTCATCGCCGACCGCCGCCGACATCCTGAGCTGAGCAGTCTTCCCCCGAGCCGCTCCCTGCCCAAGCACCTCGGGCAGGGAGCGGCTTAGTATGCGAGCAGGGGACCGGAGCTCCATCACCTCACGGAAGGGGCGGACCGCTACCCGGAAGCTCGTGTCGAGGAGACAGAAATGTCGACGAATCACCCCGACCCCGAAGCCACCGGTGCGGACAACCCGCACCTGGACTTCGCGGGAACGACTCCGTACGAGGACTATGTCCAGGCGGATGTCCTGACCCACCTCCAGCAGCTGCGCTCGGACGATCCCGGCGAGATGGTCTTCCTGGTCACGACCCAGGTCATGGAGCTGTGGTTCACGGTCATCGTCCATGAGTGGGAGACCGCGACCCGCGCCCTGCGCGAGGACCGCATACCCGTCGCGCGCGACGCGCTGAAGCGTTCGCTGCGCGAGCTGGAGGCGCTCAACGAGTCCTGGCGGCCGCTGGCCGGACTCACCCCCGCCCAGTTCAACTCCTACCGGGGGTCCCTCGGAGAGGGCTCCGGGTTCCAGTCGGCGATGTACCGGCGGATGGAGTTCCTGCTCGGCGACAAGTCCGCTTCCATGCTGGTGCCGCACCGGGGCGCGCCCCGCGTGTACGCCGAGCTGGAGAAGGCGCTCGGGGAGCCCAGTCTGTACGACGAGACCCTCGCCCTGCTGGCCCGGCGCGGCTACGCGATCCCCGAGGCGGTGACCGGCCGGGACCTGACCCAGCGGTACGAGCCGTCGCCCGAGGTCGAGGCCGTGTGGGCGGAGATCTACGCATCCGACGACCAGAACGACGAGCTGGTGCGCCTCGGCGAGCTGCTCACCGACGTCGGCGAGCTCGTCTGGCGCTGGCGCAACGACCACCTCGTCGCCACCCGGCGCGCGATGGGCTCCAAGACCGGCACCGGCGGTTCCGCCGGAGTGGCCTGGCTGGAGAAGCGCGCCACGAAGAACGTGTTCCCCGAGCTGTGGACGGCGCGCAGCCATGTCTGAGGCCTCCCGCACCGCCCCGGGTACGGACCTCCGTGAGCGGGCGCTCGTCCTCGACGCCGCCGACCCGCTGGCCGCGCGGCGCAAGCTGTTCGCCCTCGACGACGACGGCGTCTACCTCGACGGCAACTCGCTGGGCGCGCTGCCCGTCCACGTTCCCGCCCGCGTCCAGGACGTTCTCACCCGCCAGTGGGGCGAGCTGCGCATCCGGTCCTGGGACGAGAGCGGCTGGTGGACCGCGCCCGAGCGGATCGGCGACCGGATCGCCCCGCTCGTCGGGGCCGCCGCCGGGCAGATCGTCGTCGGTGACTCGACCAGCGTGAACGTCTTCAAGGCCGTCGTCGCCGCGAGCCGGCTCGCGGGGGAGGGACGCGACGAGATCCTGGTTGACGCGACGACCTTTCCCACGGACGGGTACATCGCCTCGTCCGCCGCCCGGCTCACCGGCCACCGGATCGTGCCCGTCGCTCCCGCCGACGTCCCGGCCGCGCTCGGGCCGCGTACCGCCGCCGTGCTGCTCAACCACGTCGACTACCGTTCCGGCCGGCTGCACGACCTGCCGGGGCTGACCGCCGCCGTCCACGCGGCGGGGGCGGTCGTGGTGTGGGACCTCTGCCACAGCGCCGGCGCGCTGCCCGTCGGGCTGGACGAGCACGGGGTGGACCTCGCGGTCGGCTGCACCTACAAGTACCTGAACGGCGGCCCCGGTTCGCCCGCGTACCTGTATGTCGCCGAGCGCCACCAGGCCGCCTTCGACTCGCCGCTGCCGGGCTGGAACTCGCACGCCGACCCGTTCGGCATGACCCCGGGCTACGCCCCCGCGGACGGTTCCGTACGGGGCCGGGTCGGCACGCCCGACATCGTCTCCATGCTGACGCTGGAGGCGGCGCTGGACGTGTGGGACGGGGTCTCCGTCGACGTGGTGCGGGCCAAGTCCCTCGCCCTGACGGACTTCTTCCTGGAGTGCGTCGAGTCGTACGTCCCCGCGGGCCGGGTCACCTCCGTCACCCCGGCCGCGCACGCCGAACGCGGCAGCCAGGTCGCCCTGCGCTGCGACGGGGCCGAGCCCGTGATGCGCCGGCTGATCGAACGGGGCGTCGTCGGCGATCTGCGGCGGCCGGACGTGCTGCGGTTCGGCTTCACCCCGCTGTACGTGGGGTTCGCCGACGCGGAACGGGCGGCGCGGATTCTCGCCGAGGTGCTTGCCGAGGTGGACGCCGATGTGGTCGCCGATGTGCTCGTCGACGACACCGTCGGCTGACGGGCCGTCACTGTCTGTCCGACCGGGCGGGGACGGTGCCGAGTGCTGGTACCGTCCCCGCAGGTCAGCCCAGTTGGGCGAGAACACAGGCACGGGACACAGGCATAGGACGGTTGAGCAGCATGTCGGATTCTGCCGCGCGTGATCGGGACGTCGCCGAGACGGAGTCGGCGCTCGCGCATCCGGAGGTCGCGCCCGACCGGTCCGCCGCCTACGGGGACCACCCCGACCAGGTCGTCGACTTCTACGCGCCGCGCGACGGCCGCACCGGCGCCCCGCTCGTCGTCCTCCTGCACGGCGGCGCCTGGCGGGCCCCGTACGACCGGGCCCATGTCTCCCCGTTCGCGGACTTCCTGGCCCGCCGGGGCTTCGCCGTGGCGAGCGTCGAGTACCGGCGCGGCGGCGACGACATCCCGCAGCAGCGCGACGGCGGCGGGGGCGGCTTCCGGCCGGGCGGCGCCGACCCGGTCGCGGGGCGCTGGCCGGAGACCTTCGACGACGTGGCCGCCGCGATGGACGCGATGCCCGTGCTGGCCGCCCGCGAGCTGCCCGGGGCCGATGTGCGGCGGATCGTGGTCACCGGGCACTCGGCGGGCGGGCACCTCGCCCTGTGGGCGGCGGCGCGGCACGTCCTGCCTGAGGGGTCGCCGTGGCGGCTGCCCGCCCCGCCGCCGCTGCGCGGGGTCGTCGCCCTGGCCCCGATCGCGGACTTCACGGCGGCGGTCGAACTGGGGGTGTGCGGCGGTGCGGTCTCCCAATTCCTGGGCGGGGAGGCCGACTTCGAAGAGCGGGTGGCGCAGGCCGACCCCGGGGTGCTGCTGCCGACCGGGATCGCCACCGCGATCGTGCAGGGCGTCGAGGACATCGTCGTCCCGCAGGCCGTCTCCGAGGCGTACGTCGACGCGGCGGCCAGGTCCGGCGAGATGGTGGGGCTGACGCTGCTCGGCGGCGTCGGGCACTTCCCGCTGGTCGATCCGGCCGCCGACGCCTGCGCCGTCGTGGCCGAGGAGATCACCCAGCTCGCCTGGTGAGCCGGTCGGCCGGGGAACCGAGTTGCGGACCGAAGGTGTCCGCAAGGACCTCTACGTTGGTTCTGTTGCCGCTCGGACGGAGCCGGTACCGACGAAGGGGAACCTCATGACGATCCTGGTGACCGGAGCCACGGGAACGGTCGGCCGCCGCGTGGTCGAGCAGCTGCTGGAGCGCGGCGAGCACGTCCGGGCCCTGACCCGCGACCCGGCGCGGGCGGAGTTCCCGGACGGGGTCGACGTCGTCGCCGGCGACCTCACGGACCCGGCGTCGCTGGGCCCCGCACTGGACGGGGTGAGCGGGCTGCACCTCATCACCTTCGGCGGCGAGCTCTTCGCCCCGCTGGAGACCGGTGAGGAGATCCTCGCCCTGGCCCGGAAGGCCGGCGTGCGCCGGGTGACCGTGCTCCACGGTGGCGGGGAGACCCCGATGGAGGCGGCGGTGCGGGCGAGCGACTTCGCCTGGGCCGTCGTGATGCCGGTGGAGTTCATGGCGAACGCCCTGGAGTGGGCGCCCGGCATCAGGAGCGAGGGCGTGGTGCGCGAGCCCTTCGTGAGCCGGCTGAGCGCGATGGTCCACGAGGCGGACATCGGGGCGGTGGCGGCGGCGGCCCTCACGGAGGACGGCCACGGCGGCCAGGAGTACCTGATCACCGGGCCGCAGGCGCTGACCGTCGCCGACAAGACGGCGGCCGTCGCGGCGGCTCGGGGCGCGGACGTGGAGCTGGTCGAGCTGACCGAGGAGCAGGCGCTGGAGACCTGGCGGGGCCAGGGCATGGCGGAGGACGTGATCGCGTTCCTGATCGACGTCTACCGGGACACCCCGCCGGAGGGCCGGACGGTGACCGACACGGTGGAGAAGGTCACCGGTCGGCCGGCCCGGACCTTCGCGCAGTGGGCCGAGGAGCACGCGGACCACTTTCGCGCGGGGGTCTGACAAGGCTGCCACCAGGGGTTTTCCGGCCCTCGGTGCGGTACGGCGGAGGCGGGTAGTCCTTGAGACGGACGCCCCGGAATCCGTAGCGATGGTGACGACCCGCCGTCCGCCGCCGCCTACCGTGGAAGCGTGACCGAGACCCAGACGAAGACCAGTGGCCCGGAGTTCCGGGCGGCCGCAGGGGCCATCGACGGCCTGCGGAACGATCTGATGCGTGATGTGCTCGCCTACCGTCCGCTGCCGCCGCTGAACCCCGACGGCCGGCTGATACGGCGGCTGCCCGAGGGCCTGCGGAAGGCCACCGTCTGGACCCCGCACGCGCTGGTGCTGTTCGCCGCCTTCCTGGTGATGATGGCCGGGTTCGCGGAGTGGGACTACCGCTTCCTGATGGGCGTGGTGCCCGCGATCCCGGTCGCGATGACCCTTATCAGGCCGGTCGCCGCCTTCTGGGCCTCGATGCTGGCGACCGTCTTCTGCGGGATCCTGGGCAGCGAGCTGTGGGGGCCGAGCACCTTCGCGGCGCAAGTGGTGGTCCTGGTGGTCGTGGCCGCCCGGACCCGGCCCCGTACGGCCGCCTTGATGTGGCTGCTGACCCTGCTGTTCGGGGTACTGGTGGAGGGCGGCGACCCGTCGATCACCGCGCCCCTGGCGACGCTGTCCGCCTTCGCACTGCTCGTCGTCGCCGTGGTCCAGATCCGGCGCGACGCCGAGCGCGAGGTCACCGTGCAGCGCACCGTCACCGCCGTCGAGCGCGACCGGCGCACCCTGCTGGAGGAGCGCACCACCATCGCCCGGGAGCTGCACGACGTGGTGGCCCACCACATGTCGGTCGTCGCGATCCAGGCCGAGGCCGCCCCCTACCGGGTCGAGAACCCGCCGCCGGAGCTGGAGCAGGCCTTCGTCACCATCCGGGAGAACGCGGTGGCCGCCCTCACCGAGCTGCGCCGCGTCCTCGGGGTCGTCCGGGCGGAGGACTACGAGGCCCCCGACGCCCCGCAGCCCACCCTCGCCGCGCTCGACGGGCTCCTGGACAACGTCCGCGAGACGGGCCTGGAGACGGAGAAGGTGATCACCGGGGCCGTCCGCGAGCTGCCGCAGGGCGTCGAGCTGTCGGCGTACCGGATCGTCCAGGAGGCCCTGAGCAACAGCCTTCGGCACGCGCCGGGCGCCTCCGCCCGGGTCGAGCTCGGCTATGTCCTCGGCGGGCTCGGGCTGCGCGTGGTCAACGGGCCCCCGCGCGGCCTGGTCAAGCCCTCGCCGGGGGCCGGGCACGGGATCACCGGGATGCGGGAGCGGGTCGCGATGCTCAACGGCGAGATGACGGCCGGGGCGACGGAGGACGGCGGGTACGAGATCGCCGTGTTCCTCCCCGTACCGCTGTCGGACGGGCCGGAGCCACGGGAGACGGCCGGCTCCACGGCGGACGCGACGGGCGCCGGGGACACGGTCGTCGTCGAGAGGGACGGCGGCGCATGAGCGACACCGACATCCGGGTCCTGATCGTCGACGACCAGATGATGGTCCGCGAGGGTTTCTCGGTCCTGCTCAACGCGATGCCGGGGATCACCGTCGTCGGCGAGGCGGTCGACGGGCGCCAGGCCCTCGCCCAGGTCGCCGCCCTCCGCCCGGACGTGGTCCTGATGGACATCCGCATGCCGGAGATGAACGGCATCGAGGCGACCCGCGAGATCGTCGCGCGGGACGCCGACGCGAAGGTGCTGGTGCTGACGACCTTCGACCTCGACGAGTACGTCTACCAGGCGCTGCGGGCCGGGGCCTCGGGCTTCCTCCTCAAGGACGCGTCCGCCCGGCAGCTCGCCGACGGGGTACGGGTGGTGGCCTCGGGTGAGGCGCTGCTCGCCCCGACGGTGACCCGGCGGCTGATCACCGAGTTCTCCAAGCTCGCGGAGACCCCGCGCCCGCCCGCCCTGGCCCGGATCGGCGATCTCACCGAACGCGAGACGGAGGTGCTCGTCCTGATCGCGCAGGGGCTCTCCAACGCGGAGATCGCCTCGCATCTGATCGTCGCCGAGTCCACGATCAAGACGCACGTCAGCCGCATCCTGGTGAAGCTGGGGCTGCGCGACCGGACCCAGGCGGCGGTGTTCGCTTACGAGGCGCGGCTGGTGACGCCGGGTTAGCCCCCGCTCCCTGCTCCGGCCCGCTCCCTGCTCCGGCTCCCTGTCCGGGCGGACCCGGGGAGGCCCGGCCCGGCGCGCCTGTCGCGACGGCGGCGGGCGGTGCGGGGGAGGCCCGGGGAGTCCTGGGGAGGGCGGCCGGGCAGGGATCACCCCTTGCGGTGGCGGCGGGCGCGGGTAGCGTCGGGTCATGCACGTGTCCTTCGATCCCTGGTCGCCCGCGTTCGTCGCCGATCCCTACCCCGCCTACACCGCGCTGCGCGCCGCCGGCCGGGCGCACTGGTTCGAGCCGACGGGGCAGTGGCTGATCCCGCACCACTCCGACGTGTCGGCCCTGCTGCGCGACCGCCGCCTCGGCCGGACGTATCTGCACCGCTTCAGCCACGAGGAGTTCGGCCGGACCCCGCCGCCCGCCGCGCACGAGCCGTTCACCACGCTCAACGGGCAGGGCATCCTCGATCTGGAGGCCCCCGACCATCCCCGGATCCGGCGGCTGATCTCCAAGGCGTTCACCCCGCGTACGGTCGAGAACCTCGCCCCGACCGTACGGCGGCTGGCGGCCGAGCTGGTCGACGCCTTCGTGGCCAAGGGCGGCGGGGACCTTCTCGCGGAGGTCGCGGAGCCGCTGCCGGTCGCCGTGATCGCGGAGATGCTGGGCGTTCCGGAGGCGGACCGGGGGCTGCTGCGGCCGTGGTCGGCGGCGATCTGCGGGATGTTCGAGCTGCATCCGTCCGAGGAGACGGCCGAGGCCGCCGTCCGGGCCTCCGTCGACTTCTCCGCGTATCTGCGCGGGCTCATCGCCGAGCGGCGCGCCGACCCCGGGGAGGACCTGATCTCGGCGCTCATCGCCGCCCACGACGAGGGCGAGCGGCTGACCGAGCAGGAGATGATCTCGACCTGCGTGCTCCTGCTGAACGCGGGCCACGAGGCGACGGTGAACTCCACCGTCAACGGCTGGCGCACGCTCTTCCACCACCCGGAGCAGCTGGCCGCCCTGCGCGCCGACCCCACGCTGCTGCCCACCGCTGTCGAGGAACTGCTGCGCTACGACACCCCGTTGCAGATGTTCGAGCGCTGGGTGCTCGACGACATCGAGATCGACGGCCAGGTGATCGGGCGGGGCGCGGAGGTTGCGCTGCTGTTCGGCTCGGCCAACCGGGACCCGGAGCGGTTCGCGCGCCCGGACACGCTGGACCTGTCCCGGGAGGACAACCCGCACATCACCTTCGGCGCGGGCATCCACTTCTGCCTGGGCGCCCCGCTGGCCCGAATTGAGCTGGCCGCCTCCTTCGGGGAGCTGCTCCGCAAGGCACCGGCCCTGCGGATGACGGCCGAGCCCGAATGGCAGCCGGGGTATGTGATCCGGGGGCTGAAGGAGCTGCGGGCGGAGGTGTAGCGCGTTTCTGCGGCTCCTGCGGCTCCTGCGGCTCCTGCGGCTCCTGCGGCTCCTGCGGCTCCTGCGGCTCCCGCCCTCAGCAGGGGTCGTAGCACTCCGGCCTCGGCGCTCCGGCCAGCGCGTCCACGCCGACGCCGACCGCGAAGAGGGCGGCGATGGCCGCGACGAGGCCGATCGCCCGCTTCCAGTCACCCCGGACCAGGAAGAACACGGCCAGGGCCGCCGCGATCCCGCCGAGGATCATGAGGGGCAGCCCGACCCAGAGCACGTTCCAGTTGGAGGTGCCCTCGAAGCCGTCGAGGAGGCCGCCCTTGCCGTGCGGGGCCCAGAGCACGATGCCCACGAGCGCTCCGGCGAAGGCGGTCAGACAGCCGGCGGTTCCGACGAGGGCTTCCCGCCGCGAGTTCTGGATCTCCATGCCCGGGGGGACGCGCCGGGGCGCGGGCGCGGTTCCGGCGGCCTCAGCCGCTCCGGCGATCGAGGAGCGGGGGCCCGGGCGGAGCCCCGGTATCAGGTCAGCGGGTACGACGACCTGCCCGACGCCTCGTCGATCTCGTCGTGCGCCTTGGTCAGCAGTTTCATCGCCAGTTCGTTGAGCGCTCTGGCCCCCGCGATCTCCTCGCCGACCCGCTGCTGGTCGGCGTCCGAGGGATGGCGGCTGGCGTAGCCGTGGGCGCGTACCTCTGTTCCGTCGGAGAGGCGGACGAGCGCCGCCGCGCGGGTGCGGTGGGTGTCCTCCTCGAATGCGAGGTCGATGTGCCATCCGACAGCGATCCTGGTCATGACGGTCACCTCCGGGACGTCTCGGGCCGTCTTCTACCAGCGTGCGCCCGCTGCCCCGGCCGCGCTCGCCGGGCCCGGCAGCATCAGCCCCCAGGCGCCCGCCCGGACCGTCCAGGTCCGGGTGCGCACCGGCCCCCCGGTCCGTATGTCCGCCCGGTAGCGGAAGTCCGCGCCGGAGACCGTGACCGCCTTGGCCTCCGCCGCGACGTCCTCGCCCGAGGCTGCGCGGACGACGACGTCGGCCAGGCCCCCGCCGCCCTGGGAGGTCACCTGGACGCCCCGTACCGGCGTGTCCAGGTCGCTCAGCAGCACCCCGTCCGCCTCGACGCGCAGCCGGTGCGTGCCCGGGTGCGTGCCGGCGGCGACCGGGGCCGGGCGGACCAGGGACGTCATCAGCGAGCGGCAGGTGTCCCAGACGGCCGTGACGCCCGTGTGCGGGCCCGTCGGGCCGGGCGGCGGCGCCGGGGCGGGGATGCGGAGGCGGCCGAGGACGACGCCGTCGCTGTCGTCGACCAGGAGGTCCAGGCGTCGCACCGCGCCGTCCAGCGCGGTCCGTGCGGCCGCCACGGCGCCCCGGGGGACGCCGAGGGCGTGGGCCACCTCCAGGGCGTGCGCCGCGCCGACGGGGATCAGGGAGAGGACGCCGTCGGCCAGCTCCCGTTCGCGGTGGAGCTGGGCCACCGCGCGCAGCAGCGCGTGATCGTCGCCGACCACCACGGGCCTGCGCGAACCCCGCCGGGACAGGGCCCGCGCGAACTCCTCCGGGGTGTCCGGAAGGCAGATCTTGGCGTGCGATCCGGCGCTCAGCACGTCCTTGGCGATACGGACGGACTCGCCGTCGGTCCGGCGGGCGACCGGGTCGATGACCACCAGGAGCTGGTCGTCGCCGTCGCCGGGGGGCTCTGCAGCCGACACCTCGGTCCTTCCTCGGGTAGCATCTTGGTGCAAGAGCCCCTTGCGCTATTGCGCCAGGGGCTTCGTCTATTCCGGGGCACCCGGTTCGACGGCTCAGGCTTTGCCGCACATCGTCGTGCGGCAGGTACGACCTTTACGTACGCCCCCTGACCTTGGACATGCCCCGCCCGGAAGGGGTGTACGCCTGTGCCCGCACTTGTGCTGCTCGGTGCTCAGTGGGGTGACGAGGGCAAGGGGAAGGCCACCGACCTCCTCGGTGGATCCGTGGACTATGTCGTGCGATACCAAGGCGGTAACAACGCCGGTCACACGGTCGTCGTGGGCGACCAGAAGTACGCACTGCATCTCCTCCCCTCCGGAATCCTGTCGCCGGGGTGTACCCCGGTCATCGGGAACGGTGTCGTGGTCGACCCGGCGGTCCTGCTCTCCGAGCTGAGCGGTCTGAACGAGCGAGGCGTCGACACGTCCAAGCTTCTGATCAGCGGCAACGCTCATTTGATCACTCCGTACAACGTCACGCTCGACAAGGTGACCGAGCGCTTCCTGGGGAAGCGCAAGATCGGCACCACGGGCCGGGGGATCGGTCCGACGTACGCCGACAAGATCAACCGGGTGGGGATCCGCGTCCAGGACCTCTACGACGAGTCGATCCTGGAGCAGAAGGTGGAGGCGGCCCTGGAGCAGAAGAACCAGCTCCTGGCCAAGGTCTTCAACCGCCGGGCCATCGAGGCCGGCAAGGTCGTCGAGGACATGCTCCAGTACGCGGAGCAGATCAAGCCGTTCGTCGCCGACACGACCCTGATCCTGAACGACGCCATCGACGAGGGCAAGGTCGTCCTCTTCGAGGGCGGCCAGGGCACCCTGCTCGACGTCGACCACGGCACGTACCCCTTCGTCACCTCGTCGAACCCGACGGCGGGCGGTGCCTGCACCGGCGCCGGCGTGGGCCCGACGAAGATCAGCCGCGTCATCGGCATCCTCAAGGCCTATACGACGCGGGTCGGGGCCGGTCCGTTCCCGACGGAGCTGCACGACGAGGACGGCGAGGCGCTGCGGCGCATCGGCGGCGAGCGCGGTGTCACCACCGGCCGTGACCGCCGCTGCGGCTGGTTCGACGCCCCGATCGCGCGGTATGCGACCCGGGTCAACGGCCTGACCGACTTCTTCCTCACCAAGCTGGACGTCCTCACCGGCTGGGAGCAGATCCCGGTCTGCGTGGCGTACGAGATCGACGGCAAGCGCGTCGAGGAACTCCCGTACAACCAGACCGACTTCCACCACGCGAAGCCGATCTACGAGAACCTGCCGGGTTGGTCCGAGGACATCACGAAGGCCAAGACCTTCGCCGACCTGCCGAAGAACGCGCAGGGTTACGTGAAGGCCCTGGAGGAGATGTCGGGCGCTCCGATCTCCGCGATCGGCGTCGGTCCCGGCCGGACCGAGACCATCGAGATCAACTCGTTCCTGTAGGGAACGGGCGAGTAACACCGCGGCGGGGGGGGGGGGGGGGGCCCCCCCCCCCCCCCCCCCGCCGTTCGCGTTCACGCGCTACCCCGCTCTGTGCTGCCCCGGTTCCGGTGCCGGCTCCCGCGCGGCGGACTCCGGCTGTGCCGCGCGGTCCTTGGCGAGCAGTACGGCGATGAGCGCGGCGCCGAGAACGAGCAGCCCGGCGGCGATGGTGAGCGTCAGGGAGAACCCCTCCGTCGCCGCGCGCAGCGGACCGACGGAACCGGTCAGCTCCTCGCTGCGCCGGGTGGCGACGGAGACCAGGACGGCCAGTCCCACGGCGCCGCCGATCTGCTGCACCGAGCTGAGGACCGCCGAGCCGAGGCCGGCGTTCTCCTCGTCGGTGCCGGAGACCCCGGCGATGGCGAGGGCGGGGAACCCGAGGCCGGAGCCGAAGCTCACGACCAGCATGCCGGGCAGTACGCCGATCGCGTAGCTGTCGTTCGGCGACACCCCGGAGAGCAGCAGGAGTCCGCCCGCGCTGATCAGGAACGCCAGCGCCAGCGCCCACCGCAGGCCGAGCCCGACCACCACCCGGGAGGAACACCAGACGCCGGTGAGGATGCCCGCGCCGTAGGGCAGAAAGCCGAAGCCGGCCTTGAGCGGTCCGTATCCCAGCACCGTCTGCAGATGCAGCATCAGCAGGAAGGAGAGGGAGAAGAAGGCGGCGGCGAAGAGCAGGCCCGCGGCGTTGGAGACCGCGCGGATCCGGACGGAGAGGAAGGACAGCGGGATGAGCGGATCCGTCGTGCGCGCCTCGACCAGGAGGAAGAGGGCTCCCAGGGCGATGCCGAGCAGCAGCGGCGACACGACCGTCGGGTCGCTCCAGCCCCCCTGCTCGGTCTGGAGCAGGGCGTAGACCAGGGAGACGACGGCGCCGGTGCCCAGCAGCGCGCCCGGGACGTCCAGCCGGGTGGGGCGGTCGGTGCGGCTCTCGCCGACCAGGCGGGGCAGGAGCGCCAGGGCCAGGGCGGCGACGGGCAGATTGATCAGGAAGATCCAGCGCCAGGACGCCAGCCCGGTGAGCGCCCCGGAGATCACCACCCCGGTGGTGCCGCCCAGACCGGCGATGGCACCCCAGATGCCGAGAGCCTTGGCGCGCTCCTCGCGGCCGGGGAAGAGCAGGGTGATCAGCGCCAGGGCCGCCGGGCTGGCCATGGCCGCGCCCGCCCCCTGGGCGAACCGTCCGGCCACGAGCTGCCAGGGTTCCTGGGCGAGTCCGCAGAGCAGGCTCGCGGCGCCGAACAGGGTCACGCCCCAGAGGAAGACCCGGCGGCGGCCGATCAGGTCGCCGAGGCGGCCGAAGAGCAGCAGCAGTCCGCCGAAGGCGAGGAAGTACGCGTTGGCGACCCAGGTCAGGTCCGTGGTGCTGAAGCCGAGGTCGCTCCTGATGCTGGGGAGGGCGACGTTCACGACGGTGTCGTCCAGCACCAGCATGAACTGGACGAAGCAGAGAACGACGAGTGCGGCCTGTCGGCGGGGGTGTGCGGTCATCACCCTGTGACGCTACGGAGGGGGCTTCAGTCGCCGCAATGGGTCGACCGGCCATATACCCGGGGCGGGTATTCAGCCCGCGCCGGGGCGGGCGCGGTCCCCGCCCGCCTGGTCCAGACCTTGACAGGTCCAGACCAGGCGGGCTTGGGTGGTGGCCCGTCATGTCGGCCTGCCGGGGCGCTCGGTGTGCCGCGCCGAAGGAGTGAGCAGTCCTGAACCGCATCGATCGCATCGTTCGTGCCAAGAGGCTCCTGACCGTCCCGGCGGCCCTGGTCGCCCTCGCCGCCGCTCTCGTGACGGCGGCCCCCGCCGCGTCGGCCGCCACCCCCGCCGACGGTTCCTGCGCGCCGCTCCACAGCGCCTCGGCCGACTACCGTGCCGGGGACACCGTCTCCCATCACGGGCGCAACTGGAGCGCCAAGTGGTGGACGCGGGGCGAGAACCCGGGGGCCGGGTCCGCCTGGTCGGACCGGGGCGCCTGTACGGGAGGGGTGTCCGACTTCGTCATCAGCGAGCAGCGGTTCGACGCGATCTTCCCGGACCGCGACCCCTTCTACACGTACCAGGGCCTGATCGACGCGCTGCACGCCTATCCGCGCTTCGCCAACGTCGGTACGCCGCAGACGCGGGCCCGGGAGGCGGCGGCGTTCCTGACGCACGCGGACTTCGAGTCGGTGGGGCTGAAGTACGTCAAGGAGATCAACGAGGCCAACTACTGGCGCAAGTGCGACGACACCCAGCCCTTCGGCTGCCCGGCGGGGCGCGAGGCGTACTACGGGCGCGGGCCGATCATGTTCAGCTGGAACTTCAACTACAAGGCCGCCGGGGACGCCCTCGGGCTCGACCTGCTGAACGATCCCTGGCTGGTCGAGCGGGACCCGTCCGTCGCCTGGGCCACCGCCCTCTGGTACTGGAACACCCAGAACGGCCCCGGCACCATGACGTCCCACGACGCGATGGTCGGCGGCGCCGGCTTCGGTGAGACGATCCGCTCGCTCAACGGGGCCCTGGAGTGCGACGGCGGCAACCCGGGGTCGGTGGCCGCACGGGTGGAGCGGTACGAGCGCGTCACCGGCATCGTCGGAGTGGCCCCGGGGGCCGGGCTCACCTGCTGAGCCCCTCGGGACTGTCGTCCGGAACCGTCCGCATGCTGGGCGGGCCGGAAGATTTTACCTTCGGTTCCGTTCCCGTTCGCGGGGGCTCCGGACGGACTCCTCCCGCAATAGCGGCTGTTGAGGGCACTCTTGACGCGATCGCCGCGTGCTGCGGCGGCCGAAACCGGTGGGACCGGCACCTTCTTCGAGGATGGTCTAGACCTTGACAGGTCCAGACCATCCTCGCTTGAGTGTCGGCACCCCCACTGCGGCGCAGGCCGGACGTCGCGCCGCGTCCAAGGAGTGTGATCACGTGATCCGACGTGTCATGAGTCTGCTGGTCGCGCTCGCCGCGATCGTCGCGGCGCTCGTCGTTCTTCCCGCCACCACCGCGCAGGCCGCCACCTGCGCCACGGCCTGGAGCTCCTCCTCCGTCTACACGAACGGCGGCGCGGTCTCGTACAACGGCCGCAACTACACCGCGAAGTGGTGGACCCAGAACGAGCGTCCGGGCACGTCGGACGTCTGGGCCGACAAGGGCGCCTGCGGCACCGGCGGCGAGAACCCGGGCGAGAACGGCTTCGTCGTCAGCGAGGCCCAGTTCAACCAGATGTTCCCGAACCGGAACGCCTTCTACACGTACAAGGGCCTCACCGACGCCCTGAGCGCCTTCCCGGCCTTCGCCAACACCGGCAGCGACGAGGTGAAGAAGCGCGAGGCCGCGGCCTTCCTCGCCAACGTCAGCCACGAGACCGGCGGGCTGTTCTACATCAAGGAAGTCAACGAGGCGAACTACCCGCACTACTGCGACACCACGCAGTCGTACGGCTGCCCGGCCGGCCAGGCCGCCTACTACGGCCGCGGCCCGATCCAGCTGAGCTGGAACTTCAACTACAAGGCCGCCGGTGACGCCCTGGGCATCAACCTGCTGGCCAACCCGTACCTGGTGGAGCAGGACCCGGCCGTGGCGTGGAAGACCGGCCTCTGGTACTGGAACACCCAGAACGGCCCCGGCACCATGACCCCGCACAACGCCATCGTCAACAACGCCGGCTTCGGCGAGACGATCCGCTCGATCAACGGCGCCCTGGAGTGCAACGGCGGCAACCCGGCGCAGGTCCAGAGCCGCATCAACAAGTTCACGCAGTTCACCCAGATCCTCGGCACCACCACCGGTCCGAACCTGAGCTGCTGACCGCTCCCACCGCCCCTCACCCGCCCGTGCGGGCTGCGGAGGGACCCCTGAGGACCCCACCCGGAACGGGGGTGCGTCCGGCTCACGCCGGGTGCACCCCCGTTCCGGCGTCCGGATTCAGGTGCGGTTCAGCGCCGTCCGGAGCGTGACCCCGTGGTGCAGGCGCAGTTGGCGCAGCTCCGCGTAGGACAGTGCGGTGACGGAGAGCGGCGGGCCGACGAGGAAGAGGATGCGGAGCAGCACCGGGATGCCGGACATCGGCGGATCGGCGAGCTGGATGACGAAGAGCGTCCACACCAGGAACGGCGAGACCAGCGGGGGCAGTGTCTCGTGGACGTCGGAGAGGCGGAAGACGGTCACGACCGCGAACGCCGTGCCGATGATCAGGAACAGGGCGGCCACGCCGTAGGACGGCAGGAGCACCAGCATGGTCAGCAGCATCGGCACGATGTCGAAGTCCTCGACGGCGGTGCGCCCGATGGCGGGGCTGACCACGAAGGCCAGGTAGTAGACGCCCGCCAGGGTGCCCACGGCCATGAGCGGGCCCGCGATCCGGCTCAGGTAGAGGCCCCGGTGAGCGCCTTCGGCGGCCAGTATGAAGACGAACAGGATCACCGGCACGGCGAAGACCAGGATCGTGGCGGCCAGGGCCAGTTCTTCGAACTTCGCCCGCAGCGGGTCGTCCGCCGTTCCCCAGTAGGCGATGGTGATCCAGATGACGGCGACCGCGCCGACGAGGGAACGGGCCACCTGGAGTGCGGTGATCGTCTCGTCGACGATCCGGTCGGCCCGCTTCGGCTGGAACACCATCAACGCCGCCCGGAGAACCCGCGCGAACAGCTCCTGCCCGTTCATGTATGCCCCCGTGACTCCGTGCGACTCCGCGTGTCTCTCAACGGCCTTTGAACATAGCGAGGTTGATGACCTCTCGCGCACTCACGCCAACTGCGGTTTCACCGACATCAGCAGGTGCCGGTGGACGTCCGTGCCCGCCTGGTCCGTGATCATCGCGCGCTGCCCGGCCCCCATCAGCAGGAGCCGCAGGGACGGCTCCGTGAAGGAGGCCAGGGCGTCCGCCAGATAGCCGGGGTTGAAGGCCACGGTCAGCTCCTCGGCCCCCTCCAGGGTGGCCGGCAGCCGCTGGGACGCCACGTCGTCCTCGTAGCCCGCGCGGAGAGTCACGGAGGCGTCGGAGCGGGCGAAGGCCATCTGCACCGGGCTGTCGCCGTCGGCGACGACGGAGACCCGCTTGACGGCCTCCGTCAGCCGGACCCGGTCCACCACCGCGACCGCCGGGTCCGCCATCGCGAACAGCTTCTCGTGGCGCGGCAGCCGGCCTTCCAGCAGCCGCACCGTGGTCCGCATCCCGGAGTGCTCGAAGCCCGCCGAACCGGCGTCCAGAGCGACCCTCACGAGCCCGGACCGGCCCAGTGAGCGGGCGATCTCGGTGAGGCGGCGGGCGGAGACGATGACGTCGGCGGTCTCGCCGGGCGTGGTCGCCTTCCACGGGAGGGTCCGCACGGCGAAGCGGTACCGGTCGGTCGCGGCGAGCGTCATCGTGTCGCCGTCGAGCCCCACCCGGATCCCGGTGAGCGCGGGCAGCGTGTCGTCGCGCCCCGCGGCCACCGCCACATCGCCCACGGCCGCCGCGAACAGCCCCGCGTCCACCGCGCCCCGGACCTGCGGGAGCGGGGGCAGAGCGGGGTAGTCGTCCAGCGGCAGCACGGAGAGGCCGAACCGGGCCCCGTCGCCCGACACCGTGAACCGCGAGCCCTCCACCGAGCACTCCACGGGTCCTTCGGGCAGCACCTTGCAGATGTCCAGCAGCCGCCGCCCCATGACGAGCACCTTCCCGGGCCGCACGACCTCGGCGTCCACGTCGATGCGCGCGGACGCCTCGTAGTCGAGCCCGGAGATCCTCAGCGGCCCGCCACCTGCCCCGCCCCCGCCCTCGCCCCTGGCCTCCGTGTCCAGCAGCAGCCCGCCCAGCACGGGGACGGGCGAGCGCACGGGCAGCACACGAGCCGCCCAGGACACGGCGTCGGTCAGGGCACTGCGTTCGATACGGAACTCCATGGGAGCCTCTCCTGGCACGTCGAAAGCCGGAGCCGGAGGCCGGCTCCCATGACGACGACGATAGGAGGCACCACTGACAACACGACTGACGATCGGCTCGGGCGGGAGCCGGCGACAGCGACCACCCCCGTGAGCCGCTGCCGCCGAACTCCCCCGTGCCCCGTACGCCCGCGCCCCCTGTTCCGGGGCCGTCCCCCGACGGGCTGGAACACGTTCGGACCTTAGAACGCAGGGTAGGGAGACGGGAGATTCAATGCGCCCAGTGGGGCGGCCACCGGGGTATCGGTCCGCACAGTCAGTCGTGCGGGGCGGTCCACCGGCGCCATGGCCGTGTCGAGGGCGGGGACGGGGAAACAGGTGCGAGCACGGGAGCGTGCGGACGACCTTCTGCTGATGCACCGGCTGGCCCGCACCGGCGGAACCGCCGAGCTGCTGCGCTGGCTGGCTGGGCGGGCCGGCGGCTGGGCCGGGCTCGTCGGCCAGGACGGGACGGTGCTGCACGCGGCGGCCCGTACGGCACGGGCGGTGGTCCCCGACATCGCGGGGCTCGTCGCCGAGGGCGCGAGCGCCCTCACGGAGCGCGCGGCCCGGGCGTACTCCCTCGACACCGGCGCGCACACCGCCCTGCTGTTCCCCCTGAGCGCCGACGACCGCGAGGCCCCCGTGCTCGCCGTCGTCACCCCCCGGCCCGTGGCCGCCGGGCTCGCCACGCTGCTGGCCGACGTGGTCCTGCCGCTCTCCCTGTGCCGGCAGGCCGAGACCCTGGAGCGCAAGCGCCGCCGGGTCGGCCTCGCCGAGTCCCGGGGCCGCGAGGCGGTGTTGCACCTGCTGATGACGGGCCAGCTCTCCATCGCCCAGCAGGTCGCCGGTGCGCTGCGCCCCCGGCTGCCCGATCCGGTACGGGTGTGCGTCGTCGAGTGCTCGGGCGACGGCCGTGACGAGGTGGCCCGGGTCTGCGCGGACGCGGACGGCGCCCGGTCCTGGATCGTGCGATGCCCCGTCTACGCCCGCCACCTCATCCTGGTGATGCCCGCGGAGCAGCCGGAGGAGGGGGCCGTCCCGACCGACGAGGCCGTCGCCGCCCAGGTCGACGACTGCGTCGTGGGCGTCAGCGAACCCGTGCCGCTGGCCGACACCGCGACCGGTTACCGCCAGGCCTTCCACGCCCTGGCCGTCGCCCGCGAACTACCGTCCCGGCACGCCCGGTTCGGCCACTCGCCGGATCCCGCGCTCGTCGTCGGACCGGCGGGACGACAGTGGGCGCACGGCCTGCTGACCCCGCTCCTGACCCATGTGCCGCGCCGCGCGCAGGACCCGGGGGCCCAGGAGCTGGCAGCCACGGCCGGCTCCTGGCTGGCGTTCTCGTCGCACGCGACCGACCACCTCAAGGTCCACCGCAACACCCTGGCCGCCCGGCTGCGGCTCATCGGCGAGCTGCTCGGCCTCGACCTGCACCGGCTCGCCGACCAGGCCGCCCTCGACCTGGCGCTGCGCGTCCGCGCCACCCCCGCCCCGGCGTGCACCCCCGACCCCGCCGCGTACGCCCTCACCGGGTCCGGTACGCGAGAGGCGGCGCGGACGCTCGACGAGATCCTGCGCCGCCCCGCCGTACGGCACTGGGCCGACCAGCAACTGGCCCCCGTCGTCGGGGCCGAGGAGACCCTGCGCACCTGGCTGCGCTGCGAGGGCCGCCTGGGCCCGGCCGCCGCCGAGCTGGGCATCAGCGTGCCCGGCACCCGCAAACGCCTCACCCGGCTCGAAACGGTCCTCCAGCGCTCCCTGCTCCGGCCTCCGAGCGCCCGCTACGACCTGTGGCTGGCGCTCAGGGCCCGGGACCTGGGTGCGGCGGCCTGAGGGAGGTCCCGGCTTATGCCCGCGGCCGACTCACTGCTCTCCGGCGGCGGGCCGTCGCACCTCGAAGTGGAAACATCCGTACTCCAGTGCCCTGACGTGTACGAGCACCACGTCCGGATCGTTGAAGGCGTCGTCGAAGGCCGCGTCGAAGCCGGCCGTGGCGTCGGCCGGGATCTCCAGGAGGCGGCCGCCCGCGATGTGGCCCCGGGCGTCGTAGCGGCGCACGGTACGCAGGGCCCCCGGGCGGGCGAAGGGGTAGCCCTCGCCAGGGGTGAACCCGCCGCAGTCGTCGGCATGGATGAAGACCGGACCCTGTTCGTCGTAGGCACCCGGGTCTGCGCCGCTCAGGGCGGACCAGCGGCGCAGAGGGGCGTAAGAGACAAGGGCTATCCGCTCGCCGAGCGTGATGGGGCGCAGGCAGCAGCGCAGCGGGGAGCCCGCGTCGTCGCCGGTCGCGACGTACGGGGCGCAGGGGCGGCCCGCGTCGTCGAGGACCCGCAGTTCCTTCAGGACGGCCGGGTCGACAGGGAGCACGGTGTAGGTGGTCATGAGCCCATGCTGAAGCGGCGCACGGGCGGTCGCTGGCAGAAAACGGACGTCGCGTTGGTGCGCGCCCACGCGGAAGACCGGCGGTCGTCACTCGGCGCACCACGAGCCGCGCCGCCGCCCCTGCGCCACCTCACGCCCGAGCGGGGTCAGTGCGTGCACAACCTCGCAGCCCCTGCGCGTACTGGTGACGAGCCGCGCCTTGCGCAGCACCGACGCGTGCTTGCTCGCGCTCGCGATCGACACACCGATCCGCACGGCCAGCTCCCCCGTCGAGCACGGTGAGGACAGAGCGCACAGGGCCATGGCCCTGGTGCGGCCCAGAAGTTCGGGCAGGCCGTCGAGGCCGTCGAGGCTGCCCGCGCAGTCGGAGCGACGGCTCGCGGGGTAGACCAGAACCGGTGGGAGGCCGGGGTCGATGAGCGTGATGGGACGTCCCGTGCAGAAGAAGGACGGGATCAGCGCGATACCGCGGCCGCGCAGGTGGAGGTCGCCGTCGCGCGGATAGTCGGCGACCAGCGTCGGCGGCTCCCAGCGGATGCAGGGCGACAGTGTGCTCAGGAGCCGTTCGGCGCCCCCTTCCAGCAGATCCCGGCTGTGGTGCGCGCGGTGGTTGTGCACCGCGTCGTCGATCAGTTGCCGTTGTGGGGCGAGGAGTTCGCTGAAGTAGACGGTAAGGGCGGTGTCGAGCTCCTGCCGGGCAGCGCGGTCACCTTCCGCGAGCCGCCGGAGCCGGTCGGGCGGCTTCCGCTGCGTGCAGCATGCGGCCAGATCGGCGCGCACGCGTTCCGTCGGCGTGGCGATAATCAGGTCACGGGCTATCTCCATTCCGCCTCTGTGGGGTGGGGTCAGAAAGTCGGGGAATTTCCCCCGGGCCGGCACCAGCGTGGTGAGCAGGCGGATCGGCTCTCTCAGATCGCTTCTGGCCAGCCGTCCGCGGACGTGCTCCAGCCACGGCGCGTGGTCGGGGGCGGGGCGCGGGGCCTGGAGTGCGTGCAGGCTGGTGACCAGTTCCCACATGGGGTCGGGTCGGGGAGCCACCGTGATGCGTGTCAGGTCGTCTGCTGTGAAATGGATACGGAGTTCCATGGATCCCCCGAATGAATACATCCGTTTGCCGTGCGATGAAAACCCTTGGCCCCGTCTGCACGGGCTTCTTCATCATCGGTGGAGAAGCTCCTAAAGGAGCGATGCAGAACCCAAGACCGACCAGATGGGGGAAAACGCGCATGCGGCAGTTTCAGAGAACCATCAAGAGGACATCGATGGCCGCCACGGCGCTCGCCACCGGCGCCGTACTCACGTTGGGCGGATCGGCCACCGCGGTGGAGGCGGCAGCCTCGATCCACGGCTGCCCGTCCGGGGCGGTCTGTCTGTATCCCAACGCGAGCTGGAACGGCGACCGGCCGAGCCACGCGTTCTACTCGTACGGGACCCACAGGATCTACGACCAGATCGGCATGAAGCGCTGGTTCAACAACCAGACCGGCGGTGCCAAGGCGTACCGGTGCACGGGCTCCAACGGCACCGGCTGCGGGGGCAACCAGGCGGCCGGCACGTACTACGACTACGACTTCACGCCGATCAACTCCGTGAAGCTGGCTCCGTGACGGAGTCGCGCATTCCGTAAGCGGCCTGCCTCCTGGCGTGGGGGTGATGCACGCCAGGAGGCAGGCCGCCGGGGCGGTGGTGCCGGGCTGTCAACCCGTCCAGCTGAGGAACGCGGACCAGGCGTCCGGCGCGACGGCGAAGGCGGGACCTTCGGGCACCTTGGAGTCACGGATGTGGACGGCGTGGGGGCAGGTGGCCACCTCGATGCAGTCGCCGCGGCTGGAGCTGCTGTAGGAGGACTTGTGCCAGTCGTAGGCGACCTCGATGCAGTTGCCGCCGCTGCCGCTGCTGTAGCTCGACGTGAACCATCGGAGGGTGCTGCTCATTCCACTACTCCTGCCAACCGCTTGATGAGGTCCAGCGATTCACGAGGACCCAGGGCCTGTGACCGGATCTTCGCATAGCGCTGGGCATACGTGCTTACCTTTGTGGGGTCGCTGATGAGCAGGCTCTCGTCCTGTGGCTCCAGGTAGACGAGATGCTCATGCGTCGGCGTCTCCAGCAGGTTGATCTCGCCGCGATCACCGGCGTACTCCCCGTACTTACCGGAGTCCAGCGGCAGCACCAGCAGCGTGACATTGCGGCGGCGGGCACACTCCACGAGGTGGAGGAGCTGCTCCCGCATGATCTCCTCGCTGCCGATGACCCGGCGCAGGGCGGCCTCGTCGATGATGATCTCGATCATCGGGAGGGGCTCCCGGTCGAAGAGGGCCTTGCGTTCCATCCGCAGCTGGACCAGCTCCTCCACGCGCTGGTCGGAGAGCGGCGGATATGAGCCGCCGATCAGCGCACGCGCGTACGCCTCCGTCTGGAACAGCCCGTGGATGACGTTCGTCGCGAACAGCTGAAGGCTCAGCGCCGCTTGCTCCAGCAGCGCGTAGTCCTGGAACTGGAGCGGATACCTCTCCATCCGCATGTACCGCCGCGCGCTCTCGAACATGGCGGCCCCGTTGCCGAACACCCGTCCCAGCTCGACCAGCATCGCGTCGCTCGCGGGCTGCGCGCACGTCTCCATGGCGCTCACGGCCGCTGCCGAGTAGCCCAGCTCCAGGCCGAGCTGTTCCTGTGTCCACCCCCGCTGGATACGCATCGTCCGGGCCACTTCCGCCACCATGAGGGCCATCGGGCTCGCGGTCTGCTTGTTCTCAGCACTCGCCATTACGCGATCTCTTTTCGACTCAACCGAACTCAACCGGTCATTACTCGAAGTCGTTGAATTCCACCCCACTTCACAGAAGTTCGAGCAGGTCAACGGCTGTACGACGCACCTCGGCAGGTACGGAGAACGCTAGGTGATCGGGGTCACAATCGTCTCGTGAACGCACTCAATGGTGGGCTGAGGGACGAGTGGATTCCGGACTCCGGATTTCACCTGCGCAAGGCGGGCGTGCAATTCGACGCCGTCCGCGTGGACGGCGACGACGGGCGGCGGCTGGCCGACCTGATGGAGGAGTTGGTCGGTGGTGAACCGGGGCCCGTCGTCACCGAGTCGAACGGGCGGCGCGGGGTGTACTTCCTCGTGCCGGCGGGCTCGACGGCCGGGCGGCCGTGGCCGCGCGTGGTGACGACGTTCAACGGGGCCACGGGACGGATCAGTTACGTCCCCGTACCCGCTCTGGGGGGTGACACCTGGCCGCTGGCGTGGCGGTACCCGCCCACGCGCGCGGGAAGGTTCGTGCACACGTTGATTCTGTTCAACGCGGCTTACTCGTTACTGAGTTGAGCGACCCAGGTACGTCACGGGTCCCGCGTCCGGAACCGCGATCCCGTGGAAGCCGACGCGGTCGTAGAAGGCGCGGGCCCGGGCGTTGACGGTGAGCACCCCCAAGTGGACTGCCTTGACGCCCTGTTCGTGCAGGGCGCCCAGAAAGGCGCCCATGAGCCGTCGCCCGTGCCCGGACCTCTGATGGCCCGGGAGCAGGTCGATGTGCAGGTGGGCCGGATAGTCGGCCAGCTCCGGCACGATCATGCGCTCGGGGTCGTGCATCAGGGCGGTCATCCGCTCGGTGGGGGTCGCGGGTTCGTGTACGGGGGCCGGGTGGCGCTCGGCGAGGCCGGGGAGCCATTCGGCGCGATAGCGGTCGACGAAGGACGCGGTGTCCGCCGTACCGAGGATGTACCCGACCGCACGCCCGCCGTCCTCGACCACGAACGCCAACTCCGGCTCCAGGGCGGCGTAGGGCGCGGCGAAGATGTTCGGCAGCAGGTCCGGGTCCGGGTAGAGGTGGCGGGCGTCCCCGCCCTCGTGCCCCGTGCGTACGCAGATGTCGAAGAGGGCCTCGCGGTCCTCGGGGCGGTACGGGCGCAGCACGGGCGACGGAGAAGTCATGCGCGGGATCTTGCAGGTGCGGGAGCGCTCCCGCAAGTGGTTCCGCTCCCTCCACTCCCGGCGCCGATGCCGCTTGTGCCGCTTCTGGCCGGTTCCGGTCGGCTCTGCGGGTTCCCCATCTCACCGACGGCGGGGAGGCTTGACACAAAAGTGCATGATCGTGCAACCTTCTGGTCGTCCGTCAACTCCTGCCGCGCTGTCGGGGGATGTTGTTGCTTGCGCGATCAATGACCTGGAGGTCGGCGCATGGCTGAACCCGTGAAGATCAAGATCTGGTCCGACTACGTCTGCCCCTTCTGCATGCTGGCCGAAGGTCCGCTCGAAGAGGCCATCAAGGACGTCGGTGTCGAGGTGGACGTCGAGTGGATGCCCTTCGAGCTGCGCCCCCACCCCCAGCCCACCCTGCGTCCGGAGGACGAGTACCTGCCCAGCATCTGGGAACGGGCCGTCTACCCCATGGCCCGTCGGCTGGGCGTCGACATCACGCTCCCCGCCGTCTCTCCCCAGCCGTACACGGCTCTCGCCTTCGAGGGCTATCAGTACGCGGCCGAGCACGGCCTGGGGACCGCCTACAACCAGCGGATGTTCCGCGCCTTCTTCCAGGAGAACCAGGACCTGGGAGAGATCGACGTCCTCGTCGCCCTGGCCGGCGAGGTCGGCCTGGACGAGGCCGGTTTCCGGGCCGCACTGGCGGACGGCACCTATCGCGCGCGGCACCAGGAGGCCCTGCGGGAGGCGGCGGCCCACCGGGTGCAGTCCGTTCCCACCATGCTCGTCGGCGACACCCGGATCGAGGGAGTTCCACGCCCGGCCCAGTTGCGCAAGGCGATCCTGGACGCCCAGGCACAGCAGGCGGAGGGCGACGTGTACGGCGCCTCCTGCGGCATCGACGGGAGCTGCTGAGATGCCCGCCACGCGTCCCGCCCGGCACCCCGCCGTCCATCCCGCGCTCAAAGCCTGCCGGTTCGCGGGGCTGGAGCTGTGCAACAGATACGCCGTCGCCCCCATGACCCGGGTCTCCGCGACCGAGGACGGCCGGGCCACCCAGGATATGGCCGCGTACTACACGGCGTACGCCGAGGGCGGCTTCGGGCTCCTGATCACCGAAGGGACCTACACCGACCGGGCCTTCAGCCAGGGCTACCTGCACCAGCCGGGCATCACGGACGAGGCGCAGGCCGCCGCCTGGCGGCCTGTCGTCGAGAGGGCGCATGCCGCCGGCGCGCGGGTCGTCCTCCAGCTGATGCACGCCGGGGCCGTTTCGCAGGGCAACCGGTTCCGCGACCGGGCCGCCGGCCCCTCGGCGGTACGGCCGCTGGGCGGACAACTGGCCAAGTACCGGGGTGACGGCCCTTGGCCCGTGCCGATGGAGATGACCCGCCGACAGATCGCCGAAGCCGTCGACGGCTTCGCCGCCGCCGCGGTCCGCGCCCGCGGCGTCGGCTTCGACGGGGTGGAGATCCACGCCGCCAACGGCTATCTGCTCGACCAGTTCCTGACCCCGCACACCAATCTGCGCACCGACGAGTACGGCGGGGGAGTCGGGGAACGCCTCCGGCTCGTGCGGGAGGTGACGGCCGCGGTCAGAGCCGCGGCCGGGCCCGGGTTCCCGGTCGGCGTCCGGTTCTCACAGGGGAAGATCAACGATCCCGCCTGGCGGTGGCCGGGTGGGGACGCCGAAGCGGAAGCGGTCTTCACGGCGGCCGCCGCGGCCGGGGCCGACTATCTGCATCTCGCGGGAAGCGGCCGGGACTGGTTCCCGGAAGGGCGGACGCTGCCCGCGCTCGCCCGGTCGGTCACCGGACTTCCTGTGATCGCCAACGGCGGGCTGCACCAGGAGGCCGTGGCGCGGCGCGTGCTGGACGAGGGGCACGCCGACGTCCTGGCCGTCGGCACGGGCGCGCTGGCCAACCCCGACCTGCCGCGCAGGGTGGCCGCGGGGACGGTCCAGGCCGCGTTCGACCCCCGGCTGCTGGAGCCGCTGGCGACCCTGGACAACGCCCGTGCGCACGCGCACGCTTGACAGTGGTTACATGCACATGCAAGATTAGTTCCCGCAGGGCAAGTTACCGGCGGAGCATTATGGAAACCATTCGCTTGCATGTGCAGGCAAATGGGCGAACGTCATGATCGACGCAGGGCAACTCGGGAGACGAACTGCTGATGGGTACACACGAAAGCGAACTGCTGGGCTACGCCCACGAGGCGGTCCGGATCAGCCGCGAGCACGTCGCGCAGGGCGGTATCCCCTTCTCCGGCTTGGTCGTGGGCAGTGGGCGGATTCTGGGGACGGGCTTCAACCGGGTCCGCGAGGACAATGACCCGACCGCCCACGCCGAGGTCGTCGCCCTCAGGGAAGCCGCTGCCAAGTACGGGATCCACGCCGTGGCCGGCGCCACCCTGTTCGCCTCCGGAGAGCCCTGCGCCCTGTGCTATCTGGCGGCCCGGTTCGCCGGCATCGGTCACATCGTGCACGCCGCGGACCGCAGGACCGCCGCCCGGTACGGCTTCGACTACACGAGCTCGTACGCCGTCTTCGCCGAGGACCCGGAGAAGTGGCCCATCGAGGTCACCGCGCTGCAACTCCCCGAGGCCGAGCAGCCGTTCCAGGACTTCCTCACCAGAAGTCGCTCCCCGCGCTAGCCACCGGACCTCCACCGCGCGGCATCGCCGCCCGGCGCCGATGACTCCACTCACCCGCACTTCCCGCTCACCCGCACTTCCCGTTCATCCGCAAGGCCCGTCATCCCGTTCATTCACCGCACGGAAGGACCTCCCATGCACTGGCTCTACCTCGCCATCGCCGTCGCCTTCGAGATCTTGGTCGCCATCGCCGCCGGAAAGGCCGAGGGCTTCAAGAACCGCAAGTGGACCGGCATCACGCTGGCCAGCGGCGCCGCCGCGACCTTCTTCCTCAGCAAGGCGCTGCTGACCTTCGACGTCGGCGTGGGCTACGCCCTGTGGACGTCTGTCGCGGGCGTCGGTATCACCATCCTCGGAGCGCTGTTCTTCGGTCAGCGTCTGAACGCGAACAAGGCGATCGGCATTCTCCTCGTCATCGGTGGCGTCGTCGGCCTCCAGCTGAGCGGCTCTGCCTGAGGCCTGGGGCCTGAGCCCGGAGCCCGGAGCCAGACTCCCGGCCCTGTACGCGCCGTACGCATCGCGCGCCCCGCGCACCCCGCAACCATCTGACGCCTTCCCTGAGAGAGGACTCACCTCCCATGTCCAACGAAGCCAAGAGCTCCACCAACGCCTGGCTCTCGCTCCTGCTCGCCGGAGTCTTCGAGATCGGTTACGCGCTCGCCGTCGGCGGCAGCGAGGGCTTCACCGTTCTGACCTGGTCCCTGGTCGCGGTGGTGTTCTTCCTGCTGACGCTCTACGCACTGAGTCTCGCCCTCCGCACGATCGACGTGAGCATCGGCTACGCCGTCTGGGCGGGGATCGGCGCGGTCGGAGCCGCGGTTCTCGGCCCGCTCTTCTTCGACGAGACCCTCACCCTGGCCAAGGGCATCTGGCTGGCCGTCATCATCGTCGGGGTCATCTGGCTGAAGCTCGCCGACCGCACGAAGCCCGAGGCGGCCCCCGCGCCCCGCTCCGAGCAGATCGCGGACCGGCCCAGTGCGGTCCAGGTCTGACGTCCCCCCCCGCCGGTATGCCGCAGGCGCCCGCCGCCCCTTCACGAGGGGGCCGCGGGCGCCTGCGGCGTCACTTCGCCGTTCTGCCGCCGTCCACCGCGAGGGCGGATCCGGTGGTGAAGGACGAGGCGTCGGAGCAGAGCCAGGCTGCGGCGCGGGCGATCTCGGTCGGGTCGGCGAGGCGCTGCTGGATCGCCTTGCCGCCGAAGCCGGCGCTCGCGGAGGGGCCGGCCGCCAGGACGCCGTCCATCATCTCCGTGTCGGTGCTGCCCACCACGAGCGCGTTGACGCGGATGCCGTGCTCGCCGTACTCGGCGGCCGCCGCCCTGGTCAGCCCGATGACCGCGTGCTTCGCGGCCACGTAGGGCGCGGACGCGGAGGTGGCGCGCACGCCCGCGACGCTTGAGGTGTTGACGACGGAACCGGCCCCGCCCGGCAGCATGGCGGGTATCTGGGCGCGCAGACAGTTCCACACGCCGCGCACGTTCACGTCCATGGTGCGGTCGAAGACGTCGTCGGGGAGTTCGTGCAGGACGGTCCCGGCGCTGACGTAACCGGCGTTGTTGAACGCGCAGTCGAGCCTGCCGAACCGGGCGACCGCCAAGGCCACGGCCTCCTCCATGTCCGCCTGGAGAGTGACGTCGCCCGGCACGGCCACCGCCCGGCCGCCGTCCTTCCTTATGCGCTCGGCCACCTCCTCGACCAGCCGGGCCCTGCGGGCCACGAGTACGACGGCGGCCCCCTCGTCGGCGAAGTGCCGGGCCGCCGCGGCGCCGATGCCGCTGGAGGCGCCGGTGATCAGCGCCACCTTCCCTTGCAGCAGGTGCCCACCCGGCGTCACGCGCACCGGGCCGGGCCGGCCGCGGACAGAGGCGATCTCCAGAACGTCTCCGAGCTCATCTCCCGGTCGATCCGGTGCAGCAGCTCGTCGTCGAGCGCGTCGAGACCGCTGATCACGTGGCGTACGCCCGCCTCCCGCATCAGAGCGCGCTGGTGGCTGTGGACGAAGGAGGAGGGACGGCCGACGAAGGCGGTGCCGAGTTCGCGGGCCACCTCGGCGACCCGGGCGACGTCGTCCACGAAGAGGGACTCGCCGGGGCGGAGCCCGAACACGTCCTCGGATATCTCCTTGAGGCCGGGGCGGATGTCGTTCGTGCAGACGTAGCCGGGCCCGTCGAACAGGTCCGCGTAGCCTCCCAGATGGCGGTCGAAGTGGTCCTTGCCCAGACCCCCGTAGCAGACCGTGCGCAGGCCCGCGCGCCGCAGTCGCAGGAGCAGGTCACGCGCGCCCGGCGTGATCGTGACCGGGTGGCGGTCGAGGTGGGCGGCGCGGTCCTCGAAGTACGCGGCGAGCGCCTCCTCACCCGTCATGCCGCCGCCCACGGCGGCCGCCAGCAGCCGGCCGGCGATGTGCTGCGGCTGGGAGAAGATCGATCGCTCCAACTCGGCGGAGTACGTACCGCCTCTGCTGACGATGAAGTGGTGGATCACCGGGCTGAAGGTGTCGTTGAGCAGGACACCGTCGATGTTCAGGGCGGCCAGGCGCAGGGAGATCATGCGGCTCCGTAGATGATCGTCGTGGACGTTCGGTACAGGCAGAGCAGGCACAACAGCCAGGGCGGTCAGGTCAGGTCAGGGCAGAGCAGGGCGGGACTGGGCAGGGCGCGCGGGCGGTCCGGCGGTCAGGGCATCATCGCGGCGCCCCGGGCCGGGGCCGCTTCGGCGCGGGCGATCACGGCCGGGACCGCGATGCCCGGGAGTAGCAGGTTCCACATCTGCTGGGTGCGCTCGGGGAGGTCCCTGCGACCGCTGACGACGTTGGAGTACATCTGCATCCCGGTACAGGCGGAGATCACGAACTCCGCGACCACGATCGATTCGATCCCCGGCTGCAACTCGCCGCGCTCCCGGGCCTCGTCGAGACAAGAGCTCATGATCCCGCGGAACTTCTCGTACGGGTCGGAGTTGAGGGAGTCGCCGATGGAGGACTGCTCGTTCGTCAGTCGCACGCCGGCCCGGAGCAGCGGGTCGCGCTGCAACTGCCACGACCACACCAGGGTGAGGTCGATGAGCCGCTGCAGTCCGCTGGCGGCGATCAGCGGGACGAGGGTGTCCGGCTGGCTGTTCATCACCGCCCTGGCCAGGTCCTCCTTGGAGCCGAAGTGGAAGTAGAGCGCCCCCGCCGTCACTCCGGCGCGCTTGAGGATGCGCGTGATGCTGGCCCCCGCGTACCCGTACTCGTCGAAGACCTCCGCCGCTGCGAGCAGGAGTGCTCGACGGGTCTGTTCTGCCCGCTCTTGCTTCAGTGCCATGCCTCTCACCTTCCCAAAAAGAATGCTCCTTATGTTATCTGAGTGAACAGCGGTTCGGGCAAGTCCGTTTCGGTACGCTTGAGTTGCGTAAAGCAACAAATCGCCCCAAGTGAGTTTTCCTCGATCGCCCCCCTTGACGTGTCAAAAAAAAAGAAACATTATTTTTTGAGCCGGGCACACGGAGTTGGCGTCGGACGCCTCTGCGTAGTCGCTCGCTCAATCAACCGATCTTGGGGGGCCAAGTTGTCTGTTTCCGTTCGGAACCGTGAGGCGAGACCAGTCCAGCGGCGGCAGGTGCACCAGTGGCAGGTGCACAAACTTCGGAGAGAGGAAGTCCTGCTCACGTCGTGGGCCGAGCCGGAGCCGGGACGCTATGAAGTCACCGCGCGCTGGCCGCGGGGGCACGCCTTCTACCGTCCGTCGGGGGGCTCGTACGACCCGATGCTGATCGCCGAGAGCGTGCGCCAGACCGTCCCCCTGCTGTCCCACGCCGTGCACGACGTCCCGCGGGAGTACAAGCAGGCGTGGGAGGAGTTCAGCTTCACGGTGGAGCCGTCGGCGTCGCTGGTGACCACCGTCGAGGAAGAGGTGCGCCTCGCGGTGTCCTGCCCGGACGTGGTCCGCCGCGGCACCAGGTTCGCCGGTATGACGATGCGCGTCGACATCCACCTGGGGGAGCGGCTGATGGGCACCGCGCTCACCCGCTTCAACAACCAGCCCGCGGCCATATACCGGCGGCTGCGAGGGAGTTACGCGGACACCGAGCAGGCGATCGCCGCCTGCCTCCCGGCGGGCCCGCCCGTGGAGCCGCACCGGGTGGACCGGGACTCCCCGGCCGACGTGGTGCTCTCACCGGCTCCGGGCATGGGGCCGGGCCGCTGGATGTTACGGGTGGACCCCGGGCATCCGGTGCTGTTCGACCACGCCGTCGATCACGTGCCCGGGATGCTTCTCCTCGAAGCCGCCCGGCAGGCCGCGCACGCCGCCGGCGACGGCGCGTCGACCGTCACCGGGATGCGCACGGACTTCGCGCGGTACGTCGAACTCGACGCCCCCGCCGTCGTCGTGGTCGGCGATCCCGTTCCCGACGGCACCGGCCGCAGCCGCGTACACGTGTCGGTCGAGCAGCACGGCGTCCGCGTCTTCACCTCCGAGGTGACCGTCCAGGGGCCGACCGGCCTGTAGGGCATGTCCGGTCTGTGGGGCGTGGCGTGTGCGTCCGCACCACGCGACGCGGCGGGCTGCCGGTACCCCTTCCGTGAGGGGATACCGGCCGCCCGCCGGCGGTCGTCAGCCCGGCACCGGCACCGGCACCGGCTCCGGCACCGGCATCGGCTCCGGAAGCTCCTCGTGCACCGTGACCGCGACGTGCACCGAGGCCGGGACCGCGAAGCTGGCCTCGTACCCGGGAGGCGCGAGCAGCTGCCGCACCCGCCAGCCGAGCGGCTGGCCGGTGAGATCCAGCCGGTTCATGACGGCGGCCATGCCCTGCCCCGTCGCCTTGGCCATGGCCTCCTTGCGGGTCCACAGGCGGGCGAAGTCCCGGACGAGTTCGTCTTCCGGGCGACCGCCCAACCACTGCTGTTCCTTCGGATGGAGGAACGGCAGGTACCCGGCGACGGACTCCGGGGTCGGCCAGGACTCGATGTCGATGCCGATGGTGGCCTCGGCGACCGCGATGGCGACGTGGTCCCCGCTGTGCGACATCGAGAACTCCGGTGGCTCGCCGTAGGGGTCCGGGTCGCGGATGGCCGGTCTACCGTGCGCCCCGCCGCAGCCGGGGCACGGCTGCCGCAGGAAGCCGACGTTCCTGGGGGAGCACCCGAGCGAGGATCCGAGAACGCTCCGCAACGCCCAGTGGGCGAAGGCGTAGGCATCCCGGCCCGTCTGCTGCGGTATCGAGGCCAGTCGGCTCCGTTCCTTCTCGTCCAGCCAGTCGGGCGGGTCCTCGCCGGGCGTGAGGAGCTGTCCGGCCGGGGCCCGGACGATCCAGACGCCGACCGGATCGAGGACTTCTCCCGGAGGCGCGTCGGACCACTTGAGGTCGTGTGTCATGTCGATACGGCTCCTGATGCGGCGGGGACCCGGCCGGCCCCCGCCACGGGTCGGATCAGGCGGTTGCGGCGAGCAGCGGCCACGGGCCGGTCGTGGCGTACTGCTCCAGGTCCTCGGAGGCGAGATAGCGCCGGAACCCCGGCACCTGCTCCGCCGGGCGGAGCGCTCCGCGGTACAGCACCATGCCGCGCACACCCGTCCCGTCGTCGTGCCAGCACACGAGTGGGAGGTGGTACTCCGGCGTGTCGCAGGTCTCCTGCACGGCGGCTTGGTAGCCGTACGCGGGCAGCAGGCTCATCGGGCCGCCCCCATGGCCGCCCCCATGGCCGCGGTCGGGGCCGCGCTCCCGGCCGCACCCTCGGGGCGGACGCCGAACAGGGCTCCGTAGTCGGTGATCCGCGAGGCCGCCTCGCTTCCGCCCGCGGCGTGCAGCGCGTGCCAGAACAGCACCTGGTTCGCGGTGAGCACGGGGAACCCGAGCCGCTCCTCCAGGCCCGCGATGGTGCCGACGGCGCGGATGCCGTTGCCGGCGACGAGCACCGCCTGCGGCCGCTGCGGTGCGACGGTGGTCTCGATCCACTTCACCAGCGCCTCCGGGGTGATCAGCTTCTGGTTGCTGGGCAGGCCGCAGGGGGCGTGGTGGACCACGTCGAACCCCCGCTCGCCGAAGTACGACGCGCCCAGCGCCGACAACTCGTCGTCGAACCAGGGCGGGTTGACGAGGGCGATCCGCTCGGCGCCCAGGGCGTGGAAGCCGGCCGCGGCGGCGTGCGTCGTGCCGGTGAGCGGAATGCCGCGGGTCCGCTCGGCCAGCCGCTCGAACAGCTTCTGCTCGCCGTCGGCGCCCAGGACGTAGGCGGAGCTGGTGAATCCCAGGGCGATGGAGTCCAGCGGGGAGGCGGCGAGCAGCTCGACGGCGTCGTCGATGAAGGGCGGGTCGATGAAGGCGCGCACCGGGTCGTGCGGGATCTTCGGGTCCATCTCCCCACCGGGGCGCATCGCGCCGAAGTGGACGCGTGAACCGTGGATGAAGACATCGCTCGGCGCCATCGCCTGAAGCTCGGACTCCGGCCCGACGTCCGCGTGCGGAACGACGACGCCGACGCGGGCGACCGCGCCCCAGCCGTCCTCGCGGGCCTGGAACTGCGTCATGGGGTGCTTCTCCTCTTCTGCCGTTCTTCTGTTGTGGCTGCTGTGGCTGCTGTGGTGTCGGCTGTGCCTGTCGTGTGCGCTGTGCCGTTGCGGGCGGGGGCGCGGATCAGGCCGCTTCGTCGGCGAGTGAGCCGCCGCTGACGGTGCCGGTGCCGTCCTCGTCCAGGAACTTCGGGTGCTTGCGGCGCATCGTGGCCATCACGAACGCGTACGGGACGTCGTCGAAGTCGCCGTGGTCGGTGAGGAACTCCATGCTCTGCCGCCCCTGCGCGTCGAAAGGGTGGTAGAGGCTGTCGGAACGGCCGTCGAACTCCAGAGGGGTCATGCCGTACAGCCGGCACAGGAGCTTGTTGAAGACCGGGGTCACCTGGAGCCAGCGGCCTTCGAGATACACGGTGGCCAGGCCGTGGAAGAAGACGTCGCCGCCGATGTAGGAGCGCAGCCGGTCGGAGGCGAGGTGGTTGCGGACGTCGCTGTAGTGCAGCCGCGCGGGGATGCCCACGGCGCGGCAGCAGGCGGCGTACAGGACGGACTTGTGCAGGCAGAAGCCCTTGCCGCCGGCGATGATGCTGGACGCCCGGAGGCCCTCGGGCGACAGGTCGGCGCCGTAGACCTCGTAGTGGATGCCGTCGCGCACCGCGTAGTAGAGGGCGACGGCGAGGTCGACCTGGGAGGCGGTCTCGCGGTCGGTCCCGTCCAGGGCCTTGTCGACGAAGGCTCTGACGCTCGCGTGCTCGTGGTCGAGGAAGTCGGTGGCCGCCGTGAGGCGGGTGAGGTCGTCGGCGCCCGGCTGCGCGGCCGCGGCGTCGGCGGTCTGCTGCTCGGACTGGGTGGGTGCCAGGGTGTCGGTCATGCGGATGCCTCTCGTCACAGGCCCATCAGGGCGGCGATGCAGTTGCGCTGGATCTCGTTGGTGCCGGAGTAGATGGAGCCGGCGGTGGCGTTGCGCAGCTCGCGCTCGATGCCCGTGCCGGTCAGATAGCCGCGGGCGCCGAAGATCTGGATGGCGTGCTGGGCGGTGAGCTGGTTGGCCTCGCTGACCACGATCTTGGTGGCGGCCACGTCCAGTGAGGCGTCCTTGCCCTGCTCGACCTTCGAGCCGGTGTCGTACAGCCACTTGCGGGCCGTCTCGACGGCGATCCTCATGTCCGCGATCTTGTGGGCGACGGCCTGGTTCTTGCCGATGGCACTGCCGAACTGCTGCCGGGTCGTGGCGTGTTCGACCACGCGCTTGAGGCGGTGGGTCATCTCGCCGAGGTTCACGGCGAAGGAGAAGAGGACCTCCCGCTTCATCACGTGGTCCATGATCAGGAAGCCGGCGCCCTCGCTGCCCAGCCGGTTGCCGACGGGCAGCCGTACGTCCTCCAGCGTGACCTCGCTGATCGGGGAGGTGCGCAGCCCCATCGTCTCCAGCGGCTCGCCGACCGTGAGGCCCGGGGTGTCGCGCTCGGCGAGGAAGGTGCTCAGCCCGAAGGCGCCCGGCTTGCCGGTGCGGACGTAGAGCAGGAAGAGGTCGGCCACGGGGGCGTTGGTGATGAACATCTTGCCGCCGTTGAGGACGTATGCGTCGCCCTCGCGGACGGCGGTGGTCCGGATGTTCATCACGTCCGAGCCGTGGCTCGGTTCGGTGATGGCGTGCGCGGTGATGGCTTCGCCGGAGGTGACACGCGGCAGATAGCGCCCGCGCAGCTCCTCGGAGCCGAACGCCTGGAGCGGGATGCCTACGCTGACGATCTGCGTGGACGCCGAGAAGTTGAGGCCGGCGTCCCGGCTGGTGTGGCCGAGGCCCTCCAGCGCCGCCATGGTCTCGGTGAGGGTCCGGCCGGCGCCGCCGTACTCCGGGGCGAAGGGGAGGGTGAAGAGGCCGGACCGTTGCAGCGGCTTCCACTTGTCGTGCGGGAACTCGCCGATCCGGTCCCAGTGGGTGACGTCGTCGTTCAGCTCGTCGGCGTAGGGCGCTGTGATGCCGTACGTGTCCGGGGCCTTGCCTGCTGCCATGGGTGTTTCGCCTTGCCTTTCGCTGGGGGCCGGGGCCCGGGTGCGGGGCCGCGCCGTCGCGGCCCCGCACCCGGCTGTGCGGATCAGTAGCGGGAGAAGCCGTCCTCGGAGAGCGAGTGCTTCTCGTCGCCACGCAGCGCCGGGCTGAAGACGGAGACGAGGAGAAGGTCCTCGTCGTCGGAGGCGATCAGGTGGTGGGCGTCGTTCTTGTCCAGGGCGTAGATGGTCCCGGTCGTGATCTTGTGGTGGTCGCCGTCCACGGTGACGACCTCGCCCGAGCCGCCTATGCAGTAGCAGGCCTCCAGGTGGCCGAGGTACTGCAGCGCGCTCGACGTGCCCTGGCGGACCAGCGTTTCGCAGACGGTGAAGCCCATTCCGTCGGCCTCGGTGAGCAGGCGGTGGCTGGTGCCGCTGCCCCACTCGATCGCGGGGACGTCGGAGAGAGAACGGACGATCATGGAAGTACTCCTGTCATCGTTGTTTTCTGGACGTGTGTGCAGCTGGTGCGATGCGTGTGGGGGGTTCGAGGGGCACGCGCGGGCAGGCCTGGCGCGGTTCGTGGGGGGCGTGGAGGGTTTAGCGCGTGGGGAGGGGGGGAGGGCTGTCAGACCGCGGCCGGAGCGGCCTGGCTGACGAAGCCGCGGATGTCCGCGAGCGTGCGGTAGGCGGCCGGCTCCAGCGGGATGTCGTCGACGGGGATGCTGTACGTCTCGGATATCCAGGAGATGAGGCGGACGAGCCCGAGGCTGTTCACGACGGTGCTCTCGATGAGGTCGAAGTCGTCGGTCAGGTCCTCGGCGTCCTCACCGGCGAGGAACTCGTCGACGATGTAGGCGCGGATCGGGTCGTTGGTGACGGTGCTCATCAAACGTCTCCGTTCAGTTGGGTCTTCTTGATCGAGTTGCGGTCCGGTTTGCCGGTCGCGGTCTTCGGCAGCGGGGTGCAGGCGAGCCCCACCGAGCTGGGCACGGCGTGCCGCGGCAGGTGCTTCGCCGCGTACGCCCGCAGACCCAGTGAGCTGAGGGAAGTGCCGTCCCGGCGCACCACTTCGGCGTGCAGCCGGGTGCCGGCCTCGGGGCAGGGCAGGGCGACGACGGCGGCCTCGACGACGTCGGGATGCGCTCCGAGGACGGTCTCGACCTCCAGGGTGTTGGTGCGCACGCCGCGCACCTTGACCTGGAAGTCGGTACGGCCCTGGAGGAAGTAGCGGCCGTCGGCGTCGCGGTGGACGACGTCGCCGGTGCGGTAGAACATGGCGCCGCCGCCGCGCGGGTCGGGCATGAACGCGTGGGCGTTGCGGGCCTGTTCCAGATATCCGCAGGTCTGGAAGGGAGTGTGCACCAGCAGTTCGCCGGTGCCGGGCCCGCGCAGGACCTCGGTGCCTTCGGGCCCCTCGATCAGCAGCACGGCGTCGGTGCCGTCGATCGGGGCGCCGATGGGCAGCGGGTGCGCGTACGCGGCCGGATCGATGTCCTGGATGAAGCTGTCGTTGGTCTCCGTACAGCCGAAGACGTTGTGGAAGCGGGCGGCCGGGCAGGCGGCGAACGTGTCCCGCAGCCCCTGCTCGGAGACGGCCTCCCCGGTGAACACGACCGTGCGGACCGTCGGATAGCGGGCGTCGTCCGCGGCCAGGAGCCGGTGCAGCAGCGGAACCCCCTGGACCAGGGTCACCTCGTTGCTCAGGGTGAGTTCGCGCAGATATCCGGCGTCCCCGCTGGCTCCGGCGTCGGCCAGGACGACGGTGCCGCCGGCCCCCAGCACGGTCCAGACGTCGAGCAGGGCCAGGTCGAAGTTGAGCGGCGAGAAGCTCAGCGAGCGGGTGTCGGCGTCGATCCCGAACTTCGTCGTGGCCCAGTCGCCGAAGCGGTCGAAGGCCTCGGTGCGGACCGGGACGAGCTTGGGTACGCCGGTGGACCCGGAGGTGGTGAGGGTCAGCAGCGACTCCTCGGGGTCGGGGGCGCTGAAGCCGTCCGACAGTGTGGGGTCGGTCTCCTCCCGCGCCAGGGTCACACCGCCGCCGGGAACCGCGACGGCCGACAGCGGGCCGTGGGCCTGGGCGGTGAGCGTGGACAGGGCGGCGGCGCCCAGGGCGGGCGACGGGACCAGGGTGTTGACCCCCTGACGCCAGGCCGCCAGCAGCAGCGCGACGGTCTCCGGCGACTTGTGGGCCGGAACGCACAGGGCGCGGACGGATCCGAAGCCCGCGCCGTCGAGGTCCGCGGCGGCGAAGTGGGTCAGCCGGTCGAGTTCCGCGTAGGTGACCCGCCGGCCGGCGGAGACGAGCGCGGTGCTGTCGGGCTTTTCCTGCACGTGTCTGGTGAGTGCCTGCAACAGGCGAAGCGAAGGCAACGGTCCCCCTAGGTGGATGCGCAGTCTGGCTACGAGAGAGAACCTACGGCCTTCTACTTGCATGGTCAAGCAAGTAAATCAGTGGATAGAGTGATCCAGGTCACAGCCCCCCGGGTCCTGGAAAAGAACCCCGAACATGCAAAAACGGCGGGACGCCCGGTCGTCCGGACGTGTCCCGCCGTCTGTCGTGGTCTGGTCAGGCGGCGCTGCGCAGCGCCTGTACCGCGCGGGCGAGCTGGTCGTCGGCGCTCGCGGTGTTGAGGGCCGAGCTGAGGACGTCGGCGTAGGTGGCGCGGGCGTCCTGGTAGTGCTTGCGGCCCTCGTCGGTGATGACGGCGAAGACGCCGCGCTTGTCGTCGGCGCAGTTGTCCTTGTAGGCGTAGCCGGCGCTGTCCAGCCGTCCCACCAGCCGGGTTACGGAGCTCTGGCCCAGGCCGATGTGGTCCGCGAGCTCCTGCATGCGGCATTCGCCGTTCTCGGCCTGGGTGAGCGCCTCCAGGGCGCGGTACTCGGAGAGGCCGACGCCGTAGCGGCGCTGCAGGGTGTGCGCGAGCTGACGCTCCACGAAGGCGTGCAGGCCGAGGACGGCCTCCCACATGGTCTGGTCGGAGGCGGCGCGCGGCTGCTTGTGGATCGTCATGGAACGGCTCCCCTTCTCGACTGCGATGAACAACAAGATACATGCCCATGCAATCAAATGGGGAGTGGCTGTGCTCAGGAAAGGGCCCCGACCCCTGTATAGTTGTTGGAGCAAGTAAAAAGTCAGTCGCTCGTGCCCCCCAGGGTGCTGCACGCGTAAGCGGCCGAGACGAGCGTCATGTGCCGGTGCCAGCCGGGGTAGGAGCGGCCCTCGAAGTCGAGGAGTCCGAAGTCCTGGCCCATGCGCTCGATCGAACTCCGCGCCCCCTGGGGCGAACGGGCCAGCTCCAGCAGTTCGGCCGGATGGCGGTCGGTGATGTTCGTCAGCCAGATCCGGCCCGGACGCCCGCTGCTCGCGTCCCACTCGGCCATCAGCCGGCCCGCCCCGCGGCTGCGCTCGCCGTCCGGACGGAGTCCGTGTACGGGTGTGTCGTGCGAGATGACCTGCCGGCCCGCCCCCGCCGGGTGCCGTACGCCCCGGCGCAGCAGCAGGCCCCGGGCCGACTCCCTGTCTCCTGGAGGCAGTTCGGGGCCGTCGAGAGTGGTCTGGCCCGGGATGGCGAGGATGAAGGCGTGGTCGCCGCCCTGGAGTCGCCGCGCCAGTGGCGCGACGTCGCACAGGGCCGTCAGGTCGGCCACCACCGGCGCCGTCCGCCCGTTCGACCATGACGTCATCTCCTGGACCAGGCGCAGGGCGTGGTCCCACAGCGGCTGGGTCCCCGTCGTCGCGGGGATCTTCGCCCGGTCGCGTACAGCTTCGTCGTGGGTGAACCGGGGAGGCAGGAAGAGGCGCCAGTCGACGGGGACGTGCGTCTGCCCGGCGTCGAGGAAGAGGCCCAGTCCTAGCTGGCAGTTGACGGTGCGTCCCGACTCCGGCAGGAAGCGCTGGTGCACCCCGGCCGAGCAGTTGCCGCGCTTGGGCAGGACCGCCGGCGCCAGCGTCCAGGCCCGCACCGGCAGCGACCGGGCGGCCCAGCGGGCCAGCTCGCCGCGTGCCGGGGCCCATTCCCACGGGCTGGCGTTGACGAACTGGTGCAGCGAGGTCGACGCCGCCTCCGAGCCGGTCACGACGGCCGCCATCCGGCGCACCGTCTTCTTTCCGTCCGTCCGGAGCAGCCCCTGGAGGTACACCCGCCCCCAGCGCTGCTGGTCGGACCGGTGTAAGTGGCCGAACAGGAGCCGGGACAGATCGCCCGGCGGTCGGCCCGCCGCCATGTCGGGCGTCTCGTGCGTCGTCGTCACTGAAGGTCCCCTCCCAGGTGAGCGTCGCTGAGCAGACTAACAAACATAGAGAATGTTCGTTATATTTCTTACGCAGGGCACGACTACTTGCCGAGGTTCAAGGAGAAGGCGCATGCAGGAACGGGCGGCCAGGACGCGCCAGGCCGTGTTGGAAGCGGCCGCCGACGAGTTCGCCGAGCGCGGTTACGAGGGCGCCTCCCTCCAGCGGATGGGCCGGCGGGCCGCGACCTCGATCGGCGCTCTGACCTTTCACTTCGGGAACAAGACCACCCTGGCCGAGGAGGTCCGTGCGGCGGGCCGCGCCCGCTTCGAGCGCTGTCTGGAAGACCTCGCGGCCGCCCCCGACCCCTTGCGTGAACTCCGCACCCTGATCGGTGCGTTGGCCCGGCTGGCCCACGAGGACGCCTTCGTGCGCGCCACGCGCCGCCTGGAGCGCGACGGCCCGGGGGACGTGTCGCCGTTGACCGAGGTCTGGCTCCCCGAGCTCCGCGGCCTGCTCGACCGGGCCCACGAGGCGCGACGGCTGCGTCCCGGAGTGTCCCCGGAGGACGCGGTGGCCCTGCTGGCGCATCTCGCGGAGGGCGCGATGGCCGCACACGGCGCGACCCGGGACCCGGCGGCCTGGGACTCGGTCTGGGATTCCGTCTGGAACGTCGTCCTGCACGGCCTCGCCGCCGAGCGGGCCGGTCAGGCGGGGAGCACGGGGCAGACGGGCCGGATGGACCTGACGGGCGTGCCGACGTCGCGGACCTGACGGGAACGAGGGCCGGAACCAGCCGTCAGGCGGGATCCGGCCCCCGTGCCGTCAGGTCTCAGGCGGTCGTCCGCAGCGACCTCGCCACCGCGTCCGCCACCTCGTCCAGGACCTGCCCGCCGGGGCCCGCCGTCAGCCGGTTGCGGACCAGGGCGGCGCCGACGCCCGCCCCCGGCCAGGCCTGGTAGGCGACTCCGCCGGGACCCTGGTGGCCGAAGGCGCCGGAGCGGACGTCCGGGTGGAGGCCCTCGTCGAGGAGTTGGAGGCCGCCCTCGCCGTACGCGCTGACCCCGCCGAGCAGCGGATCCAGGCCCTCGGCCCAGAAGCTCCGTGCCTGGTCCAGTGTGCGGCGCGACAACAGCAGCGGCTCCTCGCCCGGGGCCCGTACGGCGTCCGCCGCCAGGATGCCCTGGAGCCGGGCGAGCCCGCGGGCCGATGCGTACGCCCCCAGCGAGGGGATGACCGCGTACCGCCGTCGGCTCTCGTTCCACACCCCGGCGTCCGCGGGGAACGGTGCCGGGTTGTTCCACACCCGCCCGGAGAGGTCCGTCCCGCAGTCGCCCGCCGCGCCGCGCCGCGTCCCTCCGTGCCTTCCGCCCTCCGGCACCGGGAAGCGGGCGCGGAAACCGGCGTCGTACGAGATCCGGGCGGCGAAAGGCAGTTGGTCGGGCACGAGCCCGAAATGGATGTCGAGACCGAGCGGCCCCGCGATCTCCTCCAGGAAGAACAGGTCGAGATCGCGGCCGTCGACCCGGCGGATCACCTCGGCGGCGATCCACCCGGCGGTCCACGGCCCGTGCAGCACACCGCCCGCCCGCGGGTCCCCCTCCGGGCTGTCCTGTTCGAGCAGCGCGGCCATCATCTGCGGGTTCTCGACATCGCGCTGGTCGAGGTCGGCCGCCACGCCCGGCAGCCGGGCGGTGAACGTCAGCACGTCCCGCAGCGTCACCGCGCCCTTGCCGCGCATCGCGAACTCGGGCCAGTAGTCGGCGACGGGCCGGTCCAGCGCGAGTGCGCCCATGTCGGCGAGCAGCAGGACCGCCGTGGCCAGGATCCCGTGGGAACCCGTCAGCACCGGCTGGAGGGTGTCGCCGGTCCACGGAGTCCCGCTGACCGGGTCCCCGGTCCCGTGCCACAGGTCGACGACCGTTTCACCGTCCCGTACGACCGCCAGCGCGGCCCCCTGGGAACCGGCCGGCCCCGCGTCCCGGCAGGCGCGTTCGAAGGAATGGCGCACGGAGGCGAACCCGGGCGCCGTGGTTCCGTGGACGGCGGCCGTCGTCGGACGGGGTCTGGATCGCGGGAGGACCTGCCGTACCAGAGAGGTCGTCATGTCAAGAACTCCAGAAGTGGTGGGGAGCCAGGGGCGGGGGCGGGCGGTGCGGGGGCCGGACTCGGCTCACACCTCGGGGGCGCCCGCCGGGTAGGGCAGGAACTCCAGGTCGGTCAGGTCCTGTTCGGTCAGCCGGATCCGGTCGCCGCCGAGGTTCTCCGCGAGGTGGTACGGCACCGTCGTGCCGGGCAGCGCCACCACGTGCTCGCCGAGCCGGAGCAGCCACGCCAGGGCGACCTGCGCGGAGGTGGCCTCGTGCCGGGCGGCCACCTGGGCGACCGCTCGCGTGAGGGCGTAGTTGTGGCGGATGGCGCGCGGGGCGAAGCGGGGCTGGGTCCGCCGCCAGTCGTCCGGGGCCAGGTCGTCGGAGCGTGACAGCGCGCCGGTCAGCAGACCGCGGCCGAGCGGGGCGCCGGCCAGCAGCGCGATCCGGCGCTCCACCGCGTACGGCACGACGTCGTCGAGACCGCAGCGGGTGAAGAGCGACACCTCGGCGGCCATCGCCGCCGCCTCGTGCACGGTTTCGGCGGCGCGGGCCTCCTGGACGGTGACGACGGGCAGCCCCAGCATGCGGATCTTCCCCGCCCAGACCTGCTCGGCCAGCGCACCCCAGCTCTCCTCCAGCGGCACGACCGGATCGACGCGGCGCAGCAGGTAGAGGTCGATGTGGTCCACGTGCAGCCGGCGCAGGCTCTCGTCGACCGCGTCCCGCAGCGCCTGCGGGCCGCCATCGGGTCGCAGCGCACCGTCGGCGTCGCCGAGCAGGCCGCCGCCGGTGCACAGCACCACCTCGTCCCGGCGCCCGCGGATGGCCTCACCGATCAGCCGCTCGTTGTCCCCGGCCGCGTAGGCGCCGGCCGTCTCGACGAGGTTGACCCCGAGGTCCACCGCCTCCTGGACCAGCGACACGGCCTTGCTCCGGTCCCTGAGGGCCGGGGCGTAGCGGTACGAGAGTCCCATCGCGCCCAGTCCCAGCCGTCCGACGACCGGCCCGTCCCGGCCCAGTGTTGTGGTTCGCATCCTGCGAGAACCCCCTTCTCCAGAGAGGAAAGCGACCACCTCATAGCAACAGCCCGCGCTGTCGAAGCACAGCATCCCGTTCCTACTTGCCGACCTCTGGACGACTTCGGGATGTTCACCACCGACCGGGCGCGGCAGAGTCGGCCCGGAAGCCGGGCGTCGTCCGCGGAAGCCGGGCGTCGTCCGCGGTAACCGAGCGTCGTATGGTGCCGCACGACGTGCCACGAACCACGAACGGAGCTCAGTCGCGTTTCCCGGGCCCCTGGTCGCCGGCGTGGCCCGGCGCCGTGATGCGCGCGATCGCCTCGACCGTCAGGGCGCGCTCGTGGGGCTCGGTCTCCAGGGCGCGGTGGATCGACAGGCCCTCGATGAGCGCGTCGAGCTGGCGGGCGGTGGCCGGGTCGAAGTGCCATTCCAGGGCGCGGCGGCTGCGGCCCATCCAGGCGCGGGTGAGCTCGCGGTAGGCGGGCCGGCGTGCGGCGAGGGTGTAGAGCTCGTGGGTGAGGATCAGCTCGCGCTGGTTGCCGCCGGAGAGGTGGTGGACGAGATCGGCGACGGCCCCGCGTGCCTCGTCGGGGGTGCTCGCGGCGCCGAGGCGTTCCTCGAAGACGGCGACGATCGTGCCGGAGAAACGCGTGAACGCCTCGTGCAGCAGCTCGTCCATGCCGGAGAAGTGGTACGTCATCGAGCCCAGCGGAACGCCCGCGCGGGCGGCCACCTTACGGTGCGAGACACCCGCGACGCCCTCGTCGACGATGAGGTCCAGCACGGCGTCGATGATGCGGTCCCGCCGGTCGGGGTCGGTGCGCCCTGTCGCCACGCGGGGCCTCCTCGGTGGGCTCGGTCCTCCTCGCAGCATAGAGCGCGGGGGCGGGGAGCCTGTCGGCCGATCAGTTCGCCCGACGAGGCGGCAGCTGCTCCTCGCCGTTGACCTGGCGGTGGCGGACCGGCCGGGCGGTCCGCCACCCGGCCGGCGTCGCGCCACGCCTGCTGCCAGGCGGCTGACGCCAGTCAGCGAGCGGCTTCGCGGTGTCGAGGGTGTCGGGGCGCACCCGTCCCAGGACGCGCCGTTGATCGGCCAGTACCTCTTCGAGCGAGGCGACGGCCCCGGCCCCCACGGGCGGTGGAACGGCGAAATCGGGGATGGAGGACGGCTGTCCCCTCCCCTCGGGCCGCGCACCGATGGGAGTGTACGGTCGTACGCTCATGCACCCGCACGTCCGACGCTTCCCGTAACCCACCGATCTGCCGAGGCCCGACTCCCATGAAGAACACGCCGGTCATGGACGCCACCACCCGCCGCTGGCGCGCGGCGCTCTTCCTCTTCATGCTCGCCACCGGGGTGAGCATGGCGTCCTGGGTCGCCCGCACCCCGGCGGTCCGGGACGCGCTGGACGTGACGACCGGATCGATGGGTCTCGTGCTGTTCGGGCTCTCCGTCGGGTCGATGGCCGGGGTGCTGGTCTCCGGCGGGCTGGTGCGCGGACACGGCGGGCGGCTGGTGATCGCCGTCGGGGCGGGGCTGCTCGTGGCCGGGCTGCTGGTGATCGCCGGGGGTGCGGCGCTGGAGGCGTCGGCTGGGGTGTTCTGCGGACTCGCGCTGTTCGGGGCCGGTTTGGGCCTGGCGGAGGTGGCGTTCAACATCGAGGGCGCGGCCGTCGAACGGACCCTGGGCCGCCCCGTCCTGCCGGTGCTGCACGGCTGCTTCAGCCTGGGGACCGTGGTCGGCGCGCTGGTCGGGATGGGGCTGACGGCGGTCCGGTTCCCGGTCGGCTGGCACCTGGCGGCGATAGCCGTCGCCGTCGCGGCGGCCGGGGCGTGGACCGTACGGGCGGTGCCTGCGGGCACGGGGCAGGAGGAGGCGGAGGCCGGTGACGGGCAGCGGACCGGAGGGGTGCGCGCGCAGCTGGTGGTCTGGCGGGACCGGCGGCTGGTGCTGATCGGTTTGATCGTGCTGGCCATGGCCTTCGCCGAGGGTTCCGCCAACGACTGGCTGCCGCTGCTGATGGTGGACGGTCACGGGACGAGTGCGACGGCCGGTTCGTTGACGTTCATGCTGTTCGCCGTCGCGATGACGACGGGCCGGTTCACGGGCGGGCCCCTGCTGGTGCGCTACGGCCCGGCGGCCGTGGTCCGGGCGAGCGCCGTGGTGGCGGCGGTCGGCGTGGCCCTGGTGATCTTCTCCGACGACGCGCTGCTCGCCGGGGCGGCGGTGGTGCTGTGGGGCCTCGGCGCGTCGCTGGGGTTCCCGGTCACGATCTCGGCGGCGGGCGAGGGCGTGCGGAACGCTTCGGCCCGGGTCGCGGCGGTCTCGACGGCGGGCTACGCGGCGTTTCTGGTCGGCCCGCCCTCGCTGGGCTTCCTGGCCGACCACGTGGGGCTGCGGAACGCGATGGTGGTGGTGCTCGTGCTGCTGGGCGGTGCGGCGCTGATCACCCGGGCGCTGCGGACACCGTCCTCCGGGGCGGGCGTGGAGCCGCCCGGTGCGCGGGTCCCCGGAGCCTCTCAGTCCGACCTGGTGTAGATCAGGCTCTCGCCCGTCCCGGCCGTGGACCGGCGCAGGTCCCCGTCCGGGAGCAGGGTCAGTTCGGTGGGCTTGCCGGGCGTGCAGGAGGAGGCCGGACGGCCGGAGGACACCGTGGACGGCCCGATACGGACCGGGCCGTCCCCGGTGGGCCGGTCGGCGAGGGGGGCGGCGAACTCGCAGCGGTACGAGGATCCGGAGGCGAGGGGCCCCTCAGCGGTCAGGACGAGGACCTGGTCGCCCACGTTCCCCTGCCGGATGGTCAACGTCCGTGAGGAAGCGCCCTGTTCGCCGGGTATGGAGCCGGTCCAGGTCCCCAGGAAGTCCTCCGGGACGGCACCCCTCTGGCTTCCCTGCTGCCCGCCCCCGGTTTCGGCGGAGCCCGAGGGGCCGGGGGACGCGGTCGTCCCCGGGGCGGCGCCGTTCATGAACGCGTACACCGATCCGCCCGCCCCGATCGCCACGACCACGGCGACGGCGACCAGCGCGGCGGTGGCCCCGGCGGAGCGGCGCTCCCGGGCGGGCGGGGGAGCCGTGGGCGCGAAGTAGGCCGGGGGGAGGGACTGTTCGGCGGTACGGCCGGGGGCCGGCCACGGGGCGGCGGGGGTGCCGTACGGCGGGTGGTGGGGAGCGTACGGGTGGGGCCCGGGCGGTATCGGGGCGACGGGCGGCCGTGCGGGGCTCCCGGCCGTCTCCGGGCTCGCCGGGGCGGCCTGGGGGTGCTGGGGGGTGCGGGGGTGCTGCGGATGCTGGACGCCCAGGGCGCCTGGAGGGCTGTGCGGAGCTTGCCGACCGCGTGGGTCGTCCGGCCGGTCCGGCCCGTCCGGGCCCTCCGGGTCCTCCGCGTCGAGCAACCCCACGGCATGGCGGCCGAGCTGGGCGATCAGGGTGGCGGGCAGCCAGGGTTCGTCCGCCTGCGCCTCCGCCTCGCCGAGGCGGGCCAGGATCTCGCCGGTGCCGGGGCGGGCCGCCGGGTCCTTCGCCAGGCAGTCGCGGATGATGCCGGCCAGGTCCTCCGGAACCCCGGTCAGTTCCGGTTCCTCCTGGGCTATCCGGAACATCAGGGCGTGGACCCCGCCGCTCTCCGTCGTCCCGAACGGCAGTCGGCCCGAAGCGGCGTACGCGAGGACGGACCCGAGACAGAACACGTCGCACGCGGTGGTCACGCGCTCGCCGCGCACCTGTTCGGGGGCCATGAAGCCGGGGGAGCCGACCAGAGCCCCGGTGCGGGTCAGTTCGCCGTCGGGCACGGACTCCAGGGCACGGGCGATCCCGAAGTCGATGACCCGGGGGCCGTCGATGGTCATCAGGACGTTGGAGGGCTTCAGGTCCCGGTGGATGAGCCCGGCCTCATGGATGTGCTGGAGCGCGTGGGCGAGCCCGGAGCCGAGGAAGCGTACGGAACGCGACGGCAGCGGCCCGTACGCCCCCGAATCCGTGACCGGGGCGCCGGGGCGGCCCGAGACGATGCGATGGAGGGAGGGCCCGGCGACGTAACCGGTGGCGACCCAGGGGACGGGGGCCTCGGTGTCGGAGTCCAGCACCGGTGCCGTCCAGGCCCCGCCGACGCGGTGTGCGGCACGGACCTCCTGGCGGAAGCGGGCCCGGAATTCGGGCTGCTCGGCGAGCTCGCGGCGGACGAGCTTGAGGGCGACGGTGCGGCCTCGGTCGGAGCGGGCGAGGAAGACCTGGCCCATGCCGCCCTCGCCCAGGCGGCCCAGGAGGCGGTACGCACCGACGCGGTGCGGGTCGTCGAACCCGAGCTTGTCCATGGTGCGCTTCCTCCCCCGTGCGGCCCGCACGAGATTATCGCCGTCCCCGATGCGCCTCCTGCCTCCCGCCTAGGACACGGCACCCCGTCTCTCTGGTTCCCCCCGCCCCCAGGACGGGCCGGCACGCTCCAGCCTCGGCCCAGCACACTTCAGCCCGTCCGGCGCTTTGAGGAGGGACGCGTGGCCCGGGACGGGGGCCCCGCGCTCTTCAGCCCGTCCGGCGCTCGAGGACAGAGACGGAACCCTTGATCGGCCAGGGGCGACGCACGCAACAACGCCGGTGCCCGCAGGAACCCACCCGGCGGCGCCGAGGTCCGACCGAGGTCCGATACGGCACGGTTCCGTCCTCAAGCGCCGGACGGACTCGGGGCGACTGGCCCCGGACCGGATTGCCCGGGCCCGGCCGGCTCCGCAGCGGTCAGGTTCTCCACCGCCCCCGACAACCGCTCCAGCACCCGCACCGTCTCCGCCAGCCCCTCCACCCCCAGCTCCCCCGCGAGCCGCGCGGCGAACTCCGCGTGCGGCGGGTTGATCCGGGACACCGCCTCCCGCCCCGCCTCCGTCACCCGCAACAGCTTCGCCCGACGATGGGCCGGGTTCTCCGCGTACTCCGCGAGCCCCCGCCCGACCAGCAGATCCGCGATCCGCTGCACACTCTGCCGGGTGATCCCCATCGCCCGCGCGATCCCCGCCACCGGCAACGGCTCCACCAGCACCGCCCCCAGCACCTGCCACCACGCCGCCGTGAGACCGCCCGGCCGCGCCAACTCGTCGGCCACCGACAGGAACTGCCCGTTCAGCCGGAACACCGTCAGCGCCGCACGGCTCAGCAACTCCTGCTCGGACGGGACGCGCCCCGCCCCCTCACTCACCCTGCAACACCTCGTACGCGCTCGCGTCCGAGTCGTGGAACAGCCGGTACCACGCGTCCAGCTTCTCCGGCCCGTACACCCCGAGCAGCGCGAAGACCTCGCGCGCGAACGCCACCGGCTCCGTCGGCCCGGCCGTGATCAGCCCGCCGTCCGTGACCGCGTCCGCTTCCACGTACCGCGAGCCGCCCGCGTACCCCGTCGCCGCCAGGTAGAAGGAGACCGCACTCGTGTGCGCGCGGCTGTCCAGCAGCCCCTCCCGGGCCAGCCCGGCCGTCGCCCCGCAGATCGCCGCGACCGGGACCCCCGCGTCCAGGAAACCCCGGGCGGCCCGCGCGAACGGGGCCAGCCCGTCGCCCGAGTCCCACGTGTCCGCACCGGTCAGGATGAGCAACGCGCTGTCCTGCGACCGCAGTTCGTCCAGCGACAGGTCGGGCTGGACGCGTAGGCCGCCCATGGTCGTCACCGGCTCCGGGGAAGGCCCCACGGTCCGCACGATGTAGCCGTTCCGCGCGAGATGGGCGGTGGTGTACCCGGTCTCCCAGTCGGCGAAGGTGTCGTAGACGGCGAGATGCACGGTTCCGGTGCTGCTGCTGGGCATGATGGCCTCCTAGGCTCAATGACAGAAGGCTGTCATGTTGGCAGCATGCTGTCAATGCGGCAGGGGTGGACTCGCGCGGAGACCCTGACCCGGGCCGGACCGGCCGGACCCGACACCCTGCCGACCCATCCGCCCCAGGCCGTACAAGGTGGCCATGGAGGCGGCCCCCACCAGCGCCTACGCTCGCCGCATGACCCCTCATGCCCCTCATGCCCCGTCCGCCGACCCCGCGGCCGGTGCGGCCGTGAAGGCCGCGGACCGCGCGCACGTGTTCCACTCCTGGTCCGCCCAGGGCCTCATCGACCCGCTCGCCGTCGCCGGCGCCGAGGGGTCCTACTTCTGGGACTACGACGGCAACCGCTACCTGGACTTCACCAGCGGGCTCGTCTACACCAACATCGGCTACCAGCACCCCACCGTGATCGCCGCGATCCAGGAGCAGGCGGGCAAGCTCGCCACCTTCGCGCCCGCGTTCGCGATCGAGGCACGCTCCGAGGCCGCACGCCTCATCGCCGAGCGCACCCCGGGCGACCTGGACAAGATCTTCTTCACCAACGGCGGGGCCGAGGCCGTCGAGAACGCCATCCGCATGGCCCGGCTGCACACCGGCCGCACGAAGGTGCTGTCCGCCTACCGCTCGTACCACGGGGCCACCTCCACCGCGATCAACCTCACCGGGGACCCGCGCCGCTGGCCCTCCGACAACGGCTCGGCGGGCGTCGTCCGCTTCTGGGCCCCGTTCCTCTACCGCTCCCCGTTCCACGCGGCGAACGAGGCCGAGGAGTGCGCCCGCGCCCTCCAACACCTGGAGGACACCCTCGCCTTCGAGGGCCCGGCCACCATCGCCGCGATCATCCTGGAGACCATCCCGGGCACGGCGGGCATCATGACCCCGCCGCCGGGCTATCTGGCGGGCGTCCGCGAGATCTGCGACCGGTACGGGATCGTCTTCGTGCTCGACGAGGTGATGGCCGGATTCGGCCGCACCGGCGCCTGGTTCGCCGCCGACCACTTCGACGTCGTGCCGGACCTGCTGACCTTCGCCAAGGGCGTCAACTCCGGTTACGTACCGCTGGGCGGCGTCGCCATCAACGCCGAGATCGCCGCGACCTTCGAGACCCGCCCCTACCCCGGCGGCCTCACCTACTCCGGGCACCCGCTGGCCTGCGCCGCCGCCGTCGCCACCATCGGCGTGATGGAGGACGAGAAGGTGGTCGAGCACGCGGCCCGGATCGGCGAGCGGGTCCTCGGCCCCGGCCTGCGCGAACTCGCCGAGCGCCACCCCTCGGTGGGCGAGGTGCGCGGCCTCGGCGCGTTCTGGGCGCTGGAACTGGTCCGCGACCGGGAGACCCGCGAGCCGCTCGTCCCGTACAACGCCTCGGGCGAGGCCAACGCCCCCATGGCGGCCTTCGGCGCCGCGGCGAAGAAGCAGGGGCTGTGGCCGTTCATCAACATGAACCGGACCCATGCCGTCCCCGCCTGCAACGTCTCCGAGGCCGAGGCCAAGGAAGGGCTGGCGGCCCTGGACGTCGCTCTCTCCGTCGCCGACGCGTACACGGTGCAGGGGGCGTAACGCCCCCGGACCGCACGCCGGGTAACCGGACTGCACGGTTCTGTACGTGATCGACCTTGCGCCCATCCCGCCGTGCCCGGAATCGGGCACGGCGGTGCCCTGGCTTAAGGTGACCCGAACCAGAATGACCCCCGCCGGAAACGGTCGGCGCCGAAAACGGTCGGTGTACGGGGGTCGAGGGCGGGCAGGGGCAGATGGACGGATGGGGGCCGGTATGAGTCCGAGCGGAGGTGTGACGCGCAACACCCTGCGCCAGCAGATCGCCGACGCGCTGCGTGACGAGGTGCTGGCAGGGCGTCTTCCGCCGGGCCGGGAGTTCACCGTCAAGCAGATCGCCGAGCAGTACGGGGTCTCCGCGACGCCCGTCCGTGAGGCGCTCTTCGACCTCTCCGCACAGGGGCTCCTCGCCTCGGACCAGCACCGGGGCTTCCAGGTGCGTGAGTTCACCGTCTCCGACTACCGCGCGATGGCCGAGGCCCGCGCCCTCGTCGTCGAGGGCCTCTTCCGCAACCCCGCCGAGCGGGTCGCGGTCCGGCCCGAGGGGCTCGCCTCCATCCGCCGTCGGGCGGCGGAGGCGGTCCGCGCGGCGAAGGGCGGCGACCTCGACGTGCTGATCGGGTACGACCTGCGGTTCTGGCGGGAGCTGGGGCAGTTCGTCCTCAACCCGTACGTCTCCGACTTCCTCACCCGGCTCCGCGTCCAGGCCTGGGTGTTCGCCGTACACCGGCTGCGCCGTGACGGCATGGACGAGGGCGTGCTCTGGTTCGGTCACGAGGACCTGGTCGAGGCCATCGCCCGGGGCGGCCACGAGCAGGTCCACGCCGCCCTGCACTCCTACTACGCGCACGCGCTCGCCTGGGCGGACCGGCTGGAGGCGCGGGCAGCCGGGGGAGACGCCCCCGGACCGTCGGCCCCTGCGGAGTCCCGGGAGTCCCGGGAGTCCCGGGAGTCCGGGGAGTCCCGGGAGTCCGGGGAGTCCCGGGAGTCCGGGGAGTCCGGGAAGTCCCGGGAGTCCGGGAAGTCCCGGGAGTTCCCGGGCACTCCGAGGACCTCGAAGACCCTGGGGCACTGTGCGTGAGGTTCGCCCCGCATTACGCTGTCCCGACGATCGCCCGCACCCGTTGGAGAGCGAGACTTCGTGGCCTGTGACCTGTGGCTGGTCCCCCTCGTCGACGTGCTGTGCCACAGCGCCGACAATCCGTTCGCCGAAGAGATCGCCGTCTACGACAAGGCGCTGAACGACGCCGGGCTGCCGCCCGTCCCCGTCTACGCCTACATGCCGGGCCTCAACGGGGAAGTCGCCCCCGTGGCCGGCTTCGACTACGACGCCCTGCACTTCCTGCGCCGCGCCTATCTGCTCCAGCTGAGCGGCTTGGCCGTCACGCCCGTCGCGGGTCTCGACGGCGACTACGAGCAGCTCCTCGAAATGTTCGAGCAGGCCGCGCAGCAGTCTCATCTGGTGTGGCACTACGACCACGCCGGGGCGTACGTCCCGGTGGACTTCCCGGCCCCCCTGGCCGACGACGCGCTCCTGGCGGGCGGCGGCCCGCTGGGCTCCGCGCACGGTCTGCTGCGCGAGCTGCAGTTCGTCGCCCCGTCCATCGGCATCGACCCGGCCAACCCGCCGGCCGCCCCGCGACCGCCCTCCGGCCCCACGGCCCTGGAGGAACCGGCGGACCCGATCCCCTACGACGACAGCCCGTTCGCCCGGGAACGCCATGTCTGGCTCGGCCTCCACGCGGCGGCGACCCGCAGCCTGGCCCAGGGCTCAATGATCATCTTCAGCTAGGCCCTGTCCAGCACCCACGGACGGGGGACGCCGCGTTCCAGTCCCCTCCGCTTCCGTCGGCGGACCGGACGCCCCATTCAGCTCGTCCGGCGATCGAGGACCGGGGGTCCGGGGGCAGCGCCCCGAAGCCTGCACCGCGCCCCGGCCCCGGCCCCAGCCCCGGCCCTCGCCGCGGACTCGTCACCGCGGCGGCGACTCCGGCGGCCGCTGCCGCGGCATGTTCGGCCGCGCCGCCACCGAAGGCATGGAGAACCGCCCCGGCGCCGCCCCCGACTCGCCGCGCCCCCCGGCGCTGCCCGTAGCCAGGGCCTGCATGCCCATCGGCGCGGGCCCCGCCCGGAACTCCACCATCCAGTCCGCCGTCTCCGACCGCACCAGCTCGGTGACGTCCTCGGAGAACCTCCGCAGCACCCCCAGGCACCGGTCGGCCGCCTCGCTGGCCGTGCCCTCGGTCGGCCCGAGCATCTCCCGTACGCACTCCGAGGCCCAGTCGTACTGGAGCACCTGGAGCCGCCGCTGTACGGCCTGGGCCGTGGCGAGGTTCCTTATCCACCCGGAGGTGAGACCGAAGTACCGGTCGCAGGCCATGCAGGCGGTCCCCAGCAGCAGGGACAGATAGCCCCAGCCCGCCGAGCCGCTCAGGGCGCCGGTCAGGTCGAGCAGTGGCAGGGCGGCCCCGGCGACCACCCCGGCGGCGGTGCCCATCCGCAGGGCCCTGGCGGCCCGGCGCTTCCGGATCCGGTCGTTGAGATACCACTCGGCGGTGTCCAGCGCCCCGGCCTCGACCCAGCGGTAGAGCTCGTCGAGCCGCTCGGCCGGCTCGCCCCAGTCGCCGAGGGGGAAGGGGCGCCCGGTCAGATCACGCCCGGCGGGGCGTCCCCTGCCCGGACCGGAAGCGGAATGCTCTGCTCCGTTTTCACCGGATCCCGCATCGGACTCCTTGCGGGGCGGCCCCTCGGGCTGCATCTCCGGCTGACTCACCGGGGCACTCCTCTGCACTCTGACGGACGGGACGGACGCGTAGGGCTTCCCGGCACCGGACCCGACCGGCCCGGAGAGGGCGGGGCGGCCCGCGCGACCGACGACCCCCGCGAGGTAACTCTGCGTCACCGCACATGCACGCTCGTGTGTCGATGTGCATGCCCTTCCTACCGCCGAATGGTGGGCCGTGGGGTCGAAATCGCGGGATTCCCGCCTGTGCGCGGCCGCTGGTCAGGTATAGGAGCGCTTACGCCGCTTCCTGAATCTCACCCGAAAGAGTTGGTCCCTGGCGGGTGGAGCGCGGTGACCGGGGAGCACGTAGGCTCGGCGTACCGAAACATTTGTCGTCGAAATGCCAGGAGTGACCGTGATTCCCGGTGGTGGTCAGCCCAATATGCAGCAGTTGCTCCAGCAGGCCCAGCAGATGCAGCAGGATCTCGCAGCGGCCCAGGAGGAACTGGCCAGGACCGAGGTCGACGGACAGGCGGGCGGTGGTCTCGTGAAGGCCACCGTGACCGGCTCCGGCGAGCTCCGCGCCCTGGTGATCGACCCGAAGGCGGTGGACCCGGAGGACACCGAGACGCTCGCCGACCTCGTCGTCGCGGCCGTCCAGGCGGCCAACGAGAACGCGCAGACGCTCCAGCAGGAGAAGCTCGGCCCGCTGGCCCAGGGCCTGGGCGGCGGGGGCGGCATCCCCGGCCTGCCGTTCTGACCGGGCCGGGCCGACCGGGCCAACCGCTCTGACCGTTCTGACCGGACCGGACGGAGCCGGGCCCGCGAGGCCTACTGGTACCGACCCGTACCCACTACGGTACGGAGCAGAAAGCAAAGAAAGGCGTTCCGTTGTACGAAGGCGTTGTTCAGGACCTCATCGACGAACTGGGCAGGCTGCCCGGCGTCGGTCCCAAGAGCGCGCAGCGGATCGCCTTCCACATCCTCCAGGCCGAGCCCACGGACGTACGACGGCTCGCGCACTCCCTCCTGGAGGTCAAGGACAAGGTCCGGTTCTGCGAGGTGTGCGGCAATGTCGCGCAGCAGGAGCAGTGCGGCATCTGCCGGGACGCGCGCCGCGACCGGAGCGTCATCTGTGTGGTCGAGGAGCCCAAGGACGTCGTGGCGATCGAGCGGACGCGTGAGTTCCGGGGCCGCTACCACGTCCTGGGCGGGGCGATCAGCCCCATCGAGGGCGTCGGCCCGGACGACCTGCGTATCCGCGAGCTGCTGGCGCGGCTCGCGGACGGCTCCATCACGGAGCTGATCCTCGCGACCGACCCCAACCTGGAGGGCGAGGCCACCGCGACGTACCTGGCGCGGATGGTCAAGCCGATGGGCCTCAGGGTGACCCGGCTGGCCAGCGGCCTGCCGGTCGGTGGCGACCTGGAGTACGCCGACGAGGTCACCCTGGGCCGTGCCTTCGAGGGGAGGCGGCTGCTGGATGTCTGACACCACCGGCGTACGCCCTCGTCACGCACCGCAGTCCGCTCCGCTGCCCGCTTCGTTTTCGTTCTCCACTTCCTTGTCCCCTTCGTCGTCCGCTTCACCGTCTGTGACCGCGCCCACGGGAGGTCCCCTCGATGTCTGACGCCACGCTGAACTCCGTCACGCAGGACCCGGGCGACTTCGCCGTCCAGATCGCGGACCAGATCAAGACGTTCATCGTCGCGGTCACCGAGGTGTCCAAGGTCGACGAGCCGGAAGAGGCCGTACCGGTTCTGCTCCTCCAGGTCTCGCAGCTCCTGCTCGCGGGCGGCCGGCTCGGCGCGTACGAGGACGTCCTGCCCGACGAGAGGTACGAACCGGACCTCGGCCCCGAGCCGGACGCGGACGGCCTGCGCGAGCGGTTCGCGGCGCTGCTGGAGCCGATCGACGTCTACTCCGAGGTCTTCGACCCGTACGAGCCCCGCAAGGCCCCGGTCCCGCACCGGATCTCCGACGACCTGGCCGACCTGGTCACCGACCTCGGCCACGGCCTCGCGCACTACGACGCCGAGCGCACCGCCGAGGCGCTGTGGTGGTGGCAGTTCTCGTACTTCTCCAACTGGGGCTCCACCGCCTCCGCCACCCTCCGCGCCCTCCAGTCCCTGGTCGCCCACATCCGCCTCGGCCAGCCCCTGGAGGAGCTGGACGGCCTGGACACCGACCAGGACCCGGGCGAGGAGGACCTCGCCGAGGAGGCGGGCCGCGTGATGCTGGAGGAGATCGCGGGACCGCTGGGCCTGCGCCCGGTGAAGTAGCCGAAGCCGGCGGGCCCCCGGACGCGCGGGCCCTCACCGGAACGCGTCGGCGTTCTCCTCGGCCCAGCGGCGGTAGGGGCGGGCGGGCGAGCCGGTGACCCGGGCCACGGTGTCGTGGACGGCCAGCAGCGCGTCGTTGACGTCGCCGCCCATCAGGTCGAGGACGCTGTCCGCGACCTCGGTCCCCATCATCGCGGCCATCGGCGGGTAGGCCTCCTCCCGGGCGATTCCGACGCAGGCCACCTTCCGGCCCAGGGCCCGCCCCAGCTCGTCGGCCTGCCGCCGCGGGCTGATCAGCTCCGGCCCGGTGAGCGGGTAGGTCCGCCCCCGGTGACCCGGTCCGGTCAGTGCCGCACGGGCCACCGAGGCGATGTCGGCGGGGTGGACGGTCGGCAGCCCGACGTCCGCGTACGGCACGCGCACCACGGACTCGTCGCGTACGGACCGCGCCCACCAGAGGGTGTTGGAGGCGAACTGCGTCGGCCGCAGGACGGTCCACTCCATCCCGCTCTCCCGCAGCCGGCGTTCGACGGTGAGATTCGCCCGCGCCGGGCCGAGGTGCGGATGGGTCATGACGGTGATGGAGGAGACCAGCACCACGTGCTCCACCCCCGCGTCCCGGGCGGCGTCGAGCACTCCGGCGTCGTCGCCGACGCCCGAGATCAGGAACAGGGAACGCACGCCTCCCAGAGCGGACTCCAGCGACTCGGCCCGCCCCAGGTCGCCCTCCGCGACCTCGACCCCGTCGGGCATCGAGGCCCCGGCCCGCGCCGCGTCCCGGGTCAGCGCCCGGACGCCGGTCCTGTGCCCGTCCACGGACAACTGCCGCACCAGCTCGCTGCCGACGTTCCCGGTCGCACCGGTCACCAAAATCATCGCTGAGCGCTCCTCTGTCCGGTCATGGCCTGCTCGATGACGGAAACGCTAGAACCTCAACCAGCCTTGATATCAAGCCGGTTGGCGGGTCCCTCCGCCACTTGACCTCAACCGCGCTCGAGGGCCGAGGCTTCTGCTGAACGGCCGACACGACGGCCACGCCCCGCAAGGAGATTCCTCATGAGCGCCAAGGCCCCCGCCAGCACGCCCACCGTCATCGGAGTGCCCGCCCCGCAGGAGGACGTGGACGCCATCGTCGCGTTCGTCGCCGGCGTGCAGCACGCCCAGCAGAACGCGCTGCCCGACGCCTTCCTCGACGGCTTCCGCGAGGACGCCGTCTGGACCACGGCCCACGGCAAGCGGCTGACCGGACTGCCGGAGATCAGCGCCTTCACCCGCAAGGTGCTGCCCCCGCAGGCGGACTCCCCGGTGACCGCCACGTACACGGTCGACCTGATCCTCTTCATCCGCCCCGACATCGCCGCCGTCAAGATCCGCCAGCGCCCGGCCACCCGGGACGGAGGCCGGTTCCTGGACGAGGTATTCCACGGCCAGGAGGACCCCTCGGAGCTGATGGCCGCCCACCCGGAGGCCGTCCCGGGCACCCCGACGTACGTACTCGCCAAGGACGACGGGATCTGGCGTATCGCCGCCGCGCAGAACACCCAGGTCCTCGACGTGGAGACGCTGACGGCGGGCTGAACGGCACCCGGTGCGTGCATGGCGAAGCCCCACCGTGCTGCGGGCACGGTGGGGCTGTCTGCTCGGGTGGCTCAGGCGGTGCCGAAGTCCCCGGCCCGGACGCCCGCGACGAACGCGGTGAACGCGGTGGCGGGGATGGTCAGGGCCGGGCCGCCGGCGTTCTTGGAGTCGCGGACGGGGACGATGCCGTGCGGGGTGGCGAGGTTGGTGGCGACCTCGACGCACTGGCCGCCGTTGCCGCTGTACGAGGACGTGAACCAACGGGGGGTTTCGGTCGTCACTGGATGCCCTTTCGTAACTTTCTGATCATGGCTACGGAAGCCGCTTGCGACAGCGCCTCTGCCTGGAGTTGATGGTAGGCCGTCAACAGGGGGAGGACGAGTGCGTTGTTGCGTTCCAGATACCCGTGCTGGGCGGACTCGGCGTACGACATCAGCGAGCGGTCGGGCATGGTCAGGATGGTGATCGGCAGGGTGAACGGCCGACGCTCCCCCATCTGGAACGGGGCGACCTGGAGCACGGTGTTCGGCTGCTCGGCGAAGGCCAGCAGCCGGTCGAGTTGAGCTGCTATGACTGCCGGGCCGCCCATCGGCCGGAGAAGGCATCCCTCGTCCAGGACCGCGAACAGCAAGGGGGCCGGGGTACGTACGAGCGCGGCCTGTCGCTGCGCCACCAACGCCACCCGTTCGTCGGCCTGTTCCGGCGTGATGGCTTCCCGGCGTACGGCGTCCGCCTCCAGCGTCGCCGCGTACGCCGGTGTCTGGAGAAGTCCCGGGATGACGCCGACTTCGTACAGCCTGATCTCCGCCGCGCGCTCCTCGTGCTTCACGTACGCCGGGAATCCCTCCAGCAGTGCCGTGTACCTGACGGCCCGGCTCTGACGCTGTAGGCGGTCGCCTGTGCCGAGCGCCCTGTCAGCCTTTGCCGCAAAGGCGTCGGTTGGAGACCGTCTGCCAGTTTCCACGGCGGAAATATGCGCCCCCGAGCACCTCATGAGGGCGCCGAGCTCGTCCTGTGTCAAGCCGCGCTCGTCCCGCAAGCTGCGGAGAAGTGCTCCGAACGCGGCATTCGCCGACCGCTCGGGATCCAGTTCCTTCCGGTTCACCATGCGACACCTAACTTGCCTGTCAGTTTGCGTAAGTTGAAGACATCTCGACCGTAGGCCACGCTGAATCGCCCCGGTAGTCAATTGGCTACGGAGAGGAGCGATAGGTGTATGGCGAGAACGCTTGTCCGAATGCGCAGGAGCCTCCCGACCTTCCGGCCCTCGGAACGCTTGTGGTGGACTCCGGTCGTGGTGACCGGGTGGGGGAGTTCCGTGGGGTGGCCGGCCCTTACTGGTCGTTGCGGCCGGTGGGTGGCGGGGCGGAGTGGGAGGCGGAGCCTCACCGGGTCCGGCCGGCGCTCCTGATGGAGCAGCTTCGGGTCAGGACGGCGCGGCTGAATGCCCGCAGCCGGGGCGAGGTGCTGTGAACGCGTTCCAGGCGCGCGGGTGTTGGTATGTCGCCGAGAGTCGCGGCGGTGACGCGGCGAGGAGTGTCCGGCTGGGCGGGGTTCTTGCGCCGACGCGGCGGCTGGCGCTGCGTTGGCTGGTGCGGCAGGCCCGGCGTTTCGCGGACGCGCTCGATCCGGACCCGTACGCGCCCTGGGTCCCGGCCCGTGCGCTGTACCCGGTCCCGGCCGGGGGTCGGCGTGACGCGCCGGCCGAACTCCGGTCCTGGGCGGGCAGTTTCCGTGAGCACGACTATGCGCTGGGGCGGCTTGCGGAGGGGCTGCCGTACGAGTTCGTCGCCCGGGACGCGGCTGCCTGGTACGGGCTCGTCATGCGCCCCCTGGCCCCCGCCCCCGCTCCCGCGCGTGCCTCTGTCCCTCTCTGTTCTCTCCGGCAAGGATGAGCGTCATGTTGCAGTGCACCGCCTTCAGTGAACTTCCCGAGATGGGTGCGCGGGTCGCGCTCATGGGCCTGGCGGACGGGCCGGGGCAGGCGTCGGAAGCGCCCGATCTGGACGAGTTCCTGCTCTGTGAGCTCGGCGAGCACGAGGAGGGGGTCGAGCACGCGGCCCAGCTCTGGTCGGCCTCGGCTCCGGCCGGGCGGGATCTGTGGATGTTCTGGAGCGACGGCGACGGGCGGCGGAAGTTCCGTTTCGCGGAGCTGCTGCCGTGCCCGGCCGTCATCCACCGCCTGTCCGTCAAGGACGGAGACGCCTGCGTGCTGTACGACCGGCACCCCGCCGCACACTCCTGGGACGTGACGGATCCGCTCGCCGACCTGATGGCGGAGCGCATCCGGGAGGACGTACGACGCGACCGCGACGGAGGCGGCGGGGTGGCGACCTGAGGCCCCTGTCGACGCCCTCCGCGAGGACGCCATATCCGGGCACTTGTCCTCGGATAGCGCCGGAGGCTATCGATAGGCTCTCGCCCATGAGTGTCGGAGTGGAAGTCGTTCAGCAGCCCAGCCCGGAAGTTGTGGATGCGTTCGGCCGCCTGTTGCCGCAACTGTCGGCGACTGCGAAGCCTCTGGACCATGAGGCTGTTGGACGGTTGGTGCGGTGCGACTCCAACGTCGTGCTGGTGGCGCGGGTAGCGGGTGAGATCGTCGGGACGCTGACGCTGCTGCTGTTCCCCCTTCCGTCTGGGCTTCGGGCTCGGGTGGAGGATGTGGTTGTCGACCGGTCGGCACGCGGCCAGGGAGTGGCAGGGGCACTGACTCGGCATGCTTTGGGGCTGGCTCGGGATGCGGGAGCACGGACAGTGGACCTCACGTCCCGTCCGGACCGTGAGGCGGCGAACCGGTTGTACGAGCGGCTGGGTTTCACGGCCAGGGAGTCCACGGTCTTTCGGTTCTCCATGGGGGACTGACCGGCCATCCCTGTGGACGGGGACGCCAGTCGACTTGTCGGACGCGGGTGAAGTCATCACGATCGGCTGCGTTTCGAAGGATGAGGGTCTCGGTGCCAACGCCCGACGTTGTGTTCACCGAGGTCCGCGTCGCCGCGTTCGTCGACGGCTGATACTGGCACGGCTGCATCGAGCACCACCACTTCCCCGCTACCGGTGCGTGCCCGACCTCGGTTGATGCCGGGGCGGGGCACCTTTGTCGTTGAGGTGCGGCCGTTGCGCTGCGGCGACCAGCTCACGCGCCCGTTCGTTGAAGTCGGCCACCGGGCGACGCGTCCCGCACGGCTCCATACGTCGAGTTGAGTCGGCTTCGGAGTCGACCACCACCGACGAGTGATGGTGGTCGTGCACTGCGTCCGGCCCAGGTCCGCCAGGTTCGAGCCGGTGGCGTAATTACGGGGCGTCAGGCACTGATGTCTCGCGTGCACCTTCCTGTCTTGCTAGCCGGGCCCGGGTTGTCTGGCAGTACCAACCCGTCCCGGCGTTTTCCCGGCTGCTTGCCGCTCGGCTCGACGTCCACCGAGCCGAACTGGCCCCAGCTTCGGCCGGATTGCTGCGACAACCCGGTGGTGAAGGTCTCTCACCTCACTCGATTCCATGGCGCCTCGTGGCGCACCCACCCGCTACGACAAAACCCCCGAGAGCTACCTCGCCGGACTCCACCTCGCCGCCATCTTCATCTGGTCAGCAAGGTGATCCGAGAGAAGCTGCCTAGTAGCCGAGGTTCTTCTGCTCGGTGATCAGGCGGCCGGCGATGTGCAGGTTCCCGTCGGAGTCGAGCACGGCGATGATCTTCTTTGTGGAGCCGTGGTGGGTCGTGAAGTAGATCTTGTCCGCCTCCTGCGAAGTGGAGTGGTTCGTGTTCACGGACAGCTCGATGCTCACCGGCGAGCTGATGAGCACGTCCTTCTTCGGCGCAGTCGGGTAGGTCTGGTTCTGCCGCAGCTTGACGCGGCCGTGGGTGTCCCCGGTCCCCTCGTCCCAGTCAGATGCCAAGCCGAGGTCGATGTCAGGCATGCGATTTCCCCTCCGGTTGCTGTGGACGAACTTGCGGCCGGGTGCCACAGGGCTTCCCGAGCCGAGCCCAGAACCTACGCATTTTGTTCACATGACGGCTTTACATCGCGGGACTATGTCCGATTTTCGTCATGCTTTGTCGTGAAGTCGCCTCAAAGTGCTGGAGGTGAAAAAAGCCCGAAAAGAGCCGTGCGTGACGGTTCTCGCGGGGTAACGGATAGATCGACTCCCTCAGCCTGGCGGACCAGCTGATCCGAAGGAAACGGCCTAGCCGAGTCGCAACACCACGCGGCCGACAACAAGCACCCGGCGGCCGACGCGACGGCTGCCGGGCAGGGGCAGTGCCAACAGCTATGGAGGAACTGACGACGTATGCGCGACCTATCGGTTGCCTCTCCATCCGGCAGTGCGGTCCCCGGGGAGCTGTAGGGGAGCGCAGGCCCCATCGGACGCGGATCACGGGCAACGCCGTGAAACGCACGTCTCCGCAGGTCCGCCCGAGGCTCAAGCCCCGAGCCGCGAGTACCGGGCTTCGAGCTCTCTCTGTAGGGATGGGTGGTTGGGTTCAACCCACCCTCCCTCCCTCCCTCCCCGCACTCTGATCAGGTTTCGAACCACCCTGCGGGCTGCGCGAATTCGACCAGAAGTGACGGTTGGTGACTGGGTTGCGCCGGAGCGTACGCACGCTCTAGGTTCGCGATGAGCAACCCACTATCCGTAAAACGGACAACCCCGGTGGTGCTACCAACACCGACCGGGGTCTGACCGTAAGAGATCGAAGCCCCTAGAAAGGCGATCCCCATGGCTGCCGCCAACCTTAGTGCCGTCCTGCGCGCACCCGCCGCCCACCCCATGGCGAAAGCCGGGTACGGAAAGCGGCACGCCCCCGATCAAGCCCCGCCCCGCGCTACCGACTTCACCGGTCTGGAGCCGCGTGAGGCGGCCATCGCCTCGTACATCGACCGGCTACCCGAAGGCGCGGCGATCGGCTACAAGGTCCTTGCCGAGGAGCTGCCGGACTTCGGGCAGCAGGCGTGCCGCAGCGCGCTCGACCGGCTGACCCGGGCCGGGCATCTGCGGCGCATCAGGGTCCATGTCACCGTGGCCGACGGCCAGATGCGCTGGGTGACGCGTACGTACTTCTCCCGGACCGCCCGCGACGCCGCCTGGTGGGCCGCCCACGTGCGGTTCGTCCGGGGCCTGGACGCGCCGGGCCAGCCTCCGGCCCCAGCTGCCGGGCAGGCGGTCGGGGAGCCGGAGCCGGAGCCCGAGCCCGGCGTCCGGGCCCCGCGCTCCGAGGCGTACGACGTCCTCGCCGGGCTCGGCCGCCGCGAGCCCCGGCTCCAGCTCTCCGAGGGTGACTGCGTGCAGCTGGAACACCTGGTCGGGGAGTGGCTGGCGCGCGGCGTCGGCCGCGAACAGATCACCCAGGCCCTGACCTCGGGCCTGCCGGCGTCCGTGCACTCCGCCGGACCCCTCCTCCGTAAACGACTGGAGACCAAGATGCCGCCCAGCCCCGCACCCCGGCCGGAGAACGACCACCCGAGCGAGCAGATCGTGGGCATGGTGATGATGTGCCTCTTCTGCGACGAGGACGAGACGACGACCACGCTGGACCACGGCGTGTGCCCGGACTGCCGCGCCCAGGTCGCCCGCGACGAGGCGGCCGGCCTGACCGGCGACGTCCCCGACACCTTCCTGGCCCGCCCGCGCGCCGAGGTCGACGTCGCCGCCCGCATGGCCGAACTCCGCTCGGCCACTGTCCGCCCGGTCCTCCCGGCCCCGAGGTCGCGCAGGTGAACGGGCGCGCGCCGGGTGAGCCCGAGATGTCCGTGGAGGAGTTCGAGGAGCTGTCCCGTCGCGCGCCGGAGCTGGTGCGTCTGGAGTTCATCGGCGGGAAGGTGCGGGCGAAGCCTCCGGCCGACGGAACGCACGGACAGATCGTGATGTGGCTGGTGAAGCGGTGCCTGGAGCACCGGGCGGACCTGTGGCTCTACCCGGCCTGTGGCCTCGCCGTCGAGACGTACCGCAAGGGCCGCGCCCGCCCCGACGGCGTCCTCGCGCCCGACGAACACTTCGCCGGGGCGGGGGAGTGGGCGGCCCCCACCGGCGTACTGATGACCGTGGAGGTCACCTCCCGCGACGCCGACACCAACCGGCGTGACCGGGTCGAGAAGCCCGACGGCTACGCGGCGGCCGGCATTCCGGTCTACCTGCTCGTCGACCGCGAGGGGTGCTCGGTCACCGTCTTCACCGAGCCGGAGAAGGGCGCGTACCGCTCCGTCACCACCCGGCCCTTCGGCGCGCTCGTCGAGCTGCCCGAGCCGGTCGGCTTCACGCTCGACACCGAGAAGTTCAAGGAGTACACCGACTGAAGGTGTGCATCGTGGCCGCGCAGAACCCCAGGTCTTCGACGTGGAGACGCTGACGGCGGGCTGAGCCGGTCGTTCCGCGTGCGGATATTACGGTGGCGGTGTCGCGTCCGGTTGTTAACCTCGCTCAGCTCTTGATCTCCGATCTTCAAGGGCAGAACCGGGGAGGGAACGCGCATGGCAGGACGTACGGGACAGGGACGAGCGAGACGGGCGGCCGTAGCGGCCGTGATCGCCGCCGGGACGGTGCTGGCGACGCCGGGCACCGTACTTGCGGCGGGTGCCGGGCTCCCACCGAAGCAGCCGCGGATCGCCGATCTGGCGACGGAGAACTCGGCGTGCGTATCCGGCGAGAAACGGCCGTACGTGGGGTCCGTGCCGCGGCTGACGGCGCGGCTGTACGGGCCCGGCGGCGGGCAGCCCGGTGAAGCGAGCAAGGTCCGGGGCGAGTTCGAGGCGTGGTGGCAGGGCGAGGGCGGCGTCGAGGAGCGCGTGACCACGACCACCAGCACGCTGCTCGACACCGCTCCGTTCAGCTGGCAGCTGCCGGACACCATCCCCGCCGAGACCGTCGTGTCCTGGCGGGTGCGGGCCGTCAACGACGCGGGTGTCTCCGCCTGGAGCAGCGAAGGGCCGGGCGCGCCCTGCGAGTTCGTGTACGACCGCACCCTCCCCGACGTCCCGGTCGTCACCTCCTCCGACTATCCGGACGACAACACGTGGACGCCCGGCGCCGGGGTCCGGGGGACCTTCCGCTTCACGGCGCAGGCCGGGGACATCGTCGGATTCGCCTACTCCTTCAACGGTGAGCTGCCGCGCATGGCCGACGTCCGGCCCGATGGTTCGGCCGAGATCAGCTTCGTGCCGGAGAAGTCCGGCCGCCAGGTCCTCTCCGTGCAGGCGCAGGACCGCGCGGGCAACCGTGGCCCGCGCACCGACTACTCCTTCCTGACCGGGGAGGGGCCCGCGCCCGTGGCCCGGTGGAAGCTCGCCGACGCGACGGGTTCCCGTTCGGCCGCCGCCGAGAACGGCACCGCGGCCCGTGCCGGTGCGGGGGTCGCGTTCGGCGCGCCCGCGCCCTCCGGCACCCCGCTCACCGCCACCGCCTCGCTCGACGGATCGGGTCACGGCTTCCTGACCCCGGGCGCCCCGGTCGTCGTCGACACCGCGAAGGACTTCGCGGTGGGCGGCTGGGTGCGGCCGGCGCGCGTCGACGGCACCCGTACGGTCCTCTCGCAGGACGCGGGCACGGGGCGCGCGTTCACCCTGGGGCTGACCCAGTCGGGCCCCGGGCCCGCCTGGTCCTTCTCCGTCGGCGGGGCGCGGGTCACGGGCGGGCTGCCCGAGGCCGGCGACTGGGCGTACGTGCTCGGCCAGTACGACGCCGGAACCGGCACGGCCCGGCTCTACGTGAACGGCCGCGCGGCCGGCGAGGAGACGGCCGCCGTCCCCGTGGCGGGCGAGGGCGACTTCCAGATCGGCCGGGCGCGCGGGGCGCAGGGCTACCGGGACCGCTGGCAGGGCGAGATCGGTGACGTACGGGCGTACGACCGGATCGTGGTGCCGGAGGAGCTGACGGCCCTGGCCACCCGTGCCGCGCGGCGGGTCGGCCACTGGGCGCTGGACACCGCGCCCGACGGCCTCGCCCCGGAGACGGGCGGGGGCGCACCCGTGAAGCTGGGTGCGGGCGCCTCGATCTTCCGCCTCGACCACCCCTGTGACGTCTTCGACCCGGACTGCGTCCAGGACTGGCCGCTGGAGGGCGACGGGCACCTCCGCCTCGACGGCGTCTCGGGCCACGCGGCCACGGACGCGCCCGTCGTCGACACCACCGGGAGCTACACCGTCAGCGCCCGCGTCCGGCTCACCGACGACGCCCCGGCGGGGCCGATGACGGCGATCTCCCAGGGCGGGGAGCACGGCGACGCGTTCAAGGTGCGCTTCGACCCGGAGAACTCCAGCTGGGACCTGGTGCTGGCGCACGCCGACGAACCGGGTGCGCCGGAGACCGTGCTCCGCCGGATCGAGCAGCCCGACGGGGACATCGGAGTGGGCTACCGGGTGACCGTCGTCCACGACGCCTCGCGGAACCAGGTGTCCTTCTACCTCGACGGGGTGAAGTACGCGGAGGGCGGTACGGCCGACTTCGACGCCGCCTGGAAGAGCACCGGCGGGCTCCAGCTAGGCCGGGGCCGCACCGCCGACGGCTGGGGCGAGCACCTGAAGGGCGTCGTGGACAGCGTGTACGCCTACGAGGGTGTGCTGTCCGAGGACGAGATCCGACGGCTGCCGTAAGCCGCGGCCCGACGCGCCCGTCGGACGGACGAGGGGGCTCGCCCCTCATCCGTCCGACGGGTCCCGACTCGCGCATTCCCTGCGGACGGTGTGGGCTGGGACACAAACGGGAGTGCCGAGGGGCTGGGCGGGCAACAGCCCCGTACGAGCGGTTCGGAGCGACACGCCGTACCGGGTGGTGAGCGGGACATCTCATCATCCGATATGAGCGGGTCTATTCCGGGCTGCTCGTTAGACTGAGCCGACCGCAGTAATGACTGAGCGAGGAGCGCACGTGGGCCTTGTCGTGCAGAAGTACGGAGGCTCCTCCGTAGCCGATGCCGAGGGCATCAAGCGGGTCGCCAAGCGAATCGTCGACGCCAAGAAGAACGGCAACCAGGTGGTTGTCGTGGTGTCCGCGATGGGCGACACGACGGACGAGTTGATAGACCTCGCCGAGCAGGTGTCTCCGATGCCTACCGGCCGTGAATTCGACATGCTGCTGACCGCCGGTGAGCGGATCTCCATGGCCCTGCTGGCGATGGCGATCAAGAACCTGGGCCACGAGGCCCAGTCGTTCACGGGCAGCCAGGCCGGTGTCATCACCGACTCGGTCCACAACAAAGCGCGCATCATCGACGTCACGCCGGGCCGCATCCGGACCTCGATCGACGAGGGCAACATCGCCATCGTCGCCGGGTTCCAGGGCGTGAGCCAGGAGGGCAAGAACATCACGACCCTCGGCCGCGGCGGGTCGGACACGACCGCCGTCGCGCTGGCCGCCGCGCTGGACGCCGAGGTCTGCGAGATCTACACCGACGTCGACGGCGTCTTCACCGCGGACCCCCGGGTCGTGAAGAAGGCGAAGAAGATCGACTGGATCTCCTTCGAGGACATGCTGGAGCTGGCCGCGTCCGGCTCCAAGGTGCTGCTGCACCGCTGCGTCGAGTACGCACGCCGTTACAACATCCCGATCCACGTCCGCTCGTCCTTCTCCGGACTGCGCGGCACCTGGGTCAGCAACGAGCCGCAAGGGGACCAGCAGGTGGAGCACGCGATCATCTCCGGAGTCGCCCATGACGTCTCGGAGGCCAAGGTCACCGTCGTCGGCGTCCCGGACAAGCCCGGCGAGGCGGCGGCGATCTTCCGCGCCATCGCGAACGCCGAGGTCAACATCGACATGGTGGTGCAGAACGTCTCCGCCGCGTCGACCGGCCTGACGGACATCTCCTTCACCCTGCCCAAGGCCGAGGGCCGCAAGGCCATCGACGCCCTGGAGCGGACCAGGAGCTCCATCGGCTTCGACTCGCTCCGCTACGACGACCAGATCGCGAAGATCTCCCTGGTCGGCGCCGGGATGAAGACCAACCCGGGCGTCACCGCCGGATTCTTCGAGGCCCTGGCCGACGCGGGCGTGAACATCGAGCTGATCTCGACATCCGAGATCCGCATCTCGGTGGTCACCCGCGCCGACGACGTCAACGAGGCCGTGCGCGCCGTGCACTCCGCCTTCGGTCTCGACAGCGACTCCGACGAGGCCGTCGTCTACGGAGGCACCGGCCGATGACCGGACGCCGCCCTTCGCTTGCGGTCGTCGGCGCGACCGGGGCGATCGGCGGTGTCATGCTCCGGATCCTCTCGCAGCACGCGGACGTCTGGGGCGAGGTCAGACTCGTCGCCTCACCGCGCTCGGCCGGCCGCAAGCTGGCCGTGCGCGGTGAGGAGATCGAGGTCCTCGCGCTCGCCGAGGACGTGTTCGACGGCATCGACGTGGCTGTCTTCCTGGTGCCGGACGAGGTGTCCGCCCGGTGGGCCCCGATCGCCGCCGCCAAGGGCGTCGTCGCCATCGACGACTCGGCCGCCTTCCGGCTCGACGACGATGTGCCGCTGGTCGTCCCGGAGATCAACCCCCATGCCGCCCGGCTCCGGCCGCGCGGCATCGTCGCGTCCCCGAGCTGCACCACGCTGTCGCTGATCGTCGCGATCGGCGCCCTGCACGCCGAGTTCGGACTGCGCGAGCTGATCGTCTCCTCCTACCAGGCCGTCAGCGGCGCGGGCCGGGACGGCGTCGCCGCCCTGCGCGAGCAGCTGGCGCTGGTGGCCGGCACGGAACTGGGCACCCGGCCCGGGGACGTACGCCGGGCCCTGGGGGACAGCGCGGAGGCGGCGAGGAGCCCGTTCGCCGCACCCGTCGCCCTGAACGTCGTGCCCTGGGCGGGTACGGACGCCGGCGACGGCTGGTCCTCCGAGGAGATCGCCATCCGCGAGGAGTGCCGCAAGGTGCTGGGCATGCCGGACCTGAGGACCACCGCGACCTGTGTGTACGTTCCCGTGATCGCCACGCACTCGATGTCCGTCCACGCCCGCTTCGAGAACGAGGTCGCCGTGGGCAAGGCGCACGAGATCCTGGCGACCGCCCCCGGCGTGGTCCTCTTCGACAGCCCGGCGTCCGGAGATTTCCCCACTCCGTCCGACGTGGTGGGCACCGACCCCACCTGGGTGGGGCGCGTCCGGCGTTCGATGGACGACCCACATGCCCTGGAAATGTTCCTTTGCGGTGACAATCTCCGAAAAGGTGCGGCTTTGAACGTGGCGCAGATCGCCGAATCGGTCGCCGCCGAATTCCCCCGGGCGTGATCGAACCTGTTTTGTAGGATCTGTGAACGCCCTATGAGCAATTTGCTGGTCTGAACCTCTTGAGCTGGGACGTTGTCGTATCCGACGATGATCTCCCGGCCATCTGCAACCGCATCTTGGTCGGGCTGCGTCTATGCGGTCACTTCTTGCGTGGCCAGACGCTATGACGGGGCATTTGGGGAAGAGCAGGTACGTATGAGGGCATGTCGCACAGCGTCGAACGTGACGCCGTACGCGTACAACCCTGACGGGGGGCAGCGTGTCCAACAGGCGTGGCAGCAGAGGTTCTCGACATCACAGTGGTGGGCCCGTTGCGAGGCGCGTCGACGCGTCCGCTCCGGCGGCCCCGTGCGCCCGGCGGCATGCCGGTGATCGCGCCCATGCCCGCCGCGCGCCCGGCGCAGCTTCCCTCGCAGCGCGGGGATGCTGAAGAGACGGTGGCAGCGGGAACCACGGTCGACCATCTCACCGAGACCTATCGCGCCCACTACCGCTCCCTGCTCGGCCTCGCCGCCCTGCTGCTGGACGACACCGCTTCCTGCGAGGACGTGGTGCAGGAGGCGTTCATCCGCGTGCACTCCGCGCGGAGCCGGGTCCGCGAACCGGAGAAGACCCTCGCCTATCTCCGGCAGACGGTCGTCAACCTCTCGCGCTCCGCACTGCGTCGCCGCATCCTCGGGCTGAAGCTGCTCTCCAAGCCGATGCCGGACATGGCGAGCGCGGAGGAGGGCGCCTACGACCAGTTGGAGCGGGACGCGCTGATCAAGGCCATGAAGGGGCTCCAGCGACGCCAGCGCGAAGTGCTGGTGCTGCGCTACTTCGCGGACATGACGGAGGCCCAGGTCGCCGAGACGCTGGGTGTCTCGCTGGGCTCGGTCAAGGCGTACGGTTCCCGGGGTATCGCGGCGCTGCGCGTCGTGATGGAGGCCCAGGCATGAGCGGGCCCGAGCAGCGCGACGAGCACAGGCACGAGAATGACCCGACGGGAAACGGAATTGTGAACCACGGGCCGGAGAAGACTCCGCACACCGATCCGGAGCGCCCGCACGACGGGCGCACGGGGCCCGAGCCGGGCGAGGCCCCGGAACCGACGCCACCCGCGCGGGCGGACAACGAGGCCGCCGAGGACCCCGACGAGCAGGACCCGGGGACGGCGGAAGCCGCGGCGGACGCGAGTACGGGGCGTGCCGCGGCCGCCGACACCGCCGCCGGCGGTACGAGCGAGACCTCCGCCGACTGTGCGAGCGAGGCCCCCGCGGACGGTGCGAGCGAGACCCCCGCGGACGGTGCGAGCGAGACCCCCGCGGACGGTGCGAGCGAGACCCCCGCCTCGGGCAAGGCCGCCCCTCGCAAGGCCTCCGGGGCGCCGGGCGACGACGACCTCGTCGGCACGCTGACCGACCTCTTCGCACGTGACCGGGGCGGCGCCGCCCCCGCCTCCGAAGAGCTGGACGAGGTGGCCCTGCGCCGCATGCTGCACGGTGCGGTGCGGGAGCTGTCCCCCTCCGAGGGGACCCTCGACCACCTCCACCGCGCCGTCCCCGCCCGCCGGGCGAGGCGACGGCAGGCCGTCGTCGGGGCGGCTGCGGCGGCCCTGCTGATCGGCACCGCCGTCCCCGCCTTCGTCCATGTCGCGACCTCGGACGGCCCGTCCCACGCCCGCCCCGCCATCGCCGGACACGGCGAGCAGGCCCAGGGCGGCAACGGGGACGAGACCGGCCCCGAGGCCCCCGGCCGGCGGACCGTGGAGCCCACCGAGCGGGAGAGCGAGGGCAGCGCGGGCGAGGCCGACCCGGGCCCCAGCCCCACCGAGGGCGAGGGCAGTGACCCCGGCGGCACGGCGACGGGCGAGACCACCGACTCCCCGAGCGCGGACTTCGCCTCCCTGCCGGTCTGCGACCCGAGCCAGCTGGGCGTCGCGTCCGCGGGCACCGACGCACCGGGAGCCGACGGCACCGTCTACGGCAGCTTCAAGATCGCCAACGTGTCCGGCACCGACTGCACGGTCAGCAGCAACGGCACGGTGGGCTTCACCGCGATGGGCGCGGCCGACCCGCTCAAGATCGGCGTGGTCCAGCATGCCGCGGGCGACGCGGCCCCCGGGCTGCCCGACCCCTCGCAGGAGCCGGGCACGGTGCTGCTGAAGCCGGCCATGGCGTACGAGGTGCGGTTCGCCTGGGTGCCGGCCGACACCTGTCCGGCCGTGGGTCCGTCGCCGAGCCCGACCCCGTCGACGGACGGGGCCGGAGGATCGGTCGGCGAGGGGGGCACCGATCAGCCCTCGGGCGTCGGCACGCAGGCACTGAACGAGGACGGCGAGGGCGCGGCGGAGGGCAGCGTGGCCGTGACGCACACCCCGGAGACGGGAGCGCCCACCGCGGAGACGGAGATCCCCAACGCCTGCTCGGGCACCATCTACCGTACGGGCGTGCTCGCCACGTCGTAGTCCGGCGACGTCGGCCTGTCGTCGTGGTCCGGCGCCGGGGCCCTACGGGGCCGCCGGGGCTTTCCGAGCCGCCTCGGAGGCCTCAGGGACTGCCGGGTCCCGCGGTTCTTCCGGGGCCGTGGCGGGGTCCTCCGGGACGAGGCCGAGCGCGATGTCGCGCAGGGCCTCGGCCTCGCGGCGCACCAGCCGGAACCACATGAAGAGCACGAAGCCGGCGAAGACGAACCACTCGCCCGTGTACCCCAGGTTCTGGAAGGCCTTCAGATCGAGGCCGCTGCCCTCGGGGGCCGCCGCGGGCACCGGCTTCATCGCACCGCCCGTACCGCCCGCCTCGGCCTGGGGAAGCGTCACCCAGGCGTCGTACACGTCGTACGGCACGAGGTTCACCAGGGTCGCGGCGCTGATCATGCCGACCTGGCCCCCGGGCAGCCCGCCCCGGGCGTTGACCCCGTCGCTGCGCGAGTTCTCGGAGGCCTGGAGGTCGCCGGTCACCGTGACCTCGCCCTCCGGCGCGGCGGGCACCCGGGCGCCGGTCGCGGAACCGGGCAGCCAGCCCCGTACCACCGGCAGGGCCTTGCCGGTGTCCGTACGCAGCAGGTTCAGGACGTAGAAGCCGCGGCGGTCGTCCAGCTCGCGGCCGGGCACCAGGAACTGGTCGGCGTACGTGCCGGTGGCGACGGCCGGGCGGCCGGACGTCACCTTGTCGACGGGCAGCAACTCGTCCAGGGGTTTCGCGGCCCGGGTGCTGGGATCGGGCTGCTTCTCCGCCTGTTCGTGCGACTGCACGCGGTCCTCGAAGCGGCCGAGCTGCCAGGTGCCCATGAACACGCAGAACGGGATGGCCAGCACGACGAAGAGGTTGATCCCCCACCATCGCGGGGTCAGCAGGAACCGGTACACCCCTCAAAGGTACGGTTCCCCGCCCCGGGCTCCCGGGGCGGGGTCCGCCATTTATCCGGCTCTTACGCCGCTTCCGGCCCCGGGGCGCCGACCACGGCGCCTCCCCCCAGGTGCTTCAGCGCGAACTCCAACTCCAGCCGCACCTGCTTGATCCGCTCCTCCACCACCAGCGAGCCGTGTCCGGCGTCGTACCGGTACACCTCGTGGACCGCGCCGCGCGCCGCCAGCCGGTCCACGTAGTTCTCCACCTGACGGATGGGGCAGCGCGGATCGTTGACGCCCGCGGAGATGTAGAGGGGAGCGCGCACCGCGTCGACGTACGTCAGCGGGGACGAGGCCTCGAAGCGCTCGGGAACCTCCTCCGGCGTGCCGCCCAGCAGCGTGCGGTCCATCGCCTTCAGGGCCTCCATCTCGTCGTGGTACGCCGTGACGTAGTCCGCGACCGGCACCGCGGCCAGGCCCAGCGACCAGGAGTCGGGCTGGGTGCCGAGCCCGAGCAGGGTCAGATAGCCGCCCCAGGACCCGCCCGCCAGGACCAGGCGCTCCGGGTCCGCGAGCCCGGAGGCCACCGCCCACTCCCGTACGGCAGCGATGTCCTCCAGCTCGATCAGCCCTACCCGGTGCTTCAGCGCGTCCGTCCAGGCGCGGCCGTAGCCGGTGGAGCCCCGGTAGTTGACCCGGACGACCGCGAAGCCGTGGTCCACCCAGGCGGCGGGGCCGGAGGCGAAGGCGTCGCTGTCGTGCCAGGTCGGCCCGCCGTGGATCTCGAAGATCGTGGGGAAGGGGCCGTCGCCGGTGGCGGGCTTCTGCACGAGGGCGTGGATACGGCCGCCCGGCCCCTCCACCCAGGCGTCCTCGACGGGCACCGACGGCGGGGCCTTCGCGCCCGGCGGGTCCAGGACCACCGCACCGCTCGTCGACCGCACCACGGGCGGCAGCTCGGCCGAGGACCACAGGTACTCCACCGTGCCGTCCGGGCGGGCCGTGGCGCCCGACACGGTGCCCGCGGGGGTCTCCACGCGCACGGGAGCCGGGGCCCCGGGCTCGTACCGCCAGAGCTCGCTGCGGGCCTCGAAGCCGTGCTCGACGAGCAGCGCCGAGCCGTCCGGATACCACTCGGCCCCCACGTCGCCCGGCAGGTCGACCGGCAGCGCGGTCTCCGTGCCCGCGACCGGGTCCCAGATCATCGGCTCCCAGCGGCCCCGGCGCTGATGGCCGACGAGGAGGCGGGTGTCACCGGCGACCGGGGCGAAGCCCAGCACGGCGAGGCCCAGTTCCTTCGTGCCGCCCTCGGTGTCGTCCAGCTCGGCCACCGTGGAGCCGTCGGGGCGCACCACGCGCAGCGCCGAGTGCATCGCGTCGCCGTGCTCGGTGTGCTCCAGGGCGATCAGGGTCCCGTCGTGGGAGAGGTCCCCGACCCCCGCGGACTCCCGGTGCCGGTAGATCTCCACGGGCTCGGCGCCCGGCGTCCGCACCAGGTGGATCGTCGTGCCGTCCTCGTCGGTCGAGCGGCCGATCACCGCCGAACCGTCCCGCCCGATGGCCAGGCCCGCCGGGTAGGAGGGAGCGAGGCCGGGGGCGGCCGGCTCGTCCTCCCCGCCGTCGAACGGCTGGCGCATCCACACCCCGAACTCGTCACCGTCGGTGTCGCTGAACCACCAGACGGCCTCGCCGTCCGGCGTCAGCACGCCGTCCGTCGTGCCGTTCGGCCGGTCCGTCACCTGGCGCTGCCGCCCGCTCGCCCGGTCCCACGCGTACAGCTCGTAGGTCCCGGTGGCGTTGGAGACGAACAGCGCGCGGTCGGGGGCGTCCTCGGCCCAGTCGGGCAGGGAGACGCGAGGCGCACGGAACCGCATCTCCCAGTCGGGCACAGCTGCTGCTGCATCAGTGGTCATCCCCTCATCCAACCCGATCCGGGGGCCGGGCCCGTAACCGGATTCGAAAGACGTGAAGCCGACGCGAAGTCGACCAGAAGTCGTTGTCGTGCGCCCTGTCGTGCGCCCTGTCGTGCGCCCTGTCGTGCGCCCGAATTCGTCACCGGGCCGCATGCTCGGACCGAATGGAAAGTGCAGTGATATTTCCGGATGCTCGCGCATTTCGCTGTGCATGAATTCACTGGGAGTCGAGAGGGTCGATGGAGTCGATCGCGCGCGACAGGAATCTGGAATTACCTGTTCCGTTTGTCGTTCCTGTGGACGGCGTGATTGTCGGACCAAGATCGGACGATACGGGCACACGCTGCCCCTCCGGCTCCGCACTGCGCTGACCAGTGCTAACGTCCATCGACTTTTCGGTTTTCCGTTCGAGGGGGCCTCGGTGACCGGGAGTCGAGGGAGGGTATTTCCGTGGTAGGTGGTCGTATGCGCAAGGCCGGTTTCGTCGCCGGAGCCGCAGCGGTTCTCCTGTTCGCCACGCACACCAGTGCCTGGGCCAACTGGACCGCCCATAACTGGGTGGGAAAGCAGGGCAAGATGTCCCAGCAATGGGTCGACGAGTCGTGCAACGCAATCGACTTCACCGGTTGCGGTGAGGTGTACGGCCGAAAGAGCGTCGATGTGGAGCTGTGGCAGCAGATCGGCTGGGGGAAGGACAAGAGGCACGACACCTCCAAGTTCACCACCCGCTTCGAGGGTTCGGGCTCCAAGAGCACGGCCACGCAGTCGGGGCTGCCCAAGGACAGCTACTACCTCGAAATCGGCGACATCGGTTCGGGATGCGTCTCCTGCGCCGTCGTCGTTGGCAAGGTCAACGTCGACACCACCAAGGCCGACTGATCCCGCCGGGCCTCCGCGTGTCCCGCGCGGAGGCCCGGCTTCGCGCTCCACGACGAGGCCCCATGCGCATCACCGCTTCTCTCCGCACGCACCCCGCCGTGCTGGCCACCCCTTTCATCGGGGTCTTCTTCGCCTACGTCTTCCTGACGAGCACCCGGCGCATCGGTCAGCTCATCGACCTGCCCTGGGCCGCACAGGCGGCTTCGTACGCGCTGCACGCCCCCGTGCCGATGGCGGCCGCGGCCGCGGCGGGTCTGACCGCCGTGGAAGCGACCCGGCTCAAGGCCCTGGGCACGTGGCAGTTGGGCGCCGTCCAGCCCACGTGGCGCATCGCGCTGCACTCCGTCCTCGTCACCGTGGTGTGCCTCTCGACGCTCACCGCCGGCGTCATGGCGGGCGGGCTGTGGGTGGTCGGAGTCCTTCCCGATCCCTACGCGTTGCAGATCATGGGCATCGTGGTGGTGCTGATCGCCGCCCACGCCGTCATCGGGTTCGTCGTCGGCAGGCACCTGCACGCGCTGTACTCCGCACCCCTGGTGGCGGTGGTGGCTTTCGTGGGCATCACCTTTCCGCTGGGCACGGACAGCTACTGGGCGCACCACGTCACCGGGGCGATCGACTGGGTGGGCTTCGGCGAGGCGTACTCACCGGCGATGACACTGGCCGCCCTCCTGCCCACGGTCTGCCTCGCACTCGCCTGCGTCGCGCTGGCGGCCCTCCGCCGCGATCCCGTCCGCTATGCCGCCCTGTCCCTGGTCCTGGCCGTCGGCGGCCTGCTCGGCGCCTACGGCATCACGGCGGACTGGCGCTCGATGCCTCCGGCCTCCCGGGGGCTGGCCCCGGTCGTCTGCGAAGGGGAAGCGCCCGAGGTCTGCCTGCCGGAGGCCGGAGCCGAGCACATCGGTGAGATCCAGGTCGAAATCCGCCGTATGGCCGACCAGTTGGCGGCCAAGGGTGTCATCGACCGGAAGCCCGACCGCATCACCGACGTCTCCGTGGCGGACGACCGGCGGACCGACACCGGGGGAGAGCGCTGGACACTCGCCCTCGCACCGGGCACCGCGGACCAGGCACTCGGGGAGAACATCGCCATCGCCGTGGTCGGAGCGCCCTGCGCCGAGCCCGACTGGAACGTGCTGCACTACAACACCCTCTGGGCGGCCCGCGCGATAGGGGTCGAGAACCAGTACCTGGCATGGCTGTCACGGGAGACCCAGGGGTTCAGCCAGGGCCAGACCAAGGAGCGGCTCCTGGCCGGGACGGCCGGCGTGGCCGAGCTGTCCGCGCGGGAGCAGCGGGCCTGGTACGCGGAGAAGCTCCGGTCCGCCTGCCGGGCCGGCGGCCCGGCATGATCTGGTGGCTGCGCCAACGGGGCGCTTTCGGACTGCTGCCCGGCGTGCTGCTCGCCTTCGCCATGGGCATCGGTCTGACCAGCGGTGTGTCCGTCGTCTTCCCCTCGTTCCTGGGGAACTACGCGATGATGACGGAGCTCAGCACCTTCGTCGCCGTCCTCCCCGGCATCGCGGTGATCGCCTGCCTGGAGCGGCGGATGCCCTCCGTGGAACGCTCCGCCGTCCGGCGTCTCGACGCGCGGGACACCGTCCTCGTGGCCGGCTTCGCGCTCCTCGTGACCGCGGTGGCCGCAGGCCTGTCCCTCGTGGGGTCGGACGCCATGCTGGTGGCCGCGCGCAACAATCTGCTCTTCTGCGGACTCGCGCTGGGGGCCTGGCCGTCGCTGGGCCACCGCGCGACGCTGGTTCCCGTCTTCTGGATGATCCAGTCCATGTTCCTCGGCGGCCGCGACCGTGACGACCCCTACCCCTGGGTGATCGTCACCGAGGCAGCTCATGTCACCCACGCCACCGTGGGAGCCTCCGCCGTTTTCCTGGCCGGACTTCTCTCCCTCGTCTGCTTCGCACCAAGGACCGACCGATGACCCTGCTGCTCGACCGCGTCACCTTCCGCTACCGCCGCTGGGAACGTCCCGTCCTCTCCGGCTTCAGCTACGAGGTCCCCGACGAGGGCCTGACGATCCTGCTCGGCCCCAACGGAGCGGGCAAGTCGACCACGATGTCCCTCCTGGCGGGAACGGTGCAGCCCCAGGGCGGCAAGGTCCGGCTCAAGGACTCCACTCTCACCTCCGCCGCCCGCGCGTACCGCCGGCATGTGGCGTGGCTGCCGCAGAAGGTACCGACGTCACGGCAGCTGACCGCCCGCGAGTACGTGGCGTACGTGGCCTGGCTGAAGGGCGAGGACCGTACGGGAGCCTGGGAGCGCGCGGGGAGGGCCCTCGACCGGGTGGGCCTCGCCGAGCAGAGCGGCCGGAAGACGGCCAAGCTCTCCGGAGGCCAGCTCCGCCGGGTCGGCATCGCGTGCGCGCTGGCCCATGACGCACAGGTGGTCCTCCTCGACGAGCCCACCGCCGGACTCGACCCGCACCAGCGCACCGTCTTCCGAAACGTGCTGCGCACGGTCGCCGACCGCATTCCGGTCTTGATGTCCACCCACGACGTCGCCGACCTGGCCGACGAGGCGAACACCGTCTCCCTCATGGACCGCGGCCGGGTCCTCCACCACGGAGCGACCCGGAGCTTCCTGGACCAGGCGCGGTCCGACGCCGCTCCTGGCCGGCGGGCCGAGTCCGCGTACTCCGTCCTCATGGGCCTGGAGGGCACCGAATAACCACTCGCACGCCTCCCGGCCCGCGGATAGCTTTCCGGTCATGTACTCCCCGACTCCGGACGACTGGCACGACACCAACCGCGCGCGCTGGGACGAACGCGTGCCGATCCACGTGGCGAGCGACTTCTACGAGCTGGACGCGTTCCTGGCGGGCAAGGACGTGCTGCGCGCCTTCGAACTGGCCGAGGTCGGCGACGTCACCGGGAAGAGCCTGCTGCACCTCCAGTGCCACTTCGGCATGGACACCCTCTCCTGGGCGCGGCACGGCGCCGCACAGGTCGTGGGCCTCGATTTCTCCGAGCCCGCCGTCGAGACCGCCCGGGGCCTGGCGAGATCGCTGGAACTGGGCCCGGACCGGGCGTTGTTCGTCGCGGCCGACGTGTACGACGCACCGGGGGCCGTCCCCGATTCCGGGTACGACATCGTCTACACGGGCATCGGCGCGCTGGGCTGGCTGCCCGACCTCGACCGCTGGGCCGACACCGCCGCCTCGCTGGTCGCGCCCGGCGGATTCCTCTACCTCGCGGAGTTCCATCCGCTGACCGACTCGATGGACGAGACCGGTTCGGTCGTCACCGACGACTACTTCAGTCGCGACGCCTGGGTGGACGAGACGCCCGGCACGTACGCCGACCTCGACGCGCCGACCGTGCACAACCGCAGCGTCGAGTGGCAGCACCCGGTGGGGCGGGTGGTCACGGCGCTCGCCGCGGCCGGCCTGCGGATCGAGTTCCTCCACGAGCACGACTCCACCCTCGTCCAGCGGTTCGGCACCCTGGAGCGCCACGCGGACGGCCACTACCGCTTCCCGGCGGGCCGGCCGAGGATCCCGCTGATGTACTCGATCAAGGCGTCGCGGCCCGCGGAGCACCAGGGGTGAACGGGAGGCCGACGCCGCCCCTCCGGGTTTCTCCGGCCGCTGTCAGTGGTGGGGTACACACTCGTTTCCATGACCGACACGACAGGTGGAACGGCGGGCGGAGCCACGCCCGGTACTGCTTTCGGCAGCACGTCCGGCACTGCTCCGGGCGCGGCCTCCGGGACGACGACGGCCGCGCTGCGCGGGGTGGTCGAGGCGTACTGGTCGTCGGCCGAGGCGCGTGACTGGGCCGGGTTCGGGGAGACCCTCGCCGAGGACGTGGTGTACGAGCTGCCGCAGAGCCGTGAGCGGATCCACGGCAAGGACCGGTACCTCCGGTTCAACGAGGAGTATCCGGGCGACTGGCACGCGCGGGTCGAGCGGATCGTCGTCGACGCGGAGGGCCGGCAGGCCGCCGCCCGGACCGGGTTCACGGTGACGGGGGACCAGCCGGGGGAGGGGCCACAGGAGATGGACGCCATCCACTTCTTCACCTTCGACGAGAAGGGGCTGATCACCGGGGTGACGGACTTCTGGCCCGAGTCGTACGAGCCTCCGGCCGGCCGCGAGCATCTGGTCGAGCGCTACTGAGAACGGCGGCCCACCGATCCCCCGGTGAACCGCCGTTCCGTACGAGGAGCTGCCCGCGGAGCCGCAGCGGAGCCGCGCACCGAGTCACGCTGCCGAGCTGTCCCGCCGAGCTGCCCCGCCGAACTACACAGCCGAACTACATCGCCGAGCGGAGGGCGGGCAGATAGCCGCCCGACTGCCCCGCGGCCTTGGGGTGATACGAGTTGTGGATCGGGACCGTGACGCTGTGGAGCCAGGCGTCTCCGGAGCACAGCTCGTGCCCGGTGAATTCGTCCACCACGCTGGAGAAGGTGAACCCTGCGTCGGCGGACCGCTTGGCGAGGACGTCGTTCAGCACGTCCGAGGCGTTGTTGATCGCGGTCCGCTCGGCCTCGGAGAGTCCGGCGACGCAGCTGCCGGACAGTTGGTAGAAGCGCGGATAGCCGAGAACCACGACCTGAGCCTGCGGGGCGCGGGCCCGGATGCCGTCGTAGAGGGCGTCGAGGCTGCCGGGCAGGGAGCTGTTCATCTGCGAGACGGCGTTGTTCACGCTGGTGATGCAGGTGGCCTCGCCGGCCAGCACGCAGTCCTGCATGACGTCGGCGAACCCGACGTCATTGCCGCCGGCGGTGACGCTGACGAGCGAGGTGGACGCGTTGAGCACGCCGAGCTGGGTGCCGGCCACGGATGAGGTGGTCGCTCCCGAGCAGGCGACGAAGTCGAACGAGGCGGGGGAGTTCGCCGCCTGCCACAGATACGGGTAGGCGTTGGTGCTGCGCCGGCAGTCGCCGCTGTCGGAGAGGTAGCTTCCGGCACCGACGCCGGAGGAGTAGGAGTCGCCGAGCGCGACGTAGCCGCCCGCGGCGGCCGAGTCGGTCGCGGAGGCTGGTCCCGCGACGCCGAGCGCGGCCACGGCGGCGAGCGCGAGAGTGACGACGGATGCTCGAATTCTACGTACTGACATGGCTGCCGACCCTTCGAAGTGTGGGGGGGGGTGAGGGGGTGGGAGGACGAGCTGTGGGGGGCAGGAGGGGGTGGGGGGAGCGATGCAGTTTCTAGCAGCTCGCGGTACCCGCCGGTAATGCCCGCGCGAGAAGTCGTCTGATATGCCCGAATGATCGTTCGGTGGCCTGAGCTCCGCGCGTAGATAAACCCTCAACTCGGTGCCGGAAGAGGCAAGTTCGAGGAAATCCTGTGCGTCCTGGAGAGGTCGGACGGGACGCGACGCGCGGTACGCAAGGGCCCGGTCCGGGCGTCACCGCACCGGCGAATTCATCCGGACGGGTGAGGACAGGGCGGCCGAAGGCACCGCGTCCCAGCCTTCGGAGCCGACTGAGGCCGATGAGCCGCATGGCTGTGCCGCACGGCTGTGCCGCACGGCGTGGCCGCCTCGAAGAGACCCACCCTCGTACAGTGGCTGGCGGCCTCCACCATCCGGCCGAACCAGCTGGATCACCATGGCTCGGTGCCGTTGGTCCTGCCGCTGCGCACACTCACCGGAGCTGGCTCCATGGAGGTGGTGCGCATGCGCCACGACGCGACGTGACCGTTCGACCGAAGGGCTTGGACCCCATGAACGAGAAGACTTCCCACGCCTCGGGCGAAGCGACGGCCCACTCCTCCAGGTCGGCCGTAGCGTCGAATGCTCCGGTCATCCTGAGCAACGAATCCGGTTCGTTCGCCTGGAGTGTGCTCGCCAAGCGCCACCCCGCCCTCATCCAGCAGGTGCGAGACGCCTTCCCGTACGGCCGGCGCCAGCACGAGGCCCTCGACGCCCTCCTGGAAGAGATCACCGACGGCGTTGTCGAACCGCTCGCCCCCGCGGAACGCGACCACGAGCGCTGGGCGGCCTCGGGACAGGAGCACTTCGGCCGTTCCTGGTACGACGCTCCGTTCCTGTGGGCGGAGAGCTACTTCTACCGCAGGCTCCTCGGGGCGGTCGGGTACTTCGGCTCCGGCCCATGGCAGGGAGTCGATCCGTTCGCGCCGTTCAAGAAGGCCGAACTGGGAGGTAGCGCGGTGGAAGAGGAGCTGCGCGCCCTGGACGCGCTCGCGAACGTGGCGGCCGAGGAGCGGGCCACGGCCCTGCTCCACGCCTCGCTCTGGGGCAACCGCGCGGACCTCGGCTTCCGCGTCGCGGCCGGGGAGCCGGAGGCCGGAGACACCACCGCCCCCGCGTTGGTCGCCGACGACAGCGGCCTGCTGTGGCAGCTCCTGCCCGTCGGGTCCGGCTCCACGGTCGCCGTGGTGGCGGACAACGCGGGTCGAGAGCTGATCCCCGACCTGATCCTCATCGACCACTTCCTCGAACACCGACGGGCCGACCGGGTCGTGCTGCACGTGAAGCCCTCCCCCTACTACGTCTCCGACGCGATGACGGCCGACGTCGTCGACTGCCTCCGTCGCCTCATCGAGGCGCCCGGCGAAGCCGGCCGGATCGGCGGCCGACTGTGGAAGGCCATGGGTGCGGGACACCTGGAAATCCGCACCCACCCGTTCTTCTGCGCCCCGCAGCCGTACGGGGAGATGCCGGAGGACCTGCGCGGCGAGTTCGAGAGCGCCGCGCTCACCCTTCTGAAGGGCGACCTCAACTACCGTCGTCTGGTGGCCGACCGATGGTGGGACGCCACGGCGTCCTTCGCCGATCTCACCTCGTACTTCCCGGGCGCCGTCGCTGCGCTCCGGACTCTGAAATCCGACGTCGTCGTCGGCCTGGAGGAGAGCACGCTGGACGCTCTCGAGCGGTCCGGGGACGCCTGGCGCACCAGTGGCACGCACGCATTGATTCAGGTGCGGCGGTAAGGAGGGCGAGCCGTACGCCCGGGCGGCCCTCTTCCGGGCCACCAGGACCCCGGACGCGCCGACCCCGCAAGCCGCTGAGGGGGCGCGCGTAGCCTCGACCGTGACCCGACCACCGTGGTTTTCAGGGTCGTGTCCACGGCGTCCGCGAGCCGCCGCCGGTGGTGCCGGAGCGATTCACCGCCACGCGCATCGACCCGGACGCGTACGCGGAGCCGACGAGCAGGACGCCGAACGCGACCAGCGCGAGTTGACCGACGGTCACGCTGTACAAGCCGACTGCCAACGGGCTGGAGTTGACGACGTGAGCGATGTCGCCATGCCAGTTGAACGCGACGAGTGTGCCGATGCCGGTGCTGATCACGAAGGTCAGAAACAGTGCGAGACGGGTCGACCGGACGGTCCACACCTTGATGCATTCGACGGCCGGTTCGAGGAGCTGGTAGAGATCGCCTGGGCGACTCAAGGCGAGATCGTGCACTACGTGCTGTTCGTGCTGGACGGGCTTTTCGAGCCTGTACAGGCTTACCTTGCCGTGGCACTGCTGCAAAGGTTCAGCCCGCAGGCATGAAATCTGCTCGCATACGTACCATGATCCGTCTGCTGACGATGATCGGAGCGGTCGACGAACGGGGTGGACGGGGGGTGATGCCCGCCCCCGCCAGGCCCGGTGGATCCGTTCTCCCCTCGGACTTGGAACCACCGGGCCTTCGCCGTATCGGCGTCATGAAGGTTACGGCGTCGGTGAGTCGAGGGTCCGGGCTCTGAATAGGATCGCTCCTGTGACAGTCAAACTGATAGGCAAAGGACCACTGCGCGGCTACCTCCTGGAGGAGGTGCTGGCCTGGTTGCTGCGATCCAGCGGCTTCGAGGTGCTCACGGCCAATGACGACAAGGACAAAGAGCCTTGGAAGGTCCTTAAAGAGGACAAGAATGGCTTGCTGGTCCGTGGGCGCGGGGCGTGGCACCAGGTCGACGCGCTGGGGCAGTTTCGGTACGTGCCGCCGTTCTCGCTGCCTGTCCGCCTGTTCGTCGAGGCGAAGTATCTGACCTCGACGCGCGTAGGTCTGCCGACCGTGCGCAACGGTCACGGCGTGATTCACGACGTGAACGAAGGCGAGACCACTACTCTTACCGCTGCGGGTACGGGCCGGCCGAGGACGCGGTACCGCTACAACTACGCGATCTTTTCCACGTCCGGCTTCACCAAGGAAGCCCAGGACTACGCGCTGGCCCATCAGATATCCCTGATCGATCTCTCCGCTCCGGACTTCGCCGTACTGCGGAACCTGGTCCGGATCGCGGCCGACACAATTCACGCAGCGCTCGAAGCCGCGCCCGCGGGCGAGCGGCCGAAGGTGCACCAGATACGCGCGTACCTGCGCGGCCCACTGCTGGATATGTACGCCGAGGACGCATACCTGCCCGATCAATTCCGCGGGCCGCTCGACGGACTCGCGCATGCGCTGCACAGCCGGTCCACATTGGGGCTTGTGCTGGCCTTTCCCGCAGCGCCGTTCGTTCTGGGGCTGGCGTCGAATGACCTGTACGGGTTCGTGAATTATGCGAGAGAACACCCCACGCACGCCGTGCGTGTGCGGCGACTGGATCAGTCGGCTTCGCACCCCGTCTGGGAACTGCGCTCCGCCGAGCACCCGGACATATACGCGTTGAGGTTCAGCCTGCCGGAACGGGTGGAATCCTGGATTGTCGAACAGGACGAAGGAATGCCCTCACGAACCCGGTATGTGAAAAGAAGCATGCTCTCGACCATGACCCTGTACTGGATGGATGGGGAGCACGCGCAGACATTCCAACTGCGCTACGAGCCCGGCGAACTACGCTTGGCGGGCTGATCGCTCGACGCTGTGCCGGCCGCCGGCCGCCGGCGGAGTAGGTGAGCAGCTGGCTCCGCCCGGCGCGAGCCCATGCCGGCGCTGGACGCGAATACGGGCGGAGGAGGCCAACTGGCCGAGGCGAAGTCTGAGTGGCGCGAGGCGCCCGGACTTCCCGGTCGCAGGGGTGGAATCCGGGCCGGACCGCCCGGCCCTGCTGGAAGTTGCTTCTCGGATCATGCGGACCGCCTCTTGGGCCTCGGGCGATGAGGGGATGCGTAACCAGGGACATACGGGCCTAATATGGGGACCGCCTTGGCCGTTCGAGACTCGCTTGGCCGCCTGTCTCGGACGGCCGAGCGCCTTTCCGTGCGAGCCCGGCCGACGGTAAACGACTCGGCGGAGTGGCACCCGGGTGCCATACGATTGCGGCGGCTTGCAGCTCCGGCGCCGTCACCATGCGTGACACGGTCGAGCGCCCCTGCGCGGTCACGCCTGCTGCCCCCTCCCGACTTCGGCCCGCCGTGGCACCGCCGCCGGCGCCAAACGTACGAAATGGAGCATCCAAGGATGGCTCGACACCTGGTAACCAGCGCGCTTCCGTACATCAACGGGATCAAGCACCTGGGCAACATGGTCGGGTCGATGCTTCCGGCGGATGTGTACTCCCGGTACCTCCGCCAGCGTGGTCACGACGTCCTGTACATCTGCGCGACCGACGAGCACGGGACGCCGGCCGAGTTGGCGGCCAAGGCGGCCGGGGTGTCGGTGGCGGAGTTCTGCGCGCAGGCCCACGACGCGCAGAAGGCCGTGTACGACGGTTTCCAGCTGGCCTTCGACTACTTCGGCCGCAGCTCTTCGCACCAGAACGTCGAGATCACGCAGCACTTCGCGCGGAAGCTGTGGGACAACGGCTTCATCGAGGAGCGGGCGATCAGCCAGGTGTTCTCGCCGGTCGACGGCCGTTTCCTCCCCGACCGTTACGTCGAGGGGACCTGTCCGCACTGCGGTTACGACAAGGCGCGTGGCGACCAGTGCGAGAACTGCACGCGCGTCCTGGACCCGACCGACCTGCTGGACCCGCGCTCGGCGATCAGCGGCTCCACGGAACTGGAGGTCCGCGAGACCAAGCACCTGTTCCTCCTCCAGTCGAAGCTCCAGCACGAGGTCGAGGCGTGGGTGGCCCGGCACGAGGCCGACTGGCCGCAGCTGTCCTCCTCCATCGCCCGCAAGTGGCTGACCGAGGGCCTGCACGACCGGGCGATCACCCGCGACCTGGACTGGGGCGTTCCGGTCCCGGCGGACACCTGGCCGGAGCTGGCGGCCGAGGGCAAGGTCTTCTACGTCTGGTTCGACGCCCCGATCGAGTACGTCGGAGCGACGAAGGAGTGGGCGGACGCCGCCCCGGACGGTGAGAGGCGCGACTGGAAGTCCTGGTGGTACGAGGCCGACGACACGGTCCGCTACACGCAGTTCATGGCCAAGGACAACGTCCCGTTCCACACGGTGATGTTCCCCGCCACCGAGCTGGGCGTGCGCGAACCGTGGAAGAAGGTCGACGTCGTCAAGGGCTTCAACTGGCTGACGTACTACGGCGGCAAGTTCTCCACCTCCCAGAAGCGCGGCATCTTCACCGACGCCGCGCTGGAGACGCTTCCGGCGGACTACTGGCGCTACTTCCTGATCGCCAACGCCCCCGAGTCGGACGACTCCTCCTTCACCTGGGAGCACTTCGCCGCCACGGTCAACAAGGACCTGGCCGACACCCTCGGCAACTTCGTCAACCGCGTGCTCTCCTTCTCCCGCAAGCGCTTCGGCGACGAGGTTCCCGCAGGCGCGGCGGCCGGCGAGGCGGAGACGAAGCTCGGCGAGGAGATCGCGCGGCTGCTGGCCGAGTACGAGGAGCACATGGACGCTCTCCAGTACCGCAAGGCCGGCGCCGCGCTGCGCGCCCTGTGGTCGGCGGGCAACTCCTACCTGGAGGAGAAGGCCCCTTGGCTGGAGATCAAGACCGACCCGGAGGGCGCGGCCCTGACCCTGCGCACCGCGATGAACCTCATCCACCTCTACGCGATCGTCTCCGAACCCTTCATCCCGGCCTCGGCGGCCGCCATGCGGGGCGCCTTCACCCTGACCGCCGACACCGCGACCTGGATGACGGCCGAAGAGGCGAAGTCCCTGGCCTCGGTCCCGGCCGGCACCCCGTTCACGGTCCCGCCGGTGCTCTTCGCGAAGATCACGGAGGAGGACCTGGAGTCCTACCGGGAGCGCTTCGGGGGCGCGGGGGCCTGATGCAGGCCCCGATCACGGCGGGCTGAGGGCCTCATAGGGCTCTCAGCCGTCGAGGAGTTGCCGGAGCTCGTCCTCGCGCAGGCGCTGGTCCGGGTCGGCGGTGCCTCCGTCGAAGTGCACGCCTTCCCCGGCCAGCACGGACAGGGCACTGTCCGTGCGCGAGGGATCAGGCCATCGGAAGCCGGGGCTGACCTTCCCTGCGGCCGTGAGGACGCGCCAGGGGTTGGGGCATCGGCCGCAGGTACTGAGGTGCTGGCCTATGGGGACGGCGTGGCTCCCGACCACCGCCGCCAGGTCCCCGTAGGTGGTCCACCGTCCGCTCGGGACTCCGCGCAGCAGAGTGTGCAGCCCGGTCCAGTCCTTGCGGGTGCCGCTGAGCTGCCTGGCCAGAGCGGTGAGGTCGGATCCTGCCAGCGTGGCCCATGCTTCGGGGTCGATGTCGGCGGGCACCTGGGTGGTGTCCACGTCCCACCACGTCGTTCCCTGTATGCCGTCCACGCTGCGTCCGGTCACGCTCGTGAAGATGTGGTTGGCCAGCCCGGTAGGGGAGTAGGAGGCTCCGTCCGCGTCCCAGACCAGTGGCTTGGCGGTGTCATTGGTCCAGGTGGCGGCTGCCCGGCCGGTGTCCTGCGCCACCCACGCCCGGATCTCGGCGCGGATCGCTCCCGTCACGCCGTGGCGCGGTGTCATCAGCAGTCTGGTCCCATCGGGCAGCAGACCCGCACCGGTGAGCACATGGACCGCGTTGCGTGAACGCGAGCGCTCCTGCAACTTCTTGGCAGCCGCCTCGCCTTCGACCCGGGCCGGGGCGAGCGTGAACTCCTCGACCTCCGGGGTCGGGTAGACCTTGGTGAACCCGGCGACGAGGTGTCCTTCCACCCGCCACAGGCCGACCTGGACGAGGTCGATGTCGATGCCCATCTCCGACAGCCAGACCACGGAGTGGGTGACCTGCTTGGGGAAGTCGGCGGCGATGATCACCTGCCGGGGCCGCTGGAGCAGCTCCGGGCTCCACTCCCCGTCCACGTGATCGAGCAGCCGTTGCCCGCACGCGTCGATGCCGAGGTCCTGCCCCCTGCGCGACAGGAAGTCGCGGTGCGCCTGGGCCAGGGTTCCGAGGTCGAACCGGGACACCAGAGCGGCGTACGTGATCGCCTGGAGGTGCACGTCCCGGTCGGCCGCCCCCCGCTTCAGCTCGACCACGACGAGGCGCCCGGTCGCGTCCAGCCCGAGCACGTCCAGCCGGTCGCGGGCCGGCACTCCGTCGGTGTCGGCCCACCGGTCGTACTCCGCGGTGATCACGAGCACTGACTCCCCGAGCACCTGGGGATGGGCGATCACCCACTCCTGGAGATGCTGCCGCTCCAGCAGGCTCTCGGCGGCGAGCCCGGTGCGCGATATCGGCGTGGCCGTCCGGCCGTCGACAGTGAACAGATGATCCACGGTGCCCCCTCGTGCGCCCAGCGCGGTGCGTCGGACGCCCAGAGCGTACGCGGACGGGACCGCCCCCGGGAGCTGTCTCGCCGAATCATCGAAACGCCGAACCACTTCGGGAGCCGATGGGAGCGGGGTTCCGAGATCGGCTCCCAAACGGCTCCCAAGACGCCCGCGGAAACCACTCAGGGGCCTGATCCACTAAGTGGATCAGGCCCCTGACCTGGTGTTTCAGCTGTCGGGGTGGCGGGATTTGAACCCACGACCTCTTCGTCCCGAATGAGGGTCGGGCGAGATCCTGAGCGGCCAAGATGGGTATCAGTGCTGGTCAGGGCCTTGGTCCTGAATGCTTTCGCGTGGTCTCGGCGAGCTTCCAGATGAAGATCATCTCCCAGATTTCTCCCACGCTGGGCGGCGATGACGCCTGGGCAGCGATCGTGTGCAACGTTGCGTGAGCAAGTTCGCGCCAGGTGCGGGGATCCTTGACGTGCTTCAGCAGCGCGGTTGCCCTCCGGGGAAGACTGTCGACCTGGATGCAGCAGTCATCATGGGGCGTGGGAGGAACTGGGCGAAGCCCGGAGTCGATGGAGCTGCCTGCAGAGGCCACCAGCTTGATCGCGTCCTGTTTGAACTCTTCCGGATACCGAGCTGTACCCACCGCGCGCACCTCCACGTCGGATCGCACGATCCGATGCTATGAAGATGTCTCGTCGAGCAGTACGTACTCTGGTTCGTGCTCGCGAAGCACCTTGAGCAGGCCAGGCGCGCACGGCTGGGAGGTCAATCACCGTGACGGTGTAGGCGTTGGCGGTGCCGACCGTATTTCCAAGCCGGCCGCCACCTGGGTCAGGGTGTCTGTTGTGCTTGCGCAGGTACACGAGACAGACGAGCGCGCGTTGGTGCGGCGGGAGCTTGCAGCGGCGGTCACCCTCGCGGGTGACGATGAGCCTAGTGACCCACTCGACCAACACGTGGGGCAGGTCGAGTGGGATACAAGACCCAGGAGGCACCTGTGCTGATGAGCTGAGACTTCGAACACCTTCCTCAACGGCACGGGTGCCTCGTGCGTTGCGTCCTCGTCGCCGTCACTCCATTAGTGATCGCCCTGAAAACACTCAATGACTCTGCTCGCAACACTCACCAGTGCCATACTTACTACGCCGTCTAGAGGCAGAGACAGTGGGGGAAAATGACCGAGGAACCGAAGTCTACGTACACGCTACACAAGCTCGCCGGGCGCTATGACGTTAGTGATTTCCTGTCTGCAATCAAGAAGTCGCACGACTCCGGCGCAAGCAGTTTTGTGATTGATGCGAGCGACACGGGAGCGATTTATCCGGCGGGGGCCGCACCTACGACGGCAATCATTGATCACTTTAGATCAGAGGGAATGGATGTAAAATTCACGAACATCCCAGCAGGATCCTTCATTGAACGCGTAAGGATTCGAAACCCGTTCGTTGCTAGCAAACAAAACTTGAACGAACCCGGCTCCCGACTCAATACCGTGTGGGCCTACACCGAAGACTCGGTATTCGATTTGACGAACTGCGTAATGGAGGAGCTCGCCGAACGCATCGAGTTTGGTAATGGAGTTTACGCCGCTTTGAATTGGTGCCTATTCGAAGTGCTCGACAATGTATTCCAGCATTCCAGTAATGAAGTCGGCTTCTTCATGGCTCAAATCCTGAAGGCGAGCAACAGGCTCCTCCTGTGTGTAGCGGATGCTGGAATTGGCGTGCACCGCTCTTTCTATGTGGGGGGAAAGTACCGCCCGCCCACCGCGTTCGACGCCATCACCCTCGCAGTGCGCCAGGGGGTAAGCAGCACCGGGGACAAGCGAGGGAACGGCCTATACGGACTTAAAGGGGTTATCGAGGCTAACGGAGGGAAGTTGGAAATCAGATCCGGTCGAGGATATCTTCAGATCTCCCCGAATGGCGCAGATGGCGGCGAAACGAGGGGTCTGGTCGTAAACTCAAACGCGCATTGTACGGTTGTGGACTTCGAACTAAAGGTCGGGGCGCCGGTAAACCTAGGTGAAGTGCTGGGCGTGCCAATGCAGGACCTACGGCTTGAGTCTATCGAGAATGAATACGGCGAACATACAATCCACCTTATCGATCATGCGCAGGGGACTGGGACCAGGGCTGCAGCAGAACGGCTTCGCAATTTCCTCATGAGCTACATCAACGATGGTGCGCAGTATCTAATCCTGGATTTTACAGGCGTACCCATGGTGAGTTCCAGCTTTGCCGACGAAACCATCGGAAAGCTAGCTGAGAGGTTTGGCCCGGTGGGATTTGCGCAAAAATTCCGCTTGATCAATATGAATCCAGACGTTCACATGCTCCTAGATCGTGCGATTGCCCTGCGGATCTCGGCTCAATATTACCGAGACGACAGGGTTCCGAATCGCAAATAGGGACTGTCATCCCTCGCGGCACGCGTTGTCGTAGCCGTATTTCCTCATCCGTTCCATGAATGCTGTCGTGCGGTTGCGCGGAGCACGATCGAATAGGGCCGTCGTGCCTGCAATAGGGCTCAAAGGGCCACCGGGTGGTGAACTCGCTTTGGCCCAGCGCGCCGTCAACCGAGCCTTGGCTGCGGCGAGAGAGCCAGTCGTACGCGGCATGGCACCGCTGTATTCCTGGCAGATTTTCCGCAGATCCCGGGTCAGCCCTAACCGCATGACCGTCATCACCAAGGCTGTCCTCACACTGGAAAGGCCACGCTGAAAACGCTCACTGTCAGGCGCGTACGCTCTTCGTCCGGATAAGGTATGGGTAGACAGCCTTGGCGTGTACGAGGGCTCGACGCGCGGCATTTCGCGCGTCGAACTACGCATAGGTGTTGCCCCTGATGTGTAGTGCTGCTTGCAGGACGAAGCCTCTGGGAGCTGATGCCAAATACGGCATGTGACGCCTGAACCGTTGATAGCTGGCCGTGCCGAGGTGTCTGGTTTACGTCGGTCGGCGCTTCGGTGGGACGGGCCCTGGGATCACGTCAAGGTTCAAGTGCTCTTTGAACAGGTGGACCAGGTTGGCGCCGTCGAGCAGTTCAAGTCGTCCATGCTCATTGGCGAATGCCTCGCTGGCCCGCCCGAACCACGATGTCGTCACTAGGATTCCCTTCGCCGCCCGTTTGTGTTCCACGACGCCGGCCAAGGCCGAGACGGTTTCGAACGGCACCACGTTCTTGGTGCGCTTCGCCTGGATGATGCACAAGCCCCTCATCACCGGGTCGGTGTTCATCGCGATGGCGTCGACACCCTCGTCCTTGGAGGGCTGAGTGTTCACGCTGTCCAGACCGATAGCCTCGAACAGCTGCCGAATGAGGTGCTCGAACTCCGTGGGCGTCAGGTCCATGAGGACAGGGCGGCTGTCCAACCCTGCCACGACGTCCAAGCTGTCCATGAGGCGGAACTTGCTGAGGTCAAACGTGACCAGAGGCCGCACGGGCTCCAATTCATAAGGGTTGGGCGAGATCAGTGAGCGGAGCCGCTTCAGGCAGGCGCGGGGGTCTACCTGGGTCAGGACTAGCTGCGCGAATTCCTCGCGATCCGTCTGGAGAGTGATCAGGCAGGGATGGACCTCGCGCCCTGTGGCCCGGTCAATGGTTGTCACATGCCCGTTGAGAGCGATGGACTTGACGGCGCCCTCCGTGTCGGCGGCGAACAGTTCGTGCACCGTGCGCAGCGCGGTTTGGGCAAGGACGGAGGCGTAGAGCTCCTTGCGCTCCTTGTCGGGTCGTGGCACGGGATTGATCTCGTCGCGGGACTTCACGTAGCGGTACGCGCGGGCCGTGGGAACGACGTCCTCAAGCGGGAGGTCGATCTCGACGAGCAGGTCGCCGGTGTCTGCCTGATACGAAACTCGGTGCGCCTTAGGGAAACCATGTGGGTACTTAGAGGCGGCAAGTGCCTGGTCGATGAACCACTCCACGGCTTCGACGTCCCGCTCGCGATAGGCAACCCGGCGTTCTTCGATACGGACGTTCCACTCCTCAACCCGCGCGGCCTCCTGCTCATTCTGCTCCGCATGTCTGGCGCGGAGCTTGTCCAGCTTCTCGACGCGCTTCTTTTCTTCCCTCGCATGGTCACGCAACGCCTTGTCGAACCGCTCGCGGGCCGATTCGACGTCGGCGTCGTATCCCTTGCGCCCGAAGCCCAGCGCACCGAAGAGACCGCGAGGTGGCTCCGGTTCGTACTCCTCCCACCGGGGCTGCGGGGCAGCCTTGGACCGGCCCTTGGGAGGGCTGAACACCGTCGGCGTGAAATCCTGCTTGAGCCGGTCGAACGTCAGAGGGCTACCGTCTAGCACAGCCGTTCGCAGATGATTCGCCAATTGCTCGACGTCGCTCTCGAGCACGTAGGTGCGATCGACAGCGTCCTGTGCGCGCGCTGCCTCATACGCCAGCTTCTCCTCGCGTGCCCTGCGCTTGGCCGCGGCCTCGGCGGCCTTCCGCGCCTTGTCGGCCTCCCTTGCCTGCCGTGCGCGTTCCCTAGCGTAGGGATCGTTCCCGCCGACCCCACTTCTGCCTGCCACTGCGCCCCCAGGTCAGTGCATGATCCTTCTGTCGAACCTCCGCAGTATCGCCTATCCATACGGCTGCGTCAGGAGGCCCCAAAAAGTTCGGCGGCTCTGTCGCAGAGACTGGCCAGATGGCGGCCGTGCTCCAATTGGTGCCGGTGGCTCATCGGCGTGGTGGCAGTGGTCTGTACTCACCTACTCGCCGGAGCAACGCGCCTGACACACCGGCTCGCCTCTCAAGCGAGCTGCCGCATCTCCCATCGGTCGACCGCCGGACCGAACTCGGTCATCGTTACGGGTGGGCCCACGCCTGACTGGTCTGGCGGTACTCCTTGACCGGGACCGGGGCGACACAGTTCCTCGTACAGCCGGTGTAGAGCAGGCCGTCAAGGTGGCGGTATCTGTGGGAATGAAGCGTTTAGACCTTGGCCCTGCGCCACGGTGCGGTGGGGTCCGACAGGGTGTCGAGGATCAGCTCGCACCAGGTGACGGCAGCGTTGACCGTGAGTCGGGCGTGGCGTACTCCAAGGCCGGACGGTGCGCTCACCTGGCCGTGACCGCTGCCGAAACCCTGGTTGCGCAGTTCGGCGACTCCGACGGCGATGTTCACTGAGCCCGAAAGGATCTTTTTCACGGCCTTGCTGCCGTCTGGTCCGTCAGGCGCCGAGCTGGCGTCAAGCCTCAACGCCTTCTGGACAGTGCTGATCAAGGCGGGAAGGGCGGCGTTCTTGTCGACCTCGATGCCGAGTTCGTTGAGAGCCGTCTTTGCAGTCGCCTCGATGAGCTGCTTGGCTGCGCCAATGGCACCGTGGGGATCTGTGGTGAGGTCTCTACGGATACGCTCCAACTCGATCGTGATGCCTGAGGCGTCGCTCAGGCCACTCAGATCACGGACCAGCACCGGCGGGTTAGACCAAGAGATCCTGCCCTCCTGATCGAGAGCGAAGCCGTCCCGTTCCAGGCGCACCCTGATGTCGTCCAACCACTTGGGTGTGCCCTGATCGCCGGGGTCGCGGTACGCGCGAATGAAGTCCTCGAAGACCAGGAGCGCACGCCGCACCTGGTTAGAGTCTGACCAGTCGACACCTTCCGCGTAGAGCATGAACTCGGTTCGACGCTGGCCCGAGTCCTGATACTTCAGCTCGTCAGGGGGGATGGGAGCGAACCCGTGGTCCTCCCACAGCTCGGCCACGATGCGGATGGTCAGGTCCGTGGCAAGAGAACGAAAGGCGTTGCGGGTCGCGGGGCTCACCAGATCCCGCCGCGCGGTAACGGTCATAGTCTGAAGATAAGAGCAGGCGCTGGCGCTCGTCTCGGTCTTTTCGCAGTGGGACGTTTATCGCTGACGAACGTCGACCCTCTACTGTTGCTGGGCCTATGCCTCTCTGAGGAGTGCGAGCCTGAACGCAGCGGCCCGCTTGGCCATCCTCTGCTTCCAGGGCGTTGGGTCCCCCTCGGCGATCTCCTGCCACAGCGCGGCAGATGCGGAACCGAATGCCGCCAACGCCTCCGGGTCGGTGTTCCGCCACGACGGGAAGCGGCCTGCGAACGCGATCGCGTTCTCCGCCGGGTGGCCGGCGTCCATGAGCCTCAGTGCCAAGGTGCCTGGATCGATCCACGCCGCACCGCGCGTTGGCCATGCCCAGTCGATGAGGCGAGCACGCCCGTCGGCGATCAGGACGTTGTGCGGTGCGAAATCGGTGTGCAGCAGGGTGTTGCCGCTGAAGTGCTGGAGCGTTCCAGGCGGAGCGTAGCCCGCCCAGCGGTCCATCGCGTCCTTGATCTCGACGTCGGCCGGAGCGGTGGTCCGTTGCAGTTCGGTGAGCGCGGCTTCTACGAGCACCAAGTCGGCGGAGCCGGAGCTGTAGTCGGCGTGGCGACCGCTGAGGACCTCGTATCCGAGAAGGCTCCATCCACCGACTTCCAGGTGCCAGTACAGGCGGGGACAGGGCGTGGGCAGGTGGGGGGCGATCTCCGCCTCGCGGCGCTGTGCTGCGACCTGCGCATGATCACTCGCGATGCCCTTCACGAAAACGCTGCCGCTCTCGGTCTCCAGGACGGAGGCGACGCCGGAGTTCATGCCGCCGGTCATGGTCACCGCCTGATGCACGGGGCCGGTCTTGTCAGTGACAGCTTGGCGGACGTCGGCTGGGAGCTGATCGAAGGGAATGCGAGACATGGACACGCGCGGTTCCTCATGGGGCTCGGAGACAAGGGAGTGCCGCCCCGGCCAGGGTACGGCCGGGGCGGCACTCAAGGGGCGCAACGGGCGGCACGTGGGCCCACCCGCGGTGGGTCAGTAGGGCTGGTCGTCACCGGCCGAGCAGCTGCACTCGGCGCCCTCGGCGGCCTCGTCCAGGTCGGTGATGATCTGGACCTCGTCGTCGCGGATGGCCCCGGCCGGCAGTGGCACGGGCAGGGTGCCGGTTGCACCATCGGTGGGGCGCCGTCCGATGGTGAGCAGCATCGGTTCGCGCGGCGGGGTGAGGGTTGTGGTGGGTGGAGTCATGATCCGTAGCCTCCGTGTTGGCAGTAGAGCTCTCGTCGGTCCCCCGCATCCTGGTAGAGCTTGGCCAGCGGCCGGCAGGTACGGCAGGTGCCGACCTTCGTGCAGCCGGAGCATCCACCGGTGCGGAGCTGTAGGGACTCGGCGATGGCGCCGAGCCGGGTGAGGGCGGCGACGCCCTCGGTCACGAGGTTCACGCTCGGGTCGCGGCCGACCTTGCAGACAGACGCGATGCCGTGCGGGTTGACGTGGAAGAACGTCCGGCCGGCATTGCAGCCGGTGAAGACGCTCCGGGCCTTGATGTGGCCCTTGGCCTGCGTCGCCAGCGGGTTCGCTTCACCGTCGATCGTCGGCGACATGTTCGTGAAGACCTGGTGTGGGAAGCTGTAGCGTTCACACAGAGCCACCATCGCGTCGACCTCATGGGCGTTGTCGTCCGACACGATCACGTTCAGCCGGACCGGCAGCCGGTCCTGGTGGGCCGCGTCCAGACCCTGGATGAACCGGCCGAACGCGCCGCGGTTGCGAGTGACCTTGTGGTACGTGTCCGCGGTCGCGCCGTAGACGCTGAGCGTGAGCCGGTAAGGGCGATGGCGTGCGAACAGCCCGCGGATCGGCGGCTTGCGCAGGGACGAACCGTTCGAGGAGACCTGCACCATCATCCCGAGCTGGTGGGCGTACTCGTAGGCCGCGCCGAACTCGCGGTCGATCAGTGCCTCGCCGCCCGTGATCTGCAGCCAGAGCACGCCCGCGTCGCGCATCGTCCGCAGGAGCTGCTGTTTGCCCGCCCAGTCCAGGCCCTCGAAGCGCTTCTCGCCGAGGTAGCAGAACTCGCAGTCGTAGTCGCAGCCGAGGTTGATTTCCCAGGACGCCTTCGCGTACCCGTACGGCGATCGCTCGCGCACGAGGACGAAATCGCCGACCGGTCCGTCAGGCAGCTCGGTGCCCCACGCCTGCCGCGCGGCATCAACGAGCCAAGTCGGCAGAGGGCCTCCGACGTGGCTCGCGGCGCGCAGCTCCTCGTAGCGAATCCCAGGAATGCGCACTCCGACCGCTCGGCCTGGCTGAAGAAGGAGGTGCTGGGCGAGGAACGGGCTGGCCACGAGACGCGTGCTTGACGCGGCAGGCGCCGCCCGATCCGGTGTGCCGGTTACGGTCATCGGACCTCCAGAGGGCTGTCGTCGTGGTTTGGGACGGGAGGGCTGATCGCCTGTGCGGCGTCGTCCGCGGTCTTGAAGCAGGACCAGATGATCTTCCCGAGCGGCGTACAGTCCCTCACTCCCCACTCGTCGGACAGCGCGGCCACCAACGTCAGGCCCCTCCCGGAGATGTCTGTGGCGGTCGGCTCGCGTACGACGGGCTGCTGGCGACGGCTGTCGTGCACTTCCAGGCGTACGCAGTTGTCGTCGATGTCGAGCCGGACGAGGAAGCCGTGCCCGCGGGCGGTGCCGTGGAGAACGGCGTTCGTGGCGAGTTCGGAGACGCACAGGCGGATGTCCTCGGTGCGGCTCGTCAGGCCCCAGCCGTCCAGCGCTCTGGTGGCGAACTCCCGTGCTTTGCGTACGGACTGGCGGCGGGCCTCGAAGAACTGCTGAAGCGACTCGGGCATGGGGTGCCTCATGACTCCGTGCTCAGGAGGAGTGGCGCGGGGAAGCGGCGGTGGACGGTCTGCTGACGAGGTACCTGGCCAGGCCCGATGCGGGGGCGGCGGGCCAGCAGCAGGCGGGCGCCGGCGGCCTCGATAAGGCGGGTGCGTTCGGCGGCGAGGTGCTTCGGCCCCAGATGAGACAGGGCGGGGGCGATGACGCCGTAGACGTCAGGAAGGGCCAACGCGTCCAGCAGGCCGGTGAACGCGGTGGAGCTCGGTTCGGTCGTCGCGAGCTTGTCCTTGAAGACGCCGGAGAGCTGCAGCTCATGGATCCGGCAGTACTCCGTCAGTGACGCCTGTAACGCCGTTTGACGGGCTGCGGAGACTCCGGCCAGCCGCAGGAAGCCGTAGACGACGGGCCCGTTGACCGGGCGGTGCTCGGTAAGGAGTTCCATGCTGGTGACCGTCCAAGGGACTCGGCGAAAAGAGACCCCTTGAGCGTTGCTGTACCTCAATGCGCAGGGAATCACCGGCTGTTCCACTTGCGCTCTACTTCCGCCCCACCGGCCGCACGCTTCTGCTTCCATGGCTGGTGGAAGGGAGCGACGCGTGGCGACCGTGCACCACTGGACCGGCCTGGAGGCCAGAGCCCTACGGCTCGCCCTCCGCCTGAGCGTGCGTGCTTTCGCCGAGCGCCTCGGTCTTGCCGTCGCGACCATTTCGAAGTGGGAAAAGCTCCGGTCCGCGACCGAGCCCCGCCCCGACACGCAGGCCATTCTCGACACCGCGCTTGGTCGCGCCGATGCCTCCGTGCACCTGCGCTTCGAAACGCTCCTGTCGGAGATGGCCGGCCCCGGGCAGGTGGCAGCCGGACGCCGGGTGACGGCTGCCGGGCCCAGAGCCTGGGAGTACGAGTCGTGGACCGACGACCTGGACCGTGCCGTCGTCGCCTTGTCCCGGCAGAACTTCACCTTCGCCGACAGCCTGCTGGGCCGATGGCTCAACCGTTTCACGGCCGCCGAACTCGATGACAAGGGCCTGTACCTCTACGCCCGATCCACTGCGTTACTCGGAGACCTCAAGCGCGATCAGGGCGCGGTGCTCGGACCACTGTCCGCACGCCACTCCTACGCGGGCGCGCGCTCGATCTTCACCCAGCTCGACATTCCCCGCCGTGTCGCCCAGCTCGATCTGTCCCTCGCGGTCGTCGCGGAGATGTCCGGTGACCTGGAGACGTCGGCCCGTACGTACGAGACGCTCGCCGTCGACGACCGGCTCTCTCGCCGTGACCGGGCCAGAGCCCGCCTGTGGGTGGGCACCGCACTCAGCAAGGACGGCAACCACGACTACGCGACCCGCGTGATGCAGGCCGCGACCCGTGAATTCGAAGACCTCACCGAACCCGACGATTGGTCGGTGGCCCATCAGAAGCTCGCCCTGGCCCGCCGGGGCGTCGGGGACCTCACCCAAGCCCTGCACTTCATCGACATTGCCCGAAGCAGCGGGAGCAGCGACTCACCGATGCAACGTGTACGACTGGACACCGCTCACGGCCACATCCTGCTGTCCGACGCGGCGACCCGCGATGATGGGTTACGCGTTCTCGGCCAGGCCGCTCGGACGGCCGCGCAGTACGGTCTCGTGCATCAACTGCGCAGTATCGAGAGCGTCAAGGCCAGCAGCGAGGGGCCGCCCGGGGCCTCGCCGAAGGTGATCAGGGAGACGAACGCATGAGTGACAACCAGCAGGCCATCACCGAAGACCAGTGGCACCAGGCCAAGGCGATCTGGGACTACCACCAGATGCACCACCAGGCCCGCCCCGTGGACGTGGCGATCGGCCTGGGCAGCCACGACCTGGGGGTGGCGACGCGCACCGCCGAGCTGTACCACGCGGGTCTCTTCCCCACGCTGGTCTTCACCGGCGGCAACAGCCCGACCACCGCCAAGGTCTTCCCCCGCGGCGAAGCGGTCCACTTCCGCGAGCACGCCATCGACCTCGACATCCCCGCCTCCGCGATCCTGCTGGAGCCCCACGCCGCGAACACCGGGCAGAACATCACCCTCGCCCGTGAGGTCCTGGCCGACGCCGGCATCACCCCGGAGAAGGTGCTGCTGGTCTCCAAGCCCTACATGGAACGGCGGTCGTACGCCACCGCCCGCAAGCTGTGGCCCGAGGCCGAGATGGTGTGCGCCTCGGAAACCCTGGAGTTCGACGACTACCTCAAGTCCATCGGCGACGAGAAGCTCGTGGTGGACATGCTCGTCGGCGACCTCCAGCGGGTGATCGAGTATCCGAAGCTCGGGTTCGCCATCGAGCAGGAGGTCCCGGAGGACGTGCATGCTGCGTACGAATCCCTCATCCACGCCGGCTTCACCAGCCGCCTCATCGCTTCCTGAACTCTCCTCCCCGGGCAACCTGTGCGCCATCCACCAGCCCAACTTCATGCCCCGGCTGACTACGCTGGCCAAGCTGTTCGCGTCGGACCACTGGATCGTCCTGGACGACGTGCAGTTCGCCCGCCGCGACTACCAGCACCGCGCCCGCATCGCCACACTCGACGGCCTTGGCCCGAACCGGTGGCTGACCATTCCCACTCACCGCCCCTCCGGGCGCGCCACCCTTATCAGAGACACTCTGATCGCCGACCCTGCCGCGGCCCGACGCAGAGCCTCATCGATCCTGCGCCAGCAGTACGGGACCAGTCCTCACTGGCCCGCACTTGACCGTGCCCTTCAGCCGGTCTGGAATGCGTTCGACACAGGAAGGATCGCGCCGGTCGCCACGGCCTCGACTCGCGCCCTGCTCGAACTGCTCGGCTGGCGGGGGCAGATCTTCACCAGCAGCGCCCTGCCCGCACGCACGGGTCGGTCCGAGCGGCTGGCCGACCTGGCCGACGCCACCGGCGCACGCGCGTACCTGTGCGGCACCGGCGGCATGACCTACCTGGACCATGCCCCCTTCACCGAGCTGGACGTAGCCGTCGTCCCGTTTCTCTCGCCGGCCACTGGTCTGTGGGCCTCGGGGCGACAGGTCAGTGCTCTGCGGGCGTTGGCCTTCCGCGGCCCCGACGCTGTGGGAGCTCGGTTTCGGGCTCTCGTGTTCGCCCACGATGCGCTGGGGTACGCGGCCTGACACCCGCTTCGGGTACGGAAGCGGGTGTGATCAACGTCGACGTGCCTGTGGCGGCTGTGGCTGGGAGGCCGGCGCGACCGCTGCCGGGCTGACCGATGTGCTTTGCCGCCGTGCCGCGCTCCGCATCCGTGCCACTCGTGCACGGTCGCTCGGAACTGGCCCGGTGCTGAGCCGCTCGACGCGCCAGGTCACTACCCGTGCGGGGCTTCGGGCGTCGTTGAGTGCACGTTCGTCGGTGGCCTGCTGCAGCAGCTGCTTCGGATCATGCCCGGCCTTCTCGGCGGTCGCGAGGGCGGCGGTGAGGGCGTCGAAGGCCGGGTCCCTGACAACCTGCTCGGCGTGGACAGGCATGGCCTGTCGGATGAGGAGGATGTGTCGTTCCACCGTCTGCTGAGGTGGCCGGCGCTGGGCGAGGACGGTCAGTGGTGCGGTGGCTGTCTGCTCGTAAGCGGCCTGCAGGTGGATCAGGGCCTGATGGGCTGCGGCCACCTGTTGGTCGTGGCGGCGGAGCTGGTGCCAGCGGGCGGCGGCGATGACGGCGAGGATTGCGGCGTCGAGGAGCATCGCCAGCAGCGCGCCGTCCTTGGGGGCGGGCTCGCGGACCATGGCTCGTACGGCGCTACGCAGGGCGCGGGCGTGCTGGTGCTCGGCCTGGACGCGGGAGCGGGTTGCGCGCTCGAACGCCTCGGCTGCCTGCCATAGCTGGGGACGAATTTCCTGGGGTGCGCGCATGGGCAGGGCGTCGAGGGCTTCGCCGAAGGCAGCCACGTGGGCCTGAGCGGCTGCATCGTCATCGCCGTCGAGGTGGTGGGGGATGCGCTCCGCGGCGGCGGTTGCCTGGTGCCACGGGTTCACAGGACGGGGGCTGTGCTGGGGTTCGGTGGCTTCTAGACGCTTGTGGATCTTGGGGAGGGACAGGTCGGGGGAGAGCTCGGAGCCGGAGTACCAGAGCTGCTCCTGCTGGGTGTTGACGTCGCCGTCGAGGGCGACGGTGTAGCCGCGTACATCACCGGACGGGAAGTGCTTGATGTCCACGAGGATGCCGTCGGTGTGCTCCAGCAGGTGGACGAACTCCTCGGTGCTGGTGGCGGCGGCCACGGCGGTGCGCACGGTGGTGCGCAGGTGTTCGCGGGCGGTGCGGGCTTGGCCGGCGCGCTTGGCCTTCTCCTGCTCGGCACGGGTAGGCCGTTTCGCGGCTGTGCGATCCCCGCGTATGACCTGGAAGAGGCCGTACTCCTTTTCGACGGCTGCGAGTTCGCGGTCGGCGGTGAGGTAGTCGTTCCAGTGCCGGGCGGTGCGCAGGTCGGCGCGGACTGTGGTGGCGGCGATGTGGATGTGGTCGGGGGCGTGGCGGACGGCGACCCAGCGGCAGCCGTCCGGATCGCCGTCGGGTGCGATGCCGGTGGCGGCGACGATGCGGTGGGCGATGTCAGCCCAGTCGTCGTCGCTGAGGTGGCGGTCGGCCTTGGTGGCACGGATCGAGCAATGCCACACGTGCTTCTCGGGTGTGCGGCCGAGCCGCTCGGCCTGCTTGACGTGCAGGTCGAGGTCGGCGACGAGAGCCCGCTTCGTGGCATCGACATCATCGGTGCGGCCGGGGTCGGGGGCGAAGCCGTCCCAGGAGGCGACCAGGTGCGGGTCGGTGTGGCCCTTCTTCTTCGTGTCGTAGAGGTAGCGGATCAGGTTGGCGGTGTCCTTGCCTCCGGTGATCTTCGCGATCATCGCGGCGCCTTGTGGCTGACGGCCTGGTTCGCGGCGGCCGCGATGTGGCTCACCGTCTCACCGACCGCGTCCAGGGTCCGGGCGGTCTGGGCGAGGAGAGCGCTGTCCCCAGGATGTGGATGACCGCCGGAGTTGAGCTTCTTGGCGATTTGGTTGACGTTGCGGCCGATGGCGGTGACCTGCTCGCGCAGGGCGTTGATCTCGTCGATGTAGTCGTCGAGCTGGGTGCGCTGGCCGGCCAGGGTGAGGTCGCCGTGGACGTGGGCCAGAGTGGCTGCGGCAACGTAGTGGGCGCCGCTGAGGTTCAGCGACGTTGCCTTGGCGCGTATGACGGCCTCTTCCTCTTCGCTGTAGCGGACGTCGACTCGTCCCTCGCGACGGCCGTTGGGGTCGGGCTTGCGACGTTGGGCGACGCGTTGCAAGGTGGCTTCTTCTGCTGCACGCGGCAACGGCATCTCGACGGCAGCAGTGCTGTCGGCGATGGCGGTGGGCTGTTCCTGCTCGGGCACCCCCTGGTGCCCGAGTGCCTCCGCCACTCCCGGGGCGGAGGCTTCCCCGTGAGACCGGCCCTTGGACGGTCCAGCGGGATACCTTGCTCCGCCCGGGGCTGGCGTGGAGGTCACTGGGCTGGGACCGGTGGGGGCAACGTGGTGTGACTGGTGCATGGGTTCCTTCTGGGCAATGCGTCTCGGAGAGGGATCGGTGTGTTGCGCCCGATGGCTGCGTGCAGAGGCACTCGGCACCCGTGCTGCGCGCCGCCGACTTCGGGGGTGGACGGATGGGAGTGGGGACCCGGTACCCACGACTCACTGCTCTGGGGGACCGTGCTTCTGGCAGTCGGTGTTCTGGTCCTGCGGGCGGGGACCGAGGGGATGCTGAGCGTGTCCCCGCGTTCGGTCCCCGCGTCCGGCCCCCGTATCCGGTTCTCGACCCCGGTCCCCGTTGCGTGGACCGGCTTCGCGGGGACCATACGCGCGGTGACCTGCGTCTTTGCGGGAACCGGTCCCCGAATCAGTAGGGGACTGGCTGCCGTTCGGTGGGGACCGGTCCCCGGTTCTCGACGGGACCGTCCCCGACGGGCCGTCAGGGGGACGTGCCCATGTTGGGGACCGTGGCCGGGACCGGTCCCCTCGTGTCTCTGCCTGGTCCCCTGTGCTGGTCCCGCACGGTCCCGGGCAGTCGGAGGCTTCCGGTCCCCGATGCGGCGGGGGAGGTGTCCCGGGGTGGTCAGGTCTGGGTGCGGCGCCTGCGGTCGGGGCCGTCGAGGATGACGCGCTCGGTCATCTCGGCGAGGCGGGAGGCGACGCGGTCTCCGAGGGCGGTCCGTAGGTCGGCGGTGGGAAGGTTCGTGGTGATCAGGGTGGGGCGCAGGTGCTCGTACCGGTGGTTGATCAGCCGGTAGGTGAGTTCCTCGGTCCACTCGCTGGTCTTGGCTGCTCCGAGGTCGTCCAGGAGCAGCAGCGGGCACTTGGCCAGGGCCTGCAGCTCGCGCTCGCTGTCGAAGCCGGAGCGGGGACGCAGGCGGGCGTACAGGTCGGCGGCGGTGACGGCCTCCCAGCGCAGGCGGACTCCGGCGGCGAGGAGGGCGCGTATGGCGCCGTACGCCTGGTGGGTCTTGCCGGTGGCGGTGGGACCGGCGATCAGCAGGGACGAGCCCTCCGAGATCCCCGGTGCGCCTGCCGGTCCGGGGCGGCCGGCGCGGGCGATCTCGTCCACCCAGGCTGTGACTTGCGGGTGGTCGGTCAGAGCGTGCCGGTAGCGGGCCGGGATGCGGGCGTCGGCCAGCTCCAGCGCGGTGACGCGCTCTGGCGGCGGCTCGTGCGCGATGGCGTCGGAGCCGATTCCTCGCTGGGTCAGGATGGCGCCGAGGCGGTCGGCGATCCGGCCGACCTGGTGCGGCTCCCGGGCGAGGGTGGCGGTCACAGGTCACCTCCGTAGGCTGCGGCGACGTCGGCGGGGTTGGTCCACGGCCGGTGGGCGGCGGCGGGCGCGGGCGCGGAGGCGTTCATGGCCTCGTGGACGAGGCTGGGCAGGGTGCTCGGGTGCAGGCCCTTGGCCCGGTGCCGTGCGAGACCTGCCCGTACGTGGGTGGGGTCGATGCCCTCGTCGAGGAGCTTGCGCACCTGCCCGCCGAGATGGCTGAGGACGTCTCGGGGCGGTCGGTGGGTGCACGCGGCAGCGTACTCGCCGATGAGGTCCTTCGCCGAGACGGTCTGGGGCGCGGGGGCGCTCGCGCCCCCCAACGGGGTAGTTCCTAGATCCCTGTTCCTAGGTCCTAGATCCGGACCGTGAGGGCTCACCGCAGGCTCCGTGAGTCCTCCCTGTGCCTGCGGTGAGGGCTCGCTGAATCGCGTCTGACCTGCGGATTCGTCATTCACGGCAGCCTCCGTGCTTCCTCTGTGCCCCTTCACGGAGGGCTCCGTGACTGCTCCGTGCGTCGGCGGTGAGGGCTCACGCGTGACACCGAGGTCGTGGCGCGGGCAGGCGGGGTTCCGGACGCCGCTGGGACGGTTGATCTTCTGGTGCTTGGCGAAGGAGACGATGTGCAGGTAACGCTTGCCGTCGTCGCCCTCGTAGCGGCAGATCAACCCGGCGGCGTCGAGCTGGGTGAGATCGTCCTCGACCTCCACCGGGCCGTGCTCGCGACGCAGTGACCACAGCTGGCCGCCGATGACGGCCGCCTGGTCACGGAACCTGCCCTGGTCGTCGGCGAGGGTGAGCAGCCCGAAGAAGGTCCGCTCGGCGGAGAGGGGCACGGCCGCGAGGGACTCAGACGCGAACGCCTCGGGCTTGATCGTGCGGATACGGGCGATGCCGATCGACCACCTTTCGAAATCGGGGGCAGGGAACCGGCGAGGCCGGGGTGCGTGGACAACACAGCCACACCCAGGGCCCAAAAGTCCAGTGTTGGTTCTAATCCCCGACACAACTTCTCACCGGCCGCATGACGGTAGGCCCGAAATCCCGGTTGGCCAAATCACCCCGACAATTCACCGGTGGCCGGCGCATCGCTCACAGCAGACAGGAAAACCGTCCCCAAGCAGCTCGGACGCAAGCTACAACACATCAATGCCGCCACGCCCCCTCGAAATCGGACCCGCCGGACAAGCCGCCGCCCACGCCATCGAGCGCACCCGCACCGCCCGCGGTTACTCCCAGCGCCAGCTCGCCGCACGCGTCACCGCGCTGGGCCGGCCCATGACCTTCACCGCGTTGTCCCGCATCGAACGCACAGTCCGAGGCTGCGACATCGACGACCTCGTCGCCATCGCCGCCGCCCTCGGAACTCCACCGCATACCCTCCTCGCCGGCCCTCACGCACACCCAAGGCCGGTGGAAGCGGGCGCAACATAGCCGACGATCCCCGGTTAGCCAAACCGGGGATTCTCCGCATCATTGTCCTGATGTCGAACCCGGCCGCCAACGATGAGATCTCCCGCCGAGTGTCCCGAAAAGGAAAACTCTCTGTTGTCTGTTCCTGCGATACCTCCCGCCCTTCCCCGACTCCATACGGCCAAGGAAGTCGCCGAAGCCTTGGGATGTTCCGTCTGGTGGGTAAAAGAGCGTGCCCGACGCCGACTCATTCCCTTCGCGTACCTGGGTGGCGCCTATCGCTTTACAGCGGAACACGTAGCGGAAATCGTGCGGCTCCACGAGGAATCTCCCTCGCGTGTCCCGCAGCTCCGGACACGCCCCGTTCCGGTGTCCGCCCTGCGCGAGCCCGGCGCCGCCTCGTCCGGACCCGCGCTCACCGCCCGGCCGCCGCGTCGGCTGCTCAAGACCCAGGCCGCCCAGTACGGCATCACCGCCTAGACAGCCCCAGCGAGAGAAGGGAGGGAACACTTGGGGTACGCGGAGAAGCGCGCCACCTACTGGCGGGGCCGGTACAAGCTCGCCGACGGCAAGTACGGCACCGTCTCCGACCCGAGGGGGGCGGTGCTCAAGTTCGCCACCAAGCGGGAAGCCAAGCAGGCCGCCGACGCCGAGGAGGTCGCCGTCCGCCGCGGGGAGTGGCGGGACCCGGGCCTCGGTCAGGAGACCTTCGGCGAGTACGCCAGCCGCTGGTACGCGGACCAGGACCTCGCGGCGTCCACCATGCAGAACTACCGGTGGCACATCGAGGAGCACCTTCTCCCCACCTTCGCGGACAAGTCCCTCTCCGGCATCCTCCGCTCGGACGTGGAGCGTTGGGAGAAGGCGGAGAGAGGCGTCTATGCGGCCTCCAGCGTGAAGACCTGGCGCTCGACCCTGCACCTCATCCTTGAGGATGCGATCGACGAGGGGCTCATCACCTCCAATCCGACGGCCCGACGGCGCGGTCGCGGCAAGCGCGCCGGCCGGTCCCGTGACCGCGGCCCCGAGAAGGTGATCACCGACCCGCTCGGCGCCCTGCTGATCGCCGAGCGAGCGGCGCTCCTGTCCGGGCGGGACGACGAGTTCGTCGCCGTGATCCTGAAGGCGTACACGGGGATGCGGTGGGGCGAAATCGTCGGCATGGAGACAGAGTTCGCCCGCCACAACGCCTTCCGCGTCGAGTGGCAGCTGTACGAGCTCGACTCCGGCGAGATGGTGCGCGTGCCGCCGAAGGACGACAGCTACCGCACCATCGACGCCATGGACTGGCTGTCAGCCCTCGTCGCCGATCACATCGCCCGTACGAAGCCGGTCTCGTGTCCCTGCCACGGCAAGACCTACGTCTTCCGAGGGCAGGGCGCCGCCCGCACGGGAAGTCACACCGGCGCGAAGCTCGTCGACGTCGCCCGCCGCGCGGGCGTTTCCACCGGCACGGTCTCCAACGTGCTCAACCACCCCGAGCGCGTACGGGAGGAGACCCGCGCCCGAGTTGAACTCGCCGTCGCCGAGCTGGGCTTCGTACGCAACGCGGCTCCGACCCACGAGGCCGCCCACTGGCGCCGTAACGGCTTCGCCACCTGGCTCTTCCAGCCGGCCGCCACCGGCTGGTACCCGAAGAAGGCCCCCCAGGAGCCGCGCCCCGTCCCGCTCCTCGGTGATCCTTGGCCCGGCGTCCCCGCCCGCGGCCGTGGCGCGAGTCAGCGAGCCGACGCCTGCTGGCTCCCCGTCGCCAAGGGCCTCACCCCGCACGGTCTTCGCCACACCCATCGCACGCTCATGGAGGACCTCGGCACGGAGAAGGTCCTCATGGACGAGCGCATGGGCCACCTCGACGGCTCCGTCTCCGCGCGCTACGCGCACGTGACTCCCGGCATGCGCCGCCGTCTCCTCGCCGGCCTGACCGATCAGTGGGAGACGGCCCTCGCTGCCCGCCTGGCCCTGTACCCGACATCACCGGTGGGTGTGCTCAACGACCTCCTGCGCGCACGCGCGGTCGTCCTCCGGTAGCCCGACGGTGTCCCGCAACGTTGTTGCGGGGCACCGTCGTTTGAACCGTGCGAGCGTTGCGGTTCGATGCTGGATCCGGTCACGCGCGTCCCTAGCGGCCTATCAACGGCACCAGGCCGCTGCCTGCCGATCTCTTGCCGAGCCGAGACCGCTGTGTAGAGCCCTTCGACAGAAGCCTGGTCTCGGGATGTCCCTTCCATCGCTCTCGGCTGCTTCGTGTGAGTAAGCTGAGGAAGCCAGGTCCGGACCCCCGGTAGCACCGGGGGAACCAGCCGAGCGCACCTAGTCTTCGCCGTCCGGAGGCGCGTCAGCACCGTGCCCACCAGCGGAACTTCACTCGCTTCCACGCACGGTCCCCGTGCGTCCATCGTTCGGAGTCCTCCGCATGTCTGCTCAGCCGACCCTGGCCGCGCTCCGCGGCTTCCACTGCGAGCACACCCCCAGCAAGAGCCGCATCCTCGCTCTCGTCCACCATCGAGAGGGCCCTGCCTCACTGCAGGCCGTTCTCACCTGCCGGCAACCCGAACTGGCGCAGCAGGCAGTGGGTATCCTCCAGCAGGCCATCAGCTCTTCCGCCGATGCTTGGAAGCCCGAGCCACTGGAGAAGCTGTGCGCCCAGCTGCCGGATGCTCCGGCTTCCTCCCTCCGCCGTGCCGCAAGGCACGCGCTCACGGGCGCCTGGCCCATGCCTCCAGGCAGCTTCCTGAAGTGGGAGCAGATCGCCGATGGCAGCGACGACAACGCGGACGAGGACAGTGACGCCGACGCGGTCACCCGCGCCGTGCGCACCCCGAACGACGCACGGCTCGCTGACCTGGCTGGCCCGGTCATTCGGGTGGAAGTACTCCGCGAGTTCCACGTACATGACCAGCAGGCCGTGTTGAAGGCAGCTAGGAGCGCTGGCTGGGAGCCCCTGCCGAACGAAGACCCTGAGGACGACGACCCGCAGGACCTCGTCGGGGCGGTCATGTGGCTTGGGGAGTCCGACAGCGACATCGAGGGCGCGGACACGGTCACGGAAAGCTCTCAAGGCGTGAAGCTGCGCATCGAAAGCGGGCACGAGGTCTCCGACTGGAGCGAGGAACCGGTGGTCGCCGACTTCGGTGCGGGCTGGAGGTACAAGGCGGCTGTCCACAGAGGTGACCTGGCGAAGCAGCCTGCCGAGGGGAAGACCCTGGACTTCGCGGCGCTGTTCCCGATCGAGGCACCGCACTGTGATGACCCGGAGTGCGAAGAAGAGCGGTGCCAGTGGCAACTCACGCCTCGAACTGCCGACGTCCTCTACACGGAGCTGTGTGTGCTAGCCGACCAGGCGTACGACGACAGCGAGGAACTCGGTGACAGGCCCGTGGTGCCCGACGAGCACGACGGCCACTGGGGAGTGTTCGCCTATCTCCCGAAGTTGACCTTCGCGGCCGACCTCCAGTGGCGCCGCCAGTTCGCCCGGGCCGCCGACGACCTCGCCGGTGACCTCGAACGCGGGCAGTGGCCGGAGCCCACCTGCACGGCCGAGGAACTTGCCCTTCACCTCGCCGTCCGTGACGCGCGAGACCGTGGGGATGAGGGCGATGCCGCTGGTGACCACGGGAGGCTGCCCACCCACCGTGACGACTACGACTTCGACATGTGCTCCGAAGTGTTCTTCCAGGACACCGACGTGCTGATGCTCTACAACGCTCGCTTCGACGGGATCAACGACCCGGACGGCGAGACCAACCAGCACATGGGCATCGGCGATCTCCGTGCCGCAGCCTGGTTCGAACCGTTCCTGAACGTCGCTGCCCGAGAACCCCACCGCGGGTTCCGCCGCTGACCGCCAGGCAGCCCGGCGGGGGAGCCTGACCGAGATCGCTCAGGCGGTCAGGCTCTTGCGGCGGACCCGGAGGGAGTACGTGGTGCCCTCGGGTCCGCCGTAGCGGCTCCACCCGACCGAGGTGGCCACAGCCCAGCCCTTCTGCTCTCGCATCTGAGCGGCGAACACGCCGAGACTCTCGATCTTGCACCCGCAGTCCAGCACGACCTCGATGCCGATGTACGGGCTGCGAGGATTCTGCTCGCCGTCCGACTCGGTCCACCGGACCTGGTGCACATGCTCGGCCAGCCCTGTCCGCTGCACGTCGTGCTTGATGCCGTGGGCCTTGGCGTACTGGTCCAGATCGTCGATCACGAAGAGATGGCTGGACCACTCCCCGGGCCACACCGCATACAGCCTGGACTCGCCGGCCACCGCCCGCTCGTACGCCGCCCGGTCTGTGCCGTGGGTGACGCTGCCGTCCTTGTGGATCTCGATGTAACAGGTGGTTCGTGCAGTGTAGGGGAAGTCCCGTCCCGCCGCTGCAGCACTTCTCGGTTCCATGGCCTGCCCTCCCGATGCACCCGTCCCCAGACTTTGGGGCCACCCCCGACCAAGATCGTCTCCCAGATTTCTCCCAAACGATCACCCGAGACGCAGGAAGGGCCTGATCCTCACTGAGGATCAGGCCCTTGACCTGGTCTTACTCTGTCGGGGTGGCGGGATTTGAACCCACGACCTCTTCGTCCCGAACGAAGCGCGCTGCCAAGCTGCGCTACACCCCGATGCCCACCGGACTCCCGGCGACATCGATTACTTTAGCCCACCGGCGGCCGGAGGCGAAATCCGGTTTCTCCGGTGCTGGAACCACCCCGCCACGTTCGGCCGGAGGTGGTCCACGGTGGTGATCAGGAGGCCCAGGGCGGTGAAGAGGAGGCCGAGGGCGAGGGCCTGGGTGAGGACGCCGGCGTAGCCGTATGTGTCGACGTCGAGGAAGGGGTACGGGTAGCGGGCCGGGGCGTCGGGGGAGAGCAGGGCTCCACGTGTCAGGACGATGCCCAGGTAGGCCGCGGGGGCGGACAGCCAGAGGGGGATGTGGGCCAGGCGCAGGGTGCGGGGGGCGGTCAGCAGGAGCCAGTCCGCGGCGACGGCCGAGGGGGTGATCGTGTGGAGCAGGAGGCTCGCGGCGATGGACCAGTCGGCCTCCGGGGCCGGACCGGCGCGGGAGGCGCCCATCGGGGAGCCGCCGTGGTGCACCAGCACCAGGTGGTACATCAGGCCGGTGACCGCGGCGAGCAGGAGCACCCCGCCCGACAGTCGCGGCGACAGCGGTGGACCGCCCCGCCAGGAACGTACGGCCGACCATCCGAAAGCGCCCGCGATCAGGAGGTTCGCCAGGACCGTGAAGTGGATCAGCGTCGGTGACGCGTAGCCGGTCGCCAGGGCGATGACCGGGCCCGCGGCCGCCGCCCCGCTCGCGGTCGCGCGCAGGGCCGTGGCCCAGGGGCGGCGGGGTGCTGCGGGGGCCGGGAGCACCTCTGCCGCCCGGGGGCGGGGGAGCAGAGTGGTCCGGGGCGGGGTCATGATTCGTACCGTAAGCGGGTGGGAAGACCCCCGCGATTCGTCCGCCCGCCGTGAGTAGCCCCTCGTTCGGACGCCTCGGCGTCAGTGCCCGGCCCCGCCGGGCGTGCCTTGGCCCGGCGGACCTCGGCCCCGCCCCTCGTCGTCGCGCGTTGTGGGCCCGCCCCGCTTGCCCTCGCTCAGGCCTTCGGCGTCAGCGTCAGCAGGGTGACCTCGGGCGGGCAGGCGAAGCGGACCGGGGTGTAGCGGTTGGTGCCGCAGCCCGCGGAGACGTGGAGGTAGGCGCGCCGGTCGCCGACCGTATGGCTGGACAGGCCCTTGACCCGGTCGGTGTCCAGGTCGCAGTTGGTGACCAGTGCCCCGTAGAACGGGATGCACAGCTGTCCGCCGTGCGTGTGGCCCGCCAGGATCAGGGGGTAGCCGTCGGCCGTGAAGGCGTCCAGGGAGCGCAGGTACGGGGCGTGGACCACGCCGATGGAGAGGTCGGCGCCGCTCACGGGGCCGCCCTGGACCTCGGCGTAACGGTCCCGCTTGATGTGCGGGTCGTCCAGACCGGTGAACGCCAGCTCCAGGCCGTCGAGCTTGAGCCGGCCCCGCGTGTTCGACAGGTTCAGCCAGCCCGCCTCGTCGAAGGCGTCGCGCATCGGCTCCCACGGGTTGTGGACGACGCCGACCGCGGGGGCGTTGCCGTTGAGGCCGTGCTTGCCCCGGGCCTTCTCCAGGAGGTAGCGCGCGGGGTTGCGGAGCTTGGGGCCGTAATAGTCGTTGGAGCCGAAGACGTACACCCCCGGGAACTCCATCAGCGGGCCGAGCGCGTCGAGCACCTCGGGCACGGCCTCCGGGTCGGAGAGGTTGTCGCCGGTGTTCACGACGAAGTCGGGGCGCAGGCCGGCGAGCGACTGGAGCCAGGCGCGCTTCTTGCCCTGGCCGCTCACCATGTGGATGTCGGAGACCTGGAGCACGCGCAACGGGCGCGCCCCCTGCGGGAGTACGGGAACGGTGACCCGTCGCAGGCGGAACGAGCGGGCCTCGAACCCGGCGGCATAGGCGAGTCCGGCGGCGCCGACCGCCGCGCCGACTGCCGTGACTTTCAGGGGTACTCCGTAGCGTGCGCGCATGTGCCCATCGTCGCAGAAGCGGAACCGTGAGCGGAAAACCGGTGGGGCGGCCGGAAAACCGGTGGGCGGCCCCGGCCCCGTACCTGTCACAATCGCGGCATGACCACGCTCAAGTCCAAGCTCAAGGAAGACCTCCACACGGCCATGAAGGCGCGTGACGAGCTGACCTCGTCCACCCTTCGGCTCACCCTCACCGCGATCACCAAGGAAGAGGTCAGCGGCACGTCGGCGCGCGAGCTCTCCGACGACGAGGTGCAGAAGGTGATCGCCAAGGAGGCGAAGAAGCGCCGTGAGGCGGCCGAGGCCTTCGCCCAGGGCGGCCGGACCGAGCAGGCCGAGCGGGAGAAGGCGGAGGGCGAGCTGCTCGACGGCTATCTGCCCCAGCAGCTCTCCGACGACGAGCTGAACGCGATCGTGGCGTCCGCCGTCGAGGAGGCGAAGGCCGCCGGGGCCGAGGGGCCGCGTGCGATGGGCGCCGTCATGAAGATCGTCAACCCGAAGGTCGCCGGGCTCGCCGAGGGCGGCCGGGTCGCCGCCGCGGTGAAGAAGCTCCTCGCCGGCTGAGGCACACGCGGAGCAGACGGAGCAGACGGAGCAGACGAAGAAAAGGGTGGGCGCCCTGGTCGAGGACCGGGGCGCCCACCCTTTTCCTTTCAGTACGGATACGGGTCAGGGGCCGTTCTGGCCTCGCCCGCCGCCACCGCCCGGTCCGCCGAGCACGCCGTCCGGGAGTTCGATGCCGGGGAACCGGTTGCCGTCGTCGCCGGGCTTGGCGTCGTCGCGGTCCTCGTCGTCGCGGTCACGACCCCGGTCCCGGTCGCCCTTCTCCTTGTCCTTTTCCTTCTTCTCCTTGCCCCGGGGGACGGCGACCGGGTTGAACCCGGGGGTCTGGGCCGCGTCCAGGGCTCCGGTCATCGCGATGCGCCAGATCGGACCGGGCAGACAGCCACCACAGACCTTGTCGTAGTACTGGCCGCCGATGGTGACGTTGAACATCGAGCTCTTCTCGCCGACGTCGTCACCGACCCACACCGCGGTGGAGAGGTTCGGCGTGTACCCGACGAACCAGGCGTCCTTGCGGTCGTTGGTCGTACCGGTCTTGCCCGCGTTGTCCCGGTCGTTGAGTCCGGCCCGGGTGCCGGTGCCGTCCTCGACGACGCCCTTGAGCATCTGGTTGATCGTGTCCGCGGTCTTCTCGCTCATAGCCCGCGAGCAGGACGTCTTCGGCACGGGGATCTTCTTGCCCTGCGGGTCCTTGATGGACTCGATGGCGATCGGCGTGCAGTACGTGCCCCGGTTGGCGAACGCGGCGTAGGCGCCGGCCATGGAGAGCGGGGTGCTCACCTCACTGCCGAGGGTGATCGACGGGTTCTCGACGACCTTCTTGCCGTCACCGCGCTCGTAGCCGACCTTCTTGGCCATCTTCACGGTCTCGCAGAGGCCGGCCTTCTGCTCCAGCAGCGCGAAGTAGGTGTTGATGGACTTGCCGAGCGCGCTCGTCATGTCCCAGGTGCCCTTTTCGGACTCCAGCTCGTTCTGCAGGGCCCAGTCCGCGTAACCGGCGGGGGAGCCGGTGCAGTTCCGGAAGTCCCGCTCCTTGAGCGTCATCTTCCAGTCCGTCGAGAACGTCGTCGCCGGGCTGATGCCCTTCTCCAGCGCCGCGGCCGCGGTGAACGGCTTGAACGTCGAGCCGGTCTGGAAGCCGTACGTGCTGCCGCCCATCTTGTTGCTGACGGCGAGGTTCAGCACGGTCTCGTTCTGCTTCTGGTCCAGACCGTAGGGGCGGGACTGGCCCATGGAGAGGATCTCGCCGCTGCCCGGCCGGACCTGCACCACGGACGCCGCGAACTTGTCGTCCTTGTTGACCCTCGCGGTGGCGGCCTCGTTGGCGGCCTTCTGGGCGCGCGGGTCCAGCGTGGTCCGGATGGTCAGACCGCCGAGGTTCCAGAGCTTGGCCCGGTCCTCGTCGGTCTTGCCGAAGGCGGGGTCGGTGAGGATCGTCTTGCGGACGTAGTCGCAGAAGAAGCCGGAGCCGCTGACCGCGGTGATGCAGCCGTTCTTCGGCCGGGAGACCTTCAGCTTGATGGGCGACTTCATCGCCTTGTCGGCCTCGGCCCGCGAGATGGTCTTGACCGCGGCCATCCGTGCCAGCACGATGTTGCGGCGCTTGGTCGCTTCCTCCAAGTCGTTGACCGGGTCGTAGCGGCTCGGCGACTGCACGAGGCCGGCGAGCAGCGCTGCCTCCTCCAGCTTGAGGTCCTTGGCGTTCTTGGAGAAGTAACGCTGGGAGGCGGCCTCGACGCCGTACGCCTGCTGGCCGAAGAACGTGATGTTGAGGTAGTTCTCCAGGATCTTCTTCTTGCCGAGCTCCTCCTCGACCTGGATCGCGTACTTCAGCTCGCGGACCTTGCGGCCGAGCGTCTGCTGCGTGGCCTCGGCGACCTTCTCCGGGTCGTCGCCCGCCTCTTCGACGAAGACGTTCTTCACGTACTGCTGGGTGAGGGTCGAGGCGCCCTGCGCCGCCCCGCCCGCCTGCACGTTGCGGTTCATCGCGCGGAGGATGCCCTTGAGGTCGACCGCGCCGTGCTCGTAGAAGCGGGAGTCCTCGATCGCGATGATCGCGGCCTGCATGTGCGGCGAGATGTCCTTGAGCGGGACGACCGTGCGGTCACGGGAGTACACCGTGGCGATGGTGCCGCCGTCGCGGTCCTGGATCGTGGTCCGCTGACTGAGCGGTGGAGTCTTGAGGTTGGAGGGGATCTCGTCGAATCCTTCGACCGTCCCCTTGGCGGCGAGCCCCAGCGCTCCGGCTGCGGGCAGCGCGATGCCTGCCAGGACAGCTCCGGAGAGCGCGGCGACACCGAGGAACTTGGCGGCCTGCTGGGTCGTGGTGAGACCCCCGCCCGAGCGCTTCTTTGGCATAGGGGGCAGCCTAATCCGTAGTGATGAACGTGTCGCAGGAGCAGGGGCCTCTCGGAGCGTTCGGGTACCGGACCGTGACATCCGGACGGGTTCGCCGTGCCTCCGAAAGGGTGGGCCGGGGCGTCCGGCCAGGTGAGCCGTGGCGTCCGAACGGGCCGGGCCCCTGTCATACCGGGCCCGCCTTCCGGGCCCGCCGTGGCCTTCCGGCGAGAGCGTGCCGGGCGTCGCGGCACGGGCGCGCGGGCGCGTACCGCCTACGTTCTCATTCGCCGGACAGACGGAGAGGCCTTGGCCTAAGCTGCTCTCAACTGTCACAGCAGACCGGTTCCGTATCAAGCCCCCTGCAACCCCATGCGCATCTTCTGGTCATTCTTCATCCGGCGGATGAGCACCCACATGGGTCTTCACATAGCGATCGAGGCGCTCCCGAAATCGCCCCGTATGTCGCAAGAAGTCCCTTGCAACTTGAGTGCACTGTCCCCTTTTCGCGGAGATAGTCGCGCATGTCCTCGGCTCACTCCCCTGGGTGATCTGCCGCATACGCATAGTCCGTTCGGACCATTCAAGATTGGGCCCGAAGGGGGTGTTGTGCTGTCCCCACCTTCCGTAACGTCCTCAACTGGCAGCGGTGAATATGCCGTTACCGCCGTGGGGGAGCCTCGATTCGGGAGAGGACGGCGCCGGGATGGGCTGGGTAACCGACTGGAGTGCGCAGGCAGCCTGCCGCACTACCGATCCGGATGAACTGTTCGTACAAGGGGCAGCGCAGAACAGGGCCAAGGCGGTGTGCACCGGATGTCCGGTGCGGACCGAGTGCCTGGCCGATGCGCTCGACAATCGCGTCGAATTCGGCGTGTGGGGTGGAATGACGGAACGGGAGCGCCGCGCACTGCTGCGGCGTCGGCCCACCGTCACGTCCTGGCGCCGACTGCTGGAGACCGCGCGCAGCGAGTACGAGCGGTCCACCGGTGTTCTGCCCGGGGTCATCGGGCTGGAGGACGAGGAGCTGCACGAGACGTACGCGGCCGTCGGGTAGGCGCCGGCACCGCTGAGTAGGCCTGTATGCCATCAGGCCCGGTGGGTGGTGCCTACGCCGTTCCGGCAGGGGTCGGGGCGGAACCGTCCGCCAGACGGTCGCCGATGGCCCGGAGGCCGTTCAGGTCGTGTACGTCGCCGGGCAGCGCTGCCACGGCCGTCACCGGCACCTCGGGGTGCCGTGCGGTGAAACGGTCGCGGGTGCGGCGTTCACGGGCGACGACCTGCATGCGCTCGGCGTGCAGACGCAGCAGGCCCGCCGTCAGTTCCTCCACGCCCACGGCCTCGTCGGCCGTCGCGTCGGCGGTTGAGTCGGCAGAGTCCGCGGGGCTCGTCGCGTCGTCAGGGGTGTTCGCGGATGTCGCGATGTTCTCGTGCGGCGGCTCGTTCTCCGTCGTGTCCTGGGGCTCGGCTGCGGGCTCGGGGCCGGACGCCTGCCCGGCCTCGGGGGAGAGGGGCGGCTCGGTCGGTCCGGAAGCGGTGACCGCCGGGTCGGGGGCTTCCTGGTCACCAAGGCCAGCTTTCCCGGCCCGCTGATCCACAATGCGGGTGTCGTCAAGATTTTCCGCGGCGGCCAGTGCCTGCTCGGCGGAGAGCCGCGAAGCCTCGCTGCCGTGCACGCGGTTGAGGACCAGACCGGCCAGCGGCATCTGCTCGGCGGCCAGCCGCTCCACGAAGTAGGCCGCCTCGCGCAGCGCGTCCTGCTCCGGCGTCGCCACCACGAGAAAGGCCGTGCCGGGCGCCTGGAGCAGCTTGTACGTGGCGTCCGCGCGGCTGCGGAAGCCGCCGAACATGGTGTCCATCGCGGCGACGAACGTCTGGACGTCCCGCAGGAACTGACCCCCGAGCAGCTTGCCCAGCGTTCCGCTCATCATCGACATACCGACATTGAGGAACTTCATCCCGGCCCGGCCGCCCACCTTCGCGGGCGCCATCAGCAGCCGGATGAACTTCCCGTCGAGGAACGATCCGAGCCGCTTCGGCGCGTCCAGGAAGTCCAGCGCGGAGCGCGAGGGAGGGGTGTCGACGATGATCAGGTCCCACTCGTCGCGCGCCCGCAGCTGCCCGAGCTTCTCCATCGCCATGTACTCCTGCGTACCGGCGAACCCGGCCGACAGGGACTGGTAGAAGGGGTTCTCCAGGATCGCCCTGGCCCGTTCGGCGTCCGCGTGGGCCTCGACGGTCTCGTCGAAGGTCCGTTTCATGTCCAGCATCATGGCGTGCAGCTCGCCCCGGCCGTCGATGCCGTCGACCCGCCTCGGCACGTTGTCCAGCCGGTCGATGCCCATGGACTGGGCGAGGCGGCGGGCCGGGTCGATGGTGAGGACGACGGCCCTCCGGCCGCGCTCGGCGGCCCGTACGCCCAGGGCGGCGGCGGTCGTGGTCTTGCCGACCCCGCCGGAGCCGCAGCACACGACGATCCGGATGCCCGGATCGTCCAGCAGTGCGTCCGTGTCCAGCCCCGACACGGACGGGGTCCCACCGGCTGTGTTCGCCGTCATGCGTCTCCCTCTTCCCCCGCACCCTGCTTACGGAGCTCCGTGGCCAGGTCGTGCAGCGCGGCCAGGTCCACCCCGTCGCCGATCAACGGGAGCTCCGCCGTCGGCAGGCCGAGGCCGGCCAGCACCGCGCGCTGCTCCCGCTCCAGGCCTACCCGCTCCGCGTGCTCGGCCGCCTGCTCGACCAGGGGCCGTACGAGCGCCGCGGAACCGGTCACTCCGGCCCGGGTCAGCGCTTTGGCGATCTCCTTGCGGCGGCCGCCCGCGGCGGTGCGCAGGGCGTCCTCGTCGAGCAGATGCGGGCGGACCATGTTCACGAAGACGCTGCCCACGGGCAGCTCGGCGGCGCGCAGTTCGTCGATGCCGTCCGCGGTCTCCTGGACCGGCATCTCCTCCAGGAGGGTCACCAGATGGACCGCGGTCTGCGGCGACTTCAGGACCCGCATCACGGCCTGGGCCTGGTTGTGTATGGGGCCGATCCTGGCCAGCCCGGCGACCTCGTCGTTGACGTTCAGGAAACGGGTGATCCGGCCGGTCGGCGGGGCGTCCATGATCACGTGGTCGTAGACGAACCGGCCCTGCTTGTCCTTGCGGCGTACGGCTTCGCACGCCTTGCCGGTCAGCAGGACGTCCCGGACGCCGGGCGCGATGGTGGTGGCGAAGTCGATCGCGCCGAGCTTCTTCAGCGCCCGGCCGGCGCTGCCGAGCTTGTAGAACATCTGGAGGTAGTCGAGGAGCGCGCGTTCGGCGTCGATCGCCAGCGCGAACACCTCGCCGCCGCCCGGCGCGACGGCGATCTTGCGCTCCTCGTAGGGGAGCGCCTCGGAACCGAAGAGCTGGGCGATGCCCTGCCTGCCCTCGACCTCGACGAGGAGGGTGCGCCTGCCCTCGGTCGCGAGGGCGAGCGCGAGGGCGGCGGCGACCGTGGTCTTACCGGTGCCGCCCTTGCCGCTGACGACCTGGAACCTGCTCACGTATTCGAGCCTAACCAGTCCGGCCCCGGCCTACGCACGGGACCGTACATGGCAGGCGTTACAGTCGGGCCCATGACCAAGTGGGAATACGCGACCGTGCCGCTTCTCGTGCACGCGACCAAGCAGATTCTGGACACCTGGGGCGAGGACGGCTGGGAGCTGGTCCAGGTCGTTCCCGGCCCGAACAACCCCGAGCAGCTCGTGGCCTACCTGAAGCGGGAGAAGGCGTAGTGGCGGGCGCCGTCGAGGCGCGGCTCGCCGAGCTCGGCCTGACCCTGCCCGCCGTCGTGCCGCCGCTGGCCTCGTACCAGCCGGCCGTGCGGACCGGGGTGTACGTGTACACCTCCGGCCAGCTGCCGATGGTGGACGGCAAGCTCGCCGTCACCGGCAAGGTCGGCGCCGAGGTCACGCCGGACGAGGCGAAGGAGCTCGCGAAGACCTGCGCGCTCAACGCACTGGCCGCCGTGAAGTCGGTCGCCGGCGACCTGGACCGGATCGAGCGCGTCGTGAAGGTCGTGGGCTTCGTCGCCTCGGCCTCCGACTTCACCGGCCAGCCCGCCGTGATCAACGGCGCCAGCGAGCTGCTGGGCGCGGTCCTCGGCGACAAGGGCGTGCACGCCCGCAGCGCCGTGGGCGTCGCCGTGCTGCCGTTGGACGCACCGGTCGAGATCGAGGTCCAGGTGGAGCTCGCCGACGGTTGAGAACTCTTTCTCGCCCTGCCTTTCGATCCCGTCCGGTCCCCGCGACCGGGCGGGATCGTCCGTGTCCGGGGGGGCGTGTTGGACGGGTCCGGGGCGCAGTCGGAGGGGTACGGGGCGTCCCGGGCGGGTCCGGGGCGCCGTCGGGCCGGTCCGGGGTGTGTCGGGCGGGTACGGGGCGCCGTCGGGACGGTGCGGGGTGTGTCGGGTCGCCGCGACGCCTCGGGAGCCGGGAGCCGGGAGCCCCTCGAACATCGGCGCGGTTCCGGATAGCCTCCGGCCATGTCCCAAGGTCAGTGGTACCCCCCGGAATGGCCCGACCGGATCCGGGCCCTCGCCGCCGGTGAGCTGACGGCCGTGACACCCCGGCGGGCCGCAACCGTGATGCTGCTCCGCGATCCGGGCGGACCCGAGGCGGGTGGGACGGGCGGCGATCCGGGCGTGCAGGGCGGCGCGCCCGGTGGCCCTGTCGTGCACATGCTTCGCCGCCGGACCTCCATGGCCTTCGCCGGGGGCGCGTACGCCTATCCGGGTGGCGGGGTCGATCCGCGCGACGACGACCGGCTGATCGGGTGGGCCGGGCCCCCGCTGGGGCACTGGGCCGCGCGGCTCGGTGTGGCGACGGTCGCCGAGGCGCAGGCCGTCGTCTGCGCGGCGGTGCGTGAGACCTTCGAGGAGGCGGGCGTCCTCCTCGCCGGGCCGACCGCGGACACCGTGGTCGGCGACACGACCGGGGACGACTGGGAGGCCGACCGGGAGGCCCTGGTCGCCCGGGAGCTGTCCTTCGCGGAGTTCCTGGACCGGCGGGGCCTGGTGCTGCGCTCGGACCTGCTGGGCGCCTGGGCGCGCTGGATCACGCCGGAGTTCGAACCGCGCCGGTACGACACCTGGTTCTTCGTCGCCGCGCTCCCCGAGGGGCAGCGCACCCGGGACGTCTCCACCGAGGCCGACCGCACGGTGTGGATCGCCCCCGCCGACGCGGCCCGCCGCTACGACCGGGGCGAGCTGCTGATGATGCCGCCCACCGTGACCACGCTGCGGGCCCTCGCGCCGTACAGGACGGCCGCGGAGGCGCTCGGGGCGGCCGACGGACAGGACATGGCCCCGGTCCTCGCACAGGCCCGTCTGGAGGGCGGCGAACTGGTGCTGAGCTGGCCGGGGCACGACGAGTTCACCCAACACGTACCCGCGGCGGGCCCGGCAGGCGGTGGGGCGTGAGCGACGCGGCAGCCCTGCCCGGACAGCCTCGCGGAACCGTGGCCTCCGGCCCCGCGACCACCCGCACCGTCAACATCCTCGCGCCCAACCCGTCCGCGATGACGCTCGACGGGACGAACACCTGGATCGTGGCCGAGCCCGACTCCGATCTCGCGGTCGTCATCGATCCCGGGCCGCTCGACGACGTACACCTGCGGGCCGTGATCGGGGCGGTGGAGCGGGCCGGGCGGCGCGTGGGCCTCACGCTGCTCACCCATGGTCACCCCGACCACGCGGAGGGCGCGGGCCGGTTCGCGGAGCTGACGGGGACGAAGGTGCGGGCCCTGGACGCGGCGCTGCGGCTGGGCGACGAGGGTCTCGCGGCGGGCGACGTGATCACCACCGGCGGCCTGGAGCTGCGGGTCGTGCCGACGCCCGGGCACACGGCGGACTCGCTCTCGTTCCATCTGCCCGCCGACCGGGCGGTGCTGACGGGTGACACGATCCTCGGCCGCGGCACGACGATGGTCGCGCACCCGGACGGGCGGCTCGGCGACTACCTGGACTCGCTCAGGCGGCTTCGGTCGCTGACGGTCGACGACGGCGTCCACACGGTGCTGCCGGGCCACGGCCCGGTGCTGGAGGACGCGCAGGAGGCGGTGGAGTTCTACCTGGCCCACCGCGCGCACCGGCTCGCCCAGGTGGAGACGGCGGTGGAGGCCGGGCACCGTACGCCGTCGGAGGTGGTGGCGACGGTGTACGCCGATGTGGACCGCACCCTGTGGCCGGCCGCCGAGCTGTCGGTGCGGGCGCAGCTGGAGTATCTGACCGAGCACGGACTGATCCGGGGCTGATCCGCCGCCGCGCGGCGAAGGGCCCCGCCGACGGACGTACCGGCGTGCGTGCTCCGGTAGGTGCCCCGGTCGGCGCGGCCCTTCGCGTACGGAAACGGGGTCAGCGCGAACGCTTCGCCAGCCGCTCCACGTCCAGCAGGATGACCGCACGGGCCTCCAGGCGCAGCCAGCCGCGGCCCGCGAAGTCCGCGAGCGCCTTGTTGACCGTCTCGCGGGAGGCGCCGACCAGCTGCGCCAGTTCCTCCTGCGTGAGGTCGTGCACGACGTGGATGCCTTCCTCGGACTGGACGCCGAAGCGGCGCGACAGGTCCAGGAGGGCGCGGGCTACACGGCCCGGCACATCGGAGAAGACCAGGTCGGACATCTGGTCGTTGGTCTTGCGCAGTCGGCGGGCGACCGCGCGCAGCAGCGCGGTGGCCACCTCGGGCCGGGCGTTGAGCCAGGGCTGCAGGTCGCCGTGGCCGAGGCCGAGGAGCTTGACCTCGGTCAGCGCGGAGGCGGTCGCCGTACGCGGGCCCGGGTCGAAGAGCGACAGCTCCCCGATCAGCTCGCCGGGGCCGAGCACGGCCAGCATGTTCTCGCGCCCGTCGGGCGAGGTGCGGTGGAGCTTCACCTTGCCCTCGGTGACCACGTACAGGCGGTCACCCTGGTCGCCCTCGTGGAACAGCGCGTCTCCGCGCGCGAGGGTCACCTCACTCATCGAGGCGCGGAGCTCCGCGGCCTGCTCGTCATCGAGCGCCGCGAAAAGCGGGGCGCGCCGCAGAACGTCGTCCACGAGTTCTCTCCTTGTCGGCCTGTTCAGGGAACCGTGGTCCCCATCATGCCGGACGGTAAAACAGTGCGATCAATCACAAACCAGTTTGACGCACGGGCGGGCCGGACCCTACGGCAGGGGGCCGATCGGGGGTGGATACGCCGTGACGGCGGTGGTTGTCGGTGCCTGGCTCTAGGCTGGCCGGGTGTCCAGAACGCCGGGGAGAGCGCAGGCCAAGGGGGCTGACGCGGCCCTGAAGGGTGGCGATTCAGCTGTGGGCGAACAGCCCTGGCCGCGCCCGAGGAATGCCGCGAATGGCTCCCTCGAAGGGGTGCACGGCTCCCCCGGAGAGCCGGGGGAGCCGCTCCGGAAGTCGGCCAGGAGGTCCGCAGTGTCATCGTCGTCATCGCCAACGCCCGCCCAACCCGCCCGACCTGTCCAAACCGGCGAATCTGGCGAATCCGGCAAATCGGATAGAACGGCCGAGCCTGCCACAGTGCGCAAGGCGGCCACGACCCCAGCTGCCGCGGCGCGTAAGGCGGCCACGACCAAGGCGGCCACGACCAAGGCGGCCACGACCAAGGCGGCCAAGGCCCCTTCGGTGCGCAGGGCGCCGAAGGCGGAGTCGCACCTCGCGATGGTCCGCCGGGCCCGCCGGATCAACCGGGAGCTCGCCGAGGTCTACCCGTACGCCCATCCCGAGCTGGACTTCCGCAACCCGTTCGAGCTCCTCGTGGCCACGGTCCTCTCCGCCCAGACCACGGACCTGAGGGTCAACCAGACCACCCCGGCGCTCTTCGCCGCCTACCCCACCCCCGAGGACATGGCGGCTGCCGTGCCGGAGGAGATGGAGGAGATCATCCGGCCGACCGGGTTCTTCCGGGCCAAGACCAAGTCGCTGCTCGGCCTCTCGGCCGCCCTCCGGGACGAGTTCGGCGGTGAGGTCCCGGGGCGCCTGGAGGACCTGGTGAAGCTGCCCGGCGTCGGCCGCAAGACCGCCAACGTGGTCCTGGGCAACGCCTTTGGTGTCCCCGGCATCACCGTCGACACGCACTTCGGGCGCCTGGTGCGGCGCTGGAAGTGGACCGACGAGGAGGACCCGGTGAAGGTCGAGGCGGTCGTCGCCGGGATCTTCCCCAAGAGCGAGTGGACGATGCTCTCGCACCGGGTGGTGTTCCACGGACGCCGGATCTGCCACGCCCGCAAGCCCGCCTGCGGCGCCTGCCCCATCGCCCCGCTCTGTCCTTCGTACGGAGAGGGCGAGACCGATCCGGAGAAGGCCGGGAAGCTCCTCAAGTACGAGATGGGCGGTTACCCGGGCCAGCGGCTCAGCCCGCCCGCCGACTACCCAGGGAAGCCCGCTCCCGCGCTCGGGGCGGGGTGAGGGCGACGCCCGCGCACGGCCCCCGCACTTCACCCCCAGGACGGAACGGCTCGGAACGAAATGGCCGATGACAGGCGTTGTGAATCGACGGGGGTGCCTATGACGCACGCGCACACGCACACACAGGGCACGGCGCACGCCGGGAACGACCTCGCCGAGGGGCCGGGTCGCAGCGGTGGCGGCCGTGCTCCCGACCCGGCCGTCATCGTGACCACGGACGGCCTGCCCGCGTGGCTCGACCCCGTCGCGGCGGCCGCGCTCAGCGTCCAGCCGCAGCAGCTCAGCCGCTTCCTGCCGCCCGAGAGCGGGGCGGGCCGGCAGTCCGCCGTCCTGGTCCTGTTCGGCGAGGGGGAGCGCGGCCCCGAACTGCTGCTGATGGAGCGGTCCGGGACCCTGCGCTCCCACGCCGGGCAGCCGTCCTTCCCCGGCGGCGCACTGGATCCCGAGGACGGTGACCAGGCCACCACCGGGCCCCTGCGGGCGGCGCTGCGCGAGGCCGAGGAGGAGACCGGGCTCGACCCCCGGGGCGTACAGCTCTTCGGTGTGCTGCCCCGGCTCTACATCCCGGTCAGCGGTTTCGTCGTGACGCCCGTGCTCGGCTGGTGGCGCGCGCCCAGCCCGGTCGGGGTGGTCGATCCGGCCGAGACGGCCCGGGTCTTCACGGTCCCCGTGGCGGATCTCACGGACCCCGCGAACCGGGCCACGGCCGTCCACCCGAGCGGGCACAGCGGCCCGGCGTTCCTGGTCGAATCGGCCCTGGTCTGGGGTTTCACCGCCGGAGTGATCGACCGGATTATGCATTACGCGGGATGGGAACGCCCCTGGGACAGGGCCAGACAGGTGCCGCTCGACTGGCGCGCATGACACGCTGGCTGTCCTGCTGCGCTGTTCCGGGCCCGGCCCGGACCCCGTCACCACCGACGGGCCAGGTGACGAAAGTGCGAGGCTACCGACGGTGAACGTGCTGGACATCCTGCTGCTGCTGGCTGCCGTGTGGTTCGCGGTCATCGGCTACCGCCAGGGTTTCGTCGTCGGCATCCTGTCCGTGATCGGCTTCCTCGGGGGCGGTCTCGTCGCCGTCTACCTGCTGCCCGTCATCTGGGACCGGCTGACCGAGGACGCCGAGGTGTCCACCGCCGTCGCCATCGGCGCGGTCGTCATCGTGATCGTCTGCGCCTCGGTCGGCCAGGCCTTCACCACCCACCTGGGCAACCGGCTCCGCCGGTACATCACGTGGTCGCCCGCGCGCGCCCTGGACGCCACCGGCGGCGCGCTGGTCAATGTGGTGGCCATGCTGCTGGTGGCCTGGATGATCGGCCTGCTGCTGGCGGGCACCTCGCTGCCGACCCTCGGCAAGGAGGTCCGTAGCTCCTCGGTGCTGCTCGGGGTCGACCGGGTGATGCCGAAGCAGGCGCCCAGCTGGTTCCAGGACTTCTCCTCCGTCCTCGCGCAGAACGGCTTCCCACAGGTCTTCAGCCCGTTCGCCAACGAGCCGATCACCGAGGTCAAGGCCCCGGACCCGGCTCTCGTGGGCAGCCCGGTGGCCGCCCGCGCCAAGAAGTCGATCGTCAAGGTCGTGGGCACCGCCCCGAGTTGCGGCAAGGTCCTCGAAGGCACCGGCTTCGTCTTCTCCGAGCGCCGGGTGATGACCAACGCCCATGTGGTCGGCGGCGTGGAGGAGCCCACCGTGCAGATCGGGGGCGAAGGCCGGCTGTACGACGCGAAGGTCGTCCTCTACGACTGGCAGCGCGACATCGCGGTCCTGGACGTCCCCGATCTCCGGGCCAGGCCACTGCAGTTCACCGGCCCGGACGACGACGCGGCGACCGGCGACAGCGCGATCGTCGCGGGCTTCCCCGAGAACGGCGGGTACGACGTGCGCTCGGCCCGCGTCCGCGCCCGCATCGACGCCGACGGCCCGGACATCTACCACCGGGGTACGGTGCGGCGCGATGTGTACTCGCTCTACGCGACGGTGCGCCAGGGTAACTCGGGCGGCCCGCTGCTCACTCCGGACGGAAAGGTGTACGGAGTGGTGTTCGCCAAGTCGCTCGACGACCCGGAGACCGGCTACGCGCTGACGGCCGACGAGATCCGTGAGGACATCGAGATCGGCCGCGAGGCCAACCAGCAGGTCGACAGCGAGGGCTGCGCCCTCTAGGGCCTGCCCCGGGGATGAGGGCCGGAGAAACGCCGCGGACCGGCCAAGATCCGCCGGACACGCCCTGGAGGGGGCCCGACACGGGTGACTGACACCCCTGGGGCCCGCCCCGGGCCGAGCCGGTGAGGGTCAGTTACGGGGGTGTCGGAGCCGTGCCGAGACCCAGCGGGCCCGACGGCGGAGGATGCGCGGAATCCCGAGACGGGAACGGTGAAGGTCATGCACATCGTGCACCCGGCCCCGGGGGCCGCCCCCCTCATGAGTGCCCACACCGGCTGACGCGGTGGAGCGGCGGTTGCGTGCTTCGTCAGTGAAGTCGTGCGTCCAGCCCATACCCCGACGTCTGCCCGTGACCCAAGGTCGGTAATCGTGCGGGAGTCAGCCAATTGGCCTATGCGGCGGGCAATTGGCTGTTCGTCGGACACGCGTGCCCGTGACGGGCGGGCTGCTACCGGTCGGGCTCGGGGTCCTTGAGCCAGTTGATGAGTTCGGTGGAGAAGCCGATCGGATCCTCCTCGTGGGGGAAGTGACCGACACCGTCGAAAAGTCGCCACCGGTAGGGCGCCTCGACGTACTGGCCGGACCCGGCCGAACTGCGGGTGCGTACCGCCGGATCGAGCGACCCGTGCAGGTGCAGTGTGGGCACCCGGACCGGACGCTTCATCCGCCGGTTGAACTGGATTCCGTCCGGACGGGCCATCGACCGCACCATCCAGCGGTACGGCTCGATCGAGCAGTGGGCGGTGGAGGGGATGCTCATGGCCCGCCGGTAGACGGCCAGGGTCTCCTCGTCGGGGAAGTCCGGGGTGCGGGGGCCCGCCCAGTCCTGGACGAGGGTCCCGACCAGCGCCGCGTCGTCCGCGAGGAGCTGACGCTCCGGAAGCCACGGGCGCTGGAAGCCCCAGACGTACGAACCGGCCCGCGACTGCGCGAAGTCGGACAGCATCGACGAGCGCCAGCGGCGCGGGTGCGGCATGGAGGAGACGGCGAGCCGGCGGACGAGCTTGGGCCGCATCACTGCGGCCGTCCAGGCGAGGTAGCCGCCGAGGTCGTGGCCGACCAGGGCCGCGTCGGGCTCACCGAGGGAGCGGATCACCCCGGTGACGTCGAGGGCCAGGTTGGCGGGGTCGTAACCGCGTGGTGTGCGGTCGCTGCCGCCGACCCCGCGCAGGTCCATCGCGACCGCCCGGAACCCCGCGTCGGCGAGCGCGGTCAGCTGGTGGCGCCAGGTCCACCAGAACTGCGGGAAGCCGTGCAGCAGGAGCACCAGCGGCCCCTCGCCCATCTCCGCGATGTGGAACCGCGCCCCGTTGGCCGCCACGTCGCGGTGGGCCCAGGGGCCGTCGAGGCGCACCGGGCCCCCCGCGGCGGCCCGGCCCACGGGGCTCGTGGCCGGTTCGGCCGGGGCTGCCGGGCCCTCCGGGTCCACCGGACCCGTCGGGCCGAACGCGCTGGAATCGGGAACCGTCATGTGGATGAGCGTGCCACAGCGTCGGCCCTGCCCTTACCGGAGTCCGTAGGGGCGTCCTTCGGCGAGCCGCTCTCGATGCCCTTCTTCGCCAGGGTGCTGCCGGAGCGCTCGATGATCGCGGCGGCCGCGATCGACGGGCGCGGGTGCGGCTTGGCCTTCTGCAGGACGGCGGCGGTCTGCTTGGCGGAGGCGATGGACTTCTCCGGCGGCTTGATCTTCTTGAACTTCCGCAGACCGATGAACCCGATCAGGGCGGCCAGCAGAATGAAGGCGCCGGCCACGATCAGGAAGCACCACGCCAGACCCAGGCCGGAGCTGTGGATCCAGTACGCGGCCGCGAAGCTCAGCATCGGCATCGTGAACAGCAGCAGTACGCCCGCGGCGATGAACGCCGCGCTGCCGATCGCCCCGCGCTTGACGTCCTGCCGTACCTCCGCCTTGGCCAGGGCGATCTCGTCGTGCACCAGCGCGGACATCTCGGCCGTCGCCGAGGCGACCAGCTGCCCGATGCTGCGGTCCGCACTGCCCGCGTAGTTGCCGGGGTCGCTCATCCCTGACTCCCTCTCCGTCTTCGACACGTCCGATGTCAGATCATGCCGGACTGTTCGGCTCGTCGCGCGCCGCCCCCGCCCGCTCTTCGGCGAGACGGCGGTGTTCTGCCGCCTTCCGCTCCAGGATGGCGGCCATCCGCAGGTGGTATTCCGGATCATCCTGCTCGTAGACGTCGGGTACCCCGGATTCGTCCTCGTCCAGCTCCTCGGCCTCGTACAGCTCCTTGTACTTGCGTACCCGGAGCTTGAGCAGTACGCAGGCGAGCAGGGCCGCGATCAACGAACCGAGCAGTACGGCGGCCTTGATCTCGTTGATCATCTCCGGGTCGCCCTCGAAGGCCAGTTCCCCGATGAGCAGTGAGACGGTGAAACCGATGCCGGCGAGTGCGGCGAGTGCCAGGACATCGGCCCAGGCCAGGTCCTTGTTCAGCTCCGCCTTGGTGAAGCGGGCGGCGAGGTAGGTGCCGCCGAAGATGCCCACGGTCTTGCCGACGACGAGACCGAGGACGACGCCGAGCGTTTCGGGACGGGTGAAGACACCGGCCAGCGCCTCGCCGTTCAGCGCGACCCCGGCCGAGAACAGGGCGAACAGCGGGACGGCGATCCCGGCCGACACCGGGCGGACCAGGTGCTCGATGTGCTCGCCGGGGGAGTGCTTCTCGCCCTCGCGGCGGCTGCAGCGCAGCATCAGGCCCATCGCGACACCGGCGATGGTGGCGTGGATGCCGCTGTTGTACATCAGGCCCCAGATGACCAGGGCGAGCGGAACGTAGACGTACCAGCCTCGGACGTCGAAGCGGAGGAGCAGGTAGAAGACGGCCAGGCCGAGCACGGCCCCGCCGAGCGCCAGGAAGTTCAGGTCCGAGGTGAAGAACACCGCGATGATCAGGATCGCGAAGAGGTCGTCGACGACGGCCAGGGTCAGCAGGAAGGCCCGCAGAGCGGACGGCAGCGAGGTGCCGATCACCGCGAGGACGGCGAGCGCGAAGGCGATGTCGGTGGCGGTGGGGACGGCCCAGCCGCTCGTCGAGCCGCCGCCGACGACCACGGTGAGGAAGTAGACCAGGGCGGGCACGGCCATGCCGCACAGGGCCGCCACGACCGGAAGGGCCGCGGCCTTCGGATCGCGGAGTTCGCCCGCCACCAGTTCGCGCTTGAGTTCCACGCCGGCGACGAAGAAGAAGACCGCGAGCAGCCCGTCCGCCGCCCAGTGCGCGACGGAGAGGTCCAGGCCTATGGCGTCGATGCCGAAGTGGAACTTGCTGACCGTTTCGTACGAGTCGCCGAAGGCGTTGGCCCAGACGAGCGCGGCGACCGCTGCGGCCAGCAGCAGGATCCCGCCGACCGTCTCGGTGCGGAGCGCTTCCGCCACGTAGTTCCGCTCGGTGAGGGAGAGCCGGCCGAGCAGTGGGCGCCGGGGCGGGGCGGGCGGCGCGGGCGAGTTGGGCGGTGCCACGAGAGGACCTCCAGGTCAGGGGCGGCATGAGGGCATGACTGATGGACATGCCGACCAGACTTCCCGGCGCCCCTGTGGAGATGTTCTCTGTAGTTGTGGTGAAGCGCCCACTCTACCGGGGGCGTAAAGAGTGGAGCCGTATTAGGTGATCTTCAGGCTAAATGCCCGATGGGCACCCGGCGCGTTGCCGGATGCCCATCGGAGCCGTACTCCGTAGTTCTGTGTCTGGTCCGTGCTGCTCTGTTCTGCGCTGCCTGCTCTGCTCTGTTCTGTGCTGTCGGCCCTAGTCCTCGGACGAGGAGGACGGCAGTTGGGTGGTGATCAGGTCCATCACGGAGGAGTCGGTCAGCGTGGTGACGTCGCCCAGTTCGCGGTTCTCGGCGACATCGCGGAGGAGGCGGCGCATGATCTTGCCGGAGCGGGTCTTGGGCAGCTCGGCGACCGGCAGGACCCGCTTGGGCTTGGCGATCGGCCCGAGGGTCGTGCCGACGTGGTTGCGCAGGTCCGCGACCAGTTCGTCGGAGGCGCTGGCGGTGCCGCGCAGGATCACGAACGCCACGATGGCCTGGCCGGTCGTCTCGTCCGCGGCGCCGACCACGGCGGCCTCGGCGACCGACGGGTGCGAGACGAGGGCGGACTCGACCTCGGTGGTGGAGATGTTGTGCCCGGAGACGAGCATGACGTCGTCGACCCGGCCGAGCAGCCAGATGTCACCGTCCTCATCCTTCTTCGCACCGTCACCCGCGAAGTACTTGCCCTCGAAACGCGACCAGTAGGTGTCGATGAACCGCTGGTCGTCACCCCAGATGGTGCGGAGCATGGAGGGCCACGGCTCGGTGAGGACGAGGTAGCCGCCTCCGCCGTCCGGTACCTCGTTGGCGTCGTCGTCCACGACGGTGGCGGCGATGCCCGGCAGCGCGCGCTGGGCGCTTCCCGGCTTCGTCTCCGTCACACCGGGCAGCGGCGAGATCATCATCGCGCCGGTCTCGGTCTGCCACCAGGTGTCCACGACGGGGCACTTGTCGGCGCCGATGTTCTTCCGGTACCACATCCACGCCTCGGGGTTGATCGGCTCACCGACCGAACCCAGGACGCGGAGGCTGCTCAGGTCGAACTTCGCGGGGATGTCGTCGCCCCACTTCATGAACGTACGGATCGCCGTGGGGGCGGTGTAGAGGATCGTGACGCCGTACTTCTGCACGATCTCCCAGAACCGCCCCTGGTGCGGGGTGTCCGGGGTTCCCTCGTACATGACCTGCGTCGCACCGTTGGCCAGCGGCCCGTAGACGATGTACGAGTGACCGGTGACCCAGCCGATGTCGGCGGTGCACCAGTAGACGTCGGACTCCGGCTTGAGGTCGAAGACCGCGTTGTGCGTGTACGACGCCTGGGTGAGGTAGCCGCCGGAGGTGTGCAGGATGCCCTTCGGCTTACCCGTGGTGCCCGAGGTGTAGAGGATGAAGAGCGGCTGCTCCGCCTCGAAGGCCTCGGGGGTGTGCTCGGCGGACTGCCGAGCGGTGATCTCGTGCCACCAGACGTCGCGGCCCTCGGTCCACGCGGTGTCCTGGCCGGTGCGGCGGACGACGAGGACGTGCTCGACGTTCTCGAACCGCGAGACGGCGTCGTCGACCGCGGGCTTGAGCGCGGACGGCTTGCCGCGGCGGTAGCCGCCGTCGGCCGTGATGACGACCTTGGCGTCCGCGTCCTTGATACGGGCGGCGATGGCGTCGGCCGAGAAGCCGCCGAAGACCACGGAGTGCGCGGCGCCGATGCGGGCGCAGGCCAGCATCGCGATGGCGGCCTCGGGGATCATCGGCAGGTAGACGGCGACCCGGTCGCCCTTGCCGACGCCCAGTTCGGTCAGGGCGTTGGCGGCGCGGGAGACCTCGTCCTTCAACTCCGCGTACGTGATGGCCCGGCTGTCGCCCGGCTCGCCCTCGAAGTGGATGGCGACCCGGTCGCCGTTGCCCGCCTCGACGTGGCGGTCCACGCAGTTGTACGCGACGTTCAGCTTGCCATCCGCGAACCACTTCGCGAAGGGCGGGTTGCTCCAGTCGAGGGTCTCGGTCGGCTCGGTGGCCCATGTCAGGCGGCGGGCCTGCTCGGCCCAGAAGCCCAGCCGGTCCGCCTCGGCCTGCTCGTACGCCTCTGCGGTGACGTTGGCGTTGGCGGCCAGCTCAGCAGGTGGAGCGAATTTCCGCTCTTCCCGCAGCAGATTGGCCAGGCTCTCGTTACTCACGACTTCTCCCAGTCCCAGGGTGTCCGTTGTGTCCCGGGGCATAGCTCATCAGGCGCGGGGCCAGGTGACAAGGGCCTGCCGGGAATTGGTTTAGACCTGTGTCTTCGTGTATGGAGCCATGATCCCGCTCCGCGGTCGAGGGTCGCCGCGCGACGCGTGGCGCGGTGGCACTTCGTCCCCGTCGGGGCGTCCCGGGGTGTGTTGGGGCCTGTTGGGGCGGCGTGCCGGTCGGGTGTGCCGGTCGGGTGTGGCGGGGTGCGAGCCGGAACGGGGTCGCCTGGTTGCACGGGTCCCGGGCGCGTCCGGTTCAGGCCGGAGGCGTTTGGGCTAGTTGATGACTCTTATTAGCGAATAGGCAGCTTTTCATTCGGCATGTCGCCCATGCCGTGCGGAACCGTGTGCGAATTTGGCCGCGCCGTGTCGGCACTTCAACGCAAATAACCTGCAAGGAAGAGGGTGGGCGGATGATGGCCGCCACGAAGAGGATCACCTTGGGCGTCATGTCCGCGGCCTTGGTCGCCGTGCTCGCGGGCTGTTCCGGAGCCGGGCCCGGGGGGTCCGCTTCAGGGGGCGCCGGAGCCGACACGGAGAAGGGCGCCCACGGCGCCAAGGAGAACCCCCCGGCCGCCGTTCCGAAGAACGCGGTCAAGCTGATCGGGGACGGGTCCACCGCCTTCACCGGCGCCCAGCCGAAGATGCCGGCCGTCGAACGCCTGGCGCCCGGGGAGAAGCCTCCCCAGTTCGTGGTCTTCTCCTGGGACGGCGCCGGAGAGGACAGCCAGAAGCTCTTCTCGCACTTCCGCGGCGTGGCCAAGAAGTACAACGCCAGGATGACGTACTTCCTCAGCGGCGTGTACTTGCTGCCGGAGGAGAAGAAGGACCTCTACAACCCGCCTCAGCACGCGCCGGGCCGTTCCGACATCGGCTTCAACGACACCGACGGCATCCGCGACACCCTCAGCGAGGTGCGCGCCGCGTGGCTGGAAGGCAACGAGATCGGCACCCACTTCAACGGCCACTTCTGTGGCAAGGACGGCGGCGTCGGGACCTGGTCCGTCGACGAGTGGAAGAGCGAGATCAGCCAGGCGAAAGCCTTCGTCAAGGGCTGGAAGACCAACACTCCGGAGCTGAAGGGCGAGGACCCGCTTCCCTTCGACTACGACAAGGAACTGGTCGGCGCCCGCACCCCCTGCCTCGAAGGCCAGAAGAACATGGTCGCCGCCGCCCGGACCATGGGCTTCCGCTACGACTCCAGCGGCGTCGGCAACCAGGTCTGGCCCAAGAAGAAGGACGGGGTCTGGGACATTCCGCTCCAGCTCGTTCCCATGCCGGGCCGCGCCTTCGAGACCCTCTCGATGGACTACAACTTCATGGTCAACCAGTCCGGTACGGCTACCCAGGGGGACCCCGCCCAGCACGAGTACTGGGGCAACCAGATGCGGGACGGGCTGCTCCAGGCCTTCGACCGCTCGTACAACGGCAACCGGGCGCCTCTGATCATCGGCAACCACTTCGAGTCCTGGAACGGCGGCACCTACATGCGCGCCATCGAGGAGACCATCGCGCAGGTGTGCACCAAGGAGGGCGTGCGCTGCGTGTCCTTCCGTCAGCTCGTCGACTGGCTGGACGCACAGGACCCGAAGACGCTGGCCAAGCTGACCCATCTCGGCGTCGGCGAGGCGCCCAAGACGGGCTGGTCGTCCTACCTCGGCACCCAGCAGGCCGCCGCCCAACCCGCGGACAAGGGCAAGGGTGAGGACCGGGGCGAGGACCAGGGCAAGGACCAGGGCAAGGACCAGGGCAAGGACCAGGACCAGGACCAGGACGAGGGTAAGAAAGAGACCCCGGTCGAGGGCGAGGGTAAGAACCAGACCCCGGCCGAGGGTGCCGGAGAGGCCCGAGGTCAGGCACCGGGCGGGGATGACGGAGAGGCCCCGGGACCGGCTCCGGATCAGGCTCCGGGCGCTGCCGCGGGTCAGGCCGAAGCGAGTTCGGCTCCCGCCGGAGCGACTGGCTGAAGCACCGAGGGAATGCCGGCCGGAGCATCGGCCGATCGCGCGCCGCATCGTTCGCCTTCTCGTCGGCCACCGAAAGGTGGCCGACGAGAAGGCCCGTGCGGTGAATCAGGCGGGTGCGGTCACGCCCGCTCCCGCATGGCGTTCGTCGAGCACGAAGGCGGGGTCGACCTGGGCGGCCAGGTCGGCGCCGGTTTTCTCGTTGCCCCAGCTCTCGGCGTTCTTCAGGTGGAAGTGCACCATCTGGCGTGTGTAGCGCTCCCAGTCACGCGACCCGTACGAGTCCTCGGCGGCGTCCTGCAGTGTCTGCAGAGCCATCCGATTGTCGGCCTCCAGCAGCTCGAACCTGGACGGCCGCCCCTTCTCCATCGAACGTACCCAGTCGGAGTGGCCGATCCCGATCAGCAGGTCGTCGCCGACCTCCGCACGCAGGAACTCCAGGTCGTCCGGGCCCTGCACCTTGTTCCCGACGACCTTCAGGGCGACGCCGAAGTCGCGTGCGTACTCCTTGTACTGCCGATAGACGGACACTCCCTTTCGGGTCGGCTCCGCAACCAGGAACGTCATGTCGAAGCGCGTGAACATGCCCGAGGCGAACGAGTCCGAGCCCGCCGTCATGTCGACCACGACGTACTCGTCGGGGCCGTCGACCAGGTGGTTGAGGCAGAGCTCCACGGCCCCGACCTTGGAGTGGTAGCAGGCCACTCCGAGATCGGACTCCGTGAAGGGTCCGGTCGCCATGAGCCGGACGTCCCCGTCGTCCAGCCGAACCGTGCGCGCGCAGGCCGTGAAGACCGGGTTGTCCTCGCGGACCCGCAGCAGCCGGGAGCCCTCGCCGGGCGGAGTCGTCTTGATCATCGTCTCGGCGGAGGCGATGCGGGGGTTGGCGCCCCGCAGGTAGTCCTTGATGAGCGGGAGGTGCGCCCCCATGGCGGGCAGCGCGGCGGCCTCTGCCTCGTCCAGGCCGAGAGCGGCCCCCAGGTGCTGGTTGATATCGGCGTCCACGGCGATGACGTGGGCTTCGTTGGCGGCGAGGTGGCGGATGAAGAGCGAGGACAGCGTGGTCTTTCCGCTGCCGCCCTTCCCGACGAAAGCGATCTTCATGTTCACCTAGGGTAGCGGGTCCATTGCGGTGCGCTGTCACTGTTCGTGAAGAAGGCCACTTGGGGATGGGGGTGGTACAGGCGTGGTGGGCGCGTAGCCTCGCTACTTATGAGTACGACTGCCTCTGACCCGCTCGCCGCGCTCGGTTCCCTGCCCGGCGTTCCCGATGCCGTGGACTCCGTGCGCAAGGCCGTCGACCGGGTCTACGGTCATCGCGTCATGCGACGCCGCAGCAATGAGGTGACGGCCGAAGCCGCACTGCGGGGTTCTCGTGGTTCGGCCGCGCTGGCCGGTGCCGACTGGAACCTCGAGGAGGTGCGTCGGCGTACCGACTTCAGCGGGGAGGGCGAGGCGCGCATGGTCGGCGCCGCGCTGAGGCTTACCGCGGAGGCTGGGCAACTCCTTTCCGTGTGGCGGCAGTCACCCCTACGGGTGCTGGCTCGGTTGCATCTGGTGGCGGCCGGCGGAGCGACTCCCGACGACGCGGTGGTGGGCCGCCCTCGGCTGGCGGGCGAACCCGTCGACGAGCCGCTGATCGAGGCACCTGTTCCGGGGGCCGAGGAGGTCGCCGGACGGCTCGAAGGGCTCTCGCGGCTGATCATTGCGGGCGGCAGCGCCCCCGCGCTGGTCACGGCCGCCGTGGTGCACGGCGAGCTACTGGCGTTGCGTCCGTTCGGCTCGCACAACGGCCTGGTGGCCCGGACCGCCGAGCGCATCGTGCTGATCGGCAGCGGGCTTGACCCGAAGTCGATCTGCCCGGCCGAGGTGGGACACGCGGAGCAGGGCCGGGCGGCCTATGTCGCGGCGTTCGAGGGCTATACGGCCGGAACCCCGGAGGGTATGGCCGCCTGGATCGCCCACTGCGGGCGCTCCGTCGAGCTGGGTGTGCGCGAGTCGACCGCGGTGTGCGAGGCGCTTCAGCGCGGCGCCGCCTGAGGTGCGCTGCCGCTGCTCCGGTGCCCGGTGTCGGCCCGGGTGCCTGACGTCAACGTGAGTGCCCTGCCGACCCGGGGCGACGCGGCGTCGGGGTGGACGCGCTCTCGGGGCGGGAATGCCCAAGGGGCCGAGGCGGCAGGCGCCGGAGCGTACGAAGGGCGCGGAGGGCGCCGCGGGGTGAAAAGGACGACTTCCGGGCGGCCGTGGGGTGGTGGCCCTGGGCAGGGGTGCGGCGGCACCGATGTGCGGTACCGCCGCTGGCACGTCCGCCCAGTTACCAAGCGTCCTCGTGTTCTGCCCATCAGGTCGGGTACTTTGCCCGTCACCTGGTGCGGCTGGCCCGTAATCGACGGGTCGACGTCGCGTGGGTGCTCGGCTTTCGTGCGCGGTCCGTGGGGCCGTTCTGCTTTACAGGTCATCCTCACGGATGTCCTTGGTCTCGCGGGCCGTTAAATCCTTTGTACTCCAGGACCAGGGGAAGGGATACCCCTGGCTCCGCTTCTTTACTTTTAGGTTCAATCAAGGGCGAATCGGGCGAGGCTTCACTCCGGTGGAGCGTCCGGCTCACCTACTAGCTGAGCCCCGCTTCTGGCTGAACCCCGCCCCGTCTCATCCGGGCAGAACTGTGCCGGCGGTACGCCGGCGACTGGCGTACCAGACCAGCCCGGCGGTGACGGCCGCCGCGCCGACCGCGGCCGCGGCTACGAGTGCGGGGCGGGGAGGCATCGAGAAGGCGGGCAGTCGCTGCTTGAGTCGGACCGGGCGGTTGAAGACGAGAATCGGCCACTCGCGAAGGGTCGCTTCGCGGCGCAGCGCGCGGTCGGGGTTGACCGCGTGCGGGTGGCCGACCGACTCCAGCATCGGTACATCGGTCGCCGAGTCGCTGTAGGCGTAGCAGCGCGAAAGGTCGTACCCCTCCGAGACCGCGAGCGCCCTCACGGCCTCGGCCTTGGTCGGTCCGTAGGCGTAGTACTCGACCTCGCCCGTGAAGCAGCCGTCGTCACCGACGACCATGCGCGTGGCGACGACGCGGTCAGCGCCGAGCAATTCGCCGATGGGCTCGACGACTTCGGCGCCCGAGGTCGAAACGATGACCACATCGCGCCCCGCTGTGTGGTGCTCTTCGATGAGGGTGGCGGCCTCGTCGTAGATGATCGGGTCGATCAGGTCGTGCAGGGTCTCGGCGACGATCTCCTTGACCTGCTGGACGTTCCACCCCTTGCAGAGAGCGGAGAGGTATTCACGCATCCGCTCCATCTGGTCGTGATCTGCGCCCCCGGCGAGGAACACAAACTGTGCGTACGCAGTGCGCAGTACGGCGCGGCGGTTGATCAGTCCGCCTTGGTAGAAGGACTTGCTGAAGGTCAGCGTCGAAGACTTCGCAATGACCGTCTTGTCCAGGTCAAAGAAGGCTGCTGTGCGCGGCGAGAAGCAGTTTTCCACAACGCTGAGCATAGGGGCCCACCATTCGGCGTAAACTGCGGCGCGTGGGTTTGCCTGAGAAGGCCCTCGGGTACACCATGGAAGTCACGGATCGTTCGCGACCGTGCAAACCCGGTCCGACTCCTCCCCCCCCGAGTCGACCGTGGGGACGACCCCCGCTCTCCCCCCCGGCGGGGGTCGTCGCATGTCCGGACACTTTTTAGGGGTGGGAACCACCTGAGCCTCCCGTCTGGCCGCTTATCGGCCTGATTGTGCGAGTCGGGTGTCGCGCGTCTCGCCTCGTCACAGTGTGTAGCCAGAGAGCTGCGCTCCGGAAGTCGCTGGTTCGGGTTACGAAGTTATTCACAGCCTTGAAGTTGTCCACAGTTTTTCATCAAGATCCACATGATTTTCCGAGGTGCTGCACGTTGATTCCACCCGCGAAGTCCGCGGGTGCCGGAATCGCGCATCTCGGAACGCTCCGAGAACACCGCGAACCGTACTGAAGGGGCAGGGAGAAGGGGGCGGAGATCGTGGCTGGATCCATCGCAGGAGAAGGAACGGCGGTCGACGGGGGGCGGCGCGGAGGCCCGCTGATCGTGACGGAGGACGTGGAACTGCTCGACGACCTGCTGCGGCTCTGCGCGGCGGCCGGAGCCGAGCCGGAAGTTCATCACGGGCCGCCCGGGCGCCGGGGCGGTTGGGAGCGGGCTCCGATGGTGCTGGTGGGAGATGACGCCGCCGCGCGTTGCCGCGGCGCCGGCCGCAGGAAGGGGGTGATGCTGGTGGGCCGGGACCAGGACGACCCCGACGTGTGGCAGCGGGCGGTGGAGATCGGGGCCGAATACGTGCTGCGTCTGCCCGATTCCGAGCCCTGGCTCGTCGATCAGATCGCCAACGCCGCCGAAGGCGTGGGTAGACCCGCTTTCACCGTCGGTGTGATGGGTGGCCGGGGCGGCTCCGGCGCATCGACGCTGGCCTGCGCCCTTGCCGTGAGTGCGGCGAGGTCCGGCAAGCGGACGATGCTGATCGACGCCGACCCTTTGGGGGGCGGGATCGACGTCCTGCTCGGCGGCGAACGGGCCGAAGGCATGCGGTGGCCGGATTTCGCGCAGTCGAAGGGCCGCCTCGGGGGAGGAGCCCTTGAGGACTCGCTGCCCGCCCTCCACGGGTTGCGGGTGCTGAGCTGGGGTCGGGACGACGAGGTGGTGATCCCGCCGCAGGCGATGCGTGCGGTGCTGGCCGCCGCGCGACGACTCGGCGGGGTGGTGGTCGTTGACCTTCCGCGCCGGGTCGACGAGTCGGTCGCCGAAGCACTGGCCCAACTCGACCTGGGCCTGCTCGTCGTGCCGGGCGAACTGCGCGCGGTAGCAGCGGCCAGGCGCGTCGCGGCCACGGCCGGAATGGTGCTGGACGACCTGCGGGTAGTACCCCGGGGGCCGTACGCGGCAGGGCTGGACGGGCGATGGGTGGCCCAGGCCATCGGCCTGCCGCTCGTCGGCGAACTCCCCATGGAATCGGGCCTTCTGGTCGCGCAGGACGATGGCACCCCGCCCGGAGCCAGCGCCCGGGGGCCGCTGGCCCGGTTCTGTTCGGCCTTCTGGGAACAGGCAGGGGCGGCCGGTGACGCAAGCTCCGTGACCGGTCTGCCCGGGGGAGGGTCGGTATGACGGACGAACTGCTCGACGCCGTACGCCAGCGGCTGGCACGCAGCGGTGCCGCTCCCACCCCGGCCGGCGTGGCCGCTGCTCTCAGGGCTCAGGGGCGGTTGCTGGGGGACGCCGAGGTGCTCGGGGCGGCGGCGGAGTTGCGCGGCGAACTCGTCGGCACGGGCGTGCTGGAGCCGTTGCTCGCCGATCCGGAGGTGACCGATGTGCTGGTCTCCGCGCCGGACCGGGTGTGGGTGGACCGGGGTGTTGGGCTCCAGCTGACGGGCGTCACCTTCCCTGACGCGGCGGCGGTGCGGAGGCTGGCCCAGCGTCTCGCCGCGGTGGCGGGCAGGAGACTGGACGACGCACGCCCGTGGGTCGACGCACGCCTGCCCGACGGCACGCGGATGCACGCCGTGCTGCCCCCGGTGTCCGTCGGCTCGACCTGCCTCTCCCTGCGCGTGGTGCGGCCACGGGCCTTCTCGCTGGCGGAGTTGGTGGACGCGGGCACGGTGCCGCCGGGCGGAGACCGGATCCTGCGGGCGCTCGTGGAAGCGCGGATCTCCTATGTGATCAGCGGCGGCACCGGGGCGGGCAAGACGACGCTCCTCGCCAGTCTGCTGGGCGCGGTCGGCCCGAACGAGCGGATCGTGCTCGCCGAGGACTCCGCCGAGCTGCGGCCGGACCATCCGCATGTGGTCCGCCTGGAGTCACGTCCGGCCAATCAGGAGGGGGCGGGCCGGGTGACGTTGCGGGACCTGGTGCGGCAGGCACTGCGCATGCGGCCCGACCGGCTGGTGGTCGGTGAGGTGCGAGGGGCTGAGGTCACGCAGTTGCTGGCCGCCCTGAACACCGGACACGAAGGGGGGTGCGGCACTGTCCACGCCAATGCCGCCGAGCATGTTCCGGCCCGACTGGAGGCTCTGGGCACCGCGGCCGGTCTCGACCGGGTGGCGCTGCACAGCCAGTTGGCGGCCGCGCTCTCTGTGGTCGTGCATCTCGTGCGGGACCGCGCGGGGCAGCGGCGAGTCGCCGAGGTGCACGTCCTGGAGCGGGACGCGGCGGGACTGGTCCTCACGGTTCCGGCCCTGAGCTGGGGCGTCGGCGGATTCGTTCCGGAGCGCGGATGGGAACGTCTGCGGTCGCTGATCGGGGGTGCGCTGTGACGGGGGCGGCGTCCGCGTACGCGGCCCATGCGGTGGCTCTCTGCGCTGGTTCAGCGGTGTGGCTCGCGATGGTGCGGGACACGGGCGTTCGGAGGGCGCGGGTGTTGTTCGTGGACGCTCCCGCCGAGTCGGGTCGGCCATGGAGCCGATGGCGGCCGCACCTGCTCAAGGCCCTGGGACGTGTGGGGGAGTCGGCCCGGGGGCGTCGGGAGTGGTGGTGCGTTCCGGTCGCGGTGCTGCTTGCGGTGCTGGGGAGGTCGGTGCTGCCGCTGGTAGCGGGGGCCGTGGCGGTCCCTTTGGTGCGTCGGTGGTTGCGGAGGCGGGCTGGAGCGAGGGAGGCGGAGCGGGCCGCTGCCGCGGTGGCGGCGTTGTGCGGAGCCGTGGTCGGGGAGCTGCGGGCCGGCCGCGAGCCGGGAGAGGCGTTGCTGCGCGCGCTGCGCGAAGATCCGTCGGAGGTCGGCTCGTCGGAGTCGCCCACTTCGGGCGGCCGGCTCGGGGAGACGGAGGCCGCGGTGCTGGCGGCGGCGCGCTTCGGCGGCGACGTGTCGACGGCGCTGCGGAGGGCGGCGGAGGTCCCGGGGCTGGCGGGCCTGTCCGGGATGGCGGCGTGCTGGCACGTGGCCGTGGACGGCGGGGCCGGGCTGGCGACCGGGCTGGAGCGCCTGGAAGCGGCGCTGCGGGAGGACCGGCGCAGACGGGAGGAGCTCCGTGCCCAACTGGCGGGAGCGTGGTCGACGGTCATGGTCCTGGCACTGCTCCCCCTTGCGGGGCTGGGGCTGGGAGCGGCACTCGGAGCCGAACCCTTGCGTGTACTGCTGCACACCCCCGGCGGCCTGGCCTGCCTGGCTGTGGGGGTGTTCCTGGAGACGGCCGGGCTGTACTGGGCCTGCCGGATCGTGCGCGGAGGGGAGGCGACGTGAACATGGCGGACGGAGGAGTTCTCCACAGCCTGGGGATGTCCGCGGCGGTGCTGGGCGTGGCGGCGCAGTCGGCAGCCATGATCGTCGCCGCATTTCGGAAGCGAGCGGTGCGCGGGCGGGGTGCGCTGCTGCTGGGGACGGTCATCGCGGCACGGCCCGGCAGGGGGAGCCGGCTGGTCGCACCGTTCCGGGCGAGCGGTCGTTCGGATCTCTCCGAGTCCGCCCGGTGGTGGGCGGCCCCGGCCGGGGCCTGGCTGGCCGGATGGATTCTGGTCGGCGGTGCGATGGGCTGCGCGGTCGGTTCGGCCGCGGCGTACGGGCTGTGGCGGTGGCGGCGCAACCGGCCCGCCGCTCGTTCGGGCGGTACGCGTCGGGAGCGGGCCGTGATCGCCGAGCAACTGCCGCTGGCCGCGGATCTGCTGGCGGCCTGTATCGCGGTCGGGGCAGGCCCTCGGGAGGCGGCCGCGGCGGTGGGCCAATCCATCGGCGGCCCGGTCGGTGATCGGCTCGCCCGTACGGCCGCCGAGATCCGCCTCGGCGGCGAACCGGCCGATGCGTGGGGTCGGTTCGGGGAGATACCGGGCGCCGGCCCGCTGGCCCGCTGCCTGCACCGGGCTGGTTCGACGGGGGCCCCGGCCGCGGAGCCGGTTGCCAGGCTGGCCGAGTCGATGCGCGCCGAGCGAGCCGCCGCGGCGGTGGCGCGGGCCCAACGGGCCGGGGTGCTGATCACGGCACCGGTCGGCCTCTGCTTCCTCCCCGCCTTCCTGTCGGTCGGGGTGGCACCGGTGATCCTCGGCCTGGTCGGCGACCTGCTCGCGACCGGCCGTCCGGGCCGGTGAGGTTGCGTGGGTCGATGGGCCTGCCGGGCTGGTGAGCCTGCCGGGCTCTTGCGGCCGAAGCGACCTGGCGGCCATTCATTTTCGCTGTCATTCACGGGTGTTCCCTTCGGGCGCCCGCTCGTCATCGATGCTTGTCGGGGGATGAAATGGAGACGAAGTTCTGGGACCGGGCCGTCCACGTTCTGCGTGGAGGCCGGCTGTCCGAGGGTGTGCCGGGCCGGAGGGCGAAGTGGGCCGCACGGTGGGCGGGGCGGCTCGGCAGGTCCGATCGAGGGATGACCACGTCCGAGTACGCGGTGGGAACCATCGCCGCGTGCGCCTTCGCGGCGGTGCTCTACAAGGTGGTGAACAGCGGGCCGGTGCTGTCGGCGCTGCAGTCGCTGGTCGAGGACGCGCTCGATGCGAAATTCTGAGACTCCGCCGGGGGCCCGCCCGGAGAAGACCCCTGGGGCATGGGATCGCGGCATTCTCCGCGGCCTTCCCCGGGGGCGGCGGCGGGGGCCGCGAGGACGCCCGGCCATGCGTGGCGGCGGGCGCGGCGACCGGGGCGCCGTGACGGCGGAGGCGGCTGTGGTGATCCCGGTGCTGGTGGCCTTCACCACAGCGCTGCTCTGGGCGTTGATGGCGGCCTCGGACCAGATCCGCTGTGTGGACGCGGCTCGGGCGGGGGCACGGGCGGCGGCCCGCTCGGAGCCGGAGGCAGCCGTACGGGAAGCCGTCCGTGACGCGGCACCCCGCGGTGCCCGGGTCGAGGTGGGGCGAGCAGGAGACCTGTGGCGCGTCCGGGTGGAGGCCCCGGCCCCGGGGCCGGGCGGGCTGGCTCTGACGTTGAGAGCCGAGGCGGCCGCCCTGGCGGAGGACACGGTCGGGGGCTCCGGGCCGTGAGGGCGAGGGAAACGGGAACCTGGGGGCGGGCACTGGGGCACCGGGCGGGTGTCGTCGGCGGGGCAGGGCCCCGCGGTCGGGTCAGGGCGGGGCAGGGAGAGAGACGAGGGCGAGAGCGAGGACAGGCATATGGGTCGGTGGATGGGGCGGGACCCGGACCGGGGAGCGGGCCGGCGGACGGATCGGATAGCAGCTTGGCTCGGGGCCGCGCTCGGGGGCCGGATCGCACGCCGGATCGCGAACCAGCGCGCGGGTCTCGGTGGGGACCGAGGTGTGGCGACGGTGTGGGTGGCTGTCACCGCGGCAGGTCTCTGCACCGTGTTCGCGGTGGTGCTCGCGCTGGGGCAGGCCGTGGTTGCCCGTCACCGGGCGGGCGGGGCCGCGGATCTGGCCGCCCTCGCGGCCGCGGACCGGGCGCTGGAAGGGACGGTGGCCGCGTGTGCGACGGCCCGGCGAGTGGCCCTGGCCCAGGGGGCCGTGCTCGTTCGCTGCGTGGTGCACGGGGAGATCGCTGATGTGACCGCCCGCTCGGGATTCGGGCCCTACCTGCCCACTGTCCGGGCCCGGGCCGGCCCTCCCGTCGATCCTGGGGCCGGGTCTCCGGCCGATGGCCGGGCTATACCGGTTCGTCAGGTTCCGGGGGTGCCGCCCTGAGGAGTTCGGTGAGCAGGCGTACGGCTCCGCGTTTGTGCAGGGGCTCGTTGCCGTTGCCGCACTTGGGGGACTGGATGCAGGAGGGGCAGCCCGCATCGCACTCGCAGGACGCGATGGCCTCCCGGGTCGCCGTCAGCCACGCACGGGCGGTGTGGAAGGCCCGCTCGGCGAATCCGGCTCCTCCTGGGTGGCCGTCGTAGACGAAGACCGTCGGCAGCAGCGTGTCGGGGTGCAGCGGTACGGACACGCCGCCGATGTCCCAGCGGTCGCAGGTGGCGAAGAGCGGCAGCAGGCCGATCGACGCGTGCTCGGCGGCGTGCAGTGCGCCGCCGAGGATCTCCGGGTTGACGCGGGCCGCGTCGAGCTGGTCCTCGGTGACCGTCCACCACACGGCGCGGGTGCGCAGGGTGCGGGGTGGCAGGTCGAGCTTCGTCTCGCCCAGGACTTCCCCGGTGATCAGCTTCCGGCGGAGGAACGAGACGACCTGGTTGGTGACCTCGACGGAGCCGTAGCAGAGCCGCCCCTGGCCCCAGGGGATCTCCGTGTCGGTCTTCAGGACGGTGATGGCCGTGGTGTCGCGGGCGACCGTCGAGTACGGCGGGTCGGCCTGTTCGACCAGGGCCACGGAGTCCTCCAGGTCCAGTCTCCGGACCAGGTGGGTGCGGCCCTGGTGGAGATGGACGGCCCCCTCGTGGACGGCCGTGTGGGCGGCCGTCTCGTCGACGGTGCCCAGCAGACGGCCGGTGCCTTCCTCGACGATCTGGACGGGGCGGCCGCCCCCGCCCCGGATATCGGCCAGGTCGGCGGCTCGCTCGCGGCGCGTCCAGTGCCAGCCCGACGCCCGTCTGCGTAGCAGCTTCGCCGCCTCCAGCTGCGGCAGCAGCTCGGGCACGGCCGGGCCGAAGAGGGCGATGTCGGGCTCGGTCAGGGGTAGCTCGGCGGCTGCGGCGCAGAGGTGGGGGGCGAGGACGTAGGGGTTGTCCGGGTCCAGCACCGTCGACTCGACGGGCTGCTGGAAGAGGGCCTCGGGGTGATGCACCAGGTACGTGTCCAGCGGGTCGTCCCGGGCCACGAGAACGGCCAGGGCGCCCTGGCCCGAGCGGCCGGCCCGGCCCGCCTGCTGCCAGAGGGACGCCCGCGTGCCCGGGTAGCCGGAGATGACGACCGCGCCGAGACCGGAGACGTCGATGCCCAGTTCCAGGGCGGTGGTGGCCGCCAGACCGAGCAGCTCGCCGGAGTGCAGCGCCCGCTCCAGGGCCCGGCGCTCCTCGGGGAGGTAACCCCCGCGATAGGCGGCGATCCGCTTCGGCAGCGAGCGGTCGACCTCCGCGAGGCGCTCCTTGGCGATCACCGAGATCAGTTCCGCGCCGCGCCGGGAGCGTACGAAGGCGACCGAGCGTACGCCCTGGAGGGTCAGGTCGGTGAGGAGGTCGGCGGTCTCGGCCGTCGCGGTACGGCGAACGGGTGCACCCTTCTCGCCGTGCAGGTCGGTCAGCGGGGGCTCCCACAGGGCGAAGACCAGCTCACCGCGCGGGGAGGCGTCGTCGGACACCTCCCGAACCGGCAGACCCGTCAGACGCCCGGCTGCGACCGCGGGATCGGCCGCCGTGGCCGAGGCGAGCAGGAAGACCGGATCGGCCCCGTAGCGGGCGCACAGACGGCGTAGACGGCGCAGGACCTGGGCGACGTGGGAGCCGAAGACGCCCCGGTAGGTGTGGCACTCGTCGATCACGACGTACCGCAGGGCGCGCAGGAAGGACGCCCAGCGGGGGTGGGAAGGCAGTATTGCGCGGTGCAGCATGTCGGGGTTGGTCAGGACGTAGTTCGCGTACTGCCGCACCCATTCGCGTTCCTCGACGGGGGTGTCGCCGTCGTGGACCGCGGGCCTGACGGCGTTGCCGAGCGGGGCCGCGAGCGCCTTCACCGAGCGCCGCTGGTCGGCTGCCAGGGCCTTGGTGGGGGCGAGGTACAGGGCGGTGGCCCCGCGGCCGTTGGGGGCCTCCGAGCCGTCCAGGAGGGTGCTGAGGACCGGTGCGAGGTACGCGAGGGACTTCCCGGAGGCCGTGCCGGTGGCGATCACGACCGACTCGCCGTCCAGCGCGTGTTCCGCCGCGGCCGCCTGATGGGCCCACGGATGGGCGATCCCGGCCTTCTCGATCGCCGAGATCACTTCTGGCCGGATGCGATCCGGCCAGATGGCATGGGTTCCCGATCGCGGGGGCAAGTGCTCCGTATGAGTGATGCGCGCGGACCGGCCCGCCCCTGCGGCGAGCCGGTCGAGGATCATGGCGGGAGAGGGGCGCGAGCCCCTACTTTCGGGTGGTCGTCCGGGACGGTGATTCTTGGCCATCGGCACCGAGTGTGTCACTGGCGTGACGGACAATGGTCCCAAGGCGTCGTGCATGGCTGCTGGTAAGTGATTGAATGCCATCGCGGCTGGCGATCCGTCCCCTGGCCTCCGTCGGGGAGACCGAGGGGCGACCGCTCGATAGCAAGGTGCTGGAGGATCCGTGGACCTGTCCCTGTCGACTCGCAATGTGTCCGGGCCTGGTGGCGACCGTACGGTCGTCGAGGTCGGTGGCGAGATTGATGTGTATACCGCGCCCAAGCTGCGCGAGCAGTTGGTCGAGTTGGTGAATGACGGCAGCTACCACTTGGTTGTCGACATGGAAGGCGTCGACTTCCTCGACTCCACCGGCCTCGGCGTGCTCGTGGGTGGCTTGAAGCGTGTCCGGGCCCATGAGGGCTCGTTGCGCCTGGTCTGCAACCAGGAGCGCATTCTCAAGATCTTCCGGATCACAGGTCTGACCAAGGTGTTCCCGATTCACACCACGGTCGACGAGGCTGTCGCCGCCACCGACTGAGGTCGGAGCGGGCCGGCCCCCGGGTCGGTCGGCAGGCGGTGAACAGGCCGGCAGCGGCAGCGCATGGGCCGTGACGGGCAGACGGTCGACCCTTGGGTCGGCTGTCGGCTTTGTCGGCTTCCGGAGGAGGAGAGCAGGGGTGCCGGGCGATATGCCCGGGGCCTCTGAGGCGTACGCCCGAACGTTCGAGGGGGATGTCATGGCCACCGTTGAACTCCGCTTCAGCGCCCAGCCTGAACATGTCAGGACGGCCCGCCTGGTGGCGGCCGCCGTGGCGCGCAGGGCCGGTGTCGACGAGGCGGTGCTCGACGAGGTCAGGCTCGCCGTCGGGGAGGCGTGCAGCCGCGCGGTCGGGCTGCATCGCAGTCACGGCATCACCGAGCCGGTCAGCGTCGCGTTGACCGAGGAGGAGAAGGCGTTCTCCATCGAGGTCGGGGACAGCGTTCCCGGCCCCGGCGGGGGTCCCACCGCGTCCGGGGCGCGTCACAGTTCCGGTGCTTCCGGAGCGGGGCCGGACCGGGCCGATCCCGAGATGGACGGCGAGGGCGAGGACGAGATGGGCCTCGCGGTCATCAGCGGTCTCGTCGACGACGTGGAGGTTCGATCCGGTGCGGCCGGCGGAGTGATCCGCATGAGCTGGCCGACGGCCGACGCCGCGGTGCGCCCCTGAGGGCCCGTACCCGCGTCTGCGCCTGCGCCCCTACCTGCGTCTGCCTCTGTTTCCGCACATGCTGCTCGCGCGTGCCCGTGCGTGCGCGGTCCGTGCCCGTGCCCAGACCCCTCCGGCACTGCCCGTGCCTGTGCTCGGCGTTCCTGTGCCTCTGCCCGTGATGAGAGGTGCTGAGGTGCCGTGATTCTGGGTGTGAGTTGCCGCGGTGTGCTGAGAACCGTCCTCCGGGACCTGCGCGTCGAGGACCGTGGGCGTTGAGCCACGCGGACGATGTTTCGTTTTTTCAGGCCCTGCTGAGCAGGGCCTTTTTCTTGATTTTCTTCGCGTAATGCGCCGGCCTCATTACTGCATTCGAGGAGAATCCTTCCGCTGATCTTTCGGCGTTGGGGGGAGAGCGATCAATTCTCTTCCCACCCACTGTTTTGATCAGGTTCCGCTCCCTACAATCCGTCCACGACTTGAGCGCTGAGCGTCAAGGAGGACGTATGGCGGAGTTCCTCACCACCCCAATGGCAGCACTGACGCAAGAATCCGCACTTTCCGACCGACCCGCCTCCCTCGCGGCGGCGGTACTCACCGATGGCAACCGGATGATCGTCATCGTGGTGGCGGTCGTCGCCGTCGCCGCGCTGATCGTCGCCCAGCTGCTCGTACGCCAGGTCCTGGCGGCAGGCGAGGGCACCGAACGCATGAAGGAGATCGCCGCGGCGGTCCAGGAGGGCGCGAACGCCTATCTGTCCCGACAACTGCGCACGGTCGGTGTCTTCTCCGTCGTCGTGTTCTTCCTCCTGTTCCTGTTGCCGGCCGACAACTGGTCTCAGCGCGCGGGGCGTTCCCTCTTCTTCCTGGTGGGTGCGCTTTTCTCCGCGGCGACCGGATACATCGGCATGCGGCTCGCCGTACGGAGCAATGTGCGGGTGGCCGCAGCCGCTCGTGAGGCGACTCCGGCGGAAGGTGAGCCGGAAAAGGATCTCACCGCCGTCTCGCACAGAGCGATGAAGATCGCTTTCCGCACGGGTGGCGTGGTCGGAATGATCACGGTGGGCCTCGGCCTGCTCGGGGCCTCCTGCGTGGTGCTCGTCTATGCCGCCGACGCGCCCAAGGTGCTGGAGGGGTTCGGCCTCGGCGCGGCGCTGATCGCCATGTTCATGAGGGTCGGCGGCGGGATCTTCACCAAGGCCGCGGATGTCGGGGCCGACCTGGTGGGCAAGGTGGAACAAGGCATCCCGGAGGACGATCCGCGCAACGCCGCCACCATCGCCGACAACGTGGGCGACAACGTCGGTGACTGTGCGGGCATGGCCGCCGACCTCTTCGAGTCGTACGCCGTGACGCTCGTCGCCGCGCTCATCCTCGGTACGGCCGCGTTCGGCGACTCCGGTCTCGCCTTCCCCCTGATGGTCCCGGCGATCGGCGTCGTCACCGCGATGATCGGGATCTTCGCGGTGGCCCCGCGCCGCGCCGACCGCAGCGGCATGACCGCGATCAACCGCGGCTTCTTCATCTCCGCGGTGGTCTCGCTCGCCCTGGTGGCCGTTGCCGCCTTCACCTATCTGCCCTCTTCGTACGCCGAGCTGGACGGGGTCACCGACGAGGCGATCGCCGGGCACGGTGGTGATCCGCGGATCTTCGCCCTGGTCGCGGTGGCCATCGGCATCGTCCTGGCCGCGCTCATCCAGCAGCTCACCGGCTACTTCACCGAGACCAATCGCCGCCCGGTCCGGGACATCGGGAAATCCTCGCTCACAGGTCCGGCCACCGTGGTGCTGGCGGGCATCTCCATCGGCCTGGAATCGGCCGTGTACACCGCCCTGCTGATCAGCCTGGGCGTCTACGGGGCGTTCCTGCTGGGCGGTACGTCGATCATGCTGGCGCTCTTCGCGGTCGCGCTCGCCGGGACGGGGCTCCTCACCACGGTGGGCGTCATCGTGGCCATGGACACCTTCGGACCGGTCTCGGACAACGCCCAGGGCATCGCCGAGATGTCCGGGGACGTCACAGGGGCCGGCGCCCAGGTCCTCACCGACCTGGACGCGGTCGGCAACACGACCAAAGCCATCACCAAGGGCATCGCCATCGCCACCGCCGTACTCGCCGCGGCGGCGCTCTTCGGGTCCTACCGCGACGCCATCGCCACGGCGGTGGACGAGGTCGGGGCCGGGGCGGGCGAGCTGGGGCTGAGCCTGGACATCTCCCAGCCCAACAACCTCGTCGGCCTGATCCTTGGCGCGGCGGTCGTCTTCCTGTTCTCCGGGCTGGCCATCAATGCCGTGTCCCGGTCCGCCGGGGCCGTGGTCTACGAGGTCAGGCGGCAGTTCCGCGAGCATCCCGGGATCATGGACTACTCGGAGAAGCCCGAGTACGGACGCGTCGTCGACATCTGCACGCGCGACGCCCTGCGTGAACTGGCCACACCGGGACTGCTCGCGGTCCTGGCGCCGATCGCGGTCGGCTTCACCCTCGGCGTCGGCGCCCTCGGCTCGTACCTCGCCGGCGCGATCGCCACGGGCACACTGATGGCCGTGTTCCTCGCCAACTCCGGAGGCGCCTGGGACAACGCCAAAAAACTCGTCGAGGACGGCCACCACGGCGGCAAGGGCAGCGAGGCCCATGCCGCGACCGTCATCGGCGACACGGTCGGCGATCCGTTCAAGGACACGGCGGGTCCGGCGATCAACCCGCTGCTCAAGGTGATGAACCTGGTCGCCCTGCTCATCGCGCCGGCGATCGTGCAGTTCAGCTACGGAGCGGACGCCAGCCCCTGGGTGCGGGCGCTGGTGGCGGTCGTCGCCATCGGGATCATCGTCGTCGCGGTCTACGTCTCCAAGCGACGCGGCATCGCCGTGGACGACGGCGACGCCTCCGGGGGCGGCGGTCCCTCGGTCCCCGCGCCGGATCCAGCGGCGACCCCGTGAGTCTTGCGTAGCGAGGTGTGCCGGGCGCGCGCAACTGTGTGACGCGTGTTCAAGGGGCGGGCGCGAGGTGAGAACTGACGCTCCGTCCGTCCCGTCTCCGCCCCGTTTCGCCTCTTCTCTGCTCCTGCCCCTCCTGCGTCCCCTCCGTTACCGTCCGATGTCGCCTGCGGCTGCGGCTGCGTCCCCTCCGTTACCGTCCGATGTCGCCTGCGGCTGCGTCTGCGTCTGCGCCTGTGTCTGCGCCTGCGCCTGTGTCTGTGTCTGTGTCTGTGTCTGTGTAGAGAGTGACGGGGCGAAGGGGACGACGATCGGAAGCAGCCTTTCGGATGGGTGACCGATCGTGCGTCCGATTCTCGGCGTGAGTGGCATCTCCCTCATTTCCCTTGGTGCAAATGGCTTCAAAAGCCTGCACACCGGATGACCGGCACCCGGCTGTCGTCCCCTCGGCGTGTAAGTTCCGGGGCCGAGAGCCTTGGAAGGGACCAATCCGGTGAACAAAAAGCTTGCAGCCGCACTGTCCGGCGGTGCGGTACTCGTACTGACGCTGTCGGGCTGCAGCGACGACAGCGACAACAAGGTCAACGACTGGGCCAAGAAGGTCTGTGACCAGGTTCAGCCGCAACTGCAGAAGATCGCCAACGCCAACGCCTCCATCCAGCAGCAGACCGCGGACAACAGCAAGCCCGCCGACGTCCAGAAGACGGACTCGGCCGCCTTCCAGCAGATCTCCCAGGCGTACAAGTCGCTGGGCACCGCCGTGGACTCGGCCGGTCCGCCGCCGGTCGACGACGGCGAGACCACGCAGAAGGAAGCGGTCAAGGAGCTCAACGCCTCCTCCAAGTCGTACGCCGACCTCAAGACCGAGGTCGACGCGCTCGACACCAAGGACCAGGCGAAGTTCGCCGACGGGCTGAAGGGCATCGCCGACGAGCTGAACAAGATCAGCACCAGCGGTGACCAGGCTCTGAAGAAGCTCCAGTCCGGTGAGGTCGGCGTCGCGATGTCGAAGCAGAAGGGCTGCCAGAAGCCGACTGCCTCGACCGGCCCCTCCGGATCCGCGGCGGCCGGCTCCGAGGCGTCCCCGGCGGGCACGGACGCCGACAAGAACGACTCGACGGAGAAGGACTCGACGGAGAAGGATTCGACGGAGAAGGACTCCGCGGAGAAGAAGGGCTGAGCGCCGTTCTTCCGGCCCGGACACCCTGTGGGTGTCCGGGCCGCTGCCGTTGTCGGTGGGAGCGGACACAATGGGTGGGTGAGTAAGAGCAGCCTTCCGACACCCGACCACGCCGCCGCCCTCCGTGAGGCCCTGCTCGCCGCGGACTTCACCGCGGACGGGCTCCTCGACCGCCTCGGCGCGCCCGCCTATGCCGCCCTCGCCCGCAGCGAGACGGTCCCCGCCCTGCGGGCCACCCGGGGGGACACCCCGCTCGACACGCTGGTGCGGCTGTTCCTGCTGCGGCGTCCCGTCGCCGAGGAGCAGGCACGTGCCGCCCTGCCGCTCGCCGAGTGCGTCGCGGACGGCTGGGTGCGCCACGCCGACGGGACGGTCCGTGCGGGCGTCGACGTACGGCCGTACGGGGGGCCGGACGGCGAGGACTGGTTCATCGTGTCCGACCTCGGGTGCGCGGTCGGCGGTGCGGGAGGGATCGGCTCGCGCGAGGAGGGCGTCGTCCTCGGGGTCGGTGGGGCCTCCACCACCCTCGCCGGGATCACCGTCCGGGCGCCGGTCGCCTCGGCCCTCGACCTCGGTACGGGCTCCGGCATCCAGGCGCTGCACGCCGCCCAGCACGCGAGCCGGGTCACCGCCACCGACCTCAACCCCCGTGCCCTGGAGTTCACCCGGCTCACCCTCGCCCTGTCCGGCGCCGCCCCCGCCGACCTGCGCGAGGGCTCTCTCTTCGAGCCGGTGGGCTCCGACACGTTCGACCTGATCGTCTCCAACCCGCCCTTCGTCATCTCGCCGGGCGCCCGCCTCACCTACCGGGACGGCGGCATGGGCGGCGACGATCTGTGCCGGGCGCTGGTGCAGCAGTCCGGCGCCCATCTGAACGAGGGGGGCTACGCCCAGTTCCTCGCCAACTGGCAGCACGTGGAGGGCGAGGAGTGGCAGGACCGACTGCGCTCCTGGGTGCCGCACGGCTGTGACGCCTGGATCGTCCAGCGCGAGGTCCAGGACGTCACGCAGTACGCCGAGCTGTGGCTGCGGGACAGCGGCGACCACCGCAGCGACCCCGCCGAGTACACCGAGCGGTACGAGGCGTGGCTCGACGAGTTCGAGGCGCGGGGCGCCACGGCCGTCGGGTTCGGCTGGATCACCCTCCGCAGATCCGCCGCGGCGGAGGCCGGGAACCCCTCGATCGTGATCGAGGAGTGGCCGCACGCGGTGCGGCAGCCGCTCGGGCAGGCCGTCCAGGAGCACTTCGCCCGCCAGGACTACCTCCGCGACCAGGACGACGCGGCGCTGCTCGCGGGGCACTTCGTCCTCGCCGCCGAGGTCGTGCAGGAGCAGGTCGGCCTGCCGGGGGCGGAGGATCCCGAGCATGTGGTGCTGCGTCAGCACCGCGGCATGATGCGGGCGACCAAGGTCGACGCGGTGGCCGCCGGGTTCGCGGGCGTGTGCGACGGCTCGCTGCCCGCCGGGCGGATCCTGGACGCCATCGCGCAGTTGATGGCGGAGGACCCGGTGCTCCTGCGCGACCGCACCCCGGAGGCGATCCGGCTGCTGGTCGAGGAGGGCTTCCTGGAACCGGCGACCAGTGCCGTACCGCGGAGTCAGTAGGGCGCGGAGTGCGTGAGGCACTCCGAGAGAGCGGAGTGCCTGGAGGGCGCGGCGAGCGCGGAGTGCGTCGAGGCCGCGGAGGTGCGACGGCCGGGGATGTGCGACGGCCGCGGAGGTGCGACGGCCGACGAACCGGAGGCCGGTTCCGTCCGGCGGTGTGCGCTGGGGGGAGGCCCTGTCCGTAGGACAGTGACCGCGGCCGCCTTCCGGTACGGGGTGGGAGACCTCCCCGGTCGGGCGGTGCCGTCCTTGTCACCGGTGCGTTCCCGCTCCGCGCGCTCTCCGGCGCGACCGGGCCGTGCATTCCGGTCATGGTGTTCGCGGGACGGTCCGAGGACGGCCCGAGGACGGCCCGAGGACGGCCGAATCCGGACCGAATCCACCCTCCGGTCCGGTCCGTATGCGGTTCGTATGCGGCCGATGGGGGTCCGCTGGTCGGCGGGGGAGTGCTGTTCACCCGGGGTTCGTGTGGGCGATGCCCCGGGGTGACAACCTCCCCGTGCCGGGCCGCCGAGGTCCGGCTCCGGGACCGGCCGGCCCGCCCCGGGCGGTTCACCACGACGGTCCAGGAGTACGACATGGAGAGCGTCTCAGCAGTCTTCGCCGGTACGGCCCTGGCGCTGTTCGGCACCGCCCTCCTGGTCTGGACAGGGGCGCGAGCCCTGCACCGCGCGCCGGTGGCGCACGGTGTGAGCCCCGTCGCCTCCACCGCACTCACGACGTCCTTCGGCGTGGTCTTCGTCGGCCTCGGCGTGTGGTGCTTCACGCTCGTCTGATCCCCGCCCCCGGCGGGGCGGCGCCCGGGCCGACAGGTTGCCCGGCGGACACCGCGACCACCTCCGAAAAGACACCGGCCAAGCCTCCGCGTGGCGCGGACCCGGCGGTCCGGGCGGCAGGAATGGCGGAAGTCGGGTTACCGTTCGAGTGGCCGTTGCGGGCTTTTGCCGTTTGACACGGGGGCGGGTTGTACCGTCACACTCCGCAGCGACAGCACCGCGGGCAGCGTCATGACGCTGCCCGGATGCCCATCGAGTGTCGACCGGAGAGAAGAGCGAAGTTGTCCCCGACCAGCGAGACCGCACAGGGCGGCCGCCGACTCGTCATCGTCGAGTCGCCTGCCAAGGCGAAGACGATCAAGGGCTATCTCGGCCCCGGATACGTCGTCGAGGCGAGCGTCGGGCACATCCGCGACCTCCCGAACGGCGCGGCCGAGGTCCCGGACGAGTACACCGGCGAGGTACGCCGCCTCGGGGTGGACGTCGAACACGACTTCCAGCCCATCTATGTCGTCAACGCCGACAAGAAGGCCCAGGTCAGGAAGCTCAAGCAGCTGCTGGCCGAGTCCGACGAACTCTTCCTCGCCACCGATGAGGACCGCGAGGGCGAAGCCATCGCGTGGCACCTCCAGGAAGTGCTCAAGCCCAAGGTCCCGGTCCACCGGATGGTCTTCCACGAGATCACCAAGGACGCGATCCGGGCCGCCGTCGCCAACCCGCGCGAGCTCAACCAGCGCATGGTCGACGCCCAGGAGACCCGCCGCATCCTCGACCGCCTCTACGGCTACGAGGTCTCGCCGGTCCTGTGGAAGAAGGTCATGCCGAAGCTCTCGGCGGGCCGCGTCCAGTCGGTCGCCACCCGGCTCGTCGTCGAGCGGGAGCGCGAGCGCATCGCCTTCCGCTCCGCCGAGTACTGGGACCTGACCGGAAGGTTCGCCACCGGCCGCACCGGTGACGCCTCCGACCCCTCGACCCTCACCGCCCGCCTCAGCGCGGTCGACGGCCGCCGGATCGCCCAGGGCCGCGACTTCGGCCCCGACGGGCAGCTGAAGGCCGGCTCCGCCCAGACCCTGCACCTGGACGAGACGAACGCCCGCGCCCTGGCCGCCGCGCTCGCCGACTCCTCCTTCGCGGTCCGGTCCGTCGAGTCGAAGCCGTACCGCCGCTCCCCGTACGCCCCCTTCCGGACCACGACCCTCCAGCAGGAGGCGAGCCGCAAGCTGGGCTTCGGGGCGAAGGCGACCATGCAGGTGGCGCAGAAGCTGTACGAGAACGGCTTCATCACCTATATGCGTACGGACTCCACGACCCTCTCGGACACCGCGGTCTCCGCGGCCCGGGCCCAGGTCACGCAGTTGTACGGGGCGAACTACCTCCCCGAGAAACCGCGTACGTACGCCGGGAAGGTCAAGAACGCGCAGGAGGCGCACGAGGCGATCCGCCCCTCCGGCGACCGCTTCCGTACCCCCGCCGAGACCGGCCTCACCGGCGACCAGTTCCGGCTCTACGAGCTGATCTGGAAGCGGACCGTCGCCTCGCAGATGAAGGACGCCGTCGGCAACTCCGTCACCGTCAAGATCGGTGGCCGGGCGAGCGACGGCCGGGACGCCGAGTTCTCCGCCTCCGGCAAGACCATCACCTTCCACGGCTTCATGAAGGCCTACGTCGAGGGCGCGGACGACCCGAACGCCGAGCTGGACGACCGTGAGCGCCGGCTGCCGCAGGTGGCCGAGGGCGACGCGCTGTCCGCCGAGGAGGTCACGGTCGACGGGCACGCCACCAAGCCCCCGGCCCGTTACACCGAGGCCTCGCTGGTCAAGGAGCTCGAAGAGCGCGAGATCGGCCGCCCGTCGACGTACGCCTCGATCATCGGGACCATTCTCGACCGCGGCTACGTCTTCAAGAAGGGCACGGCACTCGTCCCGTCCTTCCTGTCCTTCGCCGTGGTCAACCTGCTGGAGAAGCATTTCGGCCGGCTCGTCGACTACGACTTCACCGCCCGCATGGAGGACGACCTCGACCGCATCTCGCGGGGCGAGGCCCAGTCCGTGCCGTGGCTCAAGCGCTTCTACTTCGGCGCCCAGCCCGGTGACGACACCGCGGGAGTCGGCGCGGCCTCCGACGCGGGCAACGGCGACGGCGACCACCTCGGCGGCCTGAAGGCTCTGGTCACCGACCTCGGTGCGATCGACGCCCGGGAGATCTCCTCCTTCCCGGTCGGCAACGACATCAAGCTCCGCGTGGGCCGCTACGGCCCGTACATCGAACGGGGCGAGAAGGACGCCGAGGGCCATCAGCGGGCCGACGTCCCCGAGGACCTGGCGCCCGACGAGCTGACCGTCGAGCTCGCCGAGGAGCTGCTGGCGAAGCCCAGCGGCGACTTCGAGCTGGGCGCCGACCCGGTCAGCGGCAACCAGATCATCGCCAAGGACGGCCGCTACGGCCCGTACGTCACCGAGGTGCTGCCGGAGGGGACGCCGAAGACCGGCAAGAACGCGGTGAAGCCGCGGACCGCCTCCCTCTTCAAGTCCATGTCCCTGGACACGGTGACCCTCGCCGACGCCCTCAAGCTGATGTCGCTGCCGCGCGTCGTCGGCGAGGACGCCGAGGGCGTCGAGATCACCGCGCAGAACGGCCGCTACGGCCCGTATCTGAAGAAGGGCACCGACTCCCGGTCGTTGACCTCCGAGGACCAGCTCTTCGACATCACCCTCGAAGAGGCCCTCGCGATCTACGCCCAGCCGAAGCAGCGCGGCCGGGCGGCGGCCAAGCCGCCGCTCAAGGAGCTGGGCACCGACCCGGTCAGCGGTGCGCCGGTCGTGGTGAAGGACGGCCGCTTCGGCGCGTACGTCACCGACGGCGAGACCAACGCGACGCTGCGCACCGACGACAGCGTCGAGGACATCACGCCGGAGCGCGGCTACGAGCTGCTCGCCGAGAAGCGCGCCAAGGGGCCCGCGAAGAAGAAGACGGCCAAGAAGGCCCCGGCGAAGAAGGCGACGGCCAAGAAGACGGCCGCGAAGAAGACGACGGCCACCAAGACCACGGCCGCCAAGAAGACCGCGGCGAAGAAGACGACGACGGCCAAGAAGGCGACGACCGCCAAGACGGCTGCCAAGAAGACGACGTCGACAGCGAAGAAGACGGCTTCGGCCTCCGCCGCCGCCCCGTCTGACGACTGACCCCGCCCGCGCGCGGATCGCACCCAGCCGCCCGGTACCTCGATCCCCGCGATCCAGGTGCCGGGCGGCGGTGCGTCGGCGTGCGGGGTGGTGGTGCGCAAGGCGCGGGCTGGGCGGTGGTGCGCGAGTGCGCGTGCGGGGGTGGTGCGCCAGGCGGGCTGGCGGTGCGTGGCGGTGGTGCGCAAGGCCGGCTGGCGGTGCATGGCGGTGCATGGCGGTGGTGCGCGAGGGGGCTCGCGGTAGTCCGCAAGAGGGTCTCGCGCACCATGGCCGGAAGTTGTTTACGTCCATATGTTCGGACGGGCCGACGTTCACCGCACCGCTGCCGATAGGCTGGGCGGATGACGCGAGCCGAGCAGCCAACGGTCGTGAGCCCCACCTCCGACACACTTGCCGCAGACTCACGCGAGCGCGCCGTACGGGCCCTGTTGCGTATTCCCCCGCTGAAGCGGTTGTGGAGCGCCCAGCTCGTCGGCGGTATCGGCGATGCACTCGCCCTTCTCGTGCTGGTGCTGCTGTCGCTGCAAGCGGCGGTCCTTGAGGGCTCATTCGGCACCGGATACCGCGGGGCGGCCTTCGCCGTCGCCGCCGTCTTCGGTGCCCGGATCCTTTCCACCCTGTTCTTCGGAGCCGTACTCCTGGGGCCCCTGACGTCCCTCACGGGGCCCGGCGGAAAGCTGGACCGGCGATGGCTGATGATCGGGGTGGACGGGGTGCGCCTGGCGCTCCTGGTCGTCGCCCCGCTGTGGATCGACTGGACGCCCGACAAGGCGCTCATGATGATCCTCATCACCGTCTTCGTGACCGGCGCCGGTGAGCGCCTGTGGGCCGTGGCCAAGGACAGCGCCGCCCCGGCGCTGCTGCCCGCCCCGCCTCTCGAAGGCGCGGCCGTACGCCCCCTGCCCGACCACCTCGACGCCCTGCGCCGCCTCTCGCTGCGCACGAACTTCCTCGCCGTGCCCGCCGCCGCGCTGGTCCTGCTGGCCGCCACACTGGTCGGCAACCTCCTCGGCTCGGGCCTGGAGTGGTTCTCCTTCCACCAGGCGGCCCTGGGGTCCTACGTCGCGGCCGGGCTCTTCTCCGCCTCCATCTCCATCCTGTACTTCCTTCAGTTCCCGGCCACGCAGACGCCCCGGCCGCGCTCCCCGCTGGAGGGCCTGCGCCGCCCCGCCACCGGCAACGGCCCCGACAAGGGCCGCACCGGTGCGGTCCCCCTGCTGGTCGCGGTCTGCGCGGCCCTCGCCGGAGCCGTCGCCGCGGCCGCCGCCGTCTCCGTACTGCACGCGTACGACCTCGGGGGCGGGCCGGCGACGTTCGCGCTGCTGGTCCTCGGACTGACCGGTGGCACCGCCCTCGGTATCCGTACCGCGCGCCATGTGCTGCCCACCCTGTCGCGCCGCCGTCTGCTGGCGCTGGCCATCATGGTCACCGGCCTCGCGCTTCTCGCGCTCGGCCTGGTGCCGGACACCGCGACCGGGATCGCCATCGCCCTGCTCGCCGGTTACGCCGCCGGGGTCGCCGCGAACACCGGGCACACCCTGATCGACCAGGAGACCGAGGCGTTCCGGCAGGCCCGGACCACCGAGCACCTCCAGGCGGTCGTCCGGGTGCTCGTCGCGCTCGGCGCGGTCGCGGGCCCCCTGCTGGCCGCCGCGATCGGGCGGCACCGCCTGGTCGCCGGCGACTTCGTCTTCGCCCACGGTGGGGCCGCGTTCACCCTGATGCTGCTCGGCGCGCTGCTGCTGCCCGTCGCCGCCCTCGTCCTCGCCAAGACGGACGACCGGGCGGGCGTGCCGCTGAGTCGGGACCTGCGTGAGGCGCTGCGCGGCGGCGACCCGGCGGTCGCGCCCGCGGCCACCGGCTTCTTCCTCGTCCTGGAGGGCGGCGACGGAGCGGGCAAGTCCACTCAGGTCGAGGCGCTCGCCGACTGGATCCGGTCCAAGGGCCACCAGGTCGTCGTGACCCGCGAGCCCGGGGCGACCCCGGTCGGCAAGCGGCTGCGGTCGATCCTGCTCGACGTGTCCTCCGCCGGCCTGTCCAACCGGGCCGAGGCCCTGCTGTACGCCGCCGACCGCGCCGAGCACGTCGACTCCGTGGTCCGCCCGGCGCTGGAGCGCGGCGCGATCGTCATCTCCGACCGCTACATCGACTCCTCCGTCGCCTATCAGGGCGCGGGACGGGACCTGGCCCCGACCGAGATCGCCCGGATCTCGCGGTGGGCGACGAGCGGCCTCGTACCGCATCTGACGGTGCTGCTGGACGTCGACCCGGCGACCGCGCGGGAGCGGTTCACCGAGGCGCCGGACCGGCTGGAGTCGGAGCCGGCCGAATTCCACGAGCGGGTACGGTCCGGGTTCCTGACCCTGGCCGCCGCCGACCCGACGCGCTATCTGGTGGTGGACGCCGGCCAGGAGCCGGAGTCGATCACCACGGTCGTACGTCACCGGCTCGACCAGCTCCTTCCGCTCTCCGAGGCCGAGATCGAGGCCATCGAGGAGGCACGCCGCCAGGCCATCGAGGAGGCCCGGCGCAAGGCGGAGGAAGAGGCCGCCCGCAAGGCCGAGGAGGAGCGTCTGGAGAAGGAGCGCCAGGAGCAGCTCGCCCGGCTGCGCGCCGAGGAGGAGGAGCGCAAGCAGCGCGAGCTGGAGGAGGCCCGCCGCCGCGAGGCCGAGCGCCAGGCGGAGGAGGCCCGGCAGCGCGCCGAGGAGGCCCGCCGCCGGGCCGAGGAGGACCGGCTCCGGCTGGAGGCCGAGGAGCGGGTCCGCGAGGCCGAGCAGGAACGCCTGCGCAAGCAGGCCGAGGAGGAGGCCCGGCTCCGCAAGGAGGCCGAGGCACAGCGCCTGGAGAAGCAGCGCAAGGCCGAGGAGGCCCTGATGCGCGCCGAGGAGGCCCGCCGCCGGGCGGAGGCCGAAGCCGCAGCCCGTACGGAGGCGGCGCGCGCCGAGGCCGAGCGGGCGGAGGCCGAGCGGGCGGAGGCCCGGCGGGAGGAGGAGGCGCGGGCGTCCCGTGACTCCCGTGACTCCCGTACGGAAACCTCCTCGCGGTCGTCGTCGGCCTCGTGGTCGGAAGGCCCGTCCGTTCCGGAGAACGAGCTCACGGTGCCCACACCGATCGTGAACCCGAACGAGATCACGCAGCCGGTCCCGGCGGTCCGGCCGGAGGACGACCGTCCGTCCGGATCCGGTACGGGTACGGGTACGGGTGCACGTTCGGGCTCCGCCCCCGGGGAGGACGAGACGGCGATGCTGCCGCGCGTCACGGACCAGCGGTCGACGGACCGGTGGCAGGCCCGGGACGCGGACGAGACGGCCGTGCTGCCGCCGGTCTCCGCCGATCGGCCCTCCGACCGGGTGCCTCAGGGTTTCTTCCGGGACGAGAGCCAGGGGACCTCGCCCGCGGAGAGCGAGAACGAGCGCACGCGGGAACTGCCGCAGGTCGCGGATCCGAACGCCGGAGAGACGAACGACCGGCAGCAGGGCCGCCGCAAGCGCCCCCGCCCGGACTGGGCGGAGGAGACTCCGCTGGACGATCTGCCGACCCTGGCGGACGAGCTGCTCGGGGGCCAGGAGGACGACGGTCCCGCGGGCCGGGGACGTCGCCCGCGCGGCTGACGCCCCCCAGCGCCGACGGTGAAGTCCCGGCCCGTCCGTCCCACCGGGGGCGGGCGGGCCGGGACTGTCAGTGGCGTCCCCCACAATGGAGAGCGGCGAGACGGACAGCGCACCTTGCCCCGTCCCGCAGACCTCCCACGGACCTCCCGCAGAACGACGCCGAACGCTCGACGCCACCGCCGCATCCCAGCACTGCACTGCACTGCACTGCACGGCACGGCACGACACCACCGGAAGGGCGGTGACCCATGACCGTATGGGACGACCTGGTCGGACAGACCCGCGTGCAGGAACAGCTCGCCGCCGCCGCCAAGGACGCCGACGCCCTGGTCACCGCCGTGTCCGACGGCAAGCCGCTGGACCAGGGCTCGAAGATGACGCACGCCTGGCTGTTCACCGGACCGCCCGGCTCCGGCCGGTCCACGGCGGCCCGGGCCTTCGCCGCCGCGCTCCAGTGCACGAGCCCGGACCGGGCGCTGGGCGGCGCTCCCGGCTGCGGTTTCTGCGACGGCTGCCACACCAGCCTGATCGGCACGCACGCCGACGTCCAGGTCATCCGTACGGACCTCCTCTCCATCGGCGTGAAGGAGACCCGCGACCTGGTCCGGCGCGCCCAGCTCTCCCCGGCGGTCGGCCGGTGGCAGGTCATCGTGATGGAGGACGCCGACCGCCTCACCGAGGGCGCGGGCAACGTCCTGCTGAAGGCCGTCGAGGAGCCCGCGCCGCGCACGGTCTGGATGCTCTGCGCCCCCTCGCTCGAAGACGTCCTGCCCACGATCCGTTCCCGTTGCCGGCACCTCACCCTGAGCACCCCGCCGGTGGAGGCGGTGGCCGACGTGCTGATCCGCCGCGACGGCGTCGACCCCGAGCGGGCCCACTCCGCGGCGCGCGCCACCCAGGGGCACATCGGCCGGGCCCGCCGACTCGCGACGGATGAGCGGGCGCGGGCGCGGCGGGCGGCAGTGCTGAAGGTGCCGCTGCGGGTCGCCGATGTGGGCGGCTGCCTCAAGGCGGCCCAGGAGCTGATCGACACGGCCACCGACGACGCCAAGCAGATGGCGGAGGAGGTCGACGTGAAGGAGACCGAGGACCTCAAGGCGGCGCTCGGCGGGGTGGCCGGGGGCAGGATGCCGCGCGGTACGGCGGGGGCGATGAAGGAGCTGGAGGACAAGCAGAAGCGCCGCAAGACGCGTACGCAGCGGGACAGCCTCGATCTGGCGCTGACCGAGCTCACCGGGTTCTACCGCGATGTGCTGGCGCTCCAGCTCGGTTCGAAGCTGGCGATCGCCAACGTCGATGTGCAGGACTCCCTCGACCGGATCGCGGAGTCCTCGACGCCCGCGCAGACCCTGCGCAGGATCGAGTCGGTCATCGCCTGCCGCGAGGCGATGGACCGCAACGTGGCGCCGCTGCTCGCGGTGGAGGCGATGACGATGGCGCTGCGGGCGGGCTGAAGCCTTCCACGCCGGGTCCCTGTTCACCCGAATGAGCAGGGAATCGGACGACTCGTCACCCGGCGGATACGCTCCCTGAATGGATACCAGGCGGCTGCTCCGCACCTTCGCCATCGGGATCGGCACTGCCGGCCTGCTCATCTCCGGCTGCAGTGGCAGCGGCTCGTCGCCGAGCGCTTCGGCCACCGGCTCGGCGGCTCCCGAGGGGCTGTCGTCGTACTACGCGCAGAAGCTGAGCTGGCGTGACTGCGGGGTGGAGGGGTTCGAGTGCGCGACGATGAAGGCGCCGAAGAACTACGACAAGCCGGATGACGGCGACATCGACCTCGCAGTCTCCCGCAAGAAGGCCACAGGACCGGGCAGACGGATCGGCTCCCTCCTGGTGAATCCGGGTGGCCCCGGTGGCTCCGCGATCGGCTATCTCCAGGGGTACGCGGCCCTCGGCTATCCGGCCCAGGTGAGGGCCCGCTACGACATGGTCGCGATCGACCCGCGCGGCGTGGCCCGCAGCGAACCCGTCGACTGCCTCACGGGCCCGGAGATGGACGCCTACACGCAGGTCGACCAGACGCCCGACGACGCGGCGGAGGTCAAGAAGCTGAGCGCGTCGTTCGAGAAGTTCGCGGCGGGCTGCGAGAAGCGGAGCGGCGAGATCCTCCCGTACGTCTCCACCGTCGACACGGCCCGCGACATGGACGTCCTGCGGGCCCTGCTCGGCGACGAGAAGCTGAGCTACGTCGGAGCGTCGTACGGGACCTTCCTGGGCGCCACCTACGCGGACCTCTTCCCGGAGCGGGCCGGCCGCCTCGTCCTGGACGGGGCGATGGACCCCTCCCTGAAGGCCATCGACATGAACCGCGACCAGACGGCGGGCTTCGAGGGGGCCTTTCAGGCCTTCGCCGCCGACTGCGTCGAGCAGCCGGACTGTCCGCTCGGCACCACGTCCACCGCCGACGCGGCGACCGCGCTGAAGCAGCTCTTCAAGGACCTGGACGCCAAGCCGATCCCGACCGGCGACGACCGCGAGCTGGGCGAGTCCCTGGCCACCACCGGCGTGATCGCCGCCATGTACGACGAGGCCGCCTGGCCGCAGCTCCGCGAGGCGCTGGCGGGCGCGCAGCACAGCGACGGCTCCGGTCTCCTGTCCCTGGCCGACGGCTACTACGAGCGCGGGCCGAACGGGAAGTACGCCAACCTGATGTTCGCCAACGCCGCTGTGAACTGCCTCGACCTGCCGCCCGCCTTCGACGGCCCCGACGCGGTCGAGAAGGCGGTCCCGGGCTTCGAGGAGGCCTCCCCGGTCTTCGGGCGCGGCTTCGCCTGGGCCTCCCTGAACTGCGCCTACTGGCCCACCGATGCCACGGGCACCCCGCACCGCACCGAGGCGAAGGGCGCCGACCCGATCGTGGTCGTCGGCACCACTCGCGACCCGGCCACCCCGTACAAGTGGTCCGAGGCCCTCGCCGAGCAGCTCTCCTCCGGCACCCTGCTCACCTATGAGGGCGACGGCCACACTGCTTACGGCCGGGGCAGCGACTGCATCGACACGGCGATCAACACGTACCTCCTGGAGGCCACCCCGCCCACCGACGGCAAGAAGTGCACCTGACCCCCTGCCCCTCCGACCTGCCCTGACCAGCGCAAACACCCCGGGGGATGCCGTGTGCGGAGCACACCCGGAAACTGTGTAGACTTGGCCCCGCTGCTGATCGCACCATAGTGCGACAGGGCGCGCCGCCTTAGCTCAGTTGGCCAGAGCAACGCACTCGTAATGCGTAGGTCTCGGGTTCGAATCCCGAAGGCGGCTCAGTCAAACCCCAGGTCACATAGTCTGTGACCTGGGGTTTTTGCTTTTCTCGGGGCGGATTGGGGCGCGTCGGAGCGCACGGTCGGGACGCCGCGGAGGGGCTTGCGTGAGCGAGCGGCGGGTGATGTCGGCAACAACTGAATGTGGGTTCTAGGTCACTTTTGGTGCTGGCGCGGACGGTGACCTTCGGCCGCGCCAGCGCCAAAAGTGATCCAGAACCTCGTTTCACCCGTTGCCGAGAGGTGATCTGCTTCTGGCGTCTTCTCGGCCTTTTCGAATGTTTCTTCCGATGTCGAAAAAAGACCTACAGAGGCGAGTAGGTCTGTAAGGCTGGGCGCGACCAGCCTCTGCGTGCTGCGTTGCCCCATCGGGCGTGCAGCCTTTGCTGCTAGGGGAGTTGACGTACCGGCAAGTGTTGGTCATCCTGTCATGTTCTGCTCGTAGAGGTCCCGTCTCGGACAGCGGAGGAATCTTGGAAGAGCCCATTTCCGGTCGCCCTAGGGCACAGCGGCCTCGCCCACTGCCCGTGCTCGTGCTGGCGGACGTCAGCGGCAGCATGGCCGATGACGGCAAGATCGACGTGTTGAACCAGAGCATGGCCACGATGATCCAGTCGTTCGCCGCCGAAGATTCGCTACGCGGCGAGATCTGGACCGGCGTAGTGACCTTTGGAGGCCGCCGCGCCGCGCTCCATCATCCGCTGCAGCCGGCAGACCAGGTGCAGTGGACCGACATGGAGCCCGCGGGACGCACCCCGCTCGGGGCAGCACTCGATCTCGCGACCGATTTGCTGGCAGACGATGGCGTCATACCGCGCCGGGCCTTCCGCCCAACGGTTGTGCTGGTTTCCGACGGGATCCCGACCGACGAGTGGCACGGACCGTTGCAGCGGTTGCTGGCCTCTGAGAGGGGTACGAAGGCGCTCCGGCTTGCCGTGGGAGTGGGGCAGGACATGGACGAGGAGGCGTTCGCTGTGCTCAACGCCTTCATCGGCAACCCCGCCATCGCGGTGAAGCGTGCCGATGAAGTGCATGAGCTGCCGCGATTCTTCGACTGGATCACCGCCACCGTGACCACACAAGTGCGCAGCGGTCGGATCAGCATCGACGACCTGTCCGACTTTATGAACTGACCGGCCAAGACACCTGGGAGTACACGGAGTGCTGGGCACCGGCCCGACCTGGAGCACGACCGGATTGCAGGTCGTGGTGAGCACCGAGAACAGCCAGTCCATCGAACTGACGCGCAGGCTCGGCGCGGGGGGCCAGGGAGAGGTCTGGGAGGCGAGCGGCGGTCGCGTAGCCGTCAAGATTCTGCGCAGCCGTGACGCGGTCGCCGCGCAGCGGCTCGCCGAACGGCTGCGTACTGTCCGCCTGCTCGACCTGGACGAGATGCCGCTGGCACGCCCGCTCTCCCTGCTGGCACCGCCCTATCTGGGTTACACGATGTTGATGCTGGCCGACATGGCCGCGTTGCAGCATCTGGTCAAGCAACCTTCGGACACCGGCGATCTCGCGGAGTGGTACGCGACGACCGGCGGTCTGCGGCGGAGACTGCGGCTGCTCGGCCGATTGGCCGGCGCGCTGGCCGAGTTGCACGCCAGGGGCTTCTGCTACGGGGATCCGTCGCTGGTCAACGTGATGGTCTCCGATTCACTGGAGCACGAGCAGGTGTTCCTTATCGACGTCGACAACATCGCCGTGGCCTCGGAGGTCCGGGACGGCGCGTACGTCACTCCGGGGTACGCGGCACCCGAAGTCGTCACTGGGCGACGTGGTGTGTCCAGCCTCAGCGACGCCTTCGCCTTCGCGGTGATGGCCTTTGAGACGCTTTCCATCCAGCACCCGTTCATCGGAGATCTCGTTCACGACGGTGAACCGGAGTTGGAGGAAAGAGCCTTCGTCGGCGGGATTCCCTGGGTGGACCACGGCAGCGACCAAGCCAACAGGTCGAGCTACGGGCTGCCCCGTCGCCACACCCTGACACCGGGATTGCGCGTCCTGGCGGCACGGACGTTCGAGGGCGGGCTTGCTGACCCCATCGGGCGGCCCACGGTGGGCGAGTGGCGTACCAAGCTGTTCGAGGCCGCCGACCTGACTCTGACCTGCGAGGGGTGTCGGGGTTCCTTCTACGGCAGTGAGCCCGCGTGTCCGTGGTGCCGGAACTCGCCACCACCAGCTCTGGTAGCCCGAGTCCTCACTCAGGTACCACCCAACAAATCGGGGGAACAACTGATCGCACGGACCAAGCAGGCGGTCCTGTTACAGCGAGAGATGGCCGCCTCGATATCGAAGCGCACCGTCACGGGGTCGGTAGTCTGCGGTGAGTTGCCCGTCGTTACCCTCCTGTTCGATCGCACCGGGCAGCTGACCGTGCGTAATCGTTGGGACCGGCCGACGTGGGTGGTTGGCCCGGGTGGGGGACCGTGGCTTCCGGTCGAGCCCGGGCAAGAATCCGCCATTCCCGGACTGGCCAAAGGCGCCATATGGGAATTGCACTTCGACGCTCAGCACACACCGCACAGGCTCCTGCGCTTCAGTCGCCTCACCCAGGGGGGCGGTAGGTGAGCCCGGGCGCGCCCGACAGCGGGCACCCCAGCCGGCCCCGGTCGATGCCACCGAGTGGCAACGACTCCTCCGGTTCATCACGCGGGGGAAGCCGGAACCGTCCTCAATATCAGGCGAAGACGAGTAAATTGTCCCCGCTTTCAGGCGCCGCCACGTTGATCTCCCTGACGTGGCAGCTACGAGCGGCCCCACCGCAGATAGCGGCCGACGAGACAGAGGCGGTCCTGGGACGCACCCCTGCCGGCGGAGTCGTCGTGGAGATCGATGGGGTACGAGCACCTGCGGTCGGGTTGACGGACGAGGACAGCCGCAAGCTTCAACGACTCCTTGGGTCAGGACAGGCGAGGGTGGTCATCGCGCTGTGCCTCTCTCCTGCCCTGGACCCGGCGGCATGGCCACGTCTGGACCTCAACGTGTACACGTACGACAAGGGGCCGACCGGCACGCCGCTGGCGATCGGAGTGACCGACAAGGAGTTTCAGAGCATCTTCCGAGCCGCTGGCAGGCCCCGATACGACAAGCCCGAGTGGGCGCTGCGGTGGCTGAACGAGCGACTCGTTCTGCCTCCCCTTCCCGGCTCCGCGGCCAGCACCCCAGGTCGTATGGTGATCTCGGCAGGTCCCAGGGAGAGCGCCGAGGAGCCGGTCGCTTTCCGTATCCACGGTCGAGGTGTGGCGGTCGATGTGAAGACCGTGGGCGACCGGGTGATGCTGAGCCGAGTGGTGCTGCGCGGCCACGACGCACAACAGGGACCACTGAGGCTGATCAACCGCTCAGTCGCCTTCACCGACGAGTCCCAAGCCACGCGTCTGCGTGCCGAGATGAAGCGCCAGCTCGCCAAACTCGCGTCGGGCGAGGGCTTTCTGGCGATGTGGAACACCTACAACCGCAAGGAAAGCTGGTGGATCCAGCGAAGGATTCACGATGACAGGTACCTCAAGTACGACCGGGTGGTGCGTCGGCACGACGGTACCCTTCGCTTCCACGTAGCCGTGCCGACCGGGTCCGATGAGGGCAGGCTGTCCCTGTTGGACCAGGCATACCGCAGGAACGAAGACAAGGCCCTGGAACTAGAGGCATCCATGACCCTGCCGTCCGTCCTGCTGCGCGAGCCCGCCGCTGACGGAGAGGAGTGGGGCCTGCTCGACGACGAGCTTCCCCAGGAGTCGGTCAGCGGTGAGGTGCTCAACGCCGACCCCGTCGCGGGCACGGTCGACGTTCGGCCGCGGACCGTCGAAGCGCGGGCCGGGATGCCCGCCCAGCGGCGAGACCCCGCGCCGCAAGGCTTCCTCTACCGGTCCTTCCGTGGTGACCGCCGACGACTGATGCGGCGGCGGAAGGCCTTTGACCTTGTACGAAAGGGCCGCACCACGATTCCCAATCTCCTCGCCCTGCTTGAGGGCGATCCGACGCCGGCGCCGGTGCTGGAGCGCCCCATCGACCCGAAGTCAGAGGCTACCTGGGCCTGCTTCAAGAAGGGACGGCCGACGGAGGCCCAGGAGAGCGCCCTGCGCGTCGCACTCAACACTCCTGACATCGCGATCATTCAGGGCCCTCCGGGTACCGGTAAGACCCAGGTGATCGCTGCTTTGCAGACCAGGCTCGCCGAGGCCGGAAGGGGCTATGCCCGGCTTCGCGGAAGTATGTTGCTGACCAGCTATCAACATGCCGCTGTCGATGAGCTGGTGGAGCGGTCGGTGGTCTTCGGTCTGCCCGCCAACAAAATCGACCGGGCTGGTCGCGGGACCACGGTGCAGATAGACCGTTGGCAGACGGAGACGACGACCCGGCTGACCGAGCGGATCGCCAACACCGACCAGGGTCCCGGTATGGTCGCGCTTCGACGGGCGGCAGCACTCGCCGCCGGGTATCTTCTCGCGCCGACAGACGCCTTGGGCACCGCCGCGATGTTCCGTGAATTGATGGACCTCACCGAGGGGCTGGTGCCCGGGCGAATTACCGATCGGCTCAGGAACCGCCTGGCGGCACTCAGCATGCCGCGTCCAGTCCTCATCGGATCGGACGCGGAGGAGTTGGCGGTACGGGCGGTGCGGGGCATCCGTGTGTCAGCCGAGTCGTTCGGCGACGACGGTCCGGCCGGAGCGGCGAAAGCCTTGAGGCGGCTGCGTGCGCTCACGGACGTAGACCTCCCGGACAACGGGCTCGAACTCCTGGAGCGGGCGGCTGCTTGGATCGAGCCAGGCCCGCCGGTTTTCCTGGCCGAGTTGGCCGCTCTTCGGATCACCCTCTTGGAACTGCTGGCCACGCCGGCCGGTCCCGCACCGGACCCGGTCGTCGACCCGGAGCTACGCCGCCTGATCGAGGACACCGTGGACGCTCTGGCGGACCGAACGGCGGAGTCAGCGGAGGACGGTGTCACGCTGGCGCTGCTGGATTACCGGGAGGCGCTCGACGGTGACCCCGACGCGGTGCACTGGACGCTGCGTGAGTACACCGCCTCGTACGCCGCTACGTGTCAGCAGGTCTCGTCGCCGGCGATGGCCGAGGCGAAAGGTGAGTCATATGTCGACGATCTTGTCTTCGACACGGTGATCGTGGACGAAGCGGCCCGAGCCAATCCGCTCGATCTGATGATCCCGCTCATTCACGCGGGCCGGAGAATCGTGCTGGTCGGAGACCACAATCAGCTGCCGCAGATGCTGGAGCCGGACGTGGAGCGCGCATTCGAGCCGGTCACTCGGGAACTGCTGTCGGAGAGTCTGTTCCAGCGACTGTTTGAGGGCCTGGCGAAGCCTGGTGTCCCCGTGCAGCGTGTGGTGACCCTCGACAGCCAGTTCCGCATGCACAGGGTGCTCGGCGATTTCGTCAACCGCAACTTCTACGGGGATCTCAAATCCCCCCGCCCCGACGACGAGTTCGCGCACGGTCTGTCCCGTTACGGCACGGCGGTCGCGGCCTGGCTGGACGTCCCGCCAGGCGTCGGTCCCGAATACGGTGAGCGCAGCAAGTGCCGGCCGGCGGAGGCCGTGGCCGTCGCCGAGGAGGTCGCCCGTCTCGTCGACGAGACACCGGACCTCACCATCGGGGTGATCGCGTTCTACTCCGCCCAAGTCGAAGAGATTTGTCGCAAGTTGGCGGAGAAGGGCCTGCTTGCCCGCGTGGGCAGGGACTACGAGGTGGCGGAGCGACTGCGGTACGACAGCGGCGGCCACCGGCTGGACAGGTTGCTGGTCGGTACCGTGGATGCCTTCCAGGGCAAGGAGTTCGACGTCGTGCTGCTGTCGACGACTCGCTGTGGTCCACGGCAGGAAGTACCGCCCGCGGCCACTGACCGCACGTATCCCAGGTGGGTCGCGAAGCGGTACGGACATCTGACACTCCAGAACCGGCTCTGTGTCGCGATGAGCCGCCAGAAGCGGCTCCTCATATCCGTAGGCGCTGCGTCGATGTTCGACGCCGGTTTCGCTCCACCAGCACTGGCTCCGCTCACCGACTTCCTGGACATGTGCGGAAAGGGAGCGCCGTATGGTCACCTCGGCCGCTGACTGGTCCCGGGCCAGGGTGCTCAGCTACGACCGGCGGGAACCCGGCGACGGCCGACTCTGTCTACTGTGGCCTGCCTGGGCATACCGAGTCACCGCGCCCGTCCTCAAGCACCGTGGTCTGGATCTCTTCGAGCGAGTCGTACTCGGGCTCTGTCAGGCGGGTGTGCGCCGGCCTGACCGCATGGGGGCCTTGATCGAACTCGATGCCCGACTGTGTGCGCACATTCTTGACAGGGCGGTCGACGCGGGACACCTGAACGCGCGCCACGAGTTGACGGATCAAGGGCGCCAGGCACTGCGCACCGGTTCGACGGCCGAATCCCCGGAGTGGCAGGTTTGCCACGTCTTCGAGGACCCGTTCTCGGGAGAACTGTGGCCTCGGACGACCGACTTGCTTCGCGAGGCGCATGTGCTCCGCCCCCACGGTGAAGGCGTGGAGCTGCAACTGGGCACAGCCGGCAAGTCGGACCGTGCGTCGGCGCGGCGGGTCCGGCCGCCGGACCGGCCTCCGCAGCACCCCAACGCCGCGCGTGTGGTGGCCGCGGCGAGCGAGGACCGGGACGCCCGTCGCGTCTTCAAGGTGCGCCAGTACGAACGCCGATCCGGACTCGATCCGGTCGCCACACCCGAGGGTCTGGTGGGTTCTCGTGGGCCCGGCGGGATTCCCGAGAACCTGCCGGAACTCAACCGGGTCGCGTTCCTCAACGATCCGGAGCCGGTGTACCTGGTGGGGTTCTTGGAGGTGTCCGGCGACGCCGACACCGAGACGGCCGAGGCATGGACCGCGTACGACCCGTTCGGGCTGGGTCCCAGCGACTTCTTCCAGTCATTGGTCTACCGCTTCGGCCGTGACGACGGCACGCTCGACGAGGAGATACAGGTCCGGGCAGCCGCGGAACTGGCCGCCGCCAGCGCCCGGTACATCCAAGCGGATCAGGGCCTGCGCGATCTATTGGAAGAGCGCTTGGCACATGACTTCGGCCCCGAGATCCGCGCCGACCGTGACGCCTTCGATCTCATGTTGGAGCTCGACATAGCTGTCGAGTCCACGAACCGGGACGAATCGATGGAGCGGATCGTGCACACGGCGCTGCGTCTGTACGAGGTGCTCTTCCGCCGGATGATGGTGGCGTACCCGGTGAACGACGGCACCTTCCGCACGTTCAGGAACTCACCGACGCTGCGCCGGGCGATGCTGGAGGACGCGGCTCAGAGCGTCGGCTTCCACGGGGTCACTCGGCTCTACTCCGGTGTACGGGATGGAGAGCTGGACGGCAGCTACCGCAAGCCGGAGGAGGGCTTCCTCAAAGCCATGTTTCCGTTGTCGCTGCTCGCGGCCAAGGAGCATGCCGACCATCCGCTGCGCCCCATGGCGGTCGAGCAGCCCGATCTTCCGCTCACACTCACCGTTCTCAACCCCCTCCGCAACCGGGGCGCACACGCGGGACGTGATGCCACCAACCCGCATGACGCCCAGTGGTGCCGAGACGCCGCGGCCTGTGCCGTGCGGGCTCTCCTGCGACTGCCCCACCCTCGAACCGAGAGGACTTCGCTCTGATGGCCAGGAACCGCAGGGCCCGACGGACACCGCCGAAGCGTCCCGATGCGCCGAAGACGACCAAGAATTCCTCCCTTGCTGAGATGGTCTCGCAGGGCATGACATCCGCTACGGTCGAGCTGGGCAGTGAAGCCATTCCTTCGGCGCAGCCGGCCGACCCCCCGCACAGCGAAAAGGATTTGGCCGACCTGTGGCAGCAGGCCACTCAGGTGACGCGGGCCTACCAGGACGCGGTGAAGGGGCTGGGGCGGCGTGAGGGAGCTGTTACCGCGAGGGAGGAGGAGATCGTACGACGTCGGGAGCAGCTCGATGCGGAAGCGCTGGCGTTCGACATGCGGCGTCATGAGCTAGCCGAAGCCGAGTCGGCCCTGGAGCAGGAACGAGAGTCGCTGTCGGAGCGTGCCGCCGCACTGGACGGCCGCGACCGCACCCTGCTGGACCGCGAATCGGCGCTTGCCGTACGGGAAGAGCGGGAGAAGGAGCTGATCATCGCTGAGGCTCGCACGGAATTAGCCGCAGCCCGGAAGCGGTTCGACACCGCCCGTCACGATTTCGATGAGGAGATCGCGCGCCAGCAGTCCCGTCTGCGCGAGGAACTCTCAGCCGAGAGGGAACGGCTGGTCTCGCAGCGTGCGGAGCTGGCCGAGGAGTGGCGGCGAATACGTCACCAGAAAGTGGAGATGCAGGCTCGCGAGGAAGATCTCCAGGACACCAAGGAACTGTACGCGGAGCGCACCACTCTCGCTGTGTCGTCCGCCACCGAGCAGATCCGTGCCGAAGCCGAACACCGGCGACGGCTCTACGAGGCGGCACGGGACGATGCCGACATGCACAGTAGGCGGATCGCCGAGTACGAGCGGCTCGATCGGGCGTTCGGGAGCCAGAGCCCTGTCGACGCTCTCGCCGAGTTGGAACGGCTGCGTGAGGAGAGCGCGGAGCTGCGACGGCTCCGGCTTTCGGCGCCCGGTGAGCAGACCCTGCGGCTCGCTGCTCTGGAAGAAGAGACCCGCCAGCTTCGCGACCGGTGCATCACCTATGCCGCACACAATGAACGGTTGCAGCGTCAACTTTCGGCGCACGAGATCACGGCCGTGGAGGTTGAGCGCCTGTCGGTGAGCAAGGAGGCGCTTGAGGCGGAGGTACGCGCCTATCGGGAGCAGGTCGAAGAGCAGAAACGCGACTGGCAGGGTTTGGTCGAACGGAGAGAGGGCGAAACCGCCTTCGCCGCTTGTAGCGCGATGGACGAGAAATACGACACCGCCCCGGGTGACCTCGCCGAAATGGCCCCTCCGCTGAATGAACTGGTCGCGCACATCAGGGCGTTCATCAGGCAGCAGCACGGGCTGTTCTACGAGATGGCCGATCTGCGTTCTTTCCTCGGCGGTCTCGCCGCGACGCAACTGCACTTGCTCGAGGGCATCAGCGGTATCGGCAAGACACAGTTGCCGCAGCGGTTCGCCGAAGCGATCGGCGCGACCACGAAGGTCGTGTCCGTCGGCGCGGACTGGCGCACACCGCAGGATCTCATGGGTTACTACAACGCCTTCGAGCGCCGCTTTTACGAGTCAGAGTTCACCAAGGCCCTCTACCAGGCGCAGTGCCCAAGGTTCTCAGCGCAGCCGTTCTTCATCGTTCTGGACGAGATGAACCTTTCCCATCCGGAGCAGTACTTCAACGACGTGCTGTCCGCGCTCTCACGCGAAGTTTCCCGTGAGAGCAGGCCCGATCTCGTCCTGATGAGTTCCGCTGTGGAACCGTCTCCCCGGCTGTTGCGTGAAGGGCGGCTGTTACCCGTACCAAAGACGGTCTTCTTTGTGGGGACTGCCAACCAGGACGAGACGACATTGTTGTTCGCGGACAAGACGTACGACAGGGCCAACCTGGTCGAACTCCCCGCCACCTACGAGCGATTCACTGTCCCGCCACAGGGTTCCATCGAGCCGCTGAGCTGGAAGGCCCTCGAAACTGCCTTCGACGCCGCCGAGGTGGCGCACGAGCGTGATGCCCACAAGGCTGCGGAATTTCTTGCCAGCACACTGGCTGACCGGATGGCCACCGACTTCCAGATCTCTTGGGGCGGTCGCCTCTCCGCGCAGCTCTCCCGATATGTACCCGTGGTCATGGCTTCTGGAGGATCTCTGAGCGAGGCCACCGACCAACTGGTCGCGCGAAAGATTCTACGCAAGCTGCAGGGGCGCTACGAAGTCCGGGTGGACCACCTGAAGCAGCTGCGAGAGGATCTGGGTGTCAAATGGCAGAAGTTGTCGGCCGACGGGACCCCTGATCGATCGGTAGCCGCACTCGACAGCATCATCCGCAAGCTGGGCCACGAGTGATGGACGGCAACGACCTGCTGGACCGAGTCTCAGGTCGACCGGTACCGGGGATCGTCGGGCGCGCGCTGATGGGGCAGTACATCTTCTTGCCGGAGTACGGTTCTGCGGACGCAGGGCGCCGACCGTTGGGTACTGTCGAGTATTACGTCGACAAGCGGGGGCGGTCGGACAAGGCGGAATCCGATCAGGTGACGATGGAAGCCGTTCTGGCAATTGGCCGGATCGTCGCAACGCTGACCGCACGGCAGGCCTCTCTCGCCGAACTGGCAGATGTCCACCCGCTGGTGGATGGTGCGGCCGCGATGAAGACCCTCAGCCGCCAGCCTCTGGAAGAGGCGATCGAGGAGCATCTTCCTTTTCTACGCTCGGTGTGTTTCCGTCCTGTGAGCCGGCTGCGTCCCATCAATCATCTGGTACCGGTTCCCAGGGCGCGGCGTATCACGCCGCAGACCGTGATGCGCTTGGCCGCGCACAGTGAGGACTGGGCCTCGTTGCGCCCGGACGGGGTGCGTCCGGATCGGGTGCTCAGCCCTGAGCGCGAAGTGAACCTGGACCTGTACGAGAACCGGGTCGCCGTTCACCTTGTGGACCAGCTCTGGCGCTATCTCACCACGCGCATGGCCCAGATTCGCGATATCAAGGGCATGTTCAGTGATGTCGAGCGATACATCGAAGACGTGAGCAGCCGACCGTGGCAGCAGAGCAGCCTGCGGCTTTGGCACCTGCTTGCTCAGTTTGTTGAGCAGGAGGAATGGGAGGCTCGGGCCAGCCTACGTTTGCAGGAGCTGGAGAACCTGCGAAGTGCCGTGTCCGCACTTCGCAGGTCACCGCTGTGGAACGGCGTGAACCGGCGCGCGGCGCTGGGGACCTCGTTGCGCGCCACCAACCTGTTCATCGGCGAAGACCGATTCCGCCACGTCACCGAACTCTGGCAGCAGTGGACGGCTACCCGAACGCGATTGATTTCAGGCGATGACGAATTCAATCGTGGTCAGGACTGGTGCCGAGGGTACGAATGCTACGTCGCCGTTCTGCTCCTCCGAGCATTCGATGAGGTCGGCGGACAGCCAGCGGATCAGTCAGTACTCGCCCGGGGCGCGGTGCCGGTGAAGTACCGGTACAGAGGGTCTGACGTGACGCTACGCTGGGGTGAGGATGGCGTGCTGGTCATTGAGCGCGACGAGACCGTCATACTGCGAGTGGTTCCGCTCCCACACCCCTTGACGGAGTCTCGGCTGAGGGTGCCGGTACTGGACGAGCTTGCCCTGCTCAACGTTCAGTCGCCGATCGAGCCCACGCTCGTGCTCTATCCGGGAGGCAGGGAGGAACGGCAAGAGTTGCCGCAGTCCGTGCGGCTGCAAGCGTTCGAAGCGCCCGGTGCACCGGCGCCCGGCAAGGACGGCACTCCGCTGTGGAAGATCCCCGTATCACCTCTGGAGATCGACAGCGTGACCAGGCTGGGCCGAGGGCTGCGCTTCGTTCTTGAACAGCCCCGCCTGTCCGGATATCCGTACCAAGTGTCGGTCGGCGCCGGTGTGGACACCGACTTCGTGTCCAGGATCCCTTGGCTGTCGATGGGGACGAACGGGCTCATCGTCACACGCGTACCGGCTGATCACGAGATGACCGCCGCACGAGCGCTGATCCTGGCACAGCGCCGGGACACCTCTCGTTTTCAGCAGCGAGGCACGAATTCCACGGCGGTGGAAGCGCTGTGGGAGGAGGTCGGACGCGCTGTCAAGCAGACGGTCGCGCTCACGCGATGTCCTCGATGCGGCGCCGAGTCCGCAACCCCGGATCGAGCTCTGCAGATTCGGGGCGACGGGCACTTTCGATGCTCGTGTGGTCAGTGTGGCGGAACCTGGGAGGGGCGGCGGTGTCGGGCGTGCCGTCGGCTGTATCCCATCCTTGAATCCTCGGCTCTGGTTGATGCCGGGAACACAGACGGTGACTACCTCGATCGACACTTTGCGACAGACCTTCTGGCGGCACCGTGCTGGGTACGAGCCCGGGTCTTCATATGCCCACGGTGCGCTGTCTGTGGGAACGCCGAAGGCGAGAGTCAGTGTGCGCGCTGTAGTGACGGCAGTGCCACGGTTGGGCAAGACCGGGGCGGACGTCGGCCCGAGACCTCCGACTGAGCTCCAACGCTGACATGAGGGGGGGCCTGGGCTTTCGCCTGGTCTTCCTTCGGCTTGCCGCCCTTGTCGGCGTGGCCTCCTTGGCCGCAGCGTTCCTGGCCTTCTCCTTCTTCGCGGCCTTGCGCGCGGCCTTCGCGGCCTCGGCCTGGCGCTGGAGGGGGACGAGCTTCGCGGTCGCCTCGGCGGCGCTCTTCCCCACGTGGGGGAGGACGCTCTGGTAGATGTCGCGCGTGATCCGGGTGTCGCTGTGCCCGAGGGTGTCACCGTGCCGGGGTGGAGCCAGGAGCCGTCTTCCTGCGTGAAGACGTGGCCGGTCTCGACCCAGGCTGTGCCCCATTCTTCGCGAGCCGTTTCCTGCCGTTCGCGGTGGTGCTTCAGGACGTCGACCGTGTCAACCGGTGGACAGCTGCGCAGGGCGCGTGCAAAGCGGTGGACGAGGGATGGGCGTCGGTGGGTGGCGGGAAAACGGCTGATGGGGCGTTCTTGCGCTCTACCGAAGCCGAAGCCTCACGACCGCCCTTGGATGGTTCTCACAAAACGGAAGACCGCGCGGCGAAGCGGTCGGAGCTCCATGCGTGAAGGGCTTCCCTCCGCCAGGGTCTCGCGGAAGATTTTCTGCCGGTCGGCGTTCCGCCCGGGACCGATAGGTGAAGCCCCATCTCAAGAGGAGTACCGCGTGGTCTTGGACTTGTTCGGAATGGTGCAAAGCCGCTTTCTGGTTCAGACGCCTCGTGCGGGGACCATCGTCACCATGACGGTCATCGCGTCCGGAGACGAAATCCGGGTGGACGAGATGCCGTGGAGTGGTCGCGACCACAACCGCACCGCCCCGCGGCCAGATCTGGTCGAGGCCCTGATCTGCCGAAATGTCACGAGCGGGGCGGCTGTTGACTTCGGCGTCGCCCCTGAGGTCCAGAGCGCGGCAGTCGACTCTCTCTGCCGCAAGGTGCTGACCGTGCCGCGCAGTTCACGCTGGCGCGAAGCTGCTTCGACGGCGCTGTTGAGCGACTGGGACGACCAGTTGTGGCGGACGGGTCGCCTCTCGTCCCGTGCTGTGGGCGCACTCCGGGCGGAAACGCGAGCCGTCCACCGGCAGTTGGTGCCGCTGTGGCGGCGGCGCACCCGGCATGGACGCGTGCTTTCGCTCGACGTCGGCCTTGGTAGCGGGATGTCGCTGTACGAGCTGGTCGCCGCCGACGTCGACCTGCTCGACCGCACGGCGGGGGGAGTGTACGAGGACGCCCGCCTCAACGGCGTCCTTCGGGGCTTGAAGCCGGTCGAGAGGCAGGTATTGTTCGCGCTCGCAGAGGGCGAGGGGACCACGTGGACGGAGGCCGCTGCCGTTACGGGAGCCGCCGACCCGCAGAAGTTGGGCGAGCGGGTACGTCGCAAGGCCAAGCGCCTCGCCGCTGAGCAGCGGCGCCGAACCGCCCTTCGGTGCGGGGAGGGGCTTCGGTGAACCGCTCCTTCTTCCACCTACCTGTCGTCAAGGGTCTGGCGGTGGGCGGCGGTGTAGCGGCGAGCTGGTCGTGGGCGCTCGGGGCGCCGTGGTGGGTGATTCCCATCGGGATGTCTCTCACCGTGCTGCTGCCGCAGGAGTCGGCACATCGTCGCGATGTCTACCGCGACGTGCTTCGACATCGCGAGCGGATGGTTGAGCTGAGGCGCGAACGGATCGAGTAGAGGTCTCGAAGCCACCACGCCGGGACCGCCCGCGGTCGCCGTTCCGCGTCACTCGTGGCGCGGCATCGGCGAGGTCGGCTCGGGCGCCCTGCTGGTGTTCCGCCAGCGGGTTTCCCCGAGCCGCCTCCCACGTAGGTGTGGCCTTGCGCGGAAGGCCTGCGGTGGCCCGTGGGGTCTGGTCGGTCTTCGAGGACGAAGCCGGATGCTCCATGACGCCGCCGCAGGCTGGATCAGGGGCAGGGAGGTGAAGTGCCTAGCGTCATCCCTGGCGGCCACGGCCGCGTCGCGCTCACACGTCTGCTCGCGCCCGGAGGGCACCGGGTCGCCGGCATCTTCCGGCGTCCGGGACAGTCCGACCCCCTCCGCTCGGCAGGCTCCCGACCAGTCCTGTCGTCACTCCGCCGCAGGCAGTCCGCGGGCGTGCAGCACCCTCCGCTGTACGGGTCCGAAGACGCCGACCTCGACCAGCACACCGACTGCCAGCACGGCCACGGCTGCCGCCAGCACGAGGCTGAGACGGCCGCTGCGCCGGCCGGCGTCGAGCATCTGTCCGAGACCAGGCAGGGGCGAGGCGGTCATGAGCTCCGCTGTCATCAGGGCCCGCCAGCCGAATGCCCAGCCCTGCCGGAGCGCGGCCACCACACCGGGGAGAGCGGCCGGAAGCAGTACGTGGCGCACGCCTGCGGCTCCCGTCGCTCCCATCGAGCGGCCCGCCCGCACCAGGAGCGGTGGCACCTGGCCCAGCGCGGTCAGAACCCCAGTCGCCACGGAGGGGACGGCGCCGAGAAGCACCACCATGTACACCGCGCCGTGCGAGGTGCCGAGGCAGATCACGGCGATGGGCACGAGGACCGCGGCCGGCAGCGACTGGAACGCACTCAGCACTGGGGCGACCGGCACCCGCAGGAACCCGAACCGGTGGAGCAGCAGACCGAGGGGCACTCCCAGCACTGCTGATGCCGCGAATCCGACGAGACAGCGTCCCAGGCTGTGCAGCAGTCCGGAGCCGAGCGTCCCTGCGGACCAGGCTTCGGACAGGTCCCGCAGGACGGCCGACGGCGCGGGCAGCACAGACGAGAGGCCGAGCAGGTGGACCAGCTGCCAGACGCCTGCTACGAGCAGGACCGCCGAGCAACCGGGCCAGACCCGGCTCGCGGCACGCAGGAGCAGCACTCCTGTGCGGCCTTTGAAGGCGACTCCGTCGTGCGTCGTGCGGGGACGGTCCGCCGTGCATCGCTCGGAACCGGCGGGCGGTGCGCCCGACGGGCGGGCGGCGCTGTCAACGACGGGCATGGAGGTCGGCCTCCTCGCCGAGTCGGGTGGTGATCTCGTCGACGAGGCAGACCGCGTCCGGAGTGCCGGTGCCGGTGCCGGTGCCTCGTGCCGAGCGGCGTCCGACGGGCCACTCGGCCACGACGCGACCGGGATCCGACGACATCAGCACCACACGGTCTCCCAACGCCACGGCCTCCCTGACGTCGTGGGTCACGAACAGCACCGCCGTCCCCCGTTCCGCGCAGACACGGAGAAGTTCACCGTGCAGCACCCTCCGTGATACGGCGTCGAGCGCCGCGAACGGCTCGTCCATCAGCAGGACGTCCGTACCCTGTGCCAGGGCGCGGGCCAGGGCGACCCGCTGGCGCATGCCGCCGGACAGCTCATGCACCCGCTGCCCGTGGCTTTCGGGGAGTCCCACCAGGGCGAGCAGGCTCCTGGCCCGCGCCCGCCGGGAACCAGCGGCGACGCCAGCGAGACGGAGCGCGAGTTCGACGTTCTTCCCCGCCGTCAGCCACGGGAACAGGGCGTGGTCCTGGAACATCACGGCCGGACGTCCGGCCGCGACACCGATCCGCCCCGCGGTCACCGTATCCAGGCCCGCGATCAGATGGAGCAGCGTCGACTTGCCCGACCCGGAGGCACCGACGACGCACACGAACTCGCCCTTCGCGAGGCGCAGATGGACGTCGTCCAGCACGACGCGGCGGGCGGCGCCCGTGCCGTACGTCTTCGTGGCGCCGCAGACCTCGATGACCGCGGTGTGTCCTGTCACCTCAGAGGTCCCGCCCCTCGTCCGTGGTGGTGTCGGTGAAGGCGTCGCCTGCCATGCCGGCGGCGAGTGTCGTGCCGTCGGCGGGGTCGATCAGCAGGAACGAGCCGGTGCGCCGGGAGCGGGCGTAGGAGTCGAGGGCGAGCGGTTCGGCCGTGCGAACCACGACGCGGCCGATGTCGTTGGCGACGAGCTGCCCCGGGGCGGGGTGCTGGGACAGGTCGTCGAGGACGAGGCGCGAGGGGATGCCCCTGACGATCGCTTTGACGGTGCGGGTGGTGTGCTTGAGCAGCACCCGCTGGCCGACGACGAGCGGAGTGTCGGCGACGTGGCAGACCGTGGCCTCGACGTCCTGGGTGGTGGTGGGCGCGTCGCCGCTCGGTACGACGATGTCGCCGCGGGAGATGTCGATGTCGTCCTCCAGCAGGAGGGTGACCGACTGCGGTGTCCAGGCCAGGTCCACGGACCGGCCCAGCAGGTCGATCCCGGCGACTTTGGAGGTGTGGCCGGAGGGCAGCACGGTGACCTCCTCGCCCACCCGGAAGGCGCCCGCCGCGATCTGACCGGCGTAGCCACGGTAGTCGGGGTGCTCCGCCGTCCGCGGGCGGATCACGTACTGCACCGGGAAACGGCCATGTCCCGCGGCGCCTGTGTCCGCTCGCGGTGCGCCTCCGAGCGGAGGGGACGTCGGCACGGTTTCGAGGTGTTCGAGCACGGTCGGGCCGCCGTACCAGTCCATGGTCGCGGCAGGTTCCACCACGTTGTCACCGGTGAGGGCGGAGATCGGGATCGTGGTGACCTCGGGGACGCCGAGTCCGGTCGCGTACGCGGTGAACTCCGCGGCGATCGCGGCGAACACCGGCTCCGCGAAGTCGACCAAATCCATCTTGTTCACCGCCAGGACCACGTGCGGGACGCGCAGCAGCGCGGCGAGCGCCGCGTGCCGGCGGGTCTGCTCGACCACTCCGTTGCGCGCGTCGACCAGGATCACGGTCAGCTCGGCGGTCGACGCGCCCGTCACCATGTTCCGGGTGTACTGCACGTGCCCGGGCGTGTCCGCCAGGATGAACCGCCGCCGCGCCGTGGCGAAGTACCGATAGGCCACGTCGATGGTGATGCCCTGCTCCCGCTCGGCCCGCAGACCGTCCGTCAGCAGCGCCAGGTCCGGCGCCTCCTGGCCCCGCCGGCGCGAGACCGCCTCCACGGCCTCCAACTGGTCCGCCAGAACCGACTTCGAGTCGTGCAGCAGCCGTCCCACCAGGGTCGACTTCCCGTCGTCCACGGAACCCGCGGTCGCGAAGCGCAGCAGAGTGGTCGCCGACGACTGGGCGGTGAGCTGCTCGGTGCCGGTCATCTCTAGAAGTACCCTTCGCGTTTGCGGTCTTCCATCGCCGCCTCGGACAACTTGTCGTCGGCGCGTGTCGCGCCCCGCTCGGTGAGCCGGGAAGCGGTGATCTCCGCGATCACCGCGTCCAGCGTGGTCGCGTCCGAATCCACCGCGCCGGTGCAGGACATGTCCCCGACCGTGCGGTAGCGGATCAGCCGTTTCTCCACCGTCTCCGACTGTCGCGGACCGCCCCACTCACCCGCGGTCAGCCACATCCCGGACCGCCGGAACACCTCCCGCTCGTGCGCGAAGTAGATCTCCGGGAGGTCGATCCGCTCGCGCTGGACGTACTGCCACACATCCAGCTCGGTCCAGTTCGACAGGGGGAAGACCCGCACATGCTCCCCCGGCGCGTGACGGCCGTTGTACAGCTGCCACAGCTCCGGCCGCTGACGCCGCGGATCCCACTGCGAGAACTCGTCCCGCAGCGAGAACACCCGCTCCTTCGCGCGCGCCTTCTCCTCGTCACGCCGCCCGCCGCCGAACACCGCGTCGAAACGGTGCTCCTGGATCGCCTCCGTCAACGGCACCGTCTGCAGCGGATTGCGCGTCCCGTCCGGCCGCTCCCGCAACACACCGCGGTCGATGTACTCCTGCACCGACGCCACACGCAGCCGCAGCCCGTGCCGCGCCACCACGCGGTCCCGGTACGCGATCACCTCGGGAAAGTTGTGCCCCGTGTCCACGTGCAGCAGCGAGAACGGCACCGGCGCCGGCGCGAACGCCTTCAACGCCAGGTGCAGCATCACCTTGGAGTCCTTGCCACCGGAGAACAGGATCACCGGGCGTTCGAACTCGCCCGCCACCTCGCGGAAGATGTGCACCGCCTCGGACTCCAGGGCGTCCAGGTGCGACAGGGCGTACGGGCCGGCCGCCCCGTCCTGGACCGTCACGTCGGGCATCGTCACAGCAGACCCCTCTGGGTGAGCAGCGCATGAACGGCCCCGGCGGACTCCGCCACCGTCCGGTCCCGCGCATCGATCCGCAGGTCCGGTGCCACCGGCGCCTCGTACGGGTCGTCGACCCCGGTCAGGCCGCTGATCTCGCCGGCCGCCTGCTTCGCGTACAGGCCCTTCACATCGCGCGCCGAGCACACGTCCACCGGTGTGGCGACGTGCACCTCGACATACGCGGTGCCCTCCTGCCGATGGCGCTCGCGCACCGCCTCACGGCTGTCCGCGTACGGCGCGATCACCGGCACCAGCGCCAGCACACCGTTGGACGCCAGCAGTTCGGCGACGAAGCCGATCCGCTGCACGTTGACGTGCCGGTCCCCCCGGCCGAACCCCAGACCCGCCGAGAGGAACTCGCGGATCTCGTCGCCGTCCAGCAACTCCACCCGGCGGCCCTCCGCCCGCAGTCGCGCGGCCAGCGCGCGGGCGATCGTGGTCTTGCCGGCGCTCGGCAGACCCGTGAGCCAGATCGTGGCTCCCCCGTCGGCGCGGCCCATGTCCCCCGTACCCGCCATCGCTCAGGCCGCCGGCAGGGCAGTGGCCAACGAGTTCGCCGCCTGGAGGCCCACGTTGAGACCGGCGGCGGCGGGGTCGTCCGACCAGGGCTGCGTCCTCGCGCTGGCCGCGAACCGGCGCAGCGCGGCCGCCGGTGTGCTGCGCGGAGCCAGCCGGCCCGCACGCCACGCCTCCCGCAGGGCGATGCCCGCGCCCTTGCTGTTGCGGTGGGCCACGCGCAACCCCGGGGCGAAGTGCACCCGTCCACCGGACTCGGCGAGCCGCTCGACGAGGCCGTTGTCGCTCGCGGTGACCACGTCGGGGAACCCGCCGGCGGCGAGGAACTCCTTCGTCCAGACGGCCGAGTTGCCGCCTGCGAAGAAGGTGACCTCACTGCCGGGGCTGTGCTGGGCGTAACGGAACTCGTAGCGGTACTGGCGGGCGCGGGACACCACACTGCTGTCGAACGGCAGCACCCTGCCGGTGATCGCCGCCCGCTCGTGCGTGAGGGCCGCGTCGAGGACGGCGAACCAGTCGGGCAGGGGGCGGGCGTCGTCGTCGAGGAACGCCAGGACGTCGCCGGTCGCCTCCTGGCCGGCGAGGTTGCGGCCGGCCGCCGCGCCACGGCGCCGCTCGTGGCGCAGCAGGCGTACGGGGAAGGGGTGGGCCGTGTCCTCGACGCGCAGCGGGGTGTCGGAGGCGTCGTCCACGAGGATCACCTCGTGGACGATGCCCGTGTCGCACGCCGCGATCGCGGTCAGCAGGAGGTCGACGTCGGTGGGCCGGTTGTAGGTCGCGACCACCACGGAGACCTGCTTGCCGCCGTCGGGGGGTGTCGTGCTCATGGCTGTACTCCTTGCGGACGCTCGCCGACGGCCACGTCCGTGGGTCGGGTGGGGTTCGGAGGGTGCGGAGGTAGGCGGACGGTCACCGGGGCGAGGTGGCGGACGGATCGGTGATCCGGGCGGCGAACGGGTCGAGGACCTCGTCGACCTCGCCGAGCAGCGTGCCGAGTGTGGCGGCCTGCCCGTCGGCGGCGACCGGTTCCGTGGCGATCACGACGAGGGCCGCGGCCTCGGCGGCCCGCCGCACCGCGGTCTCCGTGTCCGCCGCGTGCACCACGACATAGCCGCAGCGGTCCTCCGACCAGCGCAGTTCGTGCACCCTGTCACCGGGTTCCACCTGGACGTCGACCTGGACGACGCCGTCCGCGGCCTCCGCCCGTGGCGTGCCGGTCACCGAGGTGACGGTTCCCGGGGAGGCGACGAGGAAGCGGATGGCCGCCGCGCCGTCCGGCTTCCCGGGTCGCGGCAGCGGGTCTCCGCCGAGGGCGAGGCGGTAGGTCGCCTCCTCCAGGTCGACGCCGTGCACCAGGCGGACCAGGTCGTTGATGCGGTCCCCGCCGCGTCGGCTGTGCGACTCGACGACGCGGGGACCGGCGGCGGTGAGGATCAGCTCGGTGTGCGCCGGGCCGTCGACCAGGCCCACGGCGTCCAGAAGGGCCTCGACCGTCGACGCGACGGCGGACAGTTCGCCGTCGTCCAGCGGCGCGGGCACGACATGACCCAGTTCGACCACGCCCTGCCCGGTCTCCTTGCCGGTGACGGCGACGACCGTGTGCGTTCCGGCCCGTGAGAACGTCTCGACGCTGAGCTCCTTGCCGACCAGCCACTCCTCGGCCATGAACTCCTCCAGGCCGAAGGCCTCACGCCATGCCCACGCCTCGTCGACCTCGTCGACGGACGCGATACGGCGGACGCCCAGGCTGCCGGAACCCATCGTGGGCTTGAGCACGGCCGCTCCCGCGGCCTTCACGAAGTCGTGCAGCTCGGCACGGGTCGGCCGGGTCACGGTCGCCACCGGCCCGATGCCGCGCTCGTTCAGCAGGGCGCGCAGGGCCGGCTTGTCGTGCAGCAGCCGGGTGGTCCGCTCGCTGTTGCCGGGCAGTCCGAGTGCGTCGGTGAGATGCCCCGCCACCGCCTGCGCGGCCTCGGTCTGCGTGAAGACACGGGCGAAGGGGCGCTGTTCGTGGAGGGCGCGCACGAGAGCGGTGACGGTGGGAACGTCCTGGTAGTCGACCAGCAGCAGTTGGGAGCAGTGTTCCACCACGTCCGGGTCGAACGCGGACGGCTTCTGGACGTGCACCACCTCCAGGCCGAGCGCTGCGGCCTTGCGGACGATGCCGGCCTTTCCGCCGACGACGAGAACGCGGGTTGCGGACAAGGGATTCACCTTCGGTAGGAGTTCGTCACATCAGGTCAGGACGGTTGCGGGGGCGGCGGAGGCACGCAGCGCCTCCCACACGGAAGCCGTGTCCTGCGGCAGCTCGCCGCCGGTGCCGGCGGCCGGGGACCGGGGCTTGAGTCCGGCCAGGTACGGCGCGAGGTCGAGGCCGGTGAACCGTGACAGGCGTTCGGTCTCCTCGCCCCGGCAGAGGGCGTGGTACTCGACCACCAGACGGCGCTCGGCCGGTACCCCGGGTGCGAAGTCGATCCAGTGTCCGTTCCACGCGGTCCACTTGGCGAGGGCCGCCGCCTCGGTGAGCGGCACGTAGGGCCGGTCGCCCTTCCAGCGCAGCATGGAGCGGGCGGCCTCCGTCGGGTGGCGCACCAGCATCACGTAGCGGGCCTTCGGCAGTACCTGGCGAAACCACGGCAGATGCAGCAGGTACTCGTTGTACTTGTCGCCCCAGTGCGGCAGTTCGCCCTGGGCGGTTGTCAGGATGTGCCGTGCCAGGGCCACCGGGTCGTCCCCGACCGCTCCCTCGGCGACGTCGCGGGCCGCGGCCCGCAGGCTCTGTTCCACCTGGGTGCGCCAGGGTCCGACGCCGGCGCCGTCCGGTGGGCGCCGGTCCAGCGCGTGCAGGATCTCGTCGGTGCGCAGATGGCGGTCGGCCAGGTCCTGGCCGCCCAGCCATCGGTGCAGCAGGTAGGGGAGTTTGCCGTTGACGGTGAAGTGGCCGCCCGCGTCGTGGAAGGCGAGGTTCATCGCGTAGGCGAGAGCCGTGGTGCCGCAGCGCTGGCTCCCGAGCAGGATCACGGGTGAGACGGTCATGCGCCGGCCTCCACCGTGTGCGCGTTCGGGTCGGCGGGGACGGCGTCCGCGCCCGGGGCACGCGTCATCTCGCGGAGCAGGCGCATGCACGTCGTGCTGGCCTCGAAGCCGCCGGTGGTGAACTCCTCGCCCCACGGCTCGTCCCGCTGGGCCTGTGTCAGCACCCGGCCGATACGCCAGTGGGTCTCCAGGGAGATCCAGTCCCGGTAGCCGTCCTCGGCCAGCCGGGCGAGGATCGCCGGCCAGGGCAGGTCCCCGTCACCGAGGCGGACGTAGGCATGCCGCCCGTCCGGGTCCTTGACATGGACGTGCCTGATGCGTTCGCGGCCGAGCGCGTAGTCCTGCGGGAAGGGGACGGGGTCCCAGCCGCTGAAGACGCTGTTGCCGGGATCCCACAGGACGCCGAGCCGGTCGTCGCCGAGGGCGTCCAGGAACTCCAGCGTGTGCCGCATGGTCGGGCTGTTGGTCCGCATGCCCGTCTCCACGAGCAGGGGGACCCGTCCGGCGGGGACGCCGTCCAGCACGTCACGGGCCGCGGCGGCCGCCTTGCGCGGGTCGGGGTCGCCCTGCCGGTAGAAGGTGAAGATGCGGACGAACGGTGCTCCGAGCAGCTCGGCCCGGCGCACGGAGTCGGCCACCAGCTCACGTGCGGCGTCCGTCTCCGCGGCGGTACGGGGCAGTTCGCACTTCAGCGCCGGAGGGTCGAACCCGGCCACCCGCAGTCCGTGCCGGGTCACGGTGTCCCGCACGCCGACGAGGGCGGCGTCATCCATGCGGTGCGGCGGCACGCCGTTGCTGGACCGGATCTCCAGGCCGTCGAAGCCGAGACGGGCCGTCGTGGCAGCCGCCTCCTCGATGTCCTGGGACAACTCGTCGTTGATGATGGCGAGTCTCACGAAGGGGTCTCCTCGCTGAGGGCCTGGGGAAGGGTGGGATCGGGGCCGTACCACTGGCACAGCAGCGCGGTGTCCTCGGCGAGGGACGGCGCCTTCGACTCGACGGTGACAGCGCGCAGTTCACCGGCCGCGTCGAGGACCCGCCGGGTCGCCCCGGGCCGGGCAGCGGCGAGGGGCCGGTGACGCGAGGTGCCGGGCGCCTCCCAGTCGAATCCCTTGACCTGGGCGTACGAGATCCGGTGGGCGAGCCGGGCCGCCGCCGCGACGGGGTCGCCGTCGATTCTGGCGAGGCCCATCGTGTCGAGCAGGACCGAGGTGCCCGCTCGGCGGCACAGCTCCTCGAGTTCGGGTACGGGGGCGTATCCGTGGTGGGTCTCCACGAGGACGAGGGAGCTGTCACCGACCCTCGCCGCCAGCGCGTCGACCTGCGCGAGCGTCAGGCCGATCCGGTCGGGGGCGGTGCACCCGGCGGACGCGAAGACCTTCACCGGCAGGCCCCGCTCGGGCCAGCGAAGGGCGCCGATCCCGCCCGGGGGATGGGCGGCGTCGCCGAGCACCGTGCCGACGCCGACGAAGCACACCTCCGCGCCGGCGGCGCGCAGGCCGGCGAGCCCCCCGGCCTCCCAGGCGTGGCCCTTGCCCTCCCTGACGTCGACCGCCGTGCCGCCGCACGAGAGGGCGAGGCCGGCGAGTGCGTCGGCGTCGAGGCCGGGCGCCGATCCGGAGGAGATGCCGATCAGCGGCCTCACACGACCACCGCCGCGGAGGCGGCGACCGACGAGAGGATCTCGGTCACCCCACGGGCGCCGTCGAGGTGGCAGCGCGCCGGGGAACGTCCCGCCGCGACGGCCTCCGCCATCTCCCGGTACACCTCGGTGCGCAGTTCCGCGGTCGGCGCGGTGGGCCAGGTCTGCTCCGTATCACCGATCTGGGTCATCACCGTGCCGTCGGTGATGTTGAAACCGCCGTCGGGCCCGAGGATCTGGAGCCGTTCGGTGCGCACCGTCGACTCGGCGGTCACGGTGAACGCCAGGGTGGCCCCGGACAGGAAGGTGACCATCCCCGTGACGCGGGTGTCGATGCCCGCGGCGACCTCCCGGGGCGGTGTCAGGCGTACCGACGCCGGCCGCCCGAGCAGCTGGCAGGCCAGGTCGAGGTAGTGGACTCCCAGGTGGGCGGAGATCCCGCCCAGCGCGGCGGCGGGGTCGCCGCGCCACCCGGCACGCCGGTAGTGGGCGGGAGGGCGGAACCGTGAAACCTCGAGAACCCCCGTGACGGACGGCGCCGACCAGGTGGCGGCGAGGGCCGCCGGTGGCAGCCGCATCCGGTGCTGGAGCATGACGCCGACCGGTAGACCGGTCCGCCGGGCCACGGCCGTCACCCGGTCGATCTCCTCCACGGACACGGCGGGCGGCTTCTCCAGGAGAACGGCCTTGCCCGCCTCCAGCACCTCGACCGCGAGTCGCGCGCGCCCGCCGGGGGGAACGCACAGGGCCACCATGCCGACGTCCGGGTCGTCGAGGAGCTCCCTCCATGAACCCGCCCGGCGATGATCGCCGGTGTCGACCGCGGGGGCCTCCTCCAGGACGGACACGACCCCCGCTTCCGGCAGCCGCTCGAGCGCGGCGGCGTGCTGCCGGCCGGCGACTCCGAATCCCACGATGCCCACACCGAGGCGCGTGCTCACGCGGCACCTCCCGCCGGGGCCGCGGCGGTCTCGGGGACAGCCCAGCCGAGCCGCTCGACGACCGACACCGGTACCGGCACGCCGTGTTCGGCGGCCACGGCCTCGGCCAGCCGCTCCTGCTGTTCCGGGAGATGGACGGCGGGCGGCCCCTGCGGGTAGCCGGCGGCCACCGCGCCCGACAGGGCGTCGAGCAGGTCGTCCACCGGGGGGTTGCCGAAGGCTTCCGGCGACAGGGCGAGGAACAGCTGGGAGCAGTCCATCGACCGCTCCGGCTCGGCACGTTGCTTGTGGACGAGAGGGCTCACCGTGCCGCCGGCGAGGATGCCGGCCAGCACCTCGGTGATCACCGCGACCCCGAGGCCTTTGTGACCGCCGAAGACCGGGACGGCACCGCCCCGGTCCAGCTCCTCCGGGTCGGTGGTCGGGCGGCCCTCGCGGTCCACCAGCCAGGTCGCGGGCACCCGTTCGCCGCGGTGCGCCGCGTGCCGGATCTTTCCGCTGGCGACGGTCCCGGTGGCGAAGTCCACGACGAGCGGGGGCCGGTCCTCCCGGGGGACGACCATGCACACCGCGTCGTTCCCGAGGGTGGGGCGCCCGGCGCCCGGGGCGGCGACGCTCGGGCCAGAGACGTTGAGGACGAGGCCGACCACGCCGTGGCGGACGAAGTGGTCCCGGTAGGCGGCGAGCATGCCGACATGGTTGTTCCCCCGGACGGCGACGGCCGCGAGCCCGGTGCGGGCCGCCTGCTCGGCACATCGCCGGGCCGCGAGATCGGCTGCGACCTGGCCGAAGCCGCCGTGGGCGTCGACGCGGACGACGGATCCGTTCTCCTGGGTCAGCTCGGGTTCGGCAGCGGGGTCGATGCCTCCCTGCCGCAGCCGGTCGAGGTACATCGGCAGCAGGCCGACGCCGTGCGAGAAGTGGCCCCGCACGTCGGCGTCGACGAGGACGCGGGCGACCAGGGCGGCGCGCTCGGCGGCGACGCCGGCTGCGGTCAGCGATCCGGTCGCCGCCTCCATCAGGGCGTCGGCGGTGAAGCGGACCTCCCCTTCCGGCCGGGGCTCGGGTCGGGGGGCGCGATTGAGGTGGACGGTCCGGTCTGCCCACGCCGCCGTCCCGGCGTCGGTGGTGACCAGGAGCACCGCGCTGCCCTGCCGGGCCGCGGTGCGCGCCAGTTCGACCGCGGACTCGTCGGCCGGCGGCACGGCGACGGCGTCGACGACCACGACGGGCGCCCGGACCGGCGAGACCGGCCTCCGGCCTCCGGCGGCCACCACGCTCACGCCCGGAGGCAGGACCGGGGCGATCCGCCGGGACCGGCGGGTCTCGCCGACGGTGACGGCGCCGTACTGGGCCCTCCGGTGTCCGGCGAGCACCTGGGTCAGTGCGGCCGCGGGCCCGGTGTCGTCCGCGAGTACCGCGACGATCTCGCCGGCGGCCACGGTGACGGTCAGCCCCGCGATCAGGATGCGCTCGGCGCCCTCGGGGCCCTCGGCCACGATGAGGTCCGCCACGCGGAATGCGGGCGGCCTGCCCGCTGCTTCGGTCATTGCTGGCTCCTCGAAATACCGTGGTACGGATCGGAACGAAACCGGGTCCGGTGGACCGGGGGTCAGGACGCGGTCTGCGGCTCCAGGAACTCCAGCCGGTTGCCGAACTTGTCGAAGGCGTAGAAACGGTCGTGGCCGGGGAAGTTGTCGTCCCACGTCACCTCGTGGCCGCCCTCCTCCAGGCGCTTGGCCAGGTCGCGCAGCGACCGGACGAGGATCCCGGGGTGCGCCTTGCGCGCGGGGGCGAAGTCCTGCTCGACGCCGAGGTGGACCTCGAGGCCGCCGCCGCGGAACCAGCACCCGCCGCGGGCGGCGAGCACCGGAGGCTTCTGCAGCTCGGTCATCCCGAGCACGTCGCCCCAGAACGCGCGGCACTCGTCCTCGCCGCCGGGCGGGATGGCGAGCTGGACGTGGTGCAGGCCTCCGAACGCGTAGTCGGTGGCCTTCGCCTCGTTGTTCTGTGCAGTCATCTCTCTTCTCTCTTCTCTCTGTTGTGCGCGCACCTGCCCGGCGCCGGGGACGGCGGGCAGGTGCCGTTCGGGCCGGCCGACGCGGTGTCAGCCGGTCGAGGCGAGTGCCTCGTGACGCGCGGCCATGCCGTCGCTGCGTACGGTGAACGACAGCTTTCGTACACCCTCCTGGGCCCGCCGCAGCGCCTCGTCCTGTGACGTGCCCACCGCGCAGACGTGTGCACCTCGGGCGAAGGAACCGGTGACCCCCTTGAGCCGTTTGCCCGGTTCGCGCAGCACTTCGACGTCGACGACGCCCTCCAGGGCACGGGCCTCGTCCTCGCCGGTGACCTCCACGATCTCGCCCACCGCGTCCGGGCACGCGTACCAGATGGCCGCCGCGCCCGGCCCGTCGTGCGGGGCGGCGAGGGCCGCCCGGACGTCGTCGAGGACCTTGATGCCGACGGCCTGGCGGGCGACGACGTTGATCAGGTCGACACCGCTGACCCGCGCCCACAGCTCGGGGATCTCGTCGCCGGCCGGGCGCAGGTGCGTCTCGACGATGTGGACGGCGTCCACGGCCACGATGACCTCGGTGTGGGTGACGCCCTGGCGGACGCCGAGTGCCGTCAGCATGTCGGTGACCGCGTCGCGGATCCGCCGGTCGTCGGCGTCCGGAAGCGGGGCGGGGACGACGTGGCCGACCTCGACGAAGTGGTCGTGCTCGGAGATCTTGCGGGTGACGCCCACGGCGAGGTGCTCGCCGTCCTCGCTGACGCACTCCACGCTGTACTCGTCACCGCTCAGGAACTGCTCGACAAGGAGGTCCGGCGTGTCCAGATCGCCGGCGCCCTCGGCCCCCCACCCGAGGGCCCGCTCGATGTCGGCGGGCCCGTCGATCCGGGTGACGCCCTTGCTGGCGACTCCGCGCACGGGCTTGCAGATCAGCGGGTAGCCGGTCCGCTCGGCGACCTTGCGCACCCCTTCGACGTCGTGGACGGTCTCGGCGACGACGCTGCCGATCCCGGCCCCGGCCAGCACCCTCCGCATCTCGTACTTGTCGGCCACGGCCCGGACCGTGTCGGCGGTGTGCCAGGCGAGACCGAGGTCGAGCCCGATGGCCGCGGTCTTCTCGGTGTCCTTCTCCGTGAAGTTGGTCAGCCGGTCGACCGGGTCGACGGCGTGCACGAACCGCGCGGCGGCCACCCACTCCTCGACGGGAGCGTCCTCGCGGAGCACGATCAGGCGCTGGATCTTCTCCCGGCTGCGCAGCCGGGGCACCACCTCCGGCCGGCAGATGACGGTCGTGCGCAGCCCGGGCCAGGCGTCGCGCGCGCGGTCCGGCAGATCACGGCCGCCGCTGACGATCAGAAGGTGCTGGGGCGGGGGTGTGTCGGACATGCTTTCCTCCGTCAGTACGCATTCCGCCGGTGTACGGGAATGGGTCGGTGCGGGTTCCGTCTGGTGACGGGTGGTGAGGTGTCGTCGTGCGGTACCGGACCGGCCGACCGGGCCCGCTCCGAGGAGCGGAGCCGGTCGGGGTGCTCGGCGGTCAGGAGCCGCTCGTGGCAGGTACGGGCTCGGCGTCCGGACCGGGCTCGGCGTCCGGACCGGGCTCGGCGTCCGGACCGGGCCCGGCGGCCGCGGGCGCCGGCTTCTGCCGGGTGCCGAGCCAGCTCAGGGCGGCCGAGAGCGGGAAGCAGACCGCGATGATCAGCCAGCCGCCCGGCCCCATTCCGGAGAGGAGCCACAGCACCACGGCCGGCCCGGCGATCTCCGCCGCCGAGAAGCCCACGTTGAAGAAGGCGAGGTATCTGCCCTGGGCGGCCTCGGGCGACATCGCGAAGGAGATCTCCCAGGACGACGCCGAGTGCAGCAGCTCCCCGAAGGTCAGCAGGAGCAGCGCCGTCATGAGAGTCATGATCGCCCAGCCGGAGGTGTCCGACCAGCCGCTCGCCGCGAAGGCGACGCATGCGAGGAGCAGCAGCACCGACGACCAGGTGGTGGCCCGGGTCGCGGAGGCCAGGCTGTCGATGTGCCGTGTCGTCCGGACCTGGCCCAGCACCGTGATCACCGTGTTGGTGGTGACCAGGACGGTGATCATCCAGATCGGTGACCGGGTGTGCTCGGCCACCCACAGCGGCAGCACGGTGATCAGGATCGCGTCGTGCAGGAACATCACACCGTTCGCCGCGGTGACCGCCACGAACCGCCAGTCGCGGATCGGCGGGACGACCGCCTTCGCGTTCTCGCCCTCGGCGGTGTCCTTGGCCTTCGCCGGGCCGACCCTGGGCAGCATCCAGACGAGGACGAACACCACGAGGAAGCTGAACGCGTTGCCGATGAACAGCCATTGGAACGCCGCCTTCGACCCGGTGGTCAGGGCGATGCCGGCGAGCGAGAAACCGACGGTGAAACCGAGGTTGCGAAGGGACCGGATGAACCCCATCGTGCGGTTGCGTTCGGACCCGGTGATCAGCCGGCCCACCAGGGCCTGGTTCAGGGGCTGCCCGGCCCGGTCCATGACGTACAGCAGGCTGGCCGTCACCACGAACTCGGTGAATCCCTCGACCCGCATGTAGGCGAGGTAGCCGACGGCCCGCCACAGGCAGACCACCAGGATGATGTTCCTCGGGCCGAAGCGGTCCGCGAGCATGCCCATGGGCACGGTGGTGGCGAGTCCGACGACGCCCGCGATCGCCAGGCCCACGCCGAGCTGAGTCTCGCTGAGGCCGCCGAAGCGCGTGAAGTACAGGGCGGAGCCGGCCAGGAACATGCCGGTGCCCATGGAGCCGATCAACGCGTTCACCGCGATGATCCGGGACTCCCGGGTGGCGGGCAGCGCCCCGGCCAACCGGGTGCGCCACGACTTCTGTCCGGTCATCTCTCTTCCCCCTCGGAAGCGGTCGGGACGGGCCGGGTGGGCAGGGCGGTCGGCCCGTCCCACCCGCTGCGCCAGTGGCGCACCAGTCCGGCCCAGGTGTCGGCCGCCCCGGAGGGCAGGTAGGTTCTCCGGATCCGCTGCGGGTCGGCGGTCCATGCGACGGCGGGCGAGCGGACCGTTCCGAAGGCCAGGACGTCGTCGGGGAGGTACGGCTGGTCGGGCACCCCGCCGTAGGGGTAGGCGAACAGCCGGGCCGGGGACGGCCCGAACCGCTCGCGGATGTCGTCGAGCGATCCCAGGGTCTGGGCCCTGCCGTCGGCCGCGGGGACGCGGTCGAGGTGCGGGTGGGTACGGGTGTGGGCGCCGATCAGGTGTCCCTCCCGCGCCAGCCGGTCGCATGCCTCGTACGTCAGGTAGTCCTCGCGCGGACGGGTGCTGCGCCGGCCCAGCATTCCGGTGCAGACGAAGAACACCGCCCGGACGCCGAGGCGGTCCAGGATGTCCCGCGCGTGGGTCGCGTTGTCGCGGTAGCCGTCGTCGAAGGTGACGAGCACCGTGGGACGCTCCGGCCGGCGCGGGCCTCCGTCGGCGAGCAGGTCCGCCGGGTCGTACGGATCGAATCGTTCGAGGACCTGCTCCATGCCTCGTTCGAACTCGTCCGGGGACAGAGCGGTGTAGTGCCGCACGTCCGGGTGCACATGGTGGAAGTACAGGACCAGCGGCCATCCGGGCGCACTGCCCGTCGCGGGCTGGTGTTCGGCCGGGATGCCGGGGACCAGGGGCGGCGCCGTCGTCATCGGGCACCGCCTTCCACGGGCGGGGCGGCGTCCGGCCGGGGCGTGGCCGGGAGTCCGGCGGAGGAGTCCAGGGCCTGCCGCATCACGCGGTCGACGCAGCCGGCCAGCTCTTCGATCCGTTCCGCACTCCAGTGGACCGTGGAGTACTTGAGGCTCATCTCCAGCTGCCCGTCGACGAAGTCGCCCTCGGCCATGAGCAGGTAGCGCTCCCGCTGGAGCGGCGAGCGGTGGGCGCCGAAGCTCTCCTGCGCGGGGCGGAGCGCCGTGCCCGGCGCGCGCTGCTCCAGCCGCAGGAGATGACCGCGGAAGTTGAGCCGGACCAGGGGGCGCGGACACGCCGCGAGCGCCGCCCGTTCCGCGGGGTCGGGCGAGAGGAAGCGCAACGCGTCGAACCCGTAGCGGCGTTCGGGCAGGGCTGCGGGACCGCCGAGCGCGGTGACGAGCGCGGACATGCCCTCGCCCTCCCAGCGCAGGACGGCCGGATAGGTGCTCTGGACATAGCCGACCGTGCGGGACAGGTCGAGGCCGCCCGGGGACACGTCACGGCTGTGCGCGTAGACGTCGACGCCGTGCACGGGCTCCCCGGTCCAGGCCGCCAGACCGCCGACGAGGCAGCCGAGCGCGAAGTCGTGCGGGGCGATGCCGGCCTCGGGAAGGCGGTGGGTCACCTGCCGGGTAGTCTCCGCGGGCAGCCGGAAGCGGTGGGTGCGCAGGGTGGGCAGCGGAGCGGGGCCCTCCGCGTCGGGGCGCAGCGCGGCGAACTCCCGGGTGCGCGCCCGCCACTGGGCGGCGTCCTCGCGTGCCTGCGCGGTGTTCACCCAGTCCCGCAGCGCGGCGCCGACGGCCCGCGGTCCCGTCGCGGCACCGCCCGGCCGCCCGTCGCCCAGCAGCTGTTCGAGGTCGTCGACGAGCAGGCCCATCGAGACGCCGTCGAGCACGAAGTGGTGCACCGTCAGGAGCAGCCGGGCCCCGGAGTCTCCGCACTCCGCGTACAGCAGACCGAAGACCCGGCCCTCCGCGAGCGACATCGACGTCTGGGCCGCGGCCAGCGCGTCCTCCAGCCGGGCGGTGCGTTCCTCCGGTACGGCCGCGGCCAGGTCGACGACACGGACGGCATCCGCCGGGTCGGACTCCCTCAGCACGACCGTGCCGTCCTCACGCAGCGCCGTGCGCAGCGCGGGGTGACGTCGCCGCAGGGCCCCCGCCACCCGGGCGAGACGGTCGGCGGACAGCCCCGAGGCGGTCGTGAACAGGGCGTTCAGGCAGAAGTGGTCGCGTTCGGGCAGGTCGCCGTCGCGCAGCCAGCGGTGCTGGGCGGGCAGCAGGTCGAGCGGGCCGTCCGGCTCCTCCTCGACGGCCTCCGGCGCGCGGCGGCGGTCCGCCCTGGCGACGGCGGCGCGGGCCGTGCGTCCGACGAGCAGGTCCCCAGGGTGCATGGAGACGCCCCGCGCCCGCATCTGCGCGCAGACGCGCAGGGCCATGAGGGAGTCGCCGCCCTGGGCGAGGAAGTCGTCGTCGGGCCCGAGCTCCGGCGCGAGCAGCAGAGCGCGGAGCAGGCCGAGGACGGTGTCCAGGGGGGGCCGCGCTGTCATGACGTCGTCCGGGACGGGCGTCGCGCCGGCGGCGAGGGCGGCTGCCGCGGCCGCGGCGGCCGCCCGGCGGTCGGTCTTGCCGGAGGTGGTCAGGGGCAGCCGGTCGAGCACCGCGATGCGGCCCGGTACCAGGTAGGCGGGGACCCGCTCACGCAGGTGCTCCCGGACCGCCCGGGGGTCGGGGCCCGCACCGTTGCGGGCCACGGCGGCCGCGAGCACGTTCCCGCCGGCGCCGTCGTCGAGGGTGAACGCGGTCGCGGAGGTGATGCCGGGGGTGTCGAGCAGATGGCGGTCGACCTCGTCGAGCTCGATGCGATGGCCGCGCACCTTCACCTGGTTGTCGACGCGCCCCAGGAACTCGATGCCGCCGTCCTGCCGGCGCACCACCATGTCGCCGGTGCGGTACATCCGAGCCCCGGGAGCCGCCGCGTACGGGTCGGGCGGGAAACGCTCCTGGGTCCTCGCGGCGTCGTGCAGATAGCCGGTGGCGAGCAGCTCGCCACCGATCCACAGTTCGCCCGGCTCGCCGTCGGCGACCGGGCGGCGGTGCTCGTCGAGCACCCGTGCCACGCGGTCGCCGACCGGCTCGCCGATGGGCAGCCCGGCCGTTCCCGGCACGTCGTCGCCGGGGGCGAGCACCAGGGCGGTCGCCGTGATGACGGTCTCGGTGGGGCCGTACCCGTTCACCAGCACGGTGTGCGCGAGATTGGTGCGGAGGTGGGCGCGGGCGTCCGCGGCGGTGGCGTTCTCGCCGCCGATCACGACCGTACGGACTCCGGCGAAGGAGGGGTCGTCGGCGCCGTCGAGTTCCGCGCACAGCATGCGCCAGTATGCCGTGGGGAGTTGGAGGACCGTCACCGCCAGCTCCCGGACGACGGACGCGAGGTGCGCGGTGTCAGGGGCGCTGCCCGCACCGTGGAAGGCGAGGGTCCCCCCTGCGACGAGAGTCGGCCAGATCTCCTCCTGGGCGACGTCGAATCCGAGGCTCGCGAACTGCAGCACCGTGCTGTGCGGCCCGAGGGCGAACAGGTCCACGGACGCGGTGACATGACCGGCCAGCGCACGGTGCCCCACCAGGACGCCCTTGGGCGTCCCGGTGGATCCCGAGGTGTAGACGACGTAGGCGCCCAGGTCGCCGGGCAGGGTGCCTCCGACGGTGGGGTCCGCCGGGGGCGGGGCCGTCGACCGCTCTGCGGAAGGCCGCGGAGGTGCCGTTCCGCCGTCGAGAACCACCACGGCTCCGCTGTGGTCGAGGACGTACGCGAGGCGCTCCGCGGGGGTCTGCGTGTCGACGGGCACGAACGCGGCGCCCGCGAGCCACGTCCCCAGCATCGCGACGACCGCCTCCGGGCCGGAGGGCATATGCACGGCGACCGTGTCGCCGCGCCGCACGCCGCGACCCGCGAGGGTCAGCGCGGCCTGTTCGGCACGACTCCACAGTTGCCCGTAGGTCACCGTGCCGTCCGGTGTCCGCAGGGCGACGGCTGTGGGACGGGCGGCCGCGTGAGCACCGATCAGCGCCGGGACTGCGGGGTGGCCGGTCATGCGTACTCGCCCTTCGCCGTCGTGCCGGGCCCGCTGGGGTCGAGAACGAGCCGTGCGTGGGCCAGTAGTTCGCTGTCGTACATCCGGTGCCTCTGCACGATGATCGTCAGGTCCGCCGCCGCGAGGTCGGTCACCAGGTCCCGTCCGGCGGGCACGGGCCGGCCGCGCGCGGAGAACGTGCTCACGTACGGGTCGTGGAACATCACCTCGGCGCCCGCGCCCAGCAGTTCGACGGCGAGCGGCTCGGCCGGCGAGTGCCGCGTGTCGGCGACGTCCGGCTTGTAGGTGACGCCCAGCAGGAGCACCCTGGCCCCGCGGGCGGCGACGTTGGTCGCGGTGAGGAGTTCCTGCGCGCGCGAGGCGACCCAGACAGGAATCGAGTCGTTGATCCGCTGCGCCTGCTCGGCCATCCGGAACGGCACCCCGGCCTGCGTGGCCCGGTGGACGAGGTAGAGCGGGTCGACCGGAATGCAATGGCCGCCCACACCGGCACCGGGACGGAACGGAGTGAAGCCGAAGGGCTTCGTGGCGGCGGCCGCGATGGTGTCCCAGACGTCGACGCCCAGGCGGTGGCAGATCTGTGCGAACTCGTTGACCAGCGCCAGGTTCACCTGCCGGTAGGTGTTCTCCAGGATCTTCGCGGCCTCCGCCTCGCGACTGGAGCGGGTGACGTGCACCAGGTCCGTGAGCCCCGCGTAGAACGCGGCGGCGCGAGCGCCGCACTCCGCCGTCAGGCCGCCGACCACCTTCGGCGTGTTGTGGAAGCCGTACCGGGTGTTGCCCGGGTCCACCCGCTCCGGCGAGAAGGCGAGGTGGAAGTCCTTTCCCGCCGTGAGACCGGACTCCTCCAGAATGTCGCGGATGACACCGTCGGTGGTACCGGGGTAGGTGGTGGACTCGATGATCACGAGCTGTCCGGCCGTCAGGTGGTGGCGGACCGTGCGCACCGCGGAGAGCAGCGGCTCCAGGTCCGGTACCCCGTGGGTGTCCACCGGCGTGGGAACGCACAGGGCGATGACGGAGCACTCACGGAGGAACGAGGGGTCCGTGGTGGCGTCCAGGAGCGGTGCCACGGACTCCAACTCGGCACGGGTGACCGTGTCGACGGGCGTGCGGCCGATGTTGACCTGCGCCACGAGGAAGTCGCTGAGATCGAGTCCCCGGGTGCGGTGCCCACCCGCCGCCGCGGCTACGGCGAGTGGGAGCCCCGCGTAGCCGATCCCCACGACGGCGATGTCGACCGTGCGGTCGTGGTGCGCGTGCGGAGCGAGGTCGGTGAGTACCGGCCCGGGCGGCCCGGATGGTGCGGCGGCGATGACGTCCATCGAACTCTCCTGATGCGCGAACTGGGAAGTGAAGGGCGGGGCGGGCAGCGCCCTACCACCAACCGTTGTCGCTCTGAGGAAGCTCGACGGTCCTCTCGGAAACCGACGCGAGAACGCGGTCGTTCGCGGTGACCGGATCGGCCGTGACGGACTGAACCATTCCGGCCACGACAAGACAGGAAGCGCAGAGGAGAGCTCTGCAGACGAAGGCGCGGAGCGATATGGACATGCGTGTCCCCCGGTTGGCTTTTTGGCAGGTGGAGAATCTGGCGGGACGGAAGCGGTGCCTACCGCTCGTCCTTGCCGGCAGACCCATGCTGCTGTCGCTTCACCCCAGGGTTCAAGCCATACCGGCGGCGGCGTCCGGTCATGGCGGCATGACGCCACAGCCCGCTCCGATTTCCCTGCGGAACGAGCGGAAAGGGGAATCCCCACTTCCGTCACAGGGGCACGGAGTGCGCCCCGGCCGCGTTCGAGCGGCCCCACGGCTCCGGAGCCGCTCGGAGCCCTGACTCAGTCCAGGAGCTTCAGTTCAGCGACACGCAGGGCCGCCTGGAACCGCGTCTGCACTCCGAGCCGGTCCAGCAGACTGGTCATGAACCGGCTCAACGTCCTCGGGGAGACGTCGAGATGACGTGCGATCACCTCGTCCTTGACGCCGTCGGCGAGCATGCGCAGCACCGCGAGCGCCTGCGAGTCGAATTCTCCCCCGAAGGTGTCCCTTGCCCCGGCCGGACGAAAGCGCACCGAAGTGTGCCAGCAGTAGTCGTACAGCGCGTGAAGTGATCTCACCAGCGCCTGCCCATGGATGGCAAAGGCCCCCTCGCTGCTGTCCTCCGGGTTGATGGGCAGTACAGCGAGGTTGTCGTCGAAGAGGACCATCCTCAGGGGCAGATAGTCCGCTGTGCGCACCTCGCGCCGCGGCCGCTCGGCATTCACCAGATACGCCGCCATATACGGAACCTCGGTCGTCCGTCGCGAGTACAGCGTCTCCACCCGGATGCCCCGGCTCTCCATTTCCTTGTCGCGCAACAGCATGTCGTTGAGGAGCTCCTCCGGCGGGAGCCCACCGGGATGCATCGACCGCATGGACACATTGCACGTGCTGCCCGCGTCCTCGAGGAAGGTGTTCACCAGAGCCGCTGTCGGCAGTGTTTCGATCTCGACGGCCTCGCGCCGCTCGTCACGCAATCGCGGATAGTCGCCGATCAGCGAGGCGATGGCCCCACGGATTCTGGACACCCGCTGCAGATGCGCCTCGGCCTGGCGCTCCTCGGCGGAGAACAGCCGGGTCAGCGCGGCTTCCGGCGTCACCGTCACGTAGCCGCAGGGTGCGGAGGACGCAGGGGCCAGCAGGCCAACGCCCCACAGCGCGTCGCACGCTTGATCCACCTCAGCGAGGGAGCAGCGAACCTCCGCCGCCAGCTGGTCGAGCGACCACGCCGGGTTCCGGTAGATCAGCCCGTAGAGTCGCCGACGCAACCGCTCGCTTTCCTCGTTCACGTATCCCCCTGTAGTCGACTTCGTCCCTCGCCGTGGTGGCGAGAGACACATCCTCCACCTCGGCTCGCCGCCAGACCACAGTTCTGCTGTCCGCAGGGACGGCCACTGGTGATATGCACGCGTGTGTACGGCTACGCGTTCACCGCCGATCCGATAAAGCCGGAATCGTACGAGAGGGCCTGGGCGTACGTGCTCCTCACGCGAGAGCCGCGCCGGATTCGGATTCCAGCAACTGGGTCTCGACGGGCGCCCCATTGGCATGACGGACCCTGAGGGGAAAACACGCCTCGACGTGCTCCACTCCTACGGGTTCCGCGGAGATGAAAAGGGTGTACTGGCTGCCCGCACTCGTCGGCGTCTCCGCAGCGAACACCCACGGCAGCCTCGCTCCGAAGCCCGTGGTCGAGGATCACCGAACGAGGTTCTGTCGCTCGCGGCGTGGCGGGTCGTACGGCAGCCGGCGGGTCACCGCCCGTTCGACCGGCGTCGGTGAGCCGGAGCGGGTGCTCGGCGGCGAACGACGGTGGCGGCGGCGATGTCCGGGCCGCTCGTCCGTGGTCTGCTGCGTCACGTCTGCTTCTCGAAGAGGGCCGGACCGGGTGGGAAGAACGTGGCGCGGGACGTGAGACGGTCGCTGCGTTGTCAGAGCGTTCGTCTCGGGGACTTCCGTCGAAAGCGCGCACGGCGTGCCCGCCCCGGCCACGGGCTCTCGCTGCGGGGGACAGCGGGCCCCTGGGTGGCCAGGGCGGGAGCTCGACCGCGGCGGAAGAGCCTGCACCGGCCCCGATGCCTGCCGGCTCTCCTGCCGGAGGTCGGCTGCCCCGACGCGGCGGACTCGCCCGGCAGTGGGGAGCCGACGGGGCGGCTCTCGTGGAAGGACTGCCGGACGCGTTCCCGCAGCCCGCCGATACAAGCGCCGCCGCACGCGTACAGCGGGGCGTGGGCCCCGGCGACTCCGGCGGGGCCGATCCACAGGACGCGCGTCCACCGCTGCCCGCGGTAGGTCACTTCCCTCCGGGGCGGGCCATCCCGGGGACCTCCGCCGCGACGAGATCCGCCGGGAGCCGGAAGACGAGCGAGCCGAAGAGGAAGCCTGCCCCGATCGCGCCGAGCACGATGACGTCGCCGCGCCGGGCCCGGCCCTCGACGGCCAGCCGCCACAGTGCCGTCAGCGGTGAGGCCGCAGCGGTGTTGCCCAGGGTGTCGGCGGTGACGGGGACCCGGTCGGGTGCGGCGCCGGCCATCTGCCCGATGCGCCTCACCAACTTGGCGTTCGCCTGGTGGACGGCGAAGCCGCTCACCTCGTCCACCGTGACGCCGGCGAACGAGAGCGCCGCGCTCAGGGACTTCGGCACCTGGGTCATCGCCTCCCGCAGCACCACGTTGCCGTCCATGAAGATGTACGGCGTCCGGGGGGTCTCCGTCGTCGACGTCGGCACCTTCTGGTCCACACGCCAGGCTGTCGCCATCCGGACGCCGTCCGAGTAGACGTTGCCGAGGTCATAACCGAGCAGGCCGTCCTGGCCTTCCGTCTTGCGCAGGACCACGGCCCCCGCGGCGTCTCCGAAGAAGATCCGCGTGAGGCGGTCCTGCGGATCGGTGATGCCGGAGCCCCGCTCCGCGCAGACGACCAGCGCGGTGTCCAGCCCCGGTTCCTGCAAGAGGCAGGAGGCTGTGTGGATCCCGTACACGGACGAGGCGCACGCGTGCTGTGTCAGGTCGAGGATCCGCGGGGTCTTGATGCCGAGGCGCTCGGCGAGGCTCACGCCCAGGGACGGCATGATCCAGTCCGGGCTCGTGCACGCGACCACCAGGACGTCGATGTCGCGGGCCCCGACGTCGGCCGCCGCCATGGCCTTCTCGGCCGACTCGACCGCGAGGTCGAGGACGGTTTCGTGCGATTCGAGGAACCGCCGTTCCCGAATTCCGGTCTTCTCCTCGATCCACTCCGGCGTGGTATCCAGGGTTTCGCACAGCTCCGCGTTCGTGACGATCCTCTCGGGTAACGCCAGAGCGATGCTGCGTGGACTGACGGGTGCGAGTTCCCATGCGGGCATGACGAAGTCCTCCTCGGTGCCGGATTTCGGGGGTATGGAGTGTCGCGGCGCCTATGTCTCCTCGAACGCCATGCGTACCGAGCCCCTCAGGTAAGGGCTGGGCCTGGGGCGCTCGTCCAACGTGATGCCGAACCACTTCTCGTACGCGTTCAGTACGGCGGCATCGTCGGCGAGTTTCTCGGTCACCGTTTCCTCGCCGCGGGTGATGGTCAGCACGTCGTCCTTGAGCAGAACCGAGCCGTCCTCGGTCGGAAGGGAGCAGAACATGTTCTGCAGGAGCATCGAGTCCGGGTTGGTCCGGTACCAGTAGATCGCCTGGTCGAAGTCCGACAGGGTCGTCGGATCGTCGTAGACGCGGTACTGAGGCTTTCCGTCACGGAGGACGTCGGTGGTGCGGTCGTCGACCTTCCGGATGGAGAACGCACCGTGCGGGTCTCCCTGCGCCTCCTGCGTGTCCAGGGGGATCGGATACCTGCTGCCCTTTCCGAACCCGACGTCGACGAGCCAGTGGCGCCCGTCGATCTCCACCGCCAGCAGCATGTGGTTGTACGGATCGCGCAGCCGGCCGCCGATCCAGACGCGTCCGTGCCGGAGGTGCACGGTGAAGCCGAGGGACTCCAGAAGGAAGGAGAAGGCGCTGTTGAGTTCGCCGCAGGTGCCACCGCGGCGCTGGTGCACGATCTTCTCGACGATCCGTTCGTCCTTGTAGTAGATCTCCTTGCCGAGGTGGTAGTCGAGGCTTTCGAAGGGCACCGACAGCACATGCCGCTCGTGCAGGTGGCGCAGCGCGGCGATGTCGGGCCGGTCCGGCCGCTCGGCGGAGATGCGTTTCAGATAGGCGGCCGTCGTTACTTCATCCAGCATGCCGTCTCCCCTGTTGGTGTGGGATGTCAGTTGCTGTCGAACGAGAAGCGGAGCGAGTCGTTCGTGTACGGGGTCGGTACGGGACGTTCTTCCAGCTTCATGCCGAACCACTTCTCGTACGCCGCCAGCACCGCGTCGTCGTCGACGAGTTGCTCGGTCTGCTTCCGGTCTCCGGAGACGACCGTCAGCTGGTCGTCCCGCAGGATGACCCAGCCGTTCTCGAGGGGAAGCGAACAGACGAGGGTCTGCAGGAACGGGGAGTCCGGACTGGTCCGGTACCACCACATCGTCTGGCGGAAGTCGGTCAGCTCCACCGGCTCCTCGTAGAGGATGTACTGCGGGGTCCCGTTGCGGAGCACCTCGACGGACCGCCGGTCCAGACGCCGCACCACGAACTCGCCGTGCGGATCCAGCTGGGGCTTGACGCGGTCCAGCAGGAGGGGCCGGCGGCTGCTCTTGCCGAAGCCGATGTCGGCGATCCACCGGGTGTCGTCGACGGTCACCGTCATCACCACGTGGTGGTACGGGCCGGTGGTCCCGCCTCCCGGGATGTGGACGCGGCCCTGATGCAGGGTCACGTCGAAGCCCATGGACTTGAGCAGGAGGTAGAACGCGGTGTTGATCTCACCGCACAGGCCTCCGCGGTGCTGGTGGACGATCTTGTCGACGGCCCGTTCGTCCATCCGGATCTCGGCGCCCCGGTGGTAGTCGAGGTTGTCGAACGGCACCGACAGCACATGCCGCTCGTGCAGGTGCCGCAGCGCGTCCGCGTCAAGGCGTTTCGGGCGGTCGGCCGAGATGCGGTCCAGATAGGCGGCGACCGTCTTCTTGTCCAACACGGCTTCTCACACGTCCTTTCCGTTGAAGCGCGGGAAGAGTGCCTCGGCGTTGGCGTGCTCCAGGCGGGTCCGCTCCTCGGTGCTGAACCCCCCGTGCTCGATGACGCGGTGGCCGGTGTCGAGCGTGTAGTGCTCGGGCATGAGCGGGAAGTCCGAGCCGACGAGGATCCGGTCCGGCGATGCGAAGGACCGCAGGGCCGCCAGGGCGTGCGGGTCACCCGCCATGGCGATGTCGACGTAGAGCCGCCGCAGTGAGCCGACGGGGTCCTCGGGCAGCCGGTCGGCGAGGGGCGCGCTGATGAGTCCGCCGCAGGAGAGTCGGCCCGCGTAGAAGGGGACGCCGCCACCGCCGTGCGGCAGGATCACCGGCAGGTCCGGGAACCTCTCCAGCGCCTGGTTGTAGAGGAGTTGGGCCGCGACCCGCACCGACTCGAAGGGGAACTCGTACAGCGAGGCGGGCAGGCCGAAGTCCGGCTGACCGGTCGACGGGGGAACCGTCGGGTGCACGAACAGCGGACTGCGCCGCTGGGCGGCCGCCGCGAAGAGCGGGTCCATCGAGCGGTCGCCCACGTACAGGCCGCCGTAGTTGCTGACGAGGCCCACGCCGTCCAGCCCGAGCGTGTCGACGGCGTACTCGAACTCCTCCAGGACCAGGTCCATGTGAGGGAAGGGAAGCGTGGCGAAGGCACCGAAGCGGTCGGGGTGCGCGGCGACCAACTCGGAGAGGTACTCGTTCACCCGGCGCGCGAACCGTCGGGCCGGCTTCGGTTCCAGGTTCGCCGGCACTCCCGGCCAGACGCTCACCACGGCGGCACGGATACCGTGCCGGTCCATCATGGCGAGGCTGTCGCGAGCGCTCCAGGTCGGTCTGTCGACTCCTGGAAGAATGGTCGCGACGCCCATCTGAGCCAGTTCGTCGAGATAGAAGTCCGGCAGGATGTGGTGATGCACGTCGATGGCCCGCGACCACGGCTTTCCGGCGGGCGCCTGCTTGCTGTCCGGCATCGATCGTCCTCGGGTCGGGTCGGGTCTGGGCTGGTTGGAGGAGACGCGGTGGAGCACGTCGGGCGCGGGCAGGCGCCGTGCCGGCACCGCCCGCGCCCGGGTGGTGCCGGGCGGGTTGCTGATCAGGCCCGGGTGGTGCCGGGCGGGTTGCTGATCAGGCACCTCCAGACGCCGTCGGCGCCGCGGCGGAGGATGTCCGCGGCGGTGCCCTCGAGGCGCTGGTGCGTCCCGTCCGGCCCAGTGCCCTCGTGTACGTAGTCGCAGATCATCAGTGCTGTGTCGCCGACCGTGTAGATGTGCCGTACCGACAGCTTGACCGGGAGGCGGTCCGGCAGCGTCTGCGCGGCCGACTTCCACATCTCCTCTCCCGTCAGGTACTGGCCGGGAGCGAGAACGCGCATGGCGTTCGGTTCGAAGAGCTGCTGGATGTCCTGGAGACTGCCCGCGTTGAAAGCCTGCTCGAATGCCGCCGAAAGCTGCTCGGGTTCGGTGGGAAGGGTGATCTGCACGCCTGTGGAGTTCGACATGAACACAGAACAGTGCACCGCCGCGGGGCGCTCAACCCGCTACCGGTCAGTCTGTCAGGTCCAGGGAGTGCCGGGGCTCCGGCCGTGACGAGCTGTTCGCGGACCTGACGAACTATCCGGTGCAGGCCTGGGCAGAGGGTGCACGGGGCCGTGAGGATGACGCTTCGTATCCGGGGATGTCACATTCCCCGCAACCACGAATGACGAGGGATTCTCCATGGTCAAGGTAGCCATCATCTTTCATTCCCGGAGCGGCAACATCTTCCAGCTGGCGACCGCGGCGGCCGCCGCGGCGGAGAAGGCGGGCGCCGAGCCGAAGCTGTTCAAGGTCCCCGAGCTCCCGGACCCGATGGTGCTGGACAAGGAGGCGTACGCCGAACTGGAGGCCACCACCCGTGACATCCCGGTGGCCACGCTGGACGACCTCGTGGCGGCGGACGCGATCATGATCGGCACGCCTGTCCATTTCGGTCTGCCGGCCCCGCAGATCCTGAACTTCGTCGACCGCTCGGGTCCGGTCGCCATCCCGGGGAAGCTGGCGAACAAGGTCGCGACCGTGTTCGCCTCGGGGTCCGCCGCGCACGCCGGCCAGCAGACGGCGATCCTCGCCCTCCACAACGTGCTGTGCCACTGGGGATGCCTCATCGTCCCCAACGGTTCGAGCGTCGAGATCCTGGCGTCCGAGCACAACGGATCGCCCTACGGCACATGCAGCATCTCGCGGCACGCGCCGAACAACGTGCACGAGGACAACCGGAAGGCGATCGAATACCAGGCCCTGCGCCTGGTGGAGGTGGCCACGGCCTACCAGACCGGGCTCCAGCAGCAGGAGTCCGCCATCGACCTCATCGACTTCGACTTCCTCATGAAGAAGTTCCCCCGCCTGTCCGTGGACTGACGGGGAGCGGCCGACGGGCGCGTCGGTGAGGCAGCAACGCAGTGCACCCGCGGCGCCCCAGTGCCGCGGGTGTGACGCATGTCGGCGGGCAGGTCCCGCCCCTCGGACGCGCTATCCATCGTGGTACATTGATCGAGTACTGGATCAATGTTCGAGTGCTCGATCGGTGTCCGTCACGGAGCCGTCTCCCAAGACGACAGGCGGGGACCGACCGGGGCCGGGAGGGCGGCGGCACGCCCGCCGAGCGGCAGGTCTCCCCGTGCGTCACGGACGCGCGGCCCCGCGCCGCACACCTCCCCTGTCCCCATGGACATTCGCGCGGGCACACGCCCGCCCCACCATGTCGTCCCCGCACAGGAGGAACACGTGAAACTGGTCATCTTCGGCGCGAACGGCCCGACGGGCCGACTGACCACCGAGCAGGCACTGGCCGAGGGGCACGAGGTCACCGCCGTGACCCGTCAGCCCGACGCGTTCCCGCTGAGCGACGCCCGGCTGAGCGTGGTCAAGGCGGACATTCTGAACCCCGAGGAGGTGCACCGCGTGGTGGCCGGCCATGACGCGGTCGTCTCCACCGTCGGCGTGCCGTACACCAAGGAGCCGGTGACCGTCTACTCGGAGGGCACCACGAACCTCATCAAGTCGATGCAGGCCCACGGCATCCGGCGACTGGTCTGCGTCAGCTCGATCGGGGCCAACTACGAGGACGCACCCGGCGAGGCGTTCATCTTCCGCAAGGTGATCGTGCCGATCCTGCTCAAGATGGGCCGCCCCCTCTACGAGGACACGAGCCGCATGGAGGACATCGTGAGCGCCAGCGGCCTGGACTGGACGGTCGTCCGGCCCGCCGGCCTCTTCGACGCCACGACCACCACCGACTACGTCGTCAGCAAGACCCGTCACCCCGGATGGTTCACCTCGCGCAGGGACCTCGCGGACGCGCTGGTGCGGGAGGCGGTCGACAACCGCAGCCTCGACTCCCGTGTCGAGGTCATCACCACCAAGGGTGTCCCCAGCTACTTCCAGGTCTTCGCCAAGGAGGCGCTGCACATCGGCAAGAAGTGAGCCACACGAGGAAGGCCCGGCCCCGTGGATGACGGGGGCCGGGCCTTTCTGCGCGGGCGCCCGAAGCCGGGCGCCCGGTCGGTCAGACGGAGCGCAGCAGCGTCAACCCCATGGACATGCCACCGCCGAACGCCGCCAGGAGCGTCAGGTCCCCCGGGGCCACGGCGCCCGAACGGGCCAGTTGGTCGAGGGTGATGGGGACCGAGGCCGCGCCGGTGTTGCCGTACCGCGTCACCGTGGTGGCCATCCGGGCGGAGGGGATGCCCAGCCGTTCGGACATGCTCTCCAGGAGCCGTCCGTTGGCCTGGTGGGGCACGAAGTGCGCGATGTCGTCCTGGCTCACCCCGTTGTCCTTGAGGAACTCCTGGATGTGGGGGACGACTTCGCCTTCGACGAACTCGGCGACGCCCCGGCCGTTCATCGAGAAGTAGTGCATCCCGTCGCGCAGCACCTGCTCGGTCGCCGGCATGCGGCTGCCTCCGCCGGGTACGCCGATCAGCTCACGCGCGGAGGCGAAGCTGGCCAGCCTGGTGGAGATCAGCCGCTGGCGGCCGCCCGGGCCCAGCACGACAGCACCGGCACCGTCCCCGAACAGCACGATCGTGCGGCGGTCCGTGGGCGAGAGGATGCGTGAGTACACGTCGGCTCCGATGACCAGGGCGTAGTCGGCCGAAGCGCCGGCGAGCATCTGATCGGCGATCGTCAGGGCGAACGTGAAGCCGCTGCACACCGAGTTGACGTCGAAGGCGGCGGTGCCGTTCCCGGCGCCCAGTTCGTCGGCGACGACACAGGCCGTCGCCGGCTGCGGGGAGTCCGGCGTGGAGGTCGCCACGACGATGAGGCCGAGCTCGGAGGCGCTGATCCCGGCCTGCTCCAAGGCCGCCCGGGCGGCGGCGACGGCGAGGTCCGAGGTCGCCTCCTCGGGCTCTGCCCATCGCCGCTCCTGGATGGCGGTCTTGCGCAGGATAGCCACTTCGGACACCCCGGACAGGGTGCTGATGTCCTTGTTGCTCATCACGCGACTGGGTACGTAGGACCCCGTCCCGAGCATTCCCCGTACGTCCTGGGCGGCATCGCATGTGATCATGGTCTGCTCCAATGTCGTCCTGACTGGTACCGGCCATACGTCCGCGTCGGCCGCGACGGGGAACGGGGCCCGAGGCCCCGCCGTCCGTGTGACGTGCCGCCCGCCGCTCATCGCGGCCAGGTCCCCCGAGGCTCTGGCGCCGTGCGGAGGCACAGCGCGCCGGGTACGGCGGATCCGTATGGGATCAGGACAGTCGGTGATCGATCCGCGGTCCAGCGGGCTCCGGCGGATCTGTCAGGTGGGTGGGCGCCCAGCGATCGACTGCGGCCGTCCCGCGGCCGGGAACAGCCGTCAGCCGTTGGCGGGGAGCTGGGCTTCCAGGCCGTCGAGGACGAGCTTCACGCCCAGGTGGAAGTTCTCCTCCCAGCCCTCGTCGAGCATGTACTCGTACTCCACGAGCGTCGGATACTGGTCCTGCTGCCGACGCAGCTCCTCCTGCGCCGCAGCGCGGTGGTCCACCGACCACTGGAGGTTGGACTGGCTCGCCGCGGAGCCCAGGACGTGGTTGTACAGTAGCCAGCAGGAGGCCTGTGTTTGCTGTGCCTTGAATCCGGCACGCGACAGCGTTGCCTGCAGGAACTCCAACCACGTGAGAAAGTTCGGCCCGATCGACGGCCGCTGACGCAGAGGCAGCGCCGCGGACCATGGGTGCCGCAGGAGCATGGTGCGACATCCGGAGAGGAGGGCTACGACGTTCTCCTGCCAGTTCTCGGCATGCCCGTCGGGGAGTGGGGCCTCGGCGAAAATGGCATCGGTCGCCAGGTCGACGACGTCGTCCTTCGTGTCGACGTGCCAGTACAACGTCGTGGCGCCGATACCGAGACGCTCCGCCAGGTGGCGCATGGTCAGACGCTCCATGCCCTCCTCGTCCAGCAGGGCAATCGCCGCCTCGGTGATGCGACCCCTCGTCAGCGGCGGCTCTTGGCGCGGCGCAGGTGACTGGCGCAGCCACACACTCTGCCCGGAACCCGAGCCCGTACGACCGTTCCCCCGTGACTTGCCCACGCTGATACACCAACCTTTCCGGTCCATCGTACGCGGGAGAAGCCATGGTAGTACATTGATCGGTGCACTCGATCGTTGTTCTAGAGCTGGACCACTGTTCGACACCCTCCCTCGCGTGTGTCCCCCGCCGCATGCAGACCCGTCCGCCAGGAAGGTACGCATGAAGTTGGTCGTGTTCGGCGCCCACAGTCCCACGGGGCGTCTCGTCACGGCGATGGCCATGGCCGCGGGGCACACGGTCACCGCGATCACTCTGCGGCCCGCCGACTTCCCCTTCTGCGACCACCGGGTGCAGGTCGCCGCGGCGGACGCGATGGACGCCGACGCGGTGGACTGGGTCGTGCGCGGTCATGACGCGGTCATCTCGGTGATCGGCGCGCCGTCCTCCTGGAAGCCCGTCACGGTCTGCTCCCAGATCGCCTACAACATCGTCAAGGCGGCGATCAACCACGGCGTACGGCGCCTGCTCTGCGTCGGCTCCGCCGCGCTCGACGCCGCCGATCTGTCCCCTGCGGCCCTCCTCCGCCAGCGTGCGATGCGTCCGGTGGTGCTCGCGTCCAGTCACGCCGTTCAGCGGGACGTGCGGTGCATGGAGAAGATCGTCCGCGGGAACGGGCTCGACTGGACCCTGTTCCGGCCGGGGCGCCTCGTCGGCCGGAGCGACGTGACGGACTACCGGATCGTCACGCGCCCGGCGCCGCGCCTGCTCACCTCCCGGGTCGACCTCGCCCACGCCCTCGTCCGCGAGATCACGCAGTGCGACTACGTGGGCGAGACCATCTACGTCGCCACCGCGCGCCGCGTCCGGTGAAGGGCGCCCCGACTTCCGTGTTCACCCGGAGTTGACGAGCGCGCCAAGGGGATGCCTCACGTGGCTGGTCGTTGATCCGGCGCGATACGGGCTGTCCGTGTCGACCTGGCGCGTCGGCTCGTGCCCGACGGTCCGGGGGAGCCAGCGGCCGCGATGCTGCCGGCGGTCCACGTCCGGGCCGCAGGGCTCCGGCGAACATCTCGGCCGTCACTGATGAAGGATCGAACGGTCGACCGCCCTGCTCTGCGGCCACCACCGATTAACCGGCCGATATGGACGAAAGGGCGGTCACTTCTCGCCTTCCTCGGTATCGCCGCAGCCCTCACCTGCCACGGAGAACCGGCCGAGTCCACCATATGGGGCATCTTCTCGAGTCGGCCAAAGCGACATCTTTGGTGCACCATCCATCTTTCTGTGGTTTCCGGGTGAAGCTGTGGCGTCGCCGGATGGGGTGCCCGGGACTGTTTCTGCTCATCAGTGGGGTAGGTGACATATCTGTGGCTGGTGTGGTGGTGCGTTAATCAGCTAGTCGATAAAGTGATGTCTCGTTTGGTCCGGATTAGTCCTATCGACGTCCGCAGGTGAATTCGGCCTGGCGGGACAGCTATTCGGGGGGTCAATCTTGAGTGCAGCCGGATTTTCGCTGGTCAAGACAGGCAGACAAAATAGCGACGCGGATCGATTATTTGGCGAGAATGTGGTGCCCGATGACCTGCTGCGAGAGTTGTCGACCTCGCTCTTCGCCTCCTTGCCGCGTGCCGACCAGCGCAAGAAGGGCGTCGAATACGTCAGAGGCATCCTGGAGGTTCCAGGACGCAAGTCCATCAGGAACATCGCCAGCCTGACCGGAGGCCGGGCGGCCGATCAGAGCCTGCACCATTTCATCAGTGGGTCGACGTGGGACTGGACACCGGTGCGCCAGGCTCTGGCCCGCTACCTCGTGCCCCGTCTGCCGGTCGAGGCCTGGGTGGTGCAGGACACGATGATCCGTAAGGCGGGGCAGCACTCGGTCGGCGTGGACCGCCGGTTCGTCCCGGCCGAGGGGCGGGTGCTGAGCGCACAGCAGGCGATCGGTGTCTGGGCGGCTTCCGGCTGCCGGAGCAGCCCTGTCGACTGGGGGCTCCATCTGCCTCCGACGTGCGTCGACGACCGGTCGCTGGGCAGCGGGCCATCGATGCGGGACAGCGCCGAGGCGGACACGCTGTCCGACCGGGCTGTCAAGCTCTGCGCCGGCATGGTCTCGGAATGGGGGATGCCGGTGCGGCCGGTGGTGCTGGACGCCGGTTCCCTGAACCTCGCCATGCTCTTCGACCGTCTGGGCCGCAAGGGGTTCCCCCTGCTGGCACGGGTCGACCAGTCGGTACCCCTGCTCGTCTCGGACCCGGCGCTGACAGGCCACCGCGGCTCGGCGAGCATGCTGGCCGGGGATGTCATGCGCGCGGCCAGCGGCACCCGACAGCCGGTCCAGTGGCGCGAGTGCGGCAGGGGCGGCGGGGTGCGGTCGGGCCTGATCGCGAGCGTGGCCGTGCGCCTTTCCCAGGGGAGAACCGGGAGAATGCGGGCCGGAGGCAGCCGAAGGCTGGCCCTGATCGGACTGGCCGAGACCGGGCAGCAGAACGCGCCCCAGTTGTGGCTCACCAACCTGACCTCACAGCATCCGAAGTCGCTGCTGACGTTGTTCACCCTGGTGGAGCGGGTGCGGGACGACTACCGCGAAGTCGCCAAGAACGTGGGCATCGAGGACTACGTGGGCCGTTCGTTGGACGGATGGCACCGCCACATGACGTTGGCCTCGGCCGCCCACGCCATCGCCGTGCTGACCTGCCCCGGCCAGATGTGGAACGGGCGGATGGGCAGAGCGGAACCCGGCACCTGACGAAGTGAGCCGTGGCGCGTTGTCGCGGTCCGCCCCCCCGCTACAGGATCGGACGGGCGGCTGATCCACCGGCCGTCGGGCCGCCCCTGTCCGGCCGTTCTTACGTCACGTGTCGGCCAGGGCCCGGGAGCGGAGTGTCCGTCGGCCCGGCGTCGAGTGAGGGGTGTCCGGCTCCCGGCTCCCGCACGGTGCGCACGGCGTCTCGCGCGACCCAGTCCTACGGCGATCGTGGGACGTATCCGACCGATCCATCCGCAAGGGGAGAGACTTCAGTGGACAACCCTGTGCTCGACATCGGATCGAAACCGGCCCGGCAGCAACCGGGGTGGGGTGATGCGGAGAGCGTACGGCGTGTGCGTCGCGAGCTCCTGGTCTCACCAGGGCTCGTCGACCCCGAGGACGTGCGCACGTTGCGCGCGAGGCTGGCCGTCGTCGCCGCCGGAGGTGCTCACGTGGTGCAGGCCGGCGACTGCGCGGAGGACCTCGCGGAGTGCACCGAGCCTCATGTCGCCCGCAAGGCAGACCTGTTGGACGTGCTCGCCGGCAGGCTGAAGACGATCACCCGCCAGCCGGTGGTCCGCGTGGGGAGGATGGCGGGTCAGTTCGCCAAGCCCCGCTCGAAGCCGACGGAGTGGGTCGGCGACCTCGAACTCCCGGTCTTCCGCGGGCACATGGTCAACAGTCCCGAGCCCCACCTACTGAGCAGACGGCCGGACCCCCAGCGCATGCTGGCCTGCTACCGCGCCTCCCGCACGGTGATGCGCCATCTGGGCCGACACCGCGGACCGGGGGAGCCGGGCATCGAGCCACCGGTGTGGACCAGCCACGAGGCCCTCGTCCTCGACTACGAGCTCCCGTTGGTGCGCGGGGACGCCGGCGGTGTGCCGGTCCTCACCAGCACGCACTGGCCTTGGATCGGCGACCGTACCCGGCAGCTGGACGGCGCTCATGTCGCGCTGCTCTCCGCAGTGGCCAATCCGGTCGCCTGCAAGGTGGGTCCCGGCATGACCGTGGAGGAACTGCTCGCCCTGTGCGAACGCCTCGACCCCGAGCGCGAGCCCGGCCGGCTCACGCTGATCGCCCGCATGGGGGCGCAGCTCGTCGGTCACCGGCTCCCGCCGCTCGTGGCGGCGGTGCGGGAGGCGGGGCATCCGGTCATCTGGCTCTCCGACCCGATGCACGCCAACACGGTCACCACACCGGACGGGCACAAGACCCGCTACGTCGAATGGATCGCGAGGGAGGTACGGGACTTCCGGTCCGCGGTGCTGACCGGCCGGGGGGTCGCCGGTGGACTGCATCTGGAGACCACTCCGGACGACGTGACCGAATGCGCCCCGAGCCCCTCGGCCACCGACGAGGTCGGCGACCACTACACCAGCCTGTGCGACCCGAGGCTCCGTCCGGACCAGGCCGAGTCCGTGGTCGCGGCCTGGGGGGCCTGAAAGCCGTCCCGAACGAACCAGAGCGAACCGTACGAAGGAGGACCGCACATGGAGGGCAAGATCGCCCTGATCACGGGGGCAGCGGGGGGAATCGGCGCCGCGGTGGCCCGGGCGCTCGGCGGTCGCGGGGCCACGGTGGCCGCCGTGGACCGCGACGCGGACGGCCTCTCGCGCACCGTGCAGAAGCTGACCGCCGACGGCGTGATCGCCGAGGCGTTCCCGGCCGACATCACCGACCGTGCCGAGGTCGGCAACGTTGTCGACTCCGTCGAACAGCGGCTGGGCCCGGTGGACTTCCTGGTCAACGCGGCAGGGGTGCTGCGTCTGGCCGAGGCACGGCACCTGACCGACCAGGACTGGGACGCCACCTTCGCGGTGAACGCCACCGGGGTGTTCGTGATGTCACGCACGGTCGTCAACCGGATGGTGCCGCGCGGTCGGGGCGCCATTGTCACCGTGGCCTCGAACGCGGCCGGCACGGCACGTACGCAGATGGCCGCGTACGCCGCCTCGAAGGCCGCCGCCACGATGTTCACCAAGTGCCTGGGGCTGGAAGTGGCCCAGCACGGCATCCGGTGCAATCTGGTGGCTCCCGGTTCCACCGACACCCCGATGCTCAGCTCCATGTGGCACGACGGGAGCGGTCGCCGGAGCACCCTCGCGGGCCGGGCCGACGCGTACCGGGTCGGCATTCCGCTCGGCAAGCTGGCCATGCCGTCGGACATCGCCGACGCCGTGGCCTTCCTGCTGTCCGACCAGGCCGGACACATCACCCTGCACAGCCTCACGGTGGACGGCGGAGCCACCCTCGGTGTGTAGGCACGGCGCGATCAGACGAGGCGGAGAGAAGACATGAGCGGGATACCTCCCATCGAACCCTATGAACTGCCCCGGGCGGGCGAGCTGCCCGCCCCCGTCCCGTCGTGGACGGTCGATCCCCGGCGCGCGGTGCTGCTGGTGCACGACATGCAGCGCTACTTCCTCCGGGCACTGCCGGAGCCCCTGCGGGAACAGCTGCTGTCCAACGCCGTGCTGCTGCGCACCCGCTGCGCCGAACTCGGCATCCCCGTCGCGTACACGGCGCAGCCCGGTGCCATGGACGACGCGGAACGCGGTCTGCTGAAGGACTTCTGGGGGCCCGGTATGCGGCGCTCGCCCGCCGACCGCGAGATCACGGCGGAACTGGCGCCGGCGCGGGACGACTGGATGTTCACCAAATGGCGGTACAGCGCCTTCTTCCGCTCCGGTCTGCTCGAGCGGATGCGCGCGCACGGCCGCGACCAGCTGATCATCTGCGGGGTGTACGCGCACGTGGGCGTGCTGATGACCGCGGTCGACGCGTTCACCCACGACATCGAGACGTTCCTGGTGGCCGACGCGGTCGCCGATTTCTCCGCTGCCGACCACCGGCTGGCGCTCGACTACGCGGCGCGCCGCTGCGCCGTCGTCTCCACGGTCAAGGAGGTCGTAGCGTGACATCCGATCTGCTCGGCAGGGTGCTGGCACCCGACCCGCCGCCCTTCGCGCTGCTGCGCCGGCCCACGGCGGGCGGTGGCGGGCAACTGGAGGTGCTCGTCGGCGAGGTGCGCAGGTGGCCCACCCTCGGGTCGATTCCGCTGCCGGAGTCGCCGGCGGCCGACGGCCGCGCCCACCACGACGTACTGGCGCTGGTGCCCTACCGGCAGATCAGCGAGCGCGGCTACGTCAGCGTCGACGACGGCGCGCCGCTGCTCGCCCTGCATGTGACCGCCCAGGAGACGGTCCCCCTGGCCGAGGCTCTGCCACGGATCGTCCGTACGCCGACCCGCCTGGTGGACGGGCACTTCGCACCCGACGACGAGACGTACGCCGCCACGGTGCGGAAGGTGATCGCGAACGAGATCGGCATGGGCGAGGGCGCGAACTTCGTCATCAAGCGCGCGTACCGGGCGCGGATCGGCGACTACACCCTGGGCGGCGCGCTGTCCTTCTTCCGTAATCTGCTGGAGACCGAGTCCGGCGCCTACTGGACCCATGTGGTGCACACCGGCAGCCGTACCTTCGTCGGCGCCTCGCCGGAGCGGCACGTGAGTCTGTCCGGCGGCACGGTGGTGATGAACCCGATCAGCGGCACCTACCGCTATCCGGCCTCGGGCCCCGAACTGTCCCAGGTGCTGGGGTTCCTCGCCGACCCCAAGGAGACCGACGAGCTGTACATGGTCCTCGACGAGGAACTGAAGATGATGGCCCGCGTCTGCGACGCCGGAGGCAGGGCGGTCGGGCCGTACCTGAAGGAGATGGCACGGCTCGCGCACACCGAGTACCTCATCGAGGGGCGCAGCACTCGCGATCCGCGGGAGATCCTGCGGGAGACGCTGCTCGCGCCCACGGTCACGGGGAGCCCGTTGGAGAGTGCCTGCCGGGTGATCGCGCGGTACGAGCCCGAGGGCCGCGGTTACTACAGCGGCGTCGCCGCCCTGATCGGCCGGGACGAACAGGGCGCCCGCGCCATGGATTCCTGCATCCTCATCCGCACCGCGGAGATCGACAGCGCGGGCCGCGTCGAGATCGGGGTCGGTGCCACCCTCGTGCGCCACTCCGATCCGGCTTCCGAGGCCGCGGAGACGAGGGCGAAGGCGGCCGGGCTGCTCGCGGCGCTGGAAGGGGGGCGGACGGCCGGCTTCGCCGACCATCCGCAGGTGCGCGCCGCGCTGGCCGAACGCAACTCCTCCGTAGCCGACTTCTGGCTCGGCGGGCGTGACACGCGCACCCCTGTGGTGCCCGCGCTGGCCGGCGTGCGCGTGCTGGTCATCGACGCGGAGGACACCTTCACCGCCATGCTCGGTCACCAACTGCGCGCGTTGGGCATGTCGGTGACGGTGCGCCGGTTCGACGAGGACTACGCGCCGCTCGACCACCACCTGGTGCTGCTCGGCCCCGGCCCGGGGGACCCCCGGGCCGCCGGGCACCCCAAGATCGCGCGGCTGGGGGAGGTCGTCGACATGTTGCTGGCCGAGCGCCGCCCGTTCCTCGCCGTGTGCCTCAGTCACCAGGTGCTCTGCACCCGGCTGGGGTTCGAGTTGGCGCGCCGGGAGGTGCCCAACCAGGGGGCACAGCGGGAGATCGATCTCTTCGGGGAACGCGAGAAGGTCGGCTTCTACAACACGTTCGCCGCGCGGTCCTCCGATGACAAGGTCGAATGCGAGGGGGTGGGCCCGGTCGAGCTGAGCCGGGACCGGGACACCGGCGAGGTGCACGCACTTCGCGGACCGCACTTCGCGTCCATGCAGTTCCACGCCGAGTCGGTGCTCACCCGGGACGGCGTACGCATCCTCGCCGGACTGCTGACGGGCCTCATCCGGGGGTGACGGCCGGGGCGGTCGACGTCGAGTCGGCTGTGCGGCGGGCCGGGAGCCCCCCGCACAGCCGACTCGGTGCGTACGGCCGTGGGGCCGCGGTTCAGGGGCGGGCGCGCAGCGCGCGGTCGACGAGCCGGCCGGCGGCGCCGGTGTAGCCGACGGGATCGCACAGCACTGCCAACTCCGCTGCTCCCAGGCCGAGTCCGCTGACGTCGCCCAGGACCTGGGCCAGTGTGCGCCCGGTCTCCTCCACCTCCTGCGACGCGTCGTCGAGCAGTTTCCTGGCGGCGTCGCCGCCCAGGTGGGGCGCGAGCACGGAGACGATCCGCTCGGCGCTGGTCCGGGACCCGGTCAGCTCCAGGTTCTGCCGCATCCGCTCGGGCCGCACCCGCAGCCCCTCGGCGAGCTGTACGGCCGTGTGGGCGGCGCCCCCGGCCAGGCGCAGGCACTCGCGCAGCGGCTGCCATTCCGCGTGCCAGCCGCCCGCCGACCGCTCGTCCTCGGACACCAGGCACTGCGTCAGGATCGAGGCGATCGGCGGGACCTGGATCGCCGCGCTGCGCAGCAGTGTGGCCAGGACGGGATTGCGCTTGTGGGGCATGGCCGAGGACCTGCCCCTGCCGGGCGCTGCGGGTTCGGCGACCTCGCCGACCTCGGTCCGGACCAGGGACTGCACATCGACGGCCATCTTGCCCAGCGCCCCGGCGGTGAATGCCAGGGCCGAGGCGAGATCGGCCACCGGGGAGCGCAGCACATGCCAGGGCAGCACCGGCTCGGCGAGCCCGGTCTCCTCGGCGAAGGCCGTGATCAGCTGGTCGGGATACGCATCGGCCGCGGCCCCGGTGAGAGGGGCGGCGGCGACATAGCCGGCCAGGGTGCCTGCCGCTCCGCCGAGCGACACGGGCAGGGCCGCGTCCACCGCGCCGAGCCGCTGGGCGGCGTCCAGTACGAGCTGACGCCAGCCCGCCGCCTTCAGGCCGAAGGTCGTGGGTACCGCGTGCAGCGCGAGCGTGCGGCCCGCCATCGGCGTGTCCCGGTGCTCGGCCGCCAGGCGGGCCAGCGCCTCGGCGGTGGTGTGCAGATCAGCCCGGATCGGCCCCAGCGCGCGGCGCGCGACCAGCATGGCCCCCGTGTCGAAGACGTCCTGGCTGGTGGAGCCCCGGTGCACGTACTCGGTAGCCTCCGGGTCCAGGGCCCGCACCGCTTCTTTGAGTGCCGCCACCATGGCCACCACCGGGTTGGCGGTCTCCCGTGCCGAGACGGCGAGCGCCCGCAGGTCGAACAGCTCGGCGCGGGCCGCCCGGGTGACCACCTCGGCCGCGAGGGGCGGCACCACACCGAGCCGGGCCTGTGCCCGGGCCAGTGCGGCCTCCGCGTCCAGCATGGCCTGCAGCCAAGCCGTGTCGCACACCTCCGCCTCGACGGGGGTCCCCGCGCGCACCGGTGAGAGCAGCCCCGCGTCGAGCAGCCCCGCGTCGGGGAGGGCGCCGTTCACACGATCATCCCCGTGATCCGGCCGCTCCCGGCCACGGCCGGTCGCGCGGGTGCCTGCCGGGCGGGGCCCAGGGCGAGGACGGCACGGGCGATCGCGTCGGCGTCGCCCAGCGTCACCGAGTCCACGCCGGGGCGCACTCCGGCGGCGGTGACCCAGTGCACCGACTCGGTCGGAACGCCGTAGGCGAACCGGCGCGGGTGGGGGCGGCCCTGCCCGTCGATGACCCGGCACGGCCGCTCGGTGACGGCCAGACCGCCCGTCCCGTAACTGACGCCGCACTCCCCTTCGACGTGATAGGCGCGGCACTGCTCGGTGACGAGCAGATGGCGCAGCAGCGGGTCAGCGGTGCGCCGTACGTCGGGCAGGGGCAGGCGGGCCTCGATCAGATGCCGGGATCGTACGGACGGGCCGGGCACGTCGGTCGAACGGGCGACGAAGGCGGGCTGTTCGGTGTCGACGCGGATCTGGGTGCCGGGGCCGGTGAGCTCCAGGATTCCCGCTTCGATCAGCGCGATCATCTCCTCGATGCGGGAGACCGGGGGACCGATGGACAGGAACGCGTTGAGAGGGGTGTACCAGCCCTCCAGTTCGTTGAGGTGCGAGCCGCCTTCGAGGCCACCGTGGTCGACCACGAGGCGGACCTCGTTGCGCAGGTCCCGCAGGACGTCCAGCGCCGCCTTGAGCGGGCCGCGGACGTTCCCCGCCCGCGCCTCACGCACGTCCCGCTCCAGGTACGCGAGCACCCAGTCGCGGAAGTCCTTCCGGTCGGCGAAGGTTCGCCCGTCGCAGGGCCGGGAGAGGCGTTCCCAGTCCCAGCGGTCGGCGAGGGCGATGCCGTGGTCGTCCAGGAGCGACGCCCGCTGCTGCGGTGACGCGGACAGGTAGCGGTGGACGAACTCCTCCGACTCGGCCCCACGTGAGGTCAGCAGCGTGCCGTAGTAGACGCCTTCCACCTCCGCGGCGATCATCGGCCACACGTCGGTCCGGAAGCGCACCCGCTCGCCGTGGTGGGACCGTCTGCGCAGGCCGGCGATCACCTCGGGGGTGAGCAGACGTGGGACGTGCCTGCCGGAGGCACCCTTCTCGTTCTCCCCGCGCGCGTGGTACGGCACACCGCGGCGGGAGTGGGCGTGGAGCCGCGGCTCGCGGCCGGAGGGGCGGTAGACCAGCCGGTCCCCGACACGGTCGAAGACGCCGCCCCGCCCGGCGGTGAACAGGGCCATGTGGTCGAAGAAGTTCAGGCCCAGACCGCGCAGCAGCACCGGCTCGCCCGGCTCCACCCGGCTCATGTCCACATCGGCCGGATTGGCCGGCGGGGTGTAGGTGAGGCGGTGGATGCGGGCCAGGCTGGCCGTCCGTTCCTCACGTGGGGACAGTTGCGCGGGGAGGTGTCCCTGCGCCAGGACCACGGCGTCCAGGTCGTGGATCCTGGTCCCGTCCTCCGACCGGATGCCCTGGGGGCCGCCGGGGAACCCGTGGGTGTCCGCCATCGCGACGGCGCGCGAGCGGTGTACCGCGATGGTGACGTGCGCCGGAGCCCGCTCGACCACCCGGTGGAAACAGTCCCGCAGGTACTGTCCGTACAGGGCGCGGGTGGGATAGGAGTCCGGCCCCAGTGCCCGGGCCTCGTCGAGTACGGCCTCGTCGTACCCGCCGGCTCCCCCGAAGCGGGCCAGGCCGGCGGCCCACTCGTACAGACTCGGGCCAGGTTCGATCGGTCCCTCGATCCGCGTTTCCGCGTCGGTGAACACCGTGATCTGGGACGCCACGGTGTTGGTGAGCAGGTGGCGGGACTGGTCGGTGCGCCAGACGGCGCCCGCGCCCGGCGCGGCCGGGTCGACGACGTGGACGGTGACGGACTCGTGGGAGGGCGCCGCACGCTCGTTGGCGCACAGCCGCTCCAGGAGACACAGCCCGCGTGGGCCGGCGCCCACGAGGCACACCGCCAGGTGCCCCCCGCTCATGGCCGGGCTCCGACGGTGCCGAACTCGCGCGCTCCGTGCATCCAGGCCACGTGGTCGTGCAGATCCGTGCCGGACAGGGCTGACAACATCTCGTTCCTCGCTTTCGCTTCGGCTCCGGCCGGGTGCCACAGCCGGGTCGAGGCCCGGGCGGCGTGGGTGATCCGGGCGGTGCGGTCGTGCCGTTCGGCGTTGTACTTCTCGAACCGGTCGGGGATCGCGTCCGTGTCGTCGAGCAGGTCGCCCAGTACGACCGCGTCCTCCAGGGCCTGGCAGGCGCCCTGGGCGGCGTAGTGCAGCATCGGGTGTGCCGCGTCGCCGAGCAGCGTCACCCGTCCGTCGGTCCAGCGGTCCACCGGATCCCGGTCGACCAGCGCCCAGGACTTCCAGTCCTCGCCCAGGGCGATGAGCCGCTGTGCCGTCCCGTCCAGGGCCGCGAACGCGCTGCGCACCCGCTCCCGGTCCACGGGAACGCCGGCGAACGACTCGGTGACTCCGTTCTCGACGCTCGGTGCGAGATTGAGGTACCGGCCGCCGGCGATCGCGTAGTGCACGAAGTGGCGGCCCGGCCCGGCCCACCAGGTCACGGCGTTCCACCGCAACTCCTCGGGGACCCGTTCCATCGGAATGACCGTGCGGTACACGGTGATGCCCGATACACGCGGTTCGCCGTCACCGACGAGCTGCCGCCGGATCGCCGAGCGGATGCCGTCGGCGCCGATCACCGCGTCCGCGGTGACCCGCCCCCCGCCGTCCAGGAGTACGGTCGCGCCGGAGCCGTCCTGGCTGTAGCCGGTGGCCCGGCTGCCGGTGCGCAGCTCGATCGCCGCCGACCGGCGGCAGGCGTCCACGAGCAACCGGTGCAGCTCGCCGCGGTGGACCACGACGTACGGATTGCCGAACCGGCGCCGGTAGGTGCCGGTGAGCGGCATGCTCGCCACGTGCGCACCGGTCACGCCGTCCATGAACCTCAGTTCGTCGATGTGCACCGCGCGGGCGCGCACGGCGTCGCCGAGGCCGAGGAGGTCGAGGGCGTGGAGCCCGTTCGGCGCCAGCTGGATGCCCGCGCCGATCTCCGCGAACTCGTCGGCCCGCTCCAGTACCACGGCCCGGTGTCCGCGCCGGGCGATGGCGAGGGCAGCCGCCAGACCGCCGATACCGCCCCCGACGACGACCGTCCTCGTCATGCCGCCCCCTGCTCGCCCGAACCGGCAGCGGTCAGCCGCTGCGCCAGTTCGATCCGCTTGATCTTCGTGGTGGCGGTCTGCGGCAGGTCCGTCAGACGCCACTGCACCGGCTCCGCCATCGCGGGCAGTGCGGCCACCGCCCTGCGCCACGCCTCCCGATCGAGGGGCTTGTCGTCTCTGGTGCACACGACGGGAACGGCGGTGTCGTCCGGGCCGGGGATGATGATCACTTCGGTGAGCTCGTCCAGCTTCGCGAAGAGGGCGTCCTCGACGGCGAGCGTGCTGCCGAACCCGGGGATCAGGTCGACTTCGCGGTCGAGCAGGTGCAGACACCCCCACCTGCTCTGGTAGCCGACGTCGCCCATCCGCCACCAGCCGTCGGCGAGCTGCTGGGCGTAGCGCTCCGGCTCGCCCAGGTAGGTCTTGATCCGTCCGTCGCTGCGCACCTCGATGTAGCCGGGGTTGGAATCCGAGGGGGGCTGTCCGTCGCGGCTGACCACCCGGATGCCGGTCATGCCGGGGAAGGGCCTGCCGACACAGCGTCCGTCCGCATCCGGAGCGAACCTCCGGGTGAAGGCGCGCACCGCCGTGGGGCCCACCTCGCTCTGGCCGTAGAGCTGCCCGAACAGCGGTGCCCTGCGACGTGAGGCGTGGAGCAGCCGGTGCACGGTGCGCGGATGGATGGCGTCGAACGTGCTGCTGAACAGCTTGACGTTGGCCAGCGGTCCGCGCGGGTCGTCCGCCAGGCTCTCCCATCGCATGAAGGTGTTGGGATGTGCCTCGAGGATCCCCGGGCGGATACGGGCGAAGAGGTTGGCCGCCCGCGCCGGGTCCGAGTCGGACAGCACCATGATCGGGAAGCCCTTGAGCAACGAGATGGCCAGGGCGGTGAACAGCCGCGAGTGGACGAACGAGACCTGTATCGCGATGGCTTCCCGCTTGCGTATGACGGCTTCGATCGCCACCCGCTGCGGACGGTAGCGGGCCTGCAGGGTCAATCCGGTGTGCACCGCCAGTTTGGGGATGCCCGTGGTGCCGGACGTGTGGGTGATCAGGGTCGGGTGATCGGCGGGCATGGTCACCGGAGGGATGCGCCGGACGCCGGCGAAGTCCTCCAGTTCCACGGCCCGGTCATGGCGACCCGAGGTGAGCAGGACGTCCTCGGCCAGGTCGAACACCGCCTCGGGTAATGACTCGTCCAGTGTGGCCCGGTCGGTGATGAGGTGGGGCCGGTCCGCGCGGCGTATCAGTTCGGCCACGGTGTCGCCGTCGAGTTGGGGCGAGAGCAGCACGGGCACCGCGCCGATGCGGCTGATCGCACAGGCGAGCAGCGTGATGTCGAAGCTGTTGGACTTGTGGACCACGACCCGTTCGCCGGGGCGGACCTTCGCCGCCCAGAGCCGGGAGGCCTGTTCGGCCACCAGGTCCGCCAGCTCCGCCACGGTCGCCCTGCGGCCGAGGTCCGGCGCCAGGCTCAGCTCGTGGTCGAGGATCAGCACGTTCGCCGGATGCCGGGACGCCGCGCGCTCGAAGAGCGTCCCCAACCGGATTCCACGGTTTCCTATGCGCTGAAGAAGCATCTTTCCGCCTTCCCGCTGGTTGCTGCGGAGAGTCAGGGTTCGGTTGGGCAGTTCGTTCTCGGAGTGCGTACGGGCACGTGCGGGCCACGCGTGGAGGTACGGGATACGGGGATACCGGGTCAGTTCTTCTCGATGACCTGTTTGATCCGCTGGACGGTGGCCGTGATGTCCGCCGTGAGCTTGGCCGTCCAGTCACCGAAGAACGCCCGCTTCTCCGCCGCGTCCATGAGGGCGGTGATGCCGCGGATGCCTTCGGTGGGCCTGCCCATCCAGAAGCGGTGCACCAGGACACAGCCGTGGTCGGCGGCCCGGATCTCGAACGACCAGACGCTCTCCTGCCGTAGGCCGGCGCGGTCACGGATCGCCCAGCGGAAGACCCGGCCGGGCTCGGCCTCGACGACCTCGGACTCGGTGGTCCACTCGCCGCGCACGACAGGGGCCCAGGCGACCACGTCCTCGGGGCGGTGGTTCTCGCCGCGGAAGACCGCGCCGACGGTCGCGGGGGCGCCGGAGACCCACTGCCCGCCGGTGCACTCGCTGCTCCACTCCCCGCTGCGTGGCAGGTCGCTGACCGTGGCGTACACCTTCTCCGGCGATGCGGTGACCTGAGCTTCGGCGCTGACCTGGAAGAGGGGGGTGTCGAACGGGGTGTTCTCCGGCCGGGTGTTCTCGAGTTCGGTGTCCGTCATGGCCGGAAGCGTCGCCAACGGCGTGCGGCTGGGTCAACGGACGCTTTACGGGTCCGTCAAGTCCACGCGGTCGGGGCTCCGTGGACGTGCCGGCCGGTGCGCGGGTGCGCCGAAGCACCGCGCGGTGGGGTGCGCGGTTGGGTGGACGGGTGCGGGCACGGCGGGGCCCGGGCTGCGCACCCGCCGTGTCATGACGGTCGGCTCAGGCGTCGGACCCCGGGCGCAGGAGGACCCGCCTGCCGTGCAGTTGCCCCCGCTCCAGACGGGCGTGGACGTCGGCCGCGGCGCTCAGCGGTGCTTCGTCGACCGCCCGGGCCCGCAGACGCCCCAGTGCCAGGAGCCGGTTCAGGGTGCGCGCGGCGTCCGCGAGTTCGGCGGTCGTGGCGCGGGAGATGACGAAACCGGTGACGGATCCGTCCTTGAGGTACAGCGGGCCCACGGGGAGAACGGGACGTGACCGGAGGCCGGCGAGCACCACGACACGGCCGCGGAACGCGAGGAGGTCGACCGCGGTGTCCACGTCGTTCCAGCCGGCCGCGTCGACGACCAGGTCGAACCCGCGGGGGGCGAAAGCCCGGCAGCGGTCCAAGAGCTCGGGCTCGCGGTAGTCGGCGAACCCCTCCGCTCCGAGGCCGCGGCAGTACTCCTCGTCGCGGGACCGGGCGGTGGCCATCACCCGTGCGCCGGCCTCGGCGGCCAGCACGACCGCCGCACTTCCCACGTTCCCGGCGGCCCCGACGATCAGGACGGTCTCCCCCGTGCGCAGCGCGCCGTGGGTGAACAGCGCGAGATACGCCGTGGCCGCCGGGTGCAGCACGGCCGCCGCGTCCGTCGGGGAGACCCGTTCCGGCAGGTGGTAAAGCCGGTCGACCGGCACCACCACCTGCTCCGCCGCCGCCCCCTGCCGTCCGCCGTGGCCGAGGCTGTTGCACCACACGACGTCGCCCACGGCGAAGTCGGCGGCGCCCGCGCCGGTGGCGGCGACCGTCCCGACCACGTCACGGCCGATGATGAACGGGAACGTCACCGGGGTCCGCCACGCACCGGAGCGGACGAATGTGTCCACCGGGTTGACCGTGGTGGCGATGACGTCGACCAGCACGTCCGTCGGGCCCTTCACGGGCGGGTGAAGTTCACCGAACCGTATGGCGTCCGCCGGCCCGAACTCCTCTATGTACGCTGCCTTCATGAGGCGCATGGTGCCACGGGGCCGATGCCGTGCGCGGCTCGCGCCGAGACACTTTGTCACAGCCGTACGCAGCCTGCGAAGGTGCGGGAAACAGCAGTGATCAAGCTGCGTCGCGCAGCCGGGTGACCGCGGGCAGGACCCCGGCAGCGGTGCCGGCCCCGCCCCCGGCAGCGGCTACCGCTTCAACCGCGCCTGACCGGCGCCGGCCGGTCCGGCGCGGTCAGTCCGGCGCCTCGCCCGGGTACGCGCTCTCGAACGCCGCGTGGAACAGGGCCGTGACGTCCTGCCCGGTGAGGCCCTCGGCCCGGGCCCGGTCCAGCCATTCGGCGAGCGCGGAGCGCAGCGGTGAGCCGGGGCCGGACTGGGGCTGGGCGAGGGAGCGGGTGATGAACGTGCCCGCTCCCTGGCGCACTTCGGCCAGACCCATGCGCTCCAGTTCGCGGTAGGCCTTCAGGGTCGTGTTCGGGTTGACCTTGGTGGTCGCGGCGACCTGGGCGGCGGTGGGCAGCCGGTCACCCTCCTCCAGCGCGCCCATGCGCAGCGCCTGCTCGACCTGCCGGACGATCTGGAGATAGGTCGCCACTCCACTGCGCCGGTCGATGCGGAACACGACCACGGTCTTCACCTTCCGCTCGCTTGCGACATTTTACGTAGACGGAGAGGGCGGTCCTCACAGCGGGCGGCGGGTGACCCGCCACAGGGTGAACGCCGTGAGCAGGGCTGTTCCGGCGAGCAGGATGGCTGCGGCGGTCCACTGCATCGACGCCATCTGGCTGTAGTCGAGGTATTCGATCACGTCGTTGACGATGCCGTGTTCCTTGATGCACGCGTTCTGCGCCTTCTCGGTCGCTTCGGCGCAGGTGCCCCAGCCGTACAGGGTCCCGTCGGCGCTGCCGACCCAGCGGTCCACCTCGTACGCCTCGGCGTAACGGGCCGGGAGTTCGCTGCCCATCGGGTAGGTGAACAGGTGCGTGTCGCCGAGGCGTCGGCGCACCTCGTCCCAGACGAACATGGTGGTGACCGCCGTGAAGAGGAACGTGACCACCATGGCCGGGAGAACCCGGCGGATCAGGGCGCCGATGGTGATGCCCGCCGCGGTGAGGAAGAGCAGGAACGCGGGCAGGACGGGCCCGGTGTTGTCGAAGATGACGCCGTCGATCCAGTCGCTGAGGAAGACCGAGCGGTACGGCTTCCACCACCAGGTGAACAGCGCCGAGAGCACCACGCCGGAGACCAGCGCGAGGGTGTAGGCCAGGCCCAGCTTGGCGATCAGCCACTGGCGGCGGGTCGCCGACTGGGTGGTGACGAGCTGCGCGGTGCCGTTCTCCTGGTCGCCCGCGATCAGCGGGGCGCCGATGAAGACGGCGAGGATCAGGGGGAGGCCGCCGAGGATGGAAGTGACGTACTCGTGAACGCGGTTGTTCTCCATCGGCTGACCGGCGTCCTTCTCCGGCCACCCCTTCGCGTCGAGCAGCTGGACCAGCTCGTTGCGCCCGTACGCGATCAGGAGCGCGCCCACCAGCGTGAGGCCGAGGACGCAGACCAGCGCGACCCGGTGCTGGCGTACGACGAGCCACGGCATCCCGCGCAGCAGGCGGCGTCCGGAGCCGGGTTCGGCGGGCTTCTCGGTCAGGGTGGTGCTCATGCGGCCTGGGTCCCTTCGGCCTCGACGCGGGCGCCCTGGGTGTAGAGCGAGGGCGCGTCCGGGGAGCGGAGATGGGCGAGGAGGACTTCCTCCAGGGAGGGTTCGGCGCTCTCCCAGTCGGCGGGGAGCGGAGCCTTCGGCCGGATCATCGCCTGGAACTGCCGCCCCTGGAGGCGGGTCTCGACGACGGTGTGGTCGGCCAGCTCGGTCGGCAGCGAGCCGTCCCGGGTCACCCCGGTGACCAGCGCGTGGGCCGGGACCAGCGCGTCGGCGTCACCGGCCATCCGGATCCGGCCCTCGGAGACCACCAACAGGTAGTCGCACATGTCCTCCAGCTCGGTCAGCATGTGCGAGGACATCACCACCGTGGTGCCGCGCTCGACGGCCTCCGCCATCAGCAGGGTGCTCATCTCGTCGCGGGCCAGCGGGTCGAGGTCCGACATCGGCTCGTCCAGGAGCAGCAGGTCCGGCCGCTTGCCGAAGGCGAGCGCGAAGGCCACGCGGGTGCGCTGGCCGCCGGAGAGCGTGCCGACCTTCGCGTGGAGCGGGACGTTGCCCGAGCGGACGATCCGCGTCGCCGCGGCCGCGTCCCAGGCCGGGTTCAGCTCGGCGCCCATACGCAGGGTGTCGGCCACGGTGAACCGCTTGAACAGCGGCTTCTCCTGGCCGAGGAACGCGAACGTGGGCATCACGGCGGGGTCGTCGACCGGTACGCCGAAGATCCGCAGCTCGCCGGTGGTCGGCTGCACCTGCCGGGTCGCCAGCCCGAGCAGGGTGCTCTTGCCCGCCCCGTTCGGGCCGACCAGACCGCAGATGCGGCCGGCCGGGATCCGGAAGGAGCAGTCGCGCAGTGCCCAGCCACGTCGGTAGCGCTTGCCCAGGCCCCGGGCTTCCAGCGCCCAGCTGCCGGACGCCGCGTTCGGAGTGCCCGTGTCCGCCACGCACCTCACCTCAATTCCATTAGTCAATTAATGGAATCATGGAGTCGTGAGGGAATGACTGTCAAGCCGGACGGGTCGGCGGGGCCGGAGGCGGGGCCGGGGGAAGGGCGACGGTTCACGAGGCTCGTGATCAACCCGTCCAGGGCATAGGCTCGTCCCATGGGCAGCCACTCCGCACATCTGCCGAACCCGACCACCCCGGCCGGCCGCGAGGGGCTCGACGCCGTTCTCGCCCGGCCCGACCGCGCGGTCGTCGCCCTCGACTTCGACGGCACGCTCGCCGACATCGTCCCGGACCCCGAGCAGGCCCGCGCCCACCCCGGCACGGTGGCCGCGCTCGCCGCACTCGCGCCGAAGGTCGCCGCCGTCGCCGTGATCACCGGCCGCCCGGCGGGCGTCGCGGTGCGCTACGGAGGTTTCGCGGGCGCTCCCGGACTGGAGCACCTTGTCGTACTCGGGCACTACGGCGCCGAACGCTGGGACGCCGTGACCGGCACCGTGAACGCCCCCGCTCCGCACCCCGGCGTTGCCGCCGCGCGGGCCGAACTCCCCGGCGTACTACACGAGTTCGACGCCTGGCGCGGCGCCTGGATCGAGGAGAAGGGCCAGGCCGTCGCCGTCCACACCCGGCGCGCCCAGGACCCGCAGGCGGCCTTCGAGACGCTGCGCGGGCCCCTCGGCGAGCTGGCCGCCAAGCACGGGCTGATCGTCGAACCGGGCCGCCTGGTGCTGGAGTTGCGCCCGCCCGGGATGGACAAGGGCGTCGCGCTCGCCACGTTCGTCGCGGAGCTGGACGCCGAGTCCGTGATCTACGCGGGCGACGACCTCGGGGACCTCGCCGCGTTCGCCGCCGTGGAGAAGCTGCGGACCGAGGGCCCGGACGGCATCCCCGGCCTCCTGGTGTGCAGCGGCAGCACCGAGGTGCCCGAGCTGGCCGAGCGCGCGGACCTGTCGGTGCCGGGCCCGGCCGCCGTGGTCGCGTTCCTGGCGGCGTTGGCCGAGCGGATCTGAGCCGTATCGCGAGCGGCCCTGGTCCGTATCGCGAACGGCTCCGAGCCGTATCACGAACGGTTCCGCGCCGTGTCAGAAGACCGGCTCACCCCTGCCGCAGCGCCTCCAGCTGGTCCAGGAACCACTGCTGCGGCGGCAGCGCGGTCGCCGCCCCGGCCAGTCGCTTCGTGCGGCCGGACCGCTCGTCGGCGCTCATCGTCAGCGCCTCGTGCAGGGCCTCGGCCGTGCCCACCACGTCGTACGGGTTCACCACGATCGCGTCCTCGCCCAGTTCCTCGTACGCTCCCGCCTCCCGCGACAGCACCAGCGCGCAGCCGTGGTCGGAGACGACGGGGACCTCCTTGGCGACCAGGTTCATCCCGTCGCGGATCGGGTTGACCAGAGCCACGTCGGCCAGCCGGTACGCGGCCAGCGAGCGTGCGAAGTCGTCCTTCACGTGGAGCACGACCGGCATCCAGCTCTCCGTTCCGTACGCCCCGTTGATCTCCGTGGCCAGGGCCTGCACCGCCGCCGTGTAGTCCCGGTAGACGGCGAGGTCCTGCCGGGAGGGGTAGGCGAAGGCGATGTGCACGACGCGTTCGCGCCATTCGGGGTGGGCGTCCAGCAGGGCCCGGTACGCGTGCAGGCCGCGCACGATGTTCTTGGACAGCTCGGTGCGGTCCACCCGGACGATGGTCTTCCGGCCCTCGCCCACCTGCTCCCGCAGCGCCGCCATCCGCTCGTCCACGTCGGCCTCTTGCGAGCGCCGGCGCAGGAAGTCCGCGTCGGCTCCCAGGCCGTGCACCCCGATCCTGGTCCGGCCCGTCCCGCCGAGGATCTCCGTGCAGCACCCGATGAAAGCGTCCGCCCAGCGGCGGGTCAGGAACGCGGCCCGGTCCGCGCCGAGGATGCCGCGCAGCAACTGCTCCGCGATGTCGTCGGGCAGCAGCCGGTAGTAGTCGACGGGCGCCCACGGGGTGTGCGAGAAGTGGCCGATCCTGAGGTCCGGGCGCAGCTCACGGAGCATGCCGGGGACCAGGGCCAGGTGGTAGTCCTGGACGAGGACCGACGCCCCGGGGCCCGCCTCCTCGGCGAGTGCCTCGGCGAAGGCCCGGTTGTACGTCTCGTAGGAGGCCCACTGGCGGCGGAACTCCGCGTCGAAGACCGGCTCCACGGGCGTCTGGTAGAGCAGGTGGTGGACGAACCACAGCACCGAGTTGGCGATGCCGTTGTACGCGTCCGCGTGGACCTCGGCGTCGATGTCGAGCATCCGCACGCCCGCCTCGCCGACCCCGCGCCGCACCGCCTCGCGGTCCCCGTCGCCGAGGGCCGCGCAGACCCACAGCTTGTCGTCGACGGCGCTCAGCCCGGAGACGAGACCTCCGCCGCCGCGCTTGGCGTCGAGCGTCCCGTCCCCGGCGAGCGTGTACGAGACGGGGCCGCGGTTGGACGCGACGAGGACCCGGGCGGTGGAGGCGACGGCCGCGGGTTCGGATCCGGGTTCGGTTTCGTGTTCGGCGTGCTCGGAGACCATGTAGCGGAACCTAGCCCGTTCGGGAAGCCCCCAAACGCCTCAGGGCGTCATGCGGCCCACCGCCTCACGCCGCGTGGCGCTCCGCGTACTCCGCGATCTCCCGCATCGGCGGCCGCTCCTCCGTGTCCACCGCATGGGTGCGGGGTACGAAGCCGTCGTCGCCGCGCTCGAACTGGGTCAGCGCGGGCCGCACCAGATGGCCCCGGGAGAGCCGCAGCTGCGCCGTGCGGTAGATCGCCGCCGCCATCCGGCCCAGCGCCTGCCCGTCCTGGTGGCGGTGTCTCCGTACGCCGACGTCGACCTGGCCCAGCGCGTCCAGGCCCACCGTGTGCAGGGCGTCGACCAGCAGACCCAGCTCCACTCCGTAACCGACCGGGAACGGCAGCCGCTCCAGCAGGGACCGTCGTACCGCGTACTCGCCGCCCAGCGGCTGCACGAACCCGGCCAGCTGGGGCCAGTGCAGATTGAGCAGCGGGCGTGCCACCAGCTCGGTGACCCGACCGCCCTGACCTGCGCTGTCGCCGAGAGGGCGGTCGTACATCGCCTTGACGAACTGGACGGACGGGTCGGTGAGCAGCGGTCCGACCGTGCCCGAGACGAAGTCCGCGGAGAAGTCCCTGAGGTCGGCGTCGACGAAGCAGACGATCTCGCCGCTGGTCACCAGGAGTGACCGCCACAGCACCTCGCCCTTGCCGGGCAGGGCCGGGACGCGGGGCAGGATCGCGTCCCGGTGGACCACCCGGGCGCCCGCCGCCCGGGCCACGGCGGCGGTGGCGTCGGTGGAGCCGGAGTCGATCACCACGAGTTCGTCGACGAGCCGGACCTTCTCCATCAGCTCCCGGCGGATCGTCGCCACGATCGCGCCGACCGTGGCCTCCTCGTTCAGCGCCGGCAGCACCACGCTCACGGACGTGCGGTGCGGATCGGCGTCCCGGGCGTCGGTGAGCCGGTTCAGCGGGCGGTCGCCGGACGACCAGGAACGCCTGGTCAGCCAGCGTTCCACCTCTTCGAGCACGGTCGGCACTCCCTGTGTGTGATCCATCTCGCGGTTCGGACGACTATCTCAACGGTCCGGTGCTTCGGTTACAGTCTTGAACAACGCGGATGACCGTCGCATGTCGGGGTCGGAGCGCGCACAAACGCCTGGATCGAAGATCCAGCGCCATAAGAGCTCATCCAGAGGGACTGAGGGAACGGCCCGTTGAAGTCCCGGCAACCCTCCTGCCGACCGCGAGGTCACGGTGGGGAAGGTGCCAATTCCGTCTTGCGGCGAAATGCGTCGTAGGGAAGATGAGGAGAAAGGGACCTCCGCCATCATGGCTGTTCAGACCGTTGCAGGTAGCACCGCTTCTTCCGCCCCGGCCGTCGATCTCGGCCCCGCCGCGGCGCTTTCCTGCCGCGAGTGCGGCGAGCGTTTCGCGCTCGGCCCCCTTTTCGCCTGTGCGTCCTGTTTCGGGCCGCTGGAAGTGGCCTACGACCTGCCCACCGGCTCCCCGGAGGAGCTGCGTAAGCGCATCGAGGCCGGCCCGAACAACATCTGGCGCTACGCCCCGCTGCTGCCGGTGCCCGCGGACGTCGCGGAGAAGCCCAACATCAACCCCGGCTTCACCAAGCTCGTCAAGGCCGACAACCTCGCCCGTGAGCTGGGCGTCACCGGCGGCCTGTACGTGAAGGACGACTCCGGCAACCCGACGCACTCCTTCAAGGACCGCGTCGTCGCCATCGCCGTCGAGGCCGCCCGCGCCTTCGGCTTCACCACCCTCTCCTGCTCCTCCACGGGCAACCTGGCCGGAGCCGTCGGCGCCGCCGCCGCCCGGGCCGGACTGCGCTCCTGCGTGTTCATCCCGCACGACCTGGAGCAGGGCAAGGTCGTCATGGCCGCGGTGTACGGCGGTGAGCTGGTCGGCATCGAGGGCAACTACGACGACGTCAACCGCTTCTGCTCCGAGCTCATCGGCGACCCGCTCGGCGAGGGCTGGGGCTTCGTCAACGTCAACCTTCGCCCGTACTACGGCGAGGGCTCCAAGACGCTGGCGTACGAGATCTGCGAGCAGCTCGGCTGGCGGCTGCCCGACCAGATCGTCATCCCGATCGCGTCCGGCTCCCAGCTCACCAAGATCGACAAGGGGTTCCAGGAGCTCATCAAGCTCGGCCTCGTCGAGGACCGGCCGTACAAGATCTTCGGCGCCCAGGCCGAGGGCTGCTCCCCGGTCTCCGCCGCCTTCAAGGCGGGCCACGACGTGGTGCGCCCGCAGAAGCCGAACACCATCGCCAAGTCGCTGGCCATCGGCAACCCGGCGGACGGCCCGTACGTCCTGGACATCGCCCGCCGCACCGGCGGCGCGGTGGAGGACGTGACCGACGAGCAGGTCGTCGACGCGATCAAGCTGCTGGCGCGCACCGAGGGCATCTTCGGCGAGACGGCGGGCGGCGTGACGCTCGGCGTGACGAAGAAGCTCGTCGAGGCGGGCGTCATCGACCCGGCGCTCACCACCGTCGTCCTGAACACCGGCGACGGCCTCAAGACGCTGGACGCGGTCTCCGCGACCTCGCAGGCCACGGCGACCATCAAGCCGAGCCTGGACGCGTTCCGCGCCGCGGGCCTCGCCGCCGGCTGATCACCCGAGACTTCAGGAAGGCACCCACCATGAGCGTCAAGGTCCGTATCCCCACCATCCTCCGTACGTACACGGGCGGCCAGGCCGAGGTCCCGGCGGAGGGCGCCAAGCTCTCCGAGGTCATCGAGTCCCTGGAGAAGGACCACCCGGGCATCGCGGCCCGCGTCCTGGACGACCAGGGCAAGCTGCGCCGCTTCGTGAACGTGTACGTCAACGACGACGACGTGCGCTTCGAGGGCGGCCTGGACGCGGCCACGCCCGACGGCGCGGGCGTCTCGATCATCCCCGCCGTCGCCGGCGGCTGCTGAACCGTCCGGGCCGCTCCTCGGCGGCCCATCGCACCCCTGTGTGACCACAGTTGCCCCCTCCGCGAGAGAAGCGGAGGGGGCAATTCTATATGGTTGAGCGCGGTACAGTTGGGGAAGCCCCGCCCGCCGCCCGTGCCGCCCGCATATGAGAATGCGCCCGGCCCCGATAAGAAGCGGCCAAAGTACGTGAGCCTCTTGCGGCATAAGTGCCCTTTGTCTGGCCCGACTTGCCCGTAAATCTCAGCAAACCCGCATATTCGCGTGTTCTGCTGTGCCCAGAATTCTCGTCCGATTGACCTGTTGCAGAGGGCAGTTGGGCGGATACATTCGGCCGCGGTCGACGCGCTGCGGCGCCGCACACCCCCTCCTGTCGGGGGGTGAGTTCCGACCCGGGTCCGCGAAGTGCGGTCCCGTGCAAGGGCCAGTAATAGGGGAGTTAGGCATGGCTCAGGGCACCGTCAAGTGGTTCAACGCGGAGAAGGGGTACGGCTTCATCGCGGTCGACGGTGGTGCGGATGTTTTCGTCCACTACAGCGCGATCCAGATGGACGGGTACCGCACCCTCGAAGAGGGTCAGCGAGTTGAATTCGAGATCTCGCAGGGCCAGAAGGGGCCCCAGGCCGACATGGTCAAGCTCGCCGTCGGCTGAGCTCGGCGCGGTCGTCCGACGACACTACTCACGCACGCAGGGCCCGGCCCCCGGATCAGGGGACCGGGTCCTCCGTGCGTCCCGGCGGCCCTGCTGGGAGACACGCCTCCGTCCACGCCGGGAAGCACGCCTCCGTCCACGCCGGGAGGCACGCCTCCGTCCGCATCCGATGCGCGCCGCTGTCCACATCCGGAGAGGGACGCTTGCACTCGCAGGGGTCGAGTGCTAATCATTGGCGTTAGCACTCTCCAGGTGAGAGTGACAGAAACTTGGACCGGGCCGGTGAGGCCCGCAGGCGCGGTGGGGCAAGGAACCACCACGCAGGCAGGCCGTCCGTCGCGGGCGCCTCTCGGTCCGGAGAATCCACCCCTGTCCGGGAGGACCACTTCACATGGCCAAGATCATCGCGTTCGACGAGGAGGCACGGCGCGGTCTCGAGCGCGGGATGAACCAGCTCGCCGACGCCGTCAAGGTCACCCTCGGCCCCAAGGGCCGTAACGTCGTCCTCGAGAAGAAGTGGGGCGCGCCCACGATCACCAACGATGGTGTTTCCATCGCCAAGGAGATCGAGCTCGAGGACCCGTACGAGAAGATCGGTGCGGAGCTGGTCAAGGAGGTCGCCAAGAAGACGGACGACGTCGCCGGCGACGGTACGACCACCGCCACCGTTCTGGCTCAGGCTCTCGTCCGCGAGGGTCTGCGCAACGTCGCCGCAGGCGCCAACCCGATGGCCCTCAAGCGGGGCATCGAGAAGGCCGTCGAGGCCGTCTCCGCCGCTCTGCTGGAGCAGGCCAAGGACGTGGAGACCAAGGAGCAGATCGCTTCGACCGCCTCCATCTCCGCCGCCGACACCGAGATCGGCGCCAAGATCGCCGAGGCGATGGACAAGGTCGGCAAGGAAGGCGTCATCACCGTCGAGGAGTCCCAGACCTTCGGTCTGGAGCTTGAGCTCACCGAGGGTATGCGCTTCGACAAGGGCTACATCTCGGCATACTTCGCGACCGACATGGAGCGTATGGAGGCGTCGCTCGACGACCCGTACATCCTGATCGTCAACTCGAAGATCGCCAGCGTCAAGGACCTGATCCCGCTGCTGGAGAAGGTCATGCAGTCGGGCAAGCCCCTGCTGATCATCGCCGAGGACGTCGAGGGCGAGGCGCTCTCCACCCTGGTCGTCAACAAGATCAAGGGCACGTTCAAGTCCGTCGCCGTCAAGGCTCCGGGCTTCGGCGACCGCCGCAAGGCCATGCTCGCGGACATCGCCATCCTCACCGGTGGCACCGTGATCTCCGAGGAGGTCGGTCTCAAGCTGGAGAACGCCGGCCTGGACCTGCTCGGCCGTGCCCGCAAGGTCGTCATCACCAAGGACGAGACCACGATCGTCGACGGTGCCGGTGACAGCGACCAGGTTCAGGGTCGCGTCAACCAGATCCGTGCCGAGATCGAGAACTCCGACTCGGACTACGACCGCGAGAAGCTCCAGGAGCGTCTGGCGAAGCTGGCCGGCGGCGTGGCCGTCATCAAGGCCGGCGCCGCCACCGAGGTGGAGCTCAAGGAGCGCAAGCACCGCATCGAGGACGCGGTGCGCAACGCCAAGGCCGCCGTCGAGGAGGGCATCGTCGCCGGTGGTGGCGTGGCTCTGCTCCAGGCCTCGGCCGTCTTCGAGAAGCTCGACCTCACGGGTGACGAGGCGACCGGCGCCAACGCCGTGAAGCTCGCGCTGGAGGCCCCGCTCAAGCAGATCGCCGTCAACGGTGGTCTCGAGGGTGGCGTCGTCGTGGAGAAGGTCCGCAACCTGCCGATCGGTCACGGCCTCAACGCCGCGACCGGCGAGTACGTCGACATGATCGCCGAGGGCATTCTCGACCCGGCGAAGGTCACGCGCTCCGCTCTGCAGAACGCCGCGTCCATCGCCGCGCTCTTCCTCACCACCGAGGCCGTCATCGCCGACAAGCCCGAGAAGGCCGGCGCGGCCGCTCCGGGCGGCATGCCGGGCGGTGACATGGACTTCTGATCCGCCGCGGAGGCCTCGGGCCCGCCCGGGAGCCCTCCGGCTGATCGAAGTTCGTCGTACGTCCCACAGGGGCGGTATCTCCTTCACGGAGGTGCCGCCCCTGTGGCGTTTCCCGACGGGCCCGACGCGGGCGCCCCGACGCGGGCGTCCCCGACGGGCCGACGACGGGCCGCCCGGTGTGCGGGCGCATGGCCGAATGGCTACTTGCCGCGCCCTTCCCGGTGAGGCAGCACGCGTCAGCGCGGTGGCACCGATCGAGGTGGCGCGCCCGCGACCCCTGAACAGGGCGGACGCGGAGCCGCCCGGTGGCCCGTCCCGGCTGGTTCCCCGCGGGTCCGGCGGGTCGCTCCCTCTCCTGGCAGCTCACCGCCCGGTCCGACGACCGCAGCCGGTCAGTGGTCCAGCCCACCTCGTGTCCGCACCCCGGCGGTGTGCGACTGCACACGGCGCCCGGCCGACGTTCCCGGCCCCGGTGGAGAGGGTCGGGAGCGGCCTGCCCCGGACCTCGCCGCTCGCGCTATCCAGCCAACTTCGGACGGTAAGTCGGAATCATGCGTACCGGTGGGCCTGCGGGACATGATGGCTCTGGTGTTCACGTGGTGAACACCAGTCGCACAGACAACTTCCGTTATGCAGAAGCTACGTGGGCATAACGGATGTCAATCGCACAGAAGGGAAGGTGTCATGAAGCTGCGGAAGAAGGCTTACGTGAAGCCGTCGCTGTTCAAGCAGGGCGACTTTTCGAAGAAGACCGCCGGCTACTTCTACGGCTCGTACAAGGAGTACTGGGTCCGTCGCATCAGCTGATCCGGCCCCCGGTTTCCTGTGCGCTGTATGAGAACTTCCGGAAGGTGAACATGCCCGGCCCCCCGCGTGACTACTTCGTCGTCCTGCCGGACAGTGCGGCGGGAGCGGCGGTGGCCGGGCAACTCCCCCCGGGTCCGCGATTCCCCCCGGGAACGGGCCTCGCCCCGGGCGCGGATCCTTCCCCGCGTGCGCGCCTTCGCCCCGGTACGGACGGGACGCCGGTCGTCGCCCACGCTTCGGGGCGGCCCTGGGTCATCGCCCGCCCGCTGGTCCGCGAGGTGAGCCATCTCCGCCGGGGTGACGACGCCCTCGTGCTCATCGGCCCGGACCGGGTCCCCGAGGCCGTGCTCGCCGGTCTTCTGGAGGGCGCCCGCGACCGGGCCGGCCTGGAACGCCGCCTCACCCGGCTGCCCGGGCTCCACCACGTGATCGCCCGGCTCTCCGGCGAGACGTGGATCCGGGGCACCGCCTCCGGGCTGCGCCGGATCTACCACGCCCGGCACCCGGAGGCCGGAACCATCGCCTCCGACCGTCCCGCCGTCCTCGCCCGCCTGACCGGCGCGCCCCTGGACGACGGTGCGCTGGCCCTGCGCATGCTCGACTTCCTGCCGCACCCGCTGAGCCGCCGCGTCGTGTGGCGGGGCGTGCACGAGACCGGCGCCGGGTACGGCCTGGCCCTGCCCGTCGCAGCACCGGGCACGGCCGTCGTCCCGGGCCCCACGGAGCACCGCTGGTGGGAGCCGCCGCCCGCCGAGATCTCCCTGGCCGAGGGCGCCCGAAGACTCGGTGACGCCGTCGCCGCCTCCGTACGGGCCCACGTCGGCGGCCTGGACCGGATCAGCTGCGAGCTGTCCGGCGGGCTGGACTCCACCGCGCTCACGTTCGCCGCCCGTGCGACCGGGCCCGCCGAGCTGTCCCTCCTCACCGTGGCCGCCCGGGACCGCTACAGCGAGGACGAGACCTGGGCGCGGAGGGCCGTGGAGGCGGCCGGGAAGAGCCAAACGGCGGCCGGGGGGAGCACGAGCACCGCGTCCACCGCCCTGGACCACCGGATCATCCCCGCCGACGACGTCCCCTACTTCTACGCCGATCTCGCTTCCTGCGCCGACGAGTTGAACGACGAGCCGCTCCCCGTCGCCCCCGGCCGGGCCCGCGCGCACCTCCTGCTCGGCCGCGCCCACGCCACCGGCTCGCGCTACCACCTCACCGGCTACGGCGGCGACGAACTCTTCCTCGGCCTGCCCCACGCCTACCAGGACCTCTTCCACGGCAACCCGTTCACCGCCTGGAGCCATCTCGGCGGCCTGCGCCACCAGCTCGGCTGGCCGCTCCTGCCCACGGTGCGGGCCCTGCTGAACCGCTCCACGTTCCCCCGTTGGCTCGCCGGGGCGGTCACCGCCGAAGCCCAGCCGGTCGCCCGGACCCCGCTGCTCTCCTGGGGCGTGCGGCAGTCGCTGCGGCCCTGGTTCACCGACCACGCGAACACCCTGATCACCGAGGAGTTCCGGACCGCCGCCGAGCACGCCGAGCCGATCGACCCCTGGCGCGGCCGGCACGTCGACATCGACGCCGTACGGATGGGGGCCCGGCACTTCCAGGCGATGGAGGACATCGGCATGACGATCGGGCTGCCGGTCGCCGCGCCGTTCTACGACGACCGCGTCCTGGAGGCGACCCTCGCCGTCCGCCTGCCGGAGCGCATCAGTCCCTGGCGCTACAAACCGCTGCTCGTCGAGGCGATGCGCGGCGTGGTCCCGGACCCGCTCCTGGCCCGGACCACGAAGGACCACATGTCCGCCGACGAACACCAGGGCCTGCGCGAACACGCCCCGGAACTGGCCGCACTGTGGACCGGCTCCCGGCTGGCGGAACGCGGTCTGGTCGACTCCCGCCGGCTGCTGCGGCTCGCCGCCGAACCCTTCTCACCGGTCCTGGTCGAGCACTCCATCAGCTCCACCGTGGCCGGGGAGACCTGGCTCCGCACGGCCGAGGACGCCTGGCCGGCCCCTCGGACACGTACGACATCGCCGACATCGCCCATCTGACCACCAGCGAGGCATCCGATGAAGCTCAGAAAAGGCATCGCCGTCACGACCACCGAGTACGGCGGCGTCCTCCTCGACGAGAAGGACGGCAGCTACTGGCAGTTGAACGACACCGGTGTCATCGTCGTCGACACCCTCGTCTCCGGGCACACCCCCGAGATCGCCGTGGAGCGGATCCTCGCCGACTTCGACGTCGAGCGGGCCGAAGCGGAGTCGGATGTGGCGGAGCTGACCCGCCGGCTCGTCGAGGCGAGGATCCTGCACCCGTGACCACCGAGATGACGATGCCGCGCCGGGGCGCGGGAGCGGGCGGACTACGGCTGCGCACGGCCATCGCCGCCGCGTTCGTCCTGGCCCGTCTCAAGCCGGGGCGCCTGCGCCGGGTGCTGGCCGGGTGCGCCCGGGGCGCGCGCCCTGCCTCGTACGCGGAGACGCTGGAGGTGTTCGGGGCGGTCGTCGCCACCAGCCGCCGCTGCGCGGGCCGTTACGGCTGCCTGCCCCGCTCGGTCGCCGTCGCCCTGGCCTGCCGGATGTCCGGTGTCTGGCCCGACTGGTGCGCGGGGGTGCGGGCGGCTCCGCCGTTCTCGCCGCATGCTTGGGTGCAGGCGGGGGGCCGTACGGTCGGTGAGCAGGCGGAACCGGCGGATCTGCGTCCCTTGATGGTGGTGACGGCAGACGGAGGGGGCCGGGATGAGCACGATGGCGGGTACGACGGAGGCGGACGAGGGCCGCGGGCCTGAGGGGAGGACGGCCGGGGGCGGCGGGCCCGAGGGGACTCCATCGCCAACCGCGCGGGATGCCGAAGAGGGGCCGGCCGGAGAACGGCCCGCGCGGGATGCCGCGGAGAAGCCTGCCGAGGGCGAGCCGGGTGCGGGCCCGTCCCCTCTCCGGCTCCTCCTCTCCCGGGTCCGTCCGCACCGGGGCGTGCTCGTGCGCGCGGGCCTGCTGTCGCTCGCCGGCTCCGGGGCGGGCCTCGCCATGCCGCTGATGGCGAAGCACGCGGTCGACGCGTTCGCCGCGGACCGCTCGCCCGCGGGACCGCTCGTCGCGCTGACCGCGCTCGTGCTGGTGGGAGCCTGTCTCTCCGCGTACGGGCGCTACCTCATGTCCCGTACGGGAGAAGGTGTCGTCCTCCGCGCGCGCGATCAACTCGTGGGCCGCATCATGCGGTTGAAGGTCCCGGTGGTGGACCGGCTGACCCCGGGCGACCTCCAGTCGCGCGTGACCAGCGACACGACCCTCCTGCGGACGGTTCTCTCCAGCGGCCTGGTCGAGTCGTTCAACAGCGTGCTGATGCTGCTGGGGACGATCGCCTTCATGGCGTACATGGACCTGACGCTGCTCGGCGTGACGCTGGTGGTGATCGTCGGCATCGGAGCCGTGACCTCGCTGCTGATGCCGCGCATCCAGCGGGCCCAGCTCCGCGCCCAGGAGGCCGTGGGCGCGATGGGCGCGGCCCTGGACCGGGTGCTCCAGGCGTTCCGCACGGTCAAGGCGAGCGGGGCGGAGGAGCGGGAGACCGCGGCCGTCGCGGAGGCCGCCCGGCACGCGCACGACCGGGGCGTCTCGGTGGCGCGGTGGTCGTCGGTCTCCGACGTCACCATGGCGATGTCGATCCAGCTGGCGTTCCTGGCGGTGCTGGGGGTGGGCGGCGCACGGGTCGCCTCCGGCTCGCTGGAGATCTCGTCGCTGATCGCGTTCCTGCTCTACCTCTTCTACCTGATGGGCCCGATCGGCGGTCTGGTCGAGGGCTGGACGGGCTTGCAGAGCGGGCTCGCGGCGGTCCGCAGGATCGACGAGGTCGAGTCGCTGCCCGGCGAACCGGCCGCCGCGCCCGGAGCCGTGGCGCGGAAGATTCCCACCACGCCGCTCGGCGTCACGTTCCAGGACGTGACGTTCGGGTACGGCGACGAGCGGGCCCCCGCCCACAAGGGGGTGACGTTCGACGTCCCGACCGGCGGACTCGTCGCGCTGGTGGGCCCGTCAGGGGCGGGCAAGTCGACGGTGTTCAGCCTGCTGGAACGCTTCTACGACCACGACGGCGGCACGATCACGCTCGCCGGCCGGGACATCCGCGACTGGCCGCTGGCCGAGCTGCGGGGCTCGCTGGCGTACGTGGAACAGGACGCGCCGGTGCTGGCTGGAACGCTGCGGGAGAACCTCCTCTTCGCCGCCCCGGAAGCCGAGGAGGAGGCGGTGGCCCAGGCAGTGGCCCGCACCCGCCTGGACGGCCTGGTCGACCGGCTGCCGGAGGGCCTGGACACGGCGGTGGGCCACCGCGGCGTCACCCTCTCCGGCGGCGAACGTCAGCGGATAGCCATCGCCCGGGCCCTGCTGCGCCGCCCCCGTCTGCTGCTGCTCGACGAGGTGACCTCGCAGCTGGACGCGGTCAACGAGCAGGCGCTGCGCGACGTGATCCTCGAACTGGCGGAGCACACCACGGTGTTGGTCATCGCGCACCGTCTCTCCACCGTCCGGCACGCGGACCGCATCGTGGTCCTGGAGGACGGCCGGGTCCGCACGGCGGGCACGCACGAGGAGCTGATCGCCGGGGACGACCTGTACCGCGAGCTGGCGACCACCCAGCTCGCGGCCGAGGTGCGGTGAGGCCTCAGCGGGCGTACTCCTTGAGCTCCTCGGTGTCCAGGGTGATGTCGACGGGGCCGGGGAGGGGGACGGCGTCGCCGTAGTCGTACGAGTGCTGCTGCCGGTAGCGGCCCTTGTCGGGCTCGCTGTGGACGACGAGGGTGTCCGACTCGCGGTCGATCAAGAGGTACACCGGGATGCCCGCTGCCGCGTAGCCGTGAGGCTTTTCGCTACGGTCGCGACGGTTGGTGTCGTAGTCGTAGGAGGTCACTTCCACCGTCATCAGAACACCCTTGGCGGGCGCCCATTCCCCCTGCCCGGCGAAGTGCCGACGAGGGACGAGAGCGCCGTCGGGGCGGGCCCGGCCCTGCCGGTACGCCTCCACCATCAGCCCTTGTTCGGGGTGCAGGTCGAGTTCGGGGCGATGCTGCATGCACTGACGCAGCAGCCACATGAAGATGGTTCCGTGGTCCCCGTCCGGCACGGGCTTGACCTCCAGCTTTCCGTTGATGAGCTCAAGCGTCACGGTCTCGGGGGACGTACGGGCGAGCTGCTCGAACTCCTCGACGGACAGCTGGGCGTGCGGGACGTGATCGGCGGTGCTGGGGGTCATGGCGTCGCCTCCTCCCCTCCATCGTGCCCTGTCCGGTCTGTGGGTGAGCTGCAAGGTCATCGGTATGTCCTCTCGGATCGGGGAGTCAGACCCGCCCGGACCGCGTTCATCCGGTCCCGTACGCCGGGCGGCCGCACGGCTCCCGGCGGGCCGACCGGCGGTTGCGGGGACGGCCCCCGGCACGGCCGGCAGAGGCCGCCGAGCAGCGCTTCGGGCGCGCCGGGGGCCCCGCACTCACCGCACTCCAGGGTGCGCAGGACCGTACGGGGGCCCGGCAGGACCCGCTCGGGCGGCAGCTTGTCGCGCAGGCGCCGTTCGACGAGGCGGGCGGCGCAGTGGACGGGCGACGGCAGCCCGCCGGTGAGCGCGTGCAGCAGCTCGGCCTCCGTGGCGCCCCGCGCGAACCACTCGCTGACCTGCGGTTCCAGCTGTACGCAGTCGGCGGCGGACAGCGTCAGCGCGGGGGCGGTCCGGCCGAGCGCCGCCAGCAGGATGAAGGCCCGCGAACGGGTCGGCCGCCGGGGTTCGTCCGGCGGGGCGTCACCCCGGGTGTAGGCGTTCCACCAGTCGTCCTCGCGTGCGGTGCGGGAGAAGAAGGTGCGGGTCACCCAGAGCATCGCGGCGTCGGTGATCACGCACTCGCTGCCGCGCCGCAAGTGCCCCGCGTCCTGGAGCCGGTTGAGGGTCGTGCCCAGGGCGCACTGGCCGTACGGCAGGTGCTTGGCCAGGGTCTTCACGGAGATGTCGGACCCGTCGGGCAGCCGGTCGATGTAGGCGGCGAAGGCGGCGTCGCGGGGGAGGAGGTGGGCGAAGTCCCGGTCGGTGCGGGGGCGTTCGCCGGGGAGGAGCGCTTGCCGTAGCCGGGGTTGGCCATGGGGTGGGGGATCGCGGAGGGGGGCGCGGGGGGACTCGCGGCACCGCTCTCGGGCGGGGTCTCGCGCGGGGCGCGGCGGGCATCACTAAACTGGCTGGCAGCCATGGGGATCGCTTCTTTCGCTTCTTCGATCTTCGGTGGTCAGACCCCTGTCGGTGTTGGAGCACCGGTGGGGGTCGACTTTTTGGTCCAGGTCCTCCGCACGCTAGAGCCTGGCGACCGTGTGTCGCAACTCGATCACAAATTGTCAACTTCGCAGCCAGGGTGGGTGGGTGGGACAACTGACCCATCCACCCCATCCTTGTTAAGAGGGCTCGGATCTCACGGCTTGAGCTTCGGGAGGTCGAAGCGGAACGGGGGCGGTATGAAGGACCCAGAGGACGCGAGTGCGGGCGCGGGCGCGGAGCTGACGGCCCGGTTCGCCGCGGAGGTCGACTGGACGAAGGTCGTCGACCTCTACATCCCCCTGCCGGAGGGGCAGTACGGGCCGGACCTGCTGGAGCGGCACTGGTCCCCCGATCTGCTGACGGCCGATACCGCCCAAGCCACCCTTCACTTCGCGTGCTGCGGCGACGGCAGCTCGGTGTCTCCCGCGGGGCCCGAGGTGCTTCCGTTCCTCGTCGAGGCCGTCAGGGACCCGGCCGTGAAAGTGCGTCCGCAGATCCTGGAGACGCTCGTCGTTCTCGCCCGAGCCGGGAACGCCGCCCGCGCTGCGGAACTCGGCCTGGGGAACGGCGGGCGGGGGCGCACCGCGCCGGCCGCCTGGCCCGCCGCCTGGGATCGGGCGGTCGACGCGCTGCTGCCGCTCCTCGCCGACGACGTGGAAGGCGACAAGGACATCCGGGTCGGAGTGGCCGCCGTACTCGCATGGGCCATCCACCGGGCGGACGACCTCGTCGACCGCTTCCTGGCCCGGTTCGAGGACGAGCCCGATCTGTCGGTGGCGGAGCAACTCGTGCTGACCGTGGGCGAGCTGGCCCCTCACGCGGTGGAGCGGCGCGAGGACGCCGTCGCGTGGCTGCGGGAGCGGACGACCGACGCCGGGAAGGGCGAGGAGCCCGACATGGACGACGACATCGACGCGTGGCTCGCCTGGATGGACCGGCACGGGCACGATGTCCGGCCGGCCGCGACCGTCGCGCTGCGCCGCGCCCTTCGACCGCGGTGACATCGTGACGCTGTGACGACCGTCACTCCCGATCGGTCCTGGGTAGTGTCGACCGGATGACCTGCGGCGGGCGTATACCCGGTGAGGCGAAAGATCCGGGAGCAACTTTTGACCGTCGAGGAGTTCGAAGAGTTCTACGCCCAGGCGGTCGCACGTCTCACGGGCCAGCTGTACGTGATGACCGGCGACCTCCAGGAGGCGCAGGACGTCGTGCAGGAGGCGTTCGTCAGGGCGTGGGTCCGGCGCGGCCGACTGGAGCGGGACGGGCAGCCCGAGGCGTGGATTCGCACGGTCGCCTGGCGGCTGGCGGTGAGCCGGTGGCGGTTCCGGCGGCGTTCGGCGGACGCCTGGAGCCGGGGGAACGGCGCGCCCGGACACGTGGAACCGCCGGACCCGGGCCATGTGGTCCTGGTCGACGCGCTCCGGGAACTGCCCCCGCAGCAGCGGCGGACGCTGACCCTGCACTACCTGTGCGACCTCACGGTCGAGCAGATCGCCGGGGAGACCGGGCTTTCCGGCAGCACGATCAAGACGCATCTGGTTCGCGGACGGGCGGCGCTCGCCCACCGTCTGCGGGACCCCCGCATCGAGGAGGCCCCTGATGTCTGACCCGCGGGATCCGTTGCGGTCCCTGTTCCGGGAGGCCGGTGAGTTCGGGCAGGCCCGCTCCGACGCGGACGACGCGTCGAGCATCACGCGGCGAGGAATGCGCGCGCAGCGACGCCGGATGGCCGGTGTGGCGGTGGGGGTGTGCCTGGTCGTCGGCGGGGGTGGCGCGGTCGCGGTGAGCCTGCTGCCGGTCCGGCCGCAGCCGGTCGCCCCGGCCACGGTCCCGTCGCCCAGCTACCCGTCGCCCGTACCGTCGGACCGGCTGTCGACGCAGCCGCCGTCCCTGCCGCCGACGCCGGGCACCACGTTGCCGGAGGGCCGGTCCACCGGGCCGGGCGGAGCGCCGACAGGTATGCGTACGAGTACGGGTACGGGTGAGGGCACGGGTACGCGCTGGGAGACGGGCCCGGGTACGACGCGGCTGCCGCCCACGTCCACGCCGTCCACGCCGTCGGCGACGACCGTTGGGACGACGTCGATGCCCTGACACCCCGGATGACACTCCGGCTGACGCCGCGCCGCCGTACCCGATAACCCGGGCCCGTCCGTCCGGGCCCGCCCGGGTCCGCCATGGTCCGCCGGGTCTGCCCGTTTCCGCTTCCTTCCCGCCCCGGCGACCTCACCGGGCGATCCCGTACGCCTCGACGTATCCGCGTATCCGCGAGGCACGCCCGAAAGGTGCCTCAGTTGTCCACGCTCTCCCCCGGGCTGCGGCCTTCCGCCGGCCGCCCCGTACCACCCGAGCCCCGGACGTCCGCGCGCGCCGACCCCCGGACTGCCGCCCCGCCCGAGCCCCGGACGGGGCGGCTCCACCGGGCGGCGGCCCGCCTGACCCCTGCCGACCGGGCCGTGCTGTGGCTCTACCTCCTGACCCGAATATCCCTGTGGATCACGGCCCACTTCGCCCGCCGGCTGTTCCCGGCCCGCCCCGGCACCCGGGAGGCGGCGCCCGTACTCGCGTCCTTCCAGCGGTGGGACGCGAACCACTACCTCCACATAGCGCGCGACGGCTACTTCCCCGCGGGCACGGGTCCGTGGACGAGCGGCTGGGACAACCGGGAGGCGTTCTTCCCGGGCTACCCCTTCCTGCTCCGTGCCGTGCACACGGTGGTACCGGACTGGACGGCGGCCGGGCTGCTGATCTCGTTCGTCGCGGGGGCGGTGGCCGTACTGGCCCTGGCCCGCATCGCGCGGGCGTATCTGCCGGAGGACGCGGCGGGCCGCCGTACGGCTGTCCTCTTCCTGCTCTCGCCCTGCGCGGTGTTCCTGGCCGCCGGCTACACGGAGGCGCTGTTCCTCGCGTTCGCCCTGCCCGCCTGGCTCGCCGCCGTGCGGCACCGCTGGGCGCTCGCCGCCGTGCTGACGGCGCTGGCGACGACGGTGCGCGTCAGCGGCCTGTTCCTCGCCGCCGCCATCGCCCTGCTCTTCGTGCTGACCGCCCGGGAGAAGCGGGACCGGCGGAGCTGGCGAGCGGCCGGCTGGACACTGCTCCCGGCGCTGCCCCCGGCCGCGTACAGCTGGTACCTGCACGCGCGGACCGGCGACTGGATGGCCTGGAAGCACGCGCAGGAACGCGGGTGGTACCGGACGTTCCACACCCCGTGGGAGGCGTGGTCGAACACGTGGAACGGGGCGTTCGGCCATACGCAGACGACCGGCTACGCGCTCATGTTCCAGGCGGAACTCGTGGCGATGCTGGTGGGGCTCGCGCTGGTGGCCGTACTCCTGTACCGCCGCCGCTGGCCCGAGGCGCTGTACGTGGCCCTCAGCCTCTGGGCCCTGGGCACCTCGTACTGGTACACGTCGATCCCGCGCGCCACGCTGCTGTGGTGGCCGCTGTGGATCGGCCTGGCGGCGCTGAGCCTGCGGCGGCCGTGGTTCAGGACGGCGTACCTGAGCGTGGCCGCGCCGGTGACGACGCTCGTCGCGCTGACGTTCCTGACGGGGAGGTGGGCGGGGTGAGCACGTCCCGCCTGCGGCACCCGTGCCGATGACGAGCCGCGCTGGGCTTGTGCGGACCGCCGGGGCTCCATGCGGCTGCGGCCCGGAGGAGCCTTATGCGACCCGGCGGGGCTCCTTGAGGATCTCCGTCAGCGCTGCGATGCTCTGCGTCCCGTAACCGGCCTCCACCGCTCGCTCCAGCAGCTCGTGGAACGGCTTGTGCCACTCCACGTCGAGGCCCGCCTCCTTCCCGAGCTCCGCGTCGTGCGCGGCCCCGGCCACGAAGACGTTCACCGACGACAGCGGTTCGCTGTAGTCGCCGCTGTCGATCTCCCGGGCCAGCACGGGCAGCACCGAAGCGATCATCCGCAACCACTGTTCGCTGAACCGCACCATCGAAGCCGCCTCCAGGCCGCGTGCCCGCAGCGCCGCCGCCCCCTGGAAGAAGCCGACGAGGGTGGGCAGCAGTGTGCCGCCCACCGCCATTTCGTACAGGGCGGCGAGGTCGGGGTCCGCACCGAGGTACACGGTGTCCCCGCCCAGTACCCGCAGTACCGGTTCGTGCGCGGTGAAGACCGTGGCGTCGCCGCTGTAGTAGAGGAGCGTGTCCTCGGCGCCCACCGCCGGCGGTACGTCCTTGATCGCACCGCCGAGGTACCGTGCGCCGTGCCCTCGCGCCCACTCCGCCGTGCGGCGGGCGCCGGCCGGGGACCCGCTGTTGAGGGTCACGAGGTCTTGCCCCTTCAGCGCGGCGGCAGCCGGACCCAGGGCCTCGATGGTGTCCTCGTACGTCGTCAGGCAGGTGATCACCAGCGGGGCGGCCGCGAGGGCTTCCGCCACGGTCTCCGGATGCGCGGCGCCCTTGGCGACGAGCGGGGCAGCCCGCGAGGCGGTTCTGTTCCACACCGTGGTCGGGTGTCCCGCCGCTAGGAAGGCCGCCGCCAGTGCGCTGCCCATCGCGCCCAGGCCGATGACGGTCACGGGGGTCCGGTGGTGGTGGTGCTGCTGGTGCTGCTCGTGCGTGGGCATTTCCGCTCCTGTTCGGGGAGTTGGGGAGACACGGAAGGGTTTGGTGGTTCCGTGCTCCGGTGATCTCCATGCTCTGGCGGCACGATAGATTGCACAAGTACCGACATTTTTGTTCGGTACCCACACTCTTGTCAGTGGGAATGAGGGGGCATGCCGAAGTACACCTGCGGATTCGACGCCGCCATCGCCGTCATGGGCGGAAAATGGAAAGGGCTGATTCTCTTCTGGCTCAGTGAGGAAGAGCGGTTGCGCTTCCAGGAGTTGCGGCGAACGGTCACCGGAATCAGCGAGCGGATGCTGACGCTGCAACTGCGCGAGCTGGAGGCGGCCGGGCTCGTCCACCGAGAGGTGCACGAGCAGGTGCCGCCCAAGGTGGAGTACTCGCTGACCGACTTCGGCCGCTCACTGGTCGCCGCGTTGATGCCGCTCGGCGCATGGGGCGAGGAGCACATGGAGCGCCTCGAGAACCTGCCCTGACCGGCCGCGGCAAGCACGGAAGCGCTCCGGCGCTCAGGCGCTCCGGCGCTCCGGCGCTCCGGCGCTCGGCCCTCAGCCTTCGGGGTAGAAGACGAAGAGCGTGCAGCCCGACGTCGTCTGCGGGATGTGCCAGGAGCCGGCGGGAGCGTGGATGAACGAGCCCGTGGGGTAGTCGCGTTGGCCGTCGTTGAAGACGCCGGAGACAACGAAAACCTCCTCCGGCCCCGGTTCGTGCACGTCGATGCCCTCCCAGCACGTGTGCGGATCCATCTCCAGCAGCTGGGCCTTCGCTCCGTTCCCGCCGCTCCACAGGGCGCGCACGCGGATGCCGGGGAAGATCTCATGCGCGGGCGCGTCGTGCGCGGCGGACCAGACGTAGCCGGGCAGCTGCCCACCCGCCCGCACGGAAGCGTCCTCTGCCTGCGTCGTCTGCGTCGTCTGCGTCGTCTGTGCCGTTCGTGGCTTCCGCTTCGTCATGGGGCAAGCCTCGTCGACCACTGGCGCCCCGCCCAGTGTCTCGATTGACGTTCTCCGGTACTTTCCTGCCATGCACCGTGTAGCGGCACTCGTCCACGCACCCCAGTCGACCTTCGAACTGGCCTGTGCCGCCGAGGTCTTCGGCATCGCGCGGCGTGAGCTGCCCACCCGGTACAGCTTCGGCGTATGCGCCGAGGACCCGGGCCCCGTCGCCACGCGGGCCGGATACGACATGCTCGTCACGGAGGGCCTCGACGCCCTGGACCGGGCGGCCACCGTGATCGTCCCTGGCTGGCTGCCCACCGACGAGCCTCCGTCGCCCGCTGTCGTACGGGCTCTGCGCCGTGCGCACGAGCGGGGCGCACGCGTGGTCAGCATCTGCTCCGGCGCGTTCGCCCTGGCCCACGCGGGTCTGCTCGACGGCCGTGCGGCGACGACTCATTGGGCGCTGGCCGACGAGTTCGCCGCGCGGTTCCCGGACGTCCGTCTCGACCCGGACGTGCTGTACGTGGACCACGGCGACGTCGCCACGAGCGCGGGCGCCGGGGCCGGGGTCGATCTGTGTCTGCACCTGGTACGGGCCGACCAGGGCGCCGAGTACGCCGCGCACGTCTCCCGGAACATGGTCATGCCGCCGCACCGCGAAGGGGGGCAACTGCAGTACGCCGCGCCGCCCCACTCCTCCCAGGTCGACGGCTCGCTCGCGCCGCTCGTCGAGTGGGCCGCGGGCCGCCTCGGCGAACCGCTGACCGTCGAGGACCTGGCCGCACAAGCCGGTTGCTCCGCTCGGACCCTGGCCCGTCGCTTCACCGAGCAGCTCGGCACCAGCCCGGGGCGGTGGCTGCTCGCACAGCGGGTCATCGCGGCCCGGGAGCTGTTGGAATCCTCCGACCTCCCGGTGGACACCGTTGCCCGCCGCGTCGGGCTCTCCTCCGCCACCAACCTCCGCAGGCGTTTCCTCGACGCCCTGGGCACGACACCGGGCGCCTACCGCCGGGCGTTTCGGGCAGAGCCGGGATGACCCCCTCCTGGACGCCACCGGCTCGCCGCTGTCGCGCTCGCCGCACCGGTGACGACGCTCGTCGCGCTGACGTTCCTGACGGGGAGGTGGGCGGCATCCCGGAAGTAGGCGGCAATCGCATCCCGCTCGTTCTCGATCAGCCGGAGGGCCCCGGCCCAGTCCCCGGAGGCGAAGGCGTCCCAGCTGGGGGAGCCTTGCTCCTTGAACGTCTGGCCGCGCTCGATCTTGGCGAGCAGGTTGATGTCGCCCTGGTGGACCCGACCGAAATCGGCGAGGTAGTCGGCTCGTGTGAGAATCTCGCCGGCACCGCTGCGGAAGCACTCAAACATCGGGGATGTCCGCCTTCGCTGCGACGAGCATCCTGCGGGGGATGACCACGAGACGCTCATCGGGGCTGATGGAGACACCATCGGGCAGGCGCGTCCTCAGAGAGCCGGTGAGATCGCGTCCGATCACGGCGATGTCGCCGTTGTCCAGCTCCCAGATATCCGGACATTCGGGTCCGGTGCTGGTGGCGCGCAGCTCCAGGGCCGACTTGCCGAGGCGTCTCTTGAAGCCGGTGTCAGGATCGGCTTCCCAAGGTCTGACCACGCTGCCGCCCTCCCCTCCTGAGTGGTTCAACCTACCAGTGGCGCCCAGGTCAACCACGGTGTCAAGCAAGCTATTTGGCCAGTTCGGGTGCGTGCGCTGTGGGGCACTGGAGTTCAGGCGGGGAAGGGGTGTTCACCCCGGTGCTTGATAGAGCCGGTCCAACTCCAGCTCCGCGACCGGTGGGAGCGGGTGGTTCAAGGGCGCCGCCCGGAAGGATTCCAGCAGGTAGCCGACCAGTCGGCGGGACGCGGCGGCGGCCTCCGGGCCCGTCCCGTTCACCACGCCGCTGTTGGCCAGCAGTACCAGCACCACGTCGGAGACGTCGAAGTCCGGGCGCAGCGCTCCTGCCGCCTTCGCCCGCCGCACCAGCAGCGCGAGCCCTTGCTCCGCCCGGTCGCGCTCCCCGGCGTAGGCCGTCTCGCCCGGGAAGCGGGACAGGAACGCGTGGGTGAAGCCCCGGTCGGCGGCCTGCATCGCGCACACCTTCCGGAACACCGTGCAGAAGCCGCGCCACGGGTCCGGGTCCTCCAGCGCCTCGTCCAGTACGCCCGCGCACTCGGCCAGCTGCTCGGCGAACGCCTCGGTGATCAGCAGGTCCCGGCTGGGGAAGCGCCGGTAGAGGGTGGCGACACCGACTCCCGCCCGCCGCGCGATGGCACTGATCGGCACATCGATGCCGTGCAGCGCGTACGCCTCGCGGGCGGCCCGCAGGACGCGCTCCCGGTTCTCCCGGGCGTCCGCCCGGAGGGCGGGGCCGGAGTCGGGGCGCGGCGCGTTGTGAGAGGGCTGAGCCGGCATGTCTCTCACTTTACGGTAAATGGAGAGGGTCTTCCGTTTATCCGCCTACGGTGAAAGGCGAGGACGGGGACCGGACGTTCCTCGTATCGACGGAACAGAACAGGACTCCATCGTGAACGACATGCGTGCGGCGCTCTACGACGGTTACGGACCGCCCGAGGTCCTGTACGAGGGCCGGGTCCCCGTGCCGGTTCGCGGGCCGGGCGAGGTGCTCGTGCGCGTCCACGCGACGAGCGTCAACGGCGGCGAGCTGCACGGCCGCGCCGGAAAGGTCCGCCTGGTCACCGGCCGCCGTTTTCCGCAGCGGAGCGGGCTGGACTTCGTGGGGGAGGTCGCCGAGGCGGACGCGGCGGTCACCGGGCTGCGGGCGGGTGTCCGGGTCTGGGGCCTCCTGGGACGTACCTTCGGCAGCGCGGCCGAGTACGTATCGGTCCGCCCGCGCCAGATCGCGTACGCCCCCGGGAACGTCACCCCGAGCGAGGCCGTCTCGCTGCTCGCCGGCGGGACCACTTCCCTCACCGCCCTGCGTGACAAGGCCGGTCTGCGCGCGGGCGAACGCCTCCTCGTACGCGGGGCGTCCGGCGGCGTCGGCAGCGTCGCCGTCCAGCTCGGCAAGGCCCTCGGCGCCCATGTCACCGGTCTCGCGAGCGCGAAGAACCTCGACTTCGTCCGTGACCTGGGCGCGGACGAGGCCCTGGACCACCGGGAGACGCCCCTGGCCGGCCTGGACCGCTACGACGTCATCCTGGACACGGTGGGAACGGAACACCGGTTGCTGCGCCGCCGGTTGGCTCCGGGCGGCCGTCTCGTCTCCATCGCCTTCGACATCGACCGCCCGGTCCGGAGCGTCGGCTACCTGTTGGGCTCGGCCGTGCACGGCCGTCGGCGTGTCCGGTTCTTCAGTGGCAACCCAAAGCACGACCTGCTGGCCGAGCTGACCGCGTACGTGGAACGCGCGGACCTGCGCCCCGTCGTCGACACGGTCCACCCGCTGGCGGAGATCGCCGCCGCCCACCGCGCCCTGGAGGCGGGAGGGGTGCGGGGCAAGCACGTGATTCGACTGACGTGACGTGGACAGTGGCTCGTGGCCCTGGCGGGAGGCGGGGATTCCTCGGGCGAGGGTCGTCAGATGAGGCTCGGGATCGTCCCGTCGCGCTTGGTGGACCAGTTGGTGACGGTCGGCTTGACCAAGGTGGCCGTGTCGGGGAGCTCGACCTGGGCGGGGTCGGGGTCCTCCTCCGTGGTGGCGACGATGACCGCGGAGCGGGCGGCGCGACGCGAGCGCTTCATGATCTCCAGTGGGTGCCGATTGCGGTGCTGCCTGCTGACAACCACGACGCCGGGGCCGACTCGTTCTCGAACGATCCTGCGCGTGTCCAGGCTCTGTCTCAGCGCATCGGTTCCATCGGAGTGGCGTTCGTCTGTGCCGGATACCGCCTCGCGGGGCTTGTCCGGGACGGACCCGGACCGACAGGAGGAGGGCCGGGGCCCCGCACGGGGGAGGCGGTTCGTTCTGCCGGTGGACGGCGCACGGCTCCGCCGGTGCGATGTTCGGTTCATGGAGCCCGAAGCAGTGACGGAGACAGGACCCGAGGCCCGCACGAGGGCGCTTCGGCGCGTGTGGTGGCAGCGGTGGCGAAGCCGGGTGGGCCGGGCCACAACCGTATGGGCGGTGGTGTACGCGGGTTTCGGCCTGGTGTGCGCGCTGCGGGGAACGCCGCTGTTCTCCATGGGCGACACCCCGGCCTCCCCGGCGTTGAGCTGGGTGGTCGTGGTGGTGGGGGTGCTGGCCGCGGCGGCCTCCGGGGCGGTGACGCGGTACGGGGTGCGGCCGGGCCTGCGCGTACTGCTGTGGGGGACCTGCGTACTGGCCGGGGCCGCCGCGTTCGGCCTGCTGATGGACGTCATCACGCTGGTGTTCGGTCAGGGGGTGGACAGCGCGCCGGCCGCCGCGAACCACGCCCTGGCGGCGACCGGGTGCCCGCTGCTCGCGGCCACGGCCCGGACCGTCGGCGGCCCGGGCGTCCCGACCGGCGCGGTCGCCCCGCCGGCTCCGTCAGCAGCCGCGCGACCGGTGCAACTCGCCGCCTGGGCGGGCACGGTGGCCTTTCTGCCCTACGTGGCGATGAAGATCGTATGGGTGTCCGGCGGCACCTTCGCCGGAAACACCGGCGAGCAGATGCTCGCGATCTCCGAGCACAACGGAGCCTCGGAGATCTGGCTCACCCTGGAGTCCTGGGGTCTGGACGGCACCGTGCTGTTGGCCGCGCTCGGCGTCTTCCTGCTCTGGGGTCTGGTCCGGCCGTGGGGCCAGGTCTACCCGCGCTGGACACCGTGGCTGCGCGGCAGGCGCGTCCCCCGCGGGCTCCCTCTCGTCCCGGCCCTGGTGGGCGCCGCCACCCTGGCCCCGTACGGGGTGCTCGGCGCCGGCTACCTCGCTCTGGCCACGGCCGACGTGGTCACGGTGCGCCAGGGCGACTTCTCCTCGCCCGGTGACGCGCTCCTCGTCGGATGGATCGGCATGGTCGCGTTCGGCGTCTACGGGTGCGCCCTGATCGCCGCCACCCGCTCGTACTGGGTCCGCACCCGTCCCGTCGCCGTGACGACGGAGCGCGACAGGCCTGTCCGGACTTCTGGGTGAACAGTCGGACGCGGCCGTCCCCGATGTCGGAGGGCGTGTCGGCTTGTTGCCTCAACCGCGCGGTGCAGTAGGGGAGTTCGGTGCAACTCGGCCCCGTGGAGGGGCGATCGAGACCAGGGGCGCCGTTCTCCGCACCGCGGGCCCCCGCTGCCCCTGCCGTGTGCGGGATGGCTCCCTGCGCCACCGGGCGAGCCCGCTCGCGTCGCTCCCCGTCGGGCGCGGGACGCGCGGTGCGGAACAGGGGCGCCGCACCGGACGTATGAGACGGATCACGCCCGTACATGGCGCGGACCGGGCTGAGACCGGTGGTTAGATTGTCGGGCTCGGCCCCGTGGTCGAGGTGGTCGGACCCCGCCTTCCGGTGTCCGGTCCGAGGCTTGAAACCTCCGGCGCTCATCTGGACAGAACCCCGGAGGTTTCTTCATGTCTGTCTCCCTGCCCTCCCAGTCCTCCGCACCGGATCCCCGCCGATGGTGGGCGCTCGCGGTGATCGCGCTGACACAGCTGGTGGTCGTGCTCGACGCGACCATCGTCAACGTGGCCCTGCCCCAGGCCCAGCTCGAACTGGAGCTGAGCGACACCGAGCGGCAGTGGGTCATCACCGCCTACGTCCTGGCGTTCGGCGCGCTGCTGCTGCTCGGCGGACGCGTCGCGGACTACTGGGGGCGCAAGCGCAGCTACATGGTCGGGATGCTCGGCTTCGGCGCCGCCTCCGTCTGGGGCGGTCTCGCGCAGAGCGGGACCGAGCTGATCGCGGCGCGCGGCCTCCAGGGGGCCTTCGCGGCGCTGCTGGCCCCCGCCGCGCTTGCTCTGCTGACGGTCACGTTCCCGGCCGGGCGGGAGCGCGGAACGGCGTTCGCGGTGTTCGGCACCGTCGCCGGCACCGGTGCCGCGGTGGGCCTGGCGCTGGGCGGCGTCCTGACCGAGTACGCCGACTGGCGGTGGTGCCTGCTGGTCAACATCGTCTTCGCCGTCGTCGGCCTGATCGGCGCGCTGCTGTTCGTCTCCGAGAGCCGGGTCGAGGGCGACAACCGGTACGACATCTGGGGCACCCTCGCCGTCACCCTCGGCCTGGCCGCCCTGGTCTACGGGTTCACCCTGGCGGAGTCCGGATGGACCGCGCCGGACACCATCGGCTTCCTCGTCGGCGGCCTGGTGCTGCTGGCGGCGTTCGTGTGGATCGAGGCCCGCGTCGCGCAGCCGCTGCTGCCGCTGCGCGTCGTGCGTGACCGTGCCCGCGCCGGAGCGTTCCTCATCCAGGCGGCCATCGGCGCCGTCTACATCGGGATGACCCTCTACCTGATGTTCCACCTCCAGATCGTGCTCGGGCTCTCCCCGCTGCTCGCCGGACTCGCGAGCCTCGCGATGACCTTCGCGACCATGATCACCGCACCCGTGGCCGCCAGGCTGCTGCCCACGCGGGGACCGCGCGTCCTGATGGCCGGTGGGCCGTTGATCGCCGCGGCCGGGATGGGGTGGCTGACCTTCGTCACGGCCGACGGGAGCTACTGGACGGAGGTGTTCGGCGGCCTCGTGGTCGTGGGCGTCGGGATCGCGTTCGTGATCATCCCGGTGCAGAACGTCGCGCTCGCCGGGGTGGGGCACCACGACGCCGGCGCGGCATCGGCCCTGGTCAACTCCGCCATGCAGATCGGCGGATGCGTGGGCCTCTCGGTGTTCACCACGATCTACCTCGGTGCCGTCGAACGGTCCGCCGCGGCCGGATCGGGCCGGGGGGCCGCCCTCACCGAGGGCTATTCCGCGGTGTTCCTCGCCACCGCCGTCACCCTGGTGGTCGCGGCGGTCGTCGCCGCGACCATGCTCCGGGGGCCGCGTCCCTCGGTCACCCCGCAGCAGTTCGCCGAGGTTCCGGCCCACGTCGGCTGACCGCTGGTGCTGGTGCTGGTGCTGCCATGGGTGCCGAGACTGCCGGCCGGAGTGTTCCGAGGGCGGGGCCTGTTCCCTTCAGCCCGACGCCGCTCGGTCGGTACCGTCCGGCCGCCGTGACGACCTGGACCCGCTTCCCCACGCGTCGGCGGCCACCACCAGGCACACGGCCACGAGGACCACGTTCTTGACGACGTACTGCCCTTCCATGGTCGGAGCGGGGGAGTGGGGCTGCCACATGGCGTCGGGCAGGAGGACGAGGGTCGAGAACACGCCGCCCATGTGGAGGAAGAACGCGACGAGAGCGGGGCGCAGCAGGCGGCCTCCCGCGACCAGACCGATCCCGATGGCCGTCTCCAGTGCCGCGAGGGAGAGCAGCAGCACCGTCTCCGGTACGAGGCCCAGGGTCATCTTCGTGGCCGCGTCGACGGCCAGTTGCTCGGCAGGGCTGGCCGAGGGGAACAGTTTCAGCACGCCGAAGCCGAGGAAGACGATCCCGACGGTCATCCTCAGCAGGACGACGGCGCGCACGTTGACGTGGTCGGCCAGCCGTTGAAGGGCTGCTCGGGCGCCGGCTGTCGCCGGACGCTCGCGGCCGAACCCGCGTGTGTGGGACGGGGGTTGGGGTGTGCTGCCGGGCGGGGGAAGGCTCGGCTCGGCGGTGTGGCTCCTCATGTGCGATCTCCCGCTGTGTCCGTGGGGGTGGGAAAGCGTGCATGGGCGGTCCGCGCGGGTACGCGGGCGCCTGTGGGGCGTTTGCGGGAAGCGTCGGCTGTTTGTCGCTTCGGCGCACGGGGTGACGGGCCTCTCGCCGGCGCCCTGGGGTTCTTCTCCTCGGCTGGGGGATCTGGCGGATCTGGCGGATCTGGGGATCTGGAGGGTTCGTGAGGTGAGGTCGCGTGCGCCTGGCCGGGTACGTGGGCGAGGCAGGGGCGGCGCGTGACCACCACCGCCGACTGCCTCTCACTGCTTGGTCTAGACCATACGGGTGAGGGTCCGGAGGTCAAGAGGCGTACGGAGCGGCCTCTGTCGGAGCCGACGGATTCGCGCCAAGTTGCACCAGGGCCACGGGGGTTGGGGGGCGGTGCGCGCGGTGCCCGCGGATCGGCCGCGCAGACGGCCGGAGCCGGCCGAGCCGATGGGGCCGCCACCCGGCTCACCGGCCCGGACGGGCTGCGGCCCGCCCCTCGGCTGAGCAGCCTCGTTCTGCCGGCTCCAGGGACGCTCGGCGTTCCGGGGGCACCGGTCGGGCTGTGCTCCCACGGCCTCTTCGGGCCACGCGGGTGCTCCGCCGCCCTCCGGACCTGCTACCCGCTCGTGTGGGGGACTTCACCGGTGATTCATCCGGCCGAAACTAGCCCGGCCGATTCCGGGAGAAAATGCTCATCGCCCGTACTGTTCGGCCGGGCACACCGCCCGCAGGCCCGGGCACACCCGGGCAGCGCCCGAGTAGCCCCGGGTACGCGTCGGGGCCCGGAGCGCGTGCCGCCCCGAGCCCCCGAGCCTCCGCGTGACCCGTACCCGTACCCGTACCCGTACCCGTACCCGTGCCCGTGCCCGTACTCGTAACCCGTGCCCGGCAGAGGCTCAGCGTTCCAGGCCGCCCCGCGCGATCACCTCCGCGTACCACCGCGCGCTGTCCTTCGCCGTGCGGCGCTGCGACGCGAAGTCCACGTGCACGATGCCGAACCGCTTGCTGTAGCCGTACGCCCACTCGAAGTTGTCCAGCAACGACCACAGGAAGTACCCGCGCACGTCCGCCCCGTCCGCGATCGCCCGGTGGACCGCCGCCAGGTGGGCGTCCAGGTACGCCACCCGCTCCGGGTCGTGGACCGCGCCCTCCGGGTCGGCGTAGTCGTCGTACGCCGCCCCGTTCTCCGTGACCAGCAGCGGCACGGACGGGAGTTCGTCTCGGAGGCGGGCCAGCAGTTCGTACAGGCCGTCCGCGTCCACCGGCCAGTCCATCGCGGTGCGCGGCCCGGCCGCCGGGGTGAACGCCACGTGCTGTTCCGCGCCCGCCCACGTCGACGGCGACTCCGACGTACCAGCCGAAACCACGCTGGGGGAGTAGTAGTTGATGCCCAGCGAGTCGATCGGCGTCGACGTCACCTCCAGGTCACCGTCCCGGACGAACGACCAGTCCGTCACCTCCGCCGTGTCCTCGACCAGGTCCTGCGGCAGCCGGCCGTGGAAGACCGGGTCCAGGAAGATCCGGTTCGCCACCGCGTCGATCCGCCGCACCGCGTCGCGGTCCGCCTCGGTGTCCGCCAGCGGGCGCAGCGCGTGGAGGTTCAGGGTGAGGGAGATCTCGGCGGTGTCCGGCAGGAGATCGCGCAGGACGCGGGCGCCCGCGCCGTGCGCCAGGTTCAGGTGGTGGGCGGCGCGCAGGGCCGCGAGGTCGCTGGTCCGGCCGGGGGCGTGGACCCCGTTCCCGTAGCCGAGGAACGCCGCGCACCAGGGCTCGTTGAGCGTCGTCCAGGTCTCCACCCGGTCGCCCAGCGCGCCGGCCACCAGGCCCGCGTACTCCGCGAACCGGTGTGCCGTGTCCCGCTCCGGCCAGCCGCCCGCGTCCTCCAGCTCCTGCGGCAGGTCCCAGTGGTAGAGCGTGGCGACCGGTCTGATCCCGGCCGCCAGCAGCTCGTCCACCAGACGGCGGTAGAAGTCCAGGCCGCGTTCCACGGCCGGGCCCCGGCCGGTCGGCTGGACCCGGGACCAGGAGACGGAGAACCGGTAGTCGGTGACGCCCAGTTCCTTCATCAGGCGTACGTCGTCCGGCATCCGGTGCAGATGGTCGGCGGCGATGTCACCGGTGTCGCCGTTGCGCACCTTGCCGGGCGTCCGGCTGAAGGTGTCCCAGATGGAGGGCGTACGGCCGCCCTCGGTGGCCCCGCCCTCGATCTGATAGGCGGCGGTGGCGGTCCCCCAGCGGAACGCCGTGGGGAAGCGGAGTTCCGCCACGGTGTCGGGGCGGGGAACCGAGGAGTTCGCCGGACGGGCATCGACAGCGGTCATGGACTGACACTCCAGAGGTGAGGGAGGGGGCGGGCCCCGCGGGGAGGGGCGGGGCCCGCAGGGAGGGCGGGCGGCCCCGCAGGGAGGGTGGGCCCGCGGGGCGGGGCGGCGTACGGCGTCAGCCCTTGACCGCGCCCTGCATGATGCCGCCGACGATCTGCCGGCCCAGCAGGCCGAAGACCAGCAGCACGGGCAGCGTGCCCAGCAGCGTGCCGGCCATGATCACCGACTGGTCGTTGACGTACCCGCCGCCGAGCTGACGCAGCGCGACCTGCACGGTCGGCTCCTGCGAGGACAGCGCGATGATCGGCCAGAAGAAGTCGTTCCACGCCGTCATGAACGTGAGCATCCCGAGCACCGCCATCCCGGGCCGCGCGATCGGGATCACGATCGACCAGAAGATCCGGGCCGTCGACGCCCCGTCGACCCGGGCCGCCTCGATCAGCTCGTCCGGCAGCGACTGCACCAGGTACTGGCGCATGAAGAACACCCCGAAGGCCGAGACCAGGCCCGGCAGGATCACCGCCTGGAGCTGGTTCACCCACTGGAGCTCGGCGATCAGCATGAAGAGCGGGATCACACCGAGCTGCGGCGGGATCATCATCGTCCCGATCGTCAGCGTCAGCAGCGCGCCCCGGCCCCGGAACCTCAGCTTGGCGAAGGCGAATCCGGCCAGCGTGCAGCACAGGACCGAGCCGATCGTGATCGAGCCGGACACGATCAGCGAGTTGAGCAGGGCCTTGCCGATGTCGGCCTCTTCGAGGACCGCGTCGAAGTTCTTGATGAGGTTCGGTCCGGGCAGCAGGCTCGGGGGCACCTGCGCCAGGTCCGCGTTGGACCGGCTGGCCGCGACGATCGTCCAGTAGAACGGGAACGCGGAGATCAGCAGCGCGACACCGAGGATGAGGTAGGAGAGCCAGCCGCCTTTCATCGTCCGGCCCGCGCCCTCTCCACGGATCCGCTTGCGCGGTGGGTCCTGCGGCGGGCGGCCCTTCCCGGGCGCGGTCGGCGGTGCGGCGAGCGCGGTCATCGGCCGGCCTCCTTGCGTGAACGGCGGCGCGCGATCAGGGCGTTGACCCCGACGAGCACCACGATCAGGACGAACATCACCCAGGCGATGGCCGCGGCCCGGCCCAGGTGGAAGAAGCCCCAGCCCTGCTCGTACATGTACAGGCCGAGGGTCTGGTACTGGTGCGAGATGCCGCCGGAGATCGACCCCTCGAACAGCAGTGGCTCGCCGAAGAGCTGGGTCGCGCCGATCGTCGAGATGATCACCGTGAAGACGATGGTGGGACGGAGCCCGGGCAGCGTGACGTGGATGAACTGCCGCCAGCGCGACGCCCCGTCCATCTCCGCCGCCTCGTACAGCTCGTGCGGGATCGACTGCATGCCCGCCAGATAGATCAGCGCGTTGTACCCGGTCCAGCGCCAGATCACGATGGTGGAGACCGCGATCTGCGAGGCGACCGTGCCCGTCTGCCAGTCCACCGGATCGAAGCCGACCAGCCCGATCACGTAGTTGATCAGCCCGAAGTCGCGGCCGAAGAGCTGCGCGAAGACGAGCGTGGCCGCGGCGACCGACGTGGCGTACGGGAGCAGGATCGCCGTCCGGATGAAGGTCCGGCCGCGCAGCTTGTAGTTGAGCAGGTGCGCGAGGCCGAGTGCCATCGCGAGCTGCGGGACGGTGGACAGCACGCCGATCGTGAACGTGTTGCGCAGCGAGATCCAGAAGTACTCGTCGGTGAACAGCGCCGTGTAGTTGGCGATGCCCCGCCACTCCATCTCGCCGCTCGTCTGGAGCTCGACCCGGTAGAGCGAGACGAACGCCGTGTAGAGGAGCGGGAAGAGTCCGAAGGCCAGGAACAGGGTGAAGAAGGGGGCGATATAGGCGTACGGGGAGGCCTTGCGCCAGGTGCGCCGGAGGGCGGCGGCCCGGCCGTCGTCGGGGCCGGGCCCGGTTCCGGACGGGCGGGGCCCGGCCTTCGCGGTGGCGGTGAGGGACACGGTGCGGCCCTTCGGGATCGGGAGCGGGCTGGGGGCGCGGAGGAGAGGTACGGGGGCGGGGCGGGCCCGTCCGGTGGGCCGGTCTCCGCCGTGCGCGGGAGAGGTACGGGCGTGAGCGAGTGTCGGACTCAGCCGTGCGCGGGGCCGGCCCGTCCGCCGTGCGCGCGGGCGGACCGGCCCCTGACCGCCGGGGTGTGGCGGTGGGGCGGCGAGCGGCGTCAGCCGATCACGTTGTCCACGCCCTTCTTCGCCGTCTGCCACGCCTTGTCCGACGACACTCCCTTGCGCTCGACCTCGCTCAGCGCGTTCGTGATCTGCTGCATCACGTTCTGGTCGTGCACACCCAGCACCTGGACCGGGGACTCCTTGGCCGCCTCACCGAAGATCCGGCCGATCGGGGCGCCCGAGAAGTACGCGTCCTTCGCGCCCGCGATCGTCTCGATGGCGCCCGTGGAGGACGGGAAGTTGCCCTGCTTCTGGAAGACCTTCGCCTGCTGTTCGGGGGCGGTCAGCCACTCGATCAGCTTGTACGCCTCCTCCTTGTGCTTGGCCGCACGCGGGATGGAGAGGTACGAGCCGCCCCAGTTGCCCGCCCCGCCGGGGAGCTTGGCGATGTCCCACTTGCCCTTGCCCGCGTCGCCGGCCTGGCCCTTGACGTAGCCGAGCATCCAGGCCGGGCACGGGATCGTCGCGAAAGAACCGGCCGCGAACGCCTGGTTCCACTGCGGGGACCACTGGTCCAGCTTCGCGCTCAGGCCCGCCTCGGCAGCCGCCACGGAGGTGTCCCAGGCCTCCTTGACCGCCGGGTTCTTCTCGTAGATCAGCTCGCCGGAGGCGTCGTAGTACCGCTCCTTCTCCTGGCCGATCATGATCCCGTAGAGCGAGCCGACACTGTCCAGCCAGGCGCTCTTGGCGGGGGCCTTCTTCTTGTACTGCTTGCCCAGCTCCAGATAGCCGTCCCAGGTGGCCCACTGCTTCGCGAGCTCCTCGCGGTCCGTGGGCAGCCCGGCCTGCTGGAAGAGGTCGGTGCGGTAGCACATCGCCTCGGGGCCGACATCCGTGCCGAGGCCGAGGATCTTGCCGTCCTCGGTGGTCGCCGCCGACCACTTGGCATCGGCGAACTCGCCCTTGAGCTTGTCGGCCCCGAACTCCTTCAGGTCCTGGAACTTGTCGGACTGCTGCTGGGTGACCGAGGCGATACGGCCCACCTCGACGCCCTGCACGTCCGCGAGACCGCCGCCGCCCGCCAGCCGGGTCTGGAGCGACTTCCAGTAGTCCGCCTCGTCCTGGGTGTCGCTCTGCTTGATCGTGATGTCCGGGTTGAGCTTCTGGTACTCCTCGTACAGCCCGGCCTCCTTGAAGCCGAACGACCCGAAGAGGTCGACGTTGAGCGTCACCTTTCCGCCCGCGCCGTCGGAGGAGCCCGACGAGTCGCTGGATCCACAGGCGGCGAGGAGCGCCCCGGCGAGGACGACCGCGCCGAGGCGGGCGGTGGCTCTCTTGGCGGCTCGGGCGATGGGCATGGGAAGCCTCCCTTGGCTTCGGGATGAACCGAGCGCTTTGAGAGCGCTCTCAAACCTGCGTCTGGAGCGTCCCCCACCGCCCCCGCCCCGTCAAGACTCGAACGCATAACAGCTTGGGGTCGCCCGTGCCGCCCATCCAATTGCCGTCTGTGCGCGATCTATTGACACTTATGTTTCAGGAGTTTTACGTTCCTTGGCACCTGAGAGCGCTCTCGGAAGCGCTCCTCCCCCCATGATCGAGGTGCTGCTCGTGCGAACCTCCCTCTCCAGACTCGCCTCCAGACCCGCCGCGGCGACGCTCCTCGCCATCGCCGTGGCCGCCGTGGGGCTGGGCCCCGCCGCATCGCCCGCTGCCGCCGCCACCATCCCCGCCGGCGCCGGCAGCTACTCCGACTCCCGCCCCGCCGGTACCTCCGGCCCGACCACCGACACCGGCGCGCCGGTCACCCCCAAGCTCACCACCGCCGCACGGGACAAGCCGGTCCCGACCAACGACTGGTGGTCCTCGCTCGCCTATCAGCGCTACGGCGACAACCCGTACAGCACCCCCATGTACGGCCACCCGCTCACCTACCAGGCCAAGGCCTCCGGGCTGGAGGTCGGCTATCCGACCACGCCCGCGATCGTCGGCGACGGCCGCCAGTACGAGTACGCCCACAAGGCCGACCTCACCGTCGGCCTCAGCGGCCTGAACTCACCCGACACCAAGGCCGACGCCTGGTCCGACTGGACGGTCACGCCCTACTGGGCCGACGGCTCCCGCACCTTCCGGGCCACCATCGGCCACGGCATGCCCTTCGTGTACGCCAAGGGCTCCGGCGGTGACGCCCGCATCACCACCGCCTCCACGCCCACCGTCTTCTCCGACCAGGGCAATGTCCTCGGCATCACCGTCGCCGGACACCACTACGCCCTCTTCGCCCCGACCGGCAGCGACTGGAACGTCTCCGGCACCGCGCTCACGGCCGGGCTCGGCTCCAAGGACTACTTCTCGCTCGCCGTGCTGCCCTCCACGGAAGCGCTCGCGACCTACAAGAAGTACGCCTTCAGCTTCGTCACCGGCTCCCAGGTGGCCTGGCAGTCCACCGGCGGCAACGTGCGGGCGACCTACAGCCTGACGACCGAGGCCAAGGAGGGCACCGAACGGGGCACGCTCCAGGCCCTCTACCGCCACCAGTGGCTGCACACCGCCGACGCGCTGACCCCTTACACGTACGTGTCGCCGCGCGGCACGATGAAGGTGCGCGAGTCCGCCTCCTTCACCACCAGCCAGAAGAACAACGGCGTCGTGCCCGCGCTGCCCGCCGCCGGCGGCGTCGACAAGGCCCGGCTGGCCGGCTACCTCAACGAGGTCGCGAACGCCTCCGACCCGTTCTCCGGGGCCGCCGACACCTACTGGACCGGCAAGGCGCTCGGCCGCCTCGCCCAACTGGTGCCCGTCGCCGACCAGATCGGCCAGACCGCCACCCGCGACAAGCTCCTCGGCCTGATGAAGGGCCGGCTCCAGGAGTGGTTCACGGCGGGCGGGGCCGCTGAGTTCAGCTACGACAAGGACTGGAAGACCCTCACCGGCTACCCGGCCTCGTACGGCAGCGACACCGAGCTGAACGACCACCACTTCCACTACAGCTACTACGTCTACGCGGCGGGGATCATCGCCCAGTACGACCAGGCCTGGGTCGCCGACTCCGCCTGGGGCACGATGATCAAGCACCTGATCCGCGACACCGCCAACGCCAGCCGCACCGACTCCGCCTACCCGTTCCTGCGCGGCTTCGACGTGTACGCGGGCCACAGCTGGGCCTCCGGGCACCAGGGCTTCGGGGCGGGCAACAACCAGGAGTCCTCCTCCGAGTCCATCAACCTCAGCGCGGGACTCGTCCTCTACGGCTCGGCCACCGGCGACACCGGCCTCCGCGACCTCGGCAGCTACCTGCTGACCACCGAGTCCGAGGCGATCACCCAGTACTGGTTCGACGCCTCGCAGCAGGTCTTCCCCGCCTCCTTCGGCCACGACACGGTCGGCATGGTCTGGGGCAGCGGCGGCGCGTACTCCACCTGGTGGACCGCCAACCCGGAGGAGATCCACGGCATCAACGTCCTCCCGGTGACCGGCGGTTCCCTCCACCTGGCCCGTGAGAAGGCGGCCATCAAGCGGAACATCGCCGAGATGGAGCGCGAGAACGGCGGGCCCGCACAGGAGTGGCGCGACCTGCTCTGGCAGTTCGAGTCGCTGGCGGACCCGGCGGCGGCGAAGGCCAAGTGGGACGGCGTGAACGGGAACTACGAGCCGGAGCAGGGTGAGTCCAAGGCGCACACCTACCACTGGATCAACACCCTGAACACGGTCGGCGCGCCCGATATGACGGTCAGCGGCGACCTGCCGACCTCCGCCGTCTTCTCGAAGGACGGCGTCCGCACCTACACCGCCCACAACCACGGCTCCACGGCCCGTACGGTCACCTTCTCCGACGGCAAGACCCTCTCCGTGCCCCCTCGTTCGACGGCCACTAGCACGGGCCCCGGCGGCGACCCCGGCCCCGGCCCGGACCCGGAGCCGCCGACCGGCAACACCTTCCGCCTCAAGTCCGGCGGCGTCCTCACCACCGCCACCACCGACCCGGCGGGTGCGGACACCGTCGCCTCGGCCGACGGCGTCAACCGTGACGGCACCCCGTACCGGCCGAGCGTCTACGAGGTGAAGAAGGTCAACGGCAAGGTCGCTCCCGGCGCGGCCACCGCGTTCCGCCTCCGGGTCGACGCGGGCACGAAGGTCGGGCTCGCCCCGCAGGTCCGGGTCAGCTACGACCTCACCGGCGACGGCACGTTCGACCGGGCCGAGACCTTCCGCTACTTCGCGACCGACCCGGTCAACGGCTGGGAGGAGTACACGCAGGCGGTCGGTGCGAAGGCTGTCACCGGGAGCCTGGGCGAGCTGAAGAACGGCACGGTCCGCCTGGAGGTCTGGAACGCGCTCGGCAGCGGCACGTCCCAGGTGCAGACCGGCACGGACGCGGCCGTCCTGAAGATCCCGTACGTGTAGGTCGCGCGGGATCCCGAATGTCCGGGTCGCGCCACCCCATCCGGATAACCGGATAAGTGGCGGGATCCGTACGTGTAGGGCGTGACCCGTACGGGCACGATGCGTGTGGCGGGTCTCCGGCTCCTCAGGGCGGAGGCCCGCCGCACTGCCGTGTGGAGGCGCGTGTGCGGGCCCCCGGGCCCTCAGGCCGAGGCCCGTCGTACCAGTGTCGTCGGGGTGATCACCGAGTCGGGCGCCGGACCGCTGCCCGTACGGTCCCGGCCCAGGCGGCGCAGCAGCAGCCGGGCCATCAGCCGGCCCTGCCCCTCGATGTCCTGGTTGACCGTGGTCAGCGGCGGATCGGTGGTCCCGGCCACCGAGTCCATGTCGTCGAACCCGACGATCGCCACCTGCTCCGGCACGGCCACGCCGCGCTCCCGCAGCACACGCAACGCACCTGACGCCATCAGGTCGTTGGCGGCGAACACCGCGTCCAGGTCGGGCCGCCGCTCCAGCAGCTCCGCCATCGCCCGGGCCCCGCTCTCCACGGTGAACGCACCCTCGGCGACAAGCGTCGGATCCACGTCCAGCAGGACGTCCCGGTAGCCGTCGAGGCGGTCCATCGCCGAGGTCTGGTCGGGCGGTCCGCCGATGTGCGCGATCCGCTCCCGCCCGAGGTCCTTCAGATACCGCACGGCCACCCGCGCGCCGCCCCGGTTGTCCGCGTCCACGTACGAGACGGCCTGGTCCCCGGGATCGGCGGTCCAGCTGGGCCGGCCCCCGTACACCGTGGGAATCCCCGCCCGCCGGGTGATCGCGGGCAGCGGGTCGTCGGTGTGCAGCGAGAACGCGAGCGCCCCGTCGACGTGTCCGCCGGACAGGTAGCGGGCGATCCGGTCGAAGTCTCCTGGCCCCTCCACCAGCAGCAGGACGAGCTGGGTGTCATGGGCGGTCAACTCCTTGCTGATGCCCCTGATCTGCTGGGAGAAGAAGGGGTCGGAGAAGATCCGTATCTCCGGCTCCGCGATGACGACGCCCACCGCTCCCGTCCGCCGGGTCACCAGGGTCCTGGCCGCGTGGTTCGGGATGTAGCCCAGCTCGTCGACCGCCTTGAGCACCTTGTCCACGAGCGGCTTGCGGACTCCGTCGCCCCCGTTGACGACCCGCGAGGCGGTGGCCCGCGACACCCCCGCACGTGCCGCGACGGCTTCCAGGGTGGGCCGGGACCCGGGGGACTGCTCGGGCAAGGCGGTCGCTCCTCGTCGAGGGGGGCGGCGCTACGCGGGCTGGTGCGTGGGGGTGCGCGGGGTGCTGTGCGCGTGCTCGGTGTCGCCGCCGGATCGTCTACAGCCTAGCGCCGGGCGCGGACAGCGCTGAGAGCGCTTCCAGAGGGGGAGTGCGAGGGTAACCGTCGGTAGTGGGGAAGCGGTTGCCCGAACTGCGCCTCTTCCGGGCCAGCTGCGCGTTGGACACGCTGGGTATGCATGGCCATCACTCAGAGTGGAAGGTGTACGGCATGGAAGCGATGGAGCGGCGCAGGGCGGCGGCGGACCGTGTGCGGGTGGCGGAGGACGCTGTGGAGCGGTTGAAGGAAGGGCTTGCTGAGTTCGGGGTGAAGCTGCCGTCCCTGCGGATCGATCCGGTCTCGTGTGCGGGGGACGAACCGGCGCCCCTGGTCGACCTGGGCCGCTGCAACGTCGACACCGCGTTGCGGCTGTCGGAGGTGCTGGCGGAGAAGGAGAGCGGTCATGCCGACTGAGGGGGGCGAACCGGGTGTGCCCGCGGCGGGCGGGTTCGCGGTGGACGCACGGGACGGGCGGGTCGGCCGGGTGACGGGCCGGGCCGGGCCGAACGTGCGGCTGCGGCCGCCCGGCGGCGGGCCGGAGTGGGAATGCCCGCCGGAGGCGGTGCGGGCGGCGTCACCGGGAGTGGTGCTGCGCGCCCGGGTGGCGGAGATCAACAGAGAGGGGCAGTTGCCGCGTTGAGGCCGGGCAGGGTGCCCCCGCCCGAGGCGGCGGGGCCGGCCCCTCCTCGGGTCCGGGCCCGCCGCCGTTCGGGGGGCGTACGCCGGGTCACATGATGCGATAGGCCAGGTAGTACGCGGACAGCTGCTCGTGGTAGCCCGGGTCGTCGGCCTGCCGGTGGCGGTCGAACTCCGGGGAGTCCTTGACCTGTTCCTTGGTGAGGTCGACGTAGACCTTCTGGTCCTCGGTGTCGATGCGCTTCACCGTGCCCGCGGGCAGCAGGACGTCCTTGCCGAAGATCCAGCCTCCGGTGTCGACGAGCAGATAGGCAGAACCCACCTCGTCGGAGTGCTTGTCGACCTTTCCGATACTGCCGTCTGTCGCCTCGACCGAATAACCGGTCAGATCGGCGCCCGCGGTGTGACCGCTCGACGGCTGATATCCCCATAGGGACTCGCTCATTGTGGCTCCTTTCGCGAAGGTCGCCCAGGGCATTCGTGTCCGGTGGATCGGAAATGCACTTCTGATTTATCCACCGAACGATATTTCCGCTGAACTTCGTGTGCCCGGGGAGAGGCGGCGTACACCTCGGCGGTCCGACGGCCGGCGGCGGACGCAGGGAGAAGTGCCTACCAGCGGTACCACCGGCCCCGTCGGCCGCCGCTCGCGGCGGGACGGACGAAGAACCCTACGAGCCACAGCACCAGGACGATCACGGCTATCCACCAGAGGGCTTTGACCGCGAAACCGACACCGAAGAGAACCAGGGCGAGCAGAAGAACGAGAAGCAGGGGAACCATGATTATCAACCTCCGGAAAGGCAGGTTCCCGCTTACGCTTTTCCTACACATGAGGGTGTCGGTACATTCCCCGCGACCGGACGGGGAACGGGGCGCGGTCATACTCGTGACCGGTGGTCGCCGCGCGCTTCCCTGGGCGGGCCCACTCGTTCGTGGGCCGCTGGGAGGAGCGGCGGACAGCCGTGGAAGAGATCACCTCGAGGGGCGACGCGCGGGAGGACCGCACCAAGAAGTACCGCGCGTATGCCCGCGCGGGAGTCCCGACGTACCTGCTGATCGACCGGTTCGACACCAGGGGGCCGAGGGTCACGCTGTTCACGGAACCGAACGAGGACGGCACGTACGAGCACACGGACGCGGTGCCGTTCGGCAAGCCGCCGGCCCTGCCGTCCCCGTTCGACGTGCGGCTGATGACGGGGGAGTTCCCGGGGCCCGCCGTCTAGCGGGTGCCCGCCGACGGGCGGGTGACCACCTTGATGTTGAAGGTGTGGGACCCCACGCCGCCCGCGATTCCCATGAAGAGGAACGCGAAGTGCTCCTGGCCGCGCGCCGTGGTGATGCCGCCGATGTCGAGCTGGGAGGACTCGGGCCACCCGAGGTCCGTGAGCAGCCGGCCGGTGGTGCGCTTGGCCTCGGCGTCGTCGCCGGAGAGGAAGACCGTGCCCGGCTCGGTGAGGTCGCCCGGGGCGGTCATGGTGGTGGAGTCCATCGTGCAGAGCGTCTTGACGACGGGAGTCAGCGGGAACGCCTCCTGGATCAGTTCGCCCAGGCTGCTGTTGGGGTGGGTGAGCGCGCTGAAGTCGTCGGAGAGGCCGACGCCGACGTCGATCAGCAGTGTGCCGGCCAGCGCCGGGGCTCCGATGGAGTGCAGCAGCTCCACGGAGACCCCGCCGGGAGTGGCGTTGACCAGCACCTCCGCATGTGCGGCCGTCTCGTCGAGGCCGGCGACGGGCAGTCCGAGGCCGGTGCGTTCTTCGGGCCGACGTGATCCGAGGACGACGTCGTGTCCTGCGGCGCGCCAGCCGTGGGCCAGGGCGCGGGCGACATTTCCGGTACCGAGAAGTCCTATACGCATGAGGTCGACGCTAGTCAGCGGGGCCCCGTGGCGTATCGGGCTGGAGACCGGGGCGGACCGGCACCTGAGGCGTAGTCCGCAGGACGCCCCCGGCTCGCCCTCCGGGACGGGGGTGAGGGCCGGGGGCGTGCCGGGCGCGGGGCGAGGTCAGACTCCCGCCGGGGCCTTGGCCGGGGAGGCGCCGGGGTCCGTGCCGTCGGAGTCGGAGCCGGAGCCCGTGTCGGCGGGGGCGGCCGGAGCGGTGGCGGGGCGGGTGTTGCCCTGGGCGGCGACCGTGGAGGGGGCCGGTTCCTGGGAGACGTCGAACTCGGCCAGCAGGTCCTTGCCGAAGCCGAAGAAGTACGTCGCGACGAACCCGGCGACATAGCCGACGAGCAGGCCGCCCGCGTAGATCGCGATCGTCGAGCCCAGACCGTGGTTGCCGTCGAGGAGCGGGAACAGGGCCCAGCCGGACGGGCCGATGGCCGTCGAGCCGACCGTGTCGCCGAGCTGGTTGAACAGGCCGACGAAGCCCGCCCCGAACGCGCCGCCGACGCACGCCGTGACGAACGGGCGGCCCAGGGGGAGCGAGACGCCGTAGATCAGGGGCTCGCCCACGCCCAGCAGGCCCGCCGGGAGCGCGGACTTGATGGTGCGGCGGATCGACTCGTTGCGGGGGAGGCGGAAGTAGACGGCCACGGCCGCGCCCACCTGGCCCGCACCGGCCATCGCGAGGATCGGGAGCAGGACCGTGTAGCCCTGCTGCTCGATGAGCGTGGTGTGGATCGGGATCAGCGCCTGGTGCAGGCCCAGCATCACCAGGGGCAGGAACAGGCCGCCGAGCACGAAGCCCGCGCCCGCGCCGCCGTTGGACAGCAGCCAGTCGGCGAACGTGCCGATCGCGGAGGACACCTCGCCCGCCACGTACATCAGGCCGAAGATCGTCACCAGGCCGGAGAGCAGCACCGTCAGGGTCGGGGTGACCAGGACGTCCAGCGCCTCCGGCACCCACCGGCGGCACCACTTCTCCACGTACACCGCGAGGACCGCCGCGCCCAGCGCGCCGAGCACACCGCCCTGGCCCGGGGAGAGCGTCTGGCCGAAGGCGTCGATGTTCGCGACGCCCGGGAAGACGATGATCGCCGCCACCGCACCGCCCAGGATCGGCGTACCGCCGAACTCCTTCGCCGTGTTGTAGCCCACGAACACCGCGATCAGCGCCATGAAACCGGACGCCATCGCCGCCAGCGCGGGTGTCACGGCGGGCAGCCACTGGAGGTTCACCAGCAGGCCGTTGAGGCCCGCGATGATCCCGCAGCCGATGAGCGCCGGGATCAGCGGCACGAAGATGTTGGCGATCTTGCGCAGGAACAGCTTGAACGGGGTGGCGTTCCTCGCCTTCCGCCGGGCCTTGATCGCCGCGCCCTGGGCCGCCAGTTCCTCGGCGGAGACGGGGGCGGCACCGGGCGCGGGGGCCGGTTCGGGCGCGGCCTCGCGGGCCTCGTCGACCAGTTGCTCGAACTCCGGGGTGACCCGGGCGACCGTGCCCGGGCCCAGCACGATCTGGTACGTGTCGTCCTCGACGACGCCCATCACGGCGGGCAGGGCCTTCAGCGCCTCGTCGTCGACGAGGGACCGGTCGTGCAGCCCGAGGCGGAGCCGGGTCATGCAGTGGGCGATGGAGGCGACGTTCGCCCCGCCGCCGACGAGCGGCAGGATCGCGGCGGCGGTGGCGCGGTTCTTGTCTTCTGTGGCCATGGTGCTCGGTGCCTTGCTGTGCGGGGGGTGGGGCGGGGGACCCGGGTGGGTCAGGCGGTGCGTACGGCCGTGAGTGCGGCGCGGAGGTGGCCGTCCGCCTCGGTGAGGCGGGCGGCGGCGGTGGGGCCGTCGACCTGGCCGAGGATGACCAGGATCGCGTTCTTGACCTCGCCGTCGGTGGCGGCGAGCGCGGCCTCGATCTCGGCGTCGGACGCGCCGGTGGCCAGGGAGACGATGTGCCGGGAGCGGGCCCGCAGCTTCTCGTTGGAGGCGCGGACGTCGACCATGAGGTTCCCGTACGTCTTGCCGAGCCGGATCATCGTGATCGTCGAGATCATGTTGAGGACGAGCTTCTGGGCCGTGCCCGCCTTCAGCCGGGTCGAGCCGGTGAGCAGCTCGGGGCCGACGACGACTTCCAGGCCGTGTTCGGCGGCGGCGCCGAGTGCGGAGCCGGCGTTGCAGGAGAGCCCGATGGTCAGGGCGCCCTGTGCGCGGGCGTGCTCGACAGCGCCGATCGCGTACGGCGTGCGGCCGGAGGCGGAGATGCCGACCACCGTGTCGTCGGCGTTCAGCTCCAGCCCGTCGAGGTCGGCGGCGGCCAGCTCCTTGCTGTCCTCCGCGCCCTCGACGGCCGTGACCATGGCGGAGGGACCGCCCGCGATCAGGCCGATGACCTCGGACGGGTCGGTGTTGAAGGTGGGCGGGCACTCGCTGGCGTCCAGCACGCCGAGGCGGCCCGCGGTGCCCGCGCCCGCGTAGATCAGCCGGCCGCCGCGTGCCATGCGCTCGGCGGTGGCGTCGATGGCCGCGGCGATCTGCGGCAGCCGCTCGGCGACGGCGGCCGGGACGGTGGCGTCCTCGCCGTTCATGATCCGCGCGATCTCCCGCGTGGGCTGCCGGTCGATCTCGGCCAGCTCGGGGCGGAACGCCTCGGTGGTGAGGGTGGCCAGCTGGGCGCGGAGTTCGCCGTAGCTCTCGGTGGAGGCGGTGGAGGCGGTGGAGGCGGTGGGGCCGGCGGGGTTCGTGGGGCCGGTGGCGCCGGAGGCGTCGGTGGTGGAGGTCATGAGGTGCGGCTCAGCTTTCTCGGTGTTCTCGGTGTTCTCGGTCGCGTACGCGTACGGGTGGTGCGGGGCGGTCAGCGGGTGCGCGGGTTGTGGCGGTGGGCGAGCGCCTCGTAGGAGGCGGCCAGGGCGGGCGCGGCGGTCTCGTACGTCCGCTGCGCGACGCCTATGAACAGACAGTCCACGACGAGCAGCTGGCTGGTGCGGCTCGACATGGCGGCGGGGCGCAGCTCGCTCTCGCGCGCGGTGGACGTGGTCAGCACGTGGTCCGCGTACTGCGTCACGGGCCCGTCGGGCCGCCCGGTGATCGCGATCGTCGTCGCCCCGCGGTCGAAGGCGACCCGCAGCGGCTCGATGACGTCGCCGGTGGAGCCGGAGTGCGTGATCGCGATGGCCACGTCGCCGGCGCGCAGTTGCACGGCGTTGGTCACCGCGAGGTGCGGGTCCATGTGGGCGTGGGCGATCAGCCCGATCCGGAGCAGCTTCTGCGCCAGGTCCTGGCCGACGAGGGAGGACGCGCCGATGCCGTAGACGTCGATGCGGCGGGCGGTCGACGCGGCGGCGACGGCGGCCCCCAGCTGTACGGTGTCGAGCCCGGCGGCCGTGTCGGCGAGGGTCTGCTGCTCGTCGTGGGCGAGCTTGGCGACCACGTCGGCGATCGGGTCGTCCACCGCGATGTCGGCGGTGACGGCGGGGGCCCGGCCGGACTCCTGGTGCGCTGCGAGGCCGGCCAGCGCGAGGCGCAGATCCCGGTAGCCGGGGTAGCCGAGGAGCCGCGCGGTGCGGACGACGGTGGCTTCACTGGTGCCGGTGAGCTCGGCGAGACCGGTGACGGTGAGGGCGGCGCACCCTGCGGGGTCGCCCGCCACGGCTTCGGCGACCAACTGCATCGAGCGGGTCATGGAGGGGGCGAGGGTCCGGACCTTGGCGGCCAGGGCCGCCGGGGCCGGCGGGGAGTCGCCGCTGAAAATTTCCTTCACGTCACTGGTCACATCTGAAAGATATTTTCAACCCCGGGGCCCGTCAACCCCCCTTTGGTCCCTCCCTCTGGCGGGGCCGCCAACGGTGCTCCCGGGACTGCCCGTGGCGGGGCCTCTCGCGCGCGGGCGCACAATGGGGGCATGGAGTTGAACGCCCTGGAGCAGGCCCTGCACACCGCCCGCGCACGCGTCATGGCCGACCTGGCGGCGGGCGGCGTCGCCGAGGCGGACATCGTCTCGCTGGTCGAGGACGCGGTGACGCACCGCCGCTGGTGGGTGGAGCAGTGGCCCGAGGGGGCGGAGTTCGTGGCCGGGCTGGTCGCCCAGGACGTGCAGGACGCGCTGCTGGAGCGGTACGGGCGGTGGCCGCTGTGCCCCGCGTGCTCGGCGGAGGAGGAGCCGCACGCGCTGGACGTGGAGCCGGAGCTCGGGCCCGACCCGCACTGGGTGTGCGCCAAGGCGGCCGTGGCGGTGGCGCCGGTGGGGGCGCTGGGCGAGGTGCTGCGGCGGTGACGCTCTACATCGACCCGCCCACCTGGCCCGGACACGGCCGCCTCTGGTCGCACCTGGTCAGCGATGTGTCGTTCGAGGAGCTGCACGCCTTCGCCGCCGCGATCGGCTGCCCGCCGCGCGCCTTCGAACGCGACCACTACGACGTGCCTCAGGCGCACTACGCGGACGCGGTGCGGGCCGGGGCGCGGGAGATCGGCTCGAAGGAGCTGGTCAGGCGTCTGACGGACGCGGGGCTGAGGAGGCCGAAGGGGAGGCCTGCGCCGCGCGGTCTTCCTTAGGGGCCTCAGAGGCCGCCGCGCTCCTCGCGATCAGCTGAGAACGCGACCGGCCGCCCTCGCCGCCGCCGCGCTGGAGGTGCAGCGCCACCCCCACCGCAGCCAGCGCCAGGGCCGTCATCGCCGCGCCCGCCCACGCCGTGGACGCGAAGCCGAAGTCCAGGTCGATCACCGTGCCGCCGAGCCACGGGCCGCTCGTGTTGCCCAGGTTGAACGCCGCCGTCGTGGTGGCCCCGGCCAGCGTCGGGGCGGCTCCGGCCACGTTGAACATCCGGGCGTTCAGCGCGGGGGCCGTGAAGAAGGCGGACAGGCCCAGCAGGAACGCCAGCGCGATGACCGCGACCTGGCTGGAGGCGAAGAGGGCCAGCGCCACCAGGAACACCGTGGACGCCGTGATGCCGCTCAGCAGCACCCCGAAGAGGTGCGCGTCCGCGACCCGGCCGCCGATCATGGTGCCGATCAGCGCGCCCGCACCGAACAGGCCGAGGATCCACGGCACCCAGCCCGAGTCGAGGCCCGCCACGTCCGTGAGCAGCGGCGCCAGGTAGCTGAACGCGCAGAACACCCCGCCCGCCGCGAGCGCGGTGATCACGATGGCCAGCCAGACCTGCCGGTCCCGGTAGATCGCCAGCTCCCGCTTCAGCTCGGGCTTCCTCGCGGGCAGCGGGATGTGCGGGATGCGCGTGGCGACGCCGACCAGGGCCACCGCCGAGGCCGCACCGACCGCCCAGAACGCCGAACGCCAGCCGAAGTGCTCGCCGAGGAAGGCCCCCAGCGGCACGCCCAGCACGTTCGCGACGGACAGGCCGCCGATCATCACGGCCATGGCCCGCGCCCGCTGGTTCACCGGGACCATCGCGATGGCCACGGCCGCGCCGACGGCCCAGAAGCCCGCGCAGGCCAGTGCGCTCAGCACCCGGGAGACGAAGAGGATCTCGTACGTCGGGGCCAGCGCACCGGCGATCTGGCCGAGGCCGAACACCGAGATCAGCGCGATCAGCGTGGTGCGGCGCGGAAGCCGGAGCGTCGCGACGGCCAGCAGCGGGGCCCCGACCACCATGCCGATCGCGAACGCGGATATGAGGAGCCCGGCCTGCGGGATCGACACGTTCATGTCGTCGGCGATGGGCGGGAGCAGGCCCGACAGCATGAACTCGCTGGTGCCGAGTGCGAAGACCGAGAGGCCGAGAATGTATACGGCCAGCGGCATGGGTGCGCGGCGGGAGGGAGAGTCGGGCATGACTCGTCCCAACGCCGGAGAACGCCTCCGCATTCCCGGCGCCGGACGAGAGCGCGCCTGTTCACACGTGCTTCATACCCGCGTCACGCCGTACCCGCGTCACGCGGCAAGGGCGCACGGCCTAGGCGGGAAGTGCGTGCAGCTTCTTGCCGTGCAGGGCGAAGACGCGCTTGCCGTCGGTGGCCACCAGCCAGGCGTGGTAGTCGCCGGACCCGTCGTTGAACGTCCAGCGCAGGCCGCCGGCCTTCGCGTCGAAGGCGTGGACCCCGCCCTGCTTGTCGAGGTCGGTGGCCCCGTAGAGGGTGCCGCCCACCTTGACGAACTGCCGGGGCACCTGCCCGCCCGCGTCCTTGAGGGCCGTGGACTGCCAGATCTTCTTGCCGGTCCCCGGCTCGACGGCCCACAGCGTCCGGCCGCTGTCCGCGATGTAGAGCACGTCCTCCAGGAGGGTCGGCTCCCGGAAGGTGGTGAACTCCTCGGCCCGCACCGACCACTTCTCGGACCCGTCGGACAGCGCGAAGGCCTGGAGCCGCTGCCCCTGCGGGACGATCACCAGATCCTGATGGACGACGAACGGCCCGTAGCTCGTCTTCGTCGTCTTCTGCGTCCACACCTGCTTGCCGGTGGCGGTGTCGCGGACCGTGAGGTTGTTCTTGAAGTCGGTGTAGACGAGATAGCGGCCCTGCACGGCGGCGTGGACGCCGTTCTGCTGGGTGCCGAGGTCGCGCTGTTCCTTCCAGGCGACCTTGCCCGTGCCGCTGTTCAGCGCGGCGATCACATTGGTGTGGGACGAACCGTCGGCCTCCAGGATCTCGGCGATGACGTACACCTGCTCCGCGTCCACCGCGACCGGCCTCGGCTGCCGGTACTCCTTGCCGAGGCGGCTGCGCCAGGCCTCCTTGCCGGATCCCGGGACGTAGCCGGCGACGCTGCCGTCGTACTTGCCGCTCTCCAGGTACAGGGTGCCGTCGCCGAGCAGCAGCGGCGCCCCGGGCACCGCCCCGTCCGGCAGCGACCACCGCTCCTCGCCGCTCGCGCCGTCGAAGGCGGTCAGCGGGTCGCCGCTCGCGATCACCACCCCGTCCACGGCCACGAGCTCGTCGTTGTCCCCGTAGGTCTGCGCCGACGTCGACTTCGTCCACAGCGGCTCGGGGGCCTTGCCGTCCCCGGACGCCTTCCCGTCCTCGGGGGAGGCGCTGCGCGGCGGCGGCGTGCTGCCTTCGCCGCCCGTCGCGAGTTCGTCCTCGCAGCCGGTCAGCCCGGCTCCGAGCGCCGCCATGGTGATCCCGCCGCCGGCCAGGCGCAGAATGCGCCGCCGGGAAGATCTGCCGAACGTCGTGCCGGGTCCCTTGGACATGTCGCTGTACCCCCGTGGAGTTGTCTGAGCGGAAAGAGGAGCGGGTCGCGATGCCGACGTGTGTGTGCATCTGCGATGCGAGACGTTAGCGGTCACCGGGCTGCACCGGTCGGGCCAGGGCGCGACCGGGACGACACCGTGAACGAACCGGAACATTCACCGGGCGATCGTCACCGGGCGATCGTCCCCGGTCGGTGGGGCGGGCCCGGGGTCAGCCGGCGCCGGACGAGGTCAGCAGCTCCAGCTCCGTCGCCAGGTTGTGCCGGGCCCGCGCCTCCCACACGGCCGCGCCGTGCGGGGTACGGAACAGTCGTGGCAGGTCGAGGAGTTGCCGCAGCACCGCCGCCCGGCCCTCCCGGAACGCCCCGTCCGGGACGAAGCCGTACTCCTCCCGGACCCGGGCCGCGTACGCCCCGTACTCCTGCGGGCCTCCCGCCAGGACCGCGAGGTCGGCGTCGCACAGCGCCTCGCCGTTGCGGTCGCCGTCCGCCGGGTCGTGCGTGACGGTGAGGCGGACCAGCCGGGCGACCTCCGCCACCACTGCCTCCGGCACCCCCGCCTCGGCCAGTGCCCGCTCGGCGAGGGCGGCGCTGCGCTCCTCGTTCTCCGTCCGGTCGGGCCGGTACACCGCGTCGTGGAACCAGGCGGCGAGGCGTACCGCGTGTACGTCGTCGGCGTGCCCGGCGAGGGTGTCGACGCCGTCCAGGACGGCGGCCAGGTGGGCCGTCGTGTGGTAGCGGCGCTGCGGCTCGGCCCAGCGGGCGAGGAGGTTCTCGGCGTACGGCAGCGGATCTGGGCCGTCCGCCCCGGCGCGCGCGGCGAGCAGCGTGTCGCGCCACCGGTGGCGGAGGCCGGCGTCGCGGAGGCCGGCGTCGTGGGAAGGGGCCTCGGGGTGCGGGGTCCCGTCGGGACCGGTGCCGTCGGGGCCGGTGCCATCGGGGCCGGCGTCGTGGGAAGCGGCGTCGTGCGGGCGGGGGCTGTCCGTCATGGGACGACTCTAGGACGGGCGGCTCCAGGACGACGCGGGGCCGCCCGTCCGGCCCCCGGACCGCCCCTTGTCGCCCTGCCGAACTGTCATTACCGTGCGCCCGTGATGATGGATCTCAACGCGGATCTCGGCGAGGGCTTCGGCAACTGGACCCTGACCGACGACGACGCGCTCCTCGCCTGTGTCACGAGCGCCAACGTCGCCTGCGGCTTCCACGCGGGCGACGCCTCCGTGATGCGGCGGGTCTGCGACGCGGCGGCGGCCGGCGGGGTACGGATCGGGGCGCAGGTCTCCTACCGGGACCTGGCCGGCTTCGGGCGCCGGTCGATGGACGTGCCGCCCGCCGAGCTGACCGCCGAGATCGCGTACCAGATAGGCGCGCTGCGGGTCTTCGCGGAGGCCGCCGGGTCCACCGTCTCGTACGTCAAGCCGCACGGCGCGCTCTACAACCGGGCGGTCTGGGACGACGACCAGGCCGCCGCCGTCGTGGCGGGCGTCCGGCTGGCGGGCGGAGACCTGGCCGTGCTGGGACTGCCCGGCTCGCGGCTGCTCGACCGTGCGGCCGAGGCCGGACTGCCCGCCGTTCAGGAGGCCTTCGCCGACCGCGCGTACACCCCGCGGGGCACCCTCGTCCCACGCGGTGAGCCGGGGGCGGTGGTGCACGACCCGGACGACGTCGTACGCCGGAGCGTCGGTATGGCCGTCGAGCGGGCGGTGACCGGGGCGGACGGCAGCCGGATCCCCGTCTCGGCGCGCTCGCTCTGCGTCCACGGGGACACCCCGGGCGCGGCGGCCCTCGCCCGCCGGGTGCGGGCGGCGCTGGAGGAAGCGGGCGTCACGGTACGGGCGTTCGCGTGAGCGCCCGCGGCCCGCGCGACGCCCCCGGCGCCGCCGACCGGGCCGGCAGCGCGAGCAGCGTGCCCGGTCCGCGCCCCAGCGCTCGCCCCGGCTCCGCACCGGTCCGCGTCCTTCCCGCCGGGCCGCACGCGCTTCTCGTGGAGCTGGCCGACGGCGAGCAGGCCGAGGCCTTCCACGCCGAGCTGCTCCGCCGCCGCGAGCGCGGTGAACTCCCCGCCGTACGCGAGATCGTCCCGGCCGCCCGCACCGTCCTGATCGACGGGATCCTCGACGGAGGCGGAGGCGGAGGCGGGGGCGGAGGGCGCATGCCCGGCGCGCGGGACCGTTTCGCCCGGGATCTCGCCTCGTGGCGGGTGGAGCCGCCGTGCCGGGAGGGGCGCGACCCGGTGGAGATCCCCGTCGTCTACGACGGCCCCGACCTGGGCGAGGTCGCCGCGCTCTGGGGCGTCCCGGCCGGTGAGGTGGCCGCCCTGCACTCCCGTACCGCGTTCCGGGTGGCGTTCTGCGGGTTCGCCCCCGGGTTCGGCTATCTCACCGGGCTGCCGGAGCCGTTGCACGTGCCCCGGCGCACGACCCCGCGCACCCGGGTCCCGGCCGGGGCGGTGGCCCTCGCCGGGCCCTACACCGGGGTGTACCCGCGCCCCTCGCCCGGCGGCTGGCAGCTCGTCGGGCGGATGCCGGAGCCGGGGGTCCTGTGGGACCCGGCCCGGGAACCGGCGGCGCTGCTCGCGCCGGGGACGCCGGTCAGATTCGTGCCGGTGGGGGCGGGAGGGTGACGCCGACCGCCGGCTTCCGGCTGTACGTCGTCCGGGCCGGGGCGCTGACCACCGTGCAGGACGCGGGCCGCCCGGGCTGGGCGCACCTCGGGGTCGGGCGCGCCGGGGCGCTGGACGCGCCCGCCGCCCGGCTGGCCAACCGGCTGGTGGGCAATCCGCCGGACGCCGCCGTCCTGGAGACCACGTTCACCGGGTGCGCGGTCCGCCCGGACCGGCCGGTGGTGGCCGTCGTCGGTGGGGCGGGCTGCGGGGTGACGGTCGACGGGCGGCCGGTGGCGTGGGGAGCGCCCGTGCGGGTGCCGGCGGGCGCGGTGCTGGACGCGGGCCCCGCCGAGGGCGGTCTGCGCGGCTACCTGGCGTTCGCGGGCGGGCTGGTGCCGGAGCCGGTGCTGGGCAGCCGCTCGGCGGACCTCCTCTCGGGGCTCGGGCCCGCCCCGCTGAGCGAGGGCGACGTGCTCCCGCTGGGCGATCCGGCGGGGGGCGGCCCGCCGCCGCCCGCCGGTCCCGTTCCCTGGCCCGGGGCCCCCGCCGAGCTGGTGCTCCCGGTCCATCCCGGGCCCCGCCACGACTGGTTCACCGGGGCCGCGCTCCGTACGTTCCTCACCGCCGCCTACCGGGTCTCGCCGCACAGCAACCGCATCGGCCTGCGCACGGAGGGCCCGGCGCTGGAGCGGTCCCGTACGGGGGAACTGCCGAGCGAGGGCATGGTCCTGGGCGCGGTCCAGGTGCCGCCGGACGGCCGGCCCGTCGTCTTCCTCAACGACCATCCGACGACCGGCGGCTACCCGGTCGTCGGCGTCGTCCCCGAGGGGGCCCTCGCCGCGGCGGCGCAGGCGGTGCCGGGAACCCGGCTGCGTTTCGTACCCGCCTGAGGGGTGGTTCGCCGGTCATGCCGGGCTCGCGGGGTTCCTGGTCCGGCCGACCGACGGGACGCACCCGAGCGCGGCGGGTCCCGAAGGTCCCGCCGCGCTCAGGTCTCGTGCTGCTGCGGTCCTCATGCGCCCTTGAAGGTGCGCAGCCGCAGGGAGTTGCCGACCACGAAGACGGAGGAGAAGGCCATCGCCGCTCCGGCGAGCATCGGGTTGAGGAGCCCGGCGGCGGCCAGCGGGAGAGCGCCGACGTTGTAGGCGAACGCCCAGAACAGGTTGGTGCGGATGGTGGAGAGGGTGCGACGGGCGAGGCGGATCGCGTCGGCGGCGGCGTTGAGGTCGCCGCGGACGAGGGTGAGGTCGCCGGCCTCGATGGCGGCGTCGGTGCCGGTGCCCATCGCGAGGCCGAGGTCGGCCTGGGCGAGGGCCGCGGCGTCGTTGACCCCGTCCCCGACCATCGCGACCGAACGGCCCTCGGCCTGAAGGCGCTTGACCACGTCGACCTTGTCCTGCGGCATGACCTCCGCGTACACCTCGTCGATGCCGACCTCGGCCGCGACCGACTCCGCCACGGCCCGGTTGTCGCCGGTGAGGAGGATCGGGGTCAGGCCGAGGGCGCGGAGCCGGCGGATGGCCTCGGCGCTCGTGTCCTTCACCGCGTCGGCGACCTCCAGCACCGCGCGCGCCTCGCCGTCCCAGGCGACGGTGATCGCGGTGCGACCGGCGGTCTCCGCGGCCTTCTTCGCCTCGGCGAGGTGGTCGGGGAGACGGATCTCCCACTCGGCCAGGAGCTGTTCGCGTCCGACGAGGACGGCGTGGCCCTCGACGACGCCCTGGACGCCGAGTCCGGGGACGTTCTGGAAGTCCTCCGGGGTGGGGAGGGGGCCGGTGGCGTCGAGGGCCGCGGTGGCGACGGCCTGGGCGATGGGGTGCTCGGAGGCGTTCTCCAGTGCGCCGGCGAGCCGCAGGACTTCGGCCTCGGTGGTGGTGTCGGTGGTGTGGGTGGCCTGGAGGGTCATGCGGCCGGTGGTGACGGTGCCGGTCTTGTCGAGGACGATGGTGTCGACGCGACGGGTGGTCTCCAGGACTTCGGGGCCCTTGATGAGGATGCCGAGCTGGGCGCCGCGGCCGGTGCCGACCATGAGGGCGGTGGGTGTGGCGAGGCCGAGGGCGCAGGGGCAGGCGATGATGAGGACGGCGACGGCGGCGGTGAAGGCGGCGGTGAGGCCGGCGTCGTTGCCGAGCCAGAAGCCGAGGGTGCCCAGGGAGAGGGCGATGACGATGGGGACGAAGACGGCGGAGATGCGGTCGGCGAGGCGCTGTGCGGAGGCTTTGCCGTTCTGGGCGTCCTCGACGAGGCGGGCCATGCGGGCGAGCTGGGTGTCGGAGCCGACGCGGGTGGCTTCGACGACGAGGCGGCCTCCGGCGTTGAGGGTGGCTCCGGTGACGGTGTCGCCGACGGCGACCTCGACAGGCACGGACTCACCCGTGAGCATCGAGGCGTCCACGGCGGACGCGCCCTCGACGACGGTCCCGTCCGTCGCGATCTTCTCCCCGGGGCGGACCAGGAAACGGTCCCCGACCTGCAACGAGGCGGTCGGGATCGTCGTCTCGACGCCGTCGCGCAGGACCGTGACCTCCTTCGCCCCCAGCTCCATCAGCGCCTTCAGCGCCGCCCCGGCCTTCCGCTTCGAGCGTGCCTCGAAGTAGCGCCCGGCGAGGATGAACGCCGTCACCCCGGCCGCGGCCTCCAGGTAGATGTTCGCGGCGCCGTCGCTGCGGGCGATGGTCAGCTCGAAGGGGTGTGTCATCCCGACCATGCCCGCGGTCCCGAAGAACAGCGCCCACAACGACCCCAGGAACGCGGCCGACGTGCCGACGGAGATCAGCGTGTCCATCGTGGCCGCGCCGTGCTTCGCGTTGGTCCAGGCGGCCCGGTGGAAGGGCCAGGCGGCGTAGACGACGACCGGTGCGGTCAGCGTCAGGGAGAGCCACTGCCAGTAGTCGAACTGGAGGGCCGGGACCATCGCCATCGCGATCACCGGTACGGCCAGGAGGACGGCGGTGATCAGGCGCTGGCGCAGGGAGGTGAGCCCGTCGTCCTCGCTCTCCGCCGCCGCGTCCGCCGCTTCCGTACCCTTGGTCCCGGGGGAAGCGGTGGACGCGGGCGGTGCGGGTGGCCGGGCGGTGTAGCCGGTGGCCTCGACGGTCGCGATCAGGTCCTCCACGGACACGTCGGCGCCCAGGTAGGTGACCTTCGCCTTCTCGGTGGCGTAGTTCACCGTGGCCTCGACGCCGTCCATCCGGTTGAGCTTCTTCTCGATACGGGCCGCGCACGAGGCGCAGGTCATCCCGCCGATCGCGAGCTCGACCGCGGCGGTGTCGGCGGCGGTGCCGCCGGCGGTGGGGGCGGTGGTGGCGGAGTGCGCGGACACGGGGTCCTCCCTGAAGCTGTCCGGATACCCCTAGGGGGTATCTCTTTCTCTCCTCATATATACCCCCCGCCCCTATGAAGTGCAAGGGGTGACCGTGGCGAATGCGCCCGTTCCGCGCCGGTGTGCGCCCGCTCCGGGGCGGTGGGCGCGCCGGAGCGCGTCACTCGTCTGCGGGGTCGGCTCGCGCGTCGTCGCGGTCGTGCGTTCAGATAGAGGGCTGCGCCGCCCGTCTACCGACCCGTAGGCTGGCCATTGGACTAGACCTATAGCTGCGTATCGGAGGAATGGGGACCCATGAGCAACCGTGCAGTCCTGGAGGTGATCGCTCTCGACGCGGAGGACGCGGTCGCTGCCCAGGCCGGTGGTGCAGACCGCCTCGAACTGGTCACCGACATGGCCGCGGACGGTCTGACCCCGTCGCGGGAGACCTTCGCGGCGATCAGGTCCGCCGTGGACATCCCGCTGCGCGTGATGCTCAGGGTGGCGGACGGCTTCGCCGCCGGTGACGTCGACGTACTGGTCGGCAAGGCCCGCGAGATGCGGGAGGCGGGAGCCGACGAATTCGTGTTCGGCTTCCTCGACGGGGAGGGCCACGCCGACCTCGTCGCCGTCGAGCGGCTCGTCGCCGAGCTGGACGGCTGCCGGTGGACCTTCCACCGGGCGATCGACCGGGCCGCCGACCGCGACGCGCTGCGCAGGCAGCTCGCGGACCTGCCCGGCCTCGACACGTTCCTCACGGCGGGCTCGCCGGACGGGGTGGACTCCGGCATCCCGGTCCTCCTGGCCGAGGCGGCCCGTACCGGCGAGCCGGGATACCAGGCCCAGGTCCTGGTCGGCGGCGGCCTCCACCTGAGGCACCTGCCCCGGCTGCGGGCGGCGGGGATCGACGCCGTCCACATCGGCGGCGCCGCCCGGCCCGGGGGCTGGTCGGCCCCGGTGGACGCGGCAGCCGTACGGGAGTGGCGCGAGGCGCTGGACGCCTGAGGGACCCCGGGGCGGGACCACGGTGGACACGGTCGGACGACCCTGCCCACCGCGGTCCCGCCCCTCCGCGATACCGCTACACCAGCGCCTGGGGCAACGGCGCCGCGTGCAGCACGGTGAGCCCGGAGACCGCACGGGTCAGCGCCACGTACAGCCGCCGCAGCCCGGTCCGCTCGTCCGGCTCGCCGTCGACCACGGCCGCCGGTTCGTCGAGCACCACGTAGTCGTACTCCAGGCCCTTCGCGAGCGACGCGGGCACCAGCGTCAGCCGGGACGCGGCGGTCGTCTCCTCACCCGGGGCGAGATACGCGTGGCCCGCGGCCGTCAGGGCCGCGCCCAGCGCCGGGATCCGGGCGTCGGCGGCGATCAGCCCGATCGACCCCTCGTGGCGCAAGGACTCCTCGCAGGCGGCGACGACGGCGGCGTCCAGCGCATCCGACGGGCCGGCCGGGCCGGCCGCGTCCAGATCGTCCGCACCGCCCGCCACCTCCCGGACGACCAGCGAACCGGGCGACTCACGCACCGACTCCACCGCAGCGAGCCCCGGCGAGATCACGGGCAGCAGCCGGGAGGCGTACGCGATGACCTCGCGCGGCACGCGGAAACCGGCGGTCAGCTCCTCCACCACCGCGTCCGCCTTGCCCAGGTGGAACAGCGCCTCGCTCCAGCTCTCCGTGGACCACGGGGTCGTCCCCTGGGCGAGGTCCCCGAGCACGGTCGCCGAACCGGTCGAGCACCGCCGCCCCACCGCCCGGTACTGCATGGGGGAGAGGTCCTGCGCCTCGTCGAGCACGACGTGGCCGAGCGAGTGCGTACGGACGATGAGATCCCCCGCCTCGTCGATCAGCACGGCGTCGGCCGCCGACCACTTCGCGGACTTCACACTGCGGGCCGGCTTCGCCCACAGGAGCCGCTTCTGCTCGTCCTCGGTCAGCAGGCCCTCCGCGTGGGCGGCCAGGAACTCCGCGTCCGAGAGGAGCCGCAGCACCAGCTTCGCCGGGTCCACGGCGGGCCAGACGGCCTTGACGGCCGCCTTCACCGCGGGATTGCGGGCCACGGTGTTCTGCACCCGGTCGTCGGGGGCCTCCCCGGCCTCCTCCATCCGTACGAGCACGGCGTGCGCGATCCGCTGGGGCAGCGCCTCGTGGGCGGCCCCGTACCGCATGTCGCGGGCCAGCAGTTCGTCGACCATCTCCTGGACCTCGTACGCGGGCACGCGCCAGCGCCGGGACCCGCGCACCACGACGACGGGCTCGGCGGGCGGCGTGACGTGCGAGCGGATCGCCCGCCGCAGCACCTCGGCCATGCGGGCGTCGCCCTTGACGACGGCGGTGGCCGCCTCGTCCTCGCCCCGGACCTCGACGCCGGTGCGCACCAGGTCGTCGACGGTGGCCTGCTTCACCGCCAGCTCGCCCAGGGCGGGGAGGACCTGTTCGATGTAGTGCAGGAAGGAACGGTTCGGCCCGATGACGAGCGTGCCGGTGCGGGCGAGCCGCTCGCGGTGCGCGTACAGCAGGTACGCCACCCGGTGCAGGCCGACGGCGGTCTTACCGGTGCCGGGCCCGCCCTGCACGCAGACGGTGCCGCCGAGGTCGCTGCGGACGATCTCGTCCTGCTCCGGCTGGATGGTGGCGACGATGTCGCGCATCGGGCCGACGCGCGGCCGCTCGATCTCCGCCTGGAGCAGCCGGCTGGTGTGCTCGGCCTCGGCGGGGTCGGTGAGGTGCTCGTCCTCGTACGCGGTCAGCTCGCCGGCGGTGTAGCCGAAGCGGCGGCGGAGCGCCACGTCCTGAGGGTTCTTCCGGGACGCCTGGTAGTACGGCTGGGAGACCGGCGCACGCCAGTCGATGACCATGGGGTCCCCGACGGCGTCGTGGACGTGCCGGCGCCCGATGTAGAACCGCTCACCCTCCGCGCCCTCACCCTCCGCGCCCTCACCCTCCGTGCCCTCGGCCGACTCGCCGCCGACGGCGCGCAGATAGTCGAGGCGGCCGAAGAACAGCGGGGTGTGCGAGAGGTCGGCGAGCGCCTTGATGCGGTCGTCGATCTGGGACTGGAGCACGGCGGCGTTGACCCAGTTCGCGGTGACGTCGCGGATGTCGAGGGCCTGGACGTCCTCGCGCATCCCGCGCAGGGCGGCGCGGGACGCGGCGAGATGGGCGCGCTCGTGCGCCAAGGGGTCGGTGGCACCGGTGGGGTCGGTGGCACCGGTGGGATCGGGGGTGGAATCACTCTCTGCTACGTGCGCGGGCACGGTGTTGCCTCCGGCTCTTCAACGCAGGACGGCGGACCGGACGCGCTGCGGTGCCACGGCGGCACACGGAGCGGCGGGGTCCGCTGGGAAGGTACGTATCCGTTGGTGTCGGCCGGTTTCCGTCCGGTCGGCGGCGCTCCCGGGGCCGGTGACACGGCGCGGGAGGCGGGCAGACCCGCGATTGTAGCCATGGTGCGGGGCTGCGGCGAACCGGAATACGGCCTTCGCGCCCCGGGCCGGGCCTCTGCCGGGCGCTTCCCGGGGCGGAGACGCCAGGGCTACCCGTAGGGGACGCGCGCGCCCGGAGCGGTACCGGAGGGCTACCCGCCCGGCCCCGGGGTTCCCTCTGCGGGCCGACGCGCCCGAGTGGGTGACGGGAGCACCATGGATACATGAGCACAGCCACTCTGAACCCACGCAGGACCGGCCCCGCGCACGGCGCGACCGCGGTCACCGGTCACCACCGACCCCACCGCCTCGGCGACGCGGTGCGCGCCGTGAAGGTGTTCGTGACGACGGCGTTCGGCGTCGTCGTCCTGGGCGAGTACGCGGAGGAGGCGGGCGTCGCACGCCGGGGACGCTGACCGCCCGCCCTCCCGGGGACCTCAGCCGTCGGCGAGCAGCTCGTCCGCGTCGACGATGCGGTACGCGTATCCCTGCTCGGCCAGGAAACGCTGGCGGTGCGCCGCGAAGTCCTGGTCGATGGTGTCGCGGGCGACGACCGAGTAGAACCGGGCCTCGTGGCCGTCGGCCTTCGGCCGCAGGACCCGCCCCAGCCGCTGGGCCTCCTCCTGCCGCGACCCGAAGGTCCCGGAGACCTGGATGGCGACGGTCGCCTCGGGCAGGTCGATGGAGAAGTTGGCGACCTTGGACACGACGAGGACGCTGATCTCGCCCTGACGGAACGCCTCGAAGAGCTTCTCCCGCTGGGCGTTGCTGGTCTCGCCCTTGATCACGGGGGCGTCCAGGTGCTCGCCCAGCTCGTCGAGCTGGTCGATGTACTGGCCGATGACCAGGGTCTGCTCGCCCTGGTGCTTGCGCACCAGCGCCTCGGTCACCTTCCGCTTGGTCGCGGTGGTGGCGCAGAACCGGTACTTCTCCTCCGTCTCGGCGGTCGCGTACGCGAGCCGCTCGGAGTCGGTGAGGTTGACCCGTACCTCCACGCAGTCGGCGGGCGCGATGTAGCCCTGCGCCTCGATCTCCTTCCACGGGGCGTCGAACCGCTTCGGCCCGATGAGCGAGAACACGTCGGACTCCCGCCCGTCCTCCCGCACCAGCGTGGCCGTGAGCCCCAGCCGCCGCCGGGCCTGGAGGTCGGCGGTGAACTTGAAGACGGGTGCGGGCAGCAGGTGGACCTCGTCGTAGACGACCAGGCCCCAGTCGCGGGAGTCGAACAGCTCCAGGTGCGGGTAGACGCCCTTACGCCGGGTGGTCAGCACCTGGTAGGTGGCGATGGTGACCGGCCGGATCTCCTTCCGCGTCCCGCTGTACTCGCCGATCTCGTCCTCGGTCAGCGAGGTCCGCTTCACCAGCTCGTGCTTCCACTGCCGGGCGGAGACGGTGTTGGTGACGAGGATCAGGGTGGTGGCCTTGGCCTCGGCCATCGCACCGGCGCCCACGAGGGTCTTCCCGGCCCCACAAGGCAGCACGACGACCCCCGACCCGCCGTGCCAGAACCCCTCGACGGCCTGCTTCTGGTAGGGCCGCAGCGACCAGCCGTTCTCGGCCAGCTCGATCGGATGGGCCTCGCCGTCGACGTACCCCGCGAGGTCCTCGGCGGGCCACCCCAGCTTGAGCAGGGTCTGCTTGACCTGCCCCCGCTCGGAGGGGTGCACGGCCACGGTGTCCGGGTCGATGCGGGCCCCGACCAGCGGCTGCACCTTCTTCGACCGGAGGATCTCCTCCAGCACGGGCCGGTCGGTGCTGGTGAGCACGAGCCCGTGCACCGGGTGCTTGGACAGGGTGAGCCGCCCGTACCGTGCCATCGTCTCGGCGATGTCGACCAGGAGCGCGTGCGGCACGGGGTAGCGGGAGTACTCGACCAGGGCGTCGACGACCTGCTCGGCGTCGTGCCCGGCGGCGCGGGCGTTCCACAGCCCGAGCGGGGTGACCCGGTACGTGTGGATGTGCTCGGGCGCACGCTCCAGCTCCGCGAACGGCGCGATGGCACGACGGCAGGCGTCCGCCCGGTCGTGGTCGACTTCGAGGAGCAGCGTCTTGTCGCTCTGGACGATGAGGGGTCCGGTCACGCGCTTCGGCCCTTTCTGCGGGGTGCGGCCACGACTGCGGCCAAACGTCCAGTGTGCCGCATCGGGGCGCGGGGCGGGGTGGGCGTGCGGTCAGCCTCCGGCGCGCGGCCTGCGCTGCGGCCCGAAGCGCACGGGAACCCCCGGGGAGTACAGCACGCTCACCGGCTCCCCGGCCGGCGCGGGCAGGCCGCCCGCCGCCACCAGGTCCTCGTCGCACTCCAGGAGCTCCGCCCGGTGCAGCGGCCAGCGGGGGTGGGCGTTGGGAAGGTGGATGGTCCGTCCGAAGAAGTCACTGTGCAGGGCCCACCGGGCGGTGAGGAAGTGCTCCAGGGGCGTCGGCTCGTCGATCGCGTCCCCCGCCCGCAGCACGATTCTGCTCCGCGCACCACGAGCACCGGGCCAGCGGCGGGTGCTCGTGTACGTGAGGGTGTCGCCGGAGCGTTCGATGTCCATGCGGGACCACACGTATGGCAACCGGAACGCGGCCCGCGCCACGAGGACCGGGACGAGCCGCGAGGCGTCGAGCGAGCGGAAGACGACCCCGCGCCGGCCGTGCTCGTCCACGGAGTACAGCCGGACGTTGGTCTCGGGGAAGGTGCCGAGGTACGGGATCCCCGGCAGCCCGAGCCCGCCCACTCGGTACATCCGGAACGCCACGAGCCCCACGTACGTCGTCGTCCCGTCGAAGGTGTCCGGCACCGTCCCCGGCGGCAACAGCGGTGCCACGTCCGCCGGATCGACGGCCCAGTGCAGGAACGCGAGGTCCAGCCAGGACTGGGTGAGCAGCGGGGGCATCGGCGCGGGGGGTGGGTCGGGCGACACGGACTCCGGGGGCACCGGACCGGGGGCGGGGCGGGCTGTGGCCATGCCCGCAGCATCGCAGACCGCGTCAGCAGAGACGGCAGGGCCGTGAAACCGACCAACCCGCCCGGCGGCGGACGCTACTCGGTCTCGCCCGGCTGCCGGGTGTGCTTAGCCCGCTTGATGCCGAGTACGGCGAGACCGAGGACGGCGGCCACCGCCACGATCGCCATCACGATCTGCTCGCCGGTGGTCAGGGTTGCGATCATCTTCATCTCCTCGGCAGATCGACTGGCGTGCACGGTGAACATGTCATGCGGGGCGACCCGCGACAAGCCTCGACGTGATCTTCAGAGCTTCCCTTGAGCGCCCAAGCACCGGGCGGCCCGCACGGCTTGCTGCTCAGCCGAGATAGGGCCGGTCGCGGTCCTCCGCGAAGTGGCGCAGCCGGAGGCGCTGGGTGTGGTGCATGGGCAGGGTGGCGATCTCGTCCGGCGACACGAACCGAACCTCTGTGCTCTCCTCGGAGACGGTCAGGGAGCCGCCGGTCACCCGGGCGGTGAAGCAGACGTTGAACTGCCGACGGACCTCCCCGTTGCTGTACTCGATGATGTGCCGAGGGTCGGTGTACGTGCCGACGAGTCCCATGATCTCGACATCGAGCCCGGTCTCCTCCTTGACCTCGCGCACAGCGGTGCCGGGGAGGGAATCTCCCAGGTCCATCCCGCCGCCCGGTAGCGCCCACAGGTCGTTGTCGCGGCGGCGCTGCAGCAGGATGCGCCCCTGATCGTCGGTGACGACGGCGGAGGCCGCGACGACCATGCTGTTGGGCTCGGGCGCGTTGGGGTCGTCGTAGTACTCGGTCCGTGCCATCAAGTCACCCTTCCACCAGCTGTGCGGACTTCCATACCGCCTCGAAGCTGTCCTCGTACGTGCCGAAGACGCCTCCGCTGCCGCTGCCGCTGCCCCGGAGGTGCCACACAGGCGCGGCGTACGCGTTGACGCCCCAGACGTGGGCGTTGACCAGAATCTCGTCGTCCGCGCGGTACAGGCTGTTGTAGAGCGTCGTCCCATGTGTACGGATCTCGATGCCCGGTTCGCTCGCCAAGGGGCGGTAGTGCATGAGCGCGAGTCGGCAGCGCGACTCGATGCCGTGGCCGAAGCGCTCCTCCCGACCCCGTTGCTGGACGTTGGCATCGTCCGCGTCCCCCACCGCGATCCGGATCGTGCACCCGTCCGCAGCCCGCTCCCGCAGCAGGTCGTTGAGCCGTGGGTACGCCTCGTGCAGGCCGCGGCCGTCGCAGGCGAGGTGAATCTTGGTCGTCAGTCCGCCACGGGATCGTCCGAGGGCGTGAGTGTGTGCCGTTTCTGAAGGGCCTGCCCCTTTTTACGGGCGCTTGCCGCGTGCTGATGAGCGCGGGTGATCGTGGAGTCCACGGAAACCAGCCAGTCGACGTCTCCCGCCGCATCCTTCTGAGCCTGGACGGCATCAAGCATCCGCGTGAACGTGCCATCGAGCGCCCACCTGCGGAAACGTGTGTACAACGTCCGCCAGGACCCGTATCTCTCCGGCACATCACGCCAGGCCGAACCGGTCCTCAGCTTCCACACGATTCCGTTCAGCACCACCCGGTCGTCCCGCCGAGGCCGCCCCGTTTCCGTCTGCGGAAGCAGCCCCGACAGAACGTCCCACTCTTCATCCGAGAGCTCATGTCGCCGCACCATGCGTCATATGATGCCCCATCAAGAGCCTTTGAAGACAGGCCTTAAGGCTTCCCGTCGTCCGCCAGCTCCGCCACCCCCGTGATCCGGTGCAGCGGGTACGTGCGGACCTCGTCGGCCGTGTGGTCGTACGCCGTGACGAAGCCGCCCTCCACGCGGACCGGGGCGATCACGCGCTGGCTGGCCGCGCCGTCCGCGTTGACGTAGCCGATCCAGACCGCGGAGCCCGTCATCGCGGCCGCCTGGACGGTGGCCAGGGTCTCGGCGGAGGTGGTGCGGGGGAGGGAGCCGGCGGGCGTGGTGGACGACGGGTCCTCGGACGTGTCCTTGCGGATCACCGTGGCGGCCGTGTCGCCCGCGCGGATGGCCCGTACGGCCGCACCGAGCAGGGTGTCGTCCGGGACCGGAGGGCCTTCGGGGACCGGGACCGGGGGTGTGCGGGGCGGGGTGCGGCGGGCGCCGGCGCGGGTGATCAGGACGTCGCCCTCGGCCGATTCGGCGGCCGGTGCGTAGCCCATGTCGCGCAGGGCTTCGAGGAGGGAGCCGGGGTCGGCCTGGGAGGCCAGGACCGTGGGGGCCAGGCGGCGGAGGCGGAGGCCGGTCGAGCGGCGGTCGGCCAGGATCTCGTTGAGGACCGCCTCGTCGTCGCAACGTACGTACGCGGACGCGGACCCGATCCGCAGGTGGCCGTGGCGGCGGGCCACGTCGTCGATCAGGTAGCTCAGCGGCTGCGGCACCGGCGTACGGCTGTGCGCGGCCAGGAACGCGTGCAGGTCGGTCGCCGCCTTCCCGGCGTCCAGGGCGCGGCGCACCGAACCGGGCGTGAAGCGGTACACCGTCGCCCCGCCCTTCGACTCCACGTCGGCCAGGACCGAGAGCGTCTCCGCCAGGGGGCGTTCCAGCGGGCCCGGCGCCACCGCCGTCAGGTCGGCCTGGAGCAGGACGTGGTCCAGGGGCTCGGGGACGAGCGGCGCGAGGAGGGCCGCCGCCGCGTCCGGGCCCTCGTCCAGCAGCGCGCGGGCCTGTGCGGAGAGCGCGCCCCGGCCCGTGATGCCCAGCAGCTCCGCCTCGTTGAGCGTCCACAGGGCGAGGCGGGAGCGGAGGTCCGTCCCCTCCGCCGAGGCCGCGGAAGGGGTCGTTCCGCCGCGCAACGGGCGTTCCCAGCGCAGCCTTCGCAGCAGCGTCTCGGTGTCCGGCGCGGTGCCCGGCGGGAGTTCGGCGAACAGGGCCAGGGCCCGGCGGCGTACGTCGGGGGCGGCCGAGCGGTCCAGCTCCGGGCCGAGTGCGGAAAGGGCCCGGCCCTTGGCGTCCTGGCCGCCGACCAGCCCCGGGGTCCGGGTGGCGGCGAGCCAGGCGGTGGCGAGGTGCGTCCAGCGGTCCTCGGCGGACAGGTCGAGCCATTCGTCGGACGCCGGCGTCGGCGCGTACCGCTCCTCGGTCTCCCCGTCTGATGCCAACAGGCCTGCCGCGTAGGCGAGTTCGATCCAGAACGCGGCGATCGGCTCGGTCACGTCGAGGGAGTTCGCGGCGCGCTTCAGCTCCCGTACGCTCAGCCCGCCCGCGCGCAGGATCGCGGGGCCGCCGCCGTTCCAGAGCTTCAGCAGCTCCTCGACCGTCGACAGCGCGGTGAACGCCTGGCCCGCCGCCGCCCTGTCCACAGCCTGTGGATCGCGTGTCGCGGCCGCCACGACGGCCGGGGGGACCGGTTCCGGTACGCGGTGCGCGCGTCCGGCGCGCAGGTGCAGGGCCGCCTCGCGCGGCAGGACCACCGTGCGGGTGGAGACCGGCAGCAGCAGGCCCCGGTCGCGCAGCCACTTCACGGGGGGAGTGGGGTTGGGCGTGACCTCCCCGTACGGCGGGCCCCACACCAGCCGGTCCAGGACCGACAGCGCCTCCACCGGTGCGGTGTCCAGCAGTTCCGCCATCCGCGTCCGGTCCGTGAACAGGGCGGCGAGCGCGGCCACCGCGGACACCGGGTCGTGCGTGGCGGGCAGACCGGTCGTCGCCAGGATCTCCTGGAGCCGGCCCGGCGACATTCCGGCCGTCGCCTCGGAGACCGTGGGGCCCAGGCCCGTGGGCGAGGGGTGCTGGGGGGAGGGGGCGAGCAGTTCCCGGGCGGTGCGCACCAGCCGCAGTCGGTCGTCCTCGCCCCAGACCAGGGCCTGTTCGCGCAGGGTCGAGAGCGCGCCCGGCAGCGCGGCGGTGATCGCCGCCCCCGCGTCGTCGCGCTGGTCGCCGTCGTCCAGCCCGTCGCCCGTGAGCAGGGCGAGCAGTGTGTCGTACGGGGCCGGGTCCGGGGCCACCGCCAGTGCCTCGGCGGCCTGGAGCGCGAACCGGTCCAGGTGTTCCAGCGCGCGGACGACGGACGCCCGCGTGCCGGCCCGGGTGGCGAGCTGGGTGATGTCGTTCGGCACCGGGTTGAGGAGGTCGGGGCGGGCACGCAGCAGCCCGGCCAGCGATTCGTCGCCCCGGGCGCGCAGGGCTTCGGCGAGCGTGCGCGGTGGTGTGGTCGTCCCCATCCGTCCCACGGTAGCCGCTGGAACGCTACCGTCGGGGCAGGGCCGGTAGAGGGGATGCACCGCGTGGGGATCGAGAGCGACCAGCTCGTCTACGACTACCTGAGCCGGGTCGGCGACCTGGCCCAGCAGCAACAGCTGTCGTCGGGCGCCCGGATGCGCCTGGTTTCGACACTTCGGGGCGAGATCGACCGGCAGCGCGGCGTGGAGGGTGCGGACTCCCCGGCGACCGTGCGGCGCATCATCGGCAGGCTGGGCAGCCCGGACGAACTGGTGGCCGCGGCGGCGGAGTCGGCCGACGGCACGGTCACGCTGCCGACCGCCGGGGCCGGGGCGGGGGGCGGCGAGCCGCAGCGGAGGACCTCGCTTCCCCGGCCCCGCGGCGGACTTCTCCGCAAGGACCCGAAGGAGCCGAGGAAGCCGGGGAAGCCCGCCCCCGGGGCGGGGGACAGCCGGGCGGCGAAGGCCCTCCGGAAGCCGAAAGCCGGTTTCGGGTGGGGCGCGTCGCGCAGTGATCCCGAGGGCGGCGGCAGTGCTCCGGGTGGTGTCTCCGGCCATGCTGCCGGCGGCGCTCCGGGCGGTGCCTCCGACAGTGCGCCCGGCGGTGCCGCCGACCGGGCTTCGGACGGTGTTCCCGACCGCGCTCCGGGCCGCGGTTCCGGTCGTGCCTCCGGCGACGCGTCCGGCGCGCGGTCCGCCGCCGTGCCCCGGCCGGGTGCCGCCCCCGACGACCACCCTGACGACGACGCCGTCCCCGTCCGCGACTGGCCCGACCCCTCAGCCCCGCACATGCTCGGCCAGGACCAGCAGGGGGACGCGGACGCGACCGACTGGTGGCGCCTGGAGCCGGGCCCCTTCGACGAGGGCACCGCCATCCCCGGGTTCTTCGGCGGCATCGAGGCCCCGGAACTGCTCGGGAGGCGGCCGCGGCCCATCGAGAAGGACGGGCAGGACGAGAAGGACGCGGAGGGCGGGGCCGACGAGAAGGACGGGAAGGCCGGGGCGGAGGGGGCGGCCGGGACCGCCGCGCGCCGCCGTGCCCTGCGCCTTCTGAAGCTCCGCCGCCGCAAGGCCGCGGCGGCGGTCGCCGAGCCCGAGGCCGCCGCCTCCGGCCCCCGCGGCGGCTTCGCCCACCCGCTGCTGCTCCTGGCCGCCGTCCTGCTCGTCGCCGGCGTGGTCACCGGTTCCTGGCTGCCCCTGGCGGGCGGCTGGCTGATCGCCTACAGCTCGCGCACGCTCTCCCGTACGGAGGCCAAGTGGGCGGCGCTCGGCCTGCCGGGCGTGGTGGCGGCCGGGGCCCTCGCGTGGGTCTGGGGGCGGATGGAGGGGCGCTGGGGCGAGCCGATCCGCGAGGGTGCGATGCGGGATGTCCTGGCGGACACCTGGCCGGTGGTCGTCCGCCTCGCCGCCGTCGCCTCCGCGCTCTACCTGGTGTGGCGGGCGCGGAGGCGGGCCGGCTGAGCGGAGCCCGGCCCGCCCGGGCGCAGCACCGGACGCGGGCCGGGGTCCTTCGAGGCCTACTTGGTCATGCTGGTCTCGAACTCCTCCAGGATCTTGCCGGCGGCCGTGTAGCCGATGCCCGCGATCCAGAGGCGGTCGTCGACCTTGAAGACCTTGTCGTTCTTGGCCGCCTTCAGCCCCTTCCACAGGCCGCTGTTCATCGTCTTCGTCGTCCCGGCCTTGCCCGGGTCGCCGTACGTCGACGTGAAGATGACGTCCGCGTCCGCGAGGTCGATCTTCTCGGGCGACACGTCGTACGAGAACCCGTCCTTCGCCTTGTCCGTGATCGCGGGGCGGCCGGTGCCGATGTCGGCGAGGATCGAGCCGATGTAGTTCTGCTTGCCGTAGATGCGGATCTCGGCGCCCTCGACGAAGCGGACGAAGTTGACGTCCGTCGCGGCGGCCTTCTCCTTGCCGCCGAGCGCCTGCGTCACCTTCGCCACCTGGGTGTCGTACGTGGCGAGGACCTTCTTCGCCTCGGCCTGCTTGCCGAGCGCCTCCGCGTGGACCTGGAAGTTCTCCTTCCAGGCGCTGCCGGTCGCCTCCGTCATCACGGTCGGGGCGATCTTGCTGAGCTCCTCGTAGCGTTCCCCGTCCCGGACCTTGCTGGTGAGGATCAGGTCCGGCTTGAGCGCGGCGACGGACTCCAGGTTCGCGTTGGCGATCTCGCCGACCGGGGTGATGTCCTTCGTCTCGCTCGCGGGGAGGTAGGAGGGGAAGGCGTCCTCGGACGCCGAGTGCGTCGCGCCGACCGGCCGGACGCCGAGGGTGATCGCGGAGTCCAGCTCGCCGGAGTCCAGGACGACGACCCGCTTCGGCGACGCGGGGACGTCGACGTCCCCGTTCGCGGTGGAGACGGTGCGCGTCTTCGCCGGGGAGTCGGAGGAGTCCGCTGCCGGGTCGGACGAGCCGCACCCGGCGAGGGTGAGCGCGGCGGTCACGGCGAGGGAGCCGGCGACGAGGACGCGGCGGTCGCGGAGGAGGGGAGTCATGTCACAGACCTTTCTGGGAGGGGGAGACCACCGGGGACGGGGTCCAGGGGGCGCTGGGGACGACGAGCGGCGAACCCGTCACCGGGTCCGGGACGATCACCGCCTGCAGGCCGAAGACCTCGGCGACGAGCTCGGCGGTGACGACGTCACCGGGCCGGCCCTCGGCGACGATCCGGCCCTCCTTCATGGCGACCAGACGGTCCGCGTACCGGGCGGCCTGGTTGAGGTCGTGGAGGACGGTGACGACCGTGCGGCCCCGGGTGCCGTCGGCGGCGGGGGACGCCAACTGGCGCACCAGGTCGAGGACCTCCACCTGGTGCGCGATGTCGAGATACGTCGTCGGCTCGTCGAGCAGCAGCAGGTCCGTCTCCTGGGCCAGCGCCATCGCGATCCACACCCGCTGGCGCTGCCCGCCCGACAACTCGTCCACCGACCGGTCGGCCAGCGCCGTGACGTCGGTACGGGCCATCGCGTCGGTCACCGCCCGCTCGTCCTCGTCCGACCACTGCTGCCACCAGCTCTGGTGCGGCTGGCGGCCCCGCGCGACCAGGTCGGAGACGGTGATCGCCTCGGGCGCGACCGGCGTCTGCGGGAGCAGCCCGATGGACCGGGCGATCTGCTTCGTGGGTATCCGCGCCAGCTCCGTACCGTCCAGCAGGACCGCCCCGCCGCGCGGCTTCAGCAGCCGGCCGAGCGCCCGCAGGGTGGTGGACTTGCCGCAGGCGTTCGGGCCGACGATGACGGTGACCTGCCCGTCCGGGACGGTGAGGTCCAGTTCGTGGACCACGGTGCGGTCCTCGTACGCGAGGGTCAGGGACCGTGCGGCGAGCCTGCCGGCCCGCTGCGCCGTGTCGGTCGTCGGGCTCGGGCTCATGCGGTGCCTCCACTGCGGCCGCGGTGACCGCGGATGATCAGCCAGATCAGGTACGGGGCGCCGACCGCCGCCGTGAGGACGCCCACCGGCAGTTCGGTGGGTGAGAACAGCTTGCGGGCGAGCAGGTCGCCGAGGACGACGATCACCGCGCCCAGCAGCGCCGAGGACAGCAGCGGGATCTGCGCGGTCCGGGTCAGCCGGCGGGCGACCTGCGGGGCGAGCAGCGCCACGAAGTCCACCGGGCCCGCCGTGCCCGTCGCCACGGACGCCAGGACCACACCGAGCGCGACGAGTCCGAGGCGTACGCGCCCCAGGCGCACGCCCAGCGCGATGGCGGTGTCGTCGTCCATCGCGACGGTGCGCTGCGCGCGGGCCGCCCAGGCGATGGCGGGCAGCAGGATCAACAGCGTCCAGCCGATCGGGGCGGCCTCCGACCAGCCGCGCCCGTTCAGCGAACCGGTCATCCAGATCTGCGCCTGCTGCGCGACCAGGTAGTCGCCCTTGGTCAGGAACAGCGCGGTCACCGACCGCAGCGCGATGGCGAAGCCGATGCCGATGAGGACGAAGCGGGTGGCGTGCAGGCCGCCGCGCCACGCGAAGACGTACACGAGGGCCGCCGCCGCGATGCCGCCGACGACGGAGAGGTAGGGCAGGACGGTGTACGAGGTGATGCCGAAGGTCATCGCACCGACCGTGAGGGCGCTGGCGCCCTGGCTGATGCCGATGATGTCGGGGCTGGCCAGCGGGTTGCGGGCCACCGTCTGGATCAGCGCCCCGGCGATCCCGAACGCGGCGCCCACCAGCAGGCCGACGACCATGCGCGGCAGCCGCAGCGTGCCCACGACCAGTTCGGCCGAGGACGGCTGCCCGAGGATCACCTTCACGACCTCGCCGGGTGCCACGAAGCTCTCCCCGACGCAGAGGTAGCCGACGCAGACGGCGGCCAGCAGCACGACGAGGGCGGCCGCGACGACGGAGGCCCGCCGGTGCAGCAGGAACCGGCCGCGCGGACCGGCCTTCACCACGGAGTAGCCGGCGGGCCGGACCCGTGCGGCCGTCGAGATCCCGCTCATGCGGGCACCGCCTTCCGGCGTACGAGGGCGACCAGGAACGGCACCCCGATCAGGGCCGTCATCACACCCGCCGGGACCTCGCTCGGCGGGAACACGATCCGGCCGACGACGTCCGAGACCAGCAGCATCACGGGCCCGATCAGCGCCGCCATGGGCAGCACCCAGCGGTGGTCGTTGCCGACGACCGCGCGGGCGATGTGCGGGACGGCGAGACCGATGAACGCGATCGGCCCGGCGGCGGCGACCCCGACCCCGGTCAGCACGGTGGCCCCGATGCCGCCGACGATCCGGACCGCGGCGACGTTCTGCCCGAGCCCCTTCGCCACGTCCTCGCCGAGCGCGAGCGCGTCCAGGCCGCGGGCGACGGAGAGCACGAGGACCGCCCCGAGGAGGAGGAACGGCCACACCTGCTGGACGACGTCCGCCTCCCGTCCCGCGATCGAGCCGACCTGCCAGAAGCGGAACTCGTCCAGCGCGGCGGCGTTCGTCGTGAGGATTCCCACCGTCACCGACACCAGCAGCGCGTTGATGGCCGCACCGCCGAGCGCGAGCTTCACCGGGGTCGCGCCGCCGCGCCCGCTGGAGGCGATGGCGTACACGGCGACCGAGGCGATCGCCGCGCCCGCGAAGGCGAACCACACATACCCGGTGAGCGTGTGGACCCCCGCGAACGCGATGGCCATCACCACCGCCACCGAGGCACCCTGGCTGATGCCGAGGATGCCGGGGTCGGCGATGGGGTTACGGGTGATGCCCTGGAGCACCGTGCCCGCGAGGGCCAGCGCCGCGCCGACCATCAGCCCGATGAGCGTGCGCGGCACCCGCATCGTGCGGATCACCTCGGCGGCGTCGGAGTGCCCGCCGTGCAGCAGGGCGTCGAACACCTCGCCCGGAGGAATGGACCGCGCCCCCACGGCGAGGCTCAGCAGGACCGCCAGCAGCAGGGCGAGCACGGCCCCGGCGGTCGAGGCGGCACGTCGGGAGAGACGGGGTGCACGGGGTGGCGCGGCGGTCCGCACGGGCGCTGACGCTGACATTTCACCCAATCGGGACGGACGCGGGCATGACGGAACATGAAGGAACGCTGGGGCGCGGGGCCAGGTCGGTAAGGCTTGGCTAAGTGCGCGTCTCAGTCTAAGCGGCTGGATCTCGCGGCCGACGGGGGCTTCGGGACCCCCCGGCCGGTCGGCACAATGGCAGGCATGGCTTCCACGGATCAGAACACTTCCCGGCACCCGCTTGAGCACTCCTCTGAGCACTCCTCCCGACGCCCTCTGACGGTCGGCTTCGACCTCGACATGACGCTCGTCGACTCCCGGCCCGGTATCGCCGCCGCCTTCCGGGTCCTGTCCGCGGAGACGGGGGTGGAGATCGACGTCGACCTGGTGGTGAACCGCCTCGGCCCGCCGCTGGAGACGGAGCTGGCGCACTGGTTTCGGGCCGACCGGGTGTCCGTCGCGGCCGACCGCTACCGGGAGCTCTACCCCGACCACGCGATAGCCCCGACCACGGCCCTCGCCGGGGCGCGGGAGTCAGTGGCGGCGGTCCAGGCGCTCGGCGGCCGGGCGATCGTCGTCACGGCGAAGTACGAGCCGAACGCGAAGCTGCACCTGGCCCACCTCGGCATCGAGCCGGACACGGTGATCGGCTCGCTGTGGGCGGAGGCCAAGGGCGAGGCGCTGCGCGAGCACGGCGCGCAGGTGTACGTCGGCGACCACACCGGCGACGTACGGGGGGCCCGGGTCGCCGGAGCGCTCTCGGTCGCGGTGACGACGGGCCCGTGCGACGCGGCGGAGCTGCGGACGGCGGGCGCGGACGTGGTACTGGACGACCTGACGGGCTTCCCGGCCTGGCTGGCGGCCTTCGAGGCGGACCGGGTGGCGTGACGCGGCAGGGTGTCAGGCGCGGTTCGCGGCCCGCTTCGGGGAGCTGATCCAGGCCGAGCGCACGACGCCCGCCCCGGCGATCAGGAACCCGACGCCCATCAGCATGCAGACCGCGTACGCGATCGGGGGGAACGGGTCAGTGCCGAGGAAAAGTGGGGCGACTGTGACCAGAGTGGCCAGTGCGCCGACGAAGAAGACGATCGCGCCGACCTGAACGAGCCGGTCACCTGCGCCTGAAGGAGTAGTACTCACGCGACCAGGGTAGTTCCCAGCCCGGAGGAAGTCTCCGGCGACGTCTTGTCACCGGCCCCGGGGCCATTAGCCTGGGACCGGGCGGGTCACGGTGACCCGCTGTACTGCTATCCGGAGCCGTTTTCCCTGGGGGACCGGCTCTTCCGCACACCGACGAGTACGAGGACGAGGACAGACGTGCCCACCGGCAAGGTCAAGTGGTTCAACAGCGAGAAGGGCTTCGGCTTTCTCTCCCGCGACGACGGCGGCGACGTCTTCGTCCACTCGTCGGTTCTCCCTGCCGGAGTCGACGCCCTCAAGCCCGGCCAGCGCGTGGAGTTCGGCGTGGTCGCGGGCCAGCGCGGCGACCAGGCCCTTTCCGTGGTGGTCCTCGACCCCACCCCGTCCGTCGCGGCCGCGCAGCGCCGCAAGCCGGACGAGCTGGCGTCGATCGTGCAGGATCTGACGACGGTCCTGGAGAACATCACACCGCAGCTGGAGCGGGGCCGTTACCCCGACAAGGCCTCCGGCGCGAAGATCGCGGGCCTGCTGCGGGCGGTCGCCGACCAGCTGGACGTGTAAGGGCCGGTCCCGTGATCCCCGCCGACGGCGCGGCTCCTGCGGGGGTCAGGCCTGGCTCTCGGCGAAGAGCCGGGTGGTCCTTCCCAGGGCCGCGCGCACAGCGCCCGAGCGGGTCAGCGGCGCGCGGTCGACACCGGCGAAGAGCGTGACGAGCGCGATGTCCGCCGCGACGGCCCGGCCCGTCGTCCGCACCACCAGTCTCCTGCTGCCGCCGAGCCCGGACAGCTTCGCCGTGAGGGAGACACCGGGGTCCTCGTCATCGGCCGCGCGGGTCAGGACGAACTGCTTCCTGTTCACCGCCCGCAGCCGGTAGTGGTCGCCGCCGTACCGGAAACGCAGGGCACGGGCCCGGCGGGTCGGGCCGAAGCGGTTGCGGCGCAGGTGCACCAGGGCGTCGCCGACCCGGAGCACCGAGCGGTTGAGCGTCGGCAGGTCGGCGGCCTCGGTGTGGATGCCCCGGGTCTCGAACACCGCCGTGGGGATCGACGGGCCGCGCACCTCGGAGACCACACTGTCCGGAGTGTGCTTCCGGGGCAGCGGGGCGGTGAGGACGACCTCCCCGAACTCCGCCGCCGTGCCCCGGTAGCCCGCCCGCTGCTCGTGGGTGCGGCCTTCCTTCCAGAACGCCAGGGTGAACGGGGCGGTCGAAGCGTTCGACGCGTGCACGGGGGTGTCCTTCCGGTCCTTCCGGTCCGCTCAGGGAAACGCCAGCGCGTCCGGTCCCAGCGGCGGTACGAGTCCCTCGGCCGCCGCGCGGGTCAGCAGGCCGCGGATCGCGGCGTAGCCGTCCTCGCCGAGGTCGGCGGTGAACTCGTTCACGTACAGCCCGATGTGCTGGTCCGCCACGGCCGGGTCCATCTCCTGGGCGTGCTCCAGGACGTACGGCCGGGAGACCTCCGGGTGGTCCCAGGCGAGGCGGACCGAGCTGCGGATCGTGTCGGCCAGGCGGCGCAGGGTCTCCTCGCCGAGCGAGCGCTTCGCGATGATCGCGCCGAGGGGGATCGGGAGGCCCGTGGTGTCCTCCCAGTGCCGGCCCATGTCGGCGAGGTTGTGGAGACCGAAGTTCCGGTACGTGAAGCGGGCCTCGTGGATGACCAGGCCGGCGTCGACCTTGCCGTCCCGCACGGCGGGCATGATCTCGTCGAACGGCATCACGACGACCTCGCCGACGCCGCCCGGCACCATCTCCGCAGCCCAGAGCCGGAACAGCAGGTACGCCGTCGAGCGCTCGCTCGGCACGGCGACGGTCCGGCCGGTCAGGTCGAGGCCCAGCTCCTTGGTGAGGACCAGCGGACCGCAGCCCCGGCCCAGCGCCCCGCCGCACGGCAGCAGCGCGTACTCGTCGAGCACCCACGGCAGCACGGCGTAGGACACCTTCAGGACGTCCAGCTCACCGCGCTCGGCCATGCCGTTGGTGATGTCGATGTCCGCGAAGGTCACGTCCGGAGCGGGCGCGCCGGGGATCCTGCCGTGCGCCCAGGCGTCGAAGACGAAGGTGTCGTTGGGGCAGGGCGAGAAGGCGATCCCGATCGCGTCCCCGGCCGGGCCCCGGCTAGCTGTGGTGTCGGTCGTCATGCCGGTTCCAACCTTCCAGTACGGGGGCGATCTTCCCGAACGCGTCCGTGAGCGTCGCCAGCGCGTCGCCGATGCGCCAGGCGTCCCGGTCGCGGGGGCCCACGGCGTTCGACACCGCCCGCAGCTCCAGTACGGGCACATCGGCCCGGGCGGCGGCCTCCGCGACCCCGAAGCCCTCCATCGCCTCGGCCAGCGCCCCCGGGTGCGCGGCGAGCAGATCCCCGGCGCGCTCGGCGGTGCCGGTCACGGTGGAGACGGTGAGGACGGGTCCGGCGGCGGCGCCCGCGGCGGCCGCCACCTCCCGTACGAGCGTGGGCGGGGCGGTGAAGCGGTCCCGGCCGAAGCCGAGCGCGGTGACCGGCAGGAAGCCGTCGGGGGTGTCGGCGCCCAGGTCGGCGGCGACGATGTCGCTCGCCACGACCAGCGAGCCGAGCGGCGTCAGCGGAGTGAACGCCCCGCCGATCCCGGCCGAGACGACGAGTCCGTACGGCGCGGATGCCGGTGTGGACGCCGACGCCAGGGCGAAGGCGGTGGCCGCCGCGGCGGCGGCCGGGCCGGCACCGCCCGCCAGGACGTCGAACGCGCCGCCGCGGTGCAGCTCGCCCCCCGGCAGCGCCACCGTCTCCGGCGAGCCCCCGAACGCACGCGTGACCGCGTCCCGCTCCACCGGGACAGCGGTCACGACCAGCACACGCACGGATAACAGCCTCAGGGTCGAGGACGGGGGAGGGGCGCTCTTCGGCGAGCGGGTCAGTCCTTCTTGAGCTCGAACTGCCAGATGCCCGTGAGCTTCTTGCCCTTGGTCTCCACGATGGAGATGTTCGTCTTCTCGGCCGGCTTGCCCGTCTGGCTGGCGAAGAAGGCGCTGCCGGGGATCGTCCGGTAGGTCTTGTCGTACGGCTCCTGCTCGGCCTGCTGGCCGTTGATGAAGAGCGTCCAGCCGTTCTCGGCGATCTCCGGGTCGACGCCGAAGCGGACCTTGTCGTCCATGGAGACCGTGAGGGACTTCTCGGCCTTCTTGTTCAGGCAGCCCTGGATCAGGGACTCCTTGATCGCCTCGCCGTCGTTGTAGCAGGCGGCCTCGGTGTTCACCGAGTCGCTGCCGACCGTCACGGTGGCGAGCGGCGTCGGCTTGTCGCAGGCGGACAGGACAAGGAGTCCCGCGGACACGGCACCAAGAGCGACGCCGATTCGACGGCCCTTACCGGAGAAGAACGCAACGGTCATGGGTCGAAGGCTATCGGTCGCCTCCGCTCATGCCACGCGGGGGTGCGGCGTGCCACGCCGCGCGGCCCCCAGGAGGCCCCGTACGGACGTGGCCGCGCCGAGCGCGAGAAGGCCCGCGGCGACCGACATGCCGAGGACCGCGTTGAGCGGCAGGGCGATGCCGATGCCGCCGCCGACCACCCACGCCATCTGGAGCAACGTCTCGGACCGGGCGAACGCGGAGGTGCGGACCTCCTCGGGCACGTCACGCTGGATCATCGCGTCGAGCGACAGCTTGGACAGGGCCTGGGTGAAGCCGGCGACGGCGCCGAGCGCGGCGACCAGCACGGTGGAGAAGAAGACCGCGGCCAGGACGGCCACGCTCAGCGCGAGCCCCAGCACCGTCGCGATGATCACCTCGGGGCCGCGGGCCCGCAGCCAGGAGCCCACCGCCGTACCGCAGGCGTTGCCGACGCCCGCCGCCACGCCGACGATGCCGAGCGAGACCGCCGCGCTCTGCCCGGCCAGCGGGTGCTCGCGCAGCAGGAACGCCAGGAAGAAGATGAGGAAGCCGGAGAGGGCCCGGTGCGCGGCGTTGGCCTGGAGCCCGTGCAGGACGGACCCGCCGACGGACCACAGGCGCGGCGGCCGCTCCTTGGCGGGTTTCTCCCCGTTGCCGCGCCCGCGGAGCCCCGCCCGGGTGCTGCCTCTGCCGGAGGTGGGCCGCGCAGCGGCGTCCGTGTGGTGCGGGACGATCAGCCGCGCCCGGCGCTCGCCCTTCGCGGAGTCGACCTTGGGCGGCAGGGTGAAGGCGAGGAACGTGCCCGCGACGAAGATCACGCAGGCACCGTAGAGCGGCCACGGTGAGCCGATGGTCTGGAGGCCCGCCCCGATCGGGGCCGCCACCCCCGTGGCCAGCAGCCCCGCCAGGGTCACCCGGGAATTGGCCTTCACCAGGGAGAACTTCGGTGGCAGCAGCCGGGGCACGACCGCGCTGCGCACCACGCCGTACGCCTTCGACGAGACCAGGACGCCCAGCGCGGCCGGATACAGCTCCAGACCCCCCGTGGCGACCGCACCCGACATGGTGATCGCCAGCAGCGCCCGGGCCAGCATCGCGCCCGCCATCGCGGCGCGCCGGCCGTGCGGCAGCCGGTCCAGGAGCGGACCGATCACCGGGGCGAGGAGGGTGAAGGGGGCCATGGTGATGGCGAGGTAGAGGGCCACCCTGCCCCGCGCCTCGTCCGTGGGCACCGAGAAGAAGACGGTGGAGGCGAGCGCCACCGTGATCATGACGTCACCCGCGCCGTTCACCGCGTGCAGTTCGATCAGTTTTCCGAGGCCGGATTCCCCCGCGCCGTGGGCGTGCGTCGCCTTGCGGATACCGCGCGCCGCGCCGGTGAACGGGGCGCGCAGGGCATGGCCCGCCGCCCGCCCCGCCCTGCGGAGCGGGCCGGGACCGTCGTGCGACCTGGCGGCAGCCACCCCGTCATAGTGCCCCAACCCTGGCCGGTATGAACGGTGATCGGTCACGGACGCGCGTGTGACGCCTTGTCGGACGAGCGCGCCGGAACCGTCCGGGGCCCTGCCGCCACCGGCGTCCGAACGGCATCGGAGGGGAGCCGACGGGAACGGATACGGCACGTTTGGGACGGGCAGGTGGGCGCAGCGCGGCGGAGAGGGTAGCGTGCGTAACGCGCCACCGGCGGTTGTTCTTGGCCGCGCGCCTCTCGGCGATCCCGCAGAATGGGTGGCAGAAGGCGCGCCCGAGGCAGGCACAACGGGTGTGGACGTCGACGCGGCCCCCAGGTCCGCTCCGCCCGCACTTGTCTGGCCGAAACGGCAATCGTGCGGCAGTTGGCGCGCTCGTGAGACTGGCGTATGGAGAGAAGCGAAGACCTGTGAGTGCTGCGACGACGACGCGAAGCCGTACGGCCCGGACCCCCGTTCCCGACCGCCTGTGCGCCGAGGCGGTGGACCTCGCGCGTGCGGCCGCGGAGGAGGCCGCCGCGCCCGGTGTGGTCGGAGAGCACATCGGCGTGGTCTCCGAGGGAGACCGGGTCGTCACGCACTACTTCGAGGCCAAGGAGCCCGGGTACCGGGGCTGGCGCTGGGCCGTGACGGTGGCGCGGGCCTCCCGCGCGAAGAACGTCACCCTGGACGAAACGGTGCTGCTGCCGGGGGACGACGCGATCCTGGCGCCGGAGTGGGTGCCGTGGAGCGAGCGGCTGCGCCCCGGCGACATGGGCCCCGGCGACCTGCTGCCGACCGAGGCGGAGGACCTGCGCCTGGAGCCGGGCTGGACCGGCGAGGACGAGCCGCCGCCGAACTCCGTGGTCTCCCGGGAGCTGGCGGAGCTGGTCGACTCGGAGGACGCCGAGCTCACGGACCGGCCGGTGGCCGCCACCAGCCGCGGGTCCATCGCCGCGGTCGCGGACGAGCTCGGTACGCGCCGGGCGCGGGTGCTGTCCCGGTACGGGCTGTACGCGGCGGCCGACCGCTGGGACGAGGAGTTCGGCCCGAAGACGCCGATGGCCCAGGCGGCCCCGGCGACGTGTGTCAGCTGCGCGTTCCTGATCCCGATGGCGGGCTCCCTGAAGCAGGCCTTCGGAGTGTGCGCGAACGAGTTCGGCCCGGCGGACGGCCATGTGGTGTCGCTGGCGTACGGCTGCGGTGGGCACTCGGAGGCCGCGGTGATGCCGACGCCGCCGAAGCCGGCGCCGCACGCGATGGACACGATGCGGGTGGATACGTACTCCCTGCGGTCGGAGCGCGGCGGGGGCTCCGTGCCGGCCGAGACGGACGGGGCGTCGGAGGACCTGGGCCACTCCTGAGGGGACGCGCACGGTGTCCTCAATCGCCGGACGGGCTTGATTACCCGACGGTGACCCCTTCAGCCCGTCCGGGGTTCGAGGACGGAACCGTCCACGTGGTGGTGGCTGCCGTCGCGAGGGTGTTGGGCTCCAGGGGCCTCTTCCGTGTACGCCCACCCGGGCGAGGGTTCCGTCCTCGATCGCCGGACGGGCTGGGAAAGCCGCTGGACGGGCTTGGTGCGGTGACCTCTTGCAGCCCGTCCGGCGTTTGAGGACGGAACCGTCGACGTGGCTCCGGGGTGACGTTGCGGGGGCCCGCACCCCAGGTCGCTGCCCGATGCGCCCGCTCACCCGAGCAACAGGTCCGCCCCCTCGAACGCCGGGCGAGCCGGGAAAGCACGGTACCTTCGGGCGCACACTGGGCCGCACAGGCATACGCGGTCACCCACCCAGCGGACGGAGTCGAGAGCGTGAGCATGAAGGCGACCGAGGGGGCCGATCCGTTCGGGACGGCACGGCTGCGGCGCGGCGTGCTCGACGCGTGGGGGGCCGGGCCCGCCCGGTTCCGGGAGGACGCCAACGCCGAGGAGGACCTCGCGCTCGGCGGCTACCGCGACCGCCTCGTCGTCGAGCTGGCCCAGAACGCCGCCGACGCCGCCGCCCGCGCCCGCGTCCCCGGCAGGCTCCGCCTCACCCTGCACCCCGCCGCCCCCGGCGACCCGGACGACCGCTGCGTGCTGGCCGCCGCGAACACCGGCGCGCCGCTCGACGCCACCGGCGTGGAGTCCCTGAGCACCCTGCGGGCCTCCGCCAAGCGCGAGGGCCACGAGTCCTCCGTCGGCCGCTTCGGCGTCGGGTTCGCCGCCGTCCTCGCGGTCAGCGACGAGCCCGCCGTGCTCGGCCGGCACGGCGGTGTGCGCTGGTCCTTGGCAGAGGCGCGCGAGCTGGCCCGCCAGGCGGCCGTCGGCAGCCCCGGCCTCGGCGACGAGCTGCGCCGCCGCGACGGACACGTACCGCTGCTGCGCCTGCCGCTGCCCGCCGAGGGCTCCGCGCCCGAGGGGTACGACACCGTCGTCGTGCTGCCGCTGCGCGACGGCACCGCCGAGGACCTGGTGGCCCGGCTGCTGGCCGCCGTGGACGACGCGCTGCTGCTCACCCTGCCCGGCCTGGACGAGGTCGTCATCGAGACCCCGGACGGGACGCGGACCCTGAGCCGTTCGGCCCACGGCCCGTACACGCACATCGACGACTCGGCGCGCGGTCTGGGCCGCTGGCGCACCGTGCTCCACCACGGGCCCGTCGAGACCGTCCTGCTCGCCGACCGCCCGGTCGAGGAGCGGCTGCGCCCGCACTGGTCGGTGACCTGGGCGGTGCCGGTCGACGAGGCGGGCGCCCCGCTCCACCCCCGTACCGCCCCCGTCGTGCACGCCCCGACGCCCACCGACGAGCCGCTCGGCATCCCCGCCCTGCTCATCGCCTCCCTCCCGCTGGACACCGCCCGCAGGCACCCCGCGCCGGGGCCGTTGACCGACTTCCTGGTGGCGCGGGCGGCCGACGCGTACGCGGAGCTGCTGGGCTCCTGGCGGCCCGTGTCGACCGGGACCATCGACCTGGTGCCGGGGCCGCTGGGCAAGGGCGGCCTGGACGGGGCCCTGCGCGGTGCGATCCTGGCCCGGCTGCCCCGGGTCGCGTTCCTGGAACCCGCCGCGCCCCGGGACCCCGAGGCCGAGCGGAGCTGGGCGGACGGCTGGGACCACGACCGTACGGAGCGCGCCGCCGCCACCTCCGCCCTGCGGCCCGTGGAGGCGGAGGTCGTCGAGGGCGTCGGGGCCGAGACCGTACGGGTGCTCGCCGAGGTGCTGCCCTGTCTGCTGCCCGCGGGCCTGGAGCGGCGCACCGAGCTGCGCACCCTGGGCGTCGCCCGCGTCCCGCTGACCGAGGCCATCGACCGCCTCGCCGGCCTGGAGCGCGACCCCGCCTGGTGGCACCGGCTCTACGACAGCCTCGCGGGCACCGACCCCGACCGGCTCACCGGCCTCCCCGTCCCCCTCGCGGGCGACCCGGACGACGAGCGGGCGGGCCGCCCGCCGCGCACCACGATCGGACCGCGTCAGGTCCTGCTGCCGCTTCCGGACGCGCTCACCGGTCCCGTCCTCGCCCGGCTCTCCCGGCTCGGGCTGAAGGTCGCCCACCCGGACGCCGCGCACCCGCTGCTGGAGAAGCTCGGGGCCCTGCCCGCCACGCCGCGCGCCGTGCTGACGACCCCGCAGGTGCGGGCGGCCGTCGCCGGTTCGCTGGACGCGGGGGAGATCTGGGACGAGGACGCGCTCGACGGCGACGAGCTGGCCGAGACCGTGCTCACCCTGGTCCGGGACGCCGAGCTGGCCCCCGGCGACGAGCCCTGGCTCGGCGCGCTCGCCCTCCCCGACGAGGACGGCGAACCGGCCCCGGCGGGTGAACTCGTCCTTCCCGGAAGCCCGTTCGCGCAGGTCATGCGCGAGGGTGAACTCGCCCTCGCCGACCAGGAGCTGGCCGGCCGCTGGGGGGAGGGCCCGCTCACCGCCTGCGGGGTGCTCGCCACCTTCGCTCTCGTGCGGGCCACCGACGTCGTCCTGGACCCGGACGAACTGGAGCCCCGCGACAGCGACTTCGCCGAACCCGACGACGCCGGGCTGCTGGACGCCGTCGACGTGTGGTGCGAGGACCTCCTCGACCAGCTCCCCGAGACCCCGGTGCCGCCCGTCGCCACCGAGATCGTCGCCGTACGGGACCTGGACCTGGTCGACGACGACGCCTGGCCGCAGGCGCTCGCGATGCTCTCGAAGCCACCGCTGCGCGACGCGCTGACACAGCCGGTGCGGGTGCTGCTCCCGGACGGCACGACGCAGTCCGTGCGCCCGTACACCGCGTGGTGGCTGCGGGACCACCCCGTGCTGGACGGCCGCCGCCCGGCAGGACTGCGCGCGGCGGGCGGCGACCCCCGGCTGGCCGGGCTCTACGACGCGGTGGACGCGACCGGCTTCGACGACGCCCAGGTGCTGCGGGCCCTCGGGGTGCGCACCTCGGTCGCGGCCCTGCTGGACGAGCCGGGCGGTGCGGCGGAACTGCTGGGCCGGCTCGCCGACGAGGACCGCCCCGTCACCCCCGTACAACTGCACGCGCTCTACACGGCGCTCGCCGAACTGGACCCGGACCAGGTGACGTTGCCGGACGAGCTGCGCGCGGTGGTGGACGGGGGCGTGGCCGTGGTCGACGCGGCGGACGCCGTGATCGCGGACGCCCCCGACGTGCTGCCGCTGACGGAGGGGCTGCCGCTGCTCCCCGTGGCCCCTTCCCGGGCCGCCGAGTTGGCCGAGCTGCTCCAGGTGCGGCGGCTCGGCGAGACGATCGATGCGGGCGTGACGAGCGAGGGCGAGGAGCACCGCGTACCGGAGCCGGTCCGCGTCCTGCTCGGACCCGGGACCCCGGACACGTACGTCGAACACCCCGAACTCCGCGCGGGCGGCGTCGAACTGGACTGGCGCCACACCCCGGACGGAATCGTCCACGCCGCGACCCTGGAGGGCGTGGCGGCCGGCCTGGCCTGGGCGGCCGGCCAGTGGCCCCGCCGCTTCGAGGTCGCGGCCCTGCTGGAGGACCCGTCCCGGACGGAGGAGCTGGCCCGGGACCGCTGGTTCGACTGAGTCCCTTCGGGCGGTGCTCGCACCGAGAGGCGGGGGCTTCACAGAAAAGTCACAACCAGGCACAACCGTTCACCTGCGCGGCCTGTCTGTTCCTGTGAGCCAACAGGTTCACAGCGACAGACGGGTCCCGCCGGGCTGACGACGCACCAGCGCCCCGGGGCCCCTTCTCCACTTGGGGACACATGCGTATTCGTGCCACCGTGGCCGCCGTTTCCGGCGCCCTGGCCCTTTCCGCTCTTGCCGTACCGGCCGTTCAGGCCGACGAGAAGCCGGAGGCGGGCCTCAGCGTGCCGTCCGGCGCCGACGTCTTCGCCGCCGAGCCCGGCGCGCCCGCCGCCGATGCCCGCGCCGCCCGTGCCGTCGAGACGCCCGTCATCAAGAAGGTCGTCGTCAACGGCGGCAAGAACATCGTGGTGGGCACGAAGTCCAAGCAGAAGTTCACGATCGCGATCACGGCCTCGTCGCCGTCCGGCATCGAAGACGCGTTCGCCTACCTGTGGCACGGTCACATCGACGAGGTCGACGGCTTCCTCGGCCCCACCCAGGAGTTCGGCAGCTGCAAGGTCTCGGCCGACCCGACCACCTCCACGTGCACCGTCTCGATCACGGTCGATCCGCGATCCGAAGACCTCTACACGAGCGGCCTCGCCGGCACCTGGAACGTCGCCGCCGGAGCGCTCGCGGCCACCGGCGGCAAGGACGACTTCGTCTGGAGCGACGCCCACGCCAAGACCCGCGTCCAGCGGTTCTCCAAGCTGACCGTGAACGCCTCCCCGGAGCCGGTGAAGAAGGGCAGGACCCTCACCGTGACCGGCAAGCTCACGCGCGCCAACTGGGACAGCAAGACGTACAAGGGCTACACCAACCAGCCCGTGAAGCTCCAGTTCAAGAAGAAGGGCGCCAAGAGCTACACGACGGTCAAGACCGTCAAGACCAGCTCCACCGGCACCCTGAAGACGACCGTCAAGGCCTCGACCGACGGCTACTGGCGCTTCAGCTTCGCCGGGACGTCCACCACTCCGGCCGTCTCGGTCGCCGGCGACTTCGTCGACGTCAAGTAGCGGCTGCCGTGCACCCGCCGTCGGCTCCAACGGGCTTGCGGCGGGCGCACGGTCGTCCCCAACGGTCTTCACGAAAAAGTCATAGACCGTACAACCATTGCCATGGTTCGTCCGTCTGTTCCTGTGAGCCAAGAGGCTCATGGATCAGATGGGCCCCGCCGGGCTGACGACACAAGCGCGCCCCGGGGCCCCTTCTCCACTTGGGGACACATGCGTATTCGTGCCACCGTGGCCGCCGTTTCCGGCGCCCTGGCCCTTTCCGCTCTCGCAGTACCGGCCGCACAGGCCGATGACGGTCGTTCGTGGACCGTGGACCACGGCGTCACAGCCCCGCAGCCCTCGGCGGGGGAGAAGACGAAGCGCTCGTTCGCCGCTACTCAGGCCGACGACGCCAAGATCACCTCGGCGGTCGTCAACGGCGGCAAGCCGATCGTGGTCGGCACCAAGTCGAAGCAGACGGTGCCCTACACCGTGACGGCCACCGACGACTCCGGCATCGCCGGCGCCGCCGCGTTCATCTGGATCGGCTCGTCCGTCGACGACCAGAACAGCTTCGGCTTCGGCCCGAACGAGAAGTCGATCTCCTGCAAGGTGGTCAACGCGACCACCACGACCTGCAAGGGCACCATCACCCTCACCCCGGATCTGATGCTGAACTCGGACGCGACCTGGTGGCGCGTCGGGGTTGCGGCCGGGGCCAACGACGGCCAGGAACTGGAGCGCGACGCGGTCTCCAAGGTCCGCGTCCAGCGGTTCTCCAAGCTGACCGTGAACGCCTCCCCGGAGCCCGTGAAGAAGGGCAAGACCATCACGGTCACCGGCAAGCTGACCCGTGCCAACTGGGACACCGGCACGTACAAGGGCTACAGCAAGCAGGCCGTGAAGCTCCAGTTCAAGAAGAAGGGCGCCAAGAGCTACACGACCGTCAAGACGGTCAAGACCAGCTCGACCGGCACCCTGAAGACGACCGTCAAGGCCTCGGCCGACGGCACCTGGCGCTACAGCTTCGCCGGCACGCCGAGCACCCCGGCCGTCTCGGCCAAGGGCGACTACCTCGACGTGAAGTAGACGCAGCAGCCGGAACAGCGGGAAGCCCCCGGGAGGACCACCGTCCTCCCGGGGGCTTCCCCGTGCCCGCGCTTCCCGGGGAGGCGCGGGGTCCGCCCCGCATCCCGCCCTACATCCCGAAGCGCCGCCCCACCCAGCGCCAGACGAACTCCAGCAGGGCGGCCGCCGCCACCGCTATGCCGACCGCCGCCCAGGGCATGGTCGTGCCGACCAGCTTCAGTGCGAAGAAGTCCTGGAGCCACGGCACCACGAGCACGATCAGGAAGCCGAGCCCCATCGCCGCCACCAGGCCGACCCGCCACCACGTGTACGGGCGGGCGATGATCGCCAGCACCCACATCGCGACCAGGAACAGGGTCAGCGTCGCCGCGCTCGTCTCGGCCGCCAGCGCGCCCTCGCCGCTGTAGTGGTGCCGCGCCACCAGGTACGTCGTGAAGGTGGCCGCCGCCGCGATGACGCCCGAGGGGATCGCGTACCGCATGACCCGGCGTACGAAGTGGGGCTGGGCCCGCTCCTTGTTGGGCGCGAGCGCCAGGAAGAACGCGGGGACGCCGATGGTCAGGGTGGCCAGCAGCGTCAGGTGCCTCGGCAGGAACGGGTACTCCACCTGGGTGCAGACCACCAGGATCGCCAGGAGCACCGAGTAGACCGTCTTGGTGAGGAAGAGCGTCGCGACCCGGGTGATGTTGCCGATCACCCGGCGGCCCTCGGCGACCACCGAGGGCAGCGTCGCGAAGCTGTTGTTCAGCAGCACGATCTGCGCCACCGCCCGCGTCGCCTCCGAGCCCGAGCCCATCGAGACGCCGATGTCGGCGTCCTTGAGGGCAAGGACGTCGTTCACTCCGTCACCCGTCATGGCGACCGTGTGGCCGCGCGACTGGAGGGCGGCCACCATGTCCCGCTTCTGCTGCGGGGTGACCCGGCCGAAGACCGCGTTCTGTTCCATGGCCGTGGCCATCTCGTCCGGATCGGTGGGCAGCCTGCGGGCGTCCAGCGTGTTCTCCGCGCCCGCGAGGCCCAGCTTCCCGGCGACCGCCCCGACCGAGACCGCGTTGTCGCCGGAGATGACCTTGGTGGCCACGTTCTGGTCGGCGAAGTAGGCGAGCGTGTCGCCCGCGTCCGGCCGCAGCCGCTGCTCCAGGACGACCAGGGCGGTGGGGGCGGCTCCGGCCGCCGCGCCGGGCGCGCTCAGCTCCCCCTCGGCGCGGGCCAGCAGCAGCACCCGCAGGCCCTGCTCGTTGAGGTGCTCGATCTCGGTGAGGGTCGCGTCGCCCTCGGACAGCAGGACGTCGGGGGCGCCGAGCAGCCAGGCGGAGGCCGTTCCGTCGGCCTCGGCGAAAGCCGCGCCGCTGTACTTGCGCGCGGAGGAGAACGGCATCGCGTCGGTGACCGTCCAGTGCTCCACGCCGTCGTCGGCGGCCGGGAGCGCGCCGTCGTCGGCCGTCGGGCGCGTGCCGTCGCCGGTCGGCGGGCGCCCGTCCCCGCCACCCGCCGGGTACGCGTCGATGATGGCCTGGAGGCTGGCGTTGGGCCGCGGATCCGAGGAGCCGAACGCCCGCAGCACCCGCGTCACGTACGCCCCGTCGCTCCCGTTGAGCGGCCGGACCTCCGTGACGTCCATGCCGCCCTCGGTGAGGGTCCCCGTCTTGTCCAGGCAGACCACGTCGACCCGGGCGAGGCCCTCGATCGCGGGCAGCTCCTGCACCAGGCACTGCTTGCGGCCCAGCCGTACGACGCCGATGGCGAAGGCGACGGAGGTCAGCAGGACCAGACCCTCGGGGATCATCGGGACGATGCCGCCGACGGTCCGGGCGACGGAGTCCTTGAAGTCGTTGTCCTTCACGACCAGCTGGCTGATGATCAGTCCGATCGCGGTCGGCACCATCATCCAGGTGACGTACTTCAGGATCGTGCTGATGCCGCTGCGCAGCTCCGAGTGGACGAGCGTGAAGCGCGACGCCTCCTCGGCGAGCTGTGCGGCGTACGCCTCGCGGCCCACCTTGGTCGCGGTGAACGCGCCGCCGCCCGCGACGACGAAGCTGCCGGACATCACCGGGTCGCCGGCCTGCTTGATCACCGGGTCGGCCTCCCCGGTGAGGAGCGACTCGTCGATCTCCAGGCTGTCGGCCTCGGCGACCGTGCCGTCCACGACCACCTTGTCCCCGGGGCCGAGCTCGATCAGGTCGCCGAGGACGATCCCGGAGGTGGAGATCTCGGCGGCGACCCCGTCGCGCCGTACGGTCGGCTTCGCCTCGCCGAGCACCGCGAGGCTGTCCAGGGTCTTCTTGGCCCGCCACTCCTGGATGATGCCGATGCCGGTGTTGGCGACGATCACGAAGCCGAAGAGGCTGTCCTGGATCGGCGCGACGAACAGCATGATCACCCAGAGCACGCCGATGATCAGGTTGAACCGGGTGAGGACGTTGGCCCGGACGATCTCGGTGACGGAGCGCGAAGAACGTACGGGGACGTCGTTGACCTCGCCGCGCGCGACCCGTTCGGCGACCTCGGCGGTGCTCAGCCCGTCCGGCCGACGGGCCGGCGGTGGCTCCATGGGGTGCACGGGGTCGAGTTCCGCCCCCGCGTCGATCATGGCCGGCCGGGAGGTTCCGGGGGTGTGCTGCTCCCCGGAGGAATCGAGTGCCCGCTGCGTCATGGGTCCGACGGTACGGGCGTGCGTGCCGAATCACCCACCGGAGCGGTCGAAGATCCGACCAGGGGAGGACGAAGACGGTCCCGTGGTCGTACGGACGGGAGCGAGGTGACGTGGTCGGTCGGACCGGACGGACCGGACGGAGGGAATCGGTCGAGCGGTTCGTTCAGGCGGTGCTGGTCAGGCGGTCCGGTCGCCGCGGCCCGTCGGCCCGCCGCCCAGCGCGCTGTCCGTCGCCGCGGCCCCCGCGGCGTCCTTGGCCTCGGCCTTGGCCGCGTGGCGCTTGAGGGCGGCGTCGCGCCCCCGGACGTACCAGATGCCGATCAGGCCGAGTCCGGCCCCGGCCAGCGGGGTCCACACCCACCAGGTGTGGCCGCGGTCGGCGAACCAGCCGTAGAAGGGGAGCTGGGCGAGGAAGAGGACGCACCAGAGGATCGTGCCGCCGACGACGGTGGCGACGACGGGGCCCTCCAGGGGTTCGGGCGCCTCGTGCTTCGGGGTCCACTTCTCCATGCGTTCAGTGTATGGGGCCACCGGGTCGCGGGTGTACGGCCCGGCCGACCCAAGGGGCGCGCGGGTCTACGCGCGGAGATAGCGATCTTCGCTTGATGTATTCATACTGAATCTGCTTTGGGTTGGCTCGATTTGTTCGTTTGAACATCCAATTTCGATCACCTTTCCGTCCCATCGCGTCCACTCCTCTACGTACGACTGAGGTCACCCATGCCCCCCTCGGCCACCGCTCCGGTCGACTCCCCGCCCCCCGCGACTCCGCAGTCCCAGGGCAGCCTGGACCGGTTCTTCAAGATCTCCGAGCGGGGGTCGACCGTTGCCCGCGAGTTCCGCGGCGGCTTCGCCACGTTCTTCGCGATGGCGTACATCATCGTGCTCAACCCGATCATCCTGGGCAGCGCGAAGGACATGTACGGCAACCAGCTCGACAACGGCCAGCTGGTCACCGCCACCGTGCTGTCCGCCGCGTTCTCCACTCTGCTGATGGGCGTCATCGGCAACGTGCCGATCGCACTCGCCGCGGGTCTCGGCGTCAACACGGTCGTCGCGCTCCAGCTCGCTCCCCGGATGAGCTGGCCGGACGCGATGGGCATGGTCGTCCTCGCGGGCATCGTGGTGATGCTGCTGGTCGCCACCGGACTGCGGGAACGCGTGATGAGCGCCGTGCCGAAGTCGCTCCGCAAGGGCATCGCGATCGGTATCGGCCTCTTCATCCTGCTGATCGGCCTCGTCGACTCGGGCTTCGTCTCGCGCATGCCGGACGCCGCGCACACCACCGTGCCGCTCCAGCTCGGCGGCAGCGGCCACCTCGACGGCTGGCCGGTGCTCGTCTTCGTCCTCGGCGCGCTGCTCACCCTCGCGCTGATCGTGCGCAAGGTGCCCGGCGCGATCCTGATCTCGATCATCGCCATGACGGCTCTCGCGCTGGTCATCGACGCGGTGGCGGGCCTGCCCGACGGGGCGTGGGGCCTGACGACGCCCGCGTGGCCGGGCAACCCGGTCTCGGCGCCGGACTTCGGGCTGCTCGGCGAGGTCAGCCTGTTCGGCGGCTTCGAGAAGGTCGGCGTCCTGACCGGCGCCCTGTTCGTCTTCACCGTGCTGCTGTCCTGCTTCTTCGACGCGATGGGCACCATTCTGGGCGTCGGCGACGAGGCGAAGCTGATGGACCAGGAAGGCAACTTCCCCGGCATCAACAAGGTGCTGTTCGTGGACGGCATCGCGGTCGCCGCGGGCGGCGGCAGCTCCTCCTCCGCCACCACGTGCTTCGTGGAGTCCACCGCGGGCGTCGGCGAAGGCGCCCGCACCGGACTGGCGAGCGTGGTGACGGGTCTGCTCTTCTCGGTGGCGCTGTTCCTCACACCGCTGGCGACCATGGTCCCGTCGCAGGCGGCCACCCCCGCCCTGCTGGCGGTCGGCTTCCTGATCATCGCGGGCTCGGTGCGGGACATCGACTGGAGCGACTTCACGCTCGCGGTCCCGGCGTTCCTCGCGATGGTGATGATGCCGTTCACGTACTCGATCACCAACGGAATCGGCATCGGCTTCGTCGCCTTCTCCGTGCTGCGCCTGGCGGCCGGGCGCGGCCGTGAGGTGCCGGTGGCCATGTACGCGGTCTCTGCCGTGTTCGTCTTCTACTACGCGATGCCGGCGCTCGGCCTCACGTGATCGGGTGCTCCGTGCTGCCGTCGGCCGGTCTCACGTGATCAGGTTCTCCGTGCTGCCGTCGGCCGGTCTCACGTGATCGGTGGCGTCACGCTCCTCCTGGAGTCGACCGGAGGCGTCACGCTTCCCCCGGGGGCGCCGTAGAACTTCTCCGTCTCCTCGACGGCCGCCGTGAAGCGTTCGTCGAAGTCGTCGCGAATGAGCGTCCGGACCACGTAGTCCTGGACGCTCATTCCGCGTTTCGCGGCGTGCTGCCGGAGCCGGTCGAGCAGCTCACCGTCTATCCGCAGGCTGAGCACTGTCGATCCCATGTCCAGCAGGGTCGCCGCCCCGGAGCGCTCTTTGCGTCACTTTCCGCTTCTAACTCACTCGTTCGGGTGATCGGTTTCTCGCGCGTGTACCACCAGGTGGTATTTAGATTGGGTAATGAGTTACGCTAACAAACATGCCTGACCTGATCCACGACGGCGACAGTGCCGCCGCCGTGAGCTCCCTCCGCTCCGCCGTGATGCTGCTGGGCCGTCGCCTGAAGCACCAGCGTGTCGACGAGTCGCTGAGCCCCACCGAGATGTCGGTGCTCGGCACCCTTGCCCGCTGCGGCTCGGCCACCCCCGGTGAGCTGGCCCGCAAGGAGCACGTGCAGCCCCCGTCGATGACCCGCATCGTCGCGCTGCTGGAAGCGAAGGGGCTGGTCAGGCTGGAACCGCACCCCGATGACCGTCGGCAGAAGAGGGTCAGCCAGACCGAGCAGGCCGAGGCCATGCTCGCGGAGAGCCGCACCAAGCGGAACGCCTGGCTGTCCCACCTCGCCGAGGGCCTGGACGAGGACGAGTGGGAGACCCTTCGGGCCGCCGCGCCCGTGTTGGAGAAGCTCGCCCACCTGTGACCCCGCGGGCGCGCCGACGGTGGTCCGCCGCCGGACCGGAAGCACCAGCCGGTCCGGACCGGATCACCGCCGGAGCGCCCGTCGTCACGTCCTCGTCGGACCGAACGCCGCAGACGCCCGAGGAGGCGAACCCTTTTGAGTACGGGATCCGGAGCAGACTCCGCCCCCGCACCGACTTCCACCCACGAGAGCAAGACCGGCGGGACCTTCTCGTCGCTGAAGATACGTAACTACCGCCTGTTCGCCACGGGCGCCGTGATCTCCAACACCGGTACCTGGATGTCCCGCATCACGCAGGACTGGCTCGTGCTGAGCCTGACGGGTTCCGCGACGGCCGTGGGCATCACCACGGCCCTCCAGTTCCTTCCCATGCTGCTCTTCGGCCTGTACGGCGGCGTCCTCGCCGACCGCCTCCCGAAGCGGCAGATCCTGCTCGTCAGCCAGGCCCTGCTCGGCCTGTGCGGCATCGCGCTGGCCGTCCTGACCCTGACCGGGGTCGTGGAGGTCTGGCACGTCTACCTGGTCGCCTTCCTCCTCGGCATGGTGACCGTCGTCGACAACCCGGCCCGCCAGTCGTTCGTCTCCGAGATGGTCGGCCCCGCGCAGCTGCGCAACGCGGTCAGCCTGAACTCGGCGAACTTCCAGTCCGCCCGGCTCATCGGCCCCGCCGTCGCGGGCGTCCTGATCACCACGGTCGGCAGTGGCTGGGCCTTCCTGCTCAACGGGCTCTCCTTCCTGGCCCCGCTCATCGGCCTGCTGATGATGCGCACCACCGAGCTGCACGCCTCGGTGACCGTCCCCCGCGCCAAGGGGCAGCTCCGCGAGGGCCTGCGCTACGTGAAGGGCCGCCCCGAGCTGATCTGGCCGATCGTCCTGGTCGGCTTCGTCGGCACCTTCGGCTTCAACTTCCCGATCTGGCTGACCGCCTACGCCGACGAGATCTTCGACGGCGGCGCGGGCCTGTACTCGTTCTTCAACATCCTGATGGCGGCCGGTTCGCTGGCCGGCGCACTGCTCTCGGCCCGCCGCCGCTCCACCCGGCTGCGGATGCTGGTGATCGCGGGCACGGCGTTCGGGCTGCTGGAGATCGCCGCCTCGCTGTCCCCGTCGGTCTGGCTGTTCTCGATCCTGCTGGTCCCGATCGGCATGCTCGGCCTGACCACGAACATCACCGCGAACACGAGCGTCCAGATGGCCGCCGACCCGGAGATGCGGGGCCGGGTGATGAGCCTGTACATGATGGTCTTCGCCGGGGGTACGCCGGTGGGCGCCCCGATCGTCGGCTGGATCAGCGACACGTACGGCGCCCGCACCGGCTTCGCGGCCGGCGGCGCGATCTCGGTGATCGCCGCTCTGGGCGTCGGCTTCGCCCTCGCCCGCGTCGGCGGCCTCCGCCTGAAGGTCGACCTCCGCCCGGGCCGCCCGCACGTCCGCTTCGTCCCGCGCGAGCAGCTGGCGACGGCGGCATGACCCGCACGGAACCGCCCTCCTCCCGGTCCGGGAGGAGGGCGGTTCCCGTACGTCCGGGCGGGGTCGGTCGCGGGTTCGGTCGCGGGTCTAGTCGCGGGGGAAGGCGTCGGTCGTGAGGACGAGGCCGACGACGGTCGAGGTGAGGCCGACGACAGGCCCGGCGTCCCGGACACGCCCGGACCTGCCAGACTCGCGCGCATGAGCAGCCACAGCTCGGGCCGTCCGCCCGCCCAGCGCCTCTTCGCCGCCGTCCTGCCGCCCGCCGCGGCCGTCGCCGGACTCCGGGCCGCGCTGGCCCCGCTCCACGCGCTGCCCGGCGCGGGGGACCTGCGGTGGACGCGGCCCGCGGACTGGCACTACACACTGGCGTTCTACGGCGAGGTCCCCCAGGACGTCCTCCCGGAGCTGTACGCGCGCCTGGAACGGGCCGCCCACCGCACCGGGCCCTTTCCGCTCCGGGTGCACGGTGCGGGGCACTTCGGCGGGCGGGCCCTGTGGGCCGGGGCGGCGGGCGGGCTCGACACACTGCGGCTGCTCGCCGAGCGCGCCGACGCCGCCGCCCGGCGGGCCGGGCTGCCCATGGAGGACCACCGCCGCTACGCCCCGCACCTCACGCTGGCCCGGAGCCGGGGCGAGGCGGACCTGAGGCCCTTCACCGCGGCGCTGGCGGGGTTCGAGGGGGAACGCTGGGAGGCCGGTGAGCTGAGTCTCGTACGGAGCGATCCACCGGTGTCCGGCGTGCCGGGGGAGCGGCCGCGCTACGAGACGGTACGGGCCTGGGCGCTCGGCGGGTGAGCGGTGCCGTTACGCTCGAAGGGTGGACCCGAAGACCAGAAACCGCATCATGGCGGCCGTGCTCGTGCTGATGTTCGTCGTCGTCGCCGTGGGGGCCGCCCTGGGCGGCTGATACCGGCGGACCGCCGGGAGGCCGTGCCCGTCCGGCGCGTCCGGGACACATGCTTGCCTGGAGTGGACTCGAAGGAGTTGGCTGGGGCGTCATGAAGTACACACAGCTCGGACGCACGGGACTCAAGGTCAGCCGGCTCGTCCTCGGGACGATGAACTTCGGCCCGCAGACCAACGAGTCGGACAGCCACGCCATCATGGACTCCGCGCTCGGCGCGGGCCTGAACTTCTTCGACACGGCCAACGTCTACGGCTGGGGCGAGAACAAGGGCCGTACCGAGGAGATCATCGGCACCTGGTTCGCGCAGGGCGGCGGCCGGCGCGACAAGGTGGTCCTGGCCACCAAGATGTACGGCAACATGGCCGCCGACGGCGACGCCTGGCCGAACCACGACAAGCTCTCCGCCGTGAACATCCGGCGCGCGGTCGACGCCTCGCTCAAGCGCCTCCAGACCGACCACATCGACCTGTACCAGTTCCACCACGTCGACCGCGACACGCCCTTCGACGAGATCTGGCAGGCGATCGACGTCCTGGTCCAGCAGGGCAAGATCCTGTACGCCGGTTCCTCGAACTTCCCCGGTTACAAGATCGCCCAGGCCAACGAGCAGGCCGCCCGACGGGGTTCGCTCGGCCTGGTCAGCGAGCAGTGCATCTACAACCTCGCCGAGCGCCGTGCCGAGATGGAGGTCATCCCGGCCGCGCGGGACTACGGCCTCGGCGTCATCCCGTGGTCGCCGCTCCACGGCGGCCTGCTGGGCGGCGTCATCAGGAAGACGACCGAGGGCGGCCGCCGCGCCTCGGGCCGCGCCGCCGACGCCCTGGCCGACCCCGCCACCCGGTCCCAGCTCCAGGCGTACGAGGACCTGCTCGACAAGCACGGCCTGGAACCCGGCGAAGCGGCCCTGGCCTGGCTGCTGACCCGCCCCGGCATCACGGGCCCGATCGTCGGACCCCGCACCGCCGACCAGCTGGACAGCGCCCTGCGCGCCCTGGAACTGGACCTCCCGGAGGCCGTGCTCACGGGCCTGGACGAGATCTTCCCGGGCCCGGGGCCGTCGCCGGAGGCGTTCGCCTGGTAGGTCCCGGCGACCCCTGGAAGCACCGACGCCCGGCCACCGCTCCCTCGCGAGGGGACGGCGGTCGGGCGCTGTCCGTCACGACCGCCCCGCGAACCCGTCCAGCGCCCCCAGGACCGCCCGCCGGGTCTCCGCACCGCCCGTGTGCCCCGCGTCCTCGATGATCGTCAGCTCGGCGTCCGGCCAGGCGCGGGCGAGTTCCCAGGCGGTGATCAGGGGGCTCGCCAGGTCGAAGCGGCCGTGGACCAGGGCGGCCGGGATGCCGGTCAGGCGGTGGGCGTGGGCGAGGAGTCGGCCTTCCTCCAGCCAGGCTCCGTGGGCGAAGTAGTGGGCGCAGATCCGGACGAACGCCTGCTGGGCGCGGTCCGGGCGGCTGCCGTACGGGGGCGGGCCCGGGGTCGCCTCCATCGAGACGACCGCGTCCTCCCAGGCGCACCAGTCGGCCGTGGCCCTCTCCCGTACGCCGGCGTCCTCGCTCTCCATGCGGCGGGCGTACGCCGCGACCAGGCCGCTCGGGTCGCTCGTCTCGGGGACGCCCGCGCGGAAGGCGTCCCAGGCCTCGGGGAAGAGCCGGCCGACGCCCCGGTAGAGCCAGTCGATCTCGCTGCGGCGGGTCGTCGTCACCGCAGGGATCACCGCCTCCGTGACCCGCCCCGGGTGCTCCTCGGCGTACGCCAGGATCAGGGTCGAGCCCCAGGAGCCGCCGTACAGCAGCCACGTGTCGATGCCCAGGTGTTCCCGCAGGAGTTCCATGTCGGCGATCAGGTGTGCCGTCGTGTTGTGCGACATGTCGGTCGCCGGGTCGCTCGCGTGCGGGGTGGAGCGACCACAGCCCCGCTGGTCGAAGAGACCACCCGGTAGCGGTCCGGGTCGAAGTACCGGCGGGCGCGGGGCGTGCAGCCCGAGCCGGGGCCACCGTGCACCACCAGGGCCGGCTTGCCGTGCGGGTTGCCGCACACCTCCCAGTACACCTGGTTGCCGTCGCCGACGTCCAGCAGGCCGCTCCCGTACGGTTCGATCGGGGGGTAGGGGTCGTTCGGTTCGCGGTGCACGGCGTGGTTCCCCTCGGTGCGGCGGGCGGCGGGCGGCGGGCGGTGGGCGGTGGGCGGTGGGCCACGTTACGCGGATGCGATCGCCGGAGGTGTCCCGTACGGTCCTGCCCATGACGACAGCGCGTATCGATCTGACCCTTGACGCCAGCGACGCCCAACTCCTCTCCGTCTTCTGGAAGTCGGCCCTGGGATACGTGGACCAGCCCCCGCCGCCGCGGTTCGCGACCCGGGAGGAGTGGCTCGCCCAGCTCGACCTGCCGGAGGGCGAGTCGCTGGACGACGTGGCCTGGCTCTGCGACCCGGACGGCGTCGGCCCCCGGCTCTCCATCCTCAAGGTCCCCGAGCCGAAGACCGCGAAGAACCGGCTGCACATCGACGTGCGGATCCCGGGGCACGGAACCCCGGCCGAGCGCTGGGACCGCGTCCGGGCGGAGGCAGCACGGCTGGTGGCGGCCGGCGGGTCCGTGCTGGCGGAGGTCGGCGAGCATCATGTGGTGATGGCCGACCCGGAGGGGAACGAGTTCTGCGTGGCGGCGGCCGGCGCGCCCACCCCGGCCGCCGCGTAGCCTGGACACCGTGAACGCCGCTCCCCGCATTCTCGCCGTCCTGGACGAACTGCTCGCCTCGGCCGCACCTGACGATCGAGGTGCGCTCTGGCACCTGGCGGAGCCGGGACGGGAGTTGGACGCCAATCTGGTGCGCCTGCCTGCGGGCGCCGAGGTCGGTGAGCATCAGGAGGACGTGCTCGATGTGCTCCTCGTCGTGCTGGAGGGCCGAGGGGGCGTCAGGACGGCGGAGGGCGGGCCGGTCCTGGAGCTGCGGCCCAGCACCGTCCTCTGGCTGCCCCGCACGTCACGACGGGCGCTGGCCGCCGGGCCCGGCGGGCTGGTGTATCTCACCGTCCACCGCCGCCGACCCGGCCTGGCGATCAAGCCGCCGGTCGGGGCGTACGAGGGCGGCGAGGGGCCCTGCATGCTGGACCGGGTCTGCCCGGAGTGCGGGCGGCTGTCCCAGGACCCCGCACCGGTCTTCTGCAGCCGGTGCGGGGAGCGGTTCCCCGAGCGCTGAGCCCGGGGGGCCGAGACAGAGCGCTGAGCCAGAGCGCTGAGCCTGAGGGGCGGCGCGGGCCCGAGTCCCGGCGCACCGGGGGCGACGCGACCCGCTCAGGACTTCCCGCACTCCGTCAGGTCCGGGCGGCCCGGCGGGTTCTCCTTGCCCACCAGGTCGGCCAGGTTCTCCTTGTACATGTCCTCCCAGACCCTGCCGGCCAGGATCGTCCGGAGCGCCGAGCACACCTCGCCCTTCAGGAGCGGGGTCTTCGGCCGCATCGCCACGCCGTAGCCCTCCGCGCCCTCGATGGGCTCCAGCTGCCGCACCTTGCCCGGGTTGGCCTTCACGTATCCGGCGAGGATGATGTCGTCCGAGGCCACCGCGTAGACGTCGGACTTCGGGTCCAGCAGTTTGTCCAGGCAGTCCTGGTAGGTGTTGGGCTGCGACTTCGCCATGGTGAAGCCCTGCTTCGGCAGCTCCGTCTCGTACGTCGACTTTCGCGCCGTGCACACCTCGACGCGCAGGTCCTCCAGGTCGCTGGAGTCGTTGATCGTGTACTTGCTCGACTTCTCGCGGACCAGGAAGCTCCGGCTCGCGTCGTAGTACGGGCCCGCGAAGTCGACGCTGTAGCCGCCGGGAGAGGCGGTCTTGCGGTCGGGGGTGATGCTGTACGACGCGATGACCAGGTCCACCTGCTTGGTCTTCAGCGCGGTGCTCCGGTAGTCCGTGGCGACCGTGGTGAAAGCGACCTCGCCCTTGGCGTAGCCCATGCTCTCGGCGATCGCGTACGCCAGGTCGATGTCGTAACCCTTGTACGTACGCGTCTTCTTGTCGAAGATGCTCAGCCCGGGCTGGTCGTCCTTGACGCCGATCTTCAGGGTGGGATGGGTGTCCTTCCACCGCTCCTTGCTGCCGCTGCCGGCGGCACCCTCGGCGTCGCCCCGGCCCTGCACCGAGCCCGCCCGGTCGTCGCCGCCCCCGCCCTTCTCGCCGCTGCCCTGGGAGGCCATCCAGCCCGCGCCGGCCAGCAGCGCCAGGCACACCACCGCCGCGGCCGCCTTCCAGCCCCGGTACCGGCCGGGCGGCCCGCCCGCCGCCGCGGGAGCGGGCGGGGGCGTGGGCATCACCGGCGCCGGTGCGGGCGGCGGCACGGCGGGAGGGGGCACCGGCACGGGGGTCGAGGGGTCCGGTGGGGAGACGGCCGTCGGCGGGTGCGTCGCCGACGCGGCCACCGCCGCGTTCGACGCGGACGGGTCCGCGAGCACCTCACGGAGCATCGCCTCGGCCGTGGCCGCGTCCAGGCGCTCCCGCGGGTCCGCGGTCAACAGCCCCTGGATGACCGGGGCGAGAGGCCCCGCGTAGCGGAGGGCCGGGTCGGGGGTCTGCCGGATGTTCTCCTGGACCTCCCAGACCTCGTGCCCGGCGAAGGGCACGCGGCCCTCGACCATCTCGTACAGCGTGATCCCCAGCGCCCACAGGTCGGAGGCGGGGGTGGGGCCCGGGGAGGCGGGGGCGAAGAGTTCGGGTGCCAGGTAGGAGGAGGTGCCGATGACGCTTCCGGACCGGGTCACCCGGTCCGCGCCCTCGAAGGTGGCGATGCCGAAGTCCACCAGGATCGCGAGGCCGTCGTCGCGTACGAGGACGTTGCCCGGTTTCACGTCGCGGTGGACGACCGATGCCGCGTGGACCGCTTGCAGGCCCTGGAGGATCTGGAGCCCGATGTTCGCGGCCCTCGGCACGGCGAGGACCCCGCCGCCGCCCAACAGATCCCCCAGGGACCTCGCTTCGAGCAGCTTCATCACGATCCAGACCTGGTTGTCGGTCTCGACCTGGTCATGGACCGTCACCACGTTCTGGTGCTCGATCTTGGCGATGGCCTCCGCCTCGCGCCGCGCCCGTTGCAGCGCCGCCGTCTGCGTGGCGGGGGTCATCGCGTTCCGGTCGAGCAGGCCCTTCACGGCGACGAACCGGCGCAGCCGCCGGTCGTGGGCCTTCCAGACCTCGCCCATCCCGCCGCTGCCGATCGGCTCCAGCAGCTCGTAGCGACCGTCGATCACGGTCCGGGGGGAGGGCGGCGCGTCGTGCGGCGGGGGCGGCGTGCTCGGCCACTCCTGCGGCGCCACGGCGTCCGGCTGCCTGGGGTCGTCGTTCGACCGGCGGTCCTCGGGGCCCCTGGCCCCGTCGCCCGCTCTGCCGGCCCTGTCTTCGTTGTGCATACGACCCCCTGTGCACTACATGGACCACGCCAGATTAGACGTTACGTCCTGTTCGGACGCACGGGCGTGAGGTGCCGGTTCGCGCCCCGGCGATCGGCGGTACGAACAGGAGCCTAGGACGCCGCGCCGCCGTTGCTCTTCAGCAACTGGCCGTTGACCCACTGGCCTTCGGGGGAGCACAGGAATCCCACCAGGTGGGCGGTGTCCAGCGGGGTGCCTAGACGGCCGAGCGGGGTGTCCCGCGCCAGGGTCTCGCGCAGCTCGTCGTTCATCCAGCCGGTGTCCACCGGGCCGGGGTTGACGACGTTCGCGGTCACCCCGAGGTGGGCCAGCTCGTGCGCGGCGGCCAGTGTGATGCGGTCCAGGGCTCCCTTGCTCGCCCCGTAGGGGAGGTTGCCCACGGTGTGGTCGCTGGTGAGCGCGACGATCCTGCCTGTCGGGGTGCCGGGCACGGCGCCGGGCGTGCCGCGGAAGCGGAGCCCGTACTCGCGGATCAGCAGCCAACTGGCTCGGGCGTTCACCGCGAAGTGCCGGTCGAACGCCTCCACGGTGGTGTCGAGCAGTCCCGAGTCCACCGACTCCGCGTGCGAGAGGACGAGTGCGGTCACCGGCCCGCCGAGGCGCTGTTCCGCCTCGTCGAAGATGCGCGTCGGCGCGTCGGGGTCGGTCAGGTCCGCCTCGATCGCCGCCGTACGGGCCCCTGTCTCCGCCAGCTCCCTCTCGATGGACGCGGCGGCCCCCGGCTCGGCGCCCCAGTCCATGCGGCGGTCGTACGGCGTCCAGTAGGTGAAGGCGATGTCCCAGCCGGTGGCCGCCAGCCGGCGCGCGATGCCCGCGCCGATGCCGATGCTGCGGCCGACGCCGGTGATGAGGGCGATGGGGCGGTCCGGGCCGGAGGCGGGCGGGGGCTGTTCGGTGTTCGTCACGCGGTGATCCTTCGTGACCCGTACGCGTACGTCAATGGCCTTTCCGGACACGCGGGGGACGCTCTTGGGCCTGTGCTGACCTGCGGTGAACCGTCTGCCTGGTGGGGCCCCACGGGGTCATGCGGTCCGGCACGCCCGACATGCGGCGGCGGGCGTGCCGACGGAGACTCGGTGAGGATCTCGGGGACGCCCGTTCCCGGATGCGCCGAGGAGGAACACGATGACCTCATCGATCAGCGACCCGGCGGTGGAGAAGTTCATCGCCGCGGTGAACGCGGGCGACAGGGACGCCTTCTTCGCCGACGTCCTCACCGAGGACGCCACCATGTCCGACGACGGCAGCGAACGGGACCTGGCGGCCTGGACGGAGAAGGAGATCTTCTCCCCGAAGGCCAACGGCCGCATGAAGGTCGTGGACGCCTCCGACGACGGCCGCAGCCTCGTCGTCGACTACACCAACGACGCCTGGGGCACGATGCGGACCCGCTGGGTCTTCACGGTCGCCGGTGACCGCGTCAGCCGCTTCGAGACGGGCCAGGCGCCGTCCTGAGACAGGCCGCCCCCTCGACGCCCGTCACAGGCGGCGGTAGGTGCGGCCGCCGCGCCGGGGGAGGGCCGTCGGGTCGTCGGGACCGTTCCGGGTGGCCTTCAGCGCGAGGTGGACCTCGGCGCGCACGGTGGCGTCGGCGAGGTTGCGCGCGAGGTGTTCGGCGCACCGGGTGAGCCAGCCGGCCAGGGTGGTGCGGTGGACGTGCAGTTCGGCCGCGGCGGGGGCGGTCCGGGCGTGGTGGCGCAGCCAGCAGGCCAGGGCGATCCGCAGGTGCGGCTCCAGACCGCCGACCAGGCCGACGGCCCAGCTCCGGGCCGCCTCGGTGTCCAGGAGATCGTCCGGCAGTGCCTCCAGCGGGGCGGGACCGGCCGGACAGTCGCTGCCGCGGCTGCGGCTACGGCTGCTGGGGCTGAGGTCGGCGTCGGCGTCGGCGTCCAGGTCGGGGGCGGGGGCGCGGAGGGCGAGCAGCAGATGCGCCTGCACGGTGGCGTCCTCCAGGTCCGCGCCGAGCAGCCGGGACAGGTCGCGTATCCGGGCCCGGACCGTGCCGGCCGACAGGCCGAGCGCGGCGGCGGCGCGGGGCTTGCTGCCGGTGCGGAGCCAGACCAGGAGGAGGTGCTGGTGGGCCGGGGCCAGCGGGCGCAGCACGGATGCCGCCCACCGGGCGTACGGGACGGCGGGCAGCAGGGGGGCGAGCCGGGAGGTGCCCACGACGTCGGCGGGGACGACGCGGCAGTCAGGAGTGGCGCTGTGCCGGGCGGCGGCGGCGTCGCTGTGAGCGGTGGACATCTCGGCCAGGGGCAGGGGCCCGGCCATGCCCGCGAGCAGGTGATGCCGTTCGCTCAGCCGGGAGACCAGGCGCAGGATCCGCCCGTCGTCGCCGCCGTGGTGGAGCTCGGCGACGACCAGTTCGGCGTCCGGTCGGCCGATCAGGGTGCAGGCGTCGGCGTGCGGGGCGATGGAGGGGCGGGCGGCCCGCCAGAGCACCTCGTGGGCGGTGGGCAGGTCCGGGCCGGCGAGCCGGTAGACCGTGACATGCGTGAGCCTGTTCCCGCCGAGGGTCTCGGTGACCGCGGCGGTGTGGCCCGCCAGCAGCAACCGGATGAGGGTGGTGTGCAGCCGCATCTGTTCGCCCCGCAGCTCCGCCGCCCGCCGGCCCCGCACTTCCAGGAGGGCCGCGGTGGTCGTGGCGACGTGGCAGGTGTGCCCCGGGGGCACGGTGGGCGCCGGGGCCAGGACGAGAACGGCTCCGGCCGCCGGGTGCCGCGTGCAGTGCGGGTGTTCGAGGGGCGCGGCGGCCGCGTGTACGCCGTCGGCCGCCGCGGCCGCGGGGGTGCTGTAGACGGCCCCGGCGATGGGGTCGGCCAGTACCGCCCACCCCTGGACCAGGGATGCGGCCTCGGCGATCAGGTGCGCGCCGGAGAGCGTCGCAGCCCGCAGCAGCCGGGCCGACGCCTCCCGCTCGTGCCGGGCACCCCGCGGGCCGGTGCCCCCGTGGCCGGTCGTGCCTGTGCTGCTCATGGGCGCGCCTCCGCGGGCCGTGCGCGCCGCGCGCGGGAGGTTCCGTGCGCGGCGCGGCAGGTGCGGACGTGGGTCAGGGAATGCGGGCGACCGCGCCCCACCCGGCCCGGGCCGTGGTGGTGCCGGTGTTCGCGTCGGGCCGCCAGTTCGGCCAGGACACCATGCCCGGCTCCACCATCTCCAGCCCTTCGAAGAACGCGATCGTGGTCTCCGGCTCCCGGAAGATGTACGGGATCGCGCCGCTCGCGTTGTACTCGTCCTGGACGGCCCGGTGGGCGTCGTCGGACGCGGTGGAGTGGCTGAGCGAGAGGTAGCTGCCGGAGGGCAGGCGGTCCACCAGCCGCCGCACCAGGGACAGGGCGTCGTCCCAGTCCACGATGTGCCCGAGGACGTCGCTGATCACGAGGGCGACGGGCTGCGTCAGGTCCAGGGTCTTGGCCGCCCCGGTGAGCACGGTCCCGGTGTCGCGCATGTCCGCCTCGACGTAGGCGGTGGCGCCCTCGGGGGTGCTGGTCAGCAGCGCGTGGACGTGCAGGAGCACCAGGGGGTCGTGGTCGACGTAGACGATCCGGGATTCCGGGGCTATCCGCTGGGCCACCTCGTGCGTGTTGTTCGCGGTGGGCAACCCGGCGCCCACGTCGAGGAACTGGCGAATGCCGGCGTCCCGGGCGAGGTGGGTGACCGTACGGCGGAGGAAGTCCCGCGACTCCTTCGCGAACGTCTCGATCAGCGGGTACTTCTCACGGTAGGCGTCGCCCGCCGACCGGTCCGCCGGGAAGTTGTCCTTGCCGCCGAGCCAGTAGTTCCAGACACGTGCGGAGTGCGCCACGCTCGTATCGATCTGCGCGGGCAGTTCAGGCCCATTTCCGGTCGTACTCATCCTGTAACACCTCTCCTGTTCGGGCCGGCCGCATCGCCATCACGCACGACACGTCCAGCATTCCCTGATACGTCTGCACGGGGTGGGGGCTGTCCCACACCTCCGCCGTGCCGGGGAGCCCGCCCTCCCGCACCACATGGTCCGCGATCTCCCGGATCTCCACCCGGTAGAGGGTCAGTGCCGGGACCCCGGTCAGCGGGTGCGGCGGGGCGTACTCGGGGTGCAACTGCACGGTCACATCACCCCGCTCCGCCAGCTGTTGGATGCTCCTGAGCTGCTCACGCATCACGGCGTCGCCGCCCACCCGGACGCGCAGCGCGGTGACGGGGAGCACGGCCCAGAGCCGGGTCTGCTGTTCCTGGAGCCGTTTCTGACGCTCGACCAGGAAGTCCGCCCGACGCTGCCGCGTGACCGCGTCCCGGTCGGGACACCTGATCTCGTCCACGGCCATCGCGTAGGCCGGGGTCCGCAGCAGCAGCGGCACCAGCGCCGGGTCCCAGGTGCGTACGACGCCGGCCGCCGACTCCACGCTCATCAGATCCATCAGCCAGGGTGCCATCGCATCGCGCCACGGATGCCACCAGCCGGGCATGTTGGCCGCGTTGAGCCGCCCCATGATGTCGTCGGCCTCCGCCGCGCCCGCCCCGTAGGCGGCGAGCAGGGCGGAGACCTGCCCCACGTCGAGGGAGGTCTGCGCCTGTTCCAGCCGCCGCAGCGTCGTGGGATGCCACCCCAGCTGCGTGGCGGCCTGGGAGACGGAAAGGCCGGCGCCTTCCCGCAGTCGGCGCAGGCGGGCCACGAGGACCAGATGCCGCGCCGTCCGCCCCGACCTCTCGCGCGCCACGGCTTCCCCCTCCCCGTTCCGGTACCGCTTCGGTTCCGCTTCGGTCCCGCTCCGGTCCCGTTTCGGCTCGATCTATCCGACATTCCGCGCAGTCTGCGCACAGTGCACACAGCGCACCTTGCGACGGTCGCACGGCGCTCTCAAGGTAAGCATGTCCGACTCGACCACACGCCAACTCGGCGAGACCGGGCCGATCTTGCCCCCCATCACCAGCCCCGTGCGCAGCCAGCCCCCGCCCTCGGCCCCAGCAGCTCTCATCCCGGCCCCGCCCCGACCCCGCCCCAGCCGTTCCGTGCACTGCCGTTCCGCGCACCGTCGTTCCGGCGGCCCGTTCTCTGGAGCCCACCGCATGAACAACCTGACCGACCTGACCGACCTGGCCCACCTGAACCGCCCGGCCCACCCGAAGCTCCGGTCCGTCGTCCAGATTCCGAGGCCCACCCCGGCCCGCCCGCTCGACCTGCGCGTCCGCGCCCAGCGGATCCAGATCGACGAGCTCGTCGTCGACGACCCCCGCCAGGTGCTCGCCCACGCCGGACAGGCCGTCGTCGACGACCCGGACACGGCCGCCCTGCTCGGGCACAATCCGGCCACCCCGCTGTCGCTGCCCGCCGCGGCGGCGCTCCTGTGCGCGCTCTACGACACGGACGTCCTCACGGCCATGGGGCTGCGCCTCACCCGCCACACCACGCGTGTCTCCGCCTCCGACCAGCAGACGGAGCCCGTCTCCCTGGTACGGTCCACCGCCCCGGACCGGGAAGACCGGTAGCTCTGGTCCATGCCCACGGCCGGGCGGAGGGAGCGAGGGCTGAAGGAGCGCGAGGCCGAGCAGCGCCGGCCCGGGCCCCGTCAGCAGGTCGGGCCCCGGCGCGTCAGTGGATCGGCGTCCAGTGCGGGAGGGCCTCGTCCAGCACAGTGCACCCGGCGGTCCACTGCCCTAACCGCTTTCCAGCCAGTGCGTATGCAAGCACGAACGCCTGACTGACACTGTTGTCCAGCCATTTCCATGTCTGGAACCCGTTCCCGATCGCGTACACGCACATAGCCTGCGCTAGCCTCTCCGGGCGCAGAAATGGAACGCGGACAGACGGGGGAGTGTCGTGTTTGATGCGGAGCGCTGGCAGGAGCTGTTCGGACCGACCGACGGTGGGCCCGCGTTGAGGCTCGCCTCGGCGTCCAGCGACGCCGGGGCCGGTTCGGGCGGAACCGGGAAACTCAAGTACACCAAGGGCCCTTGGACCAGTGCTTCCGGCACCGCAGGCGACTTACGGACCAGGGCGGAGACGAGCAGGTCGGTTCTCGGGCGCGGTCATGAGGGCGTCGCGGCGGGATTAGCCGGCCTCAGTTCCGTCGCGGCCCTCAAGAGCGTGCTGACGTCCTGGGAAGAACGCCTTCAGGCGGTACGGGACGAGTGCGAGCAACTCAAGGGAAACCTGCTGACGGTCGCCAAGGAGATGGGGGAGTCGGAGACCGGGGTCAAGTCGTCCTTCGCGGGGGTCCAGGTCCCCGGCAAGGCGGATGAGAAGCGATGACAGGGCCCCTCACTTGGCAGCTGCTGCGCGACCTCAAGACCTCCGAGCTCACGCAGGCGGGCGACAAGTGGCACGAGGTATCCGGTCGTTCGGCCTCCGACCGGGCACAGGTCGACCGCGCGATGTCCGCGAAGCTCCGCGAGACCCAGGAGAGCGACTCGGCCGAGGCTGCCCTCGGCAGGCTGCGGCGACTCAGCCGCAACTTCCAGTACGTGCAGACCGAGTGTGGGTTGGTCCGTACAGCGCTCAACGGGCTTGCCGGCGATCTGGCCGAGCCCCAGAGCCAGCTGAAGCAGGCACTTGAGGATGCGGCCTCCCTGAACTTCACGGTCCACGACGACGGCTCCGTCAGCTACCCGGCCGCGAAGGCCGACGACCTGACCGGGGCGAAGCAGGAGGCGCCGGGAGGTAGCTCGCGGGGCAGCTCCCGCCTCCCGCTGGACCCGCCGGGCCTCGGCTCGCCGGGGCAGCAGTCGCTGTATCCCGGCTACTCAGGCTTCAGGCCGGTCAACCCGAACGCTGAGAAGGCCCAGGACGTGGCCGACCGCATCGCCCGAGCTGTGCGGTCCGCGCGGGAGATCGACGCCCGGTACGCGAAGACCCTCAACGGCCTGAAGGCGGAAAAGGGACTCGATGTCACCGCGGCCACGCTGAAGGACGTCTTCAGGGACACGGCCGACGTCCGCTCCACCGCCGGCATGCACCTCGCCGAAGGGATCCCGCAAAACAAGGACCCTGCGGACCGCAAGAAGTGGTGGGACGCGTTGACCGACGAACAGCGGCAGGAGTACGTGAATGTCGCACCGGACCTGATCGGCGGTCTGGACGGCATCCCGGCGGTCGTCCGCGACGAGGCGAACCGGAACTACCTGCCGGTCCTCATCGACGAGTTGGCGCGTCAGGGCGGCGACGAGGCCAGGACCAAACTCGACGCCCTCCGCATGATTCAGGACAAACTCGGTGAGTCGAGTCACCCGCCCATGTTCCTTCTCGGCATCGGGGACGAGGGCAACGGACGCGCGGTCGTCTCGTACGGGAACCCCGATACGTCCAGGCACGTCGCAGCATACGTTCCCGGCCTCGGCACCAGGCTCGACGGCGACTTCGTCACGGACACGATGAAGCGGGCACAGGACACGGCCATCGGAGCCAAGGAGGTGGACCCGTCCACTGCCTCGATCATCTGGCTCGGCTACGACGCTCCGCAGAACATGGACGTGATGACGAAGGGCGACGCGCAACGGGGTGCTCCGGCGTACAACGAGTTCATGGCAGGTCTTTCGGCGACGAACGGGAACGAGGACCCGCATGTGACGGCGATCGGGCATTCCTACGGCTCGCTCACCGTGGGCACGGCCGCCAAGGAGTCCGGCGGGATTCCAGGCGTCGATGACGTGATCCTGCTAGGCAGCCCCGGCGTAGACGCGCAGAGGGCGACGGAACTCGGCGTCGGTAGAGACCATGTGTTCGTGGGCGCAGCTGACAACGACCCGGTCACCCACCTGCCCACGAAGGGGGAGTCGGCGCTCGCCGCGGGGCCCGCCTGGGTACTGGGTGGTCCGGAGGCGGTCAGAAGGGCTAATGACCTTCTCGATGTCGGCAACGATGACCTGCACTTCGGCAAGGACCCGGCGAGTGGGGCCTTCGGAGCACAGCGCTTCGAGGTCAACGATGGGCCCAGGATGGTTCTCGAAGCCGGAATGTTCGATGCTCACTCCCAGTACTTCGATCCGGAGCTGGACGATGTGTCGGCGTTAAACATTGCCAAAATCGTCGGCGGACGTCCGGAGGACATCGTGAGGGAGGAGTATCGATGAGGCGTATCCCGCTTACCATTCGCCTGGCCTGTGCGGTGGTGGCCGGCGCACTGCTTGCCGGATGCGGACTCTTGGGCGATCCCAAGAGCGGAAGAGAGGCTGTGGCAGGCATGGACATGCAGGGGGCTGCGGAGCGCGCGGACGCGATCCTTTACGCGACGGTCGGGGAGATCACACCGGAGATCGAATGGGTTCACCGAGCGACGACGACGGGCAGCTGTGATGTGACGCGGTATTGGACGGTGATGACTGTCATCTCCGAGCAGCGCCGAGGCAACTTCTTGGGTGTTGTGGAGCGCTCCTGGAAGGCGAGTGGCTTTCGGATCAAGACGGTGAGTCCGAGCAGCGAGATGCCTTCGATCATCGTCAGGTCACCGGACGGCTTCGGCATCAGGGTCAGTTTCGGTTACAAGGGGCAGGCGTTCTTCCAGGTCACCAGCCCCTGTGTGGAGAAGTCGAAGGTGGCTGCGCCGGAAAAGGTGGCGAACGGTCGTACGTACGAGGGCGAGATCCCCACCCCCAACGTCCGCTCCGACTTCTGGTCCGCCGAGACCCCGGTCCCGGGCCCCGCCCCCTCGTCCTGACCGTGCGTTGGACTGACAGCTCGATGGTTGCAGAACATCGGTAGTCCACCGCCCCAGCGCTGCTCTGGAGGTGGCGGACCCCATGAGGGCGTCCGCCGTTTCAGGGGGCCCGGCGAGCGCGTGGACGGTGAGGGCTGTCGATAGGCAGTCGCTGCGCCGACTGCCTATCCTTGCGGCTATGACAGCCCAGTTTCCGGAGCCCTCTCCGCGCCCCGTTTCGCCAGGGGGAATTCGTGCCTCTCACGACGACCGGGAAGCCGTAGTTGAGCGGCTGCGTGATGCGGCGGCCGAGGGGCGCATCGATTTCGATGAGCTGGATTCCCGCCTGGAGCTGGCACTGACGGCCAAGACCCATGGGGAACTGGACTGTCTCACCGCCGACTTGCCGGTGCCGCACTCTGCCTCGGCCTCCGCAGCGGAGAACCGGCCGCCACTGGTGCTGAGGGGCGGCATGTTTGGTGCCTCCCTGGGGCCCGGGCGCTGGGACGTTCCGGGACGCGTGATCGCTCACGGAGGCGTGGGGGGCGTGACCCTGGACTTCACCCGGGTGGAGTGCCGTCTATCGGAGGTCGTCGTGGAGGCGTACGCGGAGACATCCGGTGTCACGGTCGTCATCCCCGACGGCTGGGTCGCGGACACCAGCGGCATCGATCCCGGCATCGGCGGCCTCACGGACAAGACCACCTCCGACCGGCTCCCGGGAACTCCGCTGATCCGGCTCACCGGGTCCGGCGCCATGGGCGGAGTGGTCGTCCGTCACCCCAACAAGCGGGAACGGCGCAAGCTGGACGCCTCCTAGGCTCCGCTCGCGGTCGGCCAGGGCGCAGGGCGGCGGGTCCTACACGGTGGTGGTGGGCGTCTTGGAGGCCTTCAGGGTCGTCTTGAGGGCACCCGAGCCGTTCGCCGGCACCTTCTTCACCGTGGTGTAGGAAGCGGCACCGGGCGGCTTGAACCGCAGGCTCACCGAGCAGCCCCCGTAGGAGGCGTACTTCCTGGTCTCCCAGAAGGATGCGGGCGCGCGGACCTCCTTCGACGTGCCGATCACGATCGGCTTGCCGCCGTTCACCTGGACACGGGTGAACGAGACCCCGCCCCCGCGTCGCTCAGGAGGCGGCGAACTCCACGAAGAACGTCCAGGAGGCGGGGGAGACGGCGAGGGTGGGGACGGTGAGGTCCTTGGAGTCGCGGATGTGGACGGTGTGGGGGCAGGTGGCGACCTCTAGGCAGTCGCCGCCCTCGCTGCCGCTGTAGGTGGACTTGGACCAGGTGAGCGCAACCTCGATGCAGTTGCCGCCCTCGCTGCCGCTGTAGCTGGACTTGAACCAGTGGAGGTCGGTGCTCATAGTTCCTCTGCCATCTTCTCGATCGTTTCCAGAGTCCTCTCCGGAGTGTATGCCTGGGCCCGAGTGACGCCATACTTGCCGAACAGGTTCCCCAGCTCCGGGTGTTCGGTGACGAAGAAGCTGCCGCCCTGCCCCTCGATATAGGCGAGTTGCTGCCGCTTGTCGGTCTCCAGCAGGACGAAGGGGCCGTCCAGCGCCGCGTGGTCCTCGCGGTACGGGTCCATCAGCTGGATCCGCACATGCCGGAGGCGCGCCACGTCGGCGAGGTGGTGGAGCTGGGCCTTCATCACCCGGCGGCCCCCGATCGGCCTGGTGAGCACGATCATCTCCAGGATGAAGCTGATGTCGGGCAGCGGCCTGAGGGACAGCAGCTTCTGCCGTGCGAGCCGCGCGGCGACCTTCTCCTCGATCTCGTCGTCGTCATAGTTCGGGTACCGGCTCGTGAAGACCGCCCGCGCGTACGCCTCCGTCTGGAGCAGACCTGGCATGACCTGGTTCTCGTACGTATGCAGGGCCCACGCCTTCTCCTCCTCTTCCGCGAACGGCGTGAACCAGTCCGGCAGCGGGCTGCGCTTCTTCGGCGGCTTCGGTGCAGCAACGATCAGTGCACCTTGTGCACCCAGCACCTCGTCGACCCGCTGTACGAAGACGCCTGTCGGCGGTCGCGCGCCCCGTTCCACCATCGCCACCTGGGACTTGGAGTAGCCGATGCGCTTGCCCAACTGTTCCTGCGACAGCCCGGCCCGCTCGCGGAAGTGCCGGAGCAGCAGGCCGAACATCTCGGCCGTGCTTTCGGGCTGATCACTGGAGTGCACGGGCTCACCTCGTAGGTACACCACTGTTCACAGCTTGCCTGTGACTCTGGTCACGGTACGTGTTCGCCGCAAAGCTGAGCGCATGGAACTGAAGAATTCACCGGATCCGGCGCCCTCCTGGATCCCCGCCGCCGGCCACGCCCTCCGTCACGTGGGCATTCACTTCGACGCCGTCCGTGCCGTCGGCCTGCTCGGCGAGGAAATCGCGTACGAGGTCATGCAGTTCACCGACTTCCACGCCGGGCCCATCGTCCGCTCCGGTATCGGCGAGCGCAGCATGTACTTCCTGCTCGCGCCCGGCACAGCTGCTGGGCACCGGTGGCCCCCCGGGGTGGAGGCGATGAGCAGGAACGCGCGCGGGGACGCGTTCGTCGGGGTTCCGGCGCTGGACGGGGGGACCTGGCCGCTGGACTGGCGGTCGCGGCCCACCGCCCAGGATCCCTTCGTGGACGGTGGGTTGCTGCATGAGATGGCCTGGCTGCGGGCGGGGTGTGCCGTGAGGGAGTGAGCGAGGCCGGCTTGTCGTTCCCGGGTGGGTCAGACCGCCGGTGCGTAGCGGACGATGGTGTCCTCGCAGGGCCCCTCGGCGTACACCTTCAGCGCTTCCAGTTCGCGGTCGTCCGCGGTGAGCTGCCAGCGGAGCTTGGTCGCCACCCATTCCCCCGTGTACCGGCACTGGACCTCCGGGGACGGCGGCATCCAGTCCGCCGGGTCCTTGTCCGCCTTCTGGCGGTTGGTGCGCGACGTGACCGCGACCAGGGAGACGTCCGCACCCTGGTCGTTCGCGTAGGCCTCCCGCTGCTCCGCGGTCCAGGCGGAGGCGCCGGACTCCCAGGCCTCGGCGGGTGCGACGAGGTGGGCGACGTCCAGGGAACCGGCGTCGGTGACCTCCTGGCCGTCGAAGTAGGACGTCCACCTGCCCCCGGTCAGCTTGCAGCCGGACCCCACGGTCGGTGAGACGACCGCTTCGGCGAGGAGGACCTCGGCCCGGGTGTCGCACCCGTCCGTCGGATCCTCACCCGCGTTCCAGTGCCGGAAGGACGAAGCGGTGTAGCCGGAGCGGTTCTCCTCGGTCACCTTGAGCAGGCCGACCGCGTCGGGCAGGGGCGTCACCTCCGCCATCGGAGCGGCGGGAGCCGCCGGAGCGGCGGGAGCGGCCGGAGCCGCCGGAGCTGCCTGAGCGGCGGGAGCCGGGAGAAGAGGGGCGAGGGCGAGGGTGAGCGCGCCGATACCGCGCGCGAGGTTCTTGATCACCAGCGCGTTCTACCGGCCGCGTCCCGCCTTCGCGCAGCCTGCGTGCCCGCAATCACCCGCACGGGTCAGGGAGTGCACCGGAGGAACGCTTCCGCAGCCTGCGCTCAGCATCCCCCGGGTCACCTCGCCCCCCGACGCGCCCCCGCCGACCGCGCCTACCGGATGGCGACCCGGTCCCCGGACGACGAGCTCGCGCCGGACGTCGTGTTGCCGTAGTACGTCCACCGCCACGTCCCCGCGCCGGTGGCCTTCACGGTGGTCTTGAGGGCTCCCGTCTTGCTCGACGTCGCCTTCTTGACCGTCTTGTACGAGGAGGAGCCCGCCGCCTTGAACTGGAGGCTCACCGAGCGGCCCCCGTACCCCTGGTACGTGTGGGTGTCCCAGTTCGCCCGGCTGACCTTTCCGGTCACGGTGAGCGTCTTCCCCTTCACGACCGGCTCCGGCGAGGCGTTGACCGTGACCCGGGTCGCCCGCTTCACCTGCAACGGGAGCTTCTCGTCGTCGATGTCCTCGGCGCCCTTGGGGAGGTACAGCTGCGCGGCGGTCTTCCAGGCGCCGGCGTCCTCGTTCCCGAAGTCGTAGTGCCGCGGGTCGATGGTCAGCCACTCCTCGAAGTCGCAGATCCCTTTCGCCTTGCTCACGACCACGCAGTCGTTGACGAGGATGGAATTCCACAGCGTCTCGCTGGAGCCAATCTTGCCCCGGTAGGGGAACACCGTCGGGTAGGACTTGTGCTTGAGTCTGGTCGTCATCCGGAAGGTCACGTACAGCTCGACCTCCTTCTTGACTCCGATCACGATCGGCTTCCCGCCGTTCACCGTGACCCGGGAGAAGGCGACCCCGCCCTCCGCCGCCCCGGCCGGTACCGCCGCCACCCCGGTGAACACGGCCGCGGCCGCACCGGCCACCACCGCTCTCCGCGTTGCTCTCTTCACGCTCTTCACGTTGATCCCGTCCTCTCCCCAGCCGCCCGGGGCCGCGCGCACGCGCGCCTGCCCGAGGATTTCCTCGCGGCTGACCAGGAGACCAGGGGAGGGGGTGCGCGGTTGTGCGCGGTGCGGCAACGATTTGATCACCACGGCCCGGCCGCGCTACCCAGATGTACATGCGTTTCATCTGATCGAGCGGAGAGTGTTGGGGAGGTAGCTCTCTGCGGTACGGTGATCGTGACATCACGCTCTGTGCGCTCATGTTTTCGCAGCGCATAGGGCGGCCCCCGGGGGTGTTAGCGCACTTACCCGAGGGCCTTCACCACCAGTGGATCAGGAGTCCACCCGCGATGCTTTCGCATGTTATCCCGCCCCCTCGGGGCTATACGAAGGCCCCCAACTGCCTGGTGCGCCACCCGCGTCTCGGCAGTGACGCCAAGGTTCTGGTCCTCTACGTCCAGGGGCTGCCCGAAGGGGACCGCGACAAGGCTCTGGGCGAGCACGCCCGCGCTCTCCGTATGACCGGTCGCGCCTACCAGAAGGCCAAGGCCGACCTCGTGACACACGGGTACGTGCATGAGAAGCGGGAGAGCCTCGACGGAGGGCGCTGGCGGACCGTCCAGGTTTTCAGCAACGAGCCGCTGACGGCTGATCAGGCTGCCCGGCTCCGCGCCGGTGTTCCCGCCGAAGGGTACGGGAACGTGGGCGCTTCCGCCGCTCCGGACGTGTGGCCCGCTCCGAGTACGCACTCTCCGACGGTCGGTGAGCCGACCGGTCGGACGGCCGGTGGTCCATTACCCGCAGACGAAGAACAGGGCGAAGACTCTTCCCACCCACCCACCGAAGCGGTCGTGGGGGCGGAAGGCGAGTCGCGGGAGCAGGGCCACGAGCAGCAGGAGCAGGACCCGGACCCGGACCCGCACCCGGACCCGCACCCGGACCAGGACCCGGGCCCGGACCAGGCCCAAGTCCTCCTCGCCGAGCGCGTGTTGCTCTCGCTGCGGCACCAGGCGCGTGAGCTCTCGCTCGGCGTGCGCGAGGCCCGCAAGCTGGGCGCGCTCGCCGCCGAGTGGCTGCGGCGGGGCGTCAGCGCCGAGGACCTGCGGCTGGCGCTGTGCAGCGCGCTGCCGGAGGACGGGGTGCGTTCGGCCTTCGGGTTCCTGGCGCACCGGCTGGTGGAGAAGCTGCCGCCGCACCCGGAGGTGACGGCGGAGCCATCGCCCCCGGCGTCACCCCTGCCCCAGCCACCACCGCCCCTGACCGCCTGCGACGGGCCCGGCGAGGAGCACATGTTCCGGCCGCACGCGTCATGGGTCACCACGTGCGGGCCCTGCCACCGAGAGCAGCAACGCGCCCACTGGGCGGACGCCCTGGCCCGTGCCGAGGCCGACCCCGAGCCTCCCCGGCCGCCCTGGCGGGAGCTCGTCGCCGCCGAGGCGCGGGCGGGCGGGGGCGTCGAGGGGCCTCCCGGTTACGGGACCCGGGCCACGGCCACGTAGATACCGCTGAACTCCTGGGTGGGCGCGGGCGTGCCGTTGAACCACTCCGGGGCCTTCACCAGGCCGGGGGCGACGATCTCCAGGCCCTCGAAGAAACGCGAGAACTCCTCGCGGCTCCGCAGGGCCAGCTGGATGCCGCCCTTCCTGTACTCGTCCTCGCTCTGCTTCCCGAGTTGCTCGTTCGCGTCGGACGCGCCTTGGGACAGCACGACGTAACTGCCGGGTGCCAGGGCGCTCGTGAACGTACGGACGATGCCGAACGGGTCCTCGGCGTCGGGGAGGAGGTGGAGCAGGCCGAGGAGTGACAGGGCTGTCGGGCGGTCGAAGTCCAGGGTCTCGCGGGCCGCGTCGAGAATGATCGCGGGCTCGCGGACGTCGGCGTGGACGTAGTCCGTCACGCCCTCCGGGCGGCTGACCAGCAGCGCTTCCGCGTGGCGCAGGACGATGGGGTCGTTGTCGCAGTAGACGACCCGGGCGGAGGGGCGGATCTCCTGGGCCGTCTGGTGCAGGTTCGGCTCGGTGGGGATGCCCGTCCCGATGTCCAGGAACTGCGTCACGCCCTCGCTCGCCAGCCAGGCCGTCGCGCGGTTCATGAAGGAGCGCTGCTGCCGGGCGCCGACCTTCGCCTCGACCGGCAGGAGTTCGGCCACCTGCTGGTCCACGGGGTAGTTGTCCTTGCCGCCGAGCAGCGCGTCGTAGACCCGGGCCGAGTGCGGCTTGCTGGTGTCGATCGGGGGATGGGGCGTCGCTGCCGTCATGCCGGACTCCTGATACACGTGGTGTGGACCAATCGGTCGACGCAGTCTGCCACAGCAATACCGGTGCGTCGGAGGGGTGTTCGGGCCCCGGGGTGTCCCGCGTGCCCGCCCCGGGGTCACGCCCGGCCGCACGCGGGTCCGTCCCCGCCGGGCTTCCGCGTTGACCTCGTACGCCGTGCGCGCCGAAGATCGCTGGTGTGAACCCGCCTGCTGACGTGCCCCGGCCTCCGAACTCGCCTCCCTCGTCTCCCCCGTCCCCCTCGTCTCCTCCGTCTCCTTGGTCACCGCCGTCGTCCTCCACTGAACCGCCCCGCCCCTCCGACTCCACCTGGCAGGGCTGGGACCGGCCCCCGGAGTGGAGCCGTCCGCCGACCGGGCCGGTGCGTGCGCCCTCGGGCTCCCGCTACGACGAGCAGGGGCGCAACGGGCAGGGCGGACGGTTCGGCTGGCTGGGCGAACTGCTGGTGGCCCTGCTGCTGGTCGTGCTGGGCGTGCTGGCGGTCAGCGTGGTCGGCGCGATCATCGCGGGGGTGCTGGACGCGGGGCCCGCCTCGGCGGACAGCGAACTCTTCTTCGAGGACCCGGTCGCCGAACTGGCGGTCTCGCTCGTCGGCATCGCGGTCGGCATACCCATCGTCCTGTGGGTCGCCCGCCTCCTCGGTCGGCGGCCCGCCGGGACCGTGTCCTCCGTGGTCGGGCGGCTGCGCTGGGGCTGGCTCGGACGCTGCGCCGCCGTGGGCTTCCCGCTCATGGCCGTCCAGATCGGGCTGCTGATCGCCTGGACCTGGGACGCGGAGCCGCTCACGGAGTCCGGTACGGGCTTCCCGGGCTGGCCCTACTTTCTGCTGAGCCTGGCCGTGGTGCTGGCGCTCGTCCCGTTCCAGGCCGCCGCCGAGGAGTACGTCTTCCGGGGCTGGCTGGTCCAGGTGACCGGCCGGGTCGTGCGGTCACCCTGGCCCGCGATCGTGCTGGCGTCCCTCCTGTTCGCCCTGGCCCACGGGTTCGGCGAACTCTCCGGCTTCCTCCTGCTGCTCTACTCGGCGCTGTGGTGGGGCTGGCTGGTGATCCGTACCGGCGGTCTCGAAGCGGTGATCGTCCTGCACGTCGCCAACAACGTGCTCGCCTTCGGCCTGGCGGCCGGCTTCGGGGAACTCGACGACACCAGCACCGCCGCCGACGCCCCCTGGCAGGCCCTGGTCCTCGAACTCGTCTTCGCCCCGCTGTACTGCCTGACCGTGGCGAAGATCGCCGAGCGGCGTGGCATCGAGCGGGTCAGCCCCTGACGCGCGTCCTTCTCGCGCCGTACCTCCTCAGGTCGCGCTCCTCAGGTCGCGCCCCTCAGGTCGCGTTCAGCGCCACCGTCGGGTGCAGGCGCGAGGCGCGAACCGCCGGGTAGAGGCCCGCGACCACCCCGATCGCCAGGGTCGCGGCCAGGCCGCCCGCCAAGGACCAGGGCGGGACCACCGCCGTCCAGCCCTGCGCCCGCGCGAACCCGTACGTGGCCGCCGAGCCCAGCAACGCGCCCGCGACGCCGCCCAGCGAGGACAGGAGCAGCGACTCGGTCAGGAACTGGAGCCGGATCGCGTTGCGCGTCGCCCCCAGTGCGCGGCGCAGGCCGATCTCCTGGCGGCGCTCCAGCACGGATATGACCATCGTGTTGGCGACGCCCACCCCGCCGACCAGGAGGGCCACCGCGCCGAGCCCGAGCATCAGGGCCGTCAGCCCCTTGTCGGCGGCGGCGCGGGCGGCCAGCGCGTCCGAGGGGCGCGAGACCCGGACACCGGCCTCGTTGCCGGGGCTGACCGTGCGGGCCAGCACGGCCCGTACGTCCTCGACCGAGGCGTCCGTGGAGCGCTCGAAGATCGTGGTGGGGTGGCCGTCGAAGCCGAAGTAGCGTGTCGCGGCGGGGAATCCGATCAGGGCCACCCGGTCCAGGGTCGGGACCAGTTCGACGGGTTCGAGGATCCCGACGACGGCCACCTGGACGTCGTTCAGCATGATCGTCTCGCCGGGGCGGGTGACGCCGAGGCGGTCCGCCGCCACCGCGCCCAGGACGGCGGTGGGCAGGCGCTCCCCGGCCCGGGTCAGCCAGGTGCCCCGGGCCACCTCGCCGCCGAGCGTGGAGAGCAGGTCGGTCCGGGCCGCTTGCGTGGTGACCCCGGCCGTGCGTTCCTCGGGCACGAGATCGCTCCGCCGGATGCGGGCATCGACCTCGGCGGTGGCCGTGGCGTGTCGCACCGGACCGATCCGTTCGACCATCGCCACCGCGTTCTTCGGCAGTCGGACCGTGCCCCCGAGGGGGTCCTCGGCCGCCTCGGCGGTGAGGAGGTTGGTGCCGAGCCGGTCGAGCCGGGACATCAGGTCCGCGCGGCTCGACTCGGACAGGCCGACGACCGCGACCATCGTCGCGATGCCGATGGCGATCCCGAGCGCCGAGAGCACCACCCGGGCCCGGCGCGCCCGCAGCCCGACCGCGCCGACGCGCAGGACGTCCCGGAGGGAGAGGCGGGCGGGCCTGAGGTCATGGGTACGGGTCATGCGCCGGCCTCCGTACGGGGGGTGGGTGCGGTGGGGCGTGCGCCCGGCGTACGGGGGGTGGAGTGGCCGGTCGGCCCGCGTGAGGTGGAGTGGCCTGCCGACATACGTGCGGGGGAGCGTTCGTCCGCCACGATCTCGCCGTCCCTGAAGTGGACCCGGCGCGGCAGCGAGGCCGCGATCCCGTGATCGTGGGTGATCACGCAGACCGTCGTTCCGGACGCGTTCAGCTCGTGCAGCAGCTCCATGACGATCTCGCCGGACGCGCTGTCCAGGGCCCCGGTGGGCTCGTCCGCCAGCAGCAGCCGGGGTTCTCCCACCAGGGCGCGGGCGATGGCCACGCGCTGCTTCTCGCCGCCGGACAGCTCGTTCGGGGTGTGCGAGGTCCGGTGGTCCAGGCGTACGCGGGCCAGCGCCTCGCGGGCCCGGTCGCGCCGCTCCCGGGAGGGGAGGCCGGTGTACAGCAGCCCGTCGGCGACGTTCTCCAGCGCGTCACGGCCCGCCGCCAGGTGGAAGTGCTGGAACACGAAGCCGATGTGCCGGGCGCGCAGGGCGGAGAGGCGGGCGTCGGAGAGCGCGGACACGTCGTATCCGGCGACCCGGACCGTACCCGTGGTGGGCCGGTCCAGGGTGCCCATGACGTTGAGCATCGTGGACTTGCCGGAGCCGGACGGGCCGACCACCGCGAGGAGTTCGCCCTCGTGGACCGTGAGGTCCACGGCGCGCAGGGCGTGGACGTCGCCGGGGTAGGACTTCGTGGCGTTCCGGAGTTCGACGACGGGGACGGCGGAGGCGACCGGGGCGACGGGCGCAGGGGCGATCGGGTGGGCCGAGGGGGCCGAGGGGGCCGAGGGGGCCGAGGGGGCCCACCGGATCTCGGGGGCCGAGGGGGCCGGGCGGTTCTCGGGGGCCCGGGAGGGCGGCGGGGTCATGGTTTCGCCACCCCCACCTTCATGCCCTCGCGCAGCTCCGCGCCGCTGACCTCGATCTGCCCGTCCGCCGCCATGCCCGTCTCCACCCGGACCATCGAGGAGGTCGCGCCCCGGACGATCTGGAGCCCGTACCCCCCGTTCTCGCCGCGCAGCGCCACCACCGCCTCGACCGGCACCGCGAGGACCCCCTCGCGGGCCTCGCTGACGAACGTCACGCTCGCCGCCGCCTCCGCGTCCTCGCCGGCGGCAGCGCCGGGGCCACCGTCGAGGACGACCTCGACGGTGATGCCCTCCGGGGGCCCGTCCTCCGTACCGCCCTCCTCCGGGCGCACCGTCCTGGCGACCTTCCCGGGCACGGTCTTCCCGCTGGGCAGGGCCACCTCCACCTTCGTACCGCGTGCGGTGAGCGCGCCGTCGGCCTGGTCCAGGAGGGCCCGGACGACCGGCTCGGTGGAGGCGATCGTCAGTACGGGCCCGCCCGGGGCGACCTGGTCGGCCAGGGCCGCGTCGGCGGAGACCACCTTGACCCGGTCGGGCTGGAAGACGACGTCGCCCCGGCCGACCCTCCCGGTGGTCTCGCGGTTGAGGTGCTTCTGCCACCGCTTGACGGCGGCCTCCGTGTCCTTGCCGTACTCCGTGTCGACGTACAGCCCGGCCCCGTAACCCAGGTCCCTCAGATTGCGCTCCAGTTGGAGGACGTCGCTGCCCCGGTCGCCCGCCTTCATCTCGCGGAACGCCGGGACCGGCCCGTAGAGGAGCGTGACCGGCTTGTCGTTCAGCTCGTACAGGGCCTGCCCCCGCGTCACGGTCTTCCCCTCGACGGCCGCCACCGTGACCGTGCCCTCCACGGCGGCCTTGACGACGCGGCGCTGGGCGAAGTCGATCCTGCCGTCGACGGTCCTGGAGAGGACGAGGTCGGTGCGGACGACGGCGGCCGTGGCGGGCGGGAGGCCGTCGCCGCCCTTGCGCGGGGTGCCGGCCCCGTCGCCGCCGCCGAAGGACAGGACGCCTCCGGCGACGGCGGCGGTCACCGCGCCCAGCGCGAGGAGGGAAGCGGTGGAACGCTTCACTGCATGCCGTCCAGACCGTCGAGCAGCTTCGACTCGCACGCCGCCCGGGCCTCCTTGTACGCGGGCGACCCGGGGTCGTAGACCGGGGAGGCCGGGTTCGGGTCGCCGCCGGGCACCGCGTTGCCGCCGGACATCACCGGGTTGGTGAACCGGCTGATGCCGTTGTCCCGCATGCACTGGGCGTGCGCCAGCATCGATTCGTAGGACTTCTGCTGGTCGCGCTTGGGCTCGACCGCCATGGACGCCTGGAGCTCGTCCAGGCAGACGTTGTTCTTCCCGGCCTTGATGCCCTCGTTGCGGCCGGGCCGGGAGCCGATCTCGTTGATCTTCTCCCAGTCCAGGTAGCCGCTGAGCTTGGGGTCGGGGAAGTCCTTGTAGCCGCCCTCGGCGCGCATGCACTGGACGAACGCGACCTGGGCGTCGTAGTAGGCGCTCTTGCCGGCGGGCTCGGCGCCCGGGGTGCCCGGGCTGCTCGCCGCCTCGGAGGGCCCGCTCTTCGGGGACGGTACGTCGGCGACGGCGTCGTGGCTCCTGGTACCGGAGGTCCCGTCGCCGCCGCAGGCGACCGTGAGGGCGAGGACGGGCACGGCGACGAAGGCGGCCAGGCGGAGCCCGGCGGTGGTGGTGGGGAAGCTCATGGGCCTCACGCTGGCCGCCGAGGATGATGGCCCGTCCATGGCCAGGTGATGGGAACGTAACAATGCCTCCGACCTGCGCATCCGTCCTTGGGGGAGGAGGCGGAGGCGGCCGGGGCGTGCGCATAATCGGCCCCATGCCGCATGTGCTGCTCATCGAGGACGACGCGTCCGTACGGGACGGGATGGAGCTCGTGCTGCGCCGGCACGGGTACGGCGTGGAGACCGCCGCCACCGGCGAGCAGGCCCTCGCGCTGCTGGCCGGAGAGCGGGGCGCGCGGGTCGAACTGGCCGTGCTCGACCTGATGCTGCCCGGCATGGACGGCTTCGAGGTGTGCCGCCGCATCCGGGACCGTACGGCGACGCTGCCCGTCATCATGCTGACCGCACGCGGCGACGACCACGACATCGTGACCGGGCTGGAGGCGGGGGCCGACGACTACGTGGTCAAGCCGGTCACCGCCCCCGTCCTGGAGGCCCGTATCCGGGCCGCCCTGCGCCGCGCGGAACCGCGTCCCCGGCAGGGGTCCGCCGGGCAGCAGGTACCCGACGCCGACCGCGCCGAGCACGCCGGCCTGGTGATCGACCGGGCCGGGCTGACCGTCACCAAGCACGGGACGGCCGTTCCCCTCCCGCCCACCGAGCTGCGGGTCCTGCTGGAGCTGTCGGCCTCGCCCGGCCGGGTCCTCACCCGGGAGCAGCTCCTCGCCTCGGTGTGGGACCACACCTTCCTGGGCGACTCCCGGCTGGTGGACGCGGCGGTGGGCCGGCTCCGGGCCAAGATCGAGGACGTGCCGGCCCGACCCCGGTACGTACAGACCGTGCGGGGTTTCGGCTACCGCTTCGGGCCGCTGTGAGACGGCCCGTCCGCGGGGGCTCCTTCCGGCCCGTCTCCCCGGGGACCTCCCATCCGGGCCTCCGGGGACCCTCCCGCCCGGGCCTCCGGGGACCCTCCCGCCCGGGGGCCCGGCGCTCGTTCCGGCGCTCCGTCGGGCGCGGATCGCGGCGGTTCGTCGGCGGGCTGCGGGTCAGGCTCGTCGTCACCTTCGTCCTCGTCGCCCTCGTCAGCGCGGTGACCGCGACCGCCCTCGCCTACCGGGACGCCCGCACCGCCGTTCTCCAGCGCACCCAGAACACCGCCGTGAACGACGTCCGGGAGCGGGTCGCCGCCGTCGCCGCGGGGGTCGATCTGCCGCCCGACCAGAGGGCGTTGGCCCGGTTCGCGGCGAAGGTCTCCGAGGGCCTGGGCGAGCGCGTCGTGGTCGCCCGCCACCAGGACCTGTCCGCCGTCTCCGACGCCTACGCCGACACGGAGGGCCGGATCACCACCGAGCTGCGGGCCGCCGTCCGGTCGGGGGACGGGGCCCGGTTCCAGCGGGTCCAGTGGCGGGGCGATCCGTATCTCGTCGTCGGCACGCCCGTGACGTACGCCGACGGGGACCGGCGCACGTCGGGCCTGGAGGTCTTCGTGATCACCGACCTGCGGGCCGAGCGCGACGACACCGCCGCCCTGCTGGACTCCGTACGGACGGGGACCGTGCCCGTGGTGGTGCTGGCCGCGCTGCTGGCGCTGCTGGCCGCCGGGACGGTCCTGCGGCCGGTACGGAAGCTGGGGCGGGCCACCCGCGAGCTCGCCGCCGGGGACCTCGGCAGCCGGGTCGCGGTGCGCGGCCACGACGAACTGGCCGACCTGGCACGGACGTTCAACGAGACCGCCGACGCACTCCAGGCGTCCGACGCGGAGTTGCGGGCGCAGGAGGCGAAGGCGCGCCGGTTCGTGGCGGACGTGTCGCACGAACTCCGCACGCCCCTGGCGGCGATGACGATGGTGGCGACGGTCCTGGAGGAGGACGCCGACCAGTTGCCGCCGGACGCCGCCCACGCCGCCCGTACCGTCGGCGCGGAGACCGCCCGGCTCTCCCGGCTGGTCGAGGACCTGATGGAGATCTCCCGCTTCGACGCCGGGGCGGCCCGTCTCAACGCCTCCGTGACGGACCTCGCCGACACCGTACGGGCGTCGCTGGCGCTGCGCGGGTGGACGGACCGGGTCACCGTCGAACTCCGCGAGGACGTGAGGGCGGTGGTCGACCGGCGGCGGATCGACGTGATCGTGGCGAACCTGGTGGGCAACGCGCTGCGGCACGGGGCGCCCCCGGTCACGGTCACCCTGGCCGTGCCCGGCGGCGACCGGGTGGAGTTGGAGGTCGCCGACCACGGCCCGGGGCTGCCGTCGGAGGCCCGGGAGCGGGTCTTCGACCGGTTCTACAAGGCGGACGCGGCGCGGACGCGCCGGACGAGCGAGGACGGGGGCCGGGGCAGCGGCCCCGGGGAGTCCGATTTCCCCGGGCAGGGCGGAGCCTTCGGGCAGGGCAGCGGCCTCGGCATGGCCATCGCCCTGGAGAACGCCCGGCTGCACGGCGGAACCATCGAGGTGGGCCAAGGGCCGGAGGGCGGCGCGGTGTTCACGCTTCGGCTGCCCTTGCGACACCCGGAGGAGGGAGACGGGTGAGGGGCGCGCGGGGAGGAGCGCGGGCGAGACGTTCGCGGGGTGAGGTGGGTCGAGGACGCCTGCGGGGTGACGCGGGGAGAGGGCGCCTGCGGGGTGAAGTGAGGAGAGGATGCCTGCGGGGGATCGTCCTCACGGCGTTGGGGGCCGTGCTCGTCGGGTGCGGGGTCCAGCCGACCGGGGTGATAGAGGCGGGCGAGCCCGCGACCGGGCTGACGCGTGGGATGCGGCTGTACTACGCCTCCGACACCGGGCTGCGGGCCGTGCCCGTGCTCGACCGGGACATCAGCAGCCTCGACGCGGTGATGAAGCTGCTCGCCCAGGGGCCGACGGCCGCCGAGCGGCGCGAGGGGCTGACCACGCTGCTCCACGCCCCCAGCGGCTACTCCGTGACCGGGGACGGGTCCCGCGTCACCGTCGAGCTGGCGGGATCGTACTGGGCGGAGGCGCGGGAACAGGTGACGGGGCAGCTGGTCTGCACGCTCGCCAGCTTCCAGTCCGTGCGCGAGGCGGGGGTCCGGGCCGACGACGTGGAGGTGACGATCCGCCCGGGGGAGGGGCCGGTGCTGGGGCCGCTGCGGTGTGCGGGGTATCTGGGCGGCTGAGGAGCGCGGCGGGCGGACCCGGCCGTGGGGCGGGGCAGGGGTCCGGCCGTGGGGCGGGGCCTGCTGCTCGGCCGAGAGGAGCGGCAGGTCCGTCAGAACCGTACGGTCACCTGCGTCTGGACGTGGGCCCGCAGCACCCCCGCCATGTCCGTCGCGCAGTCGCTGATCAGCCACTGGATCTGGAGTCCGTCCATCAGCGCGATGAGCTGCTGCGCGGCGGCCGACGGGTCGACGTCCTCCCGGAGCTCGCCCGCCTCCCGGGCCTGGCGGTAGGCCAGTTCGGTGTTGGCGAGCGAGGTGCGGTAGCGGGCCTCGAAGTACGCGTGCGCCGGGTGGTCGGGGGAGGTGGCCTCCGCCGCGACCACCGAGAACAGCTCGACGATCCCGCGCCGCTTGGCGTTCAGCTCCGCGAGGTCGATCAGCCGGCGCAGATGGTCGACGCCCCGGGTCACGCCCAGGGCCAGCCACGCGTCGTCCACGTCGTCGCGATGCTGGAGCACGGCGAGGAGCAGGGCCTCCTTCGTCGGGAAGTGGTGGAGGAGACCCGGGTGGGAGATGCCGCAGCGGGTGGCGATCACCCGGAGCGACGCGCCCCGGTAGCCGGCCTCGCCGAACAGGGCCATCGCCTGGTCGAGGATCTCCGTCCGTCTGGCCCTGCCCTTGGCGTAGCCGCGCGGCGTCCCGGAGGTCACGCGCGATCACCCGCCGCACCCGCCAGGCCGGCCGGACCTGAGGAACCCGCTGAACCCGCCAGGCCGTCCGGCTCTGTGGAACTCGCTGAACCCGTACTCGACGTCATCGGAATCGGACACCTCTCTCGCACCGCCGCTCCGCTCCGGTCAGATTCTCACAGGAGCGAATCCCGGTTCCCCCAATACTTACCAAGCGGTCGGGATTGAGCGTACGGTACGGCGGAGTGCTTTCGTGAAAGGAACTCCTGTGGGCCTCAAGCCGCCGTACCTCGACCCCGCGCTGCCCGTCGCGGAGCGGGCCGCCGACCTCCTGGGGCGCATGACGCTGCCCGAGAAGGTCGGCCAGATGCTCCAGCTCAACGCCAAGGAGGGGGTGCGGCACCTCGTCGAGGACCTGCACGCGGGCTCGATCCTGCACGCCTCGCCGGAGCGGGTGAGTGAGGCCGCCGTGCTCACCGGCAAGACCCGGCTGCGCATCCCACTGCTCGTCGCCGAGGACTGCATCCACGGGCACTCCTTCTGGGAGGGGGCCACGATCTACCCGACGCAGCTCGGGATGGCCGCCACCTGGGACCCGGAGCTGGTGGAGCGGATCGCCCGGGCCACGGCGGTCGAGGTCGCGGCGACCGGGGTGCACTGGACGTTCTCGCCGGTGCTCTGCATCACCCGGGACCTGCGGTGGGGCCGGGTGAGCGAGACGTTCGGCGAGGACCCGTTCCTGATCGGCGAGCTGGCCTCCGCGATGGTGCGCGGCTACCAGGGCGACGGCCTCGACGACCCGACCGCGATCCTGGCCTGTGCCAAGCACTTCGCCGGGTACTCGGAGACCCAGGGCGGCCGGGACGCCAGCGAGGCCGACATCTCGCGGCGCAAGCTGCGCTCCTGGTTCCTGCCGCCGTTCGAGCGGGTCGCCGAGGAGGGCTGCCGCACGTTCATGCTCGGCTACCAGTCGATGGACGGCGTGCCGATCACCGTGAACAATTGGCTGCTCAACGAGGTGCTGCGCGGTGAGTGGGGCTACACCGGGACCCTGGTCACCGACTGGGACAACGTCGGCCGCATGGTGTGGGAGCAGAAGGTCTTCGCCGACTACGCGCAGGCGTCGGCGGCGGCGGTCCGCGCGGGCAACGACATGGTGATGACCACGGCTGACTTCTTCGCCGGAGCCCAGGAGGCGGTGGCGCAGGGCATGTTGACGGAGGCAGAGATCGACGCCGCCGTACGCCGGATCCTGACGCTCAAGTTCGAGCTGGGCCTCTTCGAGGACCCGCGCCACCCCGACGCGGCCCGGCAGGCCGAGGTCATCGGCAGCGGGGCGCACGCCGTGCTGAACCTGGAGGCGGCCCGCCGATCGCTGGTGCTGCTGACCAATGACGGCACGCTGCCGTTCGCGGGCGGCCTGGCGGCGGACGAGGAGGGCCGGGGCAGGCCCCTCGCCTCCGGTGGCCCCCGTACGGTGGCGGTCGTCGGCCCCAACGCGGACGACCCGCAGACCCAGTTGGGCGACTGGGCCGGATCGTCGGGCCAGGCCGACTGGCTGCCGGAGGGCCAGCCGCGCGCCATGATCCGTACCGTCCTCGACGGCTTCCGCGGCCACGTGCCCGCCGACTGGACGGTCACGTACGCGCCCGGGGCCCGGATCCTCGACGTGGGCCCCGACCCGGAGGGCGCGTTCTTCCCGGACGGCCAGCCCCGCCCGGAGGTGGTCGTCCCGGCGGCCCCCGACGCCCGGCTGATCGCGGAGGCGGTCGCCGCCGCCGAGACCGCCGACCACGTGGTGGCCGTCGTCGGCGACCGGATCGAGCTGATCGGCGAGGGCAAGTCCACCGCCACGCTCGAACTCGTGGGCGACCAAGTGGCGTTGCTCGACGCCCTGGCGGCGACGGGCAAGCCGCTGGTGATCGTGGTGATCAGCTCCAAGCCGCTGGTGCTGCCGCCGTCCGCGCTCGGAGCGGCGGCGATCGTGTACGCGGCCAACCCGGGGATGCTCGGCGGCCGGGCGGTCGCGGAGCTGCTGCTCGGCCTGATCGAGCCGACCGGCCGGCTGCCGCTGTCCTTCGCCCGGCACGCGGGCCAGCAGCCGACGTACTACAACCAGGTGCGCGGCCAGCACGGCTCGCGCTACGCGGACCTCACCCAGCGCCCTGCGTTCGCGTTCGGCGAGGGGCTGAGCTACACGACGGTCGACTACGCGGGCCTGGAGGTGCTGACGTCGGTGGTCGACGCGACGGAGACCGTACGGGCCCGGGTCACGGTGACCAACACGGGGACGCGGCCCGCGCTGGAGACCGTACAGGTGTACGTGAGCGACACGGTGACCTCGGTGACCTGGGCGGAGAAGGAGCTGAAGGCCTACCGTCAGGTGGCGCTGGCCCCCGGGGAGTCGCAGGAGATCCTCTTCGCACTCCCGGCGGCCGACTGCACCCTCGTGGACGCGGAGGGCCGCCGCGTGGTGGAGCCGGGCCGCTTCGAGTTGCTGGTGGGCCCGTCGTCCCGCGACGAGGTTCTGCTGCGGGGGGAGTTCACGGTCAAGGGCTGAGCCGGGTGCCGTGGCCGGCGGGGCTGCTCCCGGCTCCCCGTCGGCCCTGGTCCTCACGCACCCGTCACGGGCCCGGCGGGCCCGGCGGGGCGCGGCCGGGGCTCTGCCGGGGCTCTCGTGAGGTGAGTGCCGGACGAGTACGGCGTGAGGGCGGGGCGAGATCGGGGCGCATCCGGGGCGGGTGAAGAAGAAGCGTTTCCGCGTGCGGGTATTCCCCCATTTGGGTGTGGCGTGGCCGCCCGGACGGCGGTGGGGCGAGCACAATGGGGCGGCGGTTCGTGCAGAGGCGCGCAGGCCCCTCTCCCGCACCTTGCGCTCAAGGAGGACCGGTGGCGGAGAGCTGGACGGTTCAACGGACCGGGCCCGGGGATGCCGCGCGCACGCAGGCGCGCGAACAACTTCTGGAAGCAGCCAGGGAGTTGTACGGCATCAACGGATACCGGGCCACCGCCGAGCATGATGTGTGCGCGGCGGCCGGTGTGCCGGTCGAGGTGCTGCGTCAGGAGTACGGCTCCCGGGAGGGGCTGCTCATCGCCCTCCACAACCGGGTCACGACGACCGGGCTGCGGGCGGCGGAGAACGCCCTCCTGGTCGACGGCATCGACAAGCGCTCGATCGCGGAGCGGGTCCGGCTGCTCTTCGACGCATACGTGGAGAGCGTCACCAGCGACCCGCGCGAGGCCCGGGTCACGTTCGTCGAAGTGCTGGGTGTGAGCGCCGTGGTGGACGAGCACTGCAAACTCTGGCGGGCCCTGTGGACGGAGTTCCTGACCGGGGAGGCCGAACGGGCGGTGGAGCGCGGCGAGGCGGAGGACCGGGACCACCGGGTGGACGTGATGGTGATGGTCGGCACGGTGCACGAGCTGATGGCCCACCACACCCGCCGCAGCCGCCGGGCCCGCCCGGAGGAGGTTTCGGGGGAACTGACCCAGCTGGCGCTGTCGATGCTGGGCGCGCGCGAAGCGGGTGAGCCGGCGGGGTGAGCCGGGACGGTCGGAGCTCCGTGGCTCGGCCGTACGCGCCGGGGCGCGGGAGCCGGGGCGGCCGGGGCTCCCCTGGCCGACGGGAACGTCGGCGGCGCATCGGGCGGGCGCTGATCAGGCCGGCAAGGGCAGCGCCGGAACCGGCCGGCCCGCGTACGGTCCGCCCAGCCCCCATGCCTGGTGCATCGCGTCGGCGAAGGCGGCGGCGAGTCTGTGCTCGCCCGTCGGGCCGGGGTGGGTGCCGTCGTAGGTGTCCGTGCGGATGTCGTACGCCGTGGGGCGCGAGGCCAGCAGGAGCGGTGAGGACGGTTCGTCGAGGTCGGCCACGGCCTGGGCGAGGAGGTCGTTGAAGCGGGCGCAGGAGGCGGCGAAGGGGGCGTCCGTGACGGCCCGGATGTTCGGTATCACCGGGAGCAGCACCATGCGCAGGTGCGGGTTGGACGTGCGGGCCGCCGTGATGAACGCGCGGGCGTTGGCCGCCGTCTGCTCGGCGTCCGTGTAGAACCCGAGGTCTATCAGGCCGAGCGAGATCAGCAGGACGTCCGCCTCCGCCTCGCGCACCGCGTCCGCGATCACCGGGGCCATGTGCAGCCAGCCCTCGCCCCAGCCGGACAGGTGCCGGCGGGCGGCGGGCGGGAAGGACGGGTCGGCGTACGCGTGGGAGACCGGGGCGTTCGCCTCGATGTCGTACAGCGTCGTGCGCGGGCCGACGATCTCGTACCGGAGGCCGGGGAACGCCTCGAAGTGCTGCCACATCCGGTAGCGCCAGGTGAAGTCGCCGGTGGCGCCGATGGTCATGGAATCGCCGACCGGGAGAAAACGCATGGCGTCATCATGGCCGATCACGGCTCCGGCCTGCGACGTGACGATGGACACTTGGGCCATGAGCTCGTATCCGACCGGCCCGGCGGGCCGCGCCGCCGCCCTCGCCGCCGCTCTCGCCGTCGCCCTGCCGCTCTTCGCCGGGGCCGGTCCGGCCGTGGCCGACGACGGACGGCCCGACCGTGACTTCACGATCGAGGACCCCCGTATCACCGAGTCCAGTGGCCTCGCCGCCAGCCGCGCGCACCCGGGCGTCTACTGGACGCACAACGACAGCGACGACGGCCCCTACGTCTACGCCGTCGACTCCCGCACCGGGAAGACCCTCGCGACCCTCACGATGCGGGGCGTGGGGGAGCCGAGGGACGTCGAGGGCATCTCGATCGGTCCGGACGGCGACCTGTACGTCGGCGACATCGGCGACAACCTCGACGGCACCTGGGACCACGTCTGGATCTACCGCTTCCCCGAGCCGAAGACCCTGCGCGACGCCACCGTCACGGCCGTGCAGTACGACGTGACGTACGCCGACGGGGCGCGCAACGCCGAGGCGCTGATGGTCCACCCGAAGACCGGCCGCGCCTACATCGCCTCCAAGAACGAGGACGGCGGCGGGCTCTACGAAGGCCCCGCGAAGCTCACCGCCGACTCCCCGAACGTGTTCCGGCGGGTCGGCGAGGTGCCGTGGGTCACGGACGGGGCCTTCTCACCGGACGGGACCCGGCTGGTGCTGCGCTCGTACTTCAGCGCTCGCGCGTACGCCTTCGAGAACGGCCGGCTCGGTGAGGACCGGTCGGTCGCCGCCCCGTTCCAGCGGCAGGCGGAGTCGGTGACGTACACGGCGGACGGCTCGGCCCTGATGTTCGGCTCGGAGGGGGCCCGCAGCGAGGTCGTCCGCGTGGAGACGGAGGGCGGGCCGGGGAGCGGTTCGGGTTCCGGGTCCGGCGAGGGTTCCGGTTCCCCGTCGAAGGGCGGCGACCCGGGGAGCGCCGACGACGCGGATGAGGGCGGCAGCGGCGACGCGGCCCTCGGGGCCGCCGTCCTCGTGGGGGCGGTGGCCGTCTGGTTCGCGTTGAAGCGGCGGCGGCGCGGATAGGCGGACGGAGGGCGGCAGGGGCCTTCCACGGCCGCGACCGCCGTTCCTTCCGCCGCCGCGACCGCCGTCGGAGGGCCCGCGCTCGCTCGGGCTCAGGTGTCGTCGTCCGTCACCGGCCACACCTCGTAGTGCAGGGTCCGGTCCCGCTTCAGCCGGTGCGCGAACGGGACGAGCACGCCCTGCACGACCGGGTACTTCCGCGACAGCATCCGCGCCGCGTGCGTGTTCTCCTTCGTGCCCGGCCGCAGCAGCCGTGCGTGCGCCCTGATCTGCGGTCCGGTGGGTCTGCCCCGGACCGTGCAGGGGGCGATCTCCACCTGCGGGTGGTTACGCATCCGCTCGACCTTCCAGGCGGAGGAGAACGTGCGGATGAACGCGTGATCGCCCTCGACGACGATGTTGACCGGTGTGCCGACGGATGTTCCGTCCTGACGGTGGGTGCTCAGCAGGACGGCGTACTGCTTGACGAAAGGAGCGAGCTCCGGGCTGGCGTCCATATATCCATTGGGGCACGGGCCGGGGGCGCTGTCACTTCCGGGCTGCTGTCCGCTCCGTGGTCCCGTCCGTGGTCCCGTCCGCTGCCCGCTCCGCGACCAGGACCTCGAAGCCGGCGATCAGCCGTCGCAGCCCGAATGCGAAGTGGTCGAACTCGGCGCTGAAGGCGTCCTCCGACAGGCCCGCCATCATCGGGTACGCGCCGCTGAGCATGGCCCGCTCCAGGTAGGGGCGCTGGTTGTCCCAGAACTCCTGGTCGTTCAGCCCTGTCTCCCGCACCGCTTCCGCCGCGTCGGCCCGGGTGCGGGCGAGGCCCTCCACGAAGCTGTTGACCGTGATGATCACGCTGATCAACTCGGCGTCGCGCAGGCCCATGGACCGCAGTGCGGCGAGGGAGAGTTCGAGGCCGCGCAGGGCGCTGGGGCCGAGCACCGTACGGGCCTGGTTGATCTTCAGCAGCCAGGGGTGGGCGCGCAGGTTGTCCAGGTAGGTACGGGCCATGGCGTCGATGGACGCCCGCCAGTCGGCGGGGGGCGCTGCGGCAGGGCGTTCCGCGTCGGTGGGCAGGGGCTCGCCCAGCACCCGGTCGAGCATCAGGTCCAGCAGTTCGGCCTTGCCGGGGACGTACCGGTAGAGCGACATCGTGCCCGTGCCGAGCTCGGTGGAGAGCCGGCGCATGGAGACGGCGGCCAGCCCTTCCGCGTCCGCGACGGCGATGGCGGCGGTGACGATCCGGTCCAGGGAGAGCCCCGGTTTGGGGCCGCGGCCGGGGCGGTCCCCGGTGCCCCACAGGAGTTCCAGGCTGCGTGCGATGTCGCCGCTCCCGGTGGCCGTGCCGTCCGTCGCCGCTGTCGATCCGTCTTTCGCCATGGGTCCAGCGTAGTGCTCCGGAACAGATTTGGGTACACCGTACCCGTATCGGAGTACGCTGTACCCAATCAGGGGTACGGTGTACCCAGTTAGCTTTCGGTCGGTTCGGAAACAGGAGTGTTGCGCCATGCCCATGCCTAAAACAGGGTCCGCGTCCGGGTACGCGGTGCTCGCCGAAGGTGTCGTGAAGCGGTACCGGGGGCGGGGAGAGGGCGGGTCGGAGAAGCGGGCGCTCGACGGGTTCGACCTCGCCGTGCGCCCCGGCACCGTCCACGGCCTGCTCGGCCCGAACGGGGCGGGCAAGACCACCGCCGTGCGGATCCTCGCCACGCTCCTCCGGTACGACGCGGGCCGGGCGGAGGTCGCCGGGCTCGATGTGGCGCGCGAACCCCGCCGCGTACGGAGCCGGATCGGGCTCACCGGACAGTACGCGGCCGTCGACGAAGGCCTCACCGGGCGGCAGAACCTGGAGATGTTCGGGCGGCTCTTCCATCTCGGCAACCGCCGGGCCCGGCAGCGCGCCGGGGAACTGCTGGACCGGTTCGACCTGACCGAGGCCGCCGACAAGGGCGCCAAGGAGTACAGCGGCGGCATGCGGCGACGCCTCGACCTGGCCTCCTCCATGATCCTCCAGCCCGACGTGCTCTTCCTGGACGAGCCGACGACCGGACTCGACCCGCGCGGCCGGGGCGAGGTCTGGGACGCGGTCCGGGCGCTGGTGGCGGGCGGTACGACCGTGCTGCTGACCACGCAGTACCTGGACGAGGCGGACCGGCTCGCCTCGCGGATCACCGTCATCGACCGGGGGAGGGCCATCGCCGACGACACCCCGGACGCGCTGAAGAACCGGGTCGGCGGCGACCGTATCGAGGTGGTGGCCGCCGACGCGGGGGACCTCGACGCGGTGGCGAGGACCGTCGACCGGGTGGCCGGCGGCGGGCTCGTCGTCACCGACGCCACCGCCCGCAAGGTGCACGCCCAGGTCGCCGACCGGGTGGCCGCACTCACCGAGGTGGCCCGGAGCCTCCAGGACGCGGGGGTCGCGGTGGAGGACATCGGGCTGCGCCGGCCGAGCCTGGACGACGTGTTCCTGCGCCTGACGGGCCACGGCACGGCACCTGACGTCGAGGGCGACGACGCCGGTGACCGCCCTGCCAGGAACCACGACATCGACAACCACGACTCCGCGGAGGTGGCGGCGGCATGACCACACTCGAAAGGAACCCCGCTGGGGCGACGGGCCCGGCGCACGACCGCGCCTCGGTCTTCTGGGCGGTCTCCGACTGCTGGAACATCACCCGCCGCACCCTCACCCACTACCAGCGCCATCCCTCCGCCGTCGTCTGGCAGCTCGGCTTCCCGATCCTCTCCGTCCTGCTGTACGGATACGTCTTCGGCAGCGCGATGAAGGTGCCCGGGGGCGGGGACTACCGGGAGTTCCTGATGCCCGGCATGTTCGCCATGACCATGGCCATGGGCTTCATGAACACCGCCGTGGCCGTCGTCACCGACGCCACCAACGGGGTCGTCGACCGCTTCCGGTCCATGCCGATGGCTCCCTCCGCCTTCGCCTCCGGACGCGGGACGGCCGATCTGGTGGTGGCCGCCGCCGAACTGACCATCCTGGCCGTCACCGCGCTGCTGATCGGCTGGCGCGCGGACGGCGGGGTGCTGGCCGCCCTCGGGGCGTTCGGGCTGCTCCTGCTGTTGCGGTTCAGCCTGATCTGGGTCGGCGTCTGGCTCGGCATGCTGGTGCCCACCCCGGAGGCGGCGGGCGGACTGTACGCGGTGGCCTTCCCCGTCACGATGATCTCGAGCACCTTCGTGGCCCCGTCCCTGATGCCGGGCTGGCTGGGCACGATCGCCGCCTGGAACCCGATCTCCTCGACGGCGACGGCCACCCGCGAGCTGTTCGGCAACCCCGTGGCGGGCGGCGGCACCTGGGTGGAGGAGCACGCCCTGCTGATGGCCCTGGTGTGGCCGCTCGTGCTCACGCTGGTGTTCCTGCCGCTCGCGGTGCGCCGCTTCCAGCGCCTGAGCCGGTGAGGGCCCTCGCACACCGGCCGTGAGCTGCGGAAACCATGGTGCCGGGGGTCGGCGGTCGGCGTAGGGTCGGGCACCGTGCCGACGACCATCACACCTCTGCCCTTCACCACCGCCCGTCTCGACGCGCTCCCCCTCGAACCGGCGTACGCCGAGGAGATGGCGGTCGTCCTCACGGACCCGGCCCTGTACGTGTTCACCGGCGGCGGCCCACCGGACCCGGCCGCGCTGCGGTTCCGGTACGAGCGGCAGAGCGCCGGTTCGCCGGACCCCGGGGAGCGGTGGTGGAACTGGGTGCTCAGGGTCCGCGCGGACGGAGATCTCGCCGGATACGTGCAGGCGACCGTACGGGGGCCCCGGGCGGAGATCGCCTGGGTGGTCGGGACGCCGTGGCAGGGCCGGGGCTACGCGAGCGAGGCCGCGAAGGGCCTGGCCGCGCACCTGGTCGCGGCCGGGGGCGTCCGGGAACTCGTCGCCCACATCCATCCCGACCATGCCGCGTCCGAGGCGGTGGCCACGGCGGCGGGCCTCCGGCCGACCGGTGAGTGGGGGGACGGCGAACGGCGATGGGCGGGCAACCCACCGGTGCCGGGGGCCCGTTAGGGCCGGCTCCGGTTCCGATGCGTCAGGCGGCGTGGTCCGGTCGGCGCACCAGCAGGTCGATCACGCCCGTCAGGTCCTCCTCGCCACTGCCCCCGGCCAGGCGGCGCCGCATCAGCTCGAAGTAGGGGTCGAGCAGTTCGGGGCTGACCCCCTGCTGCGCGGCGGTGTCCAGGAAGGTCGGCGCGCCGGCCACCTGCATGGCGAGGTTCGAGACCACGCCCTTGGTGTAGTCACCGCTCCGCAGCTGGTCGGCGGTCTGGTGAACCGACGGGGCCATCGCGACGAGCCAGTCGGCCAGCAGCGGGGCGAGCGCCGCCGGGTCGATGTCCTCCTTGCGGATCAGGGCGAAGGCATGCGCCGCCCCGGCGAACATCCCGTACATGGCGCTGAGCAGGGCCACGTCGTGCAGGGCCGCGAATCCCGCGTCCTCGCCGACGTAGGTCGTGCCGGCCGGGACGCCCAGGGTCTCCTGGTGTCGCTCGAACAGCTCCGGGGAGCCGCTGTAGAAGACGTAGCCGCCGGCCTCCGGGACTCCGATCATGGGCGGGACGGCCATGATCCCGCCGTCCAGGTAGCGGGCGCCACGCTCGCGGGCCCACTCGGCGCGTGCCCGTGCCTGGGCAGGGGTACTGGTGGTCAGGTTGACCAGGTCCTTGCCGGCCAGGTCGGTGCCCGCCAGCGCCTCGCCGACCGAGGCGTCGTCCAACAGGCAGACCACGACGAGGGTGTTCGCCGCGACCGCTTCGGTGACGGTGTCCGCGACCTCCGCCCCCTCGGCGGCGAGCGCCGTGGCGCGGGCCGGGGAGCGGTTCCAGACGGTGAGCGGGTGGCCGGCCGCAAGCCAGGTACGGGCCAGTGCGGTGCCCATCGCACCGAGGCCCAGCAGCGTGACGGGGATTCTCTCAACAGTGTTCTTCGCCATGCGGATTATGCTGGTCGCAGCCCTCAAGGTGATCAAGTACGCACTGTGTAGTGGGTGGTTACCCTGAGGTAAGCAAGCATGTCGGAAGGGTGGGGCAGGGGCAGGGCGACGCGCTCATGCCGCTGGCCGCCCGGGCCCGCGAGCGGGGGCCCGTCGAGGGACTGCCCCGCGCACCGCGGCCGACCTGCGGTGAGGCCGCGAGCGCACTGCGGTGTCGCGCCTGTCGCAGGGTTCCGCTCCACGACCGCCGAACCTGACTTCCTGAACGCCACCCGGGTCTCGTACGACGCCATGGCCCCCGGCTACGTCGATTTCACCCGGGGCGAGCTGGAGGCCAAGCCGCTGGAACGTGCGCTGTTGAGCGCGTTCGCCGAACTCGCGGCGGCCGGCGGCGGCCTCCCGGTGGCCGACGTGGGCTGCGGGACGGGCCGGGTGACCGCGCACCTTCACGCACTGGGTCGGGGACTGGACGTGTTCGGATTCGCCCTCTCCCCGCGGATGGTGGCCGTGGCGCGGGAGGAGCACCCGGGGCTGCGCTTCGACGAAGGCTCCATGCTCGACCTCGGGCTGCCGGACGCCTCGCTGGGCGGGCTGCTCGCCTGGTACTCGACGATCCACGTCCCGGACGAGGAACTGCCGGGCGCCTTCGCCGAGTTCCACCGCGTACTGGCCCCGGGGGCCCACGTACAGCTGGGCTTCCAGGTCGGGGACGAGCCGCTGCGGTATACGGAGGCGTGGGGCCTGGAGATCTCGCTCTACTTCCACCGGCGGCAGCCGGAGCGGATCGCCGAGCTGCTCCGAGGGGCGGGCCTGGAGGTGCGGTCCATGGTGTGGCGGGAACGGGACACGGACGGGCCGTTCCCGGAGCGGACGCCGCAGGGGTTCGTGCCGGCGCGGAGGCCGCCCGCGGTCTGACCCTGGCTGTCGTCGGATCTCGCGCGCCTTCTGCCCCGCGGGTCTCCGATCCCGGCTGTCGGCCGACCTCGCCCGCCTCCTGCGCTGCCCTGGCCTGCCCGCCCCCTGCCCTGCCCGGCTGTGCCCGCTGACCGGCCCGGGCGGGCGGGGTGTCGCACCACCGGCTCACTCAGGATGCGAAGTGCCCCATGGTGACCAGACTGGTCACCATGGCAGACCAACGTTCAGCGCGCGCCGAACGCTCCTCCCCGGGGACCCGGAAGAAGTCCACGGCCAGGAAGGGGCCCGAGCACGCGGCCCGCGCCGCTTGTCAGAGCCTGGAATCGCTGATCAGCCACCCGGCCGAGGGCGTCTCCGCGATCCGACGATCCGACGACGACGGCTGGTGCGTCGTCGTGGACGTCCTCGAAGTGCCCCGCATCCCGGACACGACCAGTCTCCTCGCCTCGTACGAGGTGCGGCTCGACGGAGCCTGCGAACTCGTGGAGTACACCCGGGTCCGCCGCTACCGGCGCGGTGCCGCCGACGAGTGACCCCACTTCGTCCGACAGCTGGAAGGACCCCCCATGACGACCACCACCTACGTCGACGGCGCCGCTCCGTGCCCGCCCCGCGCAGGCACGCTCTACGACGTGCTGGAGCTCATTCTCGACCGGGGCATGGTGATCGACGTATTCGTACGCGTCTCCCTGGTCGGCATCGAGATCCTCAAGATCGACGCGCGCATAGTCGTGGCGAGTGTCGACACCTACCTGCGCTTCGCCGAGGCGTGCAACCGTCTCGATCTCGAACGTGACTCCGGCAGCACCACCGTCCCCGAGCTGCTCGGCGGCTCCGCCGCCCGCTCCATCGGCAAGCGGAAGGTGCGCAAGGCCGCGGAGTCCGTCGGCGACACCGTACGCAAGGCGGTCGGGGCCGGCGGCCAGGACGACGAGTACGACGCGTACGACGAGGAAGAGGCGGAGGAACGGCCGGCGCGCCCGAAGAAGCGCCGCGCCCCCGCCCGCAGCAGCAGCGGCAGCGGTGGCACGAGCCGTCGCCGCAGGGCAGAGGCCTGACGTGCGCGTGGACGGCCCGGGGACGGGCCAGGCCACCGGAACGGGGCTGTACGTGTACGCGGTCGTCAGGGCCGGAACGCCGCTGCCCGCGAAGTCCGGGGGCGTCGGCAGCCCGCCCGCCTCGCTGCGGACGGTCGCAGTGGGCCCGGTGGCCGCCGTCGTCAGCGCCGCTCCCGCGCAGTTGCGGGCCCGGCGGCGTGATCTGCTGGCTCACCAGGAACTCCTGACGCGTCTGGCGGACAGCGGGCCGGTCCTGCCGATGCGCTTCGGCATGGTCGCGCCGGACGACGACGCGCTGCGCGCCCAGCTGACCGGGGCGCAGGCGGGCCACCTCGCCGCGCTGGACCGGGTCGCCGGGCACATCGAGATGAACGTCAAGGCCCTGCCGGCCCATGACGCCCTCGCCGCACTGGTGGCGGGGGACGCGACCGTACGGCGGCTGCGCGAGGAAACCCGCCGGCGGCCCGGGTACGAGGCCCATGTGCGCCTGGGGGCGGCCGTCGCGTCCGCCCTGGCGCGCCGGGCGGGCGAGGCGGGCCGGCGGGCGCTGCGCGATCTGGCTCCGATGGCCCGGGCGACGGCCGGGGGCCCCGAGGTTCCCGGCTGCGCGCTCAACGTGTCCTTTCTCGTGGCGCGGGCGGACAGCGACCGGTTCCGCGCGACGGCCGATCGTTTCGCGGCGGCCCACCGCGACCACGTCGAGCTCCGCCTCGCGGGGCCGCTGCCCTGCTACAGCTTCGTCGACGCCGGAAGCACGAGGCCGCCCGCGCCGGTCGGTGGAGGCTGACGATGGGGCTGATCTCCGGACTCCTGATGCTCCCCCTGGCACCCGCCCGGGGCGTGGTGTGGGTCGCGGAGCGGTTGCAGGACGCCGCCGAGCGCGAACTCTACGACCCCGGGGTGATCCGCGCGCAGCTGGCGGCCCTCAACCAGGAGCTCGACGAGGGGCACATCGGTCTGGAGGAGTTCGAGGCGCAGGAAGAGACGCTGCTCGACCGGCTGTACGCGGCACAGGGCGGCCGGACACCGACGACAGAAGGTGACAGACATGGATGACCAGGCGAAAGTGGCGCTCGCGGCCGCCGTAGTGGGCGGATACGTGCTGGGCCGGACGAAGAAGGGCCGGGTCGCGCTGAGCGTCGCGACCTATCTGGCGGGGCGCCGGTTCGGACTCGAACCCCGCCAGCTGGCGGCCGAAGGCATGCGCAGGCTCGGCGAGGTGCCGCAGGTCGCCGAGTTGCAGGAGCAGTTGCGGGGCGAGGTCCTCGACGCGGGACGCCAGGCGGTGACGGCCGCCGCCAACCGCTCCATGGCCTCCCTGGCGGACGCCATCGGCGACCGGACGGCCCGGCTCACGGCTGCGCCCGACGACGAGGCGGACGAAGAGGACGAGGACGAGGGCGAGTACGAGGACGAGGGGCCCGAGGAAGAGCCGGAAGGCGAGGACGAGGAGGAGGACGAAGAGGAGCCCGAAGAGGACGAGGAGTACGAGGACGAGGAGCCGGAAGAGGAGGAGCCCGAAGAGGAGGACGAGGAAGAAGAGGAAGAGGCGGACCCGCCGCAGCCGTCCCGGGCGAGGAAGTCCCCCGCCAGGAAGGCGGCCCCGGCCAGGAAGCCGGCGGAGAAGAAGGCAGCCCCCGCCAAGAAGGCCCCCGCCAAGAAGGCCCCCGCCAAGAAGGCTCCGGCCAAGAAGGCCCCCGCCAAGAAGGCTGCTCCAGCGAAGAAGACGTCAGCGAAGAAGACGGCCAAGAAGGCCGCACCGGCCAAGAAGACCGCTCCGGCCAAGAAGCCCGCGGCCAAGAAGTCCGCCCCCCAGAAGTCTGCCGCGAAGAAGACAGCGACGTCGAAGCGGTCAGCATCCAAGCGCGCCGATCGCCGGAGGTAGTCAGCCATGGCAACGACGGACAAGGACGAATCCGAGGCTCCGGCGGAGTCGGGTGTCGGCCGCATCAAGGAAGAGCTGTCGAAATTCGCCGGCGCTCAGGTCCAGCAACTCGCTGAGAAGGCGGGCAGCAAACTCTCCGATCTCACCGGTCAGTTGACCGATGCGGCCGAGAACGGCGGCTCACTGCCCGCCATCGGTTCTCGCGTGCTCCGGGGCGAATCCCCGGTGAAGGCGTTCGTCTCGGAGAAGGCCAAGGGCGCGAAGGACGCGGTGGTGGACAAGGCGAAGAGCGCGTTCGGCGGGGGCGGCGGCAAGGGCAGCCGCAAGGCCGGCGGCGGCAAGTTCATGAACATCATCGAAGTGATCGACGTCGGTGTACCGCTGCGTACCGCCTACGACGCCTGGACGCAGTACGAAGAGTTCAGCGGCTTCATGAAGGGCGTCCAGAGCGTCTCCAAGGGCGAGGACGAGGAAAGTGACTGGAAGGTCAAGGTCGGCCCCTCCACGCGCGGCTTCAAGGCCACGGTGCAGGAACAGGTGCCGGACGACCGGATCGTCTGGACCTCCGAGGGCGCCAAGGGCAGCACGCGCGGAGCCATCAGCTTCCATGAGCTGGCCCCGAACCTGACCCGCATCGTGCTGGTCATGGAGTACTACCCGTCCGGGTTCTTCGAGAAGACGGGCAACCTCTGGCGCGCCCAAGGCCGTCGCGTACGGCTGGACTTCAAGCACTTCCAGCGCTACGTGAGCCTCACCGAAGAAGAGCCCGAGGGGTGGCGCGGCGAGATCCGCGACGGCGAGGTCGTGGTCAGCCATGAGGAGGCCGTCGAGCGTGAGGAGGCGGAAGAGGCCGACGACGGCGAGGACGCGGACGAGGACGGCGAGGAGGAGCCTGAGGAAGGCGAAGAGGAGGGCGGGGAGGAGGACTACGACGAGGAGGACGAGGAGCCGGACGACGACGAGGAGCCGGACGAGGATGAGCCTGAGGAGGAAGAGGAGGAGGAACCCGAGAGTTACGAGGAGGACGAGGACGAGGAAGAGGAGCCCGAGGAAGACGAGGACGAGGAAGAGGAAGAGGACGAGGAAGAGCCGGAGGAGCCGCCCGCCAAGAAGCGCGCGAGCCGCAGGCGCCGGTCCGGGGCCTCGCGGTGACCGACCTCGACTTCCGGCAGGGAGGGCCGCCGGCCAACGGCCCTCAGACCACCAACCTCGCCGACATTCTCGAACGCGTCCTGGACAAGGGCATCGTCATCGCCGGGGACATCAAGATCGACCTTCTCGACATCGAACTCCTCACCATCCGGCTCCGCCTCTTCGTGGCATCCGTCGACACCGCGAAGAAGGCGGGCATCGACTGGTGGGAGACCGATCCGGCCCTCAGCTCCCGGGCCTCGCGCAACGCCCTGGAGGACGAGAACCGCCGACTGCGTGAACGCCTCCAGGCCCTCGAACCGGGGACGGGCGCGGATGAGGACCCCGGCCCGCGCCCGAACCGAAGCGCCGACGTGGACGACGTGGACGACGTGGACGACAGTAAGGAGACCGGGCAGAGATGACGCATCCCGCCCACCGGGACCGGGCTCCGGGCACCGGTGTCACGTACGTGTTCGCCGTCTGCCGGGGCGCCCGTGCCGCGCACACGGCCGATGTCACCGGCCTGGTCGGCATGCCCGGCGGTGCGGCCGTCCGGCTGCTGCCCTCCGGACCGCTGACCGCCGTGGTCCAGACCGTCCCGGCCGCCGACTTCACGGACGAGGTCTGGCAGTCGCGGCTCTCCGATCCGCGTGAGATCGAGCGGTACGCCCGGGCCCACCACGAGGTCGTGTCCGCCGCGGCCGCTCACGGGCCCGCCGTACCGCTGCCCCTCGCCACGCTCTACCACGACGACGACCGGGCCCGCCGCGCGCTGGACGACGAGGCACACCGCTTCCACCAGGTGCTGAAGCGCATCGCGCACCACGCCGAGTGGGGCGTGAAGGTGTACGAGCCCGCGACCGCTCCCGAGGAAGCGGAACCCGTCACCGCCGGAGGTGGCGGGCGCGAGGCTCCCGCCGCCGGTGCCGGGCTCGCCTACCTGAACCGCAGACGCGGGGTCCAGGAGCGACGCGAGCGGCGCCGGGAACAGGCCCTGTCCGTCGCGGAATCCGTGGACGCCGAACTCCGGGAGCTGGCTACCGCGTCGCGCCGCCTCCGTACGCACGGAGCCGTACCGGGGGCTGACGGCCGGGTGCACGTGCTCAATGCCACGTACCTCGTGGCCGAGCACCGGTCGGATGAACTGGCCGCTCTGGTACGGGGATTGGGCGAGCGGACCGGGGCGCGGATCGAGCTGACCGGGCCCTGGGTTCCGTACTCCTTCGTAGGGGAGGTGTAGCCGTGGCAGCGGCGGAGCGCGCGGTGGTCCCCTGGGACAGCCCGGAGCCCCTGATCGGGCCCATCGGGGTACCGCTGGTGGACCTGCTGGACCGTGTCCTGGCGACCGGTGTCGTCGTCAGCGGGGACCTGGTGATCGCCATCGCCGACGTACCTCTGGTGCGGGTGTCCCTGCACGCCCTGCTGTCGTCGGTCAGCGAGCGGGTTCCGGCGCCCTGGGCCGACGGGGGGCCGTTGTGACGGGCGCGGGCCGGGCCCCGGGCTCACGGGTCGATCTGGACTCCGAGCAGATGGGGCGGGACCTGGTGGCCCTGGTCCTCACCGTGGTGGAGCTGCTCCGGCAGCTGATGGAGCGGCAGGCGATCCGCCGGGTCGAACAGGGCGACCTCAGCGACGAGCAGGTCGAGGAGATCGGGACCACGCTCATGTTGCTCGACCAGCGGATGAACGAGCTCTGCGACCAGCACGGCGTGCGACCCGAGGACCTCAATCTCGACCTCGGGCCGCTGGGAACGCTGCTGCCCCGCGACTGAGTCCGGGTACCTCGAATGGCGGATGGTCGCGGGCGGGCGGAGAGTGAATGAGGGGGCCGCACGGGTGGGAGGAGCGCCCGTGGCAAGCACTCTCTGTGAGGCGGACATGGTCGACATCGAATCTCTGAGCGGAAACCCGACGACGAGCGGCGGGAAGGAAAGCGGCGTGCGCGGCAGGACCACCATCGCCGACGGCGTCGTGGCCACCATCGCGGAGATCGCCATCCGCGAGACCGACGGCGTGCACTCGGTGGGCAAGGGCGCGTCGAAGGCGCTGGGCGCCGTGGCGGGCAGGGTGTCCGGGGCCTCGGGCAGGGGACGGACCGTGAAGGTCGAGGTCGGCGAGAAACAGACGGCGATCGACGTCGACGTCGAGGTGGAGTACGGGGTTCCGATCCATGAGCTGGCCGACCGGATCCGCGCGAACGTCGTCGACGCCGTGGAGACGATGACGGGGCTGGAGGCCGTCGAGATCAACATCAACGTCTTCGACGTGCACATTCCGGACGAGGACGACGAGGACGGCTCGGACGGCGCCGATTCCGGAAGAGGCGGTTCCCGCGTGCGGTGAGCCCGGCCCGGCCGATTGTCAGTGGCGGCTGTGAGGATGGGGACACCGGCACGACGGGGTGACCGGCACAGCGGATTGAGGGGGACCCCATGGGTGCGTGGGACATCGGCCACTTCGACAACGACACCGCGGCCGACTTCGGCGGGCGGGTCGACGACACGGAGCCCGGGAAGAAGGCGGACGTGCTCCGGGACGTCCTGACCGCCGTCGCGGACACCGGCCCGGAGGACTATGCGGACGGCGGGGAGGAGGCGGTGGCCGCCGCCGCGCTGATCGCCGCCCAGTGCCCCGGGGGAGAGCCCGTCACCACCGCGTACGGCCCGAAGGAGCCGCTGCCACAGCTTCCCGCCGATCTGCGCCCGCTGGCCGTCCGGGCCCTGGACCGCCTCACCGCGAAGAACGCGGAGCCGCTGGATCTGTGGGCGGACGCCGGTGCGGACCAGGAGTGGCTCGCGGGGATAGCCGCGCTGCGGGCTGTGCTGGTGGCGGCGACGGGGGAGTAGGACCGGTCCGGGCCGCGTCCTCAGCGTTTCGGGCGGCCCGCGCGCACGATTTCGTCGACGTCCAGGGAGACCTCGGCGCCGATCGAGGCCGGGAGCGGGGCCTGCTGGCCGGGGGCGTAGACCTCGTGGCGGTCGTAGCCGCCGGGGAGCGGTTCGGTCAGGACGTGGACGCGGCCGTGCTTGCGGTCGACGATCACGTAGACCGGGATCTTGGCCTGGGCGTAGGCGGTGACCTTGTGGCGCAGGTCGGTCTGGTAGTTCCCGGAGGTGACCTCCAGGACCAGGCGGAAGCAGGCGGGGTCGTAGCTGTTGTTCTCGCGCGGGTGCTCGCCGTAGTCGGCGTCGACGACCGCCAGATCGGGGATCACGTAGTCCTCGGGTCCGCTGGGGAGCCAGAGACCGATGCCCTGGAGGACTCTCGACTCCTCGCCGTGCAGACCGGCGGCGAGGAAGGGGACCGTGAGTGTGGTCAGGGCGTCGGCATGCGGGCCGTCCGGGGGTGGTGCCACGGTGACGAGGCCTCCGATGATCTCGACGCGATGCCCCGGAAGCTGTTCCATGAGACGGTTGGCCGTTTCCAGCAGCGTTTCCGGCTCATCGTCACAGGGGTGCTCGACTGCTGCTGCAGACATTGCGGGCCTCCTGGAATGGGCTGGTGTCGAGAGCATCATCGTAGGGCGGAGTGGGCCGAGATCGCGTTTCTGGCATATGCCACCCGGTCGAGTGAAGCAGAAACGGCCCGGCACACCGCGTGGGTGCCGGGCCGTCTCCGTACAGCCGTCGAGCCGTGAGCCGGTAGGAGCTACAGCTTCTCGATCACGTAGTCGACGCACGCCGTCAGCGCCTGGACGTCCGCCGGGTCGATCGCCGGGAACATCGCCACGCGCAGCTGGTTGCGGCCCAGCTTGCGGTACGGCTCGGTGTCCACGATGCCGTTGGCGCGCAGCACCTTGGCGACGGCCGCCGCGTCGATCTCGTCCGCGAAGTCGATCGTGCCGATGACCTGCGAGCGCTTCGCCGGGTCCGTGACGAACGGGGTGGCGTACTTCGACTCGTCGGCCCAGCCGTAGAGGTGGCCCGACGAAGCCGCCGTGCGGCCCGTCGTGAAGTCCAGGCCGCCCTGGGTGTTCATCCACTTCAGCTGCTCGTTCAGCAGGAAGAGCGTGGAGAGCGCCGGGGTGTTGTACGTCTGGTTCTTGAGGGAGTTGTCGATCGCCGTGGGCAGCGAGAAGAACTCCGGGATGTGCCGGCCCGAGGCGTGGATCCGGGCGGCGCGCTCCAGGGCGGCCGGGGAGAACACGGCGATCCACAGGCCGCCGTCGGAGGCGAAGGACTTCTGCGGGGCGAAGTAGTAGACGTCGGACTCGGTGATGTCGACCGGCAGGCCGCCCGCACCGGAGGTGGCGTCCACCAGGACGAGAGCGCCCTCGTCGGCACCCGCGACGCGCTTGACCGGGGCGGCGACACCGGTGGAGGTCTCGTTGTGGGTGAAGGCGTAGACGTCGACGCCCGCCTCGGCCTTCGGGTCCGGGTGGGTGCCCGGGTCGGAGGCGATGACGGTGGGGTCGGACAGCCAGGGCGCGAGCTTCGCGGCCTTGGCGAACTTCGACGAGAACTCGCCGAAGTTCAGGTGCTGCGACTTCGACTCGATCAGTCCGTGCGTCGCGACGTCCCAGAAGGCGGTGGACCCGCCGTTGCCGAGGACGACCTCGTAACCCTCGGGAAGGGAGAAGAGGCTGCGCACGCCGTCCCGTACCTCGCCGACCAGGTTCTTGACCGGGGCCTGGCGGTGGGACGTACCGAGGAGAGAGGTGCCGGTGGCGGCCAGCGCGTCGAGCGCCTCCGTCCGCACCTTGGAAGGACCGGCGCCGAAGCGTCCGTCGGCGGGCTTGATGTCAGCGGGAATCTGGATGTCGGCCACGGGACGGAGCGTAGTCCCTCGGTGGCACGGCTCAGCAACCGTGTCCGTCGGATGAGACGCGTGCTCCGGCCCGTGGACGCCCGGGTAAAGGGGAGATCTAGGCGTCGTGGCCGAACGGGCAGCCCAGCTCCACCGGCAGTTCGTGCAGGTCGTTCTGGGTCACGATCGGCTTGTTGCGCAGCTCGGACGCCGGGACCGCCAGGTCCAGTTCCGGGAACCGCTCGTACAGCGCCGGGAGCGCGATGCCCGCCTCCAGGCGGGAGAGTGCCGCACCGGGGCAGATGTGCGGGCCGTGGCCGAAGGCGATGTGGCGGTTCGGGGTGCGGGTGGCGTCGAACTCGCCGGCCGTCGGGCCGTACTGCTCCTCGTCGCGGCCCAGCGCGCCGAACGAGACGATCAGGCCCTCACCCTTCGGGAGGACCTTGTCGCCGACCTTGACGTCCTCCGTCGCGAAGCGGATCAGGACGTGTGAGGTCGGGGTGTTCCAGCGCAGCGTCTCCTCGATCACGCCGTCCCACCCGATCTCGCCGTTCAGCACCTTCTCGCGCTGCTCGGGGTGGGTGGCCAGCGCCTCCACGACGTTGACGATCAGGCTGATCGTGGTCTCGTGTCCGGCGGCGATGATGAGTTGCAGGGTGTTGACGATCTCCTCGTCGGAGAGGTGGTCGCCGTCCTCGGAGGCCGCGATCAGGGCGCTGGTCAGGTCGTCGCCCGGGTTCGCCCGCTTGGAGTCGACGATCTTCGTGAAGAGGGCCCCGAGGTCCGCCATCATCTGCGGGACCTCCTCCGGCGGCGTCTGCGTCGAGAAGAACTTCTCGAACAGCTCCTTCAGCCGGGGGTGGTCCGCCGCGTCCACGCCCATCAGCTCGCTGATGACATTCATGGGGAGGGGGTAGGCGAACTCGGCCTTCAGGTCGACAGGCTGTCCGGCGGGGAGGGCCGCCAGCCTCTCCAGGCTCGCGTTCGTCAGCGCCTCGATCCCGGCGCGCAGCCGCTCCACCCTCTTCACTGTGAGCGCCTGCGCCACCAGCGTACGGAGACGGCGGTGGTCCGCCCCGTCGACCGTCAGCATCGAGCGGCCCGGGTTGGCCAGGCCGATCAGCGGCCAGTCCATGGGTATCTCGCCGCGCTGCCAGGCGTTCCAGACGTTGATGTCCTTGACCAGGCGGCTGTCGGTGAGCAGCGCGCGGGCCTCCGCGTGGCGGGTGACCGCGTACACGTGTACACCGCCGGGCAGTTCCACCTCGGCCAGCGGGCCGGCGGCCCGGAGCGCGGCGCTCTCGCCGTCGAGGTCGGTGACGAACGGGTCGAGCGCGATGCGGGTCATGCGGGGCCTCCGAAGCTTCCGGGTCTTCCGACGGCGGGGGTGGGTGTGAAGAGCACCGGCAGGTCCGTCAGTCCGCGCAGCCAGGGCGACGGGCGGCGGGTGAGCTGCCCGGCGGGGACGGCGAGGTCCACGTCCGGCAGCCGGTCGAGGAGGACCTCGATGCCGGTACGGGCGATGACCTCGGCGGTCTCCTGGGCCGGGAACGGGCAGCGGTGCTCGCCGTGGCCGAAGGAGAGGAAGGCGTTGTTGCCGCCGGTCAGGGTCGAGCCGTCGGTGCGCACCTGCGGGTCGCCGTTGGCGGCGGCGAGGCCGAGGAGCAGCAGGTCGCCGGCGCGGATGTGACGGCCGCCGAGGTGGGTGTCGCGGGCGGCCCAGCGGCCGGCCACGTTCTGGGTGGGGGTGTCCTCCCAGAGGACCTCGTTCATCGCCTCGGCGACGCTGTGCCGGCCGCCCGAGAGCGAGGCGGCGAACCGGTCGTCGGTGAGCATGAGGCGCAGCGAGTTGCCCATCCAGTCGGCGGTCGGCTGGTGGCCGGCCGCCATCATCACCATGAGGTCCTGGGCGACCTCCTCGTCGGTGAAGCCGCCTGGGTCGGCGAGCATCCGGGTGGCGACGTCGTCGCCGGGCTCGGCGTGCTTGTCGGCCAGCAGCTGGAACATCGACGTGGCGAGGTGCTGCTGTCCGGCGAGCGCCCGTTCCCGGCCGTCGATCATGTCGTTGATCGCGCCGACCAGTGGGTGGGCCTCCTCGTCGGAGAAGCCGTAGATCCTGGCCAGCACGAGGGCGGGTAGCAGCTTGGCGTACTCCGCGATGATGTCGACCGAGCCCTTGGTGCAGAACCGGTCGATCAGCTCGTCGGCGAACTCCTCCGCGTACCGCTTCAGGGAGAACGGGTCGACGCCCTCCAGCGCGTTGCTGATCATCATGGCGCGGACGCTGTGGCGCTCGCCGACCGTGTAGAGGATCGAGGGCTGCTTGCGCCCGATCATCGGCAGCAGCGGCCAGTCGTCGGGGATGCGGTCCCACTGGTTCCACAGGTCGGAGTCCCGGCTGAACAGGACCGGGTCGCCGGTGACCTGGTGCAGTTCGCGGTAGCCGAGGACGAGCCAGGCCGGCACGTCGCCGTCGAGGACGACCGGGGCGATGGCCCCGTGGTCGCGCCGCATGTCCCGGTAGAGCTGGACGGGGTCGCTCTGGAAGCGGGGCCCGGACAGGGGGACGGACCCGTGGGTGACGGGGCAGCCGGAGACAGGGGTCACGGGGCGGGCTCCGGGGTCGGGCCGGCCGCCGCCAGGGCCGCCTCGGGGGCGCGGAGGCGGGCGGCGGAGAGCGCGGCGAGGTGTTCGACGAGGGTGATGAGCACGTACTTGCTGGACGAGCGGTCGCGCGCGTCGCACTCCACCAGCGGCACGTCCTCCGAGAGGTCCAGGGCCTCCCGTATCTGCTGCTCGCTGTGGAGCGGCCCGCCGAAGTCGTTGCACGCCACGATGAACGGTGTGCCGTGGTGCTCCAGGCGGTCGATGGCGTACCAGGAGTCGGCGAGCCGCCGGGTGTCGACGAGGACGACCGCGCCGAGCGTGCCGGAGAACAGCCGGTCCCACAGGAACCAGAAGCGTTCCTGTCCGGGCGCGCCGAAGAGGTACAGCACGGAGCGTTCGTCGAGCGTGATCCGGCCGAAGTCGAACGCCACGGTGGTGGACGACTTGGCCTGGATGCCGTCGAGGTGGTCGACGGCCTCGCCCGCGCGGGTCATGGTCTCCTCCGTGTTGAGCGGACGGATCTCGCTCACGGATCGGACCATGGTGGTCTTGCCGACCCCGAAGCCGCCGACGACAACGATCTTCAGTCCGTTGTCGGCCGTCGCGCTCAGGGCGGCGCGGTCAGAGGTTGCGGAGTCCAACGAGCACCTGTTCCAGGATGTCGGGGTCGGGGAGCCGGTCCGCGACACGGGCTGTACGGGGGTGGCGGGCGCTGATCCGTCCGGTGTCGAGCAGGTCGCACAGCATGATGCGGACGATGCTGACCGGCAGGTTCAGGGTCGCGGCTATCTCGACGACGGCGGTGGGGCCCTGGCACATCCGCAGGATCGCGACGTGCTCGGACTGCATCCCGGGGGCCGGGTCGCACTCGGCGACGACGAGCGTCACCAGGTCGAACGCGGCGGAGTCGGAGCGGCTGCGGCCCCCGGTGAGGGTGTACAGCCGGTCCGGGTCCTCGTCGCGGCCCGGTCGGGGGCGGGGTGCCGTCGTCATACGGCCGGGGCTTCGGCGGGTTCGCGCGGCGGCGCGACGAGGTGTTCGCCGAGCTGCTCGACGAGCTCGCTCATGTTGTGGCCGACGAGGCCCACGTCGGAGTCCTCGTCGGCGACGACGGCCAGGTGGGCCCCGGCCCCCGCCTCGACGATGAACAGCACGCCGCCGTAGAACTCGGCCATCGCGGACCGTACGCCGCCGGTGCCGTCGCCGAACTCGATGGACGCGCCGTGCGAGAGGCTCTGGATCCCGGCGGAGATCGCGGCCAGCTGGTCGGCCTGGTCGACGGAGAGCTCGGGGGTCCTGCACAGCTTGAGGCCGTCGCGGGAGAGGACGAGGGCGTGGCGGGTACCGGGGGTGCGGTCGAGCAGCCCCTCCAGCAGCCAGTTGAGCTTCTCGTCGGTGGTCGCGGTCATCGGGTGTTGCCTTCCGGGTGCGTGGAGTTGGCCCGTACCGCCTTGCTGAAGGTGCTGAAGCGCGCGGCCTGGACCTTCGGGTCGGTGGTGCGGGCCCGGGGGGTGTCGGCTCCGCCGGGGGTGGCGTTGCCGGTACGGGCCTCGGCGGCGGCCAGCGTGCGGCCTCGGCGGCGCTTGGGCAGGCCGCTCTCGCCGAACGCGGGCACGGAGCCCGTGGACTCGGACGCCGAATCCACCGAAGAGCCCGCGGGCTCCGACTCCGCCGCCGGGGTCAGGGGCGTGGAGGCGTCGTCCTCGGGAAGGGACCGGGCCGCGGGGGCGGCGCCGGCGGTGTCCGTTCCGGCGGCCGAGGCGTGCGAGGGCTCCGGCTCGGCGGGAGCGGCGGGAGCGGCCGGGGTGGTGGGAGCGGCCTGGGCCGCGACGGCCTGGCCCGGGACCGTCGGCGTCGGTGCGGTCGCGCGGGAGATGAGGTCCTGGGGGAGCATCATCAGCGCGCCGGTGCCGCCCCGGGCGGACGGCCGGAAGGAGACGGTCAGTCCGTGCTTGCGGGCCAGCCTGCCGACGACGGCGAGCCCGAGGCGGGTGCCGGAGAGGTTGGTGAGGTCCTGGTTCTCCGCGGAGACCGCCTTCTCGGCGCGGCGCAGCTGCACCTCGCTCATGACGAGCCCGCTGTCCTCGACGGTGATGACGATGCCCGCCGGGACCTCCTCCACGTACACGTGGACCTCGGCGGTGGGCGGCGAGAAGTTGGCAGCGTTGTCGAGGAGTTCGGCGAGCGCGTGCATGACGCCCTCGGCCGCGTGACCGGCGATGGCGACATCGCTGGTGGAGTGCAGGCGGACCCGCTGGTAGCTGCCGATCCGGCCCATCGCGCCGCGCAGGATCGACTCCATGACGATCGGCTTCGCCCAGCGCCGGCCGGAGCGGGCCCCGGTCAGCACGGCGATGGAGTCGGCGAGGCGGCCCGCCTGGGCGGTGCGGTGGTCCAGGTGGAGCAGGTCCCCGAGGACGGACTCGTCGGAGTGCCGGTGCTCCATCTCGCGGAGGTCGGCCAGCATGCTGGTGGCCAGCGCCTGCATCCGCCCCGCCGCGTTGGCGCAGGCGGCGACCGCCGCGGAGCGCTCGGTCTCGGCACGGGTGGCACGGGCGGTCAGCCGGTCGACGGAGACGGCCAGCCGGCCCTGCTCGGCGGCGGCGGCCGCGGCGAGCCGCTCGTTCTCGGCGCGGGCGTCGGCGACGACCCGGGCGGTCTCGGCGGAGGCGGCGCCCTTGATCCGGGCGGTCTCCGCGGTGAAGCGCTGGGCCTCGACGGCGGAGGCGGAGACCAGGCGCGAGGTCTCGGCGGTGAACCGCTGGGCGTCGGCGGCCCGCTGGGCGCGCAGGGTCCGCGCGGTCCCCAGGGTGTGGACGGTGACGGCCACGCAGACGCTCAGCAGCACGGCGGCCGCGCCCGCGCCCCAGGCCAGGGGGGCCCGTACCGCGTCGGGGGCCACGGCGACGCCCCACAGGGTCAGCGTGCCGGTTGCGGCTGCCGAGATCAGCAGGGCGAGTGCGGTGGGCCGGTGTGAGGGGCGCAATCGGAGTCCTCGGTGGCGGACGGTGCGGGACGGTATGAGGCGGTGCGAGGCGGTGCAGGGTGCTTCACGTGGTGCGAGGTGGTTCAAGTGGTGCGATGTGCTTCAAGTGGTTCGAACCGGGTGAAATCGACCAGTCGATTTCAGGACAGTTCGGCACGGTTGTAGGCGATCCAGCACAACTGGAGCTGCCAATTCCTGCGCAAGTCTTGGTCACTATAGGAGACTTGACGGTCTGTTTGGGAAGATCTTGTGGGCTTTTTTGTACTGCTTACGTGCTTTGATCCTGGCGCATCCCAAGAGTTCACCTGACACGACGGCATGCTGAGACCATGGCCGAACAGCATCGACCGCATACCGACATCCCCCCGGACACCGCCATGCCCCCGGCTTTCGTCGCGGCGCTCCGCTCCGCCGTACGCGGCACGAGCGACTTCGGGGCCGCCGCACGGGCGCTGACGACGATGGACGCCTCCAACTACCGCCGGGTGCCGCTCGGTGTGCTCGCCCCGCGCGACGCCGACGACGTCGCCGCCGCCCTGGCCGTCTGCCGGGAGCACGGGGTGCCGGTGGTGGCGCGCGGCGGCGGCACCTCCATCGCCGGACAGGCCACCGGCACCGGACTCGTCCTCGACCTCACCCGCCATCTGCGCACGATCCTCGACCTGGACCCCGCCGCCCGCACCGCCGTCGTCCAGCCCGGCGTGATCCTGGACGATCTGCGGGCCGCCGCCGCACCCCACGGCCTGACCTTCGGCCCCGACCCCTCCACCCACAGCCGCTGCACCCTCGGCGGGATGATCGGCAACAACTCCTGCGGCGCCCACTCGGTGGCCTGGGGCACCACGGCGGACAACGTGCGGAAACTGTCGGTCGTCCGGTACGGGGGCGAGTCCCTGCACCTGGAACAGGGGAGCGGCGAGGGGCCCGCGGGCGTCGGAGCGCTCGTCGCCGCCCACCTCGCCCTCCTGCGCACCGGTTACCCCGGCCTCCCGCGCCGCATCTCCGGGTACGCGCTCGACGCCCTGCTCCCCGAACACCCCGGCGGCCCCGACCCGGTCCGGGCGTTCTGCGGCAGCGAGGGGACCCTCGGCGTCGTCACCGAGGCCACCGTCCGCCTGGTCCAGGCCCCGCGCGCCCGCGCCCTGGCGGTCCTCGGGTACGCCGACGAGTCCGCCGCCGCCGACGCCGCCCCGGGTCTCCTCCCGTACCGCCCGCTCACCGTCGAGGGCATGGCCGCCGACCTCGTCACCCGCTCCGCCGGGCTGCCGCGCGGGGCCGCCTGGCTCTTCGTCGAGACCGGCGGCGACACCCCCGCCGAGGCAAGGGCGCACGCCGAACGCGTCCTGCGGGGCGCCGACGCGGTGGACGGGGCGGTCGTCACGGACCCGGCCGGGCAGCGGGCCCTGTGGCGGATCCGCGAGGACGCCGCCGGAACCGCGACCCGGATGCCCGACGGCACCGAGGCCTGGCCCGGGTGGGAGGACTGCGCGGTGCCGCCCGACCGGCTCGGCGCGTACCTCCGCGACTTCCGGGCCCTCCTCGCCGAACACGGCCTGCGCGGCGCCCCGTACGGCCACTTCGGCGAAGGCTGCGTCCACGTCCGCATCGACTTCGACCTGATGACCGACGCCGGGGTGGCCCGCTTCCGCGGGTTCTCCGAGGAGACGGCCTCTCTCGTCGTCGCGCACGGCGGCTCCCTCAGCGGCGAGCACGGCGACGGCCAGGCGCGCGCGGAACTGCTGCCCAAGATGTACGGGGACGAACTCGTCGCCCTCTTCCACCGGTACAAGGATCTGTGGGACCCGGACGGCGGCCTGAACCCCGGCATCCTCGCCCGCCCGGCCCGTCTCGACGAGAACCTCCGCTTCGCCGTCCTCCCCGAACGCCCGGTGGACGTGGAGTTCGGCTACCCGCAGGACGGCGGGGACTTCGCGGGCGCGGTCCGCCGCTGCGTCGGCGTCGCCAAGTGCCGTACGACGGAGGCGAGCGGCTCGGGCGTCATGTGCCCGTCGTTCCGGGCGACCGGCGAGGAGGCCCACTCGACCCGGGGCCGGGCCCGGCTGCTCCACGAGATGCTCGCGGGCGAGGTCATCACGGACGGCTGGCGCAGCGAGGAGGTCCGGGACGCGCTCGACCTGTGCCTCTCCTGCAAGGGCTGCCGCAGCGACTGCCCGGTGGGCGTCGACATGGCCACGTACAAGGCGGAGTTCCTGCACCACCACTACCGGGGCCGGCTCCGCCCCGCCGCCCACTACGCCATGGGCCGCCTGCCGCAGTGGCTGCGCCTCGCCGCCCCCTTCGCCCGTCCCCTCAACGCGCTGGCCCGGCTGCGCCCCCTCGCCGCGCTCGCGAAACGGCTGGCCGGGATCGCGCCCGAGCGCACGATCCCGGTGCTCGCGACGGAGACGTACAGCCGGTGGCTGCGCCGCCGCCGGGGGAGGGAGACCCGGCGTCTCTCCTCGGACCGGGTGGTGGCGCTCTGGGCGGACACCTTCACCGAGCACCTCTCCCCCCAGGTGGGCCGGGCGGCGGTCCGGGTCCTGGCGGAGGCGACGGGGCGCACGGTGCCGCCGCCGCCACGCGGTCTGTGCTGCGGCCTCACCTACGTGTCGACGGGCCAGCTCGACGCGGCCCGCCGTGTGATGCGGCGCACCCTGGACCGGCTCCGCCTCCCGCCGGGCCACCCGCTCGTCGTCCTCGAACCGAGCTGCGCCGCGACGCTCCGCACCGACCTGCCCGAACTTCTCCCCCACGACCCGCGCGCCGCCGAACTGGCCGCTTCGGTGAGGACGTTCGCCCAGTACCTGGAGGAGTACGCCCCCGACTGGACCCCGCCCCGCCTGGACCGCCCGGCCGCCGGCCAGACGCACTGTCACCAGCACGCGGTCCTCGGCGACGCGGCGGAACGCCGGCTGCGCGAACGGATGGGCCTCACCGGCGAACTCAGCGGCGGCTGCTGCGGCCTCGCCGGGAACTTCGGCTTCGAGGAGGGCCACTGGGAGGTGTCCGTCGCCTGCGCGGAGGAGCGGCTGCTCCCCGCCGTACGGAACGCGGCACCCGGTACGGAACTCCTCGCGGACGGCTTCTCCTGCCGTACGCAGCTCGACCAGCTGACCGGGCGGCGGGCCCGGCACCTGGCGGAGGTCGTCGCGGAGGCCATCGAGGAGGCGGCCGCGACGGCCGTCGACGAGGGGCCGGGGGGCGGCGCGTAGGCCCCGGCCCGGGGCTCAGCGCGGCGCGCCCCGGGCGACGATCTCGCGGGCCAGCGCGGCCAGCGCCGGCAGGGCGGGGTGCCCGGGGGCGTCGCGGTGGGCGAGGAGGACCGGGACGCCCGGGGCGTCGTCGAGCGGGACGTAGGCGACCCCCGTGTGCGGGTGCAGGGTCGCGGTCGAGGCGGTCGACACCCCGCTGCCGCGGCCGGCGGCGATCGCGGTGAGCCAGTCGTCGGTGTTCCCGACGGTGACGGTGGTGGCCGGCCGGGCGTGCGGCGGCCACAGGCCGGTGGTGGTGGTGCCGGAGACGGTGTTCAGCACGACGGGGCCCGCCGCGAGATCGGCGAGGGCGAGCGAGGCCCGTCTCGCGAGCGGCCCGTCCGCGGTCACCGCCGCCACCCGGACCTCGGTGAACAGCACCTCGGCGACGAGCCCCGGCGCGTCCACGGGCCCCCGCAGCAACGCCGCGTCGACCTCGCCCCGGGTCAGGCCGGCGGTGCGGTCGTCGATCCGGAGCAGCTCCAGCCCGGTCCCCGGGTGGCGCTCCTGCCAGGCCCGCAGCAACGGCGTGGTGTACGGCCCGAACGCGGACCAGGCATGCCCGAGCCGCAGCGGCCAGGTGCGCAGCCGGCCGGGGTCGAGGGCCTCGTCGAAGGCGGCGACCGCGGCGGCGGCCTTGTCGCGGAAGGCGACGCCGTCGGGGGTCAGGGCGAGGTGGTGGGTGGAACGGTCGACGAGCCGGACCCCCAGGTGCCGCTCCAGCGCCGCGAGGGTGCGGGACACGGCGGGCTGGGTCAGCCGGAGGCGGGCGGCGGCGCGCGTGATGTTCAACTCGTCGGCGACCGCGAGGAAGGCCCGCAGATGCCGGAGTTCCACGGGGCGGCCGGTGGGGGGCGCTTCGTTCATGCGTGGGGAGCATAACGGGAGCGTGATCGGTATTTCACGGAACGCGCGGGGGTCCTTACGGTGAAGGGACGCCCATCGACGACGCCGTACGCCCGGACGTCCCGCCGTCGGCGGGACAGTACGGCTTGCCGTACTTGCCGGTCCATTACAGTGGACTAGTCTCTCTGACCTCTTGTCCCCGTTCCCTCGGAAGGTCCCCCGTGAACGACCAGCGCAGCGCCGCCGAACCGGCCGCCGCAGCCGTCGCCGTACCCGAAGCGGTGCCGGCACTCGAAGGCGCCGCGCCCGCCGGGCGGACCGGGGCCGAGCGCCGGGCGGCGCTGACGCCGATCGTGCTGGTGGTCGCCGGCGGCCTGTCCGTCCAGTTCGGCTCGGCCGTCGCGGCGCTCCTGATGCCGAAGGCGGGCGCGCTGGGCGTCGTCACCCTGCGGCTGGCCGCCGCCGCGCTGATCCTGCTGGTGATCTGCCGCCCGAAGCTGCGCGGTCACTCGCGTGCCGACTGGGGCACGGTGCTCGCCTTCGGCGTCGCCATGGGCGGCATGAACACGCTCTTCTACCAGGCGCTGGACCGGATCCCGCTCGGCATCGCCGTCACCCTGGAGGTGCTCGGCCCGCTGGCCCTCTCGGTGTTCGCCTCGCGCCGCCTGATCAACCTCGTGTGGGCGGGCCTCGCGCTCGTCGGCGTCGTCCTGCTGGGCGGCGGCGGCTTCGACCGCCTCGACCCGGTCGGCGCGGCGTACGCCCTGGGGGCCGGGGCGATGTGGGCGGCGTACATCGTGTTCAGCGCCCGCACCGGCCGCCGTTTCCCGCAGGCGGACGGGCTGGCGCTGGCGATGGTGGTCGCCGCGGTCCTCTCGCTGCCCCTGGGCATCATCGAGTCCGGCGCGAAGCTCACGGTCCCGTCCACCGTGGCGCTCGGCGCGGCGGTGGCCCTCCTCAGCTCGGTCCTCCCGTACACCCTGGAGCTGATGGCGCTGCGCCGGCTGCCCGCGCCCACGTTCGCCGTGATGATGAGCCTGGAGCCGGCCATCGCCGCCGGCGCGGGCTTCCTGATCCTGGACCAGGCCCTCTCCACCACGGACGCCCTCGCCATCGCCCTGGTCATCGGGGCCAGCGTCGGCGCGGTGCGCAGCCGGACGGGCCCGCGCCGCGAGGGGTGAGCCGCGGCGGGGGAACGGGGCCGGGCCCTCGGTGTACGGCTGCGGCCCGGCCCTCGGCCGTCGGCGGGCAGGATGCGGAAGGCGTTCGGCCCGGGAGCCAGGGACGACATGGCGCGGAAGGCGCGCTGGTCCTGGGTGACGATGAGGTCCGTCCGGTACCGGTCGGCGAGGACCACTCCGACCGCGTCGGCCAGGTCGAGCCGGAGGCCTTCGTACTTCTGACGGACTTCCTGTAAGGCGAGGCATGGGTGGGCTGCCGGGGCCCCGCTCCGTCACTCGGCCGCCGCGAAGGGGAAGCGGACCTGGGTCAGCTGCTCCGACACCTCCCACAGCCGCCGCCCGGTCGCGGCGTCGACGGCCGCCGGGGCGAGAGCCACCCGGGTCGGTCCGCCGCGCAGCTCGCCGGGGCCGTCCGGGCCGATGAGGTCGCCGCCCCGCGCGTCCGGGGCGGTCGCCGCGTACAGCTGGGGAAGCGCGCCCGCGCCGGGACGTTGGGCGAGGGGCCGCAGGACGCGGCCGAACAGCAGCTTCACCAGGCCGGTCGGCCCGCTCGTCTGCAGGTTGGTGGCGGTGTAGCCCGGGTGCGCCAGCAGGCTCCGGACCGGGCTGCCGGACGCGGTCAGCCGCCGGTGCAGCTCGTGCCCGAAGACGGCGTTGGCGAGCTTCGACCGGTCGTAGAAGGCCATCGGCCCGTAGTCGCGTTCGCCGTTCAGGTCGTCGAAGCGCAGCCGCGCCTTCCGGTGGTTGACCGAGGTCACCGTGACGACGCGCGGGTCCCGACCCCCGGCCAGCAGGTCGAGCACCAGCCCGGTGAGTGCGAAGTGGCCGAGGTGGTTGCAGGCGAACTGCAGCTCGTGCCCCTGCGGACTGGCCGAGCGGGGCGGTGCCATCACCCCGGCGTTGTTGACGAGGGTGTCCAGTCGCGCGTGGTCGGTGTGCAGGGCGTCGGAGAACGCCCGTACGGAGTCGAGGTCTGCCAGGTCCAGGCGGCGCACCTCCAGCGAGGCCCCCGGCCGGCCGGCGGAGATGTCGGCGACGGCCCGGCGTCCCTTCTCCTCGTCGCGCACGGCGAGGATCACGTGCCCGCCCCGGCGGGCGAGGGCACGTGCGGTCGCCAGGCCGAGGCCGCTGTTGGCCCCGGTGACCACGGACACCCGGCCGGTCTGGTCGGGGATCTGCTCGGCGGTCCAGCGCGGCATCTTCTGCTTCCCGTCCTGTGCTGTCATGCGGCACACGCTGCCGCGAGTGGCACTCGGTGTCAAGCAGGTACTGAACGTCAAAGAGATACCGAGTGTCAGACATGGCATGAGGTTACGATGGTGGGCGTGAGTACCCGCCCCGCAGTGACCATGGCCCAGCGCAAACGGCAGCTCGTCACCGACGAACTGACCGAATCGGCGCTCCAGTTGATGGCGCGGGAAGGGTTCGACGCGGTCACGGTCGACGCGATCGCCGCCGCCGCGGGCGTGTCCAAGCGGACGTTCTTCCGGTACTTCGCGTCCAAGGAGGACGTGGTGGTCCAGTTCCTGGCCGACATGGGAACGGCCATGCGCGCCGAGCTGGCCGCCCGCCCCGAGGCCGAACCCCCCTCCGCGGCCCTGCGCCACGCCGTCTGGGTCGCCATGGCGGCCTGCGCCGACGGCGCCGAGCACTCCGGCCGGGCCCTGCGGGTCGTCCAGCTGATCCTGCGCACACCCGCCCTGCGCGCCCGCTTCCTGGAGCACCAGGCCCAGTGGCGCGACGACCTCGCCGTGGAGACGGCCCGCCGACTCGGTCTCGACCCGGAGGCGGACCTCTCCCCGCGCCTCGCCGCCGGGGCCGCGCTCGCGGCGTTCGACACCGTGCTGCGGCGCTGGAGCGACAGCGACGGGGTCGAGGACCCCGCCGAGCTCACCGACCGGGCCTTCGCCTTCCTCGCCCCGGCGTTGGACGCGGCCGGGACGCCCGACGTTTCCCGGTAGGGGCCCGCGCGCCACGCGGGTTCCGCGTGAGCGGCTCACCGGCCGCAGGGCCGGCCGAGCCCGGTGATGGAGTCGGCCGGCTCGGCCGGGGGCCCGGGCCACCCCGTCCGGTGCCAGTGCTCTAGGCGCCAGGACAGTCGCCGGGGCCGCGGCGGGGTCACCGTGCGAGCTTCGGCAGTCATCGACGGAGGCTGACGCGGACGACCGCGCCGTCGCCGCCGGAACACCCTCCTCCGTACGGGGGGCCTTCGACCGCGCGACCGCGCGGTCCGCGAGGAGCCCGTGACGGGCCGCCGGGGGGACGCGCTGCGCGTCCCCCCGCACAGGCCGGGCAGAAAATCATGCAAGCGTGCTTGATTGTTTCTTGGCGCGCTGCCATGCTCCTGGGCACCACACCCGGTCCCGAGGGGAGCGCACGTGTCCGCTGTCGTAGCCGTGATCGACGATCTGCGCGAAGAGAGCGACGAACTCGACGCCCTGGTCGGGGCGTTGGACGCGCCCGGCTGGCGCCGGCCGACCCCGGCCGAGCGGTGGACCGTGGCCCACCAGATCGCCCACCTCAGCTGGACCGACGAGGTCGCGCTGCTGGCGGCCACCGAGCCGGACCGGTTCGGGGACGAGGTGGCCAAGGCCCTCGCCGCACCCGAGACCTTCGTCGACGAGGCGGCCGAGGTGCTGGTCGCCGCCCATGCCCCGGACGCCCTGCTCGCCCGGTGGCGGGAGGGGCGGCAGCGGCTCGGCGAGGTCCTGAGGCGCGCCCCGGCCGGCACCCGGATCCCCTGGTACGGGCCGCCGATGAGCATCGCGTCCATGGCGACCGCCCGGCTCATGGAGACCTGGGCGCACGGCCAGGACATCGCCGACGCCCTCGGGGTGACCCGGGCCCCCACCACCCGGCTCCGGCACGTGGCGCGGATCGGCGTCCGGGCCCGGAGCTACGCCTACGGGGTGCGCGGGATCGCCGCGCCCGAGGAGGAGTTCCGCGTCGAACTGCGCGCCCCCGACGGCGAGATGATCACCTACGGGCCGGAGGAGGCCGCCCAGCGGATCACCGGCCCGCTCCTCGACTTCTGCCTCCTGGTCACCCAGCGCGCCCACCGGTCCGACCTCGCGGTCACCGCCGATGGGCGCGACGCCGACCAGTGGCTCGGTATCGCCCAGGCCTTCGCGGGACCCCCCGGCCCCGGCCGCCCGCCCCGCGCGGAGCGTGCCGGACAGGACGGTCACCGGTGAACGCCGCCCCCGTCGCCGCGCCCCTCCGGATCGGCAACGCCTCCGGCTTCTACGGCGACCGCTTCGACGCGCTGCGCGAGATGCTGACCGGTGGCCCTCTCGACGTCGTCACCGGGGACTACCTCGCCGAGCTGACCATGCTCATCCTCGGCCGGAGCCGCCTCAAGGACCCGGACAAGGGCTACGCCACCACCTTCCTGCGCCAGTTGGAGGAGGGGCTCGGCCTCGCCCACGAGCGCGGAGTGAAGATCGTCGCCAACGCGGGCGGGCTCAACCCGGCCGGACTGGCCGATGCCGTACGGCAAATGGCGGAGAAGGTCGGTGTTCCCGTCGCCGTCGCCCACGTCGAGGGCGACGGGCTGCCCGTCCCGGACGGGTACCTCACCGCCAACGCCTACCTCGGCGGCTCCGGGATCGCCGCCTGTCTGCGGGCCGGCGCCGATGTCGTCGTCACCGGCCGGGTCACCGACGCGGCCCTGGTCACCGGGCCCGCCGCCGCCCACTTCGGCTGGGGCCCGGACGACCTGGACGCGCTCGCGGGGGCCGTCGTCGCCGGGCACGTCCTGGAGTGCGGTACGCAGGCCACCGGCGGGAACTACGCGTTCTTCCGCGAGCACGACGCCCGTCTCCTCCGCCGCCCCGGCTTCCCGCTCGCCGAGATCCACGCCGACGGCTCCTCGGTCATCACCAAGCACGACGGTACGGGCGGGGTCGTCGACGTCGGCACCGTCACCGCCCAACTCCTCTACGAGACCGGCGGAGCCCGGTACGCGGGCCCCGACGTCACCGCCCGCCTCGACACCGTGACGCTGACCCCGGACGGCCCGGACCGGGTCCGCGTCGACGGCGTACGCGGCGAGCCCCCGCCGCCCACCCTCAAGGCGGGGCTCACCCGGCTCGGCGGCTGGCGCAACGAGGTCGTCCTCGTCCTCACCGGCCTGGACATCGAGGCCAAGGCGGCGCTGGTGAAGGACCAGTTCGCCGACGCCCTGGCACGGGCCGGCGCGCGCCCCCCGGCCGAGGTGCGCTGGGAGCTGGTCCGCACCGACCGCGCCGACGCCGGCACCGAGGAGCGGGCCAGCGCCCTGCTGCGGCTCGTCGTCCGCGACAGGGACGCCGACGCGGTCGGCCGGGCCGTCTCCGGGGCGGCCGTGGAGCTGGCCCTCGGCAGCTACCCGGGCTTCCACGTCACCGCCCCGCCCGGAAAGGGCGCGCCCTACGGCGTGTTCGAGGCCAGGCCCGTACCGGCGGCGGACGTCGAGCACACCGCCGTACTGCCGGACGGGCGCAGGGAGGTCCAGGAACCACCGGCCCGCACGCGGGAGTTGGCCGAGCTCGAAACACCGCCGCTCCCCGAGCCGTATCCCGCCGGCACCCCCACCCGGCGCGCACCCCTGGGTCTGATCGCGGGCGCCCGCAGCGGCGACAAGGGCGGCGACGCGAATGTGGGCGTCTGGGTGCGCGACGACGACGCGTGGCGGTGGCTGGCGCACGAGCTGACCGTCGAGCGGCTGAAGGAACTCCTGCCGGAGACCGCCGCCCTGAGGGTCGTGCGCCATGTGTTGCCCCGTCTCCGCGCCCTGAACTTCACGGTCCACGGCCTCCTCGGCGAGGGCGTCGCCGCCCAGGCCCGGTTCGACCCGCAGGCCAAGGGGCTGGGGGAGTGGCTGCGGTCCCGGTCGCTGCCCGTCCCCGTACCCCTGCTGGAAGGCGTCCCCCTCCCGGAGGTGACCGCATGACCGTCCTGCCCACCGCCCTCGACACCAACGGCCCCGAATACGCGGCGCATCGGGCCACCATGGTGGCCAAGCTCGCCGAGCTGGAGGCCGAGCACGGCAAGGCGCTCGCGGGCGGCGGCGAGAAGTACGTCGCCCGCCACCGGAAGCGCGGCAAGCTCCCGGCCCGCGAGCGGATCGAGCTGCTCGTCGACCCCGACACCCCGTTCCTGGAACTGTCGCCGCTGGCCGCCTGGGGCAGCGCCTCCCCCGAGTACACAGTCGGCGCCTCCCTCGTCACCGGGATCGGGGTGGTGGAGGGCGTCGAGTGCCTGATCACCGCCAACGACCCCACCGTGCGCGGCGGGGCGTCGAACCCGTGGACGCTGAAGAAGGCCCTGCGCGCCAACGAGATCGCCTTCGCCAACCGGCTGCCCTGCATCAGTCTCGTGGAGTCGGGCGGGGCCGACCTGCCGTCCCAGAAGGAGATCTTCATCCCGGGCGGGGCCCTCTTCCGCGACCTCACCCGGCTCTCCGCCGCCGGAATCCCCACCGTGGCCGTCGTGTTCGGCAACTCGACGGCCGGAGGCGCGTACGTCCCCGGCATGTCCGACCACGTGGTGATGATCAAGGAACGGTCCAAGGTCTTCCTCGGCGGACCGCCCCTGGTGAAGATGGCGACCGGCGAGGAGAGCGACGACGAGTCGCTCGGCGGGGCCGAGATGCATGCCCGCACCTCCGGGCTCGCCGACCACTTCGCCGTCGACGAACAGGACGCGATCCGCCAGGCCAGGCGCATCGTCGCCCGCCTCAACTGGCGGAAGGCGCACGCCGATCCCGGCCTCGCCGAACCGCCGAAGTACGACGAGGACGAGCTGCTCGGCATCGTCCCCGGCGACCTCAAAGCGCCCTTCGACCCGCGCGAGGTCGTCGCCCGGCTGGTCGACGGCTCGGACTTCGACGCGTTCAAACCGCTGTACGGGACGAGCCTGGTCACCGGCTGGGCGCGCCTGCACGGCTACCCGGTCGGCGTCCTCGCCAACGCGCAGGGGGTGCTCTTCAGCGAGGAGTCGCAGAAGGCCGCCCAGTTCATCCAGCTGGCGAACCAGCGTGACATCCCGCTGCTCTTCCTCCACAACACCACCGGCTACATGGTCGGCAAGGAGTACGAGCAGGGCGGCATCATCAAGCACGGCGCGATGATGATCAACGCGGTCGCCAACTCCAGGGTCCCGCATCTGTCGGTCCTGATGGGCGCGTCCTACGGGGCCGGCCACTACGGCATGTGCGGCCGCGCCTTCGACCCGCGCTTCCTCTTCGCCTGGCCGAGCAGCAAGTCCGCCGTCATGGGACCGCAGCAGCTGGCCGGCGTCCTCTCCATCGTCGCCCGGGCCTCCGCCGCCGCGAAGGGGCAGCCGTACGACGACGAGGCGGACGCCGGACTGCGGGCGATGGTGGAGCAGCAGATCGAGGCGGAGTCGCTGCCCCTGTTCCTGTCCGGGCGGCTGTACGACGACGGGGTCATCGACCCGCGCGACACCCGGACCGTCCTCGGCATGTGCCTGTCCGCGATCCACACCGCACCGGTCGAGGGCGCCCGCGGCGGCTTCGGCGTCTTCCGGATGTGAGGCCCAGATGACCATCGCCACCCTGCTCGTCGCCAACCGGGGCGAGATCGCCTGCCGGATCTTCCGCACCTGCCGTGACCTGGGCATCACCACGGTCGCCGTGCACTCCGACGCGGACGCCCGCGCCCTGCACGTACGGGAGGCCGACCTCGCCGTACGCCTGCCGGGCGCGGCTCCCGCCGACACGTATCTGCGCGGCGACCTCGTCGTGGCCGCCGCGCTGGCCGCCGGGGCGGACGCCGTGCACCCCGGGTACGGCTTCCTCTCCGAGAACGCCGCCTTCGCCGCCGCCGTGCGGGACGCGGGCCTGGTGTGGGTGGGCCCGCCGGTGAAGGCCATCGAGCTGATGGCGTCCAAGACCCGGGCCAAGGAGCTGATGGCCGGGGCGGGGGTGCCGTTGCTGGCCCCCGTGGACCCGGCGACGGCGGGCCCCGGCGACCTGCCGCTGCTGCTGAAGGCGGCGTCCGGCGGCGGCGGACGCGGCATGCGGATCGTCCGCGAACTCGGCGCGCTTCCCGGCGAACTGCTGGCAGCCGCCGCCGAGGCGGCGTCCGCCTTCGGGGACGGCGAGGTCTTCGCCGAGCCGTACGTGGAGCGCGGTCGGCACGTCGAGGTCCAGGTGTTGGCGGACGAGCACGACACCGTGTGGGCGCTCGGCACCCGGGACTGCTCGCTCCAGCGCCGCCACCAGAAGGTCATCGAGGAGTCCCCCGCCCCCGGCCTGGACGACGCCCTGCGCACCCGGCTCCACGAGGCGGCGGTGGCGGCGGCCCGGGCGGTGGGCTACCGGGGCGCGGGGACCGTGGAGTTCCTGGTCTCCGCCGATGGGCGCCCGTACTTCCTGGAGATGAACACCCGCCTCCAGGTCGAACACCCGGTGACAGAGGCTGTGTTCGGGCTCGACCTGGTCGCCCTGCAACTGCGGGTGGCGGAGGGCGAGCCGCTGGGACCGACGCCCCCGTCGCCGTCGGGCCACGCGGTCGAGGCCCGGCTCTACGCCGAGGACCCGGCCCGCGACTGGCAGCCGCAGACCGGCGCACTCCTCGCCCTCGACGTGCCGGAGGCGCCCGGCCTGCGCCTGGACGCCGGGTACACCGGCGGCGACACCATCGGCGTGCACTACGACCCGATGCTCGCCAAGGTGATCGCCCACGCCCCGACCCGGGCCGGGGCCGTCCGGCTGCTGGCCCGCGCACTGGAGCGGGCCCGGATCCACGGCCCGGCGACCAACCGCGACCTGCTCGTACGGTCGTTGCGCCACCCGGACTTCGCGGCGGCGCGCCTGGACACCGGGTTCTACGACCGGCACCTGGACCACCTGACCGCCCCGGCCCCCGGCCGGGCTCCGGCGACGGCCGCCCTCGCCGCGGCCCTGGCGGCGGCCGTCCGCACCACCGCCTCCGGCGGTCCCGCCCCCACCCGCTTCGGGGCCTGGCGCAACGTGGCATCGGGGCCGCAGCTCAAGCGCTACCGCAGCGAACCCGACGGGACCGAGTACGAGGTGGCCTACCGCACCCCGCGCACCGGCGTCCCGGAACCGCACGACGCCCCGGGCGTCCGGGTCCTCGCCGTCACCCCGGGCCGGGTCACCCTCGAAGCGGGCGGCGTGGCGCGGGGCTTCACGGTCACCGCCGACCGCGACGGCGATCGGGTGTACGTGGACAGCGCCGACGCCTCGTACGCCTTCACCGCCCTGCCCCGCTTCACCGACCCCGCCACGCACAGCGAACCGGGCTCCCTGCTCGCCCCGATGCCCGGGACCGTCGTCCGCCTCGCCGAGGGCCTGGCCGCCGGGACCCCCGTCGAGACCGGGCAGCCGCTGATCTGGCTGGAGGCGATGAAGATGGAGCACCGCATCCTCGCCCCCGCCGCCGGCACCCTCACCGCCCTGCACGCCGCCCCCGGACTCCAGGTCGAGGTCGGCGCGCTGCTCGCCGTGGTCCAGGAGGACCCGGCCGCCATCCCCGTACCGGAGGAGACCGCATGAGCACCGCCCGCACCGCCGCCGGCACCGTCCTCGAAACCGAAGAGCACCGGGCCCTCCGCGCCGCCGTCGCCGCCCTCGGCAAGCGGTACGGGCGCGACTACATGACCACCGTCATCCGCGAGGGCAACCACACCGACGAGCTGTGGGCGGAGGCGGCCAAGCTCGGCTACCTCGGCGTGAACCTTCCCGAGGAGTACGGCGGCGGTGGCGGCGGCATGGCCGAACTGTCCATCGTCCTGGAGGAGTTGGGCGCGGCCGGCTCGCCCCTCCTCATGATGATCGTCTCGCCCGCGATCTGCGGCACGGTCATCGCCCGCTTCGGCACCGACGAACAGAAGAGCGCCTGGCTGCCGGGCCTCGCCGACGGAAGCCTCACCATGGCCTTCGGCATCACCGAGCCCGACGCCGGCTCCAACTCCCACCGCATCACCACCACCGCCCGCCGCGACGGCACCGGCCCGGACGCCGACTGGCTGCTCACCGGCCGCAAGGTCTTCGTGTCCGGCGTCGACATAGCCGACGCCACGCTGATCGTCGGCCGCACCGAGGACGCCCGCTCGGGGAGGCTCAAACCCTGCCTGTTCATCGTCCCGCGCGACGCCGAGGGCTTCGGCCGGAACCGGATCGACATGGAACTCCACGCCCCCGAGAAGCAGTTCGAGCTGGTCCTGGACGACGTGCGCCTCCCGGCCGACGCCCTGGTCGGCGACGAGGACGCGGGCCTCCTCCAGCTCTTCGCGGGACTCAACCCCGAACGGATCATGACGGCCGCGTTCGGCATCGGCATGGGTCGCTTCGCGCTCGGCAAGGCCGTGGAGTACGCCCGTACCCGGCAGGTGTGGAAGGCCCCGATCGGCTCCCACCAGGCCATCGCGCACCCCCTGGCCACCGCGCACATCGACCTGGAGCTGTCGCGCCTGATGATGCAGAAGGCGGCCCGGCTGTACGACGAGGGCGACGACGTCGGGGCGGGCGAGGCGGCGAACATGGCGAAGTACGCGGCCGGGGAGGCGTGCGTGAAGGCGGTCGACCAGGCCGTGCACACCCTCGGCGGCAACGGCCTGACCCGCGAGTACGGCCTCGCGTCCCTGATCACCGCCTCCCGGGTGGCCCGGATCGCCCCGGTCAGCCGGGAGATGATCCTGAACTACGTCTCGCACCAGACGCTGGGCCTGCCGAAGTCGTACTGAGCCCTCCGGACCCGGGGCCTTCTGCCGGATCCGCCTCCGCCCGACCTCTCCCCACCCCTCCCCCACAGGGGTGATTCCGACCCTCCACACCCGCACGGCGTCCCGCGCCGCCACCCGGGCGGCGCGGGCATCCGCGACGACAGGGGACCGCCATGGTGTTCCGCAGCGAGTACGCAGACGTACCGGCCCTCGACACGCCCATCCACGACGCGGTCCTCGGCGGGGCCGCCGGGTTCGGTGACACCGTCGCCCTGATCGACGGGACGAACGGCACCACCCTCACGTACGCCCAGCTCGACGGCTTCCACCGGCGCATCGCCGCCGCGCTCGCCGAGGCCGGTCTCCTGGTGGGCGACGTCCTCGCCCTCCACAGCCCGAACACCATCGCCTACCCGGCGGTCTTCTACGGGGCCACCCGCGCCGGGGCCTCCGTCACCACCGTCCACCCACTGGCCACACCCGAGGAGTTCGCCAAACAGCTCGCCGACAGCGGGGCGAAGTGGATCGTCACCGTCTCCCCGCTCCTGGCGACAGCCCGCCGGGCGGCCGAACTGACCGGCGGCATACGGCAGATCTACGTCTGCGACCGGGCGGAGGGCCACACCTCCATCCTGGACATGCTCTCCTCCACCGCCCCCGAGCCTACGATCGCCATCGACCCCGGCGAGGACGTCGCGGCGCTCCCGTACAGCTCCGGCACGACGGGCACGCCCAAGGGCGTGATGCTCACGCACCGCTCGATCGCGACCAACCTGGAGCAGCTGAGACCGTTCATCCCGATGGGCGAGGGCGACCGCATCCTGGCGGTGCTGCCCTTCTTCCACATCTACGGTCTGACGGCGCTCATGAACGCCCCGCTCCGCTGCGGGGCGACGGTGGTCGTCCTGCCCCGCTTCGACCTGGCGCAGTTCCTGGAGGCCGTCCAGACGCACCGGATCACCGGCCTGTACGTGGCCCCGCCGATCGTGCTGGCGCTGGCGAAGCACCCGCTGGTGGGGGAGTACGACCTCTCCTCGCTCCAGTACGTCGTCAGCGCCGCCGCCCCGCTCGACGCCGGCCTGGCCGCCGCCTGTTCGGCCCGCCTGGGGGTGCCGCCGGTGCGGCAGGCGTACGGGATGACGGAGCTGTCGCCGGGGACGCACGTGGTGCCGCTCTCCGCCGAGCGGCCGCCGCCGGGCACCGTCGGCAAGCTGCTGCCGGGCACCGAGATGCGGATCGTGTCGCTGGCGGATCCGGCGCGGGACGCGGAGGAGGGGGCGGACGGCGAGATCCTCATCCGCGGCCCCCAGGTGATGAAGGGCTACCTGGGCCGCCCCGACGCCACCGCCGACATGATCGACGCGGACGGCTGGGTGCACACCGGCGACGTCGGGCGGGTCGACGCGGACGGCTGGCTGTTCGTCGTCGACCGGGTCAAGGAGCTGATCAAGTACAAGGGCTACCAGGTGGCCCCCGCCGAGCTGGAGGCCCTGCTCCTCACGCACGAGCACGTCGCGGACGCGGCGGTGATCGGGGTGTACGACGCGGACGGCAACGAGGTCCCGAAGGCGTTCCTGGTCCGCGGCCCGGCGGCGGACGGCCTGACGGTGGAGGACGTCCTGGCGTACGTCGCCGCACGCGTCTCCCCGTACAAGAAGGTGCGGCAGGCCGAGTTCGTCGAGGCGGTGCCCCGGGCGGCGTCCGGCAAGATCCTCCGGCGCGAGCTGCGCGACCGGGAGAGGACGGAGGAGAAGTGACCCCGATCGGACGGACGGCGGACCGGGGAGTGACGACGCTGACGCTGGACTCCCCGGCGAACCGCAACGCGCTCTCCGCCGCCCTGGTGCGCGAACTTCGCGCGGCACTGGCGGCGTGTGCGGCGGACGACGCCGTACGGGCGGTGCTGCTCACCCACACCGGTACGACGTTCTGCGCCGGGGCTGACCTCAGGGAGCCGCCGGCCCCGGAGGCGTTCGTCGGCCTGATGCGGGAGCTCGTGGCGCTGCCCAAACCGGTCGTGGCCCGGGTGACGGGCCATGTCCGGGCGGGCGGCCTGGGCCTGCTGGCGGCGTGCGACATCGCGGTGGCGGGCCCGGCCTCGACCTTCGCCCTCACGGAGTCCCGCCTCGGCCTGGCCCCGGCGGTCATCTCCCTCACCCTGCTGCCGCGCCTGGACCGCACGGCGGCGAACCGCTACTACCTCACCGGTGAGCGCTTCGACGCGGCGGAGGCGGCCAGGATCTCGCTGGTCACGGTGGCGGCCGAGGACGCCGACCGGGCACTCGTCCCCGTCCTCGACGGCCTGCGCCGGGCGTCGCCGCAGGGGCTGGCCGCATCGAAGGAGCTGGTCACGGCTACCGTGCTGAGGAGCTTCGACCAGTACGCCGAAGACCTCGTCGCCCGATCCGCCGCGTTGTTCGCCTCCGACGAGGCGAGGGAGGGGATGACGGCCTTCCTCGAACGACGGGACCCGGCATGGGTACGGTGACCTCCTCTTCCACGTCCAAGGCCGCTCACGCGCCGAAGCAGGACCGCAGCCGGGCGACGCGGCAGCGACTCCTGGAGGCGGCGGTGGCCTGCCTGGCCGAACACGGCTGGGCGGGCTCCACCGTCTCCGTCGTCGCCGAGCGGGCCGGCGTATCGCGCGGTGCGGCCCAGCACCACTTCCCGACCCGGGAGGACCTGTTCACGGGGGCGGTGGAGTACGTCGCCGAGGAACGCTCCGCCGCCCTGCGCACGCTCCCCGTCCAGGGCCGCGCCGAGGTGGTCGCGGCCCTGGTCGACCTCTACACCGGCCCCCTGTTCCGGGCCGCGCTCCAGCTCTGGGTCGCCGCCTCCAACGAGGCCCAGCTCCGGCCGCGCGTGACGGAACTGGAGGCGCGGGTGGGCCGGGAGACGCACCGGATCGCCGTCGAGCTCCTGGGCGCCGACGAATCCCGCCCCGGGGCCCGCGAGACGGTTCAGGGCCTCCTGGACATGGCCCGCGGCCTCGGCCTCGCCAACCTCCTCACCGACGACGCCGCCCGGCGGGCGCGGGTGGTGGCGCAGTGGGCGGTCCTGGTGGAGGAGGAGCTGGGCTGAGAGCCCGGACGGGGCTCCGGTGCGGCCTCAGGGCGCGGCCGGGGCGGCCTCAGGAAGTGGCCGGAGTGGCCGGCTCCTGGGAGGCGCTGCCGTCGTAGACGTGGTCCGGGGTGGCGATCCGCGTGACCGCCCGGGCGAGCAGGGTGGACGGCTCCTGACCATCGCTGAGGGAGTCCGTGTTGATCATGATGACCATGGTGGCCTTCCGCGCGGGCAGATAGACGGTCACGGTCTCGTACCCCGGCAGGGACCCGTTGTGCCCGATCCACCCGCCGGTCTCGAAGATGCCCAGACCGTAGCTGAGACCCGGGAAGCCGGTCGGCTGCGTCCTGAGCCGCTGCGCCTGGGTCGCGGGGCTCAGCAGCTCCCCGGTGGCGACTACCTTGGCCCAGCGGCGCAGGTCGTGCAGATCGGAGATCATCGCGCCCGCCGCCCACGCCCACGAGGGGTTCCAGTCCGTGGCATCCTCGGTCCGGCCGCTCAGCGTCTGGTCGGTGTAGCCGCGGGCGTGCGGCTCGGGGAACTCGGCCCCGGCCGGGAAGAGCGTGTCGTGCAGGTGGGCGGGGCGGAGCACCCGCTCGTGGATGACCTGGCGGAGCTTCTGGCCGGTGACCTTCTCGATCACCAGGCCGAGCAGGACGAGGTTGGAGTTGGAGTACTGGAACTCCGCACCCGGCTCGAAGGTGTTCTTGTGCCTCATGCCGTACGCGAGCACGCCCCGCGGGGTGAACGAGCGGTACGGATCGCTCAGCAGGTCGTGCACGAAGTCCGCGTCGGCCGTGTACGGGAACAGGCCGCTGCGCATCCCGGCGAGCCGGCGCAGCGTGATCCGGTCGCCGTCGCGCACGCCGGGGACGTAACGCGAGATCGGGTCGTCCAGCGTGACGAGCTTGTCGTCGACGAGTTGGAGCAGCGCGGTGACCGTGAACGTCTTGGTCTCACTGCCGATCCGGATCCGGGTGTCGGCCGACATCGGCTCACCCGTGACCGTGTCGGCGACGCCGTCGGCGTGGACGTAGCTTCCCTTCCCCGGCATCCACAGCCCGACGACGGCGCCGGGAATACCGGCCTGCTCGCGGACGTCCGCGATGGCCTTGTCCAGCTTGGCGGTCAGCTCGGGGCCGAGACCGCCGGGCGGACAGTCGTCCCGGCCGTGCCGGTCGTGTCCGCCGAGTCGGCCGCTCCCGGTGTGCTGATCGTGCCGGTCGAGGCCCGCGGCGTGGACCGCCGGGGCGGGAGTCACGGCCGTCGGGGCCAGTACGGACGCCGCGAGCAGCATCGCGGCGTACAGGCGTCGGGTGGGGGAGCGTCGCACAGGGGCCTCTTCCGGACCGGGAGGGGGAGGGGGAGCGGAGCGACGGCAACGACACCACCCGGCCCCCGGACTCCGGACGGCATCCCGGCCGCGCCCTGCGAAGTCCACTCGTTCGGAGCCGCGCGGTACGGGACCGGGGTCGCGCGGTACGGGGTCGGCGGGCCCGTCGGGACCGGCCTCGGGGTGGTGTCGGGCGGTATCAGTCGGAGTCGGCCGGAACGGGCGTCGCCTGGTGGTAGTACATCCGCCACGGCGTCTCCCCGGCCCGCCTGCGCCACAGCGAACTCCGGCGGGCCCGGTCGCCGCCGAGGACGGTCTCGTACGTGAGGTGCACCAGCCCGGGCCCCAGCACCACTGCGGTCATACCGGAAGGCTCGTAGCGCGGGCTGTCCGCTCCCCCGCCGCCGGCCAGGTCGGGGAGCGCGACGAGCATCTCCTCGTACGTCCACCGCCTTCCGGAAGCCCCGACCTCGACGAACTCCGGGTCGAGCAGCTCTTCCTGCCGAACGCCACAGAGTCGCGCCTGTTCCTCGTGCGCGAGCGGCAGCGCGTTCGCTGCCGCCGATGAGGCCTTACCTCTCGGCGGCGCGGCGGTAGGTGTTGATCAGGACGCCGGACGGTGTCGGCTCCGTCGCGGTGAGCTTAAGGTGACGAGGGCTCCTGCCGTTCCCGAAGAGCCGCTTCCCACCGCCCAGGAGGAGAGGGAAGACGAGCAGCCGGTACTCGTCGACGAGGTCGTGCTCGATCAGGGTCGCGAGCAGCTCTCCGCTGCCCAGCACCACCGTCTCGCTCCCCGACGCGGCCGTGATCCGGCCGATCTCCGCCACCGGATCGGCCCCGAGGAGGACGGAGTTCGCCCAGCCCAGCTCCGTCAGCGTGCGGGACGCGACGTACTTGTGCATCGCGTTCATCGCGGCCACAGCGGGGTCGTTCAGGTCGGCGTACGGCCAGGTGGCGGCGAAGATCTCGTAGGTCCTGCGCCCCAGGAGCAGAGCGCCGGCACCGGCCGTGGCCTCGCTCATGAACCGCTCGACCACCTCGTCGACGTACGGCAGCACCCAGCCGCCCTGATCGAACCCGCCGTCCGGGTCCTCGTCGGCCGAGAGGACCGACTGCATGACGCCGTCCAAGGAGACGAAGTTGACCACGACCAGCTGACCCATGTGCTGTTCCTGTCCGTGCGCTTGACTTGTGCGGATGCCTTCCGCGGTTGCTTTCATCGGTGTCGGCCGCGCGAGGGGGCGGGACTCATCGGTCACGGCGGCACGGTTCACGGCCTTCTTCACACCGTACGGTGCATGCCCACCGAGGCCGGTGCGGTCTCGCGGAAGCCGAACTTCCTGTAGAGGTGGCGGGCGTCGCCGTCGGCGATGAGGGAGACATAGGAGCCGGCCGGGGCCCGGCGCTCCAGTTCGCCGATCAGCTCGGCCATGATGCGCTTCCCGAGGCCGCGTCCCTGGTGTTCGGGTAGGACGCAGATGTCGACGACCTGGAAGAAGCAACCGCCGTCGCCGATCACCCGCCCCATACCGACCGGCTCACCGCCGTGGCGGACCTGAACCGCATGCCAGGTGTTCGGCAGGCCCAGCGTCGCGGCCTCGGGGGGCATCGCGCTCAGCCCCGCCGCAGGTCTCAGCCGCAGGTAGGTCTCGACGGTAGGCAGATCGACGGACAGCTCGTAAGGGTCATAGTTCATCTGCATGCATTACATAATAGGAGCGTCCGTCAACCGCCACCCGAAACGGGTGGTGTGCGGGAGGCGCCGGAACCGGGTAACGTCTTCGTCATTCCACACGCCGATTTACGAGTGAGCGCGTGATGGGCCGCCGCTGACGTCCTGCCGACGTCGCCGCCCGTCCCCCACCGGTGAATCCGTAGATCACTTCACATCCTTACCGGGAGAGCCCGTGACCGTGAGCAAGAACATCAACAACCCCGTGGGCCAGGGCGGCGGCCAGCGCAAGAAGCTGTCCCGCGCCGAACGGCAGAACAACGGCCCGCACCGCAACCTCGACCGCCGGAGCGCCGCCGACCAGAAGGCGGAGCTGGTGCGCAAGATGCGCGAGAAGACCGGCACGGCCGGAGGCGCCGGGCAGCCGGGCGACGACGCCGCACAGAGCTGACGCACCGCCGCAGGTCGGCGGCGCGTCACGAGGCAGTGCCTCCGTACTCCCCGGCCACCGCGTGATCGTCTGTCTTCGCAGACCGATGATCAGCGGTGGCCGCGCCTGTACGCGCGCCAGTGACCGCACCGGTATGCGCGCCTGTGACCGCCCCGGCTCTCATGGCGTTCGAAATGAACACCGCATTCCGTTTGTTCGGCGCCCGGGGAAAACGTAGCGTCGCGATCATGGGATCAACGACCGGAAACACCACCGACCAGGCGCCGGCGAACCCGGCCGCCACCGACGACATGCTGGCCACTCAGCCGGTCGGCTACTGGAGCGGCCTGGCTCACGCGGCCGTCACGCGGTATCTGCGGGACGCGATGGCCAGGATCGACGTCACGCAGCCGCAGTACTGGGTACTCAACAGCGTGAACGGCGGCGGCCCCGAGGGGCCGAGCCGCGAGGAGGTCGTCGACCGGCTGACGCACCTCGCCGACGGGCCGCACGAGATCGCCAGAGTCGTGGACCAACTGCTGCACCGGGAGTGGCTCAGGACCGATGGCGGCCAGCGGCTGCACCTGACGGATGCCGGGGAGGCCGCCCGAGTGCGGCTGCGCGAGCTGGCGACCGAGGTACGCGCCGAAGTGCACCAAGGCGTCAGCGACGAGGAGTACGTGGCCGCGCTCAAGGTGCTGCGCAGGATGGTCGCCAATATCGAGGACGTCGGGAACCCGGGGGCGACGCCTCGAACTTCATGACACTCGGGCTCGCCGGCACAGGGGGCGCCGGCCCGGCGGGGCCCCCGGGGCGGCGCGGGACGGGAATCCCCGACCGTGAGCGCGCGCCGCTGGGTGCGAGGGGTGATGACCTCGGAGGTAATTGAGGCCCTCCGTGGGGCCGCCTACCTTCGGCATTGTTCGGAGGCCGACATTGTTCGGAGGCCCCACGGAGGGGCCGCTTCCATCCGGGCGACTCCCTGGCGCACGAGAGGAAGACGACCATGACTTCGACGCGGTACGACGGGGTTACCTCCTACGCGAGGGCGACGGGATCCGACGGGTTCGCGAGGCTGGCGCTCAAGCTGGACGCGGTGGTCACCGGCCTCAACGGCGTCGCGTACCTGGCACTCGCCACGGTTCTCGACTCCTTCTTCGGCGTCACGACCGCAGTCCAGTACCCGGTCGGGGTCTTCCTGCTCCTCTACGCGCTGGGAGTGCTCGCCGTCGGGACGCGGAAGGAGATCAACCGCACGGGACTGACGGCGGTCATCGTGGCGAACCTGCTGTGGGTCGTGCTCAGTCTGGTGACAGCGGTCTCCGGCGTACTGTCCCCGACCGGCGTCGGCACGGTCTGGATCGTGCTCCAGAGCCTGACCGTCGGCGGCTTCGCGGCCCTCCAGTACGTGGGGCTCAAGCGGCTGGTGTGAGCCCGTCCGGACCAGGACCGGGGAGGCCCGGGGTCGGCTCCGGGGCCCCGGGGCATGCGCCGGACCTCGGCGTCGGGAGCACCCGCCGAGCACGTCAGCGTCCCGTCATCGAGGCGGTCGGGTACGGATACCAGGTGAGCATCCAGCCGGCGGTGAGCGCCACCGCGCCGAAGGGGCTACCCCGGCCGGTGGGGCCGGACGCCGTCTGGATCGGGCGCCGGGCTTGACCGAACTGCGAGACTTCCGGCATGGACATGGGGCGCGAGTCGCGGTGGGAGAAGGACGCGATGACGGTGGAGATCGCCTTTGCCCTGGTGACCGCTGCTGTCCTCGCCGCCGTGGTCTTCGTCGTCGCGCTGATCCTCACTCTCGTCCTTGACCTCTCCGCTGCGGCGTCCGAAGGCGTACGGACGGGGGGAGCCGTGGCCGGAGGGGCGGCCGGGGTGTGGCGTCTGGTACGGGTCCTGTGTCGCTTCGACGTGGAGCGCCGTAAAGGCCACTGACGGCACGGCCGTCCGTGTGGCGAATCCGGATCGGGCCCTGCCCTCGCTGCGCTGTCAGCCCCGACGCGCACTCCAACCGACGCGGATGTCGCAGCGAGTTGATGTGCCTGCCCCGCCAACCCGACGCTTGGTCCGACCCGTTGCGGGTTCGCCGGGCAGCGTCCCCGGCGGACCGGTCCTCTATCGTGATCATCGACAGCTCCCGTCCAAAGGAAGTGTTCGTCCTTGTGACAGCGCACCCGGCCCCTCTCCGTCCTCTGCCGGATCTGCTCCGGGAGAACGCCCGGCTTCTCGGGACCAAGACCGCCTTCCAGGACGGCCGTTCCCGTGTCACCTACGAACAGCTGGAACAGCGAACAGGCAGACTGGCGGGGCATCTCGTCAACCTCGGTCTGCGGCACGGGGAGCGCGCGGCGATCCTCCTGGGCAGTCGCGTGGAGGCCGTCGAGAGCGTCCTCGCCGTCCTCAGGGCGGGCGCGGTCGGTGCGCCGATGGACTCGCGGAGCACCACCGCCGAGTTGGCGCACCTGCTGGACGACAGCGGGGCCCGGGTCGTCTTCACCGACCGCTCCTCCCTGAGCCGGTTGCTGCCGTTGCTCCCGGAGCGTCCCCGGCTGAGCGTGGTGCTCGTCGAGGACGAGGACCGGAATGCCGGGACGCGAGGCGCATGCCCGGCGGCCAGGGCGAGCGACGACCGGGCCGACGAAGCGGGCATGTTCCGTTACGCGACCCTGGCCGTCACCGAGCCGCCCGCGCCGGCTCCTGACGATCTCGGGCTCGACGAGGTGGCCTGGCTCTTCTACACCTCCGGGTCGACCGGTCTGCCCAAGGGGGTGCTGTCGACTCAGCGCAACCGGCTGTCGTCGGTGGCGGCCGGTTTCGTCACCGTCCTCGGCCTGTCGGCGGATGACCGCCTGCTCTGGCCCCTCCCACTGCACCACGCCATGGGGCAGCTCCTGTGCGTTCTCGGGGTGACCGTGACCGGAGCGTCCGCCCTGCTCCTGCCGCGATTCGCCGTGGCGGATGTGCTGGGTGAACTACGCCGGACCGACGACCCTTTCACGCTCCTGGCCGGGGTACCGGCGACGTACGGCAAGCTCCTCGACGCCGTGGGCACCCACGGGCTGGAGGCGCCCGCGCTGCGTGGCTGCGTCAGCGGAGGCGCGGCCGCGCCTCCCGCCTTCCAGCGGGCGTTCGAGGAAGTCTGCCGGGTTCCGTTCCTCGATCACTACGGAAGCACCGAGGCAGGGCCCGTCACCATGACGGCACCGGGCACCGCCCGGGAAACCGGCTCCTGCGGCCGTGTGCTGCCCGGCATGCGGGCGCGTATCGGCGACGGCAGCAACGCCGAGGTCCCGGGCGAGGGCGAGTTGTGGGTCTCCGGACCCGGTGTCATGGCCGGTTACCACCAGCGTCCCGACGACACCGCCGAGGTCCTGCGCGACGGGTGGTACCGAACCGGCGATCTGGCCCGAATCGGCCCCGGCGGTGAACTCACCCTCACGGGCCGGGTCAGCGAACTGATCATCCGGGCCGGGGAGAACGTCCATCCCTCCGAGGTGGAGGCGGTGCTGCTGGCGCTGCCGGGAATCAGGGACGCCGCCGTGGCGGGCGTCCCGGACGACGTACTCGGTGAGGTCCCGGCCGCTTACCTGGTTCCGGCGAAGGCCGGTGTCCTCGACAGGAGGGAGATCCTCGCCGGCTGTCGGAAACACCTCTCACCGTTCAAGGTGCCCGTGATCCTCCACGAGGTGGACGCGATCCCGCGTACCGCCTCGGGCAAGGTCAGGCGGTACGAGCTCGCCGGCCTGCCCGCGCGCCCTCTGCCGGCCGGGGGCCTCTCGCTGACGGAGGCAGGGCAGGTGGACCTGACGGCTCTGGTGCGGTCCGAGGTCGCCGCCGTGCTCGGCTGCGCCGTGGACGAGGTGGAACAGGGCACCGCGTTCCGTGACCTCGGGCTGGACTCGTTGACGTCGACGGTGCTGTGCAACCGTCTGTCGGCGGCGACCGGTCTCCCGCTGTCCGAGGCCGCGCCCTTCGACTTCCCCACCACGGACGAGCTCGCCGCACATCTTCGGGAGCGGCTCACCGGCCGGACGACGACCGCCACGCCCAGCCGTCCGGAGGGCACCGGTACGGACGAGGACCCCGTGGTCATCGTGGGAATGGCGTGCCGCTTCCCCGGCGGCGTGGAGAGCCCCGAGGACCTGTGGCGGCTGGTCGAGGACGGTGTCGACGCCATCACCCCCTTCCCCACCGACCGGGGGTGGGACGTGGACGGGCTCTACGACCCGGACCCCGGACGGGCCGGCCGTACCTACGTACGCGACGGTGGCTTCCTCTCCGGTGTCGACCGCTTCGACCCGGCCTTCTTCGGGATCTCGCCCCGCGAGGCCCTGGCCATGGATCCGCAGCACCGGTTGCTGCTCGAAGTCGCCTGGGAGGCTTTCGAACACGCGGGGATCGATCCCGGTACGGTGCGCTCCACGCCCACCGGCGTGTACGCCGGACTCATGTACAGCGACTACGCCGGCCGTATCGCCCGCACACCGGAACGGGTGGAGGGCTACCTGGGCATCGGCAACGCGGGCAGCGTCGCCTCCGGCCGTATCGCCTACACCCTGGGCCTGGAAGGCCCGGCGGTCACGGTGGACACGGCGTGCTCGTCGTCGCTGGTCGCCCTGCACCTGGCGGCGCAGGCCCTGCGCGGGGGCGAGTGCTCACTGGCGCTGGCCGGCGGCGTCACGGTGATGTCGGCACCTCGCTCCTTCGTCGAGTTCAGCAGGCAACGCGCACTGGCCCCCGACGGCCGCTGCAAGGCGTTCGGGGCGGCGGCGGACGGCACCGGGTGGGCCGAGGGCGCGGGGATGCTGCTGCTGACACGGCTGTCGGAGGCCCGGCGGGCGGGATACCCGGTCCTGGCCGTGGTGCGCGGTTCCGCGGTGAACCAGGACGGTGCGAGCAACGGCCTCACCGCCCCGCACGGACCGGCGCAGCAACGGGTGATCCGCCGGGCGCTGGCCGACGCGCGGCTGGAACCCGCGGAGATCGACGCGGTGGAGGCACACGGCACGGGCACCCGACTCGGTGACGTCATCGAGGCTGAGGCGTTCCTGGAGGCATACGGGCAGGCCGGTGCACGGGAACACCCCCTGTGGCTGGGCTCGGTCAAGTCGAACATCGGGCATACGCAGGCGGCGGCGGGCATGGCCGCTGTGATGAAGACGGTCCAGGCGATCGCGCACGGCGTACTGCCGCGTACGCTCCACGCCGAGGAGCCGAACCCCGGCGTGGACTGGTCGTCGGGGGCGGTGTCGTTGTTGTCCCGTTCGGTGCCCTGGCCCCGGACCGGGCGGCCCCGGCGGGCGGGTGTGTCGTCCTTCGGGATCAGCGGAACCAACGCGCATGTGGTGATCGAGCAGGCGCCTGGGGAGGAGCCCGACGACTCGGGCCGCCCGGACAGGCGGTCCCCGGACAGCGGATCCCCGGCCGCCCGGACGGCCGGGGCACCGGTGTCGGCCGTGCCGTTCCCGGTGTCGGCGAAGAGCGCCTCGGGGTTGCGGGCGCAGGCCCGGCGACTCCATGCCCACGTGGGGGAACGCCCCGGAGCGGACCTGCTGGACCTCGGTTTCTCGCTGGCCACGACCCGCGCCCATTTCGAGCACCGCGCGGTGGTGGTGGCCGGGGACCGCGACGAACTGCTCGCCTCGCTCGACGCGGTGGCGGAAGGCCGCTGCCGGCCGGGCCTGAGCACGAGCGGTCCCCGCCCGGCGGGACCGGTGGTCTTCATGTTCACCGGGCAGGGCAGCCAGCGGGCGGGCATGGGCCGGGAGCTGTACGAGACCCATCCCGTCTACGCCCGTTCCTTCGACAAGATCTGCGCACTGCTGGACCCGCTTCTGCCGCGGCCACTGCGGGACGTGGTGTTCGCCACCGAGAACGCCGAGGGCGGCCGGGAGGGCACCGGGGGTGCCGAGGCCTCGCGAGCGGGCGGGCTCCTGCACACGACGCGCTTCGCGCAGCCCGCACTCTTCGCTCTGGAGGTCTCGCTGTTCCGGCTGCTGGAGTCCTGGGGCGTACGCCCCGACATGGTGGCCGGGCACTCGGTCGGCGAGCTGGCGGCGGCGCACGTCGCCGGTGTGATGTCCCTCGCGGACGCCTGCACCCTGGTCGCGGCGCGGGGCCGGCTGATGGACGCGCTGCCCGCCGGCGGCGCGATGGCCTCCGTACAGGCGGACGAGAGCGAGGTCACCGCGTATCTGGCGGGCGGAGGGGACACACCGCGGGAGGTGGACATCGCAGCCGTGAACGGTCGCTCCGTGGTCGTCTCCGGGGACGAGCCCGCGGTGCTGGAGGTCATCGCGCACTGGCGCGAACAGGGACGTGGGGCCACCCTTCTACGGGTGAGCCACGCGTTCCACTCCGCGCACATGGAACCCATGCTCGAAGCCTTCGGCCCGGTCGCGCGGGGGATCGTCTACTCCCCACCGGAACTCCCCCTCGTCACCGCGGTGGCGGACCGGCCCGCGACCGCCGAGGAGATCTGCTCACCCCGGTACTGGGTGGACCATGTTCGCCGGCCGGTCCGTTTCGCCGACACGGTGCGGTACCTGCGGGAGCGGGGGGCCACGCACTTCGTGGAGCTCGGCCCGGACAGTGTGCTCGTGGGCCTGGCACGTGACGCCTTCCCCGGCCCCGGCCCGACGGCCACGGTGACGGCCACCTCGGGCGGCCGTGCGGACAGCTCCACGCCCTTGGCCGTCCCGACGCTTCGTGGCCCGCGTCCCGAGGCCGGGGCGCTGCTCACCACGGTGGCCGCGCTCCACGCGCACGGGGTGCACGTGGACTGGCAGGCGGTCTTCGCCGGGCGTGGCGCACGGCGTGCGGCGCTGCCCACCTACGCGTTCCAGCGTGAGCGGTACTGGCTGGACGCCGACCTTCCGGGGTCCGCGGCGGAGCCGGACGCCGCGTCCCACCCGTTCCTGCGAGCGGTGACGTCGACGGCGGACGACGACGGCCTGCTGCTGAGCGGTCGGCTGTCCCTGCGCGACCAGCCCTGGCTCGCCGACCACACGGTGATGGACACGGTGCTCCTGCCGGCGACGGCCTTCGTCGAGATGGCGATCCGCGCCGGGGTCCGGGTGGGCGCCTCCGTACTGGAGGAACTGACGCTGACCGCGCCGCTTCCGCTCTCCTTGGACGAGGCTGTCGAACTCCAGGTGAAGGTGGCGCGAGCGGACGCGGACGGGCGCCGGGCCGTGGTGTTCCACGCGCGGACGCACGCCCCCGGATACGACGACGGCCCCTGGAACCGCCATGCCTCCGGAGTCCTGGCCCCTGCGGACTCCGGCCTTCCGCGACCGCGGACCTCCGCGGACGCGCCGTCCCCCTGGCCGCCGACGGGCGCTGTCCCGCTGCCGCTCGGCACCGAGGCGGGTATCGGCCTCTACGAGGGACTCGCGCACAGCGGGCTCCGTTACGGACCGGCCTTCCAGGGCCTGCGGGCTGCCTGGCGCCTGGGCGAGGACCTCCTCGCCGAGATCGAACTCCCGCAGGGGGAACACGCAAACGCCGACCTCTTCACCCTGCATCCGGCCCTGCTGGATTCGGCGCTGCACACCTTGACGCTGGACCAGACCGTCCCGGACGGTGAAGACGGCGACACCGGCAGCGGAACCGGGGCACTGCTGTCGCTCCCGTTCGCCTGGAGCGGTGTGCGGCTGTACGCGTCCGGCGCCCGCACCCTGCGGGTGCGGGTGTCCCGGGCGGAGCGGAACAGAGCCCGGCTGGAGCTGGCCGACGGGACCGGAGCCCCCGTCGCCACGGTGGACTCGCTCGCCCTGCGGCCGCTCTCCCGCGAGCAGTTGAGCAGCGTACGCGCGCACAGCGACTGTCTGTTCCTCCTGGACTGGACGCGTCTGCCGGATTCCTCCGTCCCGACGCCGGGGGAGCCGCCTCGGTACGGGCTCCTGGGCGAGCCCGGCCCGCGCCTGGACGACACACTTCTGCGGGCGGGCATCGGTCCGACGGCCTATCCGGATCCGGCCTCGGTGGCCGCAGACGCACCTGCCGTCGTGCTCGCCTGCCCTCCGCTCACCGGGGCCGACCGGACGGACCGCGCGTCGGCCGCCCACCGTACGGCCGGCTGGGCGCTGCGGCTCGTACAGGCCTGGCTCGCCGAGGAACGGCTCGTCGGCTCACGTCTGGTCGTCCTCACTTCGGGCGTGGTCGCCACCGGAGCCGAGCGGGACGGCAGCAGCCGCGACGACGATGCCGCGCTCGTCCACGCACCCGTGTGGGGTCTGCTCCGCTCGGCGCAGACCGAGAACCCGGGCCGCTTCTCGCTGGTCGACGTCGATGACCACCCCGCCTCCGCGGGGGCCCTGGTACGGCTCCTGACGAGCCCCGAACCGCAGACGGCCGTACGCAACGGTGTCGCGTACGTGCCGAGACTGGTCCGCGCGTCCCGAGCGGCAACGGAGACGGCCGATGGGGCGTCGCGTCGGCTGCGCCCGGACGGCACCGTCCTGGTCACCGGGGGATCCGGTTCGCTGGGCAGGGAGTTCGCCCGTCACCTCGTGGTCGCGCACGGGGTGCGTCACCTGCTGCTCGTGGGGCGGCGGGGAGCCGATGCGCCCGGCTCCGCCGAGCTGCGCGCGGAACTCACAGGCCTGGGCGCGGAGGTCACGGTGGCGGCCTGTGACGTCGCCGACCGTACGGCGCTCGCCGAACTGCTCGCGGGCGTGCCGGAGGCGCACCCGTTGACCGGCGTGGTGCACACCGCGGGGGTCCTGGACGACGGTGTGATCCCGGCGCTCACACAGGAGCGGCTGGACCGCGTACTGCGGCCGAAGGCGGACGCGGCCCTGGCCCTGCACGAGCTGACCCGGGGCAGCGACCTGGCGGTGTTCGCCCTGTTCTCCTCGGTGGCCGGGGTGTTCGGCTCCGGCGGCCAGGGCAACTACGCGGCGGCGAACTCGTTCCTGGACGCGCTGGCACGGCACCGCAGGGCGCTCGGGTTGCCCGGCACTTCTCTCGCCTGGGGGCCGTGGCAGCAGAGCGGTGGGATGACGGCCACGCTCCGGGACGCCGACCTGCGCCGGATGGCCCGTTCCGGTTTCGTCCCGCTGCGGACCGAGGAAGGCCTCTCGCTCTTCGACACCGCCGTCGAAGGACGGAACTCCGTCCTGGTGGCAGCTCGTCTCGACCCGGCGGCAACCGGGGCATCCGCAGCACCTGGGGCGCCGCTCTCCCGGGTACCGGGCCGGGGACCCGTACGGAGCGCCTCCGCATCGCTCGCCGGGCCCGGCACCGACGGCGGGGACTCCCTTCGCCGTCGGCTGGCCGCCACGCCTCCGGACGAACGCGGCGCTCTGCTCCTCGCGCAGGTCCGAGCGGAGGCCGCCCTGGCACTCGGCCACGGCTCGGAGGATTTCGCGGTCGAAGCGGACCGCGCGCTGGCGGAACTGGGCCTCGACTCACTGGCCGCGGTCGAGTTGCGCAACCGGCTCGAGGGGCTCACGGGACTCGCCTTGCCGGCCACGCTCCTGTTCGACTACCCGACGCCGCGCGGGGTCGCCGCCCACCTGGCGGAACGCTGGTCCCAGGACGCCCCCGAAGCGTTCGGACCTCTGGCCGCTCCCGGCACCACCGGCCCCGGTGCGGCCGGGACCGCCCCGGGCGGGGGCTCCTCCCGGCGGCAGGACGGTGCCGCGGAAAGGGCCTCGACTCCGAAGGGCGCGGACGCCGACTCCTTGTCCGCGCTCTTCCGCGCGGCGTGCGCCCGTGGCAAGGCGTGGGACGGGATGGTCCTCCTGACGATCGCGTCACGTTTCCGTGAGGTGTTCGAGGGCCCCGAGGCCTTCGGCTCGCCACCTTCGGCCGTCACTCTTGCGGCCGGGGGTTCCGGGCCCCGCCTGATCTGCTTCCCCGCCCTCAGCGCTCTGTCGGGGCCGCACGAGTACGCCCGTTTTGGGGCGGCTCTCCAGGGCCGGCGTCCGGTTTCGGTCCTGCCCAACCCCGGGTTCCTGCCGCAGGAACCGCTGCCGGCCACGCGGGACGCCTTCGTGGCGGTACAGGCCGCCGGCGTGCGCGCGTGTGCGGGCGGCGAGCCGTTCGTCCTGCTGGGGCGCTCGGCCGGCGGATGGGTGGCACACGCGGTCGCCGAGGAGCTGGAGCGCATGGGCCTGGCCCCGTCCGCCGTCGTACTGATCGACACCTACCCGTGCGAGGACAGCGGCCTCGGCGGCGACCGCGGTGACGGGTCCGCGCTCTCGGCGATGACGGCGGGCATGCTGGACAATTCCGCGCAGTTCGCCTCGGCCGAGACCGACCGGCTCACCGCGATGGCCGGCTACCTGGAGCTCTACGCCCGCTGGAAGCCGGCGGAACTGGCGGCTCCCACTCTCTTCGTCCGGGCCGGAGAGCGCCTGCCGGGCATCGAGGCCGCCGAGGCGTGGAGCCTGCCGCACTCCGAGATCACCGTGCCCGGGGACCACTTCACCGTTCTGGAGGATCATTCCAGCACGACCGCCATCGCCGTCCACACCTGGCTCTCCGAACACCTCACAGGGGTGGACACGACCGGAGGCCACTGAAGAACGGCCTCCCACCCGTACCGTGTCGGCGTCATCGGTGAAGGGCTGAGGGACACGGAGAACGCGTGCGGCGACAACCGCTCAACGAGCGACCGCAGTTCATCCGGGACGATCCACGGAAGCGACGCTCGCTTCCCCACGGACAGCCCAACGAGCAACCAAGCCGACAGCCGCACCATCAGAGGCTTCTGTCAGGACCTTCAACAGAGAGGGACGACACGTCGGCAAGGGAGACCGCGTCGCACCGAGACCCTGCAACAGCCCTCAAGGGGCCTTGAGCAAGTCACGGAGGCCGGCGACGTATGCCTCGATGTCGCGGGCGCCGCCCGCTGTCTCGGCGGTACATGCCGGGGAAGCGGCCGCCCCGGAGTGGTGGGCGGCGCGGCAGGGGCGGCAGAGCCCGTCGGGGAGGGCCTCGGGGCGTCCGGGGGCGCCGCAGTCGGTGCACTCCACCAGAACGCGGCGGGCGGGTGCGTCGGGCAGGGCCTGCTCGGCGGGCAGCCGGGGCGGGATCTTGTCGGTGAGGCGGCGGCGGACGAAGCCGACCGGGGAGTCGACGCGCTCGGGGAGCCCTGCGGTGAGGGCGGCGGTCAGGTAGTCCGCGTCCACACCCCGGGCGAACCAGGCCGCAGCCGCCGACTCCAAGACGGCGCAGTCGTCGGCGGACAACGCCAGGCGTCGGTCCGTGCGGCCGAGTCGGGCCAGGGCGAGGTAGGCAGGGGAGTGGGGTGCGGCGGTCGGAGCGGTCGCTCCCGCCGGCGGAGCCGAGCCCTGGGCCGGGCCCGGTGCGGGCGCTGTGCCCGGGGGATCGGCCGGGGTGCGCTGGTGCGGTACGGAGGCGGGGGCCGTGGTCTCCGCAGGCTCTGCGGGCCCCGGGGCGGCGTCCGCGTGAGATGGCTCCGGGGATTCCGGGGTGGCTGCTCCTTGGGGCCCGCCTGACAGCGCGGGCGCGGGCGGGTCCTCGGCCGGGACCCAGGGAGGCGGAGGGGCGGCGGTGGAGGAGGCCGTCACTCCGGGCGCGGGGCGGGCGGCCCCGGCGTCCTCGGTGGCGAGGTAGGCGTTCCACCAGTCGTTGTCGCGTGCGGTGCGGGACCAGAAGGTGCGGAACGCCCAGCGGGTCTCGTCACCCACGCCGACCGCGCATCGGACGCGCCGCAGGTGGCCGGCGACGGACAGGCTGGTCAGGGCGGTGGAGATGGCCTGTTGCCCATAGAGCGGGAGTTGCTTGGCCAGGGTCTTCACGCTCATCGAGGCGCCCTCGGGGAGGTGGTCGATGAACCCGGCGACGTACCGCTCGCGGGCCGGGAGGAGCGCGAAGTCGTGTCGCGAGCGGGCCTGTTGGTCGGGTGCGGAGCGTTTGCCGTAGCCGGGCTTGGCCATCGGGTGCGCGGCGGAGCGTGCGGGCGCGGGCAGGGCGGAGCTAGTGTGCTGAGTAGCCAAGGGATCGACTTTCTCTCGATCGTGCGGTGAGACCCCGGCCCGGTGCTTCCAACACTGGTCGGGGTCGTTTGGTTCTCGCACCGTAAGCAGTCGTGACGCTGTGCCGCAAGCCGTCACGATTAGTCATACTTGCTGACCGTGACGGGGTGGGGAGGGAGGGGAGGTTTTCCCAACCCCCTGCTTCTCCCTACCGGTTACAGAAGGCGCTCGAACCCCGGGTCCCGCATCCCGAAGCTCGGGTCCCGGCACCCGAGTTCCGGGCCCGGGCCCCACTCATGTACCCCGGAAGAGTGACCCGACCGCCCCGAAGCCCGAGGCCCGAAGCTCAGGGCTCGGGACCCGAGTTTCGGGGGAGGGCTACTTCTTGCCCTCCCCCAGGGCTGCGCGCAGCCAGTCGAGGCTTCCTTGTGCCAGAAGTTCGTCGGCCAGGCGGTTGGCGGTCTCGGTGACGAGTCGGCTGCGGCTGTTGTCGATCCAGCGCTGGGCGTTCTCGTAACCCTGGGCCTTGTACTCGATGCCCTGGAGCATGCACTCCAGCTTGTCCGCGTCCCGGGCGCAGACCGCCTCCGGCGACTCCTTCGCCTCGTACTCCGCGATCAGTTCGCGGACCGCCGAGGCGAGCACGTCGGGCATACCCGCCGTCTGGGCGGCGGTGACTTCCTGCGGGTCGCCGGCAGGCGCGTACCTCTTCCCGAGGTGGTTCACGTCGCCGGTCCGGGTCTCCTGCGTGTCGTGCCACACAGCGAGATAGGCGGCGCGCGCGGGGTCCGCGCCCTCCAGCTTCGCGATGATCGTGGCGATCAAGGCCGTACGCCACGAGTGCTCGGCAACGCTCTCCGGATCACGGACCCCGGCCATCCACCACCCGGTGCGCCGCGTCTGCTTGAGCGTGCCCGCTTCGTACAGGAAGCGGCCCACCGCGGACAGGTCGTCAGCCACGACCCTCTCCTCTCACGCCTCGGCGAGGCGGATTGCATACCGGATGCCCTCCAGCTCCCGGCGCGTCCGTGCCGACAGCTCTCGACTATCCAACATCACAGGGAGGGATGCGCGTAGTTCGTTCCTGCTCGCGGTTTCGGGTCGCAGCAGGTTGGGACGTGCGGCGAGCAGGGCCCACAGGGTATGAACGTTCAAGTCGAAGAAGCCATGGTCCGGGGTCAGGCCACGAACCAGGTGGCGCATGAGTTTGTCGCCGGGCCACGGGCCCGGGTGCGTGGTGGCGATGAAGTCGTCGGAGAGTTGGATGTGCGGTGTCTCACCGATCCAGTAAGCCCAATAGTTGAGGTTTGCTGCCTCGCCTGCGTCGTTTTCGGCGAGTGTCACGCTGATGAAGTGCCTCATGCGGTCCCGGTCGCCCTGTCTGGCGGCGACGGCTGCGACCGAACGGGCGTTGAGCCAGGCTGCCAGCCACCCGTCAGGGCGTTCGGTCCGTTGCTGCTGGGCCAGCCAGTCGGAGGTGTCGGACGCGTCGTCATACCCGGCCAGGTAGAGGGCTTGACGGCGCAATAGAAAGCGGTCTTTGCCTCGCGCCTGCTCGGCGGCTTGACGCATGCGGGAGAAGAAGCGCCTGCGGTCGGCAGCGGACAGCTCGGGACCTCGCGGCGCGGGCCCCCTGCGCGGTCGCGGAGAGGCGGGTAAGGATCGCAGCGGCGTTGGAGCCACGCCGTTGAGTGGCCAGGAAAGCAACTCGACCAGCTCACGCTGCATAACCCACGCGCCGATCGGGCTGTCCTCGGTGGGTACGTCCTCGTTGAGAGTGGCCGCCAGAAGTACGTCGGCCTCCGTGGCCCGTTCCAGAGCGAGGAGCAGGACGGGCGCGCTGCCCAGGCGTAAGAGTTGATGGCGGTGTACGAGTATCTGCCCGACCGGGACAGCGGTCAAAGGCCGACGCCCCGATTCCCAGCCCGCGACCGTGTCGGGCGAGACCCGCAACTGCTCCGCGAGGGCCTCCTGTGTGTGGTCCAGCTGTTCGCGGATCCGGCGGAATACGTACCCGGACACTGTGCCGCCGCGGCTTCTTTGCGGCATTCCCCGACCGCTGGTCAGGGTGGTGCGTGATCCGCTGTCCATAGCGCCCCCTTTGCCCGTCGGGCACCCGTACCCGCAGTCAGTTCAAGCGGCGGCCCTTGCTCTCTACCGTCGTAGTCACAGTGACAGCCCTGCGACAGAGGGTAGTGGAAGGCGTTTGTCGTGACGATGACGATCAAGGTGTACGAGGTGGATCGCGAGGGTCGTGCCCGGGTGCTCCGGCCGGAGGCCGAGGTGATTCCGCTCGAAGAACCGGAGTTTTCAAACGAGTTTGCCGCATGCGAGTGCCGCCTCTGCACTGGGGGCGATTCGTGAAGTCGGTGCCAGCACTGGAGGAAGACGAACACCGGGCCTGGCGGGAGGCGCGCGGATGAGGCGCTACGCGGAGGGGGACGCGCACGAGTTGCCGGTCGAGGGCGATACCGGTGCGTACTGTCCGGGTCATGAGGTGACGCTGTTGTGGCGTGGTGACCCGATCACTTCCGCTGATGTGGCCGAGGGGGCGGCGGCTGACCTGGGTGGGCTGTGGGCGGGGGCGGACGGCCCGTACGGCATTGCTTGCCGTAGCGCCTCGGTGACCGGTCTCGCCGACGTGCACGCCCTCTGCCTGCGTCCGGACTGTGTCTGTCCGTGTCATGCGGTGGCCACCGCGCTCCGGGAAGCGGTATGAGCATCAACTTCTCGGCAACGGATGTGCGTACCTGTGAGGCGTGTTGGCGTTCCCCGGTGACCGCCGCCCCAGGAGCCGAAGCCGACTCCGGACGGCAGTCGCCCTCAGTGCTTCCCGCAGCCGTGAGCGCCGCACCCCAGGCACCCACCTACCCGGACCTGGTGCAGGAGCTGGCCGATCGTGGGCTGCTCACTGGCCGGTGGCGGCGGGTGTTCGAGGCCGTTCCGCGCAGCCGGTTCGTCCCGGCGGATGTGTGGCGGCAGTTGCCCGACCAATGCGCGCCTGTCGTGGGAACGGATGCGTGGCTGGCGTTGGTGAACTCGGACGAGCCGGTCGTCACTCAGCTCGACGACGGGGTCGAGGGCGGTCCCGGTGTCGCTACGTCGTCGAACTCGATGCCCTCGATGGTCGCCCGGATGCTCACGCTCCTCGAAGTCGTCGACGGACAGCGGGTAATGGAAATCGGCACCGGCACCGGGTATGTCGCCGCGCTGCTCTGCGAACGGCTCGGCGACGATCTGGTCCACAGCGTCGAGGTCGACCCGGTCGTGGCCCGGCAGGCGGCCGACGCCCTCGCGCAGGCCGGCTACCGGCCACACCTTCGCGTCGGCGACGGCGAACAGCCCTGGCCCGGTTTGGGACTGGTCGACCGGCTGGTCTCCACCTGCGCCCTGCGGTACGTCCCGTACGCGCTGCTCCGGCAGGTCCGGCCCGGCGGGGTCGTGGTGGCCCCGCTCGCCCGGGAGTTCTGGTCCGGAGCACTGGTCCAGCTCCGCGTTCAGGACGACGGCACCGCGACCGGCCCGTTCTGCGGCGGGGCCACGTACATGCCGATGCGCTCCCATCGCGTGCCCGATCTCCACGAGGTGCGGGGCCAGGGGCGGGCCCGTGCGGCGGGCCTGGACCCCGCCCGGCTCCTCGACCTCGGGTTCGCCCTGTACGCGGGGGCCCGGCTGCCCGGCGTACGGCTCATCCACCAGAACACCGCCGACGGTGCCCGGGTCTGGGTGACCCGGGAGGACGGAGGCGCCGCGACGACCGCCACAGGTGAGGAGGTGTGGCAGTACGGGCCCGGGTTCCTGTGGGAGGAGATCGAGCAGGTCTGGTGGGAGTACGAGTCGGTGGGGCGACCCGACGCCGGGCAGTTCGGGCTGACCGTGACCGACCGGGGCCAGCAGGTATGGCTGCGGGACCCGGGCGAGGTCATCCGAACCAGCAGGGCGTAGCGCCGGCCGGGCGCAGGCCGTGGTCCAGGGCGGCGGACGGCGATTCTGCCGTTCAGGTTCAGGACAGTCCGCTTGAAGGGCCGAAATCCAGGACGGCCCCGGGCGGAACCGGTCCCTCTCCCGCGTAGGTATGGCCCAGGGGCGCCGCTGGTGTCTCGTCCTCGGCGAGCGTCAGGCTGGGCCAGGGCCCGGCGAGGATCGCGTCGTCCAGGGTGATGCCTAGGTGGGCGAGTACGAGGGCCACCACTGGGGCCACCCCAGAGCCCTCGCCTTCGTGTGCGGCGAGCACTTCGTCCACCCGGTCCCACCAGGGGCCGAACGGTTCGGACCGGCTGTGCTCCGTGCCGGGCTCGAAGTACTCGACGCACTCACCGTTGCGCCAGTGCTGGAAGACGTCGATCCCCTCGGTGGTCGCCACGCTGTACGTCTCAGTCCCCCTGGACAACTCCGCGAGCGATTCTTCCCGGCAGCCGATGTCGCCGTCCTCCTCGACGCAGAAGGCCCACTCACCGATCCTGCCCGCCCGCAGCAACGAGACCGTCCCGTGGGCCGATCCGCCCGAGGGCAGATCAGAGGCCGCGTCCCAGTCGAGCAGGCGCGCCCGCCCCGGATCGGCGCCGTAGCGGGCGAACACCTCCTCGGGGCCGAGGCCGCGGGTGAAAGTCGCGCACATCCAGGCCCTCGCCCACTCCAGCGAACCCGCGTCCACGTCTACTCCCATGATCTGTCTCCGTCATCCACACCTGACGCCGTCTGTCAGGGGCGAGCATTCCGGGCTCCCCACAGTGTGCCAAGTCCTGCGGGGGCGATGCGCTTCATGCCCTCACTCCTCGCGCAGGCTCAGGACCAGCTCGCGCGGCAGCCCATGGGTGTCGTGGAGGTAGTGGAAGTCCTCCTCGGTCAGCGGGCCTTGGAAGCGGGGCTTGGCGAGCACCCCTCGGCCGCGCTCCAGGAGCCCGTGGAACCGGTGTTCCTCTTCGAGAAGCATTCCGATCACGTCGCCCGGGCGCATGTCCTGCCGGAAGTGGTCCAGAGTGTGCTCGACCAGTTCTCGCGGCAGGTCCCCGACGCTCCGCGAGGGATCGTCGCGCCACAGCACGGTGAGCACCCGCCGTACCAGGCGGCGCAGCACGTAGCCACGCCCCGTGTTGGCCGGGCGTACGCCGTCTCCGAGCACCACGACGGCCGACCGCAGGTGGTCGCAGACCAGGCGCAGTGACGGTTCGTCCAGCGGCCAGAGGGCGGGCACCAGGCGGCGCCAGGGGGCGAAGACGTCGCAGGCGAAGACGGACGACTCGCCCTGGAGCAGGGAGGCCAGCCGCTCCAGGCCGAGGCCGGTGTCGACGTTGCGCTGGGGGAGGGGGACGAGGGAGCCGTCGCCGAGGCGGCGGTGGGTCATCGTGACGTGGTTCCACACCTCGACCCAGCGGTCGTCGCGGGTGGGCGTCGACCGCGGCGGGCCCTCGCCGGTCCACAGGAAGATCTCCGAGTCGGGGCCGCAGGGACCGGCCGAGTCGTTGGGCCACCAGTTGTCCTCCACGGTGAGTTCCACGGGGACGCCGAGGCCCTGCCACATCTCGACGGAGGCGGTGTCCGGACCGGTCCGGCCGTCACCGGCGAAGGCGGTGGCGTGCAGCAGACCGGGATGGACGCCCAGGCCCTCGGTGAGCAGCCCGTACCCCCAGTCGAGACTGAGCGGGCCCCCGTAGTCGCCCAGCGACCAGGTGCCGAGCATCTCGAAGACCGTCAGGTGCGTGGCGTCCCCGACCTCGTCCAGGTCCGTGGTGCGCAGGCAGCGCTGTACGTTCACCAGCCGCCGGCCCAGCGGGTGGGGGCGGCCCTCCAGGTACGGCGTGAGCGGGTGCATGCCGGAGGTGGTGAAGAGTACGGGGTCGCCGTCGGGCGGCAGCAGGGTCGATCCGGTGATGCGGCGGTGGCCGCGCTCCTCGTAGTACTCGACGAACGTGCTGATCAGCTGGTCCGTACGCATGGGTGGGGCTCCTTCGCGTGTCGCGGGGAGGCACCGGAGAACGGGACCGTTCGTCACCCGGCCGGGGCCAGGGGCGCCACGGCACTGCCGACGGACCGTTTCCGGTCGCCGGGGGGAGGGAAGGTCAGGCGGCGGCAACCGGCGAGCTGGTCGCTCGCGCGGTCGCGGTGGTGCTGAGGCCGGTGACGTTCATGCGGCCGAGCCTAACGTGGTCCTCCCGCCGGAGCACCCGGATTTTCCAGCCCGCGCACCGGCCGACGCGATCACTCCGCGCAGGAGAGCAGCGGGGTCAGCCCGTGATCAGCCGCGGTCGCGCGAAGTCCGTGTTGTCCACCACCGCGTCCATCCTCGGCAGCGGGTCCACCTCCCTGAGGTAGATGCGCTCCGCCACCAGGTAGCGGTCGCGGTGGATCGCCTCCGCGTCCGAGCCCGCCCAGTTCTGGTCGCGTTCCGCGCCCCGCCGAACGGAGAGTTCGGCGTCCACGTCCATCCAGACGCGGAAGTCCCAGTACGGGTCGATCTCGGGCCGGAACGCGAAGACCCCGTCCACGATCAGCACCGAGTCCGGGGCGAGCGGGGCCGTCTCCGTCGCGTGGCTCTGCTGCGTCAGCGGGTCGATGAAGCACAGCGCGCAGGAGTCCGCCGCCGGGTTCCGGCAGGGGTCCAGCAGCAGGCGGCGGACCGCGTCGTAGTCGTACGCGTTGCGGTAGTAGCCCTCGCCCGACTCCCGGTCGTAGAGGTGGCGGTCCTTCCACGGGTTCTTGTAGTCGTCCAGCGTGGCTCGGAGCACCGGACGGCCCGACGCCGCTATGCGCTCGGCCAGTTCGTGGCCGAAACTCGTCTTCCCTGCTGCGGTGAAGCCGTCGATGCCCACGAGCAGGCGGCCCGGACCGACGGTCGACACGCGTTCCGCGAGAGCTTCCGTCAGGGCGCTGCGATCGGCCGACGCCGGTGGCGGGCAGGGCTGTTGCCAGGTCGAGGGGGAGTGGTGAACCGATGCCGCGTCAGTGGGTCGCATGGGCTGATCCTCCCAAAGGCCCCTGGCGGGCCCTCAGGTGGGCCCGCTCGCCCTGGTGGCCGAAGAGGACCAGGAGTTCCACCGTCCGGTCGTCGTCGGGGCCGAGCCAGTGCGGTACGTGGGTGTCGAACTCGGCCGCTTCGCCAGGCTTCAGGACCAGCGTCCGTTCGCCCAGGATCAGCCGCAGCCGCCCGGCCAGCACGTACAGCCACTCGAAGCCCTCGTGGGTCCGCAGGGTCGGCTCGGTGTCCGGCCCCGGCGGGATCAGCAGCTTGTGGGCCTGGACGCCGCCGGGGCGGCTGAGCGGTACGTAGGTGAGGCCGTCGCGGGTGACCGGGCGGAGGTGGATGCGCGGGTCGCCCGTGCGGGGCGCGCCCACCAGTTCGTCCAGCGGCACCGCGTGGACCTCCGCCAGCGGCAGCAGCAGCTCCAGCGTCGGCTTGCGCGTGCCGCCCTCCAGGCGGGACAGGGTGCTCTCGTTGATCCCGGTCCGCTCGGCCAGATCGGCGAGGGTCATCCCGTGCCTGCGCCGCAGGTCGCGGAGGCGGGGTCCCACCGCCGCCAGGATGCCGTCCTTGGTGTTCCCGGGTGCGGGCGCGTGTCCTGCCGCGTCTTCTTCGGCTGCCATGCCTGCCAGGTTGCCGAAACGGCATGGGAGCTTGCAAGTGTGGCGGACCGCAGCGCACCTTTCTGGCCAGCGGGGCAGCTCGGCCGGAGCGGCCTCCACGGGCATGAAGGGAACAGCCATGAGCAGCGACACCACCGGCGTCACCGACTCCGCCGCCTTCTGGGAGAACCACTACGTCGGCGTCGACGCACAATGGGGCACCCGCCCCAACGCCGTCCTCGCCGAGGTCCTCACCGCCCTGGCCCCCGCGCCGGGCGGCGGCGGACGGGCGCTGGACCTGGGGTGCGGGCACGGCGGCGACGCGCTCTGGCTCGCCTCGCTCGGCTGGGACGTCACCGCCGTCGACGTCTCGTCGACCGCCCTGGGCCGGGTCGCCGCCGGGGCCGCCGCGGCCGGGCTGGCCGACCGCGTCCACCCGAGCCGGCACGACCTGGCCCGGACCTTCCCCGACGGGACCTTCGGCCTGGTGACCGCCAGCTATTTCCACACCCCTTTGGAGATCCCCCGCGAGGAGGTACTGCGGCGGGCCGCCGAGGCCGTCGCCCCGGGTGGCCTGCTCGTACTGGTCGAGCACGCCTCGCTCGCCCCCTGGTCCTGGCGGGACGGCCACGAGGACGTACGCTTCCCCGCCCCCGACGACGTACTCGCGTCCCTGCGGCTCGGCGACGGGTGGCAGATCGAGCGGTGCCACGCGCCCCGGCGGACCGCCACCGGGCCCGGAGGTGAGACGGCGACCGTGACCGACAACGTCATCGCCGTCCGACGCGCCGATACCCGGGACTGAGCCGCCCTCGGGCGCGGCAGGCGGACGTCCGCCGGACCGGGTCAGGCAGGGGCGAGTTCGGCCGCCCCGAAGGAGACGCTGAACCGGGCGCACCAGATGCTCACGCTGGTGAACTCGTCGAGGTCGATGCCGGCCGGCAGGGCGTAGTTCTGGTCGCCCTTGTTGCCCTTGAGCTTGCCGAGACTCTCGTGAGCGCCGTCGTCGAACACGCTCCAGCCCGCTCTGCCTTCCTTGACCGGAGCGTCGGTGATCCAGACGTGCAGATCGGGGCCGTTGCTGGTGTCCAGGCCCTCCAGACGCAGAGTGCGCGAGCCGTCGGGCAGGCGGACCACCTTGACCGTGCCCCTCGTGCGGTGTTCGTGGCTGATCAGTTCACCCGTCGCCAGCGTCTCCGGTCCCGGCGGTGCCGGTGGTGCTGTGGACCGGGAGGCGCCGGGGGAAGGCGGCGCGGTCACCGGCGGGGCGGTGGGGACGGCCAGTTCCTCGCGTACGGTCTCGTCCTGCCACAGCTTCCACGGCTGGAACCAGTACAGACCCCCACTCACGGCCACCGTGACCGCGATCAGCGCGGCGGCGAGCACCGGCCCGCGCGATCGCGATCGCCGTCGCTTCGGAGCGTCCGGGCGCTGCGGATCGTGCCTCGTCATCATCTCGCCTCTCTTCGGGCCTGCCGGTCGTCTGGTGCGAGCCGTAACCCGGTGTGGATCGGTACGGGAAGGACGCCCGCGCGCCACTGGACCCAGTAGACGCGCCCGAACAGGGCCCACCAGGGTCTTCGTATGCCGACGACGGTTCCCCGGTTGTCGCCCTCGCGGTGGTGGAGCACCTTGTCCCCGACCCGTAACGCGACGGGGGCGGGCGTCCCCGACAGCGGAGTCGCGGACGGGGAAGAGAGCGGGGAAGGGGAAGAGAGCGGGGACGGGGACTGCGGGGAGGCGCTGCGGCAGGGGTCGTCGGCGTCGCTGGACACGGTGAAGGGCATGTCCACCACTCTATGAACGCGAAGCGGGCATAAGGGACTTCAAGTTCTTACGAAAGCGGGACGTCGACGGCTGGACCAGGGCCGGACGCCCCGGGCGCCGCCGACCGGTGCGAGGCTGGGGCCATGCAGACACCACCGCCGGACGCCGGGCACCGCGTGCTCGTCATGGGCCTCGTCGTGGACGACGGCCCGACCCTGGCCGGGGCCGTCGCGGGGCGCCCGGGCCGCGCCGTGCACGCGGGTCCCCGCACCGCCGACGGACCGGCGGCCCCGGCGTGCGCCGCGCGGCGCAGGTCCGGCCGGCCGGGGCGCTCCACGACGACCGAAGGCTGACGGAACCGTGCTGGACATCCTCATCATCGCCCTGCTGGCCTTCTTGGGCGCCGCGGTCGCCGGGCTGCTCGGCGCCCTGGCGCTCCGGCTCCTGCGGCACCGTTCCCTCGTGGTCACCCTCGCGGTCGTCGCGGCCGTCGCGGTCCTCGCGATGCTGCTCGGAACCCTGGCAGTGGCCTGGGAGATGTTCCTGTCGCCGCACGATCTGAACGTGATCGTGATCGTCGTGGCGATGGCCGCCGTGGTCTCCCTGGCCACCGCGCTGCTGCTCGGCCGCTGGGTGGTCGCCCGCAGCCTGGCCCTGACCGAGGCGGCCCGCTCGTTCGGCGACGGCGGCAGCTTCGCCGCGCCCGCGCGGGCGGCGACCGCTGAACTGATGGCCCTGAGCGCGGAGTTGGAGTCGAGCAGCGCCAAGCTGGCGAAGTCGAGGGACCGTGAACGAGCCCTGGAGGCATCACGGCGAGAGCTGGTGGCCTGGATCTCCCACGACCTGCGCACTCCGCTCGCGGGTCTGCGCGCCATGTCCGAGGCCCTTGAGGACGGTGTGGCCGCCGACCCCGACCGCTATCTGCGCCAGATCCGCTCCGAGGTCGAACGCCTCGACACCCTGGTCGGCGACCTCTTCGAGCTGTCCCGCATCCACGCGGGCGCCCTCGCTCTGAGTCGCGCCCGGATCTCCGTCTACGACCTGGTCGCCGACGCCATGGCCGGGGCCGACCCGCTCGCCCGGGAGCACGGAGTGCGCCTGGTCGGCGAGGCGGTCGACTGTGTGCCGGTGGAGGTCGACAGCAAGGAGATGAGCCGCGTCCTGGGCAACCTCCTGGTGAACGCGATCCATCGCACTCCGTCCGACGGCACGGTCGCGGTCGCCGCGCGGCGCACCGACGACGGTGTCGTCCTGTCCGTCACCGACAGCTGCGGCGGTATCCCCGAGGAGGACCTGCCGCGCGTCTTCGACACCGGCTGGCGCGGCAACCACGCCCGTACGCCGCCGGCGGGAGCGGGACTCGGCCTGGCGATCGTGGCGGGCATCGTCGAAGCCCACCAGGGCCGGGCCGCCGTGCGCAATGTGATGGGCGGTTGCCGCTTCGAAGTCACCCTGCCCACGTCACACGCTTAGGGCGGCCGTCGAGAACACCCGCCGCCCGCCCCCGCCCCGATGTGCCGGGCCTGTTCCGCCACTCACTCGGGGCTGGTCGCCGGAGCCCGCCCCGGGGCCGGGTCGTTGACGAACAGGCAGAAGGGATGGCCCACCGGGTCGAACAGCACCCGTACGTCCGGCTGCGGCTGGAACTCCGCAGATGTCGCGCCCTCCGCCACCGCGTGGGCCACGCCTGCCTCCAGGTCCGTCACCTCGAAGTCCAGGTGCAGCATCATCAGCTGGTCGCCGGGGGACGCGGGCCAGACCGGAGGCACGTACGCCTCCTCCGTCTGGAAGCCCAGGCCGGAGCCGCCGCCCGGCGGGAGGAGCTTCACCCAGCCCGGCTCCTCCTGCACCGGCTCCCACCCCAGGAGGCGGCGGTAGAAGTCCGCCAGCTCCGCCGCGTCCGGGGCGTCGAGCACCGTGCTGGAGAGGGTCATGGACGGTCGGGGGGTGGTCATGGTGAGCCTCCTCGCTCCGGAAGTGAGGTTGAGGTGCGCCGGGGTGCCGGGGCGGGCCGGGTGTGCCGGCCATCCGGCTCGGGCCGGGGTGTGCCGGTACGCGTACCCCGTACCCGCGCGTTCACCGGCCGCGAGCCCCCGCGCCCGCCCCTCTCAGCCCGCGACGATGTCGTCGTACCCGTCGATCTCGCGCGGGTCCCGCGTTCCCGGGCCGATGTACGTCGCCGACGGGCGCACCAGGCGGCCCGTGCGCTTCTGCTCCAGGATGTGCGCCGACCAGCCCGCCGTACGGGCACAGGTGAACATCGACGTGAACATGTGCGCCGGGACCTCCGCGAAGTCCAGCACGATCGCCGCCCAGAACTCCACGTTCGTCGCCAGGACGCGGTCCGGACGCCGTGCGTGCAGCTCCTCCAGCGCCGCCTTCTCCAGCGCCTCCGCCACCTCGAAGCGCGGGGCGGCCAGCTCGCGGGCCGTGCGGCGCAGGACGCGGGCGCGGGGGTCCTCGGCGCGGTAGACGCGGTGGCCGAAGCCCATCAGGCGTTCGCCCCGGTCCAGCGCCTGCTTCACGTACGCGCTCGCGTCGCCCGTACGCTCGATCTCCTCGATCATGCCGAGGACCCGGGACGGGGCGCCGCCGTGCAGCGGACCCGACATCGCGCCCACCGCACCGGAGAGGGCGGCCGCGACGTCCGCGCCCGTCGAGGCGATGACCCGGGCCGTGAACGTCGAGGCGTTCATGCCGTGCTCGGCCGCCGACGTCCAGTAGGCGTCGACCGCCTTCACGTGCTTCGGGTCCGGCTCGCCGCGCCAGCGGATCATGAACCGCTCCACCACCGACCCCGCCTTGTCGATCTCGCTCTGCGGCACCATGGGCCGCCCCTGGCCGCGTGCCGACTGGGCGACGTAGGACAGCGCCATCACGGCCGCCCGCGCCAGGTCGTCGCGGGCGGTCGCCTCGTCGATGTCCAGCAGCGGCTTCAGACCCCAGACGGGGGCCAGCATCGCCAGCGCCGACTGCACATCGACCCGGATGTCACCGGAGTGCACGGGGAGCGGGAACGGCTCGGCGGGCGGCAGTCCGGGGTTGAACGCCCCGTCCACGAGCAGGCCCCACACGTTTCCGAACGAGACATGGCCGACGAGGTCCTCGATGTCGACCCCGCGGTATCGGAGCGAACCGCCTTCCTTGTCCGGTTCGGCGATCTCCGTTTCGAATGCGACGACTCCCTCAAGGCCGGGTACGAAGTCGGACATCAGGCGGCTCCCTCGGTTCGGCGGGCGGCGGGCGGGCGGCAGACCCGGTTCGGCGGCCGTGGCGTACGGAGTGTGCATGTACCCGAAGGCGCGTGCGTGTACCCGGGAGGCCGCCGCTGTGCGAAGACCACAGGGCCCTGCCCCAAGATATTGGCGGGTTCCCACGGAGCGGGGAAGCGTGACATCCGGCACAGGGCTCCATTTCGGCGGTGCGTGGTTACGGACCCTCCCCGCCGGGCACACTCCGCCGCTGCGGCAGGATGGGCCCGTGCCCACACCAGAAGATTCCTCGGGATCCCTCCCCGACGATTGCACCACCGATCCGGCGGCGATGCGCGAGCAGTACCGCTCGGAGGACTTCACCGAGCGCGACCTCAGCCCCGATCCGATGGACCAGTTCGCCCGCTGGTTCCGCCAGGTCGCCGTCGGCGGGGTGCTGCACGAGCCCAACGCGATGATCGTCTCCACCGCCGCCCCGGACGGCCGCCCGTCCTCGCGGACCGTGCTCCTCAAGCAGTACGACGAGCGGGGCTTCGTCTTCTTCACGAACTACGACTCCCGCAAGGGCCGCGAGCTGGCCGCCAACCCGTATGTCTCGCTGCTGTTCCCCTGGCACCCGATGGCCCGCCAGGTCATCGTCACCGGCACCGCCCTGCGCACCTCCCGTGAGGAGACCGTGGGCTACTTCCGCACCCGCCCGCACGGCTCCCAGCTCGGCGCGTGGGCCAGCGCCCAGTCCACCGTCGTCGGCTCCCGCGAGGAGCTGATCCGCCGGTACGAGGAGCTGGCCGCCCGCTACCCCGAGGGCGAGAAGGTCCCGGCCCCGCCGCACTGGGGCGGCTTCCGGGTGGTGCCCGAGGCGATCGAGTTCTGGCAGGGGCACGAGAACCGGCTGCACGACCGGCTGCGGTATGTGAGGGAGGGCGACGAGCCGGGCGCCGGAAAGTGGCGCGTGGAGCGGCTCTGCCCGTGACCCAGCCGCCGTGAGCGGTGTGCGGGGCCGGGAAACGCAGAAACCCGCAGGCTCTGGTTCCTCCGTGCACAGAGGAGCCGGCCGGACTTACCGGCGAGCCTGCGGGTCGGTGACTGCTGGGGATTGGCCGGCGTCCGGCCATGCACTGCAAAGAGCGCGACGACGGGCGTCAGCCCGCAGTCACCTCACGAGTCCGAGAAGAAATCACTTCCGGAACACCTCCTTTCTTCGCTGCCCTCAGCCTAAAAGCGTCCGGGCTCGCGGTTCAACCGAATTATTCGGCGACTTTCTCCGTGCCGGTCTTTCCCCCGGCGCCCGTGAGGCCCAGTGCTCCCCGGACCTTCCTCAGGTCGACGAACTTGAAGCCGGTGGCCTCCCGTCCGTCCTGCGCCGGGGTGGCGCTGCCGTCCTGGACGACGAGCAGGCCGCCCGGATACCGGCTGCCGAGCGGTTCGTGCATCACCGCCGCGCCGTCGCACGCCTCGGACCCGTCCAGCGTCGCCGAGGCCGCCGTCACGCGGAAGCCGCCCGCGTAACGGGGGAGGGGCCGGTCCTCACGGCCGGCCCGGTTCTCACGGCCGCCTCCGTTCTCGCGGCCGGCCCGGTGGGCGTACACGGCGAAGGTGTCGTCGCCCTGGCTGGAGGCCAGCAGATACCGGTCGCCGTTCCGCTCGGGGAGCAGGGTCAGCCCCTCCACGTCGGCCGAGATCCGGGTGCCGCCGAAGCCCGGGTCCTCACCGGGGGCGCACTCCTCGCTCTCCTCGTCGTAGGTCCCCGGCACGCCGTACTCGCGGACCTTGTCGACCAGCACCGGCTTCCCCCGCAGGTCGGCGGGCATCCGCCAGATCCCCACGTCCTCCTGGCCCGCGTAGAGCGTGCCGTCGGCCGGGTCGACCACCATCCCCTCGACCTGGGGCAGCTCGCCCGGTTCGCCGCACGGCGTCCAGGACGTGCCGTCGGGCAGCCGGAAGGCGGAGGGCAGGTCGAGGCTCCGGACCTTGCGGTACGTCACGGTGCCGGACCGCGTCGGGAGCAGCTCCAGCAGCGCGACCGAGGTGCGGTTGCGCCGGCTGGCCAGGGCGTACGAACGGCCGCTGCGGCGGTCCGTCCAGGTGGCCAGGCCGTACGCCGTCGCCTGCTCGTCGACCTCGTCCTGGTCGGCGGAGAACACCCGGGGCGCGGCGGGGTCGGTGACGTCGGTCAGCGGGCCGCCCGGCCTGGACGGATCGATGCGGTGGATACGCAGCCTGTCGTGGCCCCGGTCGGAGGTGACGGCCAGGTCCGCCGTCCCGCCCCGGTGCAGCCGCACTCCGTGGACCAGGTCGACGTTGTTGAAGCGGCCGGGGGCGTCGTCGGGGCCGGGCGCGGGCGGCGCGGGGAGCGACTGCACCGGGCGGGCGTCCAGATCGTAGACCCGCAGCCCGCCCTCCTTGGCGGTGGCGATCACCAGGCTGTCGTCCGGAGAGGCGGGGTTGCGCCAGATCGCGGGATCGTCCGCGTTGGCGTTGCCGCCCTGCTCGTCGTCGTACAGCGTGGCGGTCTCGGCGCGCGGGGTGACGGCGGGGAGCGGCCCGGGGCCGCCCTGCCGGGCGGCCGGAACCAGGGGCGCGGCGGGTGCGGGCGCGGCGGCGACGAGGGTCGCGAGCGCGGCGCAGACGACGAGGGCGGTCGTCGCCCCCGTCGCCGTCGGACGTGCGGTGCGGAAGGGCGTCACGGAGGAGCTCCTTGCGGTCGGGGGTCGGAGGAGCGGGAGCGGCCGGGGCAGAGCGAGTGGGCGGGGCTGTGCGGGCCGGGAGCGGCCGGGGCCGCGGCGTGCCGAGGCGACCCGAGGCGTGCGAGGACGACCCGAGGCGGCCCGATGCGTACGAGAGCGAGGGCGAGGGCGGGGAGGAGGGCGAAGGCGACCCAAGGATGGGCGGGGCCGGTGCACTCCGTGTGACGTCTCCGCCACGCACCGCCGTGCTGCCGGTGAACTCCTCATGCCGGAGGGCTCGACGAGGTCCGGCCGCGTCCGCGGTGTGGCGTGAAAGCGATGGGAAGCGACCGGAAGTCCGCCGGTGGGGAGAAAGGATTTCGGCGAAGTCGATGTGCGCTGGGTCACGTTCGAGTTGAATGGTCTGACGTGCAGCAATACACGCGGCGACGCGTGGGAGAACGGCCGACACGTTCTGCGGGGGTGCGGAGTGGGTGCTTTCAGCAGCAGCGGGACCACGGACGAGCTCGGACCGGACGAGGATCCCGGCGGCGGGCCCCCCGGGTGCTCCGCGGACCCCGGGAGCCCGGCCGGCGAGGACGGGGTCCCCGGCGAGCCTCCCGGGTCCGAACTGCTGGCGGCGTTGCTCGACGGCATGGACGCCGCGCTCTGCGCGTTCGACGCGGCCGGCACGGTCACCCACTGGAACCGCGAGGCCGAACGCGTTCTGGGCTGGACGGCGCAGGAGGCCGTGGGACGTGCCGGCTTCGCGGGCTGGGCGGTGCGCAGGGCCGACGCGGACGAGGTGCGGGCGCGGCTGATGTCGGCCATGGACGCGCCGGGGCGGCAGGTGCACGAGTTCGCGCTGCTGCGCAAGGACGGCGGCCGGGTGCTGGTGCGGACCCAGTCCGCCGGTGTGCGCGGCGCGGACGGGAGGCCGGCCGGGGTCTACTGCGCGTTCAGCGAGGTGCACGCCCGGATCGACCTGGAGCGGGCCATCGCGCTGAGCGAGGCACTGCTGGAGGACGTGTCCTGGGGCGTGGTCCTCCTCGATGTCGACCTGCGTCCGACGGTCGTCAACGCGTACGCGGCCCGTGCGCTCGGCGGGGGCCGCGCCGCTCTCCTCGGCCGTCCGCTCGGCGAACTGGTGGTCCAGGGCGCCGAGGAGCTGGAGGCGGCCCTGCACCATGTGCTCGCCGAGGGCGCCCCGACCGCCCCGGCCGAGCTGTGGGTGACCCTGCGGACCGCGGAGGGCGAACGGCGCCGGTGCTGGCGCAGCGGGTTCCTGCGGCTGGCCTCACCGCTGACGGAGGAACCGGTCCCGCTCGGGGTGGGGTGGCTGTTCCGGGACGTCACCGCCGCGAAGCTCGCGGAGCAGGAGGCCGACCGGCTGCGGTTCCGGGCGAGCCAGCTGCACCGGGCCGCCCGTACGGCCTCCGAGTGCGAGGACCCGATGGAGGCGGCGACCACCCTGCTGGACTTCGCGCTCGCCGGGTTCGCCGACCATGTCCTGGTCGACCTGGTGGCGGGCGATCCGACGGCGGGCGGGCGCCTGGTGCGTACCGCGGGGACCCCCTCGGACGGGCCCGGCCCGTGTCTGCCCGTCGCGGGCGGCTCGATCCCCGTCCGCTACGGCCCCGGGCACCCGGCCCTCCAGGCCGTCGAGCGCACCGGCTCGGTCCGTACGAGCGCGGGCGCCGGGGCCTCGGGAGGAGGACCGGCCTGGGCGACCGAGCGCCGCTGGCCGGGGGACGCGGCCCACGCCCTGTGCACCGTGCTCCGGAGCCGGGGGCGGACGGTGGGCGCGCTGACGTTCCTGCGCGCGGCGAACCGGGCCGCCTTCGAGCGCCCGGACGCGGCGTACGCGGAGACGGTGGCGGCCCGGGTCGCGGGAGCCGTCGACCTGGCCCGGGTGACGGCGGGGACATAGGCGGGCTCTCGCCGCGCGCTTCCGGCAGGCGCCGCACCGCCGGTCCCGCTCGACCACCCGGCGAGCCCGGCAGGGGCACGGGGCGGGGCCGGGCAGCGGCACGGGCGGATCCGCCGCGTCCACCCGCGCCGGCCCGCGCCCCCGTACCGTGCGGACGCCGCTCCGCTCCAGCTCCCCGGCCCCGCAGCCGCTGCTCCGCCGGGCCCCGCGTCCGGCTCACCGGAATGCGGCCCGGCTCCCCGTCCACCTGCTTCCGGCAAGCGGCAAGCGGCAAGCGGCAAGCGGCAAGCGGCTTCCGGCGGCCGGTCCGGGCGCTCAGTGGCGGTAGAAGATCCGGTCCCGGTACTCCGTCATGACCCGGCCGTTCCACTCGTGGCCGCCGTCGACGTTGCCCGAGCGCAGCATCGGCGGCTCGACGCCCCGGGCCACCAGCTGCTCGACGGCGGCGGCCAGCATCGCCTGCATGATCGCGCTGGTCACCACGGTGGAGGCGGGGGCGAAGGGGGCGTCGACGCCGGGGACCGTCAGCTCCGCGTCGCCGATCGCGATCTTGCTGTCCAGGACGATGTCGCAGTGGTCGCGCAGGAAGCCGCCCGAGGCGTGCCGGGAGCGGGTGCTCTCCGCGTACGCGACCGAGGTGAGGCCGATGACCTTCAGGCCGAGGGCGCGGGCGTTCTGCGCCATCTCGACCGGCAGGGCGTTGCGCCCGGACAGCGAGACGATCACCAGAAGGTCCCCGGCGGTGGCGGGGCTGGAGTCGAGGACGGCCGAGGCGAGCCCGTCGACCCGCTCCAGCGCCGAGCCGAGCGTGGCGGGCATGACGTCCACACCGACCACGCCGGGCACGGTGAGCAGGTTCATCAGCGCCAGGCCGCCCGCGCGGTAGACGACGTCCTGGGCGGCCAGCGAGGAGTGGCCCGCGCCGAAGGCGAAGAGCCTGCCGCCGGACTCGACGGTGTCCGCGACGGCCGTGCCGGCGGCGGCGATGCTGTCCGCCTCCTCGTCCCGCACCCGCGTCAGCAGGCCGATCGCCGCATCGAAGAACTGACCGGCCAGCTTGCTTTCGCTCATCGGAGGAGCCCTTTCGACGGGGGATGGCGCGGTGCGGGAATGCCGGTGCCGCCGATCACGTTGCGGTCTGGACCAGTGGACTGTCAATAGCGCCTTGCGACCCCGGCCGCACGCACTTCCCCCGTCTTCCACCGGGGCGGCACGGTTGTCGGTGCTATGCGTCAGAATTGGTGCAGGGCCATCGCACGACGTTTTCTAGTCACAGCATCGAGGGGCACGTATGTCCGGACTGATCGACACCACGGAGATGTATCTCCGCACCATCCTCGAACTGGAAGAGGAAGGCGTGGTCCCCATGCGCGCCCGCATCGCCGAACGGCTGGACCAGAGCGGTCCGACCGTCAGCCAGACGGTGGCCCGCATGGAGCGCGACGGACTCGTCCAGGTCGCGGGGGACCGCCATCTGGAGCTGACCGAGGAGGGCCGCCGCCTCGCCACCCGCGTCATGCGCAAGCACCGGCTCGCCGAGTGTCTGCTCGTGGACGTCATCGGCCTGGAGTGGGAGCAGGTCCACGCCGAGGCCTGTCGCTGGGAGCACGTGATGAGCGAGGCGGTGGAGCGGCGGGTGCTGGAGCTGCTGCGTCACCCGACGGAGTCGCCGTACGGGAATCCCATCCCGGGCCTGGAGGAGCTGGGCGAGAAGGCCGGGGCCGATCCGTTCCTGGACGACTCCATGGTGAGCCTGGCCGAGCTCGACCCGGGCACGGAGGGCAAGACCGTGGTCGTGCGCCGGATCGGGGAGCCGATCCAGACCGACGCCCAGCTGATGTACACGCTGCGCAGGGCCGGGGTGCAGCCCGGGTCCGTCGTCAGCGTGACGGAGTCGCCCGGCGGGGTGCTGGTCGGCTCCAGCGGGGAGGCGGCCGAGCTCGACTCCGACGTCGCCTCGCACGTCTTCGTCGCCAAGCGCTGACCCGGCTGCCGTCCGGTGCTGACGCGTTCGTCGCCCGGTATCGGCCCGGTGGCCGGCCGTGCGTCGGCCACCGGCAACACAACCGTGATCTGCGCTCGCCGATTTCCGTCCGGAATGGCAGCGGCCGGACGCGTCACATGCCAGGCTGAGGCCAGGCAGAGGACCTGAGGGTGTCGGTCGGCTCCGGCCGGCACGGTCGGGGAGGGAGCAGGGAATGCGCCCGTCGTACCACCACGTGCACCGCACGGTGCCCGGCGCGCTTCTCGACGCCCTGAGGAATGCCCTGATCCCGGCAGATGCGGGGCGGTTCGCGCGGCGGTCTGCCGTCGTTGCCGAGAGTGTCGGGCGCGGTGCCCGCACGGGGGGCGGCCCCGGCGTCCGAAGGCGCCGGGGCCGTCCCTCCCCTGTGCTGACCCGGAGCCCCGAGCTCTCAAGGTCAGTTCCCGCGGGCCCCTGTCCCCGAGCGGCCCGCCTCCCGCTGAAGATCTCCCCAGGCTCGTCGGCATCAATCCTTGACGAGTGTCACTCGAACGTGGGGTCTTCGGTGGTGGAACCTCATTTTCGAATAAGAGTTCGATAGCCTGGCGGGGCGCGACGACACGGTGATCGAGGACCAGAAGGGGGTGCCAGGACTATGGTGCGGCGCATCGATGTGACCGGAACCGACGGCGTACGCCTCGCGGCATGGGAGTTCGCCGATCCGCCCAAGGGACGCGCGGAAGCGGACACCGCGCCCGGAGTCTTACTGCTCCACGGGCTGATGGGCCGGGCCTCGCACTGGGCCCCGACCGCCCGCTGGCTGGCCGAACGGCACCGCGCGGTCGGCCTCGACCAGCGGGGCCACGGCCGCAGCGACAAGCCCGCCGACGGCCCGTACACGCGCGACGCCTACGTCTCCGACGCCGAGGCCGCGATCGAACAGCTCGGGCTCGGCCCCGTCACCGTCGTCGGCCACGCCATGGGAGCGCTCACGGGCTGGCAGCTCGCCGCCAAGCGCCCCGACCTCGTCCGCGCCCTCGTCGTCTGCGACATGCGGGCCTCCGCCCTCGGGGCGGCCTCCCAGCGCGAGTGGAGCGACTGGTTCGACTCCTGGCCGCTGCCCTTCGCCACCCTCGCCGACGTGCGGAAGTGGTTCGGCGAGGACGATCCCTGGGTGGAGCGGCCGAACCCCTCGCGCGGCGAGTTCTACGCGGAGGTGATGGCCGAGCGGGAAGACGGCTGGCGCCCCGTCTTCTCCCGCCACCAGATGCTCCGCACCCGCGCCACCTGGGTCCTCGACGCCCACTGGGAGGAGCTGGCGCAGGTCCGGTGCCCCGCGCTGGTGCTGCGCGGCCTCGACGGGGAGCTGGGCCGCGCCGAGGCCCAGGAGATGGTCCGGGTCCTGCCCCGCGGCCAGTACGCGGAAGTGGCGGACGCGGGCCACCTCGTCCACTACGACCAGCCGGAGGGCTGGCGGGCCGCGGTCGAACCCTTCCTGGAACAGCTGAGGACAACCGGGACGACCGCGAACCCGGTCTCCTCGTAGCTCCGGCGGACCGGAACCGGCCGGCCCGGCGGACCTGACCGGCCGGGGCAGCCCCCGGCCCTCAGCCCTTGCTCACCGCCGCCAGGATCTCCGGCAGCCGGGCCGCCGTGCGCCGCGCGGCGATCCGCAGCCCCGCCCACCCGACGAGCGCCCCGTACGCGAGCCCGCCCGGCACCAGGAGCCACAGCGCGTCGTGGCGGTCCGTGACGTGCATCCAGACGGTCGGCACGATCACCGGCGCGGCCAGCAGCGCGGCGGCCACCATGCCGCCGAGGATCGAGATCCAGGCCAGACCGCCCTGCCCCGGCACCACGTTCTTGAACGCGCCCTCCTGCGGAATCGAGTACGGGAACAGCGCCGAGGCCACCGCGCCCGTCGCCAGCATCGAGCCCAGCAGCGCGAACGACAGGCCGAGCGCCCCCGGCAGCGCCTGCCAGTCACCGATCACCGCCGCCGTCACCGCGCAGACGATCAACGTGAACGGCAGGGTGAGCAGCAGCAGGACCAGTGCCCGCGCCCGCAGTTCGACGTACGCGTCCCGGGGCGAGGAGATCGTCAGCGCCACCATCCAGAAGGCCGAGGTGTCCTGGCCGAACTGGTTGTACATCTGCATGCCGAGCATCCCGGCCGCGAAGCACGCGAAGTAGACCGAGCCGGTGCCCTGGACCGCGTTGAGCAGCGGCACGATCGCCCCGACCGCCAGCGCCGTCACCCAGGCCGCCTTGGTCTTCGGGTCCCGGGCCACGTACCGCAGGCCGCGCTGCATCACCGTCGCGGTGCGGCCCTCCGGCAGCAGCGCCGACAGACCGCCCCGGCCGGACTCCGCACGGGCCGGCTCGGCCGCCGCCAGGGTCGAACCGTCCGGCGAGGTCATCAGCCTCACCAGAGTCCGCCGCCACATCCACATCAACGCCGCCACGGCCGCCACCGTGATCAGGAGCTGGGCGACCGCGACCCCGTACGCGCCGTCCGAGGCCGCGTCCACCGACGCCACGGCGGAGGCGCCGGGCAGCCAGCGGACCACGTCGGCCGCCGGTTCCAGCGTGGACAGCCCGCCGGCCTGGCCGAGCCGCTGCGCGCCGAAGTTGACGAACTGGATGCCCACCGCGATCACCAGCCCGCTGAGCACCGCGAGGTCGCGGCCCTTGCGGGAGTTCAGCAGCCGGACGTTGGCCGTGGCCACCGCCCGGGACAGCGCCACGCAGAGCAGCATCGTCAGCGGGACCGCGAGCACGGCGAACACCGCGCCCGCCGCCCCGTGCGCCGACGCGATGACCGAACCGGCCACCAGGCACAGGGTGAACAGCGGGCCGATGCCGATCATCGAGGACACCAGCAGGGCCCGGATCAGCGGCTCCGGCCGCAGCGGCAGCATCACCAGCCGGGTCGGGTCGAGGGTGTCGTCACCGCTGGGGAAGAACAGCGGCAGCACCGCCCAGCCGAGCGCCACGACACCGGTCAGCAGCACCACGACGGTGCCCGCGTGCTCGTTGCCGCGCAGCAGCACCAGGCCGAGCACCTGCCCCGCGGCGAGCAGCAGCGTGAAGACCAGGGAGGTGATGAACGCCGCCCTGCGCCCGGAGGACTGCCGCAGTCCGTTGCGCAGCAGCGTCAGCTTGAGACGGACGAAGATCGGGGTCAGGCCCGTCGTCGGCGCCGCGGGGGCGGCCGAGGCGACCGGGGCGTCCAGCACGCTCATCGGGAGCCGCCCAGCCAGTCGAGGGAGTCGCCGGCGTCCCGGCCGCCCGCTCCGACCAGTTCGAGGAAGGCGTGCTGCAACGAGGGGGCGTCGCCGCGCACCTCGGCCAGCGTGCCCCGCGCCTTGATCCGGCCCGCGGCCATCACGGCGACCCAGTCGCACAGCGACTCGACCAGCTCCATCACATGGCTGGAGAAGACCACGGTCGCCCCGGACCGGGTGTAGCGCTCCAGCACCCCCCGGATGGTCTGCGCCGAGACCGGGTCGACGCCCTCGAACGGTTCGTCCAGGAAGAGCACTTCGGGGTTGTGGAGCAGCGCCGCCGCGAGCCCGATCTTCTTCCGCATGCCGGTCGAGTAGTCCACGACCAGCTTGTGCTGCGAGCCGGCGAGATCCAGCACGTCCAGCAGCTGGGTGGCCCGCTTGTCCACCTCGTCCCCCGACAGGCCGCGCAACCTCCCGTTATAGGCCAGCAGTTCACGGCCCGAGAGCCGCTCGAACAGCCGCAGCCCCTCCGGCAGCACCCCGATCCGGGACTTCACCTCGACCGGATCCGTCCACACGTCGTGGCCCGCGACCTCGATCTTCCCCATGTCGGGCCGCAGCAGCCCGGTGACCATCGAGAGCGTCGTCGTCTTGCCCGCCCCGTTGGGCCCCACCAGGCCGACGAACTTCCCCGCGGGCAGCTCCAGATCGATCCCCGCGACGGCGACCTGATCCCCGAACCGCTTCCACAGCCCTTGCACGCGGACGGCGGGCCGCGCCTCCTGGGCACCGCCCGCCGTCGCGGCTGGCTCCACGCCTGTCCCCGCGTCGGTCTCCACGCCTGTCTTCGTACGTGCATCTGCCCGGTCCGGCATGGCACAGCCTTTCGATATCCCCATAGATGGGGACCACCCTACGAAAGGCCTGACCGGGGCCCCGGGAGAAGCCGTCCGGGCGCTCTACGGAACGCGCGTACGGGCGTCGGCCGCCTCCCGTGCGCAGGCGTACGCCAGGGGGCTGATCAGCTCGTCCACATCGGGCAGCCAGCGGTTGGCACGGGTGGGCTTCCGGGCCCACTGCACGGCCCCCCGGGCGCCGACCCGGGTGGGCGGAGCGGCGACGTAGTGGCCCTCGCCGCGGCCGGTCAGGTCGATCGCCTCGGCGTTCCAGCCGAGCCCGCGCACCAGCTCGGAGCTCTTGGCGGCGGCGCCCGGCAGCACGAGGAACAGCATCCGGCGGTCGGGGGTGCGGATGACCGGGCCCAGCGTCAGGTCCATCCGCTCCATCCGGGCCAGCGCCAGGAATCCCGCGGACTCCGGGACCTCCAGCGCGTCGAAGGTCCGGCCGGTCGGCAGCAGGACCGAGGCGCGGGGCTGCCTGCTCCACATGCGCCGGGCGGCGGCCCCGCTGCCGGTCGCCCGGCCCGCCCAGTCGGGCCGGTCCGCGTGGGCGCCCGGCAGGGCGCAGCCGGCGTCGCCGCACGAACACCGCTCCCCGCCGCCCACCGCCTCCAGCCAGGCGCCGGGAAACACGTCCCAATGACGCTCTTCCGCATACCGCACCGCGGCGTCGAGCAGATGCTCGCCCCGCTGCTGAGGGACCTGTGCGGCTTCCGTGACTCCGATGGGCTCTTCCACGCCCGGCACAACTCCCGCCGTCACCTGGGGTTACGGCCTCCCCTGAGCCGGGGCCCGGCGCACTGCCCCCGCACGCGGGGCGCATCGGTGCACGGCCGGGGGCGCGCGTGCGGCGTCGCACCGAAGTGCGGGTAACCACCTCCAGGACCGCAGCCGGGGCCGCTTCCCGACCTCGGTGACGGTGCAACGCGCCATGGCCGTACCGAATGCCGATGGAATATGCGCATTTCTTGAGTATGTGACGGGCAGTGATCCCTTCCACCGATCACTGCACATAACCGATGTTTCAGGGGGACATATGGCTGCAAGGCCTCTCGTAGCCCGCCAGCCCAACGAACGGCTCCAGACGCTCATCCAGGAAGCCGCCTGTTCCAACGCGGGCCTCGCGCGCCGCGTGAACATGGTCGGGGCCGAGCGGGGTCTCGACCTGCGCTACGACAAGACCTCCGTGGCCCGTTGGCTGCGGGGACAGCAGCCCCGGGGCCGGGCCCCGGGGATCATCGCCGAGGCGCTCGGCCGCAAGCTCGGCCGTACGGTCACGATCGACGAGATCGGCATGGCCAACGGCAAGAACCTGGCCTCCGGCGTCGGCCTCCAGTACGCGCCGACCGTCGCCGGGGCCGTCGAGCAGGTCTGCGAGCTGTGGCGCAGCGACGTGGGCCGCCGCGATCTGCTCACCGGGTCGGCGGTCGCCGCGTCCGCGCTGGTCGAGCCCAGCCGGGACTGGCTGATCTCGGGCCCGGACGCCCAGGTCGAGCGGACGGCCGGGGCCCGGGTCGGGATGTCCGACGTCGAGGCGGTGCGGGCGATGACCGCCGCGCTGACCGACCTCGACCACCGCTTCGGCAGCGGCCATGTGCGGCCGGTGCTCGTGCACTACCTCAACAGCGTGGTCTCCGGCCTGCTTTCGGGGGCGTACCGCGAACAGGTGGGGCGGCAGTTGTTCGGCGCGGTGGCCCGGCTCGCCGAGCTCGGCGGCTACATGGCGGTCGACACCGGCCAGCCCGGCCTCGCCCAGCGCTACTACATCCAGGCGCTGCGGCTCGCGCAGGCGGCGGGCGACCGGGCGTACGGCGGCTATGTGCTCGCCGCGTCGATGAGCCATCTCGCCGCCCAGCTCGGCAACCCCCGCGAGATCGCCCAACTGGCCCGCGCGGCGCAGGAAGGGGCCCGGGGGCACGTCACGCCCCGCGCCCGGGCGATGTTCTACGCGGCGGAGGCCCGGGGGCACGCGCTGCTCGGGGACGCCAGGACCTGCCACGCGGTGTCGGGGCATGCGGTCGCCGCGCTGGAGCAGGCGAGCCCGGAGTCGGGCGACGACCCGGTCTGGATCGCGCACTTCGACGCGGGCTATCTCGCGGACGAACTGGCCCACTGCCACCGGGACCTGGGGCAGCCGGAGCAGGCGGCCCGGCGGGCGAAGGAGGCGCTGGCCGCGCTGCCGGAGACCCGGGCCAGGCGGCGGGGCATCGCGCTGGTGCTGCTGGCCTCGGCCCAGGTGCAGCAGCGGGAGGTGGAGCGGGCGTGTCACACGGGCACCCGGGCGATGGAGCTGCTGTCGACGGTGCGCTCCAGCCGGGGCGCCGAGTATCTCGACGACCTCCAGCAGCGGCTCACGCCCTACGGCGAGGAGCCCGCGGTAAGGGAGTTCGGCGAGCGGCTGGAGCTCCAGGCGGCTTGAGGGCACGAGGTCGCCGATGCGGTCCGGGCCGTGTTCGTGACGGTCCGGCCGTTAACAGCGTCGCGGGGCGGCGGGGTGTTACCGGGCCTGTGAAGGGGTCGTGAGGGGCACCACGCGCTTGGCGGAGGCGGGTGACCACCCGATAGCGTGAGCCGACGGTTCCGTAGGTTCACACGTAGGAGTCCTGGTGACGCAGAGCGGACAGGGCGGCGAGCACGAGCTCCCCGCCGCACGACCCGCGCACGAGGGTGTCGTGCTGCCTGCCGACGGCGGAGCCCCCTGGACCCCCGGGGCGTCCGGGGCCGGGCAGGGCGGGCAGCAGGGCGAGCAGGCGGTGCCCGCGAGCGGTCAGCCGTGGGGCGGGCAGTGGGGGCCGCCGGGACCGCAGCAGCAGCCGGACGGGGGATACGGCTACCCGCCCGCGCAGCCCCTGCCGCCCGCGCATCAGGCGCCGGGCCCGGAGACGTACCAGCAGCCCGGGGCCTATCAGCAGCCTCAGCAGCCGGGCGCGTACCAGCAGCTGCCGCAGCAGCAGCCCGGCGCGTACCCGCCGCAGTACCCCCAGCAGCAACAGCACCAGCAGCAACAGCAGCCTCAGCCGCCCCAGCAGCCTCAGGCGCCCCAGGGCGGGCCGTACGCGCAGCCGCTGCCGCCGGAGGCAGGGCAGGGCGCTCAGGGTGTTCCCGGCGGGGACGCGGACGCCACGCAGTACATCGCGCCGGTTCCGGGCGGTCCCGGCCCGGTGGGGCCCCCGCAGGGCGGCGGGGACGCCGACGCCACGCAGTACATCGCGCCCGTCCCGGGCGGTCCCGGCCCGGTGGGGCCGCCACAGGGCGGCGGGGACGCCGACGCGACCCAGTACATACCCCCGGTGCCCGGAGGGGCCCCGTACGGGATCAGGCCGGGCGCGCCGGGGGACCGGCAGCCGCCCGCGGAGTTCGACAACCTGTTCCGTTCCGAGGAACCCGCGGGCGCCACGCAGCAGATGCCGCAGTTCGACGCGGGGCAGCAGCCCCCGCCCCCGTACCAGCAGCAGGGCTATCAGCCCCCGCAAGCCCAGCCGCCCCAGCAGCCACAGCGGGGGCCCCAGGGCGGCCAGTTGCCGCCGCAGGCGCCCGGGGGCTACCAGTCCGGCCTCCAGGACTTCCAGGGCCGCGCGGAGCAGGACGGGCCGGCCCCGCGGCCGAGCGGCGATGCCCCGCGTCGGCGGTCCGCGCATGTTCCGCTGATCGCCGCGGTCGTCGTGGGCTGCGCCGTCATCGGACTCGGCGCGGGCGCACTGCTGAGTGGCGGCAACGATCCCGGTGAGGACGACAAGCAGCCGGTCGCCTCGCAGAGTTCACCGGCCACGGAGCCCACCGCCGAGGCCGCGCCCGACCCGGCGAAGCCACAGGCCGAGGCGCTGGACAAGCTGTTGGCCGACAGCAACAACAGCCGGGCCGCGGTGATCAGCGCGGTCGAGAAGATCAAGTCCTGCAAGGACCTGGACCGGGCCAACGCCGACCTCAAGGGCGCCGCCCAGCAGCGCCGCGACCTGGTGACCCGGCTCGACGGGCTGACCGTGGACAAGCTCCCGCGGAACGCGGAGCTGACCGCCTCGCTGAACCGGGCGTGGAAGGCCTCGGCGGCGGCCGACGAGCACTACGCGACCTGGGCGCGGCAGGCCAAGAAGCAGAAGCACGTCTGCAAGGGCGGTCAGGCCCGGTCGACGAGCGAGACGGCCAAGGCCAACCAGCAGAGCGGGGTGGCCACCCAGGCCAAGCGCGAGGCGTCCAAGCTCTGGAACGCGATCGCGGCGAAGTACGGCCTGACCAAGCACGGGGTCACCGAACTCTGAGCCCCGGGCCGGCCCGACCTGATCCCGAACGAGAGGTCCTAGCTGCGCGGGGCGTCCGTCAGGGCGTCCGAGACGTCGACGAAACCCTTCTTCTGGGCGGTGAGCCGGCCCTCGCGGACTACTTGGAACGTGACCTTCGTGTTGACGATGCGCGGGTAGCTCAATGTGCCCACCAGGTCCTCGAAGCGCCAGCGGAGCGTCGGGGTCAGGCCGCCGGTGTCGACCTCGACGCCCCGGTTGAGGGCGGCCACGACCCGGCCCGGTGTGACCTTCTCGTCGTCGATCGCCCGGACGGCCGCCCGCAGCGCCGTGTACGCGATCCAGGTCGTCTGCACGGCGGTGTCGTCCGGGTCGATGCGGTTGTCCCCGAAGGCGTACTTGCCGACCACCTCGCGCATCTCCTTCCAGCGCGCGTTCCTCGCGTCCGGGTACCAGCCGGTGACGTAGGCGCCCTCGAAGGGGCTCTTCGGGCCGCCCGTGCGGTCGATGAGCGGCTGGCTGACGCTGCCCAGCACGGAGGAGATCCTGACCTGCTCGCCGTCCGGCTCCAGGCGGCGGAAGGAGTCGAAGAACGTCTCCGTGCGGGCGCCGAGCACCGCCGTCACACAGCCGCCGTCGGACCGTTCCAGCGCCTGCGTGGCCTGCTCGTCGTAGGACGTGGCGTCCAGCGGGGCCAGGATGTCGGTGGAGGCGGGCCGGTCGGCGGCCATCAGCCCGTTGTTCAGGAGCGGCGGCATGCCGTCGCCGCCGATCGAGTCGGGCCGCACCAGCGAGACCCGCTCGCAGCTCCGGCTCAACTGCTGTCCGTGCCCGGCCAGCAGCGCCGGCTGGCCACCGTTGACGGGGTACGAGAGGTAGCTGCTGAACTCCTCGGTGGAGGCGCCGTAGCCGCCGATGTACGGGACGCCGCCCGCCTCCAGCGCCGGCATGAAGCTCTGGCCGTGGCGGCTGTACGAGCCGACGACGGCGGCCACCTTCCTCTCGACGGCCTCCCGCGCGCACCGCTCGGCGCCGAGCGCGGTGTCGCCCTCGTCGCAGACGACCACCTTCAGCTCGCGCCCGTCGATGCCGCCGGTGTCGTTGACCCAGCGGGCGTACGTCTGTGCCATGGCGGGCACCCCGGACATCTTCACCGCGTTGATGTCCTCCGACCGGTCGGGCGCCCAGGTCATCACGGTGACGGGCTCCCTGGACCCCCCCGAGGCCCCAGGGAGCACGCCGCAGCCGGACAGCAGCACCGCCCCCGCCGCCGCCGCGCTGATGACGCCCGGGAAGGGGCGGGGAAAGGTGGGGCGTCGCCGTCCGGTCATGGACCAGGACCCTTCCGGGCCCCGGGTAACGGCGCGGTGTGCCGTTCTCAACGCACGGTGACGTCCAGGTGAATTACGGGGGCCCGTGCGGGGACGCGGTGAAGGAACGTACGATCGACGACCGTGCAGCAAGGTTCGGAGAACTCTTCCCGTCGCGGCCGTCGCTCCTCCACCATGGGCGGCATGCCGCTCACTGACATGCCGTGGTGGCGCTGGCGCACCAACGTGCGCTCGGCGCTGCACATGCTCTCCGACCCCGTCTTCCACCACGAGTGCTGGCTCGCCGGCCGGGAAGGGTACGGGGACGTCACCGACGCCGTGTACCGCCTGGTCGAGGACACCTGGCTCGACAACTGGTCCGCCGAGAAGTACGTCGGCACCATATTCAGGGACTCCGCCGAGGCCGCCGCCGTGGACGCCGCCGCCCTGCGGGTGCTGCGGATCATGCACCAGGTCGGGGCGGACGCCCCCGTCTCCGCCTATCTGGAGCACCACGGCTGGCCCGAGGCCGTCCACGCGGCCCGCGAGGCCCATGTGATGCTCGCCACCAACGACGCGGAGGATCCGGACATACCGCCCCGCTCGCTGGACGTCATCCGCATCATGACCAGGGCCGCCTGAGACACGGCGGGTGTGGCACCCTACGAGGATGACCGCGCCGCAGCCCGCCCCCACCGCCGCCTCGGACGCCGCCGCGACCGAGCAGTACGTCCTCACGCTCTCCTGCCCCGACAAACAGGGCATCGTGCACGCCGTGTCGAGCTATCTCTTCATGACCGGCTGCAACATCGAGGACAGTCAGCAGTTCGGGGACCACGACACGGGTCTGTTCTTCATGCGCGTCCACTTCTCGTCCGACGCCACCGTGACGGTGGACAAGCTCCGCGCCAGCTTCGCCGCGATCGGGGAGGCCTTCCGCATGGAGTGGCAGATCCACCGGCCCGCCGAGCGGATGCGGATCGTGCTGATGGTCAGCAGGTTCGGCCACTGCCTCAACGACCTGCTGTTCCGCTCCCGCACCGGGGCGCTGCCGGTGGAGATCGCGGCCGTCGTCTCCAACCACACGGACTTCGCCGAGCTCGTCGCCTCGTACGGCATCCCCTTCCGGCACCTCCCGGTGACGAAGGACACCAAGGCGGAGGCCGAGGCGCGACTGCTGGAACTGGTCCGCGAGGAGGACGTCGAGCTGGTCGTCCTGGCCCGCTACATGCAGGTCCTCTCCGACGACCTGTGCAAGCAGCTGAGCGGCCGGATCATCAACATCCACCACTCCTTCCTGCCGAGCTTCAAGGGCGCCAAGCCCTACCACCAGGCGCACGCGCGCGGGGTGAAGCTGATCGGCGCGACCGCGCACTACGTCACCGCCGACCTCGACGAGGGCCCGATCATCGAGCAGGAGGTCGAGCGCGTCGGTCACGGCGTGACGCCGGACCAGCTGGTCGCCATCGGCCGGGACGTGGAGTGCCAGGCGCTGGCGCGCGCGGTGAAGTGGCACGCGGAGCGGCGCATCCTGCTCAACGGCCGCCGCACGGTGATCTTCGCGTAACGGCTGTCCCATGACGCGGCGCCTTTCGGCAGGCCCTACAGCCGGCTGAGCGAGGCCGTCGCGAACAGCACGTCGCGGATGGCCTCGCGGTCGCCCTCCTGGCCCGCCGCCGCTTCCACCGGCGAGATGTGGCCCGCGGCGAGCCGGCAGAACTCGACCCCGTCCAGGGCCACCTGGGCCACCGTGCGTTCGGGCGAGCCGAGGGCGGCCGGCGAGTCCAGCGCGATGTACCAGTCGCCCCCGCCGCGGCCCTCGATCTCCAGATGGACCGAGCGGCCCGGCGCACCGGCCGTGACGAGGTCCTTCGCGGGCCCGGCCAGTCCGGCGCGGCGGCGCCCCGCCATGGCGGCCGGAAGCAGCCGGGCCGCCAGGTCGATCATCCGGTGCAGATGGGCCGCCGACGGGGCCTCGTACGGGTAGTCGACGGCGTCGGCGATGTCCCCGCCGTGCACCCAGCACTCGAAGGCGCGGTCCAGCAGCGCGTCCTGGAGCGGCAGGGCGAAGGCCCCGTAGGAGACGGAGGCCTCGGCGACGTTCCGCCCGGCGAAGGACGCGGTACGGATCAGTTCGTGGCTCTGGGCCCGCCAGGGCTCGCGGACGGCCCGGGTGGGCGGCCGGTGCGCCGCCGACCAGAGCCTCTCGGTGCGCTCGGTGGGGTCCAGCGGCGCCTCGCCGCCGCCGAGCGGGTCGTCGAGGCCGAGCGCGGCGGACAGCAGCCCGTCGACCGCCGTCAGGTGGCCGATCACCCCGGCGACCGTGGTCCTGCGGCTGACCTCGCGCTCCTCCTCGAACCACCGCAGCCGCACCGGCGCGTGCCACTCCGAGTCCGCGATGTCGCGGAGCAGCGCGTCGAGCCGGGCGGTCTCGGCGTCGTACGGGGCGGCGTACTCCGGCACCGGGATCCGGGCCGGCCGGCGACTCAGGCAGCCGTCCATCACCCGGGACCGGAGCGTCGGATCGAGATCCAGGGAGCCGTCGGTGTGCAGCAGCCCCACCGCGTCCCGCAGCCGCAGCGCCTCGTCGGCGCACGGGGCGCACGCGGTGAGGTGGTCCTCCAGGGCGGCGGTCTCCTCGGCCGAACAGGCGGACAGCGCCCAGGCGCCGAGGAGGGCCTTGAGGACCCGGTGGGGGAGGTCGATGCCCGAGGCGGAGGCGGAGGCGGAAGTCATGAGCGGCTCCGGGAGGGCCTGGTCCGAGGTGACCCGTTCCGGTTCGGCGTCTTCCGTTTCGGACGGCTCCGGTTCGGCCTCTTCCGGTGGGGACGGCTCCGGTTCGGACGGTTCAGACCTGGCCCGCTCCGGGGTGGCCGCAGGCGCGGACCCGTGCTCGGCCGGGGATCCGGCCGCCGGCTCGGGCGGCTCCGGGACGGACTGCTCCGGCACGGCCTCGTCCGGGGCCGTCGATCCGGGCGGCGGCAGGGGAGGGCGCGGCACGGACTCCAGGTCGAGGTCGTCCGCCGCGCCGCGCGGGCCCGGTATCCGGCGGGCGCCGCGCACCTCCTCCTCGCCTCCCTCGCTCTCGCGTCCGTCGCCGCTCACCGGACCCGCCCGTAACCGGGTGGCGAGGCCCCTTCGAGCGGGCGGGCGTTCGCCGTGGAGAGCAGTTGGAGCCCCAGCCGGAGCCGACGGCGCGCCTCGTCCTCGGTCACCCCGAGGTCGGCGGCGGTCTGCCGGTAGTCCCGGCGATGGATGTACGCCAGCTCCAGGGCCTGCCGCAGCGGCGCGGGCATCGAGGAGACGATGTAGTCGGCGCGGGCGGCGGCCGTGGCGCTGCGCACCCGCCGCTCCAGCTCGTCCGGATCGGGCGCCGCGCCCTCGCCGTGCTCCGCCGCGTACGAGGAGACCGCCGCGCGGCGCAGCCGCTGGACGGACTGGCGGTGGGTGAGGCGGGCCACCCAGGAGCGCATCGAGCCCTGCTTCGGGTCGTACGCCTCGGGGTTCTCCCAGACCTGGGCGAAGACCTCGCGGGTCACCAGGTCGGCGGCGTCCTCGTCGTCGAGCATCCGGTGCGCCTGGCTGTGGACGAGGGCCGCGAACCGGTCGTAGAGCTCGCCGAGCGCCGCCGCCTCACCGCGGGCCAGCCTCTGCTGCATCCTGCGGTCCCAGCGGGGTGCTGTCTCCTTCGCCATGAACCCCCCAGCCCCCGGCCCTGTCCACCCGACTCCGTGATCCACCCTGTGCCCGTGAGGACCGAATGTAGTCCGCGGGGCGGGCGGTGCACGCGCCTTTGCGGCAACTCTCTTCTTGCGGCGCGTGGCCGACGACGGTAGTCGATTTTCGGCCCGGATGCCTCGCTGTCCGCCCGCTGTCCGTCTGCTGTCCGCTCTGAGCAGCGGAAACGGCCCGAAGTGCTCCTCTCCGCCGGAAACCTCCTGGGCGTCGGTCGGCGCGTCGGTGTTTCATGGGGGTGCGGTGGGGCAGCCGCGAGGAGGAACGGAAACTTCCGGATTGCCGGGAGCCCCGGAACGAGAGGTCCAGTCGCGTGACGCTGAAGGTGGACGAGGCGGAGCAGGGCTCCTGGACCGTGCTGCGCATGAGCGGCGAACTCGACCTGGTGACCTCCCCTGTCGTGCGCCAGTCCGTCCACGAGGCGGTGGCGGAGGGGCAGCACGATGTGGTGCTCGACCTGTCCGAGGTGTTCTTCTGCGACTCCAGCGGCGTCGGTGTGCTGATCGCCTCGCGCCGGCTGATGAAGTCCTGCGGGGGCCGGCTGCGGCTGATCCTCCCGGCCCGGGGCGCGGAGGACGGTTCGCACGTCAACAAGGTGCTCGGGGCGCTCGGGGTGCGTCGGCTGTTCGACGTCTACCCGGACGCGCGGTCCGCCACCGACGAGGCGTGCAGGCCACTGAGCGCCTGATCCCCCTGGCGATGCCCGCCTCGGCGCACGCCGTGGGCGACTCACCGAGCCTTTCCCTCTTGACCGGGTGGCGCGTTCGCGTGCGATGACGGCGCGGATGGTTCCGCTCACGCGTGTCGACAGCGATTGTTCAGCACTGCGGGAGGCACCGAAACCGCGCCGTGTTCGATGGGCGGGGCAGGAGACAGCGCCGGGTCCGTGTCTCCGAACTGGGCGTGGACGGCGACGTCGAGACACTTTTCGCCGGCGTGGAGGCCGGCTTGGCCGGTCGGCCGCTCGACATCCTGGTCAACAACGCGGCAGCCGCACCGGCCGGCCCGCTCGGCGTGACCACCCGGGCGGAGTTCGACCACTTGTTCGCGGTGAACGTGCGAGCGTCCTGCTTCATCATCGAGCGAGCGCTGCCTCTGTTGAACGAGGGCGCCCGGATCGTCTCGGTCTCGTCGGTGGCGACCCGGATGGCCAACTCGGCCCAGACGTCCTTCGCCATGACGAAGGGCGCGATCGAGACGATGACCAGAACCATCGCCGTCCAACTCGGCCCCCGAAGGATCACGGTGAACGCGGTCGCTCCTGGGGCCACCAGGACGGTGGCCAACGGAGCTGTCTTCGACACGCCGGGCCTCACCGAACGGATATCCGGCATGACGGCGCTCGACCGGCTGGGCGGGCCCGACGACGTGGCCGACGTGGTCGCCTTCCTCGCCTCCCACGCCGCCCGCTGGGTCACGGGTCAGATCATCGACGCGAGCGGGGGCCTGTTCCTCGGCCCACGCGTCTGACCGACGAGGGTCAGGCGACGGCGGCGCGTCGTGCATCTCCCTCCGGCTGCCGTTCCCGGTCCGGGCAGGCAAGGCGGGCGTCTCCGACGGTATCCCCGAGCCCCGGCCTGTGGCCGATGCGAGGTTGTCACACAGGAAGCGCTGCTCGGTGACACGTGAGCGCCCGGGGCGTCGTACGCTCCCCGCATGGACAGCGCAGAGTACGAGCGAAAGATCGCGCATCGCTTCGCAGCCTTCGACCAGGACGGCAACGGATATATCGATCGTGCCGATTTCAACGCCGCGGCGGCCCGTCTGCTCACCGAGTTCGGTACGACGGCCCGCTGCGACAAGGGCCAGGCGCTCTACACCGGCGCCGAGGCCTTCTGGCAGGGCATGGCGGGGATCGCCGATGTGGACGGGGACCAGCGGGTCACCCGTGAGGAGTTCGTCGGCGGGGCGGTGAAGCGGCTCCGGGACAATCCCGGGCGGTTCGCCGAGATCGCCCGGCCGTTCCTGCGGGCGACCATCGCGGTCGCGGACGGCGGGAACGACGGCAGGGCGTCGGTGGCGGACGTGGAGCGGGCGCTCCGGGTCCTCGGGGCCAGCGCCGAGATCGCGGGTATCGCCGCCCAGAGCCTGGACACGGACCGGGACGGGCTGATCGCGGAGAGCGACGTGGTCGAGGCGTTCGCCGTGTACTTCACGGTGATCGAGCCGGACGCGTAGAGACCCCGGGCGTTACGACCCGTAGAGACCCGGGGCGTCACGCTACGACGCGTAGGGACCCCGGACGTGACGACGCGTGGAGATTCCGGGCGTTACGGGGGCGGCGCGCCGCCCCCGTAACGCCCGGCTCCGCCCGTTCCCCCCGACGCCTCACCCGCCGAACCGTTCCCGCAGCCGGTACTTGAGCACCTTGCGCAGCGTCTCGTTGCGCGGCAGTGCGTCGAGGACCTCCAGCTGCTCGGGCACCTTGTGGACGGACAGGCCCGCTTCCCGCAGATGGGCGGAGAGCGCGGCGAGGGTCAGGGGCGGTGCGCCCGGCGGCTGTTCGACCACCGCGCAGACGCGTTCGCCGCGCTGCGGGTCGGGCAGCCCGATGACCGCCGCGTCGGCGACGGCGGGGTGGGTGTGGAGCAGGTCCTCGATCTCCTTGGCGGAGATGTTCTCGCCCTTGCGGATGATGATGTCCTTCAGCCGGCCGGTGAGTGTGAGGTGCCCGCTCTCCCGGAGCCGCCCCACGTCTCCGGTGATCAGGAACCCCTCGGCGTCGAAGGCCGCGGCGGAGGCCCCGGCGTCCAGATAGCCCCGGCAGACCGCCTCCCCGCGCAGCCGCACCTCGCCCTCGGCGCCGTACGGGAGAGGCTTTCCGTACTCGTCGGCGATCCGGATCTCCATGCCCTCGGGAGGCCGCCCCTCGGTCAGGGCCAGGTTCTCCGCCGTGTCGTCCGGGGCGCCCATGGTGATCATCGGGACCTCGGTCATGCCGTAGCCGTGGGTGAGCTGGACCCCCATCTCCCGCACCACCGCGTGGTAGACCTCCGGCGGCTTCGGCGCCCCGCCGCCCGCCAGCAGACGGAGGGTCGGGATGAGCGGCCGGCCGGGCGCCTTGCGCTGTTCGGCCAGGAACATCGCGTAGAAGGCGGTCGAGCCGCCGGCCACCGTCACCCCGTGCCGCCGGTACTCCGCCAGTGCGTCCGGCAGCGCGAACTGCTCGAACATCACCGCGGGGAACCCGTACAGCAGCAGCATCACCGTGTAGTCGGGCCCGGCGACATGGGCGTACGGGAACGCCATCGAGCCCACGTCGTCGGCGGAGAGCCTCAGGGCGTGGGCGAGACAGGAACCGCCCGCGATCAGGGAGCGGTCGGTGTGCAGGACGCCCTTGGGGTCGGAGGTGGTGCCGGAGGTCCAGTAGATCCAGCGGACCTCCTCGCCCGAGGAGGGGGCGGGCGGCGGCGGCAGGACCGCCGGGTCGCCGTCGGGGAGGGTGTCGTAGGCCTCGAAGACCCGCGGCGGGCGGTCGAGTTCCCCGGCGATCCGCTCGGCCATCGCCGTGTGGTCGAAGCCGCGCCACACGCCGGGCACGGCGAAGAACGAGGCCCCCGACGCGCGCAGCGCGAACCGCACCTCGCGGTCCCGGTAGAACGGGATGACCGGCGTCTGTACGGCCCCGAGCCGGGTCAGGGCGAAGGAGAGCAGGGCCGTCTCCAGCCGGGTCGGCAGCTGCCAGGCCACCACGCTGCCCGCCCGCACGCCCATCCGGTGCAACCCGGCGGCGACCCGCTCGGCGCGGTCCCTCAGCTCGCCGAAGGTCAGGCGCCGGTCCTCCTGGAGCAGGACCGGGCGGCCGGGAGTGAGGGCGGCACGGCGTTCGATCAGCTCCCAGAAGGTGCGGGAGGCGCCCAGGGCGTGGGCGGACGCGGTCACGTCGTTCACGGCGGTCACAGCGGTCCCTCCGAACTGACGGTCAGTCAGGCAGTGCGGAGAGCGTAGGGCTCCGCGCCTTGTCGGTCCAGGGGCGCGGGGCTAGCCTGAGTGCTGCGACCGAATCTGACGGGCCATCAGAAATCCCGGAAGACTATCGAAGGCCGCCCGCACCCGGGACCGCGCCGGGCGCGCCGGGCGCGCCGGAGGGACGACACCATGACGGATACGGAACTGCCTCGGATCGTCAGCGTCGACGACCATGTGATCGAGCCCGCGCACCTCTTCTCCACCTGGCTGCCCGCGAGGTACCGCGAGCGCGGGCCGCAGCCGCTCACCGCGGGCATCGGGGAGCTGGCGTACACGGGCGGGAAGTACGTCATCACGATGGACCCGGACGGGCCGCCCACCGACTGGTGGATCTACGAGGACCTGAAGTTCCCGTACAAGCGGAACATCGCCGCCGTCGGCTTCGACCGCGACGACATGACCCTGGAGGGCATCACCCGCGCCGAGATGCGGCCCGGCTGCTGGGACCCGGCCGAACGCCTCAAGGACATGGACCTCAACCACGTCGAGGCCTCGCTCTGCTTCCCGACCTTCCCGCGCTTCTGCGGGCAGACCTTCGCCGAGGCGCACGACAAGGAGGTCGCCCTCGCCTGCGTGCGCGCCTACAACGACTGGATGGTCGAGGAGTGGTGCGGCGACAGCGGAGGCCGGCTGATCCCGCTCTGCATCATCCCGCTCTGGGACATCGGCCTCGCCGTCGCGGAGATCAGGCGGAACGCGGCGCGGGGCGTCCGCGCGGTCACCTTCTCCGAGATCCCGACCCACCTCGGGCTGCCGTCCATCCACACCGGCTACTGGGACCCGTTCTTCGCCGTCTGCCAGGAGACCGGCACCGTCGTCAACATGCACATCGGCTCCAGCTCCCAGATGCCCGCCGCCTCCCCGGACGCGCCCCCGGCCGTGCAGGCGTCGCTCTCCTTCAACAACGCCATGGCCTCGATGATGGACTTCCTCTTCAGTGGGGTCCTGGTGAAGTTCCCGACGCTGAAACTGGCGTACAGCGAGGGCCAGATGGGGTGGATCCCGTACGCCCTGGAGCGCGCCGACGACGTCTGGGAGGAGCACCGGGCCTGGGGCGGGGTGCGCGATCTGATCCCCGAGCCGCCGTCCACGTACTACTACCGGCAGATGTTCTGCTGTTTCTTCCGCGACAAGCACGGCATCGCGTCGCTGGACGTCGTCGGCCGCGACAACGCCACCTTCGAGACCGACTACCCGCACGTGGACTCGACCTTCCCGCACACCAAGGAGGTCGCCCTCGACCACGTCAAGGGACTGGACGAGGAGACCGTCCACAAACTGATGCGCGGAAACGCGATCCGGATGCTCGGCCTGGACCTGGACAAGTAGGCGGGGCGGCGGTGGATCTCGCGTACACGGAGGCCGAGGAGGAGTTCCGGCGGCGGCTGCGGGAATGGCTGGCCGGCGCACTCCCCGGCCTGCCCCCGAAGCCCTCGCCCGACGACTGGCCCGCGCGCCGGGCGTACGACACCACCTGGCAGCGGATGCTGTACGACGCCGGGTACGCGGGCCTGCACTGGCCGATGGACGCGGGCGGGCGGGGGGCCACCCCGACCCAGCACCTGATCTACCTGGAGGAGACGGAGAAGGCCGGGGCCCCCTACGTCGGGGCGAACTTCGTCGGGCTGCTGCACGCCGGACCGACCGTCGCCGCCGAGGGCACGGCCGAGCAGCGGGCCCGCTGGCTGCCGCCCGTGCTGCGCGGCGACGAGATCTGGTGCCAGGGGTTCAGCGAGCCGGACGCGGGCTCCGACCTGGCCGCCCTGCGCACCCGGGCGGTGCGCGACGGCGACTCCTACGTGATCAGCGGAGCCAAGATCTGGACCTCGCACGCCGAGGTCGCCGACTGGTGCGAGCTGCTGGTGCGGACGGATCAGGACGCGCCGAAGCACCGGGGGATCAGCTGGCTCGCGATGCCGATGGACGCCTCCGGCATCACGGTCCGGCCGCTGCGCACCCTGGCCGGGTCCACGGAGTTCGCGGAGATGTTCCTCGACGAGGTCCGGGTGCCGGCGCGCAACCGGGTCGGGGCCGAGAACGACGGCTGGCGGGTCACCATGGTCACCCTCTCCTTCGAACGCGGCACGGCCTTCGTCGGCGAGGTCGTCGCCTGCCGCCGCACCCTGGACGCCCTCGCCGACGAGGCCCGCCGCAACGGGCGGTGGGACGACGCGGTGCTGCGCCGGCGTCTCGGCAGGCTCGACGCCGAGTTCCGGGCCCTGTGGCGGCTCACCCAGTGGAACGTGGCGGAGTCGGAGCGTACGGGGGGAGTCCCCGGCACCGGCGGCTCCGTCTTCAAGCTGCGCTACTCCGGGGCCCGCCAGGAGCTGTACGAGGCGGCGGCGGAGGTGCTGGGCGGCGACGCGTTCGACCTGGACCAGGAATGGGTGCTGGACCGGCTCTCCTCCCTCTCGTACACGATCGCCGCGGGCACCTCCCAGATCCAGCGGAACATCGTCGCCGAGCGCATCCTCGGCCTGCCGAAGGGGCGCTGAGGCCACCGTGGACTTCCAGCTCTCGGACGACCAGCGGGCCCTGCGGTCCGGCATGCGTGACCTGCTCGACGCGGTGTTCGACCGGGACCGGCTGCGGGCGGCGGTGGAGCGGGGCGGGTCCCTGGACCGTTCGCTCTGGCGCGAGCTGGGCGCGGCCGGCTTCTTCGCGCTCAGGCTGCCCGAGGAGGCGGGCGGGGTGGGCCTCGGGCTGCCCGACGCGGTGCTGCTCTTCGAGGAGGCGGGCCGGGCGCTGCTGCCGGGCCCGCTCGTCGCCACCCACCTGGCGGCGGGCCTGGTGAAGGGGGCCGCCGAGGGCGAGGCGGTGGTGACGGCCGTGGACGGGGGCCTCCCGGTGGCCCACCTGGCGGAGGCGGACGCGGTGCTGGTGGGCGCCGACGCCCTCGTCGGGGAGCCGCTGCGCGCCCTCGTCGCCGCCGCCCGGCCCGTGCGGTCGGTGGACCCGCTCACACCGCTGCACCGGACGGGGGCGGACACGGGAGCGGCGGGGGCGCGGGCGGTATCGGGGCCGGCGGGTGCGCGGGCGGTGACGGAGCGCACTACGGCGCACGCGGAGCGGATTCGCTTCGAAGGGGTGCTGCTCGTCGCCGCCGAACAGCTCGGCAGCGCCGCCCGGACCACCGAGACGGCCGTTCAACACGCCGAGGGCCGCGAGCAGTTCGGATCGCCCATCGGATCGTTCCAGGCGGTCAAACATCTCTGCGCCGACATGCTCGCCCGCACCGAACCGGCCCGCGCCGCCGTGTACGCGGCCGCCGTGACCGGTGATCCGGTGGAGATCGCTGCGGCCAAACTGCTCGCCGACGAGGCGGCCGTACGCAACGCGCGCGACTGCCTCCAGATCCACGGGGGGATGGGCTTCACCTGGGAAGCAGATGTTCACCTCCACCTGAAACGGGCCTGGCTCCGGGCCGCGGCCCGGCTCCCCGGGGCCGCGGCCGAGGAGCTCCTGGCCGCCGGTCTGGGGGCCGCGCGGCCGCGTTCCGGCAGGTCGGCGGCGTTCGGCGGAGGGAGCCCGCAAGCAGGGGGTGGAGGGTGACGCAGCGCAGCCGTGTGGCGCGGATACCGGCTTGTGTCCTTTGGGGGATTCGTCACCGGGTGGAGTCGGTGTCCGGCTCGGGTACGCTCCGTGGGATGCGAGTGGTTCTGGAACCGGGAGATCCGGGGGCGGCCTGTGCGGCGGCCCCGGTCCGGGGCGAGGGCTCTCGTCGGAGATGTGCCGGGCCTGCCCGAAGAGCGTTTCTCGCGGTCTCTGCGCGCTCCTGTTCGACTCCCCGCGGCGAGCGTCGCACAGTATGCACCACGCGTACTCCTTCGCGCTGGAATATGCCCGAAGCGCTTGTTGCGGTGACTGTACGTCAACCATGCTGTCGCGTAAGGGAATCACGTTCCGTGACCCTGAGGAGGCGCGAGGCGATGTGTCCGCCGGTTCGGATGGTGTGAGCGGTGCAGGTGCTTCAGGTTCAGTTGGAGGTCGGTCCGGATCCCGCGGAAGTGGGGCGGGCCCGTAGGTGGGCGCGGTCGCGTCTGGTCGGTTCCGGGATAGGGGATGACGAGCCTCTCGCCGAGACGCTCATCCTGCTGATCTCGGAGCTGGTCACCAACGCCGTCGTCCACACGGGCTGTCCCGCGGTGCTGCGGATGCTCTTCGGCGGGGCCGGGACCGTCCGGGTCGAGGTCGCGGACGCCAGCGACCGCCCGCCGCTCCAGCGGCACGCGGAGGGCGACGAAACGGGCGGCCGGGGCCTGGAGCTGGTGGACGGCCTCGCGGACCGCTGGGGCTGGCTGCCGGAGGGCGCCGGGAAGCAGATCTGGTGCGAGGTCGACCGGAGCGGCCCGGCACGGCTCCGGGAGGCGCCCTCGGGTGTCGGCCAGGGCGGCGAACCGTGCGAACCGCCCTCCTGCCTCTTCACCAACCTGGCCTGAGGCCGCCCGGCCGGCCTCTCCCCGCCAGCTTTCCGCTGTTCCCCCTTCCCCCCTCCCCCTTCCCTTTCGGGGCGGCCGTTCACAGGATCGCGACCGGGGCGACCGGCGAGCCGGTGGCCCCGGCGAACGGCTCCGGTGACGCGGTGAGCAGGAAGGTGTGCCGGCCCTCCTCCGCGCAGGCCTCGGACAGCGCCTCCAGGTTCCAGTTCTGGCCCTGCGGCATGCCCATCTCGACCAAGTGCAGCGCGTGCACCGGCATCCACAGGTCCTCGATCTCCGGCGGGAAGATCTCGAAGGTCAGGGTGTCGTTGGCGACGGCCGCCACATCCCGGGCGTGGAACCACTCGGGCGTGCGCACCGAGAGCCCCGGCGACGGATAGCCGTACGCCTGCCGGTCCCCGGCCAGCGCGAGGCGCACCTGCCCGGTCCGTACGAGCACGATGTCCCCGGCCCGTACGCGTACGCCCCCGAACTCCTCCGCCGCGGTCAGGTCGTCCGGCGTCACGGCGTGATCGCCGGGCAGCCGCTCCACCCCCCGGGCGCGGGCCACGTCCAGCAGCACCCCGCGCGAGACGAGGTGCTCCACGGTGGCGATCGAGGAGAACCGGGCTCCGCCGTGGGCGGTGATCGTGTCCGCCCGGCGGCCGTTGTAGATCTTCCCGCTGTGCGAGACATGGGTCAGAGCGTCCCAGTGGGTCGAGGCCTGGAGTCCCATCGTGACGGCGTCGTCGCTGGTGGCGACCGTGCCGGGGCCGAAGATTTCCTGGTTGATCTGGACCATCGTGTGCAGCGGATTGATCCGGCCCGGGACGAGGCCGCTCTGCACCCCGTCCTGCTGGAGCGGCAGCGCGAGCGGTATCCGGCGGCCGGTGCGGACGGTGGCGACGGCCTCGCGCACGACGGCGTCGGTGATCAGGTTGAGCGTCCCGATCTCGTCGGCCCCGCCCCAGCGGTCCCAGTTGTTCACGCGCTTCGCGATCTCGTGGAACGCGGCCGGCAGGGACATGGGGGCCTCCTGGGTCTTGTGCCGGAGTATCCGGCTGCCCGTAAAATCTAACGGGCCGTCAGAAACCGCGGGAAGGGGCCGGGCATGGGGAACTTCTTGACAGGCAGGGTGGTCGCCGTGACAGGCGCCGGCCGGGGCATCGGGCGGGCGGTCGCGCTCGCCGCGGCGGGGGAGGGGGCACGGGTCGTCGTCAACGACTACGGAGTCTCCGTCGAGGGGTCCGAACCGACCAGCGAGATCGCCCGGTCCGTCGTCAAGGAGATCGAGGCGGCGGGCGGCGAGGCGGTCGCGGTCGCCGACGACATCTCCACGATGGCGGGCGGGCAGCGGATCGTGGACACGGCGCTGGCGGAGTACGGGCGGCTCGACGGCGTGGTCTGCGTGGCCGGGATCCTCCGTGAGCGGATGCTGTTCAACATGTCCGAGGAGGAGTGGGACCCGGTTCTCGCCACCCACCTCAAGGGCACGTTCACGGTCTTCCGGGCCGCCTCGGCGGTGATGCGGAAGCAGGAGGGCGGGGGCACGCTGATCGGCTTCACCAGCGGCAACCACCAGGGCAGCGTCTCCCAGGCCAACTACAGCGCGGCGAAGGGCGGGATCATCTCGCTGGTGCGCAGCGCGGCGCTGGGCCTGCACAGGTACGGGGTCACGGCGAACGCGGTCGCGCCCGTCGCCCGGACCCGGATGTCGGCCGGTGTGCCGATGGAGCTGACGGAGATCGGGGAGCCGGAGGACGTGGCGGCGCTGGTGGTCTACCTGCTCAGCGAGCGGGCGCGGGCCGAGGGGATCACCGGGCAGGTGTACACGATCGCGGGCCCGAAGATCGCGGTCTGGGCCCAGCCGAGGGAGTTGCGGGCGGCCTACGGGGAGGAGCCCTGGACCCCGGAGAGGATCGCGGACTTCCTGCCGGGGACGGTGGGGGTGGACCCGATGCCGATGCTGGCGCGGCTGGAGGAGATGGCGGCGGCGGCGAGGGCGGGCGACCGGCCGAACGCATCCGGCCCCTCCGGCGTTTGAGGGGCGGGGCCGAGCAAGCCAGCCTCTCCGGCGTTTGAGGAGCGGGGGTTCGGGGGCGGAGCCCTCGGGGCGCTGCCCCGGGCCCCGGTCCTCGAAACGCCGGACGGGTTCGACTCGGGGCGGCGCCCCCAGGAGCACAGGAGGCAGCATGGACTTCCGTACCGAGGCGCGCACCTGGCTGGACAGCCACCTCGCCGACACTCCCGCCCCCGACCCCCGCACATGGGAACGCGAGCTCGGGCGCGCCGGGTGGATCGGGATCGGCTGGCCCGGCGAGGACGGGGAGAGTCACGGCAACCGCCGGGCCACCCTCGCCCAGCAGGTCGTCTGGGCCGAGGAGTACGCCCGCTCCGCGGCCCCCGCGCGGATCGGCCACATCGGGGAGAACCTCCTCGCCCCGACCCTGATCACGTACGGCACCGAGGAGCAGAAGCGGCGCCATCTGCCCCCCGTGGCCCGGGGCGAGACGCTGTGGTGCCAGGGGTACAGCGAACCGGGGGCCGGCTCCGACCTCGCCGGGGTGCGCACCGCCGCCGTGCCGGACGGGGCCGGCGGCTACGCCGTGACCGGGCAGAAGATCTGGACCTCGCTCGCTCTGGACGCCGACTGGTGCTTCGTCCTCGCCCGCACCGACCCCGGCTCCACCCGCCACCACGGGCTGTCGTTCCTGCTGGTGGAGATGGACCAGCCGGGCCGGATCGAGGTGCGTCCGATCCGGCAGCTGACCGGGACCAGCGAGTTCAACGAGGTGTTCCTCGACGGGGCGCGGGCCTCGGAGGTCGTCGGGGGCGAGGGCAACGGCTGGCAGGTCGCCATGGGCCTCCTGGCCCTGGAGCGCGGGGTCTCCACCCTGGCCCAGCAGATCGGGTTCGCCGAGGAGCTGGACCGGGTGGTCGCCGCCGCCGTGGCCAGCGGGGCCGCCGAGGACCCGGACATCAGGGCCCGGCTCGTCCGGCAGTGGGCGGAGCTGGACACGATGCGTCGGCACGCCCTGCGCACTCTGGGATCCACCGGCGACCCGGGCGCGCCGAGCGTGGCGAAGCTGCTGTGGGGCGGCTGGCACCAGCGGCTGGGCGAACTGGCCGTGCGGGTCGCGGGCGAGGCGGGGGCTGTCGGGCCCGAGCCCTGGTCGGAGCGGCGACCGTACGAACTCGACGGCGCACAGCACCTGTTCCTCTTCAGCCGGGCCGACACCATCTACGGCGGCTCCGACGAGATCCAGCGGAACATCATCGCCGAGCGGGTGCTCGGCCTACCGAGGGAGCCCCGATGAGAGGCGTCGTCTTCGACGGCACACGGACCGAGGTCGTGGACGACCTGGAGATACGGGACCCGGGCCCCGGGGAGGTGCTGGTGGCGGTCGCCGCCGCCGGGCTCTGCCACAGCGATCTGTCGGTGATCGACGGCACGATTCCCTTCCCGGTCCCCGTCGTCCTCGGCCACGAGGGCGCGGGTGTGGTGGAAGCGGTCGGGCCCGGCGTCGTCCACGTGAGGCCCGGTGACCACGTCGCGCTCTCCACCCTCGCCAACTGCGGGGCCTGCGCCCAGTGCGACCGGGGGCGGCCGACCATGTGCCGGAAGGCCATCGGGCGGCCGGGGCGGCCGTTCTCGCGCGGTGGGAAGCCGCTGTTCCAGTTCGCCTCCAACTCCGCGTTCGCGGAACGCACGGTGGTGCGGGCCGTCCAGGCCGTGAAGATCCCGCACGACCTGCCCCTCACCTCGGCCGCCCTGATCGGCTGCGGGGTCCTGACCGGCGTCGGGGCCGTCCTCAACCGGGCGAAGGTCGGGCCGGGCGACACCGTCGTGGTCATCGGGACCGGCGGCATCGGGCTCAACGTGCTCCAGGGGGCCCGGCTGGCCGGCGCGCTCACCGTCGTCGCCGTCGACAGCAACGCGGCGAAGGAGGCGGTGGCCCGGCGGTTCGGCGCCACGCACTTCCTGACGAGCGCGGAAGACGTGCGCGGCATTCTGCCCGACGGGGCCGACCACGCCTTCGAGTGCGTCGGCCGCACCGAGCTGATCCGCCAGGCGATCGACCTCCTCGACCGGCACGGGCAGGCCGTGCTGCTGGGCGTACCGGCGGCGAGCGCCGAGGCGTCGTTCCTGGTCTCCTCGATGTACCTGGACAAGTCGATCCTCGGCTGCCGCTACGGCTCCGCACGGCCGCAGCGCGACATCGCCCTGTACGCGGACCTCTACCGGGAGGGCCGACTGCTGCTGGACGAGCTGGTCACCGAGACGTACCCGGTGCGGGACTTCGCCAAGGCGGCCGAGGACGCGCACCACGGGCGGGTGGCCCGGGGGGTCCTGGTCTTCTGAGCCGCGTCTTCTACAGGCGCCCCCGGGCCGAGGCGCGAGGGCCGCGGGGCACGGGCTCCGCCGAGGACCGGAACGTACGCCGGTAGGCCGTCGGCGGTACGCCCAGCGCCGCCTGGAGGTGCTGGCGCAGTGAGGTCGCCGTGCCGAAACCCGCGTCCCGGGCCACCTGGTCGATGGACAGGTCCGTCGACTCCAGCAGGTGGCGGGCCCGCTCCACCCGCTGCTGGGTGAGCCACTGGCCGGGGCTGATCCCGACCTCCTCGCGGAAGCGGCGCGTGAACGTCCGTACGCTCATCGCCTCCTGCTCCGCCATGTCCCGCAGCAGGATCGGCCGGTCGAGACGGGCCAGCGCCCAGGCCCGGGCGCCGGTGGTGGTCGCGAACTGCGGCTCGGGAAGGGGGCGGTGGATGTACTGGGCCTGCCCGCCGTCCCGGTGCGGGGGCACGACCGTGCGGCGCGCGATCTCGTTCGCGACGGCCGTCCCGTGGTCGCGCCGCACCAGGTGGAGGCAGAGGTCGATCCCGGCGGCGACCCCGGCGGAGGTGAGGACGTCGCCGTCGTCGATGAACAGGACGTCCGGGTCGACGCGGACCTGCGGGAAGGTCCGCTGGAAGTGGTCGGCCGATGACCAGTGCGTGGTGGCGGGGCGGCCGTCGAGGTAGCCGGCCGCCGCCAGGACGTAACTGCCGGTGCAGATGGAGACCATCCGGGTGCCGGGCCTGACCAGGGCGAGCGCGGCGGCCAGCTCCTCGGTCAGCCGGCCCTCCTCGAAGACCGGGCCCAGCTCGTAGGAGGCGGGGACGACGACCGTGTCGGCGGTGGCGAGCGCCTCCGGGCCGTGCTCCACGAGGACGGAGAAGTCCGCGTCGGTCCGGACCGGGCCCGGCGGGCGGACGGAGCAGGTCACCACGTCGTACAGCCTCCTGCCCTTCCCACCGAACTCCGTGCCGAGACTGCGGCCGAAGATCCGCTGCGGAATGCCGAGTTCGAAGGGGAGCAGCCCGTCGAGGGCCAGAACGACGACGCGGTGCTCCACGAAGACCTCCTCGAAGATCACAGGAAACGCTGTAGTGGTATAGACCACGAGCTGGTACAGGTTAGCGACGTGATGGAGAAGCCGACAGAGCGCGCGTCCATTCCCGACGCCGCGTGCGACACCCGAACGACCCCGACCCCGAACCCGAACCCGCATCCGACCCCGGACCCGCTCCCGGAGCCGACGCTGCCGCCGCTCGATCCCGGCGGACCGGGCGGCCCCGCCGGGACGGGCCTGGGCGCCGGGTCCTCCTTCGGTTCCGCCCCCGGCGAAGCGCGGCTCTGGAACCGTAATTTCCGCTACTTCTTCGTGGCCCGGACGGTCGCGCTCTTCGGTGACGGCATGATCCCGGTGGCCCTGACCGCCGGGCTGCTGGGCGCGGGGCGGCCCGCTTCCTCGGTCGGCTTCGCGCTCGCCGCCTGGATGGGGCCGCTGGCGGTGTTCGTCCTGTTCGGCGGGGTGCTCGCCGACCGGTTCACCCCGCGCCGCATGATGATCATCGCCGACGCCCTGCGGCTGATCGGCGCCTCCGTGCTGGCCGTGACCTTCGCGACGGGCAACCCGCCGCTGTGGTCGGTGTACGTCCTCAGCTCGGTGGCCGGCGTCGGCGCGGCGCTCTTCCAGCCCGGGGTCGCCTCGACCGTGCCGCGCGTCTCCACCGACGTCCAGCGCGCCAACGCGGTCCTGCGCGTCGCCGAGGCGCTGATGACCATGGCCGGGCCAGCCTTCGCGGGAGTGCTCGTCGGCCTGGCCAGCGCCGGAGCCGTCTACGCGGCGAACGCGGCGACCTTCGCGGTCTCCGGGGTCTGCCTCTTCCTGATGCGGCTGGCCCCGGCCCCGCACGACGACGCGGCACGCGGCACGTTCGCCGCGGAACTGGTCGACGGGTGGCGGGAGTTCCGGGCCAGGTCCTGGCTGTGGGGAGTGATCGCGGTCTGGACGGTGTACGGCTTCGCGGTCCTCGGTCCGATGCTCCCGCTGACCGCCGTCCTGGTCACCGAGGCGCACGGCTCGGGGGCGTACGGAATGCTGATGGCGGTGAACGGGGCGGGCAGCGTCGGCGGCGGACTCCTCGCCCTGCGGCTGCGCCCGTCGCACCCGCTGGCGGCGGGTGCGGTGGCGCTGCCGCTGGTGGCGGCGAGCCTGCTGGTGCTCGCGCTCGGGATGCCGCTGCCGGTGCTGGCGGCGGGGCAGTTGCTGGCGGGCGGGTCGGCCGCGTTCTGGCTGGTGATGTGGTCCACGACGGTTCAGACGCACGTCCCGCCGGAGGCCCTGAACCGGCTGCACGCCTACGATGTGGCCGGCTCGCTCCTGATGGTCGCGGCGGGCCGCGCCCTGGCGGGCCCGGTGGCCGAGGCGGTCGGGGCGCCGGAGCTGCTGGTGGCGGCGGCCGTGATCAACCTGGGGGTGGTGGCGGTGCTGCTGGTGGCCCGGCCGATCCGGCAGCTCAAGAGGATCGGCCTCGGATGAGGTCTCCAGGCCGGTCCTCGGAGACCGTCGGCGACTTCACGGCGCGCCCGCGCACGGCCCACCCCTCCACGGTGCGTGCGGTCGCGGCGGGGGCGGCCGTCGTCACCGTCGCCGCGGGCCTGGCCGTGCGCGCCGGGGCGGACGGCGCCTTCGCCAAGTACGCGGGGAGCGCGCTCTACACGGTGTTGCTCTGCGCTCTCGTCGCCTTCTGCGCGCCCCGCGCGCGGCCGACCGCGGTGGCCTCCACGGCGCTCGGTCTGAGCTGGGCGGTGGAGTTCGCGCAGCTCACCGGCGTACCGGCGGAGTGGTCGGCGCGGAGTGCGGCGGCCCGGCTGGTGCTCGGCTCGACCTTCAACGCCCCGGACCTTCTCTGGTACGCGGTGGGCGCGGCCTGCGCGTGGGCGATGCTCCGGGCGGCCGGACGGCGCGGCTGACGGCCCGGAGGACTCCCGGTCGTGGGCGGGCGCGGGCGGTCCGGATGGCGGGACAGGGTCGGGGCGTGGCCCGATCCCTGCGAAGGGTGTCCTCCGGGCCACTCGTCCGCGCCTGTCCGGCCTCGGATGCTGGCTGACGTGACCTACCTGACCAAGACCGCCGGCCCCGGGGCCGATGCCGCCGGCAGACCCGGCCGCCGGTTCCCCTTCTCCGTCCACCGGGCGTGGCTCGTCGCCGCCGTCACCTTCGTGACGATCATCGGCGGTGCGGCGTTCAACTCCCTGCCCGGGCTGCTCATCGACCCGCTCCACACCGAGTTCGGCTGGACCCGGGGCGAGATCGGGCTCGCGGTCTCCATCGACATGGCGCTGTACGGGCTGACCGCCCCGTTCGCCGCCGCGCTCATGGACCGCTACGGCATCCGGCGGGTCGTGGCGATCGCGCTCACCATGGTGGCGGCCGGGGCGATCGCCGGCGTCTGGATGACCGCATCTTGGCAGCTGATGATCTACTGGGGCCTCCTCGTCGGCCTCGGCACCGGGTCGATGGCGATGGCCTTCGCCGCGACCGTGACCCACCGCTGGTTCGTGGCCCGCCGGGGCCTGGTCACCGGCATCCTCACCGCGGCGGGAGCCTCCGGACAGCTCGTCTTCCTCCCGCTCTGCGCCTGGATCGTCGACAGACACGGCTGGCGGCCGGCCTCGGTCACCGTCGCCCTGGCCGCCCTCGTCGTCGTCCCGTTCGTCTGGCTCCTGATGCGCGACCACCCGGCCGACGTGGGGCTCGCCCCGTACGGCGGTACGTATCTGGCGAAGCCCGCGCCGGTCCGGGGCGCCGCGCGCCGGACATTGCGCGTGCTGGTCGAGGCCGCCCGCACCGGTCCGTTCTGGCTGCTCGCGGGTGCCTTCGCGATCTGCGGGGCCTCCACCAACGGCCTGATCCGCACCCACTTCGTCCCGTTCGCCCACGACAACCACATGCCCGTCGTCGTGGCGGCCTCGCTGCTCGCGGTGATCGGGGTCTTCGACATCATCGGCACGGTCTTCTCCGGCTGGCTCACCGACCGGTACGACGCCCGCAGGCTGCTCGCCGTCTACTACGCGCTGCGCGGGATCTCCCTGCTGTTCCTGCCGATGCTGATCGGCCCCGAGGTGCGGCCTCCGATGATCTTCTTCATCGTGTTCTACGGTCTCGACTGGGTCGCCACGGTCCCGCCGACGCTGGCGCTCTGCCGCGAGCAGTACGGCGAGGACAGCGCGATCGTCTTCGGCTGGGTGCTGGCCTCGCACCAGGTGGGCGCGGCGGTGGTGGCGTTCCTCGGCGGGGTCGCGCGGGATGTCTTCGGCCGCTACGACGTGGTCTGGTACGCGGCGGGGGCGCTGTGCGCGATGGCGGCGCTGATGTCGTTGGTGATCCGCAGACGGACGGCCTAGTTCTTTCCAGGACGTGTCCGGCGCTCGCCGGGATCCGGCCGCTGTCCGTTCTTCCGCCGAGACGGTCACGCGGCATGGCCGGACGCGCGATGGTCTCGCGCGTCGGCGAGCGTCACGGCGAGGTGGGTCGGAACGCGCCCCGGCCCGTGCCCGGTCGAGGTCAACGGCCGGCCCGGGCGTCGAGGCTGCCCATGATCAGGTCGGTCAGGGTGGCGACCGCGGCATCGGTGGACGCCCGTCCTCTGTTCAGCTCGGCGGCCATCGCCTCGGCCGCGCCCAGCACACCGACGCACCGTAGCCGGAGGGCTTCGGGGGGGAGGCCGGAGTACCGCGACAGGGCGGCGGCCACCAGCTCCGTGTACCTGTCGAGCATCTCGCGCTGGATCGCCTCCATCTCCGGATCTCCTTTCAGCGCGGCGGAGACGGCGGCGAGTTCCGGCATGTCCGTGGCACAGGCGAAATACGCGGTGCCGATGAGGCGGGCGACCTCGTCCGCGGTGGGTCCGGCCTCCTGCAACGCCTGGGCGATCGCGGCTCGGTGACGTTCGTCGAGGCGTCGGTAGAGCGCGAGCAACAGGCCGGGGCGCGTGCCGAAGTGGTCGTACACGATCGGCCTGCTCACCCCGGCCGCCACGGCGAGGGTGACCAGAGTCAGACCGTCGGTGCCCTGCGCGCGCACGATCGCCACGGCGGTGTTGAGCAGCTGCTCCCGCCTGGCCTGCTTGGACAGGCGGGTCGAGGTGGTGGCCATGGTCCTCCGTTGTGTCGCACTCCAGACTATGTTACAAAACGTAGGCTACAAAATGTAACTTGAGGGGAGCGGGTCACGATGGAGCAGTTGAAACCGGTTCTGATCCTGGGCGGTTCGGGGCAGGCGGGCTCGGGGGCCGCCGCGCTCCTGCGTCAGTGGCATCCGGGGCTGCCGCTGACGATCGCCGGGCGCGATCTCGACCGCGCGCAGCGGGTGGCCGACGGACTCGGCACCGCCACGGCGGTCACCATCGACCTGAGGCGCGGCGATCTCGGCCTGCCGGCCGGGCACGGCCACCGCTACTCGGCGGTGGTCGCCGCACTGTGGGACGACCGCCTGAACGGGCTGCATTACGCGCAGGACCACGGGTTGCCCTACCTCAGCATCTCCAGCGGTCTGGTGGAGATCGCGCCGGAGGTCGTCGCGGGTGCGCGGCGGGCGAGTGCCTCGTCGATCCTGGTGGCCAGCCACTTCTGCGCCGGCGTCGTCGTCCTCGCGACGTTGGGTCTGGCCCGGGAGTTCCGCCGGGTCGACACCGTCCGGATCGGCGCCGTGCTGGACGAGCTGGACACCGGCGGTCCCGCGGGAGCCGCGGATCTGGAGCGGTGGTCCACCGCCACCACGGCGGCGACGGTGCGCCGTGACGGCGTCTTCACCTGGGTCAACGACCCCGACGTCCGGACGGGGGTGCGCAGTGCCGACGGCGTCGTCCTGCCCGGCCGGAGCATCGCCATCCTCGACGTACCGAGCCTCGCCCTCGCGACGGGCGCGCCGAACGTCCGTTTCGACCTGGCTGTCGGCGAATCCGCTGCCCGGCGCCGTGGCGACCGCGCTTCCATCGAGATCCGGATCGACCTCGAAGGAACAGGCGCCACGGGTGCGCCGCTCAGGACGAGCCGCTATCTCGTCCATCCGGCGGGGCAGCGTCCCCTGACCGCACTCGGCATCGCCCTCGGCGTCGAGCGGCAGCTCGGGCTGCGTGGCGAAGCGGCCCAGCCGGGCGTCCGCACGCCTGAAACCCTGCTCGACCCGGTCCACGTGGCCGGGCGGTTGGCGGAGATCGGCGCCACCTTCGTCGACGCACCCCCCACCTGACCGAAAGGCCGAAGCGGGCGGTGGCAGGCCGTTCCCGGGCGAACCCGCCGAAGGTCCGGGCCCGGCGGCTGAACCGGCCGACGGTCCGCGCTCACCGGCTGAACCGGCCGAACGTCCCCCGGTGGAACAGGAGGGGTTCGCCCTCGTCCGTCGCCCCCAGCGCCTCCACCCGGCCGACCACGATGAGGTGGTCGCCGCCGGTGTGGACGGCGTGGACGCGGCAGTCGATCCAGGCGGGCACGGAGTCCAGCAGCGGAGACCCGGTGACCGGGGCGGCCCCGTGGGTCACCCCCGCGAACTTGTCGGCGCCACTCACCGCGAACCCCCGGCACAGCGCGCCCTGTTCCGCCCCGAGGATGTTCACGCAGAACGCCCCCGCGCGGGCGATGCGCGGCCAGGTCGTCGACGTACGGGCGACCATGAAGGACACCAGCGGCGGGTCCAGCGACAGCGAGGCGAAGGACTGGCAGGCGAAGCCCGCCGGGCCGTCCCCGTCGCGCGCGGTGATCACGGTGACGCCGCTGGCGAAGTGGCCCAGTACGCGGCGGAATTCGTCCGGGTCCACGGGGAGCCGCTCGTCGTCCCGGACGGCTCTCAGGTCCGGCCGGGGCAGCACCTCGGGGGGCGTCCCGTCCGGTGCCCCCGGCGCGGCTGTCGTGGCGGCGCCGACGGACCTGAGGTACCGGACGGCGGTGGCGGCCATGCCTGCGTGTCCCATCACACCCGTCATTAGAACTGACGGCGCGTCAGATGTGAAGTCGTGCGGATGGTCGGTCCGGGGTGGGAGAGTGCGGCAGTGGATGGGCCGCGACTTCTCGCCGTGACGTTCTGTGCCGGGCGGGGCTCGAACCGGAGGTTCGGCGTCAACCGGCCGACTCCGCCCGCCTCGTACGTCTTGAACGGTCGGCCGGTCCGTGACGGTCTGCCCCCCGCCCCTGGCCGCGTGGTTCCGTCTGCTGCCGTGCCGTTCCTGGTGGACCTGGACCGTTCCGGCGAAGAGGAGTTGGCGCACCTGCTGGTCATCGAGGTGGCCCTACCACCAGTACGTGGGGTAGCGGGCGGTCCTGCCGCTGTGGCCCGCGAGGATGCCGATGCCGGCGATCACGACCGTGGCGAGCAGCAGCAGAGCGAGGAAGAGAAGCGTCGGGGGCTGGGCCGCCACGACGATGACGGCGGTGGCCGCCGCGGGGGAGTGTGCGGTACGGGCCAGGGCCATGGCGCCGATCGCGAGACCGCCCGCGACCGCCGAGGCCCAGACCGAACTGCCCGCGACGGCGAGAACCGCGAAGCCCGCGAGAGCCGAGACGAGCTGGCCGCCGATCACGTTGCGCGGCTGGGCGAGCGGCAGCGTGGGCGCGGCGAAGACGAGCGCGGCGCTCGCGGCCAGCGGCGGGATGAGCACCGTCTGGTCGAGTGCGTATCCGATGGCGACCAGCAGGGTCAGGGCGACCGTCCCGCCGAGGGCCGCGACCGAGACGGAGGGCAGGGAGGGGCGCGGCGGGGCCTTGCTGGTCAGCAAGGAAGGAGAGCGCGGCGGAGCGGGGAGCGTGGTTGCGGGGGCGTCGGGCACAGGGGTTCCTTCACGACGGCGTGATCACATGAGCTAATGGATGAAGCATAGGATTATCCATTAGCTTTGCAGGGGCTTTTCCGCGAGAAAGGATGGGGGGATGGCTGAAGGCGTCGCGGAGGAGCGGGGAGAGCGGGAGCGGTCGGTGGCGGTGCCCTTGACCGGCGAGCCGCTCCCGCTGGAACTGGTCAACACCACCTACATCAAGGGGGGTGTGCGGGGGCGGCACAGGGATGCGCTCGCCGCCGGGCCGAAGGCCCTGGACAGTTGGCTGGCCGCGGAACGGCACCGCTTCGCGCCCGGCGTCGCCGACGCGCTGGCAGCGGCGCCGCCCGCGGGCCCGGAGCGGTACCAGGAGTTCCTGGAGCTGCGCCGGGCCCTGCGGGCGCTGGCCGGGGCGCGGACCTCGGGCGAGGGCCCGGACCCCGAAGCGGTGGCCGTGGTGAACGCGTACGCGCGGACGGCCGCCGACTGGCGGGAGCTGGCTCCCGGACCGGAGTTCCGGGCCGTCGTCCGCCGGGCGGCGGAGGACCCGTTGCGGCTGGCGCTCGGGGCGATCTCCGCCGCCGCTGTCGAGCTCTTCGCGGGCGAAGGCGCGGAGCGGCTGAGGGCCTGCCCCGCTCCGGGGTGCATCCTCTACTTCGTCAGGACCCATGCCCGGCGCGAGTGGTGCACCGTGGGGTGCGGGAACCGCGTGCGCGTGGCGCGCCACAGCAGGCGTGCCGGCGAGGGCGACGAAGCGCTGTGACGGCCGGCCGGCCGGGCGACGGCCCCGGGGGCGCTTCGCCCGTGCCGTAGCGGTTACGCGCCCGTGCGGCGGGCGTAGTGGCGCTGGGCCTTCGCGCGGTTGCCGCAGCCGGCCATCGAGCACCAGCGGCGGGTGCCGTTCTTGGAGACGTCGTAGAAGTGCAGGACGCAGGCGTCGTTGGCGCACGGGCGGATGCGGTCGGGCCGGTCCGCCACCAGACGGAGCCAGTTGTCGGCGGCGTACCAGGAGGGGCCCCAGGACGGGTCGTCCACCTCCACCACCGACTCCGGGAGCCCGTCGGACCCCAGGGCGCGGCGGATACGGCCGTGGGCGAGGACCTCGTTGAGCGCCGCCATGGCGCCACGGGCGGCCGTCCTGTGCTCGGTGGCCGCCGTGACCAGGGCTTCGAGTGCGGTGCGGGTCTCCAGCAGCCGACCCAGGGTGGCGTCGTCGGCGGTCGTGGAGAGGGGCGCCAGCTGCTCCCGTACCGGCGTACTGGACAGCCAGAGGGCCAGGCCGGCCTCGGAATCGAGCAGGTCGTGCTCGCCCTCCGCGTCGCCCCAGCGGGTGTTGAGCAGATCGAGGGCGAGCGGTTCAGCGGTCAGCGGCCTGGGGTCGGCCCCCAGGGGGTGCGGCACGGCGGGGTCCTTCCGTCGCGGGCTCGGTCGGGGTGGTCCACCGATGATAACCGGACAAACGAAGATGACCGGTTGACCGCCGTATTTCTAACCCCTAAAGTCGTTTTCAAAGGTTACGAGATCACCTCGCAGCCCTGACCGAAAGCATGGGGACCGATCATGAGCAAGGCGAAGAACCTGCAGACCGGCCACATCGGCCTCAACGTCACCGATCTGGACCGTTCGCTCGCCTTCTACCGCGAGGTCTTCGACTTCGAGGTGCTGGCCGAGGGCAAGGAAGAGGACCGCCGCTGGGCGTTTCTCGGACGTGGACCTCGGCTCCTGGTGGCGCTGTGGCAGCAGAGCGCGGGCGCCTTCTCCACCACGCTGCCCGGCCTGCACCACCTCTCCTTCCAGGTGGACACCGTCGAGGAGGTCCGGGCCACCGAGGAGGTCCTGCGCACCCTGGGCGCCGAGTTCACCTACGACGGCGTCGTACCGCACGGTGAGAGCGGGAACTCGGGCGGCATCTTCTTCTCCGACCCCGACGGCATCCGCCTGGAGATCTACGCGCCCACCGGCGCCGACCCGGCCGACGCCCCGACCCCGGGCGCACCCACCTGCGGCTTCTTCTAGCAGTCGGCGCCCCACACGGCTCCGCCCGGTGCTGCGTGGCGCCGGGCCACGGTGCCGGCGACAGGTCCGGCACCGTCCCCCTCCTCGGCGGAAAGGCAGAGTCATGGGCGGCTACCACCACGGTGAGATCGCCGTGCAGGAGCGGGCCGGCCTCGCGAGCGAGGCCGGACACTCACAGGGCGCCATCGGCAGCGCCATCCCCGAGGTGGCGGTGGCCTTCCTCGCCGAACAGCCCCACGTGGTGGTGGGCGGCACGGACGAACGGGGCCGGATCTGGGCGACCCAGCTCACCGGGGAGCCGGGATTCCTGGCCGTTCCCGAGCCACACACCCTCACCATCGGCGCGCTGCCCCCGCCGGACGACCCGCTCGCGGCGGTCCTGGCCGGAGCCGGAACCGGCCCCGGCCAGGAGCCCGTCCGGATCGGCCTGATCGCCATCGAGCCGGCCACCCGCCGCCGGATGCGGATGAACGGCCGGGCCGTCCGCGACGGCGACGGGCTGCGCGTCCAGCTCGACCAGGTCATCGCCAACTGCCCCAAGTACATCCAGAAGCGCGCCCGTCGCCCGGCCGTGGACGGAGAGGCCCAGGCCTCTCGCAGCGCCGTCGACGGCAGGGAGCTGAGCCCCGAGCAGCAGCGGACGCTGCGGGCCGCCGACACCTTCTTCGTCGCCACCGCCTCCGACCGGGGTGACGCCGACGCCTCGCACCGGGGCGGCAACCCCGGCTTCGTCCAGGTGCTCTCGCCCCGGCTGCTGCGCTGGCCCGACTACGTCGGCAACGCCATGTTCCTGACCCTGGGCAACCTCGAACGCAACCCGGCCGCAGGCCTCCTCGTGCCCGGCTGGGAGGCCGGCACGTCCCTTCACCTGACGGGCGCGGCCCGCACGGTGTGGGACGAGGACGAAGTGGCCGGCCACCCCGGCGCCCAGCGGCTGGTGGAGTTCGAGATCGCCGCCGTGCGGGAGGTCGCGGCGGCCTCCCCGCTGCGCTGGTCCGCGCCCGCCTACTCCCGCTTCAACCCGCCGACGGCCGGCTGACCTCCACCCCGGCCGCCGCGCCCTACCCGTGACGGAGTCACCATGCAGATCACCGTGGACATGGACGTCTGCGCGAGCCACGGCAATTGCGTCTTCGCCGCCCCCGGGACGTTCTCGTTCGATGACGACGACCACCTCCAGTACGAGTCGACGCCGGACGAGGCGCTGCGCGACAGGGTCGAGAAGGCCGCCGCGTCCTGCCCGGTCCGCGCCATCACCGTGACCGCCCCGTGAGCCCCGCCGGTCCTCCGCGCGACATGGTGATCGTCGGGGCCTCGCTGGCGGGACTGCGGGCCGCCACGACCCTGCGGGCCGAGGGGTTCACCGGCGGGCTGACCGTCGTCGGGGCCGAACCGCACGCCCCGTACGACCGCCCGCCGCTCTCCAAGGAGTTCCTGACGGCCCCCTCCCCGGTCGACACCGGGCTCCCGGCCCCCGACAGCCTCCGGGCCCGCTGGCTGCGGGGGCGGCCCGCGGTCGGGCTCGACCCGTACAGCCGGACGGTCACCCTCGCCGACGGCACACGCCTGGCCTACGACGGTTTGCTGATCGCCACCGGCGCCACCGCCCGGTCCGGCGCTGTGGACGGCGAACCGGGTTCGGACCAGGGGGTGTTCACCCTGCGCGGCCGTGACGACGCGATGGCGCTGCGGGCCGCGCTCACCCCCGGGCGGAAACTGCTCGTCGTCGGCGCCGGATTCCTCGGCGGCGAGGTCGCCGCTGCGGGCCGTGCACTAGGGCTCGCCGTCACCCTCGTGGAGGCCGGGCCCGTACCGCTGGAGCGCGCGGTCGGCACCGAGGCCGGCGAGTTCGTCGGGATGCTCCACCGGGAGGCGGGCATCGACCTGCGTACCGGCACCACGGTCGCCGCGTTCCGGACCGCCCCGGACGGGGGCCTCTCGGGCGCCCGGCTGGCCGACGGGCGGAGCGTCGCGGCCGATGCCGCGGTCCTGGCCCTGGGAGCGGTCCCGGCCACCGGATGGCTGGCCGGATCGGGCATCGAGGCGGCCGGCGGGGTACGCACCGACTCCCGGCTGCGGGCCCTGTTCCCCGACGGTACGGCCGTGCCCGGCGTGGTCGCGGCGGGGGATGTGGCCCTGGTCCCGCAACCCCTGGCGGACGGTGCCGCGCCTGCCCTCGGCCACTGGTCCGGCGCGGTGGAACAAGGCGCGGCCGCCGCCCGCACGCTGCTGCTCGGCGGGGCGGCCCCGGCCTTCGACGAGGTGCCTTCCTTCTGGTCCGACGTCCACGGCGTCCGGCTCCGCTCGGTCGGCCTCCCGGGGCTCGGTGACACGGTGAAGGTCCACGAACGCGACCGGGCCGCCCGACGGCTGGAAGTCAGCTACCACCGGGACGGACGGCTGATCGGCGCCCTGACCATCGGCCGGACCTCCCGACTCGCCGCCTACCGAAGGACCTTGGCCGAATACACCCCCTAGGGGCTGTCCGCTAGCGCCCGCGGTACACCGGCGACCGGCGCTCCACGAAGGACGCCACGCCCTCGTGGGCGTCGCGCGTGGTCATGTTGATCTCCTGGGCGGCGGCCTCCGCCGCGAACGCCGCGGCCCGGTCGCCGTCCAGCGAGACGTTCACCAGCTGCTTGGTCAGAGCGAGGGCCCGGGTGGGGCCGGCCGCCAGCCGCCCCGCCCACTCCTTGGCCAGAGCTTCCAACTCCCCGCCCGGGACCGTTCGGTTGACCAGCCCCAGCCGCTCCGCGTCCACCGCCGGCAGCGTGTCCCCGAAGAACATCAGTTCCTTGGCGCGCTGCGGGCCCACCAGCCGGGGCAGCAGGTACGCGCCGCCGCCGTCCGGGACGAGCCCCCGGCGTACGAAGACCTCGACGAACTTCGCCGTGTCGGCCGCCAGGACCAGATCGCACGCGAACGCCAGATGAGCGCCGATCCCGGCCGCCGTCCCGTTGACGGCGGCGATCACCGGCTTCTCGCAGTCCAGCACGGCGGCGACCAGCCGCTGCGCACCGAGCCGGATCGTCCGGGCGACGTCCCCGGGAACGCTTTCGCGGGTCGCGGCCGGGGCGTCGCGCAGGTCGGCGCCCGCGCAGAAGCCGCGGCCGGTGGCGGTGAGCACGACGGCCCGTACGGCGGGGTCGGCGGAGGCCTCGGCCAGCAGGGCGATGATCCGCTCCCGTTGGTCCCGGGTGACGGCGTTCATGACCTCGGGCCGGTTCAGGGTGATCCAGGAGACGCCGCCGTCGAGGGAGTGCAGGACGGTCGTGTCCTGGGCTGTCGCCTCCGGGGGAGCGGCCTCCGTCCCGTCCGGGCGAGCGGCCTCCGCCGCCTCCCCGCTCACCGGCAGACCGCCAGCGCGTCCAGGGCCACCGCGCCCTGACCGCGGCCCAGCACCACCAGCGGGTTGATGTCCAGCTCCGTCAGGTCGTCGCCCAGCTCCAGGGCCATGCGCTGGACCCGCAGCACCACTTCGACGAGGGCGTCCACATCGACGGGGGGCCCGCCGCGCACCCCCTCCAGCAGGGCCCGGCCGCGCAGCTCGCCGAGCATGTCCCGGGCCTGCCGCTCGCCGAACGGCGGCACCCGGACCGCCGCGTCGTGCAGCACCTCCACCAGGATCCCGCCGAGTCCCACCGTGACGGTCGGGCCGAAGAGCGCGTCGTGGGTCACCCCGACCATCATCTCGACGCCCCGGTCGATCATCTGGCAGACCAGGATGCCGTCCAGGTCCACGGACTCGTACCGGGCGATGTCGGTCAGCTCGCGGTAGGCGTCGCGGACCTGGCTGGCCGACGTGAGGCCGACCTTCACCAGGCCCAGCTCCGTCTTGTGGGCGAGCCGGGGCCCGGAGGCCTTCATCACCACCGGGTAGCCGACCGGGCCGGCCGCCCTGACCGCCGCCGCCGCGCTGGTCACCAACTGCTCGCGCGGCACCCGGATCCCGTACGCGCGCAGGAGCTGCTTCGCCGCGTGCTCGCTGAGCTGCTGTCCCGGCCGCAGCAGGCCCTGGGCCTTGCGGAAGGAGGGCGACGGGGTGCGCGGGGCGTCCTCGAAGGGGGAGCGGTAGCGGTCGGTGAAGCGGTGGTGGTCCAGATAGGCCTTCACGGCGGTGACGCAGTTGCGAGCCGTACGGAAGGTGGCGAGCCGGGAGGAGCCCAGCAGGGTCGTGCGGTAGGCGTCCTCGGTGCCGACGGGGGAACCCCAGACCACGCAGACCAGCTTCTCCGTGGCCTCCGCAGCGTCCGCCAGGTCCTGGGCGAGCCGGTCGCTCATCGGGGGGAAGGGGCCGGTGATCGGGCAGATCAGCACCCCGACCGAGGGGTCCGCGAGGATCGCGTCGATGATCTTCCGGCCGCGCCAGTCGCCGACCGGGTGGCCGCCGTTGTCGATGGGGTTGGCGACGTTCAGGTAGCCGGGTATCCAGGCGTGCAGCTCGTCCTGCTTGGCGGCGGAGAGGGCGGGCAGCGAGAGCCCCGCCGCCGTCGCCAGGTCCGCGAAGTGCGCGCCGGTGCCGCCGGAGATCGAGTACACGGCGACCCCCTCGGCCTGCGGCGGCCGGGCGCGGGCCAAAAGGGCCGCCGTGTCCTGGAGTTCGTCCAGGCCGTTCACCCGGATCACCCCGAACTGCCGCATCGCCGCGTCCACCACGTCGTCCGCGCCGGTCAGCTTGCCGGTGTGCGAGGCGGCGGTTCTGGCCCCGGCCTCCGTGCGGCCCACCTTGACGGCGACGACGGGGACCTTGGCACGGGCGGCCCGGTCGGCGGCGAGCAGGAAGGAACGGCCGTCCCTGAGCCCCTCGACGTAACAGGCGATGGCCCCGACCTCGGGGAGCTGGGCGAAGTACGCGAGGAAGTCGGCGGTCTCCAGATCGGCCTCGTTGCCCGTGGGGGCCCAGTGGGAGAGCCGGATACCCAGCTCCTGGAGGGCGTGGAGCGGGCGGCCCTGGTGCCCGGACTGGGTGATCAGGGCGATGGCGGGGCCTTCCAGGTCCTCCCGGAACCTTTCGAAGGCGTTCAGATTGGTGTTCGGCCCGAGCAGGCGCAGCCCGGAGCGTTCCACGGCCGCCGCCAGCCGGGTCTGGGCCTCCGCCCCCGCCTCCCCGGTCTCGGCGAACCCGGAGGCGAAGGCGACGGCGAAGGGCACCTTGGCCTCGCCCAGCTCCTCGATCACCGGGAGCGGGTCAGCGATCAGCAGGACCGCGAGGTCGACCGGCTCGGGCACGTCGGTGACCGAGGGGAAGCAGTCCCGGCCGAACACGGCCGGGCGGGTCGGGTGCACCGGGTGCAGCCGGGCGCCGACCCGGTCGGCCCAGGCGATGAGCTGCCGGGTGACGCCCGTGTTGGGGCGGCCCTCGGCGTCCGAGGCGCCGACGACGGCCACGGACCGGGGCCGGAAGAAGCGGTCCAGGTCGGGCACGGTCAGGTGCAGCGGTCGCCCGCTGACGTCGAGGCCGCCCGGGGCCGAGGCCGTCGGAAGGCTGACGACGGCGGCGTGCGGCTCCTCGCCGCAGGCCACCACCCGGGCACGGAAGTCGGTGGTGAGGGTGCCGTGAGTCGATCCAAGCATCGTTCCGCCCACTTCTGCTCGATGGCCCACCGGTGAACAGGCGGGGCCGGCCGATTAGCTGACACACTGTCAGATTACTGAACTGACGCTGTGTCAGGAATGGGTGTGCAGGCAAAGGCTCCCGCGAGCGCCGGGCGATCGAGGAGGCTTCGCCCGTTCGAGCGCCTGGGGATCGAGCGGGCGAAGCCTCGCGTGGTCACGGAGAGGCATTCCGTGGCGTAGGGTGGTGTTTACCGACGCGGGGTGGAGCAGCTCGGTAGCTCGCTGGGCTCATAACCCAGAGGTCGCAGGTTCAAATCCTGTCCCCGCTACTGAAGAACACGACCGAGGCCCGGATCCCTGTGGATCCGGGCCTCGGTCGTTTCCCGGGGGAAACACCGGAACACCGGAACACCGGAACACCGGAACACCGGAACACCGGCGTGCCGGAGTGCCGAGTGCCGGAACACCGGCGTGCCGCTTCCGCCGGACGCTCGGACATCCCTTCCGGTCACTGAGCCATGGGCGGGGCCCGCCCCACCGGGCGAGGCTGGTGCCATGAATCAGACAGACACGACCTCCGCGCAGGAACCCGTACTCGTGATCGGCGGCACCGGCAAGACCGGCCGCCGGGTGGTGGCCCGCCTCCGTGAGCTGGGGGTGGAGACCCGGGCGGCCTCGCGGTCCGGCGACACCCCCTTCGACTGGGCGGACCCCACCACCTGGGCGGCCGCCCTGGACGGGGCCGCCGCCGTCTACATCACCCCGCTCGACACCTCCCCCTCCCCGACACCCGCCTTCGTCGAACAGGCCGTCGCGAGCGGGGTGCGGCGGCTGGTGCTGCTCTCGGCCCGGGGCACGGACGAGCCCGGCTTCTTCGGCCCCGGTTACGAGAACGGCGGTCCGCACGGCGAGGGCGAGCGGGCCGTACGCGCCTCCGGGGTGACCTGGACGATCCTGCGGCCCGGCTGGTTCGCCCAGAACTTCAGCGAGGGCGTCTTCCTCGACGGCGTACGCGGCGGCGAGCTGGCCCTGCCGACCGGGGACGGGAAGGCCGCGTTCGTGGATGCCGACGACATCGCGGAGGTGGCCGTCGCCGCGCTCACCGAGGACGGTCACGCGGGCCAGGAGTACGGACTCTCGGGCCCCCGGGCTCTCGGTATCGAGGACGTCCTGGACGAGATCGCGAAGGAGACCGGGAAGCGCGCCGCGTACGTCCGCGTCGACACGTCCGCCTTCCGGGCCGGGCTCGTCGCCCAGGGCTTCCCGGAGGTGGAGGCCGGCCTCTGGACGGACGCGCTGTACCCGATCATCACGAGTGGGGAGGCACCCGTCCTGGACGGGGTGCGCCGGGCGCTCGGCCGGGAGCCGCGCGACTTCGCCGACTTCGTCCGGGACGCGGCGGCGCGGGGCGCCTGGGGCTGAGCCCTTGGGTACCCGGGGGCCGATTCCCCGATTCCCCGATTCCCCGATTCGGACGTGTCGGTGACCGGCGGTTCGTACCCTTCGCACATGCGTGCTGTGTGGGTGGGAACCGTTCTGACGGCCGGGCTGGTGCTGTGGTTCGGCTGGGGCCTGGCCGGGCTGGTGAGCGTGGGGTGCGACTGGGACCCCAAGGGCTGCGGCGTCCCGGAAGGGGGCGGCAAGTACTTCACCGCGATCATGGCCGCGCCCTGGCCGCTGGGCATCATGGTCAAGGCGGGGCTCTACCGCAGGGACTGGCGCCGCACCCTGAGCTACCCGGCCGGAGCGGTCCCGGGGGCGGCGGTCACCCTGGGCATGGGCACGTCCGCCGGCCACTGGGGCGTGGCGACCCTCCTCGTGCTGATCGGCGCCCTCGTTCCGTGGCTGGCCCGGTACAACAGCGACGCGGTCCGCGACGTCAGACGTCAGGAGCGCGAGCGCCGCTCGCAGGATGAGCGACGGGAGCGGGCGCGGGTGCGGAGGAGGGAGCGCCGTCGCGAACGGCGTCGGGGTCGGAGCAGCGCGACGTGAGCGCAGCCGGGCCGCCCCGCCCATGCACCTCGCCGTAGCGGCCGGGCCGGGTCGCCCACGTACCTCGCCGTAGCGGCCGGGCCGGGCCGCCCATGCACCTCGCCGTAGCGGGCGGCCCGCCTCCCGCAGGCCGCCGGGGCAGCCGGTCCGCCGCCCCTCCTCCGTGGGCCCGTGGGGCGGCTCACCCCGCCGGGGCGGCCGTCTCCGCCGGCCCGGCGGACGCGACCGCGCGCCGGAACGCGGTCGGGCTCTCGCCGCGCAGCCGCTTGAACGCCGCGCTGAAGCCGAACGCGTCCGCGTAGCCGACCCGCCGGGCCACGGCCGCCACCGTCAGCTCCGGGCGGGTCAGCAGGTCGGCCGCGAGCGTCATCCGCCAGGCGGTCAGATAGGCCACCGGGCCCTCCCCGACCAGCTCGGTGAACCGCTTCGCCAGGGTCGTTCGGGAGACCCCCGCCCGGACCGCCAGCTCCGCCGTCGTCCAGGGGTGCGCCGGGTCCGCGTGCATCGCCCGCAGGGCCGGCCCCGCCACCTGGTCGCCGAGCGCCCCGTACCACCCCGGCGGATCCGCTTCCGGCCGGTCGAACCAGTCGCGCAGCGTGCACACCAGCAGCCAGTCCAGCAGCCGGTCGAGCACGATCTGCTCGCCCGGCCGCCCGCCGCCGATCTGCCCCTCCAGGTAGTCGCGTATCGGCGTGCAGTCCTGCTCGTCGGGGACCACGAGGGCGGGCGGGAGCGCCTGGAGGAGCCGCTGGGGCACCTGCGCCCGCACGTCGTAGGTGGCGGCCAACAGCACGGTGGGGAAGCCGGGTTCGGATCCAGGGCCGGGTCCGGGTCCGGATTCCGGTGCGGGTGCGGCTGCGGCTGCGGTGTCCTGGGCCACGCCCTTGCCCACCGCGCGTACGCCGTCGTACCGGCCCGTCCCCGTACCGCCCGCCGGGTCGTCGGTGAAGACGAACGGGGCCGGGCCGCGGACGATCGCCGCCTCGCCGACCCGCACCCGCAGCGGCTCGCCGCCCTCCGGCACGATCCACCCCCCGCCCCGCATCGGCAGACACAGGGTCAGATACGCCCCGTCGGTGAACCGGACCGACCACGGCGCATGCAGCACCGAACGGCCGAACACCGCGCCACTGCCCCGCACGCCCCGCAACAGCTCGTCGAACACGTCCATGGCGCAACTGTAGGCAGATCCGGCCGCGCTCCGGACGCTCACCTATGCGCGACGGACGGACGCCCATGGGCCCGCCGGGTCCGCCGCGATGGACTGGGACCATGACGACGAAGAGCACGCACCGCGGTCCGTCCGGCGTCCTCGTCCTCGGCGGCACCGGCAAGACCGGCCGCCGGGTCGTGGACCGGCTGCGCACGACCGGAACCACCACGGTCCGCCCCGCCTCCCGCTCCGGTGAGGTCCGGTTCGACTGGACCCTCCCCGACACCTGGGAACCGGCCCTCGCCGGGGCCGAGGCGCTCTATCTGGTCGCCCCCGACGACCCGTCCCCCGTGAAGGAGTTCGTGACCCGCGCCGAGGCCTCCGGGGTCCGCCGCTTCGTGGTCCTGTCCGGCCACGGCATCGAGCACGCGGGAGAGGGCTTCGGTCGGGGCATGGCGGCGGCGGAGGAAGCGGCCCGGGAGTCCGGGGCCGAGTGGACCCTCCTGCGCCCCAACAACTTCTTCCAGAACTTCGACGAGGAGGACCTGTGGCGGACCCCGCTCCGCGAGGGCCGCCTCGGCCTGCCGGTCGGGGACGTCCCCGAACCCTTCGTCGACGCCGACGACGTGGCGGCGGTCGCGGTGGCCGTCCTCACCGAGGACGGCCACGCGGGCCGCACGTACACCCTGTCCGGCCCCCGCGCCCTCACCTTCGCCGGGGCCGCGGAGACCATCGCCCGCGCCACCGGCCGCCCCGTCCGCTACGAGGAGCTGAGCCCCGAGGCGTACCGCGCGGAACTCCTCGCCCAGGGATGGCCGGAGGCCGCCGCCGACTCCCTGGGCGCGATGTTCGCCCTGCACCGCGCGGGCCACTCGGCCGAGGTGACCGACGACGTCCGCCAGGTGCTCGGCCGGGAGGCCGCCGACCTGGAACCGTGGGCGCGGCGCGTCGCGGCCACGGGGGCCTGGGCGTAGGCCCGGTCCGCCCGGTCCGTTACGCGGACTGCCCCACCTGGTAGCCCCCGGCCGGGTACTGGAGCATGACGTTCAGCCGGTTGAAGGTGTTGATCAGCGCGATCAGCGAGACCAGGGCGAGAAGCTGCTCCTCGTCGTAGTGCTTGGCGGCGTTCGCCCAGACGTCGTCCGGGACCCCGCCCGCCGCGTCCGCGACGCGGGTGCCCTGCTCCGTCAGCTCCAGGGCGGCGCGCTCGGCGTCGGTGAAGACGGTGGCCTCCCGCCACGCGGCGATCAGGTTCAGGCGCAGCGAGGTCTCCCCGGCCGCGGCGGCTTCCTTGGTGTGCATGTCCAGGCAGCCGCCGCAGCCGTTGATCTGGCTCGCGCGGATCTTCACCAGTTCCTGCGTCACGGCGGGCAGCGTCGTGTCCTCAATGATCTTGCCCGCCGAGACCAGGTGCTTCACGAGCTTGCCCGTGACCGGGCTGGCGAAGGCGTTGAGTCGGGCGTTCATGGTGTGCTCCCTCTGCTGTCGTCACTGGCTGCACACACAGGACGGAACAGGCACCCGGGGATGTGACATCCAGGGTAGGGGAGTGACCGGCGTCACCCGGAGCGGGTGCGGGAGGCCGCTCACGCCGGGGGCAGGGAACGCGGTTCCGCCGGGGCGGCCCCGGCGCGGTCGGCGTGGCCCGAAGCGTGGCTCTTGGCCCGTGCCCTGTTCAGGTGGTGCCTGGCGGCGTCCGGGTCGCCGCGGAGTCGTGCCGCGAGTCCCAGGCCGATCTCGGCACGGATCTCGCCCGCTCTGTAGGCGCGTTCGGCCGACACGGACCGCGCGCGCCCGTACAGCTCCGTCGCCCGCTCGGCGCTGCCGCCCGCCAGCGCGGCCCTGCCGAGCGAGGTCAGCGCCTCGACGACCTCGGTCCACAGGCCGAGTTCCTCGGCCATCAGGAGACCTTCCCGGTGCAGTCGTTCCGCCCGTACGCCGTCACCCCCGCGTTCGGCCGCGAGCGCCAGGGACCGGGCGGCCCGCAGCCTGCCCCAGCGGTCGCCGGCCTCCACGAACAGGGCGGCGCCCAGCTCCGCGGACGCCTCACGGCCCGGGGCGTGGCTCGCTAGCTCGACGAGTGCCGCGGCCTCGCCCCAGGGGTCCCGGGCGGCGCGCGCGCCGGCCAGTCCCGCCTCCACCAGCCGCCGCCCCTCGCGGTGGTGGCCGCCGCCGGTCAGCCCGGTGCCGACGAACCACTGCAACCGGGCCCTCAGCACCGGGTCCTCGACACCGGAGGTGGGGTCCTCGCCCGCGGGGGCCGCTGCCGTACCGCCCTCCGAGGAGCGCAGCTCCATACCCGCCAGCCAGACCCGCGCCGCCACGCGCGCCGCCGGGGCGGCGTGGCCCCCGGCTGCCAGCGCCGTCCGGAGCGACCTGCGGGCCTCGGTGAGCCGGCCGCGCAGGAACCAGTACCACGCCTGCGCGTTCACCAGCCGTACCGCGTGTCCGGCGGCGTCCTGGGCGACCGCGAGTTCCAGGGCGCGGCGCAGGTTGACGGTCTCCGCGTCGAGGCGCTCAAGGCAGCGCCGCTGGTCCGGTCCGCGCAGCCCCTCGCTCTCCCGCTCGGCCAGCTCGGCGCAGTGGCGTACGAACCGTGCGCGTACGGCGGTCTCCTCGCCGGCTTCCGTCAGGCGTTCGGCACAGTAGGCGGCCACGGATTCCAGCAGCCGGAACCGGTCGCCCTCACGGACCACCAGCGAGCGGTCCACCAACCGGGACAGCAGGTCGGGGACCCGACCGGCGCCCAGGCGGGCGTCGGCGCAGACCGCCTGGGCGGACGCCATGACGCAGCCGTCGGCGTGCACGACCAGGCGCCGCAGCACGGTGCGCTCGTCCTCGGTCAGCAGCTGCCAGCTCCAGTCGAGCATGCCCCGCAACGTCCGCTGGCGGTCGGGGAGTCCGCGTACCCGGACGTCGGGCCGGGCGAACCGGTCGTCCAGCCGGGCGGCCAGCTCGTGCGGGCTCAGCGTCCGCAACCGGGCCGCCACGAGTTCCAGGGCCAGCGGAATGCCGTCGAGGCGTCGGCAGATGGTGGCGACGGCCTCCGCGTTGTCCGCGTCGAGGACGAAGCCGGGCGCGGCCGCCGCGGCCCGCCGCACGAACAGCTCGACGGCGCCGGACCGGGCGATCGTCGGTGGATCGGTGTGCTCCGGCAGCGTCAGCGGCGGTACCGGATGCACCACCTCACCGGGGATGTCGAGGGGCTCCTGGCTGGTGAGCAGGAGGTGTGCCGAGGGCACGGCCGACAGCACGGCCCCCGCGAGCACGGCGACCGGCTCGACGAGGTGCTCGCAGTTGTCCAGCAGGATCAGCAACCGTCTGTCGGCCACGGCCCGGCAGAGCCAGCCCACCAGGTCGTCCAGATCGGGCTCCGTCGCCGCGGTGTCGCACAGCCCCAGCGTCGTGATGACCCGTTCGGCGATGTCGTCCGGGGCCGAGGTCGCGCCGAGGCCCGCCAGTTCGACCAGCCACACCCCGTCGGCGAACCGGCCGGACGCGTCGCGTGCGGCGGCGACCGCCAGCCGTGTCTTGCCCACTCCGCCGAGACCGGTGAGGGTGACGAGACGGGTGTCCGCGGCGGGGTCCAGCCGGGCCAGCACCTGATCGGCCGCCTTCTGCCGGCCGATCAGCGGGGTCAGCGGGGCGGGCAGGTTGGTACGGGACGACAGTGATCCGACGGCGGGTGTGGCCAGTCGCGTCTCCTGGCGCAGGATCGCCTCGTGCAGCGCGGAGGCCTCCGGACCGGGCGACGCCCCCAGCTCCTCGGCGAGTTGCCGCCGCAGGTCCTGGAAGCTCCGCAGGGCGTCGCCCTGTCGCCCGGCCCGGTACAGGGCGCGCATATGGGTCATGCGCAGCCGCTCGCGCAGCGGGTGGCGCCCCACGAGTGCCCCCAGCTCCGCCGCCAGAGCGGTGTGCTCACCCCGGGCGAGGCGCGCCTCGGCGTGGTCCTCGACGACGGCGAGGCGCAGCTCCTCCAGCCGCGTGATTTCGCCGTGGGCGAAGAGGCACTCGGCCACATCGGCGTAGGCCGGGCCCCGCCACAAAGCGAGCGCTTCGGCGAACAGGTCTGCCTGCACCGCCGGTTCCCGGTGGGCGCGGGCCCGCTCGGCCAGCTCCTGGAACTCCAGGGCGTCGACCGGGCCGGCCACGGCGTTCGCGTCACGCGCGTCACGCGCGCCGTCCGTGAGCAGCAGCCGATAGCCGGCGGGCTCACGGACCACCCGCTCCCGGCCCAGTACCCGGCGCAGCTGGGAGATCTTGGTCTGGAGCGTGTTGGCCGACCCTCCCGGTGGGCAGCTCGGCCACAGGTCCTCGATCAGGCGGTCCGCCGGCACCGGCCCGCCGCCGTGGACGAGCAGATTCGCCAGCAGGGCGCGGACCTTCACCTCGGGAACCCTGACCGGCCGCCCCTCGGCGTCCCAGACGGCCAGCGGGCCGAGCACCCCGTAACGCATGACCGGAGTCTAAGGGCTGTCCCGACGACCCTCAGGAAACCGTGCGTGGGGAGCGGCACCGTGGCGCGTGCACATGGCCGAGACGCGAAACGCAGGGGAGTTCCATGACCACAACGACCGTACGCCGAGCCGGTGCCCGGGAGTGGGGAGGACTGGCCGTGCTCTCCTTGCCCACCGTGCTGCTGGGCCTCGACGTCACCGTGCTGTACCTGGCCCTCCCCTCGCTGGCGGAGGATCTGCGGCCGTCCGGCACCCAGGAGCTGTGGATCATGGACGCCTACGGCTTCCTGATCGCCGGCTTCCTGCTCACCATGGGCACGCTGGGGGACCGGATCGGCCGGCGCAGGCTGCTGATGACCGGAGCCGCGGCCTTCGGGGCCGTCTCGTTGCTGGCGGCCTGGTCCACCAGCGCCGAGCTGCTCATCGTCGCGCGTGCGGCCCTGGGCATCGCGGGGGCCACTCTGATGCCGTCCACGCTGGCCCTGATCAGCAACATGTTCGCCGATCAGCGGCAGCGCTCCCTGGCCATCGGGGTCTGGGCGACGAGCTTCGCGTTCGGCATGGCGCTCGGGCCGGTGGCCGGCGGGGTGATGCTGGACCACTTCTGGTGGGGTTCGGTGTTCCTCCTCGCGGTCCCGGTCGCGATCGTGCTGCTGGTGGCCGCTCCGGTCCTGATCCCCGAGTACCGGGCGCCGCGGAGCGGCCCGTTCGACCTGCTCGGCGTCGCGCTGTCGCTGACCGCGATCCTGCCGGTGGTCTACGCGGTGAAGCGGTTCGCCGAGGACGGCTTCGCGGCGCCGACGATCGCCGCCGCGCTGGTCGGCGCGGTCTTCGCGGTGCTGTTCGTCCGCCGCCAGGCGGGGCTGGCGAACCCGCTGCTGGACGTGCGCCTGTTCGCCGACCGGACGTTCAGCGCCGCGCTGAGCGTGCTGCTCGTGGGCCTCGTCGGCGTCGGCGGCTCGATGCTGCTGATCACCCAGCAGCTCCAGTTCGTGGAAGGACTGCCTCCCGTCGAGGCGGGCCTGTGGATGGGGCCGCCGGCCCTGCTGATGTTCCTGGCGGCGATCGGGTCACCCCTGGTGGCCCGCCGGGTGCCGCCGGGAGTCGTGGTGGCGGCCACCCTGGCGCTGTCCACCATCGGTTACGTGCTGCTCGCCCTGGTGGACGCCTCGGACGGCCTCGCCCTGATGGTGATCGGTTTCGGCCTCGTCTACCTCGGGCTGGGGGCGATCGCGGCCCTGGGCACGGACCTGGTGGTCGGCGCCGCACCGGCCGAGAAGGCGGGCTCGGCCTCGGCGATGTCGGAGACCGTGCAGGAGCTGGGCCTCGCGCTGGGGGTGGCGGTCCTGGGCAGCCTGGCCACCGCGGTCTACCGCGACCGGGTCGACGACGCGATGCCCGCCGGTGTCCCGTCCGAGGTGGCCGACGTCGCGGGCGACAGCCTCGCCGGCGCGGTCTCCTCGGCACAGCGGATGCCCGCCGGATGGCTCGACCACGCCAAGGAAGCGGCAACGTCCGGGATGAACACCGCGATGATCGTCGCCGCGGCGTGCACCCTGCTGCTCTCGTTGGTGTCCGCCGTCGTGCTGCGGCGCGTCGGCGTCATCGGCGGCGACGACGTGCGGGCGACCGACGGGGACGGTCCTGCGGCATCGGCCCTGACGGAAGTCTGACCGGGCAAGGGGGCCCCTCCTTCGCTCCCCCACCGGCACGCGGACGGGGGACCCGGGGGCTCGGCCACGCGAAGCTTCCGGGCCCTCAGCGCGAGGCCCGGGCCACCTTCTTGGCGATCCTCTCGGCGTCCAGGGCCATTTCGCGGAGCATCCCGCTGATCGGGTTGGTGAAGCCGGTGAAGTAGAGCCCCGGGGCGCCCTTCGGCGAGCGTCCGCCGTGGGCGACCGGGCGGCCCCGCCCGTCCAGGACGTCCAGGTGGCCGAGCAGCGGCTCCAGGGCCCGGTCGTAGCCGGTGGCGGCGATGACGGCGTCCGGGGTGAGGCGGGTGCCGTCGGCCAGGACCACGGTGTCCCGGTCGAAGGAGGTGACCGTCGCCACCGGGGTGACCGCGCCGGACCTGACCGCGTCGATCAACCCGACGTCCTGGACCGGGATCGCGCCCTGGCGGACCCGGGAGTACAGGCCGGTGTCGGGGCGGGGGAGGCCCTGGGCGGCCAGGTCGGGCACGGCTATCCGGCACATCACGGCCCCCGCGCGGTCGACGATCCGCACCGGGAGGCGGCGGACCAGGATGCCGGTGGCCTGGGCCGGCCAGCCCGCGGTGGAGCGGCGGACGATGTGCGGGACCGTCCGGACCGCGATGCGCACCCGGGAGGCGCCGCCCTCCGCGAGATCCGCGGCGATCTCCGCGCCCGTGTTGCCTATGCCGACGACCAGGACGTCCCGGTCGGCGTACGGGGTCGGGGCGCGGTACGCCGCCGCGTGCAGCAGTTCGCCCGTGAACGTGTCGCGGCCCGGCCAGTCGGGGATGCGCGGGGTGTGGTTGAAACCGGTGGCGACGACCACCGCGCGGCCCCGCAGGACCCGTCCGCCGGTCGCCGTCAGCTGCCAGTCGCCGGAGCCGTCGGGGGCCCGGTCGATCCTCGTCACCTCGACGCCGGTGACCACTTCGAGACCGTGGTGCTCCCTGTACTTCTCCAGATACCGCACCACGTCGTCCCGGCCCACCCAGCGCCCGAACCCGCGCGGCATCCTCAACCCGGGCAGCGCCGACCAGCGGCGGGTCGTGTGCAGGCGCAGCCGGTCGTAGTGGCCGCGCCAGGACGCGCCGACCCGGTCCGACTTCTCCAGCACCACGGTCCGTACACCCCGGGCGCGGAGTGCGGCAGCGGCGGCGAGGCCTCCGGGGCCGCCGCCGATCACGTAGACGGGACGGTCGTCCGTACGGTCGGTGAGGGCGACGGCGTCAGTGCCTGTGGGGGACGGGCTGCTGGGCATGGTTCGGAGCGTAATCGTCCGCTCTGTTGATGGGTCTCGGTCAAGAGGGAAATCGATTGCGAATTGATCACGGGCCGGGGCCGGACGGTCACGAGCGGGGGCCGGGGGCGGTCAGAGCCGCTGCCAGCGCCTCGGCCCGGGCGGCGGCGACGGCCGGTTCGGCGCCGGTCGCGGCGACCATGGCCCACCGTCGCGGTACGCAGGCCACCGCCTCCAGCAGGGCGCCGGGCGCCGCCATGGACCGGGCCGTCGCCGCCATCTGATGCAGCGTCCGGTCCGCCGGCGGCAGGAAGACGCGGGTCGCCGCGTACGGCTCGTCGATCCCCTGCTCCCGGGCGCGGTCCCGGAAGGTGCGCAGGCTCTCGGCGCCGTGTGCGGAGAGGTTGAAGTCGATCGCCCCGACGAGGAGACGGTCGCCGAACGCACCGCCGAGCCGGCCGACGGCGAAGTCGATGCCGCCGGTGACGAGCCCTCCGTGGCTGCCGTCCGCGACGCTCTCCGGGCCCTGGAAAGCCGCGCGGACGGCCTCCAGCGCGGCGCGGACGGTCCGGTAGGCGTCCCTGGGGAGCCCGAGAGCGGTCCAGCCGGCCTCGTCGACGTAGTCGTTGCCCCGCCAGGAGTAGCCGTCCAGCATCTGGAGGGTCAGCCCTTCGGCGACCTGCCCGTGGCGGATGTGCCCCGACGGCACGACCGGGACGCGGCGGGCCGCCGGTGAGCCGGGCTGCGGGGAACCCGTTTCCGGGGAGCCGGGCGCGGGGGAGCCGGTCCCGGCCTCCTCGCCCTCCAGGGAGACGGTGAGGAAGGTGACCCAGGCCTCCAGGAGGTGATCGTCCCCGACCGCGTGCGCGGACCGGGCCTCCGCGGCCAGCCGGTCGGTGTCGGCGAGGTCCAGGTTGCCCACGATGCGCGCCCCGTCGCCCGCGTCGGCGGGCTTGAGCGCGGCCCGGACCAGGCCGTACCGGGTGCGGAGCAGCGAGGCCGCGTCGAGCACCCCGGCGACGAAGGCGTCCCGGTCGACGCCGGTGCGGGCGATCGTGTAGCCCGGCAGGACCGGGACGGTCAGCCCCAACCGCTGATGGGCCCGGCCGAGCCGCTGCTCGGCGGCGAGCAGCTCCTCGGGGGGCAGTTCCAGCGCGGACGCGGGCATCGCGCGGGCGGCGGCCACCGTGGGGTGGATGTGGTTCTTCCGGTTCCATCCGGTGGCGACCGCCGGGCTGTTGGCGTCCGTGGCCAGCTCGGCCAGCCCGGTCCTGCGGAGCAGCCAGAGCAGGAAGATCTGTGTCTCCACGTCCAGCGCGTACAGCCGGACCACCGCGTCGGGCCGGTCGCGCAGCCAGTCGATGACATGGCGGAGGGGAGTGTCGGCCCCCTCCTCGTGGGCCTCCGCCATCAGCAGCAGGGCATGGGTCAGGTAGTAGTGGTCCACGTCGCCGATGTCGACGGCGGGGACGCCCCGGAGCGCCGCGGCCTCGGCCCAGGGCGCGGTACGGCCCAGGGTGAGGTCGCCGGAGGTCCCCAGATACACCGATCTGGCTTCGACGTACGTGGTCACGTCGTGGGGTTCCTGGCCGCTCAGCAGAGCGGCCAGGTCCCCGTCGAACGCCTTGAGCAGGGGCGTGGTGGTGTGCAGCAGGAGCGACGGGGCGGTGCTGCCCGGCAGGGCCCGGTACGGCCGCACCGCCTCGCCCGCGGCCCTCGCCACGGCCGCGGTGTCCATGCCGAGAAGCCGTTTGGCGCTCTCCGCGACGCGTGTCCCGTTCCAGACCCGGTGTCCGGTGAAGAAGCCTTCCCAGCGTGCCTTTCCGCCGTCTCGTGCGGAGCAGACGGACGCGGCGACGGGTGAGAGCACCGTGTTCCCTTTCGGCGATGACGTTTCCGGTTTCCGGTTTCCCGGTTTCCCGTGTTCCGGTGTTCCGAAATTTCGGGTTTCCGATCCGCCCGGCTTCTCGTGTTCCGGTGTTCCGGTGTTCCGGTTTTCCCGTGTTCCGGTGCGGTCCGTCAGTTGCGGACCGTGGTGAATACCACCGTCACGTAGGGTAGCTCGAAGGTGTTGCCGCTTTTCAGTTCCGGGTGCACGGTGGCGAGTTCGCGTATGCGTTCCTCGATGTCCCGGCGGCGTTCCGGAGAGGACGTCAGGTAGTACGACCGTGATTTTATGAGCGTGATGAGGGACTCGATCGTCTTCGTCTCGGAGTGCGGGAAGAATCCCTGTTCGACGGCCCCGAACTGCGGCCCGAACGTGGGGTCGCGCAGCCAGCCGGTGAGCCATGCGGTGTCCTGGGCGCGCAGCGCCTTCAGCGCGCCGTGCAGCATGATCGCCGCGGGGGTGCGCGGGTCGGTCCCGGTGTCCTCGTCGGCGAGGATCCCGGACAGCGCCGCCGACCAGGGAACCTCTTCGTCGCGGAGGTTCCAGAGGGTCGCCAGGACTCCACCGGGGCGCAGTACGCGCGCTATCTCGGCGTGGGCGGGGGCAGGGTCGAACCAGTGGTAGGCGTGGCTGACCAGCACCGCGTCCAGGCTGGCGTCGGGCAGCGGGATGCTCTCGGCGCTGCCGGCCAGGGCCACCGCCCCCGGGGCCGTGGCGGTGACGCGGTCGCGCATCGCGTCGTCCGGCTCGACCGCGCGGGTCCGGTGCCCCTCGGCGGCCAGCACCCGGGTGAGCAGGCCGGTGCCCGCGCCGAGGTCCAGCACGTCCCGCGGTTCGGTCCCCAGGACCCACCGGACGCTTTCGACGGGATATCCCGGCCGGGTGGTCTCGTAGGCGTCGACCCCGTCACCGAAGGAACTGCCTCGCTGCTGCCATGCCGACGTGCCGTCCACGGCTTCTTCGTCCGTCATTCCGGGAACCTCGCATCCTTTTGTCCGTAGAACATACGGAGTCGATTCGGGTGATAGTCGAAGTGCATCGGGTGGCTTTCCCCGCGCAGTGCCGCCGCCACCGCCTCGGCGGTCACGGGGGCCTGGGCGAATCCGCCCGTGTTGTGACCGCCGGTGATGAGGAGAAGCCCGCCTCCGGCGGTCCTCACGGTCTCGAAGACCGGAAGGCTCGAAGCGGTCCAGGGCCGCACGCAGTACCTTCTGCTCCGCTCCAGCAGGCCTGACCGGCGGGCCGCGTCGAACGCGTCGGGGAAGAAGGAGGAGGCCGTGTCGTCGACCGCCGCGTAGAGCGCGTCGAGCTGCGTCGGATCGAGGTTGTCCGGGTCGGCGCCCGTCCAGCCGTAGCCCGATCCGACGGTGAGGAAGGAGCGGCCGTCCGGCCCCTCGGTCACGGTGACGTTGGCGTCGGCCGCCGTGTGCCCGCTCCTCGTGATCTTCAGGGAGTTCCTCAGCCCCCGGCCGGGATCGGGGAGGGTGAGCCAGACGCCGACCATTCCGTGGATCAGTCCGGCGGACTCGGTGCCGCGCAGCAGCGCCTCCCCGTAGGCGCCGGGGGAGAGGACGTAGTGGTCGGCGCGGACCGTCTCGCCGTCGCGGCAGCTGATCCCGTCCGGTGCGCCGCCCCCGCCCCGGACCAGGGAGTCCACCGGCCGCCCCCAGTGGAAGACCGCGCCCGCCCGCTCGGCCGCGTCGGCCGCGGCGCCGAGGAACCGGTGCACCTGCACGGTGAACCCGTTCACCTCGATGCCGCCGACGAAGGCCCCCGCCCGGTGCGCCGCGGCCAGCGCCGGGTGGCGGGCGCTGATCCGGTCGGCGGACAGGATCTCGAAGTGCCGGTCGGTGAAGGAGCGTTGACGCGCCACATGGGCTTCCAGCACGTCCTGGTCGCTGTAGACCCGCAGGATGCCCTGCCGCAGGCCGACTCCGTGGAACAGCTCCGGAGCGTCGTGCCGGAGCTCCCGCCACAGCCGGTCGGACGCGAGGTTGTATCCCAGGACGTCCTCGGTGAAGGACCGGGCCAGCCAGCCGGGCACCCGGGCGTTGTCCTCGACCCAGGCCCTCTCCGCCGGTCCCAGGCGGGCCAGGTCGGCCAAGCCCCAGCCCCGGTCCTTCACCGGCTGGGTGAAGGGCGGGGGCCCGCCCCCGGGGCTCGCGAAATAGCCGTCGGCCTCGGTGAGCGTGAACATCCGGGCGTCGCCGCCACCCCTGCTGCATCCGAAGGACGTCCACGGCGCGTCGGACCGGGGGTCGGGGCCGCTGTCGTAGAAGCTCACGCGGTGACCGGCCCGGAGCAGCCGCAGTCCGGTCAGCAGGTTCACCACGCCGGCGCCCACCAGGACGACCGAGGCCGCTTCCGGCCGGACGGCGCCGAGGCGCCCGGCGAGCACCGGGCCGACCCGCTCCGCCAGAAAACGGCGTTCGGCCGTGGCGAGCGCCCGTGCGTAGAGGTCCGCCGGGGACTCGGCCGCCCCGGCCGACGGGCACGCGGTCACGCGTAATCGGGGTCCGGCCGGTCCGGCCACGGGTAATCGGCGGGCGGACGGGAGGTGGACGCGCGCGGCGCTCCCGCGTGCCAGGCCCGTTCCGGCCGCCCGGTCCAGGAGGACGACGAGGAGAGGACGCTCGCCCGCCGCCGCACCCCAGGCGGCCGTCTCGGCGGCCGCGGGCACGGACCGGGTGAGCAGGACGTCCGGCCGGATCCGGGCCAGCGCCCGACCGCGGAGGGCACCCGGCCGAGCCCCCAGCACGGGGCGGTGCAGTACGTGGACGCCGTTCAGCAGCGGCTCGACGGAGGTCGGCACGGGATGATCCAGCAGAACCAGCAAGGGGCCTCCTCTGCAGGCTGGTTGGTCAGTTTCCAACCGGTCGGGCGGCGAAACGCCGTGGGGGTCCGGTGGCCGGATCTACGACGTTCTACGTCTCGGAATCCCGGCGGCGGGCCTCCCGCGCCGCAGGCCCGCCGCCGACGTCGAGCGGCGCCTTCACGTGCTCCCGGCACGTGCCACGCCTCCTCCCCCTTGCGCCGGGCCCTCGAATCCGCTGAACTGACGTACCGTCAGAAACCTTTCTCCGGAGGCCCGATGCAGACGATCTGGCTCAGCGGCGCGGAATGGCTCGCGGTCCTGCGCATAGGCCTCGGCCTGTGGTGGCTGGAGAGCTGGCGGCACAAGGACAAGAAGGGCTGGTTCGAGCGCGGCACGGGCATCGCCTGGGCGGCGGACGTCGCGGGCAAGCATCGCTGGGGCGCGGTGCGCACGGGCTTCCGGCGGGTCGTCGAACCGCGCCCGAAGGTGATGGCGTACATCGTCGTCCATGCGGAACTGGCCCTGGGCCTGGGCCTGGTGACGGGATTCCTGACGCCGGTCGCCCTCGTCGCGGGGCTTCTCCTCAACCTGCTCTACCTGGTCCTGATGATCCACGACTGGGCCGAGCAGGGACAGAACGCCATGATGGCGCTGATCTCCTTGGTGGCCCTGTTCGCGATGGCCTGGCAGACCTGGTCCCTGGACTCCGCCCTCGGACTGTTCCCGTGACCCGGCAGCGCGCGACGGCCCCGCGCTTCGACCTCCCCGAGCCGGACGCCTTCACTCGCCCCTACTGGGACGCGGCGGCGGAGGGGCACCTGCTCCTGCGCCGCTGCGGCGGGTGCGGCCGGGTCCATCACTACCCGCGCGAGTTCTGCCCGTACTGCTGGAGCGAGGACGTCGGGTGGGAGCGCGCGAGCGGAGAGGCGACCCTCTACACCTGGTCCGTCGTCCACCGTAACGACCTGCCGCCCTTCGGCTCCCGCGTCCCGTACGTCGCGGCCGTCGTCGACCTCGCCGAGGGCCCCCGGATGATGACGGAGGTCGTGGATTGCGCGCACGACGGCCTCCGGATCGGGATGGGGCTGACGGTCACGTTCCGGGGTGCGGAGGGCGAGGGCGGGGGGGCCGTGGCGGTGTTCCGGCCCTGCGGCTGACCGGCTCCGCGACGTCCGGGAGAGGCCGCGACGTCCGGGAGAGGCCGGGGCGGCCGGATTCCCGCCGAAACGGTCGGCCCGTGCCCGCCGCCTGTGGAAAGGTGGCGCGGGGGCCATGATCCGCGGGTGCGAGGGGGGCGGCGTGCGACGGTCGGGGGATGTCACGGGCTGGGCGTTCCTGGCGGAGGTGGACGGAGTCCGGCACGCCGGGCTGGCGGTCGGGCAGGCGGGGCTCAGCCCGTTCACCGGGGCCGGTCCCGGCGGAAGCCTGTTCACCCGGGCCTACGCGCGCGGGCTGGCCGTGCTCACCTCGCTGGACGAACTGCCGTTCGCGGACGCCGCCGACGCACGGTGGTGCGTCCATCGGGACACGGCGGGCGTCTTCGCCGTCTTCGGCCCCGGCGGCCTGGAGCTGGCGTACGACCTCGGCCTGGACCTGCCGCCCGGCTGGCTGGAGACGGCCGTCGGCGCCGGCTCGCTCGTCCTGGTGGTGTCCCACGTGCTGCCGACCGCGGTCGGCATGGCCGACGTGCTGGCCGACGAGACGCGGCGGGGAATGGTCTGCGCCGGCCGGGTGCGGTTCGGACCGCCCGGCCACGCCGCGGCCGGTCCGCCCACCGTCACCTACGTCCTCGACCCGGTGTCCGTCCTGCTGGAACTGGCGCTCCACGTCGGGGACCGGGTGCTGTCCCTCGACGCGGCCAAGCTGCGGGCCCGGGGGATGGAACGGACGCGGCGCGGACTGCTGCGGGAGCTGGAGAAGGCGCACGGGCTGACCGCCGAGGCGATGCTGGACGCGCTGACCGCAGAGGCGTCCCGGAGCCGCGAAGCACCCGCCGACGTCCTCCACCTCTACTGGCGGCTGGTGGCCGAGGTCGCCGAGGAGTGCGGGGCGGAGTCCACCTGGCGGCAGGCGGCCCTGCGTACGGTCGAGAGCGCGGCGCCGGTTCTGGCGCAGCGGTGCGATCGCTCGGTCTTCGAGGAGGCCGACACGGTGGCGGGCCGCCTCGTCGCGGAGCTGGAGGGCTCCCCGGACCTGGCGGCGGCCCTCCTGGCGGCCGCCAGACTGCGGCTGGCGGTACGGGGGCCGGAGGACCGGGGCGGCGACGGGTACGCCGGTGAGGAGTGGACCGTACGGACCGCCCAGCTCGCCGCCGACCTGTACCGTTCTCCGTCGCACCGGTCGTGGCCCGACGGCGAGCGGCCGATGCGGTTCGACGCGCGGATGCGCGCGGAGGCGGGCCAACTGCTGCTACGGGCGGCCGAGTCGGACGACCGGGAGCGCGGCCCGGGCAGCGCGCTGCGTCCGGCGATCCTGGCCGCGCTGGCCCAGGTGCTCGCGGAGGACGGAGGCGTGGACCAGGAGACCGCGCGGTCCGCGTTCGCCGCGCTGTACGAGGCGCCCGGGGCCGCTCCGCCGGACCTGCTGCTGTTTCTGCTCCGGTCGGTGGCCGACGACGTGCCCGACACGCTCGTCGACGCCGTACGCGAGAACGTGTTCGGCTCGGACGCGGAGGCGTTCCTCGCCGCGCACGGCGGTGCCGTCACCGCCCGCACCGTCGACCAGGGCGTCAGCCTCGCCCGGGAACGCGCCGACCGGCCGCTGCTCCGGGCCGCACTGGACTGGGCCGACAGCTTCTCCCTCCTCCGGGGCGCCGCGCACCGTCGGCAGCTGACGGAGGCCCGGCTGCACGCACTCCCCGACGACCCCACCGGCTGCCCGGCCCCCGGCGGCCCCGTCCCACGGTCCTTCCCGGCGTCCTGGCCGGCGGCCCGGCGCTCCGCCGCGCTGCTGCACGCCGCCGCCCACGCCCGCGACCGGCGGCAGCCCGCGCTGGGCGCCGACCTCCTGCGGCAGGCGGGACCGGGCGACAGCGCGGCGGTCAGACTCCTGACGGCCGACCTGTACCGCCTGGCCGTGGAGCAGGGCGAGCCGGTCTCCGACGTGGTCCCCTTCCCGTGGGGCCACAGCACGTACGCCGCTCTCTCCTACGCCTCGCTGGGTCAGCAGGACCTGGCCCGGGCCTGCCTGCTGCCCGTCATTCGGGAGATACCGCGACTGCGCGGCGACGCCCTCAGGAACGCCGTGTACGCGATCATCGTGGACGTCCCGAACTTCGACACCAGTGGAGCGCCGGCGCTCGGCGAGGTGCTGCGCGACCTCGTCCACTCCGCCGTATGGCAACTCACCGTCGAGATCGAGACTTTGCCGGTGGCGCTGATGCTCGGCCTCCACCAGGCGGGCAAGGGCCCGGAGGCGGGCGCGTGGCGCCGGATCGACGGCCCGCTCGCCCCGCCCCCGCACATCGGGAACTACGTCGAGAAACTCCGCGCCCTGGAGAGCCCCACCGCCCCCGGCGGTGCGACGGCGAACCTGCTCGACGTGCTGGACGCCGACCACCGCCCCGGAGGCGAAGGCGGAGGTGGGGATGGGGACGGGGGCGGCGACGACCGCGACGCGTTCGCCCGTAACCTGCGTCGCCGCATCTCCTCGTTCATCGACGACGAACTGCGCAGCCGATCGGCGGCGTTCGTGGACGACGCGCACCTGTGGGCGCGTACGGCGGAGCTGCTGGACGACCGCACGGTCCTGCTCACCTGGTTCCTGCCCACCGCTGTGAACGGCGCGGCCGTCCTGCTCGCCGTCACCCGGGAGGACAGCGCGATCATCGTGCAGCTCGGCGACCTTGCCGACGGCGGGCCGGAACGGGCCGCGGCCTACGCCGACCGGCACCCCGTCGCCGACCTGGTCGAGGCGGTCCGCACGGAGGTCGAACGCGACCCGCTCTTCGGCGACGTGACACCGGAGGGCCGCCGGCTGCTCACGGGGCACGAGCTCCCGCTCGTCGCGGGTGACCGGTGGGCCGCGTGGCGGGCGCGGGGCAAGGACCGGCTCCTGCTCTGGCCGCACGGCGCACTGCACTACCTGCCGGTCGCGCTCTGCACCGCCGGGGGCCGCGTGATCGCCGACGACTGGACCGTCACCACCATCGCCGGTCTCGAAGCGCTCCTCCCCGCCGCCGGCCCCGCACGCCCCCGCCGGACGGCGGTCCTCGCCTCCGCCAACGGCGGCGTCCCCTACGGCCTGCCCGCCGAACCCGCGCTGGAGGAGCACGCCAGGACGGTCGCCGCGGCGGTCGGCGCGACCGTGCTGACCGGTCCGGCCGCCACCCGTGCCGCGCTGCTCGCCGAACTCGCCACGGCCGACGTGGTCCACCTCGCCGTCCACGGCACGATGGACCAGGACGCCCCGTGGCTGCACTGCCTCTACCTCACCCCGGACGAGGACGACGACGGCCGGCTCCACGCCCACGACTTCCTCGGACTCGACCTGAGCGGCGTCCGCCTGGTCACGCTCGCCGCGTGCGAGTCGGCGCTGGGCCGGTTCGACCGGGCGGACAACATCCGCGGCGTCCCGGCCGCCCTGATCACCGCCGGTGTGCAGGCCGTCGTGGGCTGCCTGTGGGCCGTCCGCCCCGAACCGGCCACGTACTTCTACCACCGCCTGCACCAGCGGGCCGCGTCGGGAGAGGATCTTGAGCGCGCGTTCCGCGCGGCGCAGACCGCCACCCGCGCCCGCCACCCCCGCTACCGGGACTGGGGAGCGTTCACCTTTCTACTGGGCCGGAGCAAGGGAGCCAGCACATGACCGAGGTCCAGCTGCACGATGTCGCCCTGGTGCCGGAGCGCACCCTCGGAGCCCCGGCCGAGGACGGACCGCTGCGCGGCCGGCTCACCTTCGGCTGGGACCTGCTGCCCGCCGACCACCCGAGCGCCCCCGCCGACTGGCTCGCCCAGGTCCGCGGCACACCCGGGCGGGACTACCGCCACCTGCTGCTGGTGTGCTCCTTCCGTCCGGAGACCCCGCAGTCGCCGGGCGTCTTCCGGCACGCCTCCCTGGCGGTCTCCCTCACCACCCCCGACCCCGCTGTACGGCCGGTGGCCCGGCTCATCGACCCGGGCGAACGCACGCGCCCGGCGGCGGCCGGCCCCGGCACCGGACTCAGCTTCACGGTCAGCACCGGCATCGTGGACGTGGGCGTCGAGCGGCAGCCGGACGCGGGCCCCGGCCGGGAGGAGTGGATCGTGCGCGGCCACGGGGCGTCCCAGCCGGACCCGCAGTGGGAGTTCCGCAGTCTGCGCCGCCTGCCGCTGGTGGGCGACCACCCGGTGGCCGCCCTGGTGGAGCTGGTCCCCGGTGCGGTGAACACGGCGGAGGTGCTGGTCGCCGCCGAACTGGAGCACCGCAGCTGGGGCGTTCGCCGCTACCGGGCGAGCCTGGGGCCGGCACGCCACGGCATCACGCTGAGCCCGTGAGCCCGTGAGCCCGTGAGCCCGTGAGCCCCTCAGCCCGTGGGCCGTGAGCCCCGCCCGGTCCGGTGCTCGCTCCTCCTCCGCCGCCGGGGCCAACTGGGCCGTCACCAGCCCGTGCAGCAGCTCCGCGTCCACGAACTCGTCACAGCAACAAGGAAGGCGGCGAGTGCATCGAAGCCGCCAACGACTGGCACAAGTCCGGCTGAAGCAGCAACGAGGGCGCCGCCTGCGTGGAGGTCGCCACCTGCCCCCACGTCGCGAGCTGCCCCCACTACGCCACCGTCCACGTCCGCGACTCCAAGGTCACCGAGGGGCCCGCCTTCGCCGTCGCCCCGGCCGCCTGGACCGCGTTCCTGGACCACGCCACCACCGTCAGCGGCTGATCACAGCCCCGGCGCGCCCCACACCGGGAACCACCGGGACAGGTCCTTCTCCACCCGGAGGTCGTCGCCGAGAGCTCCCCGTACCTGGAGCTCCAGCTGGTTGTCCCGCTTCTCGGTACCGCCGGGCAGCGGGGCGAACGGATAGAACGTGCCGCGCTTGTAGAGGTAGACCAGGGCCAGCGACCGGCTCTCCGCGCCCCCTCCGCCCCGGAAACCGATCAGCGAGCAGAGAAGGTGCGGGCCGAAGCCGCCGTCCTGGAGCAGGGTGTTCACCGCGTGGAGGTCGTTGATCAGGGCGGCCGAGTCGTCGGCCGGGTGGCGGGCGAGCAGCCAGGTGTAGCCGTACGCGTCCCGGCTGAACTCCACCGGGATGCCGCCGCGCTCCGTGTCCGCGTCCAGCAGTTCGCGTACGTCCTCCTGGAGGCGCGCGAAGCCGCCGCCCTCCACTCCTGCGAAGCAGACCGAGCCCAGACCGGTCGGGGTGAGGCCGGTGGCGGCCTGAAGGGTGAGAGCGGCCGAGGGGACGGCGAAGAGCTGGTCGAGGTCGGGGCGGACGGGTTTGCTCCGGCCGAGGATCACGTCGAGCAGGCCCACGGGCGTAACTCCTTAACGTCGCCTCACGTCGCTTCACGTCGCTCAGCGGGACAGGTCGGTGGAGATGCGCGACAGCTGGTCCAGGCGCTGTTCCAGCGTCGGGTGGGAGGAGAACAGCCGGCCCAGGCTCTCCTTCGAGGAGAACGCCGGGATGAAATAGAACGCGTTGTACGGCTCCGCCTTCCGCAGGTCCTCCGTCGGGATGCGGGCCATCTGTCCGCTGACCTTCGTCAGGGCGGAGGCGAGCGCGGAGGGCCGGCCGGTGAGCAGGGCGGCGGCCCGGTCGGCGGACAGCTCGCGGTAGCGGGAGAGCAGCCGGGTCAGCAGGAAGCTGATCGCGTACACGACGGCGCTGATCAGCGGGATCAGCAGGAGCAGGATGCCCGCCGGATCGTTGCCCGGCCTGCTGCGGGCGAAGCCGCCCCACAGGGCGATACGGGTGATGATGCCCGCCAGCACCCCGAGGAACGAGGCGATCGTCATGACGGCCACGTCCCGGTGCGCGACGTGCGACATCTCGTGGGCGAGGACCCCCTCCAGCTCCTCCGGCTCCAGTCTGCGCAGGAGGCCCGTCGTCGCGCAGACCAGGGCCGTCCTCTCGCTGCGGCCGGTGGCGAACGCGTTCGGTACGTCGCTCTCGGCGATGGCGACCTTGGGCTTGGGCATGTCGGCCAGCGCGCAGATGCGGTCGATGGTGCCGTGCAGCTCGGGGGCCTGTTCGGGGGTGACCTCGCGGGCCCCCATGCCGTACGCGGCGATGCGGTCGCTGAACCAGAACTGGGCGATGAACAGGCCACCCGTGATGACCAGGATGATCGGCCAGGAGCCTTGCAGGGCCGCGAGGAGCACGCCCACGAAGACGACGTAGAGCAGGCCGATCAGGAACATGGTGGTCACCATGCGACCGGTCAGGCCCCGGTCGGGGGCGTAGCGCGAACGGGCTCGTGGCATCGGTGCCTCCCAACAGCTCACCTCTCACCTGCCTCCCATAGTGCCCCTTTACGGTGAGAACCGGATAAGCGTGCGGTCTGCACCGGTCGGGGACGGAACGGTCTGGGGCCGCCAGCACCGGTCGGCGGCGGACCGGCTCGGGAGTCCCGCACCGCTCACGGCCAGAGCAGCTCGCGCGCCCAGCCGCCGGCCTCCTGGCGCCGGTAGCGCAGCCGGATGTGGCGGCGCCGGGCGTCGCCCTGGAAGAACTCGACCTCGGCCGGCTCGACCACGTACCGGGTCCAGGTCGGAGCCTCCGTGTCCGGCTCCGCCCGTGCCCGGTCCCAGGCCGCGTCCGCCGCCCGGTGCAGCTCCGCCACGGAGTCCACGACCTCGCTCTGCGCCCCGGTCAGCGCGGCGGCGAGCGCCCCGGTGGACCGGGCGTGCAGGTCGGCGTGGCTCTCGGCGGGCGTGCAGCGGACGACCGGGCCCCGGACCCGTACCTGCCGACCTTGCGCGGGCCAGTAGAAGCCGAGCGCGGCGTACGGGCGGGCGGCGAGCTGGCGACCCTTGGCGCTGGTGGCGTGGGTGGCGAAGTGGAAGCCGCGCTCGTCGGCGTCGTGGAGGAGCAGCGTGCGTACGTCGGGAAGGCCCTCGGCGTCGGCGGTGGCCAGCGACATCGCGTGCGGCTCCGGCTGCCCCGCCGCGACGGCCTCGGCGAACCAGGTGTGGAAGAGGGGGGCCGGGGCGGGCGGGGTCGACGCCGGATCGAAGGACGGCAGCTCGGTGTCCCAGACGCGCTGGGCGTGCAGGAGGTCGCGGAAGTGGGGCGGGGTGGGGGAGTCGGCTTCGCTCATGGGCCCATTCCATCCGGTCCCGGCAGTGAGGGGGTAGTGGGGTGGGCGGCGCCGCGCCTCACGCGAACGTGCGCCTCGACAACAACAGTTTACGAACCGTCGAATGTTAACTATGGTTGTCACATGACTGCATTCGGGATCACTCCGGAAGAACAGGTGGAGCTCGACAAGGCGCTCTACGACGCCCTCGACCCCCTCGCGTCGGCCATCCGCTCCCGGCTGTCGGGGCTTCCCGAGGACCGCAAGTGGGAGGCGGAGCCCGTCGAGGTGGCGTTGTCCGTCCTGGCCGCGTGGAAGGTGGTGGACACGGAGGTGAAGCGGTTGACGGCGACCGCGGCGGGCACTGCCGGGAGCTACGGCGCGAGCTATGAACAGCTGGGGTCCGTATGGGGTATCACCCGGCAGGGCGCTCGGAAGAAGTGGCCCGAAGCCGTCAGTCGCCCGGCGGCCCCGGGATCGTCGACGAACCGGACCGTCGAACTGTGCGGCGGAACGGCCGAGGTGGCTCTGGAGCCCACGTCCGGCGGCTGGCGGTGGGCCGGCGTGGGTGCGGACGGGACGCGGGGGGCGGCCGACGCGGATGTCCGGTACGCGACGCCGGAGGAAGCCGCCGCCCACGCGGGCGCCTTCCTGAAGGGGCACTCGCGGGTGGACGGTGCGGCGATGCGCCGTGAGGCGGACGACTTCTTCGGCACGGAGGATCGGGCCGGCGACGAGGACCCGTGGGGGGCGGGGCGCGGGGTGATTGAGGGGTGCGGGGGCGATTGAGCGGCGCCCGCTCGCGCCCCCTCACCCCCGCCCCAGCACCACCGTCCCCGACGAGCAGAACCAGCCGCCCGTCCCCGACGCCACCGCCAGCTCCGGGAGGCGGCCCCCGGCCTTGCGCACCTGGCGTTCGCCGGCCTCGCCGCGCAGTTGGCGTACGGCCTCCACCAGCAGGAACAGCCCCCGCATCCCGGGGTGGCAGGCGGACAGGCCACCGCCGTCCGTGTTCACCGGGAGTTCGCCGCGCAGCCCCGTGCGGCCCTTGTCGACGAACGCGCCGCCCTCGCCCTTCGCGCAGAAGCCCAGGTCCTCCAGGGTCACCAGCGTCATGTACGTGAACGCGTCGTAGATCTCGGCCAGGTCGATGTCGGCGGGCCGCACCCCGGCCCGTTCGAAGGCCAGGCGGCCGGAGACGGCGGCGGGCGAGACCGTGAAGTCCTCCCACTCCGACATCGAGGAGTGCGAGACGTGCTCCCCGGTCCCCAGGATCCAGACGGGCCTTTTCGCCGTGTCGGGTACGTACTCCTCGGCGGCCAGCAGCACCGCGCAGCCCCCGTCGCTGCGGATGCAGCAGTGCAGCTTGGTGAACGGGTCCGCGATCATCGGGCCGGAGAGGACGTCGTCGACCGTGATCGGGCCCCGGAACATCGCCTCCGGGTTCGCGGCAGCGTTCGCCCGTGCCGTCACCGCCACCTCGGCGAGCTGCTCCAACGTCGTGCCGTACTCGTGCATGTGGCGGCGGGCGGCCATCGCGTACTTGGCGATCAGCGAGTGCCCGTACGGCACTTCGAACTGCGCCGGCCCCCGCGCCCCGAACGACAGGTTCGACGTGCGGCGGCCCGCCTTGATGTCGGCCCGGGCCGTCGACCCGTACACCAGGAGCACGGCACGGGCCCGGCCCGCGGCGATGGCGTCCGCCGCGTGGGCGGCCATCACCTCCCAGGTGGCGCCACCCACCGCCGTGGAGTCGACCCAGGTGGGCCGCAGCCCCAGATACTCGGCGACCTCCACCGGGGCGAGCGTCCCGAGCCCCGCCGAGGCGAAGCCGTCGACGACCGAGCGGTCGAGGCCGGAGTCGGCGAGCGCGCGGCGAGCGGCCTGGGCGTGCAGGGCGTACGGAGTGGCGTCGTCGACCCGGCCGCAGTCCGCGAGCGCCACGCCGACGACGGCGACCTTGCGCGGCCGACGGAGGGTTGCCGGGGCGGAGGAGGAGGGGTAGGGAGCCGTGGCGGGGGAAACCGGGGCTGAGGCCATAAATCTGACGGTACATCAGATAGGCGTGGCCGCCGCAACCGTTCGGGCGCGACGGCTTCCGCGGTCCCAGCGCGTGCGGGACCCTGGGAATCGCCGCACCGCGCACCTAACATGACGGCTCGTCAGATCAGGGGCCGGCCGTCGGTCCCTGGGTGGAAGGAGCCCGCAGATGGACGCCGCCTTCACCGCGGAACAGCACGAGATCCGCCGCACCCTGCGCGAACTGCTCGCCCGGAGCGCCGGCCCCGACGCGATCCCCGCCGCCGTCCGCACCGCCGAGGGCTACGACCCGGTCCTGTGGCGCAGGCTGGCCGGAGACCTCGGGCTGCCGGGGCTCGCCCTCGCGGAGGAGTACGGCGGGGCCGGGTGCACGGCCACCGAGCTGGCCCTCGCCTGTGAGGAGACCGGGCGCGCGCTGCTGCCCTCGCCGCTGCTCTCCACCGCCGCCCTCGCCGCACCCCTGATCGCCGCCCTCGGCACCCCGGACCAGCGGGCCGCCCTGCTGCCCCGGATCGCCGGGGGAGCCCTGACCGCCGCCCTCGCCGTCCCCGGCGGCTCGCTCGCCACCGCCCTCGGCCTCACCGGCGACAACGCCGACGGGGCCTGGGCGGGCGGCGGCCGGGCCGGCGGCATCCAGGCCCGCGGCCCCGGGGCGGGGGGCGGCCGACGGCTCTACGGGGAGGCCGACCGGGTCCTGGACGGTCACAGCGCGGGGCTGCTCCTGGTCGCCGCCCACGCCGGGGGCTACCCACGCAGCCGTACGCTCCTGTTCCTGGTGGACCCCGGAGCGGCGGGGCTGGCACGCACCCGGCTCACCGCGCTCGACGAGACCCGCCCGCTGGCCCGCGTCGAGCTGCGCGACACCCCGGCCGAGCTCCTCGGCGCGGACGACACCGCCGACGCGGCCACCGCGCTCGCCGCCGCCGGACGCACGGCCGCCGCGATCCTCGCCGCCGAGGCGGTCGGGACGGCGGCGAGCGCGCTGGAGCGCACCGTGGAGTACGTGAAGGCGCGCGAACAGTTCGGCAGGGCCGTCGGTTCGTTCCAGGCCGTCAAGCACCGCCTCGCCGACCTGTACGTACGCGTCGAGGCGGCCCGCTCCGCCGCGTACCACGCCGCGAGGGACCCGGAGGCCGGGCCCCTCGCGCTCGCCCAGGCGCTGGAGGCCGCCCGGATCACCACCGGGGAGGCCGTCCAGCTGCACGGCGGCATCGGCTTCACCTGGGAGCACGAGGCGCACCGGTATCTGAAGCGGGCGGCGGGCGACGAACTGCTCTTCGGCCCGGTCCACCGGCTGCGCGACCACGCGGCGCGGCGGGCCGGACTCTTCGGGACCGGTCGGATGCCGCTCGCCGCAGCACCCGGGGCGGGCGTCCGGTGACCGCCGCCCGCGGTGCGCGTCTGGTCCAGAAGGTCTCCTCGACCCGCGCCTTCGGGCGGATCGCCCCGCTCGTGGTGCCCGCCCTGGACCGGGCCGTGCACCGGCTCACCCGGCGAAAGGTGCTGCTCAGCGCCCGGATGCTGCCGGGCCTCGTCCTCACGGTGCCGGGGGCGCGCACGGGCCGGCCGAGGACCACGCCGCTGGCCTGCATGCCGGAGGGCGAGGTGGAGGGCAGCTGGATCCTGGTCGGCAGCAACTTCGGGCGCCCGGGCCACCCGGCCTGGACCGCGAACCTGCTGGCCCGCGGGGGCGAGGCCGTCGTCAACTGGCGCGGCCGGGACATCCCGGTGCGCGCGAGCCTGCTGGAGGGCGAGGACCGGGAGCGGGTGTGGGAGGCCGCACTCGTGTTCTGGCCGCCCTACGCGGCGTACCAGCGGCGGCTGGAGCGACAGATCCGGCTGTTCCGGCTGGAGAGGCGGTAGAGGCGGTAGCGGTGGTAGCGGCGGGCAGGTCGGCAGCGGCGGGCGCGGCGGCGGCGGCGGCGGGCGGGGCGGCCTCCCGCGCGGCCCCTCCTCCGGGAACGCCGACGGCGGACCACCCGCAGGGGCGCGTGGGTGGTCCGCCGTCGGTGAGACAGGACGTGTGGCGTCCGGGTGGGCGGGTGCCCGCCCGGTGGCGTGGGGCGTCCGGGGCCGGTCGGCCTCCCGCGCCCCGGGCCGCTTACTTCGTCGGCTTCTTCCCGGTGATGCCGAGGTGCAGCAACAGGGCGAGATTGGGACGCAGTTCGGCCTGCTTCACACCCCAGGTGGTGAAACCCTTCTGGTGCGAGGCGACCGCGGCCAGCATCGCCACCAGGGAGCCCGCCATCGCCGCCGGACTGACGTCCTTGTCGACCTTGCCCTTGCTCTGGAGCTCCTTCACGGAATCCGTGAGGGAGTTGGTGACCGAGTTCAGGATCTTCATACGGATCTTGTAGAACCGTTTGTCCCCCTCGGCCGCTCCGAGGTCGATCACGCGGAGGATCGCGTCGTTGTGCCGCCAGAAGTCGAGGAATCCCTCGACGAGTTGTTCGGCGGTGGTCCAGCCGGCCTTGCCGACCCAGGAGCGTCCGGCGACCAGTTCGGTCAGTCCGGCGCCCTCCTTGGCGACCTCCTCGGCGATTTCGAGGACGGCGCCCTCCACGTCGGGGAAGTACTGGTAGAAAGTCGCGGGTGAAGTCCCGGCCTTCCGGGCGACGTCGATGACTTTGACGTCCCGGTACGGCGAGGAGCTGAGCATCTCGCTGAGGCAGTCGAGCAGCTTCTGCCGCGTCGCCTGACCGCGTCGACCGGCCACGCGGCCGTCGACGGTACGTACTTGTCCTGTCATGCCGTCAGCTTACCGAGGGGTGATGGGAGCGCGATTCGGCCGACTGCAAATGGGGAACGTCGCAGGACCGGCGGGGTGCGCAGGGGTGGCGAGCGGCGGTTTTCAGCCGCCGTGCGCGAGGCGCCGGAGCCCGGAGAGCGGCCGGGTGAGGCCGGGGTCGCAGCTGGAGTAAATGTTATCAACAGCCTGTGGACAACTTCGGTGGACAACTTTCGTCCACATGGTGAGCGCACCCGTCATCAATCGGTCAAAGGTTCCCTTTAGGTGCCTCCAGGGCGCGCGGGGCCGGACGCGACGTTACGTTGACCGTGACGGGCGTCACTGCTACGGAAGGACCCGGTCCCATGGCCGCATTCGCGCATTCCGCGCCGTGCTGGGCGGACGTGCAGCTCTCCGACCTCGAAGCGGGCAAGCGCTTCTACGGCGGGCTCTTCGGCTGGACCTTCCGGGCCGGCGACGGCATGCCCTTCGCGGACGCGCTCAGCGACGGCCTCCTCGTCGCCGGCCTCGCCGCCAAGAAGGACGGCCGGATGCCCACGGCCTGGGGCGTCTACTTCGCCACCGACGACATCCGGGCCACCGTCGCCGCGATCCGCGAGCACGGCGGCCAGATCATCACCGACCCCGTACGGGCGGGGCGCGCCGGGATCGTGGCGCAGGCGGCCGACCCCGGGGGCGCCGTCTTCGGGCTCTGGCAGCCGGAGGAACGCGCGGGCTTCGAGAAGCAGAACGAGCCCGCCTCCTTCTGCTGGACCGAGGTCTACACCCGGCAGCCGGACACGGTGGACCCCTTCTACGAGAAGGTCTTCGGCTTCCACGGCACCGGCCTGGACGAGGCGGGCCACGACGTCTCCGGCGACTCCGAGGCGCTGGTCGACTTCCGGATGTGGTCCCCCCGGGGCGTCGAACCGGGCCCGGACACCGCTGTCGGCGGCCGCAGCGTCATCACGGACGCGTTCCCGGCCGAGATGCCGAGCTACTTCCTCGTCTACTTCGCCGTCGCCGACTGCGACGCCGCCGCCGAACTCGCCGTACAGCTCGGTGGCCGGGTGGCCCAGCCGCCCTTCGACATCCCCTCCGGGCGGATGGCCGTGCTGCACGACGACCAGGGGGCCGCCTTCGCGGTGCTGGAGCCCGGCGAGCCGCGTCCGTGACCCCGGCTTCCGCGCCGTCGTGACCCCGGTTCTCGCGCCCTCGTAACCCCGGCTTCCGCACCTTCGTAGCTCGGGCCACCGCACCCTCCGCCCCCTCTCCACACCCCGGTGTGGGGGGATACCGCCCGAAGTGACATGAGACACCCCCATCCGCCCCCGGGTTCGCAACCGGGGCCCGGGCCAGGAAGAATCGGGGTGCGTACCGCCAGGTGATGCCCAGTGGTGAGACCCTGCACAGGGCGAGCTGCGCAGGGCGGGATTCGACCGGGCGGTAATTCGCGGACTTCGTCGCCGAGGTCCGTCTACGGGGAGGTGGCAGGCAAGTGGTGGAGCAGCTGACGCAGCACGACCCGAGACGGATCGGCCCGTTCGAGGTGCTGGGACGGCTCGGGGCCGGCGGCATGGGGCTGGTCTATCTCGCGCGGTCGGCGTCCGGCCGGCGGGTGGCGATCAAGACGGTGCGGACCGAGCTCGCCGAGGACCAGCTCTTCCGGGTCCGCTTCACCCGCGAGGTCGAGGCCGCCCGCGCGGTCAGCGGGTTCTACACCGCCGCCGTGGTCGACGCCGACCCGCGGGCCGCCGTGCCCTGGCTCGCCACCGCCTATGTGCCCGCACCCTCGCTCGAAGAGATAGTGAACGAGTGCGGCCCCATGCCGACCCAGGCGGTGCGCTGGCTGGCCGCCGGCATCGCCGAGGCCCTCCAGTCCATCCACGGCGCGGGCCTCGTCCACCGCGACCTGAAGCCGTCCAACGTCCTCGTCGTCGAGGACGGCCCCCGGGTGATCGACTTCGGCATCGCGTCCGGCGTCTCCAACACCCGGCTGACCATGACGAACGTCGCCGTCGGCACGCCCGCGTACATGTCGCCCGAGCAGGCCCGGGACTCCCGCAGCGTCACCGGGGCCAGCGACATCTTCTCGCTGGGCTCCACGCTCGTCTTCGCCGCCACCGGGCACGCCCCCTTCCACGGGGCCAACCCGGTCGAGACGGTGTTCATGCTGCTGCGCGAGGGCCCCGACACCGAGGGGCTGCCCGACGATCTGCGGCCGCTGATCGAGTCCTGCATGCAGATGGACGCCACCCAGCGGCCGAGCCCCGCCGACCTCCAGGCCCAGCTCGCCCCGCACCTCTTCGCCTCCGGCAGCGACGACAGCGGCACGGCCTCGGCCTGGCTGCCGTCCTCGGCCACCGCGATGATCGAGCGACGCAGAGGCGGCGGGCGCACCGCGCCGCCCGCCCCGGCGGTGCCCCCGCCGCCACCGCAGCAGCCCCCCAGGGCTCCGGAGCGGGACACCGCCTGGCGCAGCGGGGCGGACCTGCGCTCGCCCTCCCCGCTGTCCTCGCCCTCGCCGCTGTCCGGCGTGCCCGGCCCCGCCGCGGGCCCGTCCGCCGCTGCCGACGGCGGGCCCGTCCAACTGCCCGGCGCCAAGGTGCCGATCGGCCCCGGTCCGCGTGCGGGGGAGGGGCGCGGGGCCGCCGCCGCGCACCCGGCCGCCGCGACCGGGTGGGTCCGGCCGCCCGCCGGAGCGAACGGTTCGCCGGCGGCCACGTCCCCCACCGCCCCCGTCCCGGCCCCGGGCCCCGCCCCGGACGGCGCGGCGCCCGTACCCGACCGCTGGCGGCCCTGGCGCTTCCGCATGTCCAACGACGTGTGGGGCACGCCCGTCGTCTCCGGCGACCTGCTGTACGTGACGTCCTTCGAGGTCCACGCGCTGGACGTGGGCAACGGCCGGCGCCAGTTCAAGACCCGGGACGTGGCCTGGGCGATGGCCGTCGAGGGCGGCCGGATCCACGCCTCGGACGGCCCCTCGCTGTACGCGCTGGACGCCACGACCGGCGCCGAGCAGTGGCGGCTGGCGACCGACGCCTGGGTGTACGCCCTCAAGGCCGACCGCGGCACGGTCCTGACCGCGACCCGGGGCGGCGGCGTCCAGGGCTGGGAGGCGTCCAACGGCGAGAAGCTGTGGGAGATCACCGGCGCGCAGAGCGACTTCGAGACGGCGGAGGCCGGCCCGGTCATCCACGACGGCACGGTGTACGTCTGGCAGGACGCCCGGCTGCGCGCGCTGGACGCCCGTACGGGCATCGAGCGCTGGTCGTACCCGATCGGCGACGCGGCCTCCTGCGGCGGTGTCCCGGTCCGGGTCACCCCGGCCCCCGACGGCTACGTCTACGTCGCGGCGGGCACCCGGGTGCTGGCGGTCGAGACCGGCTCCGGCCGGGTGCGCTGGCACTTCGAGGCTCCCGCGGTCTTCCTCTCCCCGCCCGCGTTCGCGCCGGGCCCGGCGGTGACCGGCGGCGGGGTGTACCTCGCGGACTACCTCGGCACGGTGTACGCGCTGGACGCGACGACCGGCAAGGACCGCTGGCGGATCGCCACGGAGGCCCGCTCCTCCATCGAACCGGTGCTGGTCGCGGTGGGCAACGTGCACGTCGGCAGCGGCAGCGCGCTGTACACCCTGGACGCGGTCACCGGCACCCCGAAGTGGCGCTTCGCGGCGGGCGGCGACGTGGTGGGCTCCCCGGTGGTGGCGGACGGCCGGGTCCACTTCGGCTCGGCGGACCACGTGCTCTACACCCTGGACGCGGCGGGCGGCCAGCTGCGCTGGAAGCTCGCGACCGGCGGTGAGATCACGGGATCGCCCGTGGCGCAGGCGGGCGTGGTCTACGCCTGCAGCAAGGACCGCTGCGTGTACGCGCTGGACGCCCTGAAGGGAACGGGCACGGGGAACAGGGCCCGGACCTGAGCCGGGTCCTGTCCTCAACGCCGGACGGGCTCAGGGACGTCCTCAATCGCCGGACGGGCTCGATTTCCGGCCCCGGCGGCACACCCAGCCCGTCCGGCGTTTGAGGACGGAACCCTCGTGCGGACGGGCGTGGGCCCCGCGGTGATCCAGCCCGTCCGGCGTTCGAGGACGGAACCCTCGACGGGGTGGCCGTCAACCCTGCGGAGGCGGCGGCGGGCGGTGCGGCGGGTGTACCGGGTCCCGGGGATCGTCCTCCGGATGCGGGGCCCGGGGAGAGGGCGGCGTACGGGGATCACGCGGGTCGGGCCCCGTGTACGGGTCCACCTCCGGCTCCGGCCACGGCGACGTCTGCACGGACATCCCCGGCTCCTGCGTCGGCGGCCAGGTGTCCACCTGATCCGCCGCCGGAGCGGCATACGGCTCCACCGGCTCCCGCTCCCGCCGGCTCCGCCGGCCACGCCGGCCGCGACCGCTCATCAGCAGCGCCCCGATCACCATCAACAGCCCGCCCGCCAACGCGTTCACCACGCCCACCTGGAGCCCGGACCCGTCCCCGGCCACCACCAGCGACCCCGCGGCCTGACCCTGGCGGACCATCCACAGGACCGTGAAGCCCAGCACCACCAGACCCGCGAAGGCGACCACGAGCCGCGAGCGGAGCACCACGCCCACGATCACCAGCAGCGCCGTGGCGAGGAACGGCAGCAGCATCGAGACCAGCACCCCGGACTCCGCGGCGGTGATGCCTCCGAAGAGGTCCTCCACCCGGTAGTCCTGCCCCGCCCGCCCGGCGTACCAGTCGCGGAACGGGCTCAGCACGGCCGAGGCCGCCCCGGCCAGGGCGACGAGGGAGCCGAGGACGTTGCGGATCATCGTCGGCCTCCAGGGCGTCGTCCCGCGAACACGCACCCCCCCCCGCAGCCGACGCTACGCCGGGACGATCACCCCCGCCATGCGGACGATGACGGGACCGTGACAGGGTCATGACTTGGGCATGGGGTCGCGTGCGGCATGCTGAGGGTGACGACGCACGCCATCGGCGCGACGTACCGGCAACGAAACTCAAGGGGGGCTGCATCCATGATGCGGCGACAGACGAAGCTTGCGGCGGTTCTGGTCGTGGTGGTGCTCGCGCTCACCGGGTTCTCCACCTCTTCCAGCGGCGGCAAGGGCAAGAGCGGCAAGAGCGGCAGCTCGGGCGGCGGCGGTTGCTCCAGCTCGAAGAAGAGCAACAACGGCTACCGCGACAACGACTTCGACGAGGACTACGACGACTCCTCGTCCTCCGGCTCGTCCGGCTCCTACGGAACCCCGACGCCCACCGCGTCCGACGCCCCCACCGTCCGGGTGATCCGCTGCGCCGTGCCGCGCAAGGGCAAGCGCAAGGCGGTCACCTCGTCGCTGGTCGAGGTGCGGTCGAACTACCCGGGCACGCAGGCGTACGAGATCGACGTGCGGTTCGTCGACGGCCTGGGCAACACCGTGGACACGGCCGAGGCCACCACGATCCTCGACGTCGATGAGGTGGACACCCTCACGGTGCGGATGGAGAGCCCCGGCAAGGTGTCCCGGGTGAAGCGCTGCGTCGTGACCGCCGAGGCGGTCTGACCCGGCTCCGGCCCGCAGGGGACGGACAAGGGCGGGGGCAGGGGACGCCCAGGATGCTCACCGCACCCGGGGCTCCCCGTCCCCGCCCCGTCCCTCGAACAGCTCCGTCTGACGTTCCGGGGGCAGACTGCCCAGGGCGATCAGCGCCGGGGCCTGGGACATCGCCTGGGTCCTGGCCGCCTCCTTCGCGGACCACACCGCCCGGACCGTGCCCTGCACCGCCTCCGTCGGGTAGCGGGCGATCACCGTCGCCGACCGCAGCGCCGCCGCCACCGCACAGCCCGGCTCCGTCACCTCGCTGACCAGGCCGATCGCGTACGCCCGCCCGGCGCTCAGCCGTTCCCCCGTGCCCATGAGGGACATCCGGGCGACCTCCCCGAACGGCATCCGCTGGGCCATCGCGATGGCCTCGTACGCCGAGACCATCCCGTACGTGGTGTGCGGGTCGAAGAACGTCGCCTCCCGGGACGCGACCACGAACTCCGCCTCACCCAGCAGGTAGAACGCCCCGCCGCAGGCCATCCCCTCGACCGCCGCGACCACGGGCTTCCACAGGTCGTTCGCCTTGGGGCCGATCCGCAGGAGGGGATCGTCGACGGCGTACGGGGACGGGGGCTGCGGCACGGTGACGCCCCGGTCGATCCCCGTACAGAAGGCACGCGTCCCGGCCCCGGTGAGGACGACCGCCCGCACCGACTCGTCGTACCGCAACCCCCGCCACAGCACGCGGAGTTCCTCGGCGGTCTCCAGATCGATGGCGTTGAGCTTCGCCGGTCGGTCCAGGGTGACGAGCGCGACCCCGGCCTCCGTGTCCCGCTCGATGCGCAGGGCCATCTGCTCACCGCTCCAGGAGCCAGCGGACGAGTGTGATCCCGCCGCCGGGTCCCGCCGGGCAGAACACGGCCCGCACCGGAGCCCCGATCCGCAGCCGCGCCGGGTCCACCGAGTTCAGCGGAGCGTCCGGGGCGGCGACGACGTTCCCGGCCAGCCGGATGCGCGGCGCGTCCTCCAACTCGACCAGCACCGCGTTGTACGGGGCCTGTTCGGCGTAGGCGGGGAGCAGGGGCGGATGCGGGATCACGTACGACCAGAGCCGGCCGCGCCCGCTCATCTCCCGCCACTCGCTCTCGAACGAACCGCAGTGCGGGCAGCAGGGCCGGGGCGGGAAGCGCAGTTCGCCACAGGCGGGGGCGGCGCAGGCCTGGACGCGGAGCTCGCCGCGGGCGGTGTACTCCCAGAAGGGTGCGCCGTCCTCGTCGGCGACGGGAAGCAGGAGGGGATCGTTCACGGCCATGTCCTCAACTCCTCAGCAGTACGGCCGACGTCGGAACGCCCTCGCCCGCGGTGACCAGGCAGGTGGCGGCGTCCGGCACCTGGGCGGTGGAGGTGCCGCGCAGTTGTTTCACGCCCTCGGTGATGAGGTTGAAGCCGTGGACGTACGCCTCGCTGAGCCCGCCGCCCCCGGTGTTGACGGGAAGCCGCCCGCCGCTCTCCAGCGCCCCGCCCTCGGTGAACGCGCCGCCCTCGCCGCGCCCGCAGAAGCCGTAGCCCTCCAGGGAGAGCGGGACGAGCGGGGTGAACGCGTCGTAGATCTGGGCCACATCGACGTCCCCGGGCCCGAAGTCGGCCTGCTTCCAGAGCTGTCGGGCGGCGGTCCAGGCGGGGCCGGTGAGCGGGTCGTCGTTCCAGTAGTTGACCATCCCGTGGTGCTGGGCGGGCAGCCCCTGGGCGACGGAGTGGAGGTAGACGGGCTTCCGCCGGCAGTCGCGGGCCCGTTCGGCGGAGACGATCACGCAGGCCAGCGCCCCGTCGGTCTCCAGGCAGTTGTCGAAGAGGCAGAGGGGTTCGCTGATCCAGCGGGAGGTCATGTACATCTCGCGGGTCAGCGGGCGGTCGTACATGATCGCGGCGGGGTTCTGGTTGGCCCGGTTGCGGCAGGCGAGCGCCACGTTGAAGAGGTGGTCGCGAGTGGCCCCGTACTCGTGCATGTACCGCCGGGCCAGCATGCCGATCTCGTCGGCGGGCCGCAGCAGCCCGTAGGGACGGGTCCACTGGGCGGGCGTGGGGAGCTGGACGGCGGTGTTCTTCCACGGCCGGGGCCCGGAGCCGCGTTTGCGCGACCGCCAGGCCACGCCGACGCTCGCCTGTCCGGTGGCGACGGCGGCGGCGAGGTGGGCGAGCGTGGCGCAGGAACCGCCGCCGCCGTAGCCGACCTGGGAGAAGAAGGTGACGTCCCCGGCGCCGATCGCCTTGGCGACCTCCACCTCGTCGGTCTCCTCCATCGTGTACGAGGCGAAGCCGTCGACCTCGGTGGGGGCGATGCCCGCGTCGTCGAGGGCCGCCAGGATCGCCCGGCAGGCGAGGGCCTTCTCCGACTCGGGGAGCCGTTTCGCGAACGCCGTCTGCCCGATCCCGGCTATCGCCGTCGCGTCCTTGAGCGTTGCCATCCGCTGACCTCCCGCACCGTCGCCCCTGCTGACAGCCGCAGAGGCTACCGCTAATCTGACGGTTAGTCAGCTACTGCGACGGCGGGAGGGCGCGTGATGCGGGGCGACGAGGAGTGGGGCAGCATCCCTGAGCTGGTGCGGGCGGCGGCGCGGCGGTACGGCTCCGTCGAGGCGGTGGCCGACGGCCGTACCCGGCTCTCGTACGCCGAGCTCGGCGAGCGGGTGGAGCGCGCGGCGGCCGCGTGCCTCGCCTCCGGCGTGGAGCCGGGGGACCGGGTGGCGATCTGGGCCCCGAACACCCTGGACTGGATCGTCTCCGCGCTCGGGGCCGTGACGGCCGGCGCGGTGCTGGTCCCGCTGAACACCCGCTTCAAGGGCACGGAGGCGGCGTACATCCTGCGGCGCAGCCGGTGCAGGCTGCTGTTCGTCACCGGCACGTTCCTGGGCACCTCGTACGTGGCGTCGCTGCGGCGGGCGGAGGTGGGACTGCCGGACCTGGAGCGGGTGGTGGTCCTCGCGGACACGGCCCCCGAGGACTACACGAGCTGGCCGGACTTCCTGGCGGCGGGGGAGAGCGTCCCGTCCTCCGCCGTACGGGAACGGGCCGTCGGCGTCTCCCCCTCGGACCCCTCCGACATCGTCTACACCTCCGGCACCACGGGCCGCCCGAAGGGCGCGGTGATCACCCATGCGCAGACGCTGCGCGCGTACGCGGTCTGGAGCGACCTGGCGGGCCTGCGTGAAGGCGACCGCTACCTCATCGTCAACCCCTTCTTCCACACCTTCGGCTACAAGGCGGGAATCATCGCCTGCCTCATGCGGGGGGCCACGATGGTGCCGCAGCCGGTGTTCAACGTGGACACGGTTCTGGCGAACATCGCGGCGGAGCGGATCTCGGTCCTGCCCGGCCCGCCGACCCTCCACCAGTCGCTCCTGGACCACCCGGCGCGCGACGCGCACGACCTCTCGGCCCTCCGCCTGGTCGTCACCGGCGCGGCGGTGGTACCCCTCCAGCTGGTGGAGCGCCTGCGCGAGGAACTCCACATCGCGACGGTCCTCACCGCGTACGGCCTCTCCGAGGCGAGCGGCATCGTCACCATGTGCCGCCGGGGCGACGCGCCGGAGGTCGTGGCCACCACGTCCGGCCGCGCGATCCCCGGCACCGAGCTCCGCGTCCTGGCGGAACCGGGTGCTCCGGGCGAGGTCCAGGTGCGCGGCTTCCACGTGATGAGCGGGTACTTCGAGGACCCGGACACGACGGCCGCCACGATGACCGAGGACGGCTGGCTCCGCACCGGCGACGTGGGCGTCCTCGACGCGGCGGGGAACCTGCGGATCACGGACCGGATCAAGGACATGTTCATCGTGGGCGGCTTCAACGCCTACCCGGCCGAGATAGAGCAGCTGCTCGGCCTCCACCCGGACGTGGCCGACGTCGCGGTCATCGGCGTCCCGGACCCGAGGCTCGGCGAGGTCGGCAAGGCGTACGCGGTCCGCCGCCGGGGCGCGACGCTCACTGCGGACGACCTGATCGCCTGGTCCCGCCGCGAGATGGCGAACTTCAAGGTGCCGAGGGCGGTGGAGTTCCTCCCGGAGCTGCCGCGCAACGCGAGCGGCAAGGTGGTGAAGGGGGAGCTGCGGGGGCGGTAGATCTCGGATTGCGGGCGTTTGTTCGGTGTCGCTGGATGGGGTGAACGACGGAGGGCGTCGCAATGCCCGCCAGCGGTATGGTCAAGGGTATGGCAACCAAGAAGTACACGGTCACCCTGCCGGAGGAGCTGGCGGAGGAGATCCGCAGCGAGGTGGGCCCCGGCGCGTTCAGCGCGTATGTCACGCGGGCCATAGAGAGGCAGCGCGAGCATGACCGGCTGGGGGAGCTGGTCGCCTGGATGCAGGAGAAGGACGGCCCGCTCACCGAGGAGGAGCAGGCCGCGGCCGCCGCAGAGCTGCGCGACATGGAGCGGTGGTTCGAGGAGCGGGAAGCCGACGGCCGTGGCGATCAGGCGGCTGCCGCCGGATGAAAGACATCTGCTTCGTCCTGGACAGTGAGGCGCTTTCCAGGATCGCGCTGCGGGATCGCACGTTCACGGGCATCCTGACGAAAGCCCACCAGTCGGGCATCCGGGTGGCGACCAGTTCCATGACGCTCATTGAGGCGTATCACGGCAAGATCCGCATGCCGGCGTGGAGCTGGGCGATGGCACGGGTGGTCGTCGAACCCGTCACCAAGGACATCGCCGACGAGGCGATCCGCCTACTGCGCGAGGCCGGACTGCACGGCCACAAGTACGCCGTCGACGCCGCGCTTGCCGCGATCGCGAACCGGCAGCCGGGCCGGACGGCGCTCTTCACGTCCGACGTGGACGACCTGGGGAAGCTGTGCCGGCCGAGGGTTCAGCTGCGCGGCCTGTAGGCACGGTCCCGGACATGCGGGAGGGGCCCGATCGCTTCCCCCGACTCGGGCCCCTCACACATTCCCCCGTACCGCGACCGCGGCGGCTCCCCCTCGGCGTCGCCGCGGCAGTTCCCTGTCGCCCGGTCGGCTAGGGCTGCTCTCCGGACATGTGGTCGTCCTGGGGCTTCGCGACATTCTTGTCGGCACCGGACATGTGGTCGTCCTGGGGCCCCACGAGACCCTTGTCCGCCCCGGACATGTGGTCGTCCAGAGGCTTCGGATTGATCGTGGGCTTGCTGATGTCGCTCATGGTTCGCTCCAACGTGGATCAGCGGACAAGGCCGGAAAGCCCGTCCGGAGACTCCCCCGGAGGTCGCCGGACGGGCTGGGGCCGCCTAATCTAACGCCGCGGCCGCCGGAGGATCCGTCTGCCCCCCGACGCGACGGATTCCTAGGGATGAGAGTGCCGTGGGGGGATAAACGAACGATGAACGCCCTGTCAGCGGCGCCTTTGGTCCGCGTCCAGGGGGGACAGCAGGCCGCGAACCTCCGCCGCTTCCTGCGAGCCGTGGTTCTCGAAGATCGTCAGCGCCTCGACCCAGCACGCGTGCCCCCGGTCCACCTGGCCCAGAAGCTTCAGAGCCTTTCCCAGGACGGTCAGCACGGTTGCCCGCCGCCACTCCCCTCCGATACCCCGGAGTGCGATGGCCTGCTCGGCATGTGCGGCAGCCTGCGTCGGACGGCCGGCGAGAAGGTGCAGTTCAGCCAGTCGGAAGTGGGTCATTCCTTCCCAGAGCGGCTGACGGCTCTCGTGGAAGATGTCCAGTGCGTCAGTGAGTTGGGTGAGCGCGTCGGTCAGGTCTCCCGCTTGGGTGAGGGCGATGCCCAAGGCATAGCGCCCGTTCGCCAGGCGCAGACTCAGCCCCTGGCGGTCGTATATGTCGACCCCTTGCCGGGCCAGGGTCACCGCGCTGTCCGTCCGGCCCATGGCCAGTTGCGCCCGTGACAGGTTGCAGAGGGCGCTCGCCTCGCTCGGCCAGTTGTCGTCGTTCCTGAAACTGGCGATCGCCACCTGCAGGTACTTCTCCGCCTCCGCGTAGCGGCCTTGGTAGACCGCGATGAAGCCCCGCGTGTTCGCCGCGTACCCGCCGGGGATCGGATCCTCGTCGGCCTCGGAGAGTGCCATGGCCTTCTCGGCCTCCTCCTCGGCCTCGTCGAACCGGCCCGCGAAGTGAAAGACATTCGTGAGAGCCGTACGGGCCCTGCCCTCGGTGTGGACATCGCCCGTACGAACGGCGGCGGAGAGCACCGCCTGAGCGGCCAGCTCGTACCGCCGGGAGTTGGCCCCGGATTCGGGTAGATCCTTCGCGGCGAGCAGGAGGTCGGCCGCCCGGCGCAAGGAAGCCGAGTCGGTGGACTGGTGGGCGCACGCCAGGATGCACTCGGCCTCCGCGTGGATCCAGTCCAGCGCCGGGCCCCGCCGCTCGAACACCAGGCCCGGCCGGTCGACGGGCGCCAGGTGATCCACCAGCCGGTCCCCCGGCCGCTCCAGCGCGTACACCCCCGCGGCCGTGGCCAGGTAGAAGTCCAGGAGCCGCGACAACGCCAGCTCCCTTTCCACCGGAGGCTGTTCGTCCCGCTCGGCGCACGCACGCGCGTAGAGGCGCACCAGGTCGTGGTACCGGTAGCGGCCCGGGGCGGCCGACTCCACCAGGCTCGTGTCGACCAGGGCCTCCAGGAGGTCCTCGGCCGCGTGCGGGTCCAGGTCGAGCAGGGCGGCAGCCGCGGCCAGGGAGATGTCCGGGCCGTCCGCGAGGCCCAGGAGGCGGAAGGCGCGGGCCTGCACCGGTTCCAGCTGGCCGTAGCCGAGTTCGAACGTGGCCTTCACCGCGAGGTCGCCCGCCTGGAGCTCGTCCAGGCGCCGGCGCTCGTCCGCGAGCTTGGCGGCGAGGACCGAGACCGTCCAGGTGCGGCGTGCCGCCAGGCGCGAGGCGGCGATGCGGATGGCCAGGGGCAGGAAGCCGCACGCGGCCACCACGTCCAGCGCCGCCTCGCGCTCCGCGCCGACCCGCTCCGCGCCGACGATCCGGGTGAAGAGCTGGAGCGCCTCCTCGGGCGACATCACGTCCAGGTCCACCAGATGCGCCCCGGCCAGGTCCACCATTCGCACCCGGCTCGTCACCAGCGCCGCGCACCCCGGCGTACCGGGCAGCAGCGGGCGGATCTGGGCGGCGTCGTGGGCGTTGTCGAGGAGGATCAGGATGCGGCGGCCGTCCAGCGTCGAGCGGTAGAGCGCGGCCCGCTCGTCCAGGGTGTCCGGGATCGCCGAGTCCGCCGTGCCGAGCGCCCGCAGGAACGAGCCGAGGACCGTCTCCGGCTCGGCCGCCCGGGCCCCCGCGCCCTGGAGGTCGACGTAGAGCTGCCCGTCGGGGAAGTACCGACGGGCCTGGTGGGCGACGTGCACCGCCAGCGTCGTCTTGCCGACGCCGCCGATCCCGGCCACCGCGGAGACGGCCATCACCGAACTCCCGGCCGTGGCCAGCCGGCTGCCCAGCTCGGACACGAACGCGGACCGGCCGGTGAAGTCCGGCACCGTGGCCGGAAGCTGCGCGGGCTTCAGCGGCGCGGGCGCGGGGGCCGGCTCGTCCGCCGGGCGCGCCAGCTCCTCGTCGGCGCGCAGGATGCGCTGCTGGAGCTGGGCCAGTTCGGGGCGCGGGTCGACGCCCAGCTCCTCCGCGAGGAGGCGGCGGGTGTCCGCGTACACCGCGAGGGCCTCGGCCTGCCGGCCGCTGCGGTACAGCGCCACCATCAGCAGCTCGCGCAGCCTCTCGCGCAGCGGGTGCGCGGCGGTGAGCGCGGTCAGCTCGGAGACGGCCTCCGCGTGGCACCCGACCTCCAGGTCCAGGTCGAGCCGCGCCTCGGTGAGCTGGAGCCGCCACTCCTCCAGCCGGGTCCGCTGGTTGTCCGCGTACGGGCCCGGCACCGAGGCCAGCGCCTCGCCGTCCCACAGGCCCAGCACCTTGGTCGTCAGGGTGCGCGCCTGGGCGCGGTCACCGGCCGCCCGGGCCTTCTCCGCCTCGGCCGCGAGGTCCTGCGCCAGCGTCAGGTCGAGCGCCGCCCGGTCGGTCCGGATCGCATAGCCGCCGGACTCGCTCACCAGGGTGTCCTGGCCGAGGATCTTGCGCAGCCGCGAGGCGTACGTCCGGATCGTGGCCAGCGCCTGCGAGGGCGGGTCCTCGCCCCAGAACGCGTCGATCAGCTCGCCCGCGGTGGCCGTCCGGCCCTCGCGCAGCAGCAGCGCGGCCAGCAGGGCGCGCTGCTGGGGCGAGCCGGAGGAGAGCAGCTCCGAGCCCCGCCAGGCCCGTACGGGGCCGAGCACGGTGAACCTGAGGGCGTCCGCCGTAACCGGTTTCTCCGGAGTTCGCTGCTCCGGTACGCGCACGCGTGGCCCGCTGTCACGGTCCATTGATGCCCCCTGTCCTGCTCGCCTGCCGGTCCCGCTCGGCTGCGGATCCTGCCGGTGCTGCCCGTGTCCGTATGTCCGCCCGTGCGTCGAAGTGCGGTATGCATCCGGATGGCGCGGTACCGCTGGTATCGCGCTCAACAGTCTGCCTTGTCTCGGGCGGACTCGTCAGCAGTGGGTGATGCTCTGCACAAGCCCTCGACAACGATTCGGGAACCGTGCCACGTGTCGTACACCCGCCATGAGACATGTCAATGCGTGCGCGATAGCTGACGGTTCGTCAGATCGGCGCTACCGTGGAACGTATGGAGACCTTCCCGAAGATCATCTCGGTGGACGACCACACGGTGGAGCCCGCTCATGTCTGGCGGGACCGGCTCCCGTCCAGGTACGCGGACGCCGGGCCGCGCGTCGTCCGGGCGCCGCTGAAGGAAATGACGTTCCTGGGCGGCAAGTTCGCGCCCGTGATGGGGGCGAAGGGCGACGGCGGTCCGGTCGGCGACTGGTGGGTGTACGAGGACCTGCGCCGTCCGCTCACCCGCCTGGACACCGCCGTCGGCTACGACAGGGACGAGATCAAGCTGGAGATCATCACCTACGAGCAGATGCGGCCGGGCTCCTTCTCGGTGCCGGACCGGCTCGCCGACATGGACGTCAACCACGTGCAGTCCGCCCTCTGCTTCCCGACCTTCCCCCGTTTCTGCGGGCAGACGTTCACCGAGGCGAAGGACCGCGAACTGGGGCTGCTCGGCGTGCGCGCGTACAACGACTGGATGGTGGAGGAGTGGTGCGGCCCCGAGGCGCACGGTCGCCTCATCCCGCTCACGCTCGTCCCGCTGTGGGACGCGGAGCTCGCCGCCGCCGAGGTCCGGCGCAACGCGGCGCGGGGCGTGCGCGCGGTCGCGTTCTCCGAGATACCTCCCCATCTCGGACTTCCGTCCATACATGCGGACGACTGGGATCCGTTCCTCGCCGCCTGCGACGAGACGGGCACCGTCATCGCCATGCACATCGGCTCCTCGTCGAGGATGCCGTCCACCTCCGCCGACGCCCCGCCCGCCGTAGGCTCCACGATCACCTTCGCCAACTGCTGCTTCTCGATGGTCGACTGGCTGATGAGCGGAAAGTTCGAACGCTTCCCCAACCTGAGGATCATGTACGCGGAGGGGCAGATCGGCTGGATCCCGTACATCCTGGAGCGCGCCGACGTGGTCTGGGAGGAGAACCGGGCCTGGGGCGGGGTCGCCGAGAAGGTCCACCGGCCGCCGTCCGAGCTGTTCGCCGAACACGTCTACGGCTGCTTCTTCGACGACGCCTTCGGGCTGAGGAACCTCGACGCGATCGGCGTCGGCAACGTGCTGTACGAGACGGACTACCCGCACTCCGACTCCACCTGGCCCCGCTCCCGCGAGGTCGGCGAGGAGCAGATGGGCCACCTGGCCCCGGACGTCGTCGACCGGATCGTCCGCGGCAACGCGATCGAGCTGTTGGGCCTCACGGAGGACGGCCTCTGGGCGGAGGCGTAGGGCCTGGGCCGGTCCCGCGTACGAGGAGGGACGGCGCACCCCTCCCCGTACGCCCCGGATCGGATCAGGCCTTCGCCACCGGCTCCTGGAGCTCCGTCACCCAACTATCGCGGTCCGGCGGGCACTCCAGGCTGACCTCCCGGGTGTAGCCGGTGGAACGGCAGCCGTTGGCGTCCAGCCAGCGGGCCAGGGTGTGGGCCGTCGAAAGGACGTCGTCCATCGCGCCCCGGTGCACGATCGTGGCCGCCTCGAACGGCGGCAGCTCCACCACCCGCACCCCCGTGTCCCCGACCGCTCCCACCGGGGCCGACACCGTCACCCCGGCGTGCACCGTGATCGCGCCGCCGCCCTCGGGGGCGTCCTCGTAACGCGCGATCCCGGGACCGGTGGGCCGGAGGCCGGCACCCTCCAGGAGCGGGAAGAGCCGCTCGTACAGCGGGCCGATCACCGGCCCGATGTCCTGCGGCTGGTAGCTCGCGGCCGTTCCGGTCAGCTCGGCCACCCGGACCGCCGGAACGGTCTTGACCACAACGTCGTCGGCAGGCATGTGCCCCTCGCTCTCGATCGACCGGAGCCTCGCCTCGACCCGGGCCAGCCGCGCGGACGCGGCCGCCACCGCCTCCGCCAGCTCGGCCCGGCGCAGCCGCAGCATGCCGCGCAGCTCCTCCGGGCCCACCCGCTCGTCCAGGACCGCCCCCACCTGCTGGAGCGTGAAGCCGAGGTCCTTGAGCGCGAGGATCCGGTTGAGCCGGGCGAGCTGGGCCGCGCCGTAGAGGCGGTAGCCGGTGGCCGGGTCGGTGCGGTCCGGGCGCAGCAGTCCGATGGCGTCGTAGTGACGCAGCATCCGGGGCGACACCCGTCCGTACCTGGCGAAGTCTCCGATGGTGAACATGATGGCTCCCACTGCATGCCTTCACACGGGGTCAAGGTCAAGCGTCGCCGGGGCGGGATACGTCAGCAGGTCGGCCGACAGGTTCGTCAGCAGGTCGGTCGACCGGCCCGTCAGCAGGTCGCCGACCGGCCCGTCAGCCGTGCCGTTTCGGGTCCAGCAGCTGTTCGCGCAGGGCGGTCAGCTGGTGCGAGGAGCCGACGGCCCGGTCCTCGTCCAGGGTGGCCAGCGCCAGCAGCAGCGCGTCGGCCACCAGCAGCCCGGTCAGGGACTCCGCCGTTATACCGGTCGGCGTGTGCGGCGCGGTGAGCACCGCCGCGACCCGGTCCGCGTACGCCTCGCCCAGCTCGTCGGTCACCAGGACCACCTTCGCGCCGACCGAGCGGGCCCGTTCCATCAGGACCGACAGCTCCATCAGCCGCCGTCCCGGCTGGAAGATCACCACCGCGTCGCCCTGCCCGAGCGCCAGCAGTTGGTCCGCCAGCGCGAACCCGGTCTCCGAGACGGCCCGGGCCCGGCGGCCGATCCGGCCGAGCGCCAACGCCAGGTGCCGTGCGCCCGGTTCGGAGGCGGCGACCCCGTAGGCGAAGACCTCGCGGGCCTCGGCGAGGACGGCGACCGCCCGTTTCAGGGAGTCCGGACCGGTCAGCCGGCGGGCCTGGTCGATGCGCTCCTGGGCCTCGTCGAAGACATCGGTCCAGATGGAGTCCAGGTCCTGGCCCACGTGCGCGATGCGCCGCTTGAGCCGCACCTCGGGGGCGACGGCCGAGGTGAAGTCGTTGGCCAGCTCCCGCTTGAGCGCCGGGAGGCCCGCGTAACCGAGGCGTTGCAGGGCCCGTACGACGGTGGCGTTGCTGGTGGAGCTGGCCGCGCCGAGCTGCTGCGCGCTGGCGAAGAGCAGCTGCTCGACCGGCGCGCTCACCAAGTACTGGGCCACGGCCCGTTCAGAAGCGGACAGATCGTTCCATTGGTCACGAATGGCAGCACGGAGCCGCGTCACTCCGGTCTCGTTCTCTGGAATTTCCATTACAAGCATTGACTTCCGTGTGACCAGCGTTACTGTCCTGGGCAGAACGTTCCAAAGGGAACGCGTTCTGAAATCGACGTTACAGGATCGTGCTGGTTCCCGGTCTCCGGTTGCCGGTTGCCGGTTCCCGGTCTCCGATCCCGGTTCCTGTTCGTCGGTCGTCGAAGCGTTCCGTCGCGAGGAGAAGAATGGCACCCCTTCCCACGGAATCCGCCCCCGTCCCCACGGATTCCGCACCCCCGCCCAAGGATTCCGCCGCCCGGATCCTCCCCGTCATCGAGATCTCCGGCTCACCGCTGGAGCGCGGCCGGCAGTACGGCGAGGCCGTCCGCCCCCAACTGCACGCCGCCCTCGGCTACTACGAGGAGGCGTTCGGCCGCTCCGCCGGGCTCACCTGGGACAAGGTCACCGCCCGCGCCGCCCGCTGGCTGGAGCCCGTGAGCGCCTACGCCCCCCACCTCGTCGAGGAGATGCGGGGCATCGCCGACGGCGCGGGCGCGGACCTCCTGGACGTCCTCGCGCTCAATGCCCGGGGCGAGGTCATCTACGACAAGTCCTTCGCCGAGATCGCCGCCGACGGGTCGGGGGAGGGGCCGGCCGACGAGGAACCCGCCGAGGGCTGCACCTCGTTCGCCGCGTACGGCCCCGCCAGCGGCGACGGCCACGTCTACGCCGGGCAGAACTGGGACTGGCGCGCCGGCGTCGCCGACACCGTCGTCATGATCCGGATCGTCCAGCCGCCCAGACCGACCCTGATCATGCAGGTGGAGGCCGGACAGATCGGCCGCCAGGGCGCCAATTCCGCCGGGATCGCCTTCAACGCCAACGGCCTCGGAGGCCGGTTCGACGACCGGATCGGACTGCCCCAGACCGTCGTCCGACGCACCGTGCTCGACCAGGACAACATCGCCGACGCCCTCGACGTGCTCTGCCGCACTCGGGCCCACATCGCCAGCAACGCCCTCCTCACCTGCCGCGAGGGCTTCGCCATCGACCTGGAGACCACCCCCGCCGGGCACGGCTGGATGTATCCGACCGACGGCCTGCTGGTGCACGGCAACCACTACCAGGCGGGCATCCCCGCCCCGCTCGCCGCCGCCGGCTACCGCCCGATGTCCTCCGACTCCCTGGTCCGCGTCCCCCGCGCCGAACAGGGCCTGGCCGCCCTGCGCCACTCCACCGGACCCGACGAGTCCCGGAAGCTGATCCGCCGGGCCATGTCCGACCACCTCGGCCACCCCGAGTCCCTGTGCACCCACCCCGACCCGCGCCGGCCGGCCGTCGAGCACTGGACCACCCTCGTCTCCTCCCTCGCCGACCTCACCACCGGCGACTACCACGTGACCGCCGGAACCCCCTGCGACCGCGAGTACCAGCACCTTCCCTGGAACCTCTACGACGGCCCGCACGGCGGCCCGGAACCGACAGGAACCCAGCCATGACCCACCGCACGCCCGACACCTTCTGTCCGCCCGCCGCCGAAGGCCGGGCGGTACCCGCCGCCGTTCCCGGCCGCGCCCTGCGCCGTACCGCGCCGGTCGCCGCCGCCGTCGTCGCCGCCCTGCTCGCCGCCGGGTGCAGCGGGGCCGCCAAGCCCGTCGGCAGCGGCTCCGCCGCCGACGCCGGGCGGCTCACCCTCACCCCGACGACGGCCGCCGCCAAGGGCGAACTCCCCGAAGCCCGCTGGCTCCTGGAGGACGAACCGGACTCCCTCGACCTGGACACCCAGGGCTCCAGCGCCGGCCGGGTCGTCCTCACCAACGTCTGCGAGCGGCTCTACCAGCTCCAGCCGGACATGACGACGAAGCCCTTCCTCGCCGAGAGCGTCGAGACCCCCGACGACACCACTCTCGTCCTCAAGCTCCGCTCCGGCGTCACCTTCCACGACGGCACCCCGATGACCGCCGACGACGTGCTCTGGAGCCTTCAGCGGCACGCCGACCCGGACATGGAACAGGGCGACGAGTTCGAGAACGTCGCCGCCATGAAGAAGACCGGCGATCGCGAGATCACCCTCTCCTTCAAGGCCCCCGACGCCCTCTTCCTCAAGGCGCTCGCCGGCGACGCGGGCATCGTCTGGAACAAGGAGCAGGTCGAGAGGGCGGGCCGGGACTTCGGCACCCCCGGACAGCCCGACGCCTGCACCGGCCCCTACCGGCTGGCGAACTGGAAGTCCGGCGACTCCATCACCATCGAGCGCTACGACGACTACTGGGGCGACAAACCGCTGACGAAGCGCGTCACCTTCCGCTGGGCCACCGACAGCGCCCTGGTCAACGCGCTCACCACCGGGGCCGCCGACGGCGCGTACGCCGAATCGCCCAACACCGCCGCCGCCCTCGACGGCAAGAAGGGCATCACGCAGCACTACGGCCCCTCCACCTCCTCACTCGTCCTCATCCCCACCGCACGCGGCGGACTGAAGGACCCGGCCGTGCGCCGCGCGCTCTCCCTCGCGCTCGACCGCAAGGGCATCGCCGCCTCCGGCTACGGCGGGATGGTCCAGCCCTGGTCCACCCCGGTCGGCTCCGGCGCGTGGGGCTACGAGAAGCCGGTCTTCGAGGCCGCCCAGCGCGCCGCCGACCCGGCCGCCCCCGCGAGCCCCGACGCCGAGGACATCGCCGCCGCGAAGAAGCTGGTGAAGGACTCCGGCGCCGACGCGGCCACCCCGGTCGTCATCGGCACCGACGCCAGCCAGGGCCGCACCGTCGTCGCCAACGCCGTCCGGGCCGCCCTCCAGCGGATCGGGCTCACCGGGCAGATCAAGACCGTGCCCACCGCCCAGTTCGAGCAGTTCTACAGCGACCCCGAGGCCCGCGGCGGCATCGACGTCCTGGTCGGCGACTGGTACATCTCCAAGGCCGACCCGATGGGCTTCTACGACAACGCGCTCACCGGCTCCTCCAACAACTGGGTCGGCTTCGCGGACCCCGCCTACGACGCCACGGTCAAGAAGGCGCTCGCCACCCTCGACGACGCCGAGCGCGCGAAGCTCGCCGCCGAGGTCCAGAAGAAGTTCACCGACGCCGCCGTCTGGATCTCCGTCGCCCAGGTCCCCTCCGTCCTCGTCCTCGACGAGAAGCTGACCGGACCGCCCGCCTCCATGGCCTACCTCTACTACCCCTGGGCCGCCGACCTCGGCGCCAAGAAGGGCTGACCCGCGATGCTCGCCCGGATCTCCCGGCGGCTGGCCGGACTGCTGGCCACCCTCCTCGCCGCCTCCTTCGTCATCTTCGCCGCCGTGTACGCGGCCCCCGGCGACCCCGCCGTCTTCCTGGCCGGAGGCCGCGACAAACTCACCCCCGAGAAGCTGGAGCTGGTCCGGGCGCAGTACCACCTCGACGAACCCCTCGTCGTGCAGTACGGCCGCTGGCTCGGCGACTGCCTCCAGTTCGACCTCGGCCGCTCCTTCAAATACAGCGACCAGGTGGCCGACCTGCTCGTCGCCCGCTTCCCGACCACCCTGGCCCTGGTGGCGTACGCGACCGTCCTCTTCGTCGTCCTCGGCGTCGGCGCGGGCATCCTCGCCGCCGTCCGGCGCGGCACCTGGGTCGACTCGGCCGTGGTCGGCGGTACGACGCTGGCGGCCTCGGTCCCCTCGTTCGTCTCCGCCATCGCGCTCGCCGCCGTCTTCGGCGTCCAGCTCGGCTGGTTCCCCGTCACCGGAGGGGGCGAGGGCTTCACCGGCACCCTGCACCACCTCACTCTGCCCGCCCTGACGCTGGCGCTCGGCGCGCTCGCCATCATCAGCCGGGTCACCCGGCAGGCGATGGCCGACGCCGGGGCCGCCGACCACGTGGAGGCCGCCCGCTCCTCCGGCATCCCCGAGCGCGAGATCGTCCGCCGCCACATCCTGCGCAACGCGTTGGGCCCGATCGTCACCATGTGCGGCCTGGTCATGGCCGGGATGCTCGCCGGCACGGTCGTCGTGGAGACCGCGTTCGGCATCAGCGGCATCGGCTCGCTGCTCGTCGGCGCGATCAACACCCACGACTTCCCGGTGGCCCAGGCGGTCCTGCTGCTCATGGTCACCGGCTACATCGTGGTCACCACCCTCGTCGACCTCGTCCACCCGCTGCTCGACCCGCGCGTGAAGGAGGCCGCCGTATGACCGCCCCGACCCTGGCCCCGGCCCTCACCCCGGTGGAGATCCCGGCCGCCCGGCGCCCCTACGGGGCGATCCTCGCGGGCGCGGTCCTCGGCCTGGTGCTGCTCGCCGCCCTCCTCGCCCCGCTCATCGCCCCGTACGCCCCCGACGCCATCGACCTCTCCGCCTCGCTGGCCGGGACCACCGGCGACCACCTCCTGGGCACCGACTCCTCCGGCCAGGACCTGCTGTCGCGGGTGCTGTACGGGGCCCGCACCAGTCTCGTCGCCCCGGCGCTCCTGCTCGCCATCGCCGCCGTGCTCGGTATCGCGCTCGGCACCCTGGCGGCCTGGCGCGGCGGCTGGGCCGACACCGTCGTCTCCCGGCTCACCGACGTCATGTACGCGTTCCCGGGGCTGCTGTTCACCGTGCTGATCATCGCCGTCTTCGGCGCCGGAATGACGACCTCCGTGCTGGCGCTCGGCCTCGCCTACACGCCGACCGTCGCCAAGTACACCCGCTCCGTGGCCATCGGGGAGCGGCGCAAGCCCTACATCGACGCCTACCGCGTCCAGGGCATGGGCGGCCTGCGGATCTGCGCGTTCCACCTCGTCCCCAACCTCGGCCGCTCCGTCATCGGCTATCTGGTGGTCCTCTTCGGCGAGGCCCTGATGTCCCTGGCCACGCTCTCCTACCTGGGCTTCGGTGCCCAGCCGCCCAGCTCCGACTGGGGGCTGATGGTGCAGGAGGGGCAGGCCGCCGTCGTCCAGGGCGCGCTGCTGCCCGCCCTGGTGCCCGGCATCGCCATCGCCCTGGTGGTCGTCTCCTTCAACGTCGTCGGGGTCCGGGCCGCCGACCGACTCGCCAACGGGAGGTAGGACCCATGCCGTACGACACAGCGGCGCACGCCGCACCGGGACACGACACAGCGGCGCACGCCGCACCGGGAAGTGACACCGTGCTCCTCGACATCGACCACCTCACCCTCCGCCTCCCCGGCACCGCCCGGCCCGTCCTGGACCAGGTGTCCCTGCGGGTCGCGAGCGGCGAGGTCGTCGGTCTGGTCGGCGAGTCCGGCTCCGGCAAGTCCACGACCGCCAAGGCCGCCCTCCGCACGCTCCCCGAAGGGACGGCCCTCGACGGTTCCGTACGGGTGGCGGGCCGCGACGTCCTCGCCCTGCGCGGCGAGGAGCTGCGCGCCCACCGGGCCCGGACCGTCGCCCTGGTCCACCAGGACCCGCGCGCCGCCCTCAACCCCGTCCGCCGCGTCGGGGACTTCCTCGTCGAGCGGCTCGCCGCCGCCGGGACCGGAGTGACCGGGGCGGCGGCCCGGAACCGCGCGGTCGAGCTGCTCGACGCCGTCGGGCTCGACGAACCGGAGCGCCGGGTCCGCCAGCGCCCGCACGAACTCTCCGGCGGGATGCTCCAACGCGTCGTCATCGCCGGGGCGCTCGCCGCCGAGCCCCGGCTGCTGCTGGCCGACGAGGCGACCAGCGCCCTGGACGTCACCACCCAGGCGGAGATCCTCGCCCTCCTGCGCACCCTGCGCGCCGAACGCGGCCTCGGCCTGCTGTTCATCACCCACGACCTGCACCTGGCCGCCGCCTACTGCGACCGCGTGTACGTGATGTACGCGGGCCGGGTCGTCGAGGAGCGGACCGCCGGCGACCTGTTCGAGCGGCCCCGCCACCCCTACACCCGGGGGCTGCTGGCCTGCTCGCCGACGCTGGGGGAGGAGCACCGGGAGATCCGCCCGATCCCGGGGAAGCCGCCGTCGCTGGCCGACGCCTTCGCGGGCTGCCCCTTCGCCGACCGCTGCCCGGACGCCGAACCGGAGTGCGCGAGCTGGCGGCCCGAGCCGGTGGCCCTCGCGGACGGCGGTACGGGCTCCGCCTCCTGCCGCCGGCTGCCCGGACTCGGCCCCGTACCCGTACCGCTGACACAGATGAAGGGCACCGACCGATGACGCTCTCCTCGGACCGGGACCCCGCGCCGCTTCTCGCGGTCGACGGGCTGCGCAAGACGTACCCGCTGCCCGGCAAGGGCCGCCTGACCGCCGCCGACGGCATCGGCTTCACCGTCCCGTCGGGCGGTTCGCTCGGGATCGTCGGGGAGTCCGGCTCCGGCAAGACGACCGTGGCCCGGATGCTGGTGGGCCTGGTCCGCCCGGACGCCGGAACGGTCCGGGTCGAGGGCCGGGCCCGGGGGCTCACCGCCCCGCGCGGCAGGGCGGCCCGGCTGGCCCGTGCGCGGGAGATCCAGATGGTCTTCCAGGACCCCTACCTCTCGCTCGACCCCCGGCTCACCGCCCGTCGCTGCCTCACCACGGCGCTGCGGCTGCACGGCCGACCCGCGGAACTGGCCGACGGCCTGCTGGACCGGGTGGGTCTCGGCGCCCGCGAGGCCGAGGCACTGCCGCACGGGCTCTCCGGCGGGCAGCGGCAGCGCCTGGCCATCGCCCGCGCGCTCGCCGTCGATCCGAAGGTGCTGGTCCTGGACGAGGCGGTGGCGGCGCTCGACGTGTCGATCCAGGCCCAGATCCTGCACCTGCTCGACGGGATCCGCCGGGACACCGGGGTCGCCCTGGTCTTCGTCAGCCACGACCTGGCGGTGGTGCAGCACATCACCGACGAGGTCGTCGTGATGCGGCGGGGAACGGCCGTCGAACAGGGCCCGACCGCCGACGTGCTCGCCGACCCCCGCGACCCCTACACCCGGCTGCTGCTGGCCTCGGTGCCACGCGCCGGCTGGGACCCGGCCGACGCGGTCGCCGCCCGGTCCGCCGTGGCCTGACCGGTCCGGTCGTTCCACAGGCGACCGGGTCGTCCACAGGCAGGAGCCCCGTTCCTCCGCCGAAGCGGGGGAGCGGGGCTCCTTGGGTACTGCTGTGTACGGCCGCGATCGACCGACCCGGGCAACTAGGCCGGGGTGACGTTCTCAGCCTGCGGACCCTTGGGTCCCTGAGTGACGTCGAAGTTCACGACCTGGTTCTCCTCGAGGGAGCGGAACCCGGACGCGTTGATCGCGGAGTAGTGAACGAAGACATCCGGGCCGCCGCCGTCCTGGGCGATGAAGCCGAAGCCCTTTTCAGCGTTGAACCACTTGACGGTTCCGGTAGCCATAAGCCCTCCTTGGGCCAAAGGGTTGCCCTGCTCCAGAACCTGCAAACAAGTCTGAAAACTACAAAAGCCTGCGGGTTACATGCTCCGCAGGCTCTGTACTGCAAGGGAAACCAAACTGCAACTTGCGAGCGAGCCTAGCACGCGGTCTCCGGCGAGCGGTAGAGGGAAAGATCACTTCACCCGAATGTTTGAAGGCCCTCGTCGGGCTCCGGCGGGAGGCCCCGGAAAGGAGGCGCGGACCGGGGCGCGGGCAGGGGCGCGGGCAGGGGTGCGGACCGGTCGTGGGACGGGCGGGCGGGCCCCGGTGATGCTCGCGAACGGCTGCGGGTCTAGCCTCGCGATGTGGACAATTCAACCGTCTCCCCCCGTGAAGGCGACGACGACCGTCGCAGTCGGCCCCGCGTCGGCCACATCCAGTTCCTGAACTGCCTCCCGCTGTACTGGGGCCTGGCGCGCACGGGGACCCTGCTCGACCTGGAGCTCTCCAAGGACACCCCGGAGCGGCTCAGCGAGCAGCTGGTCAGGGGCGATCTGGACATCGGCCCGGTCACCCTCGTGGAGTACCTGCGCAACGCGGACGACCTGGTGGCCTTCCCCGACATCGCGGTCGGCTGCGACGGGCCCGTCATGTCCTGCGTGATCGTCTCCCAGCTCCCGCTGGAGCAGCTCGACCGGGCCCGGGTGGCGCTCGGCTCGACCTCCCGCACCTCGGTGCGGCTGGCGCAACTGCTGCTGGCCGAGCGTTACGGCGTGCACCCCGACTACTACACCTGCCCGCCCGACCTGGGCCTGATGATGCAGGAGGCGGACGCCGCCGTGCTGATCGGCGACGCCGCGCTGCGCGCCAACCTGCACGACGCCCCCCGGCTCGGGCTCCAGGTCCACGACCTGGGCCAGATGTGGAAGGAGTGGACGGGGCTGCCGTTCGTCTTCGCCGTCTGGGCGGCCCGCAAGGACTTCCTCGCCGCCCACCCCGAACAGGCGGCCCAGGTCCACCAGGCGTTCCTGGCCTCCCGGGACCTCTCCCTGGAGGAGGTCGCCAAGGTCGCGGAGCAGGCGGCCCGCTGGGAGGCCTTCGACGCGGAGGTGCTGGAGCGGTACTTCACGACGCTCGACTTCCGCTTCGGCCCGGACCAGCTGGCCGGCGTCCGGGAGTTCGCCCGCCGCACGGGGCGGGACACCGGCTACCCGGCCGACGTCCACGTGGAGCTGCTCGGCGGCTGAGCGACCCAGCGAGTGGGCGGGCGACTGAACCGGGGAATGGAGGGAATTCCCTTTCCGTACCCGCAAAGGGGCGGGGTTCGTACTCGCAAAGGGAATGGGAGAGGTCGCGCAACAACACATTCGCGCCTTTCCCCGGGGCGAAAAGATCCCCTCCTGACCGGAGAAGGGGGAATGGTCCGGCCGTTTCCCGGTGACCGCGCCCTTGGCGCCCCCTAGGCTTCGGTCCGGGTCCGGGCCGTCCACCGGGTTTACCGTCCACGGGTTCACCGTCCGCAGGGTTCACAGGGGGAGTCCATATGCAGCCGCTGGAAGCGGGCGAACCGCGCACCATCGGTTCCTACCGGCTGCTCGGCAGGCTCGGCGCGGGCGGTATGGGCCGGGTCTATCTCGGCCGCAGCGCGGGCGGGCGCACGGTCGCGGTCAAGGTCGTCCACCCCCACTTCGCCCTCGACGAGCAGTTCCGCGCCCGGTTCCGGCGCGAGGTGGAGTCCGCCCGGCGCATCGGCGCCCAGTGGACCGCCCCCGTCCTGGACGCCGACCCGGACGCCCCGGTGCCGTGGGTGGCCACCGGGTACGTCGCCGGGCCCCCGCTCTCGCAGGCGATCACCGAGCACGGCCCGCTGCCCGAACACGCGGTGCGCACCCTGGGCGCGGGTCTCGCCGAGGCCCTCGCCGTCGTCCACGGACAGGGCATCGTCCACCGTGACGTGAAGCCGTCCAACGTGCTGCTCGCCCTCGACGGCCCCCGCCTCATCGACTTCGGCATCGCACGGGCCCTCGGCGCGACCGTCTCGCTCACCTCCACCGGGGTCTCCGTCGGCTCGCCCGGCTACATGGCGCCCGAGCAGATCCGGGGCCGGGACGTCTCCGGCGCGGCCGACGTCTTCTCGCTGGGCGCGGTCCTCGCGTACGCGGCGACGGGCGCGGCCCCCTTCCCGGGCGACTCCTCCGCCGTGCTCCTCTACAAGGTGGTCCACGAGGAACCCGAACTGGGCGACCTGGAGGGCGAACTGCGCGAGGTGGTCGAGGGCTGCCTCGCCAAGGACCCGGCGGCCCGCCCCGCCCCGGCCGATCTCGCCCGCGTGCTCGCTCCCGGCGGGGCGGCGGCGATGGTGGCGGGCGGCTGGCTGCCGGGCGGGCTGGTGCGCGAGGTGAGCCGGTCCGCGGTGGCGCTGCTCGACCTGGAACCGCAGGACGCGCCGGTCCAGTCGGGGCCGGTGCCGTTCAGCAGCGCGTCGCTGGGGGCGGTGCCGGGCACGGCCGCGGGCAGGGGCGGACAGTTCGGCCCGCCCGCCCCGGGCCCGCAGGAAGCGCCGTACGGCGCCCCCCGTGAGCAGGAAGCGGCGCAGCGGCAGGCCCCGTACGGCACACCGCGCCCGCAGGAAGCGACGCAGGACGCGCCGTACAGGACCCCGCATCCGCAGGACGACGCGTACGGCACGCCGCATCCGCAGGACGACACGTACGGCACGCCGCCCCCGCCCCCGCCCCCGACGCCTCCGCGCGCGAAACCCGCCTCCACCGTGCCCCCGCCCCCCAGGCACGCCGGGACGTACCGCCAGGACGGCGACGGCGCGCACGGGCTGCCGGGCGGGCGCCCCGGGGACCCCCGCCTCTCCCTCACCGTCAGTGCCGAGAACCGGCAGACTCCCGGGGAGCGCCGGAGTCGCCGCGTCAGCTGCACGGTCGCCCTGGCGGTGGCGGGCGCGCTCGCGGCCGTCACCCTCGGCACGGGCCTGCTCGACGGTCTCCTCCCGGGCGGCGACGCCGACCGGGACCGGGGCACCGACGCCGCGACGACCCCGTCGGGCTCCGCCTCTCCGCCCGGCTCCGGGAAGCCGACGCCCGCCGAGTCCGCCGACGCGAGCGGGGCCCCGGTCGGCGAGCTGCCGAAGGCGTACCTGGGCACCTGGAAGGGGCCGGTCACCGAGAAGACGACCGGTCAGCCGCACGGCACCCTCACCGCCGTCTTCACCCAGGGGGAACGCGGCGAGCAGGTCGTCCGGATGAGCACGACGATCTCCCAACTCGGCCTCACCGTCACCTGCAACAGCGTCGGCACCCTCGCCTCCGGCACCGCGGCGGAGCTGAACATCCGCGAGGCCACCGATCCGGACCGCCCCAGCACACCCGGCCTGTGCACCGGCACCGAGGCGGACGTGGTCTTCCGCCTGGCCGGCGACGGCACCCTGGACTACCGCTCGAAGGAACGTGCCGCGGGTCTCCCGTACGGCAAGCTCACCAGGTCCGGCGGCTGACGGCGCCCGGGGCTGGCGTACGCTGGATCGGTCCGAGGATCCGTAGAAAAACCGCCGAAAGGTGACAGCCCGGTGACCGAGAAGGCCGACCTTCAGCCCGTCCTCGACCGAGCCGCCGAAGGCGGTCGGATCACCCCGGAGGAGGCGCTCGACCTCTACCGGTCCGCGCCCCTGCACGCGCTGGGCGCCGCCGCCGACGCCGCACGCCGCCGCCGCTACGCCGGTACGGAACACATCGCGACGTACATCATCGAGCGGAACATCAACTACACCAACGTGTGCGTGACGGCCTGCAAGTTCTGCGCCTTCTACGCCCCGCCCAAGGACACCGCCAAGGGCTGGACCCGCGACCTCGACGACATCCTGCGCCGCTGCGCGGAGACCGTGGAGCTGGGCGGCACCCAGATCATGTTCCAGGGCGGCCACCACCCGGACTTCGGCGTGGAGTACTACGAGGAGCACTTCTCCGCGATCAAGAAGGCCTACCCGCAGCTGGTCATCCACTCGCTGGGCGCCTCCGAGATCGAGCACATGGCCCGGATCTCGAAGGTCTCCGCCGAGGAGGCCATCAGCCGGATCCACGCCGCCGGGCTCGACTCCTTCGCCGGCGCCGGCGCCGAACTGCTGCCCGCCCGGCCGCGCACCGCGATCGCCCCGCTCAAGGAGTCCGGCGAGCGGTGGCTGGAGATCATGGAGATCGCGCACGGCCTCGGCGTCGAGTCCACCTCCACCATGCTGATGGGTACCGGCGAGACCAACGCCGAGCGCATCGAGCACCTGAGCATGATCCGGGACGTCCAGGACCGTACGGGCGGCTTCCGCGCCTTCATCCCGTACACCTACCAGCCGGAGAACAACAAGCTGAAGGGCCAGACGCAGGCCACGCTCTTCGAGTACCTGCGGATGATCGCCATCGCCCGGCTCTTCCTCGACAACGTCGCCCACATCCAGGGCTCCTGGCTGACCACCGGCAAGGAGGTCGGCCAGCTGTCGCTGCACTACGGCGCGGACGACCTCGGCTCGATCATGCTGGAGGAGAACGTCGTCTCCTCGGCCGGCGCCAAGCACCGCTCCAACCGGCTGGAGATCATCGACCTGATCCGCAAGGCGGACCGGGTCCCCGCGCAGCGCGCCACGACGTACGAGCACCTCGTCGTGCACGACGACCCGGCGATGGACCCGGTCGACGAGCGCGTGGTCTCGCACATCTCCTCCACCGCGATCGAGGGCGGCACGGCCCACCCGGAGCTGAAGCTCCTCAACGCCAACTAGGGCCTCGGCTTCCCGTGCTGACGATCCACGCCGCGCCCCTGGTCCTCCCGGTGGGCGCGGCTGCCGTCGTGGACGGCGCCGTCGCGGTGGACGGGGAGCGGATCGCGGCCCTCGGCCCGTACGAGGAGGTCGTCGCCGCGCACCCGACGGCCCGGGTCCGCCGCTGGCCCGGCCTCCTCACGCCCGGTCTGCGCCAGGACCGGGCCCGGGAGCTGCTCACCCGCTGTTACCACCCCGACCCACGAGAAGCCGACGAGCTGGGCGAACTCCCCTTGTTCGGCGAGGAGTACGAGCGCCTGGCGGCGACGATGGGCACGGCCGGGCGGGCCGGGTCCGTCCGTCGCGGGCTCCAGCGGATGCTGCGCCACGGCACGACGCACCTGGCGGTCCTCCTCGACGCGGAGGACCCCGCACTGCGCACGGCCGTCGCCCGGTCGGGCCTGGTCCGCGTCCCGCCGAAGCCCACCCAGGCGGGCCCGCCGGACCTGGACCCCTTCGCGACGGGCGGCGACCTGGCCCGCACGGCGGGCGCCCCGCTGACCGTGGGAGGCCGGGCGGACCTCGCGGTCTTCGACGTACCCGACGAGGCGGCCCTCCGCGCGGGCGGGGCGCGCGCCTGCGTGGCGACGGTCCTCGCGGGGCGACTCGTGCACCGCGCCCGCTGAGGCCGGGGCCGGCTCCGAGGCCGGAGCGGGCCTTCTACGGGACGCTCACGGCACCTTCGGGCCGCCCAGGTAGCGTCCCTTCGCGTCGTACGGCCAGGCGTTGGCGACGCAGCCCTTCAACCCGTCGATCTGCTGCATCATCGCGGGAGCGGGGCGCCCCTTCCCCGGGCAGGTCTCGTGGCCGCGTCCCAGCCAGTGGCCGACCTCGTGGTTGACGATCAGCGCCCGGTACTCCGTGACGGGCCCGTCGAACTGCGGCGAACCGAGCTGCCAGCGCTTCAGGTTGACCATCACCTTCTCGCCGCCCCGGCAGTTGACCTCGCCGCGCGTCCTCAGGCCGTACTCGCCGCAGATCCGGTCCGTGGTCGCCGGGGTGGCGATCTTGATCACGAGTCCGGCCGGTCCGTCGGCGACCTGGCGGAACGTGTTCTCGCCGCCGTGGCCCCAGCCGCGCGGGTGGGCGAGAACGGCGGCTATCTCCTCGGCGGCCCGGTCGGGGTCGACGCCGCTGCCGTTCTCCACCTCGACCCGGTAGGCGCTGCCCCTGCCCTTCGCGTCGACCCCCGCACGGGCCACGGTGAACGTGCCGGGGCCCGAGGCGGGGATGTCCTCGGCCCGGACGTCGCCGTCCTTCGTGTCCGAGGACGAGGCGGAGGCGGAGGGCGCCGGGGACGGCGGGGGAGTGGACGGAGGCGGGTCCTCCAGCGGCTCCGACGCGTTGTCCGGTCCTTCCGCCGGTGCCGTACGGGACGAGTTCGGCGCCGCCGCGTCAGCCGGTCCGCCCCCGTCCTGCCAGGGGCGGCCGACCAGCAGGGCCGCGCCCGCCACGACCACGAGGGCCAGCACGGTGAGCGAGGCCGCCCGGCGCCGGTCGCGGCGTCTGCGGCGCACCCGGGAGCGGGCCGTCGACCGCGAGCCGCCCGGTGCGTGCCCCGGAGCGCGGGGCGGCGGCACGCGCAGCCGGAACGTGTCCTCGTCGCGGTCCGGTCCCCCGTGCGCGCGCGGCAGTGTGCCCGTGGGCCGGCGGCGCGTCACGAGGCGGCCCCGCTCCGCGGCGCCGGGTTCTCGTCGGCGTACGCGATCAGCTCCCGGAACCGCGGACTCTGGACGACCCGGACCAGGTCTCCGGCGGTGACGGGAGCGCCGCCCGCCCCGGACGGCGCGGGCGAGACGGAGAGGGCCACCGTGCTGCGGCCGGAACGGTACTGGAGGGAGACCTCCGTACCCGTCCGGCCCTCGGCGGGCTGCCGGTACACCCGGGCGGGCGTGCCGTCGTCCAGGGAGAGGCCCTCGCAGGTCAGCCCCTTCTCCGGGATGTCGCGGCAGGCGGGCGCCGGGCCCCCCGGCGCGGGGCGCACCGACAGGCGGACGGCGTGCACGATGGAGCCGCGCCGCCCCTGGTAGTTCTCCGGGCCGTCACCGACCGGCAGGACCGTCCCGACCGACGCGGGCAGCAGGGCGTCCAGCGCCCCGGCCGCCCACTGCCGGAAGTCCTCCAGCCGCTGGGCCTCCACGGGGCCGAGACCGGGCGGGACCGACGGGGAAGGCGTCGCGTAGGGGGGTGTCGCGGGAACGGCCGCGGACTCCGTCGGCACGGGGGTGGACGTGGGGCTCGGCATGTCGGGGCGTGGCTCCGTACGTTGGGGGGAAGGGGTGGGGGCGGGCAGGGAGACGGACGGACCGGCGGGCGCGGCGGGACCCGCGTCGGGCCCCGCCAGCAGCCAGGGGCCGAGCACGGCGAGGCCCAGGGTCACGGCGGTGACCGCGACGAAGGTGCCCGCGACCGCGAACGTCCGGGTCCTGGCCCGTCGCCGGCGCCCCTCCCGGACGGCGTCGGGGACGAGATCGGGCTGGAGGGACAGCGGGCCGACGGTCCGGTGCAGGGCGTCCCGGAACAGCTCTTCGTCGTGGGTGCCGGGCGGCAGGTGCTCATGTGGTTCGGGGATCATGACCGGCCCTCAGCTTCCGGTGGAGTAGAGCTGGACGTCGCCCATCCGGGCGCGCAGTCGGACGAGCGAACGCGAGCACTGGCTCTTCACCGTGGACTCGCTGCACCGCAGCAGCGAGGCCACGGTCTCCACGCTCAGGTCGTCCCAGTAGCGCAGGACGACCATCGCCCGTGCCCGGGGCGGGAGTTCGGCGAGCAGGGCGAGCAGCGTGACCCGGAGGTCGGCGCCCGGCGCGGGGTTGGGCTGCGGGCGGGGCGCGTTGCGGTTGTGGGCGAGCAGGTCGCGTACCGTGCGGCGGCGTTCGGCCACGAAGGTGCGGACGAGCACGGTCTTGGCGTAGGCGTCGAGGTTGTCCGCCCTGCTCGCCTTCCGCCAGTGCTGGAACAGCTTGGCGAGCGTCGTCTGCGTCAGGTCCTGCGCGCCCTCGACGTCTCCGCACAGCAGGTAGGCCGTCCGGTACAGCCGGCGCTGCCCGGTCCGGGCGTACGCCTCGAACGCGGCGCCCTCGCCGTCGGCCATGGCGGGCTCAGCCGTCGCCGGCATCAGCCCTCCCCTCTCCTCGCGCTTCCGTGCTCCCCCGGACTCCGCCCCTGGGCGGACTCCCACCCCTTACAGAGCACCCGTGTGCCGAAAAGGTTGAAGAGAAGTGAAGATCAGTTCGAAGGAGGCGTGGGACCCGGGCGACCGCCCCGCTGATCCGTGCCGCCGGGCTGCTTGAATGGCGGGGTGACCCGAGCCTCCCTGGAAAAGCAGCCGCACGAAGTCGCCTCGATGTTCGACGGTGTGGCGGCCAACTACGACCTGACCAACGACGTGATCTCGCTCGGCCAGGCCCGGCTGTGGCGCAAGGCGGTCGCCCGGGCGGTCGACGCCCGCCCCGCGCAGAGGATCCTCGACCTGGCGGCCGGTACGGCGACGTCCTCGCAGCCCTTCGTGAAGGCGGGCGCCTACGTCGTGCCGTGCGACTTCTCGCTCGGCATGCTCAAGGTCGGCAAGGAGCGCCACCCCTGGATGCCGTTCACCGCGGGCGACGGGATGAAGCTGCCCTTCAAGGACGAGACGTTCGACACCGTCACGATCTCCTTCGGGCTGCGCAACATCCAGGACACCGAGGTCGCCCTGCGCGAGCTGTACCGGGTGACGAAGCCCGGCGGCCGCGTCGTGATCTGCGAGTTCTCCCAGCCGACCTGGGCCCCGTTCCGCACGGTCTACACGGAGTACCTCATGCGGGCGATCCCGCCGACCGCCCGCGCGGTGTCCTCCAACCCGGACGCGTACGTCTACCTCGCCGAGTCCATCCGCGACTGGCCCGACCAGCCCGCCCTCGCCGCACTGCTCCAGAAGGCCGGCTGGTCGAAGGTCGCCTGGCGCAACCTGACCGGCGGCGTGGTGGCCCTGCACCGGGCCACCCGCGCCTGACGTTCCCGTAACGGTCCGGGGCCGGTCACGGTCCGGGCTACGGCTCCCGTCCGCGGATCCGGCCCGGGGCGCCCCCGTCCCCGGGCCCGGACACGGCCCCCGGGCTCACAGCTCCAGCCGGAAGCAGACGGCCTCCTGGCCGCGCGGGGTGGCGTACGACTCGGCCCGCCGCATCCCGAGCCGTTCCGCGACCGCCATCGACCGGGCGTTGCGCGAGTGGACCATCGCGACGACCTCGCCCACCCCCGCGGCCCGTACCCGCTCCAGCGTGGTGCGGGCGGCGGCGGTGGCGTACCCCCGGCCCCACGCCGGGCGCCCCAGCCGCCAGCCGATCTCGGTCGCGCCGACCGGCCCGTAGTGCGTGTGCGGCCACGGCTGCGCCCCGGTGAAGCCGAGAACGGCGTCCTGCTCGTCCGTGACGGTCCACAGGCAGTAGCCCAGCTCCGCGTCGTGCCGCCGCTGGCGGGCGGTGAGCTCCTCGTACGCGGACAGTTCCGCGCTCCGCCCGTCGAAGAACTCCATCACCTGCGGGTCGTCGAAGACCCGATGCCAGGCCAGGGCGTCCTCATCGGTCGGAACACGGAGATGGACGGCAGGGGCCGAAGCAGGCGGTGTGACGGGTGCTGTCGACATGAGGGAGCCCTTCGGAGGGTTGGTTCGCAGGCCCCCATAGACTGCACGGGACATGTGCCGCGCGGCACGCGAATTCGAGTCTTCGGGAGATCCGACCGTGACCGAGCCCCTCTCCGAGCACAGCGCGGACGTGATCGTCGTCGGGGCGGGCCCAGCCGGCTCCACGACCGCCTACTACCTCGCCAAGGCCGGACTCGACGTCCTGCTCCTGGAGAAGACCGCCTTCCCCCGCGAGAAGGTCTGCGGCGACGGGCTCACGCCCCGCGCCACGAAACAGCTCGTCTCCATGGGGATCGACATCTCCGAGGAGGCGGGCTGGCTGCGCAACAAGGGCCTGCGCATCATCGGCGGCGGTGTACGGCTCCAGCTGGACTGGCCGGACCTCGCCTCCTACCCGGACTACGGCCTGGTCCGCAAGCGCGACGACTTCGACGAGCAACTGGCCCGGCAGGCGCAGAAGGCCGGCGCCCGGCTCCACGAGCGCTGCAACGTGGGCGCGCCCATCAGGGACGAGCGCACCGGCCGCATCACCGGCGTCGAGGCGAAGATCGGTGAGGAGAAGACCCCGGTCACCTTCCACGCCCCGCTCGTCGTCGCCGCCGACGGCAACTCCACGCGGCTCTCCCTGGCGATGGGGCTGCACCGCCGCGAGGACCGCCCCATGGGGGTCGCGGTGCGGACCTACTTCACCTCGCCCCGCCACGACGACGACTACCTGGAGTCCTGGCTGGAGCTGTGGGACAAGCGCGGTTCCGAGGACCGCCTGCTGCCCGGCTACGGCTGGATCTTCGGCATGGGCGACGGCACCTCCAACGTGGGCCTCGGCATCCTCAACTCCTCCTCCGCCTTCAAGGAGCTGGACTGGCGCGAGGTCCTCAAGGCCTGGTGCGCCTCGATGCCGGAGGACTGGGGCTACACCCCCGACAACATGACGATGCCGATCCGCGGCGCGGCCCTCCCGATGGCCTTCAACCGCCAGCCGCACTACACCAAGGGCCTCCTCCTCGTCGGCGACGCGGGCGGCATGGTCAACCCGTTCAACGGCGAAGGCATCGCGTACGCCATGGAGTCGGGCCAGATCGCGGCCGACGTCATCGTCCAGGCCCACGCCCGCGCCACCCCCGCCCAGCGCGAACTGGCCCTGAACAACTACCCGAAGGTGCTCAAGGAGACCTACGGCGGCTATTACACGATGGGCCGCGCCTTCGTGAAGCTGATCGGCAACCCGAAGATCATGAAGGTCGCCACCCAGCGCGGTCTCACCCACCCGCTGCTGATGAAGTTCACCCTCAAGATGCTGGCCAACCTGACCGACCCGCAGGGCGGCGACGCGATGGACCGCATCATCAACGGCCTGTCGAAGGTGGCCCCGAAGGCCTGAGGCCGCTCAGGAAGGGTCCGCCGCGCGGGTGCGTTCGTAGTGGCGGGCCACCCGGGCCCGGTTGCCGCAGGAGGGCTTGCACCACTCCTGCCGGCCGTGGCTCCTGATGAAGTACCGCACGCAGCGAGGCGCGTGGCAGGCCCGTAGCCGCTCGCGCTCCGGGCCGCTCAGGAAGTCGACGGCATCGCGCGCCAGCGCCGCGACCAGCCGTGCGCGCGGGTCGGCCTCGGCCGACAACAGGCGGATCGCCGGGGCCTCTCCGTCCGGCCAGTGCAGCTGGGGGGCGACGGGCTCCCGGGCCGCGGCCGCGTTGAGGTGGGCCAGGGCCTCGTCGGCGGGCATCAGGCGATGGGCGTCGGCCCGGCTGGGCGGGGCCGGGCCGACCATCCGTGCGAACAGGGCCCGGACGGCCCGCCGTACACCGACGACCGCGGCCCGGAGCTCCTCGTCGACGACCAGGTCCCCGGTGGCGGTCGCGACGGCCGGCAGGCCGGGCTGCCGCCGGAGCCAGCGATCGGCACCCCGGACCGTGTCCAGGTCGTCGAGCACCCCGCCGTCCCCGTCGTGACGGATGGTGCTCACCAGCTCCATCACGGGCCGCTGTGCCACTGTCTGCTCCTCTCCGCCACCTCTTGAACGTCCGCGCCGCCCACTCTAGAGTCCTAACGGAAGAATGGAATTAAACGTTAGACGGGGGAGTGCGGCTCATGCTGCTTGCTCAGATCAGCGACCTGCACCTGGACGGCGGCGAACGCGCGACCCGGCGGGCCGCCCGCGTCATGGACCATCTGCGGGCCCTGCCACGCCCGGTCGACGCGCTGCTGGTCACCGGGGACATCGCCGACCACGCGGCGGAGGCCGAGTACGAGGAGGCGGTACGCCTTCTGGACGCACCGTTCCCCGTGCTCGCCTGCCCGGGCAACCACGACGCCCGCCCCGCCTACCTCAAGGCGTTCCTGGGGGAGGCTCCCGGCACCGCGCCCGTCAACCGGGTCCACCGCATCGCCGGGTGCGCCATCCTGATGTGCGACTCCACGATCCCCGGCCGCGACGAGGGGCGCCTCGCCCCGGAGACGCTGGCCTGGATCGACGCCACGCTCGCCGGGCTGCCCGACGGCGTCCCCGCGCTGATCGCCTTCCACCAGCCGCCCGTCGAACTCCATCACCCGCTGCCGGACGCCGGGATGCTCCAGGAGCCCGAGCGGCTCGCCGCCCGGCTCGCCGCCCACCCGCGGGTCGTCGCCGTCCTCACCGGACACGCCCACACGGCCGCCGCCTCGGTCTTCGGCGGCCGCCCCCTGATCGTCGGCCCCGCCGTCACCTGGACCCTGCGCCTGCCCTGGGAGGGGGACCGCCCGGCGGACCGGGACCAGCCGCCGGGCCTGGCGTTCCACGTCCTGGGCGAGGACCGTCGGCTGACCACGCACTTCCGCGTCGTCCCCTGAGCACCCCGAACCCGGCGCTCCGGCTGCCCCGGGCGATAATCCTCATCCTCCCGGGGGATCGTGTGCGATGATTTGCGCGCCCCCGGTCGTCGGCAGTACCGGACCGGACGGCACCCGCCCGCCCCCGCCCGCAGTGGCGGCACGCGGTGCGTGCCACTCTTCTTGACGCACGCTCACATCGAACGCAGGCCAGCGGGGTACGGAAAAAGCCGATACAGCGCTGCTCGACCCCAAGGACAGACAGCCATGACCACCGCCTCCCTGCCCCAGCACCACGGGCTCTTCCTGGAGCCCCGCTTCGCCGTGGACCCGACCGCGACGGAGGAGGACGAGGACTTCGACGCCGCGTACGACGCGCTGCCCGCGCCCACCACCTCGGCCAAGGAGCCGGAGCGGACTACCCGCCGCCCGCGCCGCCGCTGATCCGGGCGGCGGTCCCCTCCGGCCCGGAAAACCGCTGGAGGCCCCGCCGCCCGCCCGGTAGTCTCTCCGCCATGACCAGCCCCGAGTCCGACAGACTCCGGCCACCGGTGTGCCGGTGGCCGTGTTCGTGCTGAGCGTCGCCGGCTGACCCACGGGTCAACGGCCCCCTTCACCACGGTTCCACGCCCCCTGCTCACCGCGGGTCCGGGCCGTTCCCCCCCCGCGTACGCGCTGAAGCACCGCCGTACGCGGGGTACGTGCCACCGGCCGATCGTCACCGCAGGGCACCTCTCCGTGCCACCGGCCGATCACCGCCGGGCACTTCTCCCGCGACGTCCCGCCGGACCACCGGCGGACGTCTCCGCGGCCCGTATCCCCGCACTCCGGTCTGTCTGTCCACCCGACGGTTCCGTCCAAGGGGCTACTCACCCATGCCATTCGCCGTCTACGTCCTGGGCCTCGCGGTCTTCGCCCAGGGCACCTCCGAGTTCATGCTGTCCGGGCTCGTCTCCGGCATCGCCGCCGACCTCGACGTCTCCCTCTCCGCCGCCGGCCTCCTCACCTCCGCCTTCGCCGTCGGGATGGTCGTCGGCGCACCCCTGATGGCGCTCGCGGGCCGCGCCTGGCCCCGCCGCCGCGCCCTGCTCCTCTTCCTCGCGGTGTTCGTCGCCGTCCATGTCGTCGGCGCTCTCACCCCGAGCTACGAGGTGCTCCTGGTGACCCGTTTCGCCGGGGCCCTCGCCAACGCGGGCTTCTGGGCGGTCGCGCTGACCACGGCCATCGCGATGGTCCCGGACCGGCTGAAGGGCCGGGCCACCGCCGTGGTGGTCGGCGGCGTGACGATCGCCTGCGTCGTGGGCGTACCGGCCGGCGCGGTGCTGGGGGAGCGGTGGGGGTGGCGGTCGGCCTTCTGGGCGGTCGCGATCGTCTCGCTGCCCGCGTTCCTCGCGGTCCTGCGCTCCATCCCGGGCGGCCGGGGTACGGACACGGGCGCCGCTCCCGTACCCGTGCGGGACGAACTGCGCGCGCTGACCGGCCCCGGGCCGCGGCCGGTCCTGCTCACGATGGCCCTGGTGCAGGGGGCGACCTTCTGCGCCTTCTCCTACCTGGAGCCGCTCCTCACCCGGGAGACGGGGCTGGGCGCGGGATGGGTGCCGGTGTCCCTGGCGCTGTTCGGGGCGGGTTCGTTCGCCGGGGTCACGGTGGCGGGCCGGTTCGCCGACGCCCGCCCGGTCGCCGTCATCGCCACGGGCATGACCGCCCTCACCCTCGGCTGGGCGGCCCTCGCCCTGACGGCGGGCCGCCCGGTGCTCGCCCTGGCGCTGATCCCGCTGCTCGGCATGCTCGCCTTCGGTACGGGCACCGCCCTGATCACCCGGGTCCTGGGCCTCGCCTCCGGGGCCCCGACGCTGGCCGGCGCCTTCTCGACGACCGCGTTCAACCTGGGGGCGGCGGTGGGGCCGTGGGCGGGCGGCCTGGCCCTGGACGCCGGGTTCGGCTACCGGGCCCCGGTCTGGGTGAGCGCCCTGCTGATGGTCCTGGCCCTGCTCGTCGCCGCGACGACGGCGAAGGGCCGCCGCTCCCGAGCGGGGGAGCGGCGGCCCTCAGAGGCTGTCGACCTGAGCGCCGACGGGCGCTTGTGAATCAGAGAACGCGGACCGCGCCGGTCGGCCGGTCGTAGTCCATGGAGCGCTGCACCGTGCCGGTGTTGGAGTTCTGCGCCCCGACGAACTCGCCGCCGCCGACGTAGATCGCGACGTGGTACGCGCTGCCCGCGCTACCCCAGTAGAGGATGTCGCCGGGCTGGAGGTTGTCCAGGGAGACCTGGGTGCCGAACGTCGACTGGGACTGCGAGACGCGCGGCAGGTCGATGCCCGCTGTGCGGTACGCGGCCTGGACCAGGCCGGAGCAGTCCCAGGAGTTGGGGCCGGTGCCGCCGGGCACGTACGCGTCGCCGACCTGCGCCTTGGCGAACGCCACGATGGAGGCGGCGGAGCCGCTCACGTTCGAGGAGGAGGAAGAAGGCGCGGAGGCGGAGCTGCCCGAGTCCGAGGAGCCCGACGAGCCGGAGGAGGCGCTGAGCGTCGTGCGCTCGGAGGTCCGGGAGGCGCGCTCGGCGCGCTCCTCGGCCTCCGCCTCGGCCTTGGCCTTCGCGGCGGCTTCGGCCTTCTTCTTGGCCTCGGCCTTGCGGACGGCCTCGGCGTGCGCCTTCTTGGCCGTCTTGGCGGCCTTCTCGGCCGCGGCGTCCTCGTCGGCCTGCGTCTCCAGGTCGAGGGCGACCTGCTGGGTGGCCTGGGCGGAGGCGGCCACGGCGGTGGAGAAGCCGGACGTGATCGTGGGCATCTCGATCGTCTGGGTCACCGGCTCGGCCTGGGCCGGACCGGCGGCACCCGCGACCGCGATGGTGCTGAGGACGCCACCGGCAACTCCGGCTCGCAGTGCCGACTTCGAGGCGCGCTGACGGGGCTTCCGGTGGCTGGGTATGTGAGCGGTGTGGGACATAGGTACTAGCGCTATCAGGGCTGTAGGGCTCCCATCAAGAAACGTGTGTTGCGACACAGTTACGTTCGGAATCTGTGAATCCGCTTTCGGGGCACCTTTATTGACGCCGTAACGGGCAAATCGGGCGGCACCTATCAGGCCCGTGATCATTGCCTTTCGGTAATACGCCCGAATTGCCCGTCGCTTACCATCCGTTCACACTGATGGCCAAGCCCGGCTTTCCGGGGTGCGGGGCCGAGTGGCGCAGGTCACAGTGCGGGTGTGTCGGAACGGGCAACCCTCGCGGCCGCGATCCGCGTGGCCGCCGCACGGGGGTCCGTGGTTGCCCACGGGCCCCCGGGATCGCCTCGCGGTCGTCCCGTGCCGGTGGAGGCGGCGACTCCACTCGCGGGCCGGGCCGGCGTGGTGGCGCCCTCCGGGTGCTCGATCCGGAAGTTCGTGAATGCGTGCACATGTCCGCATCGACCCCCACCGCCCCTCGCGCGGGCGATCGTCGAGCGGGCCGCCGCCGGAGTCGCCCCGCCGGGCCGCCGCCGGAGTCGCCCCGCCGGGCGGTCGTCGATCTCGGGTGGCGCCCTTATCACTCCCGGGCGTTCCATCGCCAATTTGCTTGTACGGGCCGCCCATTGATAGCGCGGCACGCCTTTGACCAGCGGTAACGCCGCCGAATGTCACGTCTCGTGATCACTCGGCCGCTTCGCGTACGAAGATCACCGCTCATAGGACTTCATGATCCTTCGTCAGGTGGTGGAGATCACAAAGCCGTTGTCGTACCCCGTGTCGCAGATCACAGGGGGCCGGGCATAGGATGCGGGGCAGTCGGGCTTGTGAACTGCCTCACATGTGCACGATCTTGGTGAGGTGGCGAGCCGGTCGCCCGATGCGGTCCACAGGTCAAGGACGACTGGAAGGAGCGAGGAGCGTGAATGCCTACGCGCCCATCCTCGTGCTCGGCGCCCTCGGGGCAGGGTTTGCGATCTTCTCCGTGGTCATGGCCACGCTTATCGGCCCCAAGCGGTACAACCGGGCAAAGCTCGAAGCGTACGAGTGCGGTATCGAACCCACCCCGACTCCCGCCGGAGGCGGCCGCTTCCCGATCAAGTACTACCTGACGGCGATGCTTTTCATCGTCTTCGACATCGAGATCGTCTTCCTCTATCCCTGGGCGGTCTCCTTCGACGCCCTGGGGATCTTCGGGCTCGTGGAGATGCTGCTCTTCGTGCTCACCGTCTTCGTCGCCTATGCGTATGTATGGCGTCGCGGCGGCCTGGAATGGGACTGAGGGGCTGAGGGGCACACCATGGGACTCGAAGAGAAACTGCCGAGCGGCTTCGTTCTGACCACGGTCGAGCAGGCCGCGGGCTGGGTGCGGAAGTCGTCCGTCTTCCCGGCCACGTTCGGACTGGCCTGCTGCGCCATCGAGATGATGACGACCGGCGCGGGCCGCTACGACCTGGCCCGGTTCGGGATGGAGGTCTTCCGCGGATCACCGCGACAGGCTGACCTGATGATCGTCGCGGGTCGGGTGAGTCAGAAGATGGCGCCCGTCCTGCGGCAGGTCTACGACCAGATGCCGAATCCCAAGTGGGTCATCTCCATGGGAGTTTGCGCGTCATCGGGTGGGATGTTCAACAATTACGCCATTGTGCAGGGTGTTGATCATATTGTCCCGGTCGATATCTATTTGCCGGGTTGTCCGCCGCGCCCCGAGATGCTGCTGGACGCCATCCTCAAGCTCCACCAGAAGATCCAGGACGGGAAACTCGGGGTCAACGCGGAGGAGGCCGCCCGCGAGGCGGAGGAAGCGGCCCTCAAGGCGCTGCCCCTGATCGAGATGAAGGGGCTGCTGCGGTGACCGAGAACTCCGACGCGAACGGCGAGCAGAACGGCAACGCCGTACCCGCCCCGCGCGACACCGGCGGCGAGGTCATCCGCGTCCGCAAGGGCATGTTCGGCGCGAACAACGGCGGCGACACCTCCGGCTACGGCGGCCTCGTCCGCACCATCACCCTGCCGGGAGCCGCATCCCGGCCGTACGGCGGCTGGTTCGACGAGGTGGCCGACGAGCTCGAAGGGGCCCTGGAGGAACAGGACCTGCTCCCCTCCCACGCCATCGAGAAGACGGTCGTCGACCGCGACGAGCTGACCTTCCACATCGCCCGCGAGCACCTGGTCCAGGTCGCCCGCACCCTGCGCGACGACCCCGCCCTGCGCTTCGAACTCTGTACGGGCGTGAGCGGCGTCCACTTCCTGGGCGACAAGGGCCGCGAACTGCACGCCGTCTACCACCTGCGGTCCCTCACCCACGGGCGGCTGATCCGGCTGGAGGTCTCCGCCCCGGACAGCGACCCGCACATCCCGTCGCTCGTCGAGATCTACCCGACCAACGACTGGCACGAGCGCGAGGCGTACGACTTCTTCGGGCTCGTCTTCGACGGGCACCCGGCCCTGACCCGGATCATGATGCCGGACGACTGGCAGGGCTTCCCGCAGCGCAAGGACTACCCCCTCGGCGGCATCGCCGTCGAGTACAAGGGCGCCCAGATCCCGGCTCCGGACCAGCGGAGGTCGTACTCCTGATGACCACTCCCCACGCGACACCCCGAGCGACCACCGAGGGGACTGTATATACAGTCACCGGCGGCGACTGGGACGAGGTCGTCGAGTCCGCGGTGAAGTCCGACGACGAGCGCATCATCGTCAACATGGGCCCCCAGCACCCGTCCACGCACGGCGTGCTGCGCCTCATCCTGGAGATCGACGGCGAGACCGTCACCGAGGCCCGCTGCGGCATCGGCTACCTCCACACCGGCATCGAGAAGAACCTCGAATTCCGCAACTGGACGCAGGGCACCACCTTCGTCACGCGCATGGACTACCTGACGCCTTTCTTCAACGAGACGGCGTACTGCCTGGGCGTCGAGAAACTCCTCGGCATCGAGGACCAGATCCCCGACCGGGCCACCGTCCTGCGCGTCCTGCTGATGGAGCTCAACCGGCTCGCCTCGCACCTGGTGTGCATCGCCACCGGCGGCATGGAGCTCGGCGCCACCACGATCATGATCTACGGCTTCCGCGACCGTGAGCTGGTGCTCGACCTCTTCGAGCTCTTCACCGGCCTGCGGATGAACCACGCGTTCGTCCGCCCCGGCGGCCTCGCCCAGGACCTGCCCCCGGGCGCGGTCGACCGGCTGCGCGAGTTCATCAAGACCATGAAGAAGAACCTGCCGGAGTACGACAAGCTCGCCACCGGCAACCCCATCTTCAAGGCCCGGATGAAGGACGTCGGCTACCTCGACCTCACCGGTTGCATGGCGCTCGGCGCCACCGGCCCGGTGCTGCGCTCCGCCGGACTCCCGCACGACCTGCGCAAGAGCGACCCCTACTGCGGCTACGAGACCTACGACTTCGAGGTCCCGACCGCCGACACCTGCGACTCCTACGGACGCTTCCTCATCCGGCTGGAGGAGATGCGCCAGTCGCTGCGCATCATCGAGCAGTGCATCGACCGCCTGGAGCCCGGGCCGGTCATGGTCGCCGACAAGAAGATCGCCTGGCCCGCCCAGCTCGCACTCGGCCCGGACGGACTCGGCAACTCGCTCGACCACATCCGGAACATCATGGGCACCTCCATGGAAGCCCTGATCCACCACTTCAAGCTGGTGACCGAGGGGTTCCGGGTCCCGGCCGGTCAGGTGTACACCGCCGTCGAGTCCCCCAAGGGCGAACTCGGCGTGCACGTCGTCTCCGACGGCGGCACCCGCCCCTACCGGGTCCACTTCCGCGACCCGTCCTTCACCAACCTCCAGGCCATGGCGGCGATGTGCGAAGGCGGCCAGGTCGCCGACGTCATCGTCGCCGTCGCGTCCATCGACCCCGTGATGGGAGGCGTCGACCGGTGACCACATCACGCCAAGACGTCAGTCTGGGGATGCCGCAGCTCCCCGCCACCCCCTACCCGGCCGAGGTGCGCGCCCGGCTCGACGCGGACGCGAAGGAGGTGCTCGCCCGCTACCCCGGCAGCCGCTCCGCCCTCCTGCCGCTGCTGCACCTCGTGCAGTCCGAGGAGGGATACGTCTCCCGTACGGGCATGGCCTTCTGCGCCGAGACGCTCGACCTCACCACCGCCGAGGTCACCGCCGTCGCGACGTTCTACTCCATGTACCGGCGCAGGCCGAGCGGCGACTACCAGGTCGGCGTCTGCACCAACACCCTGTGCGCGGTCATGGGCGGCGACGCCATCTTCGACACGCTCAAGGAGCACCTCGGCGTCGGCAACAACGAGACCACCGACGACGGCAAGGTCACCCTCGAACACATCGAGTGCAACGCCGCCTGCGACTTCGCGCCCGTCGTGATGGTCAACTGGGAGTTCTTCGACAACCAGACGCCCCAGAGCGCAACGCAACTCGTCGACGACCTGATCGCCGGCCGGACCGTCGAGCCCACCCGGGGCGCGCCGATCTGCTCGTACAAGGAGACGGCCCGCATCCTGGCCGGCTTCCCCGACGAGCGGCCCGGCGCCGTCGAGGCGACCGGCGGCGCGGGCCCTGCCTCCCTCGTCGGGCTGAAGCTCGCCAAGGGCGAGGCCCTCCCGCAGGCGCGCGTGGTCTCCCCGCGCGCCGGACAGCCCCAGGACGCGCGACCGCAGGACGCGCAGCCCCAGGACGGGCAACCGCACGACCCTTCGCCGTCCGAGCACCTCAGCTCGCACGACGCACCGCAGCAGACCTCGGCCTCCGACCCGGAGCACCCGGCCGGGCCCGCAGCCGAGGAGGGGGAGTGATGACCTTGGCCGCCGAGATCGACCACAACGGGACGAGCCCCGAGAAGCTGCTCGCACCGGTCCTCTCCGCCTTCTGGGACCAGCCCGAATCCTGGACCCTGGACACCTACCGCCGCCACGAGGGCTACGAAGGGCTGCGCAAGGCGCTCGCCATGGCGCCCGACGACCTCATCGCGTACGTCAAGGACTCCGGTCTGCGCGGACGTGGCGGCGCGGGCTTCCCCACCGGGATGAAGTGGCAGTTCATCCCGCAGGGGGACGGCAAACCGCACTATCTGGTCGTCAACGCCGACGAGTCGGAGCCGGGGACCTGCAAGGACATCCCGCTCCTCTTCGCGAACCCGCACAGCCTCATCGAGGGCATCGTGATCGCCTGTTACGCGATCCGTTCGTCGCACGCGTTCATCTATCTGCGCGGTGAGGTCGTCCCCGTGCTGCGACGGCTGCACGAGGCCGTACGAGAGGCGTACGAGGCGGGTTATCTGGGGACGAACATCCTGGGTTCAGGACTCGATCTGGAACTCACGGTGCACGCGGGCGCCGGTGCGTACATCTGCGGTGAGGAAACCGCGCTGCTCGACTCTCTCGAAGGACGGCGTGGCCAGCCCCGGCTGCGGCCCCCCTTCCCCGCGGTCGCCGGTCTGTACGCCTGCCCCACTGTGGTGAACAACGTCGAGTCCATCGCCTCGGTTCCCGCGATCCTGAACAAGGGCAAGGACTGGTTCAAGTCGATGGGCAGCGAGAAGTCCCCGGGCTTCACGCTCTACTCGCTCAGCGGCCATGTCACCAGCCCCGGCCAGTACGAGGCCCCGCTCGGCATCACGCTGCGCCAGCTCCTCGACATGAGCGGCGGCATCCGGTCCGGTCACCGCCTGAAGTTCTGGACCCCGGGCGGCTCCTCCACCCCGATGTTCACCGAGGAGCACCTCGACGTCCCCCTCGACTACGAGGGCGTCGGCGCCGCCGGGTCCATGCTCGGCACCAAGGCGCTCCAGTGCTTCGACGAGACGACCTGCGTCGTGCGGGCCGTCACCCGCTGGACCGAGTTCTACGCCCATGAGTCCTGCGGCAAGTGCACGCCCTGCCGCGAAGGGACCTACTGGCTGGTCCAGTTGCTCCGCGACATCGAGGGCGGCAAGGGCGAGATGGCCGACCTCGACAAGCTCAACGACATCGCCGACAACATCAACGGCAAGTCGTTCTGCGCGCTCGGCGACGGTGCCGCCTCGCCGATCTTCTCCTCGCTCAAGTACTTCCGCGAGGAGTACGAGCAGCACATCACCGGCAAGGGCTGCCCCTTCGACCCCGCCCGGTCCACGGCCTGGGCCGACGACAAGAACACCGACGGCAAGAACGCTCACCGGGGGGTGAACGCATGACAGTCACCACGAGTGCGCCCTCCGGGGGCGGCGAGGCGGCGATCCCGCCCGAGGACCTGGTCACGCTGACCATCGACGGCATCGAGATCAGCGTCCCCAAGGGGACCCTGGTCATCCGCGCCGCCGAGCTCCTCGGCATCGAGATCCCGCGCTTCTGCGACCACCCGCTCCTCGACCCCGCCGGCGCCTGCCGCCAGTGCATCGTCGAGGTCGAGGGCCAGCGCAAGCCGATGGCCTCCTGCACCATCACCTGCACCGACGGCATGGTCGTCAAGTCGCAGATCACCTCTCCTGTCGCCGAGAAGGCGCAGAAGGGCGTGATGGAGCTGCTGCTGATCAACCATCCGCTGGACTGCCCCGTCTGCGACAAGGGCGGCGAGTGCCCGCTCCAGAACCAGGCGATGTCGCACGGCGGCGCCGACTCCCGCTTCGAGGGCAAGAAGCGGACGTTCGAGAAGCCCGTACCGATCTCCACCCAGGTGCTGCTGGACCGCGAGCGGTGCGTGCTCTGCGCGCGGTGCACCCGGTTCTCCAACCAGGTGGCGGGCGACCCGATGATCGAGCTGATCGAGCGCGGCGCCCTCCAGCAGGTCGGCACCGGCGAGGGCGACCCCTTCGAGTCGTACTTCTCCGGCAACACCATCCAGATCTGCCCGGTCGGCGCGCTGACCTCGGCGGCGTACCGCTTCCGCTCCCGCCCCTTCGACCTGGTCTCCACCCCCTCGGTGTGCGAGCAGTGCGCGGGCGGCTGCTCGACCCGCACCGACCACCGGCGCGGCAAGGTCATGCGCCGCCTCGCGGCCAACGACCCCGAGGTCAACGAGGAGTGGCTCTGCGACAAGGGGCGGTTCGGCTTCCGCTACGCCCAGCAGCGCGACCGGCTCACCACCCCGCTGGTCCGCAACGCCGAGGGCGAGCTGGAACCGGCGAGCTGGCCCGAGGCCCTGGAAGCAGCGGCGGCCGGACTCCTCGCCGCCCGCGGCCGTACCGGCGTCCTGACCGGCGGCCGGCTCACCGTCGAGGACGCCTACGCGTACAGCAAGTTCGCCCGGGTCGCCCTCGACACCAACGACGTCGACTTCCGCTCCCGGGTGCACAGCGCCGAGGAGGCCGACTTCCTGGCCGCCCGGGTCGCCGGACGCGGCCGGGACCTGGACGGCGAGGGGGTCACGTACACCGCGCTGGAGAAGGCCCCGGCGGTCCTGCTCGTCGGGTTCGAGTCCGAGGAGGAGGCGCCCGGCGTCTTCCTGCGGCTGCGCAAGGCCCACCGCAAGAGCGGCCAGAAGACCTTCGCGCTCGCCTCGCACGCCACCCGGGGCCTGGTGAAGGCGGGCGGCACGCTGCTGCCCGCCGCCCCCGGCACCGAGGCCGAGTGGCTCGACGCGCTCGCGGGCGGCGTCGGCCTGGAGGCCGAAGGGGCCGCCGCGGCCGAAGCGCTCCGCGCCGAGCACTCCCTGATCATCGTCGGCGAGCGGCTCGCCGGAGTGCCCGGTGCGCTGTCCGCCGCCGTCCGCACCGCCACCGCCACCGGCGCACGCCTGGTGTGGATCCCGCGCCGGGCGGGCGACCGGGGCGCGGTGGAGGCGGGCGCGCTCCCCACCCTGCTGCCCGGCGGCCGCCCGGCCACCGACCCGCGGGCCCGCGAGGAGGTCGCGGAGGTGTGGCGGGTGGCCGAACTGCCCACCCGCCACGGCCGCGACACCGGCCAGATCGTCGAGGCCGCGGCCACCGGCGAACTGGGCGCGCTGCTCGTCGCCGGGGTCGGCGTCGAGGACCTGCCCGACCCGAACCGTGCCCTCCGGGCGCTGAACGAGGTCGGCTTCCTGGTCTCGCTGGAACTGCGGCCGAGTGCGGTGTCCGCCCGGGCGGACGTGGTCTTCCCGGTCGCCGCCGTCGCGGAGAAGTCCGGCACCTTCCTCAACTGGGAGGGCCGGGTCCGGATGTTCCAGGCGGCGCTGAAGCCGGAGCAGATGCCCCGGACGCTGGCGCCGACGGACTCCCGGGTGCTGCACATGCTGGCCGACGCCATGGACGTGCACTTCGCCCTGCCGGACCTGACCGCCGCCCGCCGCGAGCTGGACCGGCTCGGCGGCTGGGAGGGCGGCCACGCGGATGACCCGCGCGAGAGTGCGCGGCCGCTGCCCCGGCCCGGCGACGGCGAGGCGGTCCTCGCGGGCCACCGGATGCTGCTCGACCTCGGCCGGCTCCAGGAGGGCGACACCGCGCTCGCCGGGACCCGGCACGCGGCCGTCGCCCGGCTCTCGGCGGTCACCGCCGCCGAGTCCGGCGTCAAGGACGGCGACCTGCTCGCCGTCACCGGCCCCGCGGGCACCGTCGAACTGCCCCTCGCGGTCACCGACATGCCGGACCGGGTGGTCTGGGTGCCGCTGAACTCGGTGGGGCGCGGCATCCCCGCCGACACCGGCGCGAACCCCGGCGGCCTGGTGCGGATCGGCCCCGCCGCCGCACCGGGTGCGCCCGTCGAACCATCGGAGGTACGAGCGTGACTGGCCTCGCCGCATTCACGACGGCGCCCGAGAGCGTCGTCCTCGCCGCCGAGGATCTCTCGATGTTCGGCACCGACCCCTGGTGGCTCGTCGTCATCAAGGCGGTCTTCTGCTTCGCGTTCCTGATGCTGATCGTGCTGTTCTCCATCGTGTGGGAGCGCAAGGTCGTCGCCTGGATGCAGCTGCGCGTCGGCCCCAACCGGCACGGCCCCTGGGGGTTGCTCCAGTCGCTCGCCGACGGCATCAAGCTGATGCTCAAGGAAGACGTGATCGTCAAGCGCGCGGACAAGGCGGTCTACGTCCTCGCGCCGATCCTCGCGGCGATCCCGGCCTTCATGGCGATCGCGGTGATCCCCTTCGGCCCGGCGGGCAACGAGGTCTCGATCTTCGGGCAGCGCACCACGATGCAGCTCACCGACCTCCCGATCGCCGCGCTCTACATCCTCGCCGTCGGCGCGGTCGGGGTGTACGGCTTCGTCCTCGGCGGCTGGTCCTCGGGCTCGACGTACCCGCTGCTCGGCGGAATCCGTTCGTCCGCCCAGATGATCTCGTACGAGATCGCCATGGGCGCGGCCTTCGCCTCGGTCTTCCTCTACTCCGGTTCGATGTCCACCTCGACCATCGTGGAGGCGCAGGCGGACCGCTGGTACATCATGCTGCTGCCGGTCTCGTTCATCATCTACATGGTGACCATGGTCGGTGAGGCCAGTCGGGCGCCGTTCGACATGCCGGAGTCCGAGGGCGACCTGGTCGGCGGGTTCAACACCGAGTACAGCTCCATCAAGTTCGCGATGTTCATGCTCGCCGAGTACATCCACATGGTGACCGTGTCGATGATCGCGGTGACGCTGTTCCTCGGCGGCTGGAGGGCCCCGTACCCGATCTCCGCCTTCTGGGAGGGTGCGAACCACGGCTGGTGGCCGATGCTCTGGTTCTTCCTGAAGCTCCAGGTGCTGATCTTCTTCTTCATCTGGCTGCGCGGCACGCTTCCCCGCGTGCGCTACGACCAGTTGATGAAGCTGGGCTGGAAGGTCCTCATCCCGGTCTCGGTGGTCTGGCTGATGCTCGTCGCCACCGTCCGGGCCCTGCGCAACGAGGGCTACGACTTCTCCCGGATCGTGCTGTACGTCGGTGCGGTCGTGATCGCGATCCTGCTGATCTCGTTCGTCGTCGACATGTTCCGCGACCGCAGGAACCGGGCCGAGGAGGAAGCGGCCGGACCGGAGCCCGCCTTCGACCCGATGGCGGGCGGGTTCCCGGTGCCTCCGCTGCCCGGACAGACCCTGCCGCCGGTGCCCAGGCGCACACCACGGCGGGAGCGGGAGCTCGTTGTCAGTGGTGGTGCGGATACTCAGAGTGACGAAAGCGCGAGTGACGGAAAGGAGGCCGGCGGTGTCTGAGAAACCAGAGCTCACGGGCTCATCGGGGTCCGCTGGGTCCTCGGGCCGGGCAGGGGAGCCGGGGGAGAAGTTCCAGAACCCCGTGGCCGGCTTCGGCGTGACCTTCAAGGCCATGTTCAAGAAGCGGCTCACCGAGCAGTATCCGGAGACGCCGAAGGTGACGGCACCCCGCTTCCACGGCCGCCACCAGCTCAACCGCCACCCGGACGGACTGGAGAAGTGCGTCGGCTGCGAGCTGTGCGCCTGGGCCTGTCCGGCGGACGCGATCTACGTGGAGGGCGCGGACAACACCGAGGAGGAGCGCTACTCCCCGGGAGAGCGCTACGGCCGCGTCTACCAGATCAACTACGCGCGCTGCATCCTGTGCGGACTCTGCATCGAGGCGTGCCCCACCCGGGCACTGACGATGACGAACGAGTTCGAGCTCGCCAACACCACCCGCGAAAGCCTCATCTACACCAAGGACGAGCTGCTCGCGGGCCTGGAAGAGGGCATGGTCGACAGCCCGCACGCGATCTTCCCCGGCATGGACGAGCAGGACTACTACCGGGGCGTGGTCACCGAGGCCGCTCCCGGCACGGTCCGTCAGACGGCCGTGTCCAAGGGCGAGGGCGACAAGCCCGACCAGGACGAGGACCCCATCGAGTCGACGCTGGCCGCCGACGCCCGGCAGGGAAAGGGGGTGGGGGAGTGAACGCGCTGGCCGCAGCCACCACCACCTCGACCGGCGAGGCCGTCCAGTTCTGGATCCTGGGCACCGTCGCCGTGATCGGCGCGCTCTCCACGGTGCTGATGAAGAAGTCCGTGCACAGCGCCCTCTCGCTCGCCGGGACCATGATCGTCCTCGCGGTCTTCTACCTCGCCAACGGCGCGTATTTCCTCGGCATCGTCCAGATCGTCGTCTACACCGGCGCGATCATGATGCTGTTCCTCTTCGTCGTCATGCTCGTCGGCGTCACCGCCGCCGACTCCGTCAAGGAGACCCTCAAGGGGCAGCGCTGGCTGGCCCTCGGGTGCGCTCTCGGCTTCGCGGTGCTGCTGATCGCAGGCATCGGCAACGCCTCCCTGAGCACCTTCAACGGGCTCGGCGCGGCCAACGCCCGGCACGGCGGCAACGTCGAGGGGATCGCCAACCTCATCTTCACCAAGTACGTCTTCGCCTTCGAGATCACCGGCGCCCTGCTGATCACCGCGACGGTCGGCGCGATGGTGCTCACGCACCGCGAACGCACCGAACGGGCGAAGACCCAGCGGGAGATGTCCGAGGAGCGCGTGCGCGGCAAGCACCTCCCGCCGCTCCCCGCCCCCGGCGTCTACGCCCGGCACAACGCGGTGGACATCCCCGGCCTGCTCCCCGACGGCACCCCGTCCGAGCTCACCGTCATGCAGACGCTGCGACAGCGCGGCCAGATCCGCGACGTCTCGCAGCAGTCCCTCGCCGACCTCAAGGCCCTGGAGCAGCGCTCCGGGGAGCGGCTCGGACGTGAGGACGCGGACGCCGTGGCGCGCGGAGCCAATCCCCCGTCCGCGGCGGAGAATTCGGAGGCCGCCAAGTGAACCCGGTCAACTACCTCTACCTCGCGGCCCTGCTCTTCGCGATCGGCGCCTCCGGGGTGCTGATCAGGCGGAACACGATCGTGCTGTTCATGTGCGTCGAGCTGATGCTCAACGCCTGCAATCTGGCGCTCGTCACGTTCTCCCGGATGCACGGCAACCTCGACGGGCAGATCGTCGCGTTCTTCACGATGGTCGTCGCCGCCGCGGAAGTCGTCGTCGGACTCGCGATCATCGTGTCGTTGTTCCGCTCCCGCCACTCGGCCTCGGTCGACGACGCCAGCCTGATGAAGCTGTAAGGGGTCGGAAACGTGGAGAACCTGATTGCGCTGCTCGTCGCGGCGCCCCTGCTCGGAGCGGCGGTCCTGCTCTGCGGCGGACGCCGCCTGGACAAGACCGGCCACTGGCTCGGCACCGTACTGGCCGGCGCCTCGTTCGTCGTCGGACTGATCCTGTTCACCGACATGCTGGGGAAGGACGCCGAGGACCGGGCCCTGCACCAGCACCTGTTCAGCTGGATTCCGGTGGAGGGCTTCCAGGCCGACATCGCCTTCCAGCTCGACCAGCTGTCGATGACGTTCGTCCTGCTCATCACCGGTGTGGGCACCCTGATCCACATCTACTCCATCGGCTACATGGAGCACGACGAGCGCAGGCGCCGCTTCTTCGGCTATCTCAACCTGTTCCTCGCGGCGATGCTCATCCTGGTCATCGCCGACAACTACCTGCTGCTGTACGTCGGGTGGGAGGGCGTCGGTCTGGCGTCGTTCCTGCTCATCGGCTTCTGGCAGCACAAGCCCACCGCGGCCACCGCCGCGAAGAAGGCCTTCCTGGTCAACCGGGTCGGCGACATGGGCCTGTCGATCGCCATCATGCTGATGTTCACCACCTTCGGCACCTTCGCCTTCGGGCCGGTGCTGGAGTCGGCGGGCGAGACGAGCCAGGGCAAGCTGACCGCCATCGGGCTCATGCTGCTCCTGGCCGCCTGTGGCAAGTCGGCCCAGGTGCCGCTCCAGTCCTGGCTCGGCGACGCGATGGAGGGCCCGACCCCGGTCTCCGCCCTCATCCACGCCGCGACCATGGTCACCGCCGGCGTCTATCTGATCGTCCGCTCCGGCGCGATCTTCAACGCCGCCCCGGACGCCCAGCTGGTCGTCGTCATCGTCGGCGCGGTCACGCTGATCTTCGGTGCGATCGTCGGTTGCGCGAAGGACGACATCAAGAAGGCCCTCGCCGGCTCCACGATGTCGCAGATCGGCTACATGATCCTGGCCGCGGGCCTCGGCCCCATCGGCTACATCTTCGCGATCATGCACCTGGTGACGCACGGCTTCTTCAAGGCCGGGCTCTTCCTCGGCGCGGGCTCCGTCATGCACGGCATGAACGACGAGGTCGACATGCGCAAGTACGGCGGTCTGCGGAAGTACATGCCGGTCACCTTCGTCACCTTCGGCCTCGGCTATCTGGCCATCATCGGCTTCCCCGGCCTGTCCGGCTTCTTCTCCAAGGACAAGATCATCGAGGCGGCCTTCGCCAAGGGCGGCACCGAGGGCTGGATCCTCGGCTCCGTGGCCCTGCTGGGCGCCGCGATCACCGCGTTCTACATGACGCGCGTGATGCTGATGACCTTCTTCGGCGAGAAGCGCTGGCAGCCGGACGCGGAGGGCCGGGAGCCGCACCCGCACGAGTCCCCGAAGTCGATGACGATCCCGATGATCGTGCTGGCCTTCGGCTCGGTCTTCGCCGGCGGGTTCTTCGCCATCGGTGACCGGTTCATCAACTGGCTGGAACCCGTCACCGGTTACGACCACGGGCACGCCCCGCTGAGCGCGGCGACGGTCACCGGAGCCACCGTGGTGGCCCTGGTCATCGGCGTCGGGATCGCCTGGGCGATGTACGGGCGCAGGCCCGTGCCCGTCGTCGCCCCGCGCGGGTCGGTCCTCACCCGGGCCGCCCGCCGCGATCTCCTCCAGGACGACTTCAACCACGTGGTCCTGGTCCGCGGCGGCGAGCACCTCACCCGCTCGCTGGTCTACGTGGACCACTCCCTGGTCGACGGCGTCGTCAACGGCACGGCCGCCTCGGTCGGCGGGCTCTCCGGCCGGCTGCGCAAGATGCAGAACGGCTACGCCCGCACCTACGCGGTCTCGATGTTCGGCGGTACGGCGGTCGTCATCGCCGCGACCCTGCTGATGAGGGCGGTCTGATCACATGTCCTTTCCCCTCCTGACCGCGACGGCGGCGCTCCCGGCGATCGGCGCCATCGCCACCGCCGCGGTCCCCGCCGCGCGGCGCACCGCGGCCAAATGGCTCGCGCTGCTCTTCTCGCTCGGCACGCTCGTCCTGGCGGCCGTCGTCTTCCTCCGTTTCGAACCGGGCGGCGACCGCTACCAGCTCACCGAGTCCCGGTCCTGGATCGCCGACTTCGGCGTCCGCTACGAACTGGGCGTGGACGGCATCGGGGTGGCGCTCCTCGGCCTCACCGCGCTGCTGATCCCCTTCGTCATCGTCGCCGGCTGGAACGACGCCGACCCCCTGGAGACGAAGTCCTCGCGCTGGCGTCCGACGCAGGGCTTCTTCGCCCTGATCCTCATGGTCGAGGCCATGGTGATCCTGTCGTTCGTCGCCACCGACGTCTTCCTCTTCTACATCCTGTTCGAAGCCATGCTCATCCCGATGTACTTCCTCATCGGCGGCTTCGGCGACCGGGCCCACGCGGGCACCGACGAGAACGCCGCGACCCAGCGGTCGTACGCGGCGGTCAAGTTCCTCCTCTACAACCTGGCCGGCGGCCTGATCATGCTGGCCGCCGTCATCGGGCTGTACGTGGTCGCGGGCAGCTTCTCGCTCTCCGAGATCACCGAGGCCCGGGCCAACGGCACCCTGGAGATGGCGACCAGCACCGAGCGGTGGCTCTTCCTCGGGTTCTTCCTCGCCTTCGCGATCAAGGCCCCGCTCTGGCCGCTGCACACCTGGCTGCCCAACGCGATGGGCGAGGCCACCGCGCCGGTCGCCGTGCTGATCACCGCGATCGTCGACAAGGTCGGCACCTTCGCGATGCTCCGCTTCTGCCTCGGGCTCTTCCCGGAGGCCAGCAAGTGGGCGACGCCGGTGGTCATCACCCTGGCGCTCGTCTCCATCGTGTACGGGGCGCTGCTCGCGGTCGGCCAGCGCGACATCAAGCGGCTCATCGCCTACGCCTCGATCTCGCACTTCGGCTTCATCATCCTGGGCATCTTCGCGATGACCAGCCAGGGCCAGTCGGGCGCCACCCTCTACATGGTCAACCACGGGATCTCGACGGCCGCGCTGCTGCTGGTCGCCGGATTCCTCATCACCCGGCGCGGGTCACGGCTCATCGCCGACTACGGCGGGGTCCAGAAGGTCGCCCCCGTTCTGGCCGGGACGTTCCTCATCGGCGGGCTCGCCACCCTGTCGCTGCCCGGACTCGCCCCGTTCGTCAGTGAGTTCCTGGTCCTCGTCGGCACGTTCAGCGCCTATCCGGTGGCGGGCATCATCGCCACCTCCGGCATCGTGCTCGCCGCGCTCTACGTCCTGGTCCTCTACCAGCGCACGATGACCGGCCCGGTGCAGGAATCGGTCCGGTCCATGCCGGACCTCAGGGCCCGGGAGCTGGCGGTCGCGCTTCCGCTGATCGCCGTGCTGATCTTCCTGGGCGTCTTCCCGAAGCCGCTCACCGAGGTCGTCAACCCGGCGGTGGAGCACACCATGTCCGACGTACAGAAGAAGGACCCCCAGCCCGAGGTGGAGGCCGCCAAGTGAGCGCAACAGCTGTCCACAGTCTGTGGACGACGGCGAGCGGGGTGACATCGGCGGCACCGGGCAGCACGTTCACGGCGCCGAAGATCGAGTACACCCAGCTGATGCCGGTCCTGATCATCGTGGTCGCCGCCGTCCTGGGCATCCTGGTGGAGGCCTTCGTGCCGCGCCGGGCCCGCTACCACGCCCAGCTCTTCCTGACCGTGGTGGCGGTCGCCGCCTCGTTCGCCGCGATCGTCGGCCTCGCGGCCGGCGGATACGGCACCACGGACGCCGGGATCGTGGCCATGGGCGCCATCGCGATCGACGGCCCCACCCTGTTCCTCCAGGGCACCATTCTCCTGGTCGCCATGGTGGCGGTGTTCACCTTCGCCGAGCGCCGACTGGACCCCACCGCCCACGGCAACCGGGTCGACTCCTTCGCCGCCCAGGCCGGAGCCGTACCGGGCGGTGAGGGCGAGAAGGCCGCCGTCCGGGCCGGCTTCGCCACCACCGAGGTCTTCCCGCTTCTCCTCTTCTCGGTGGCGGGGCTGCTGGTCTTCCCGGCCGCCAACGACCTGTTGACCCTCTTCATCGCGCTGGAGGTCTTCTCCCTCCCGCTCTACCTCCTGTGCGCCGTGGCCCGCCGCAAGCGGCTGCTGTCGCAGGAGGCCGCTGTGAAGTACTTCCTGCTCGGCGCGTTCTCCTCGGCGTTCTTCCTCTTCGGGATCGCCCTCCTCTACGGCTACGCGGGCTCCCTCTCGTACGCCGACATCGCCCATGTCGTCGACGGGTCGGTCCTGGAGATCGACCCGGCCCTCGCCGACACCATGGGCAACGACGCGCTGCTGCTCATCGGCGGCGCGATGGTCCTGGTCGGCCTGCTCTTCAAGGTCGGTGCCATCCCGTTCCACATGTGGACCCCGGACGTCTACCAGGGCGCCCCGACCCCGGTGACCGGCTTCATGGCCGCCGCCACGAAGGTCGCGGCGTTCGGCGCGATGCTGCGCCTGCTGTACGTGGCGCTGCCGGGCCTCGCCTGGGACCTGCGGCCGGTCATGTGGGCGGTGGCCATCATCACGATGCTGGGCGGCGCGATCGTCGCGATCACCCAGACCGACATCAAGCGGCTGCTGGCCTACTCCTCGATCGCGCACGCGGGCTTCATCCTCGCGGGCGTCATCGCGGCCAGTCCGGAGGGCATCTCCTCGGTCCTCTTCTACCTGCTGGCCTACTCCTTCGTGACGGTCGGCGCGTTCGCCGTCGTCACGCTGGTGCGGGACGCGGGCGGCGAGGCCACCCACCTGTCCAAGTGGGCCGGGCTCGGCCGGCGCTCGCCGCTGGTCGCCGCGGTCTTCGCGGTGTTCCTGCTGGCCTTCGCGGGCATCCCGCTGACCTCCGGGTTCTCCGGCAAGTTCGCGGTGTTCAAGGCGGCCGCCGAGGGCGGGGCCGGCGGGCTGGTCGTCGTCGGTGTGCTCTCCTCGGCCGTCGCCGCGTTCTTCTACATCCGTGTGATCGTCCTGATGTTCTTCAGCGAGCCGAAGGCGGACGGCCCCACGGTCGCCGTCCCGTCCCCGCTGACCATGACGACGATCGCGGTCGGCGTCGCCGTCACCCTGGTGCTGGGCCTGGCCCCGCAGTACTTCCTGGACCTGGCGAGCCAGGCGGGAGTGTTCGTGCGGTAGCCCGCGCGGTACGCGGGTCAGCAGCGCCGGACGGTCGGTTGTCCACAGACCGTCCGGCGTTGTCGTTGCCGCCGCCTATCGTGGACGGGGACGAGAGCAGGACGGACAGGGCCGGGCGTGCGGACCCTCGGGGGACAGAGCATTGGGCGTGACCATGGATGAGACCACCGGGACGGTGACCGGAACCGGCACCGACACGGGCGGCGAGAGCGAGGCGCGGCGGACGCTGCACCGCGTCTTCGGGTACGAGTCGTTCCGCGGCGAGCAGGGCGCGGTCATCGAGCACGTGGTGGCGGGCGGCGACGCGGTCGTGCTCATGCCCACCGGCGGCGGAAAGTCCCTCTGCTACCAGATCCCGTCCCTGGTCAGGCGGGGCACCGGAGTGGTCGTCTCCCCGCTGATCGCCCTCATGCAGGACCAGGTCGACGCCCTGCGGGCGCTCGGCGTCCGGGCCGGCTTCATGAACTCCACGCAGGACTTCGACGAGCGCCGCTCGATGGAGGCGCAGTTCCTCGCGGGCGAGCTGGACGTGCTCTACCTGGCGCCGGAGCGGCTGCGCCTGGACTCCACCCTCTCCCTGCTGGCCCGGGGCGAGATCTCCGTCTTCGCGATCGACGAGGCGCACTGCGTCGCCCAGTGGGGCCACGACTTCCGCCCCGACTATCTGGCCCTGTCCGTGCTCGGCGAGCGCTGGCCGGACGTTCCGCGCATCGCCCTGACGGCGACCGCGACCCACGCCACGCACGAGGAGATCACCCGCCGCCTCGGCATGCCGGACGCGAAGCACTTCGTCGCAAGCTTCGACCGGCCGAACATCCAGTACCGGATCGTGCCGAAGTCCGAGCCCAAGAAGCAGCTCCTCACCTTCCTCAAGGAGGAGCACGCCGGGGACGCGGGCATCGTCTACTGCCTCTCGCGCAACTCCACCGAGAAGATCGCGGAGTACCTCTGCCGCAACGGCGTGGAGGCCGTGCCGTACCACGCGGGCCTGGACGCCGGGACGCGCGCCACCCACCAGGCGCGCTTCCTCCGCGAGGATGGGCTCGTCGTCGTCGCGACGATCGCGTTCGGCATGGGCATCGACAAGCCGGACGTCCGGTTCGTCGCCCACGTCGACCTCCCCAAGTCCGTCGAGGGGTACTACCAGGAGACCGGCCGCGCGGGCCGTGACGGGGAGCCGTCGACGGCCTGGATGGCGTACGGGCTCCAGGACGTCGTCCAGCAGCGCAAGCTCATCCAGGGCGGCGAGGGCGACGAGGCGTTCCGCCGCCGGGCCGCCTCCCACCTGGACTCGATGCTGGCCCTGTGCGAGACGGTCCAGTGCCGCCGGGCCCAGCTGCTGACCTACTTCGGCCAGGAACCCACGGCCCCCGCCTGCGGCAACTGCGACACCTGCCTGACCCCGCCGGAGACGTGGGACGGCACGGTCGTCTCGCAGAAGCTGCTCTCCACGGTGGTGCGGCTGAAGCGCGAACGGAACCAGAAGTTCGGCGCGGGCCAGATCATCGACATCCTGCTGGGCCGCAAGACCGCCAAGGTCATCCAGTTCGACCACGACCAGCTCTCCGTCTTCGGCATCGGCGAGGAGCTGGCGGAGGCGGAGTGGCGCGGTGTGGTGCGCCAGCTGCTGGCCCAGGGGCTCCTCGCGGTCGAGGGGGAGTACGGCACGCTGGTCCTGACCGACGAGAGCGCCACGGTCCTGGGGCGGGAGCGGGACGTGCTGCTCCGCAAGGAGCCGAAGAAGCCGACGTCCCGGTCGTCGTCCTCGGTCGGCGGAGCCAAGGGCGCCAAGGGCAAGGCGGCCGCCGCCGATCTCCCCGAGGCCGCTGTCCCGGTCTTCGAGGCGCTGCGCGCCTGGCGCGGGGCGACGGCGAAGGAGCAGGGCGTCCCGGCGTATGTGATCTTCCACGACGCCACGCTGCGCGAGATCGCGACCCTGCATCCGGCCTCGCTCGCGGAGCTGGGCGGCGTCAGCGGCCTGGGCGAGAAGAAGCTCGCGACGTACGGGGAGGGCGTGCTGGAGGTCCTGGCGCAGACGCCTTCGGGGGCGGCGGCGGAAGCTCCCGCACTGGCGGCCCCGGCCCCCGCCGCGGCTCCCGTGCCCGCGTCCCGCCCGGCGGCTGCCCCGGCGGCTCGCACGAAGGCCCCGGTCGCCCCGGCCCCGCAGCACGGCGACCCCGAGTTCGGCTGGGACGAGGAACCGCCCGAGTACGAGTGACCCGTACCGGGCGGTGAGGCGGAGGAGCGGCGGATCTACCCGAGATCCGCCGCCCGGCGACGGGGCGTGATCGCCGTGAGGTCCAGATCCACGGGGAAGGGCACCGACACCTTCATCCGGTCGTGGAAGATCCCCGTCGAGGTGTACGCGCCGGTGGCCGGCTCCCGCTCGAAGACGTACACCACGGCCCGCCCGTCGTGGTTCTCCACCCGCCAGTAGTGGGAGATCTTCGCACGGGCGTACTTCACGGGCTTGGTCTCCCGGTCGCGGGACCGGGACTCGGGCGAGACGACCTCGATGGCCAGGCGCACCGACTCGGCGGGGAACCGGGTCTGGTCCGGATCCTGGATGATGTCACCGTCGATGACGATCACATCGGGCTCGGGCCGGTTGTAGCGGTCGATGTCGATGGTGAACTCGCGGACGACCTCCAGCTCGGGCGGTACCAGGGACTGCAGCTGCCACTCAAAGAAGCTGACCGCTCGCGAATGGAACAGGGTCTGCGGACTCACGAAAACGAGGCTCCCGTCGATCAGCTCCGTGTGCGGAGGCAGATTCGGGAGTGTGTCCAGGTCATCGGCGGTCCAGCCGCCCTCGGGCGGGACCGCCCACCGCGGCTCGGAGGCCTCGGGTTCGATGCTCATCATTGCTCCCATGGGGAGGAGTCTCGCGGGCCCGACCAGCGTATCCGCCGGGAACGGGATGGGGCTCCCCCGAACGTGTGAACGCCTCGCGCACCGCTGACCGGGCCCGCCGTTCCCTGGTCCCTGTCAGTCCGGGTCGCCGCTCCCGCTGTAGCCGCTCCAGCCGTTGCCGGTCTCGTTCTGCTCGACGTTGTAGCGGACGGCCACGGCGGTCCACTCGGAGCGGCGCATGACCTTCATGACCGTGCGGCCCGTGCGGCCGAGACGGGTCAGGTCACCGGCCAGGCCGATGGCGGCGGCCAGGGAGGCCAGCACCCGGTCGCGGTGGGTCGGGTACCCCGCCGCCTCGGCCGCCGCGAACCGGTCGAGGACGCCCCGCGAGAGGTCCGGCTCGCCCGGGAAGTGGCGGTGGTAGGGGAGCACGCCGAGGACGCGGTGGGTCGTCCGGGACAGGACGGAGCGTTCGACCAGGGAATCCAGGTACTTCTCCAGCACGTACCGGTCGTACTCACCCACCCAGCGCCGGGCGCGGATCCCCGGGCGACGGCGGCCCTTCGCCGGTGGGTCCAGGGTCCGGAGCAGGGCGGCGAGGATCGGGTCGGCCGGATCCAACGGGTTCACCACCTGGATCCGGCCGCCCTCCTCGCGTATCCGGCTCTGGAGCTCCAGCTCCGCGAGGGCCGCCCCGGCAGTCCCGTACGCCAGATCGCGGGCCCCGCACGTCGGCTTGCCCCGGTCCGGGTCCAGGGCGAGCAGGATCAGCTCCTCCGGCAGCGTCAGCGCGGGGGCGTCATGCGTCATGGCGCGGTGACGATCCTTCCGGTCACGTCGCCGAGGCCCACGCGGGTGCCGTGCGGGCCGGGGGCCCAGGCGGTCAGCGTGACCGTGTCGCCGTCCTCCAGGAACGTCCGCCTGCCCTCGGGGAGTTCGAGCGCGTCCCGGCCGTTCCAGGTCAGCTCCAGGAGCGAGCCGCGCTGGGCGGGCTCGGGGCCGCTGACGGTGCCTGAGCCGTAGAGGTCGCCGGTGCGCAGCGACGCGCCGTTCACCGTCATATGGGCGAGCTGCTGGGCGGCCGTCCAGTACATCGAGGCGAACGGCGGCTCGGCGACCACCTGCCCGTTGATCTCGACGGTGATGCGGATGTCGAAGCCGCCCGGCTCCTCGTCCGCCGCGTCGTCGAGGTAGGGGAGGAGGGGGACGTCGCGGGCCGGGGGCGCGGTGCGGGCGGCGTCCAGCGCCTCCAGCGGGGTGACCCAGGCCGAGACGGAGGTGGCGAAGGACTTGCCGAGGAACGGGCCGAGCGGCACGTACTCCCAGGCCTGGAGGTCGCGGGCGGACCAGTCGTTGAGGAGCGAGAGGCCGAAGACGTGCTCGCGGAAGTCGGCCAGCGGCACCGGGGCGCCGTGCGCGGAGGGGACGCCGACGACGAAGCCGACCTCGGCCTCGATGTCGAGCTTCACCGAGGGCCCGAAGACGGGGGCCGGGTCGGCGGGGGCCTTGCGCTGGCCGCTGGGGCGCACCACGTCGGTGCCGGAGACCACGACGGTGCCGGAGCGGCCGTGGTAACCGATCGGCAGGTGCTTCCAGTTGGGGGTGAGCGCGTCGCCGTCCGGCCGGAAGATCTGTCCGACGTTGGTGGCGTGGTGCTCGCTGGCGTAGAAGTCGACGTAGTCCGCGACCTCGTACGGCAGGTGCAGGGTCACCGCGTCCACCGGGTGCAGCAGCGGCTCGATGTCCGCGCGGTGGGCGGGGACCGTCAGCCAGGCGGTGAGCGCGCGGCGGACGTCCCGCCAGGCGGTGCGGCCCGCCGCGAGCAGCGGTGTCAGGCTCGGCTGCGCGAGCAGCCCCGCGTAGGGGGAGCCCAGCGCGTGGGCGGCGGCCCCGGCGTCCAGGACGTGGTTGCCGATGCGGACGCCGACCCGGCGGTCGTCGGGGTGGTCGGGGGTGGAGAACACACCGTACGGAAGGTTGTGCGGGCCGAAGGGGTCGCCCTCGGCCAGATCGAGCGGGCTGCTCTGCTCGGGCATGTGGTGCTGCCTCGCTTTCCAGGTCGCGTTGGGGACACGTTACGTCGGGGCTCCTACCCAGCGGCAGTGCCCCGACTATCCCCAACTGTGTGCATTGCCCGGAAAGTTCGTCGGGCCCCCCGGGAAAACCGGGGGGCCCGAACAGGGAAACCGCGCGCCGCTCAGCCCGCCGTGCGCGGGATGCGCTTCTCCCAGGTGCGGTGGAAGACGACCTCCCCGCCGTCCTTGCAGATCACCTCGTTGGAGGTGATGAAGTCCTGGTCGTCCGCGGCGATCTCGGAGCGGGTCTCGATCTCCACGTCCCAGGCCATCTCCGGGCGGTGCAGCCGGATCCGCCAGTCGGAGCGGGTCCGCGCGGAGAGCGGGTCGTCCTGCTGGATCGTGTACGTCTCCAGGGCGTCCTCGGTGAATTCGAGGCCGTCGGGGTAGACGCGCGTACCGCCGTAGCGGGGGTCGACCTCCATGCGCCATTCGCCCTTGGCGACATCGCGGACGACGAGGCGTTCGGGGCGGGGCTCCTCCAGGGTGACCGGGTAGACCACGCCGAGCGGTTCGGACTGCTCGGGCTCCCCGAACGTGATCGCCGGGTCCTCGGTGTGGCGGCGTACCGGGAGCTCGACGCGGCTGCCGTCCGCGTCCAGGGTGAAGCCCGCCGAGCCGGCCTGCGGCCAGATCCAGGGCCAGTACGAGGAGGAGACGGCCAGCCGGATGCGGTGGCCGGGCGGGAAGGTGTGCCCGACGCCGTTGAGGTCGAAGACCACGTCCTCGGTCCCGCCCGGGGTCCAGTCGTCGGTGCGGTCGCGGCCGTGCCGGGCCGCGAGGTTGAGCACGCCCCGGGTGACCAGGGTGGAGGCTCCGTCGGGCGCGACGTCGCAGAGCCGGGCGATGGCCTGGCCGCGTGGGACGTCCATCCGGAGGCGGAGCTTCACCCGGGGGCGGCCGAGGATCTCGATCGGCGCGTCCTCGACGGGGAATTCGAAGGAGACCGACTTCGCGTCCTCGTCCCGCTGGTCCGGCGGCAGGTCCGCGTCGTTGCCGAACGGGAAGAAGCGGCCCGCGTCCAGGCCGGTCTGCTGGGGCGAGGCGACGATGCGCTCGCCGCCCTGGAGGGCGTACGCCACCGGGGAGACGTTCTCCGAGGGCCAGCTCGCGTCCCCGACCCAGCGGCCCGGCAGCGTCTCGTACACCGTGGCGGGCGGGTGCGAGCCGCTGATCCAGGACCGCAGCAGCGGCTCCCGCATCGCGCCCGTCTCCTGGCCCTTGAGGTGCTGGTCCCACCAGCGCAGCGTCTCCTGGAGGAAGCCGATCGCGGGCCCCGGCGGCAGCCCCCGGTCGGGGTACTGGTGCGACCAGGGGCCGATCACCCCGCGCACCTGCTCCGGATCCAGGTGCTCCACGAGCCGCAGCACGGTGTCCCGGTACGGGTCGTGCCAGCCGCCGACCGCGAGGACCTTCGCCCTGATCGCGCCGTAGTCCTCGCAGACGCTGCCGTGCTTCCAGTAGGCGTCGCGGCTCTGGTGGGCCAGCCAGGTGTGGATGAAGGGGTCGACGGCCTCCAGCCGCCTCAGCCACATCTCCTTCCACTCGTCGCCGACCTGCGCCGGGTCCGGCGGGCGGCAGACGAAGGCGAGCATGGTGGCGGCCCAGGCGTGCATGTCCACGGCGAGGACGGAGCCGCCCATGTAGTGGACGTCGTTGTCGTACCGGTCGTCGGCCGAGCAGACGGTGACGATCGCCTTCAGCGGCTCGGGGGCGAGCGCGGCGATCTGGAGCGAGTTGAAGCCGCCCCAGGAGATGCCGAACATCCCGACCCGGCCGGAGCACCACTCCTGCTGGGCCAGCCAGTGGATGACCGCGACCCCGTCCTCCAGTTCCCGCGCGTCGTACTCGTCACCCGGCAGCCCCTCGCTGTTGCCGTGGCCGCGGACGTCGACCCGGAGGGAGGCGTAGCCGTGGCCCGCGTACCAGGGGTGGCGCTGCCAGTCCCGGGGCGCGGTCCAGTCGCTGAGCCGGTAGGGCAGGTACTCCAGCAGGGCCGGGACCGGTTCGTCGGTCAGCGGCCGCCAGATCCGGGCGTAGAGCCGGGTGCCGTCGGGGAGCGGGATGTACACGTCCTCGCGGGTGGTCTCGTACGGGAACTCGGTCGTGATGTTCATGGGTCACCTCGATGTACGACGACGGGGTGCGAAGGCGTGCTCGGTGGAGGGGGTGCGTCGTGCGTTTCAGTGGACGGGGTGCATGGTGCGTTTCAGCCACGGGGCCGCGGCGATCATCGCCACGCCCGCCGCCACGGCGATCGCGCCGTTGACGCCGAAGTAGGCAGGGTTGGAGACCTCGCCGTACAGCTTCACGATCTGGGCCTGGATGCCGTTGGCCAGGGCGAGCGAGAGGAACCACAGGGCCATCGTCTGGCTGGCGAACGCCTTGGGGGCGAGCTTGGTGGTGGCGGACATGCCGGAGGTCTCCAGCAGGATGTCGCCGAGCCCGAGCAGCAGGTACGAGCCGACGATCCACCAGGCCGCCATGCGGTAGGTGTCGTCGGCGTGCCCGGAAGTCGGCAGGACCATCAGCAGGAAGGAGAGCCCGCCGAGGATCACCCCGAAGGCGATCTTGTTGGAGGCGTGCGGCTGGCGTGGGCCCATCTTCGCCCAGACCGCCGCGACGACCGGGGCGAGCGCGACCTCGAAGGCGCCGAGCGCGGAGGCGTACCAGCTGGCCGGGAAGGTGAAGCCGAGGATCTCGGTCCGCGCGTTCGTCGACGCGAGCAGCATCATCGTCGAGTACGCCTGGAAGAGGATGAAGTTGAAGACGACGGACCCGAGGAAGAGGACGATGTACGGGCGGAGCCTGCCGCGTTCCTCGGCCGTGACCCGGGGGGAGCGGAACATCACCACGAAGTAGACGATCGGCGCGATCACCGAGATGACGGTGAGGACGTCGACGAACCGGTCCATCGTCAGCCAGCCCGCCAGGGCCAGCGCGGTGGCCACCGCGGCGACCACGACGGCCCCGCCGACGATCAGCCGGACCGCGCGGCGCATCGCGTCGGGGGCCAGCGCGAACTCGGCGGCGTGCTTACGCCCGGCCAGGTGACGGCGGCCCGCCACGTACTGGATCAGACCGAGGGTCATGCCGACCGCGGCGGCCGAGAAGCCCCAGTGCCAGCTGACGTGGTCGCCGAGCCAGCCGGTGATCAGCGGTCCGGCGAACGCGCCGATGTTGATGCCCATGTAGTAGAGGGCGAAGCCGGCGTCGCGCCGCTCGTCGTCGGTGCGGTAGAGCTTGCCGACCATGGCGGCCACGTTGGGCTTGAGCAGGCCCGTTCCGGCGCTGATCAGGCCGAGGCCCACCCAGGTCATGGCGTCGGTGGGAACGGCCATGCTGTAGTGGCCGCACGCGATGAGGATGCCGCCGTACAGCACGGCCCGGTACGAGCCGAGGATCCGGTCGGCCAGCCAGCCGCCCGCCACGGAGACCAGATAGACCAGCGTCCCGTAGGCGGCGGAGACGGAGGCGGCGGTTCCGGGGTCCATGTCCATGCCGCCGTTCGCCACCGTGTCGGCGAAGAACAGCACCAGGATGGCCTGCATGCCCAGGAACGAGAACCGCTCCCAGACCTCCAGGCCGGACAGGGTCATCAGGCCCCGGGGGTGCCCGAAGAAGGCGTGGTCGTCCTCGGGAGGGGGCTTGGCCGGCTCGGTGCCGGAGGTGCTGTGCGACAAAACGGGGACTCCTGATCGTATGAGCTGATCCCGAACATACCGGCGGTCATGGGAAGCCGCCCACGGTGATCCATAGCGGACCGGATACGCTGAAGTCGCTAGGAGAGACAGCGACACATCGACATTGCGTGTGATCGTCAGCAGACAGGAGATGCCCTCGTGACCGTCGTCGGGCCGTTCGGACTGCACGTGCGGGACCAGGCTCTTGAGGCCGATGTCCAGTCGGGCCTGGCCGCTGTCGAGGCGGGGCTGCTCGAAGCCACCAAGAGCGATGTCCCCTTCATCACGGATGCCGCCCAGCATCTGGTGCGGGCCGGGGGCAAGCGGTTCCGCCCCTTGCTGGTCATGCTCGCGTCACAATTCGGCGATCCGGGCGCGCCGGGCGTCGTCCCCGCCGCCGTCGTCGTCGAACTGACCCACCTGGCCACGCTGTACCACGACGACGTGATGGACGAGGCCGACGTGCGGCGCGGGGTCCCCAGCGCCAACACCCGCTGGGGCAACTCCGTCGCCGTCCTCACCGGCGACTTCCTCTTCGCCCGCGCCTCCCACATCCTGGCCGACCTCGGCCCCGAGGCCGTCCGCATCCAGGCGGAGGCATTCGAGCGGCTCGTCACCGGCCAGATCCTGGAGACCGCGGGCCCGCGCGACGGCCGCGACCCGGTCGACCACTACCTTGACGTTCTCAGCGGCAAGACCGGCTCGCTGGTCGCCGTGTCCGGCCGCTTCGGCGCGATGATGTCCGGCGCCGACGAGCGGACCGTGGACGTCCTCACCCAGTACGGGGAGCGGCTCGGCATCGCCTTCCAGCTCGCCGACGACGTCCTCGACATCGCCTCCGACTCCCACGAGTCCGGCAAGACCCCCGGCACCGACCTGCGCGAGGGCATCCCGACACTCCCGGTCCTGCGGCTGCGCGCCCAGGCGGCGGCCGACGGCAAGCCCGACGACCTGGAGCTCGTCGAGCTGCTCGACGGCGACCTCGGCGACGACGCCGCCCTGGACGAGGTGCTGCGCCGGCTGCGCGCCCACCCGGCGCTGGAGCAGGCCCGCCAGGACACCGTGCGCTACGCGCAGGAGGCACGCGCCACGCTCGCGCCGCTGCCCGAGGGGTACGCGAAGTCCGCGCTGGAGGAACTGTGCGACGCCGTGGTGCACCGCGCGGGCTGAGAGCCTCCCGGCGGCGGTGACCCGCGCCGGGCCTCGCCCTGGTGTCCTGCTCCTGGCCCTGGCGGCGCTGTCCTGGGGTGCTCGCGGTTCCGCCCGACGGTCCCCGCCGTGGTGCGCGGGACGCTGACGGCGCGTCATCCGGTGGGGCGTACCTGGGGCGTACCCCTACTGGATGACGTACACGACCCTCCCGGTTGTCATACCGGAGCAGTACGTGGAGTTGATTCCCCGGTCTGACGCTTCGGACCGTCTGATTTGGTCAGATGGTTGACAACGGAAGCCGCCGACCACGGAGGTAGGGCACACCATGGCACCGAACGACAGCGCAGAGACCACCGGCAAGGCCACGAGCACTGTCGTGGGCCGCCGCAAGGCGGCGCGCTACATCGTCCCCGTCGCGGTCGCGGGGGTGGCGGCCGCGACCATCGGGCTCGTCCCGGCGCTCGCCAGCACCGGCGACCCGGACCTGCCGAAGATCACCGCACAGCAGCTCATCGAGAAGATCGCCGCTTCCGACGAGGAGCAGCTCTCCGGCACGTTCAAGATCAGCACCGACCTGGGGCTGCCCCTCGACGGCCTCGCGGGCTCGCTCGTACCGGGCGGCGCGGGCGGGGACAAGGACGGCGGCGCGGCGGCCCCGCAGGACAAGCTCATGGAGCTGACGTCCGGCACGCACACGCTGCGCGTGGCCGCCGACGGCCCGGAGCGGCAGAAGCTCTCCATCCTCGGGGACGCGTCCGAGTACAGCGTCATCCACAACCAGGGCGAGGTCTGGGCGTACGACAGCGAGTCCGACGAGGTCTACCACGCCGAGGCCCCCGAGGGCCGGGACGGCGGCAAGCTCGCGGAGAAGGCGCCGAAGGCCCACAAGGGCGCCTCGGCCACCCCGAAGGACTTCGCCGAGCAGGCGCTCGCGGCGGCCGGGGACACCACCTCGGTCACCGTGGACGGCACGGCGCAGGTCGCCGGGCGGGACGCGTACCAGCTGCTGATCAAGCCCGAGCAGGCAGGTTCGACGATCGGCTCGGTCCGTATCGCCGTGGACGCCGAGAACGGCGTACCGCTGAAGTTCACCCTGTCGGCGGCGAGCGGCGGCAAGGCCGTGGTCGACGCCGGATTCACCAAGGTCGACTTCTCCAAGCCCGCCGCGTCCACCTTCGACTTCACCCCGCCCAAGGGGGCCGAGGTGACCGAGGCCGACGAGCTGGAGACCGGCAAGGACCAGCACGGCGCGGCGCAGCAGGCGCTCCCCGGGCAGCTGGCCGAGCTGGACGGCTTCGAGGGCCTCAACGTCATCGGCGAGGGCTGGACCTCGATCGCCGAGATCCGGACCCCCGGCGGCACGGGCCTTCCGGCGGCCGGCTCGGGCGATGTCCCGGCCGAGGCGCAGGGCTTCCTCGACGCGCTCGGCGACAAGGTCACCGGAAAGTTCGGTTCGGGCACGGTCTTCAAGACGCGCCTGGTCAACGCCCTGCTGACGGACGACGGCAGGGTGTACGTCGGAGCGGTGACGAAGGACGCGCTGGTCCGCGCCGCCGACGCCGCCAAGTAGGACACCCCGGCGCCCGTCCCGCGGACGGCAGGCGCCGGACACCCCCGCCCCGTCGCACACCGTGCGGCGGGGCGGCAGTGCCGCAGGGGCGCTGCCAGCCGCGCGGACGGGAGAGGTGCGACCGGGATGACGAGGACGGGGACGGCCGGATCGGCCGAGGCGGGCGCGCGAGCCGCGTCGGGCGGTGCGGACGGTGCGCGTACGGCGCGTACGGCGGGTGCGGATACGCCGGGTGCGGTACGCGCGCCGGGCGCGGTGAGCACCGGCGTCGCGGGTGCGGCGGGTGCGGAGGAGGCCGGTCCGGTCATTCGCACCCGTGGTCTGACCAAGCGCTACCGGGGCGGCCAGCTCGCTGTGGACGGCCTCGACCTGACCGTGCCAGGCGGCAGCGTCTTCGGCTTCCTGGGCCCCAACGGGTCGGGGAAGACCACCACGATCCGGATGCTGATGGGCCTCATCGACCCGACGTCCGGCACCGCCGAGGTGCTCGGCCGCCCGATGCCCGGCGCCGCCCGTACGGTGCTGCCGGAGGTCGGCGCGCTGATCGAGGGGCCCGCGCTGTACGGCTTCCTGAACGGCCGGGACAACCTCCTGCGCTACGACCGGGCCGATCCCACCGCCGACCCGCGCACCCGCCGGGCCCGCGTCGAGACGGCCCTGGCACGGGTCGGGCTCGCCGCCGCCTCCGGGAAGAAGGCCAAGGCGTACTCCCTCGGCATGAAGCAGCGCCTCGGGCTCGCCGCCGCCCTGCTCCGGCCGCGCCGGCTGCTGGTCCTGGACGAGCCGACCAACGGCCTCGACCCGCAGGGCATGCGCGAGATCCGTGCCCTGGTCCGGGAGCTGGCCGCCGAGGGCACCACGGTGTTCCTCTCCTCCCATCTGCTGGACGAGATCGAGCAGGTCTGCACGCACGCCGCGGTGATGGCCCGTGGCCGGCTGATCGTCCAGGGCCCGGTCGCCGACCTCGCCGCGGGCGCGCGCGGCCGGCTCGCCGTCACCACTCCGGACCCCGGGGACGCGGCCCGCATCCTCGAGGAGCACGGGCTCACCGGCCTGAGCGCCGACGGCGACCGGCTGACCGCCGACGCCCCGCCCGCCGCCGTGGATCTCGCCGACCTCAACGCGGCGCTGGTCTCCGGCGGGGTGCGGGTGCGGTTCTTCGGCGTCGAGCGGGGCTCGCTGGAGGACGCCTTCGTCGCACTCACGGGAGAGGGATTCGATGTCGCAGGCTGAGACGCCGCCGCCGGCCGGGAAAGCACCGCAGGCTGGGAAAGCACCGCAGGCCGGGACGACACCGCAGGGCGATCCGGGTCCCCGCGATGCGGGTCCCCGCGATGCGGGTCCCCGCGATGCGGGTCCCCGCGATCCGGCGGGGCCTCGTGATCCGCTGCGTTCCCGCGACCCGGTGCGTCCGCGCAACCCGTTGTGGACACTGGGTCTCCTCCGGTCCGAGATCGCCACGCTGCTCCGCCGCCACCGGACCTTCGCCCTGCTCGGCGTGCTCGCCGCCGTGCCCCTGCTCATCGGGATCGCGGTCCGGATCGAGACGGGCGGCGGCGGTGGCGGGGCGGGCGGCCCGGACGGCGCGGCGGGCCCGGCGTTCCTCGCGCAGGTCACCAACAACGGCCTCTTCCTCGTCTTCGCCGCCCTCGCCGCGACCCTGCCGGTCTTCCTGCCGATGGCCGTCGGCGTCGTCGCGGGCGACGCGATCGCGGGCGAGGCGAGCAGCGGCACCCTGCGCTACCTGCTGGTCGCCCCGGCCGGCCGGACCAGGCTGCTGCTGGTGAAGTACGCCTCCGTCCTCACCTTCTGCCTGATCGCGACCCTGGTCGTGGCGGCGTCGGCGCTGGCGGTGGGCGCGCTGCTGTTCCCGGTGGGCGAGGTCACCACGATCTCCGGGACCCGGATCGGTTTCGGCGAGGGGCTGGTACGGGCGGCACTGACAGCGCTGGTCGTCGCGGTCTCCCTGACCGGGTTCGCCGCACTGGGGTTGTTCGTGTCGACGCTCACCGGCAGTGGGATCGGGGCGATGGCGGCCACGGTCGGGCTGCTGATCACGGTGCAGATCCTGGACAGCATTCCGCAGCTGAGCGGCGTGCACCCGTACCTGTTCGCGCACTACTGGATGTCCTTCGCGGACGTCCTGCGCGAACCCGTCCACTGGGACGACCTGATCAAGAACTTCCAACTGCAGGGGCTGTACGTCGCGGTGTTCGGCTCGGCTGCCTGGGCGCGCCTCACGGCCAAGGACATCACGGCCTGAGAGCCCTGAGGGCCCTGAGAGGCCTGACAGGCGAACCGGGAGAGCTTGCCTCCTGGCTGGATCGGATCGGCGGGAGGCCGTCCGCGCCGTCGGCCGGGCGAGCCGTCCCCCGATCGGCTCGTCGCGGCACGAACGGCACGAACGGTGCGGACACCGGGAACGAACGACACGGTACGTTCCGTTTCCGCCTGGGTATTGTTCGGTCTTTGGCGACGAGATGTCAACAAGAGATTGGCTGGAACCCCCCTATGCTCACCGAATGATCACATCGCCGAGCAGTGTGCGCCGCAGCGAACGGTCACGCCGCGCGATCCTGCGGTCCGCTCTCGATCTCTGTACGGAGCGGGGGTACGGGCACGTCACGATAGAGGCCATCGCGGCCGGGGCCGGGGTCAGCAAGAAGACGATCTACCGCTGGTGGCCGTCGAAGGGCGCGGTGCTGCTGGAGGCGTTCACGGACGCCCTGATCGACGCCACGCCGTTCGTGGACACCGGCGACATCGGCGCCGACCTGCGCGTCCACGTCGCCGGCGCGGTGCGACTGCTCTCGGTCCCGCCGTTCGGCCCCGCCTACGCGGGCATCCTCTCCGAGCTGCACCACGACGACCTGCTGGCCCAACAGCTGCGGGAGGAGCTGGTCGACCCGCGCGTCGAGGAAGCGATCGGTCGGCTGCGCGGCGCCCAGGAACAGGGCCAGATCCCGCCCGGTGCGGACCTCCCGCTCGCCGTGGAGATGCTGTACGGCCCGGTCTACTACCGCCACGTGCTGCGCAAGCCCGTCCAGGACGAGGCGACGATCGCCGCCCTGGTGAACCACGTGCTGCGCTCGCTCCGCGCGCCGGGGTACTGAGGCCGGAGGGCGTCGGTCCGCGCCCGCGGCGAGTGCGGTCACCTCCATGGTGAAAGCTCAGAGGGTTGGGGGAGCCCGCCCGGACCGACCGCCGACCGTCAGAGAAAACACTCCAGGATCAGCGGCAGATCCTCCAGCCACTCCTGGAGGCGGCCCCGCCGCCGGGCGGCGAGGAGGCACGGGTGGGCCGTGCCGCGGTGCGGGTGGACGACGACCCTGAGGTGCTTGGGGCCCTCGGCCGCGTACGTCACGGTGCTGATCTCGGCCCAGGGGTAGTGGGCCTCCGCGCCCTCCGGGCCCAGCGTGACGCCCTCGGCGTCGACCAGCAGGGAGCCTCCCGGGCCGACCGCCACGAACGTGAGGTCGGCGTCGGCCGGTGTCGCGCCCGCCAGGACGGTCGGGGCCCGGTGCGGCAGGAGGGCGTTGGACGGGGCGTACGAAGGCGGCGGCGGAAGCACGGGCACGGTGGGGGCGTACGCCGCGGCGGGAGAGTGCGTCACCGCGTCCTGCACGAACAGGTCCAGCAGGCCCGCCGGAGTCGGCCGCTCCCTCGGGTCCTTGGCCAGGCACGCCGCGACGACCGGCCGCAGCCCCTCCGGCACCGAGGTCAGGTCCGGCTGCTCGTGCACCGACCGGTACATCATGCCCATCGGCGTACCCGCCCCGAACGCGCTGCCGCCCGCCGCCGCGACGAGCACCGCGCCCAGCGCGAACACGTCGGCGGCGCCGTCGACCTCCTGCCCCTGGGCCTGCTCGGGCGCCAGGAATCCCGGCGTCCCGAAGGCCGTGCCGGTGGCCGTCAGCCGGGTCGATTCCAGTGCCCGGGCGATACCGAAGTCCAGGACCCGCGGGCCGTCCGGAGCCATGATGATGTTGCCGGGCTTCAGATCGCGGTGCACCAGGCCGCAGCCGTGGATCGCCGCCAGAGCCTCGGCGAGCGCCGCGCCCAGCCCCCGCAGCCGCGCCTCGTCCATCGGCCCCCCGTCCTCCAGGAGTGCGGAGAGGGTGGGCCCGGGAATGTACGCCGTGGCCAGCCAGGGTGCTGCCGCCGCCGGGTCCGCGTCCACCACGGGAGCCGTGTGGAAGCCGCCCACGCTGCGGGCGGCGGCGACCTCGGCGCGGAACCGCTCGCGGAAGTGCGGGTCGCCCGCGAGTTCCGGACGGGCCACCTTCACGGCCACCGCGCGCCCGCCGCGGGAACGCGCCAGATAGACGGTGCCCATCCCGCCGGCGCCCAACTCCCGCTCCACGGCGTACCCGCCGATCCGCTCCGGCAGCCCGCCGCCGTCCGCCCCGTGCTCCATGCGCTGTACCCCCTGTGGTCCGGCGGTCAGTATGACGCAGGGACCGGCCGGACCCGGGCCTGTCGCCGGGCCGTCGTTCACGCCTCCGCCCGCCACCGGTGGCCGGTCCCGGTGCGGTGGGTGATGCTGGTCCGGCGCGTACCGGCTCCGGTGCACCGGTGCGCCGGAGCCGGAGGGCGGGTGGAGCCGTGGCGGACGCCGAGACCCCGGCCGGGCGCGGAACGCCCCGGGGCGTTCCGGACCGGCTGGACGCGGCACTGCTGGACGAGGCGCTGCTGGCGGCCCTGTTCGCCCAGTCCGCCGTCGGCCTGGTCGTGCTCGACCCGCAGCTCCGTCTCGTACGGGCCAGCGTGCTCGTCGACGGGGTGGAGATCGCGGAGTACATCGGCCGCCGGTTCACCGAGGCCTTCCGGCTCGACGACCCGGACGGCGCCGAGCAGCTCATGAAGCGGGTGCTCGCCGGCGAGGGCGCGGTGCGCGACCGCCTCGTGCGCGGCCGGCTGCGCGAGGTCCCCGGCGACCGGGAGTTCCTGGTCTCCGCCTACCGCCTCGACGGCCCCGGCGGCCCCGACGCGCCCGCGCTCGGCCTGCTGACCGCGGTCGTCGACGTCACCGAGCGCCAGCGGGCCCGCGCCCGGGACGCCGCGCTCGCCGCCGTGCGGGAGGCGGTCGGCGGCTCCCTCGACGTCGCCGCCACCTGCCGCGCCTTCGTCGACGCCCTGGTGCCCGGATTCGCCGACCTCGCCGTCGTCGAGGTGGTGGACGACGTCCTGCGCGGCGCCGACCCGCCGGTGGGCCCGCTGCCGCCCGGCACTCCGCTGCGCCGCGCCGCGAGCGGCCGGTGCGACGCGGTCCGGGACACGGCGGAGGGCGACGGGGAGGGCTGGGGGCGGGAGCTCTCGGCCGGGGTGACCCGCCACCTCCCCGCCCGTACGCCGTACGCGCTCGCCACCACCGACCTGCGGGCCCGGCTCGTCCCGCTCGGGCCCGGCGCCCCGTGGCCGGACACCGACCCGGACGGGGCGCGTACCGTCGCGGAGACCGGCGCGCACTCCCTGATCGTGGTGCCCCTGACCCTGCGGGGCGCGGTCCTCGGGCTGGTCAGCCTCTACCGCTGCGGAGCGGCCGAGCCCTTCGACGACGACGACGTCTCCCTCGCCGTCGCGGCGGCCACCCGGGCGGCCCTCGGCATCGACAACGCCCGCCGTTACGAGCGCGAGCACGTCATCGCCTCGACGGTCCAGCGGCGACTGCTCCCGCAGGCCGAACGGCAGCAGGCCGCCGTCGACACCGCACACGTCCTGCTGCCCGGCCGGGACAGCGGCTGCTGGTTCGACACCATCGCCCTGTCCGGCGCCCGCACCGCGCTCGTCGTGGGCGGCGTCGCGGGCGAGGGCCTCCAGTCGGCCATCGCCATGGGCCAGTTGCGTACGGTCATCCAGGCGTTGGCGGGTCTCGACCTGGAGCCGGAGGAGGTCCTCGCCCGGCTCAAGGACACCGCCGACCGCCTCGCCCACGAACGCGCCACCCTGCCCCCGGCCGACGCCCTCCGGAGCGAACCCCTGAGCGCGGGCTGCGTGTACGGGGTCTACGACCCGTTCACCCGCACCTGCACGGTCGCGCGCGCCGGGCACCCCGCGCCGTTGATCGTCGGCCCCGACGGACGGGCGGTCGCCCTCGACATGCCGGAGGGGCCCGAGCTCTTCTCCACCGACAGCGCTCTCTTCGCCCCCGCCACCGTCACCCTGGAGGTGGGCAGCCTCCTCGCGTTCTGCACCGCCGACCTGCTCTCCGGCGACCACGCCGCCGAACGCATCACTCAGGCCCTCGCCCGGCCGGGCCGGAGCCTCCAGCAACTGGGCGACGACATCGTGTACGCGCTGCCGGACGACACCCGCTCCACCGGTGCGGCCCTGCTCCTGGCCCGTACGGGTACGGTCTCCGACCATCTGGTCGCCACCTGGGACCTGGCCCAGGACCCCACCACGCCCGCCACCGCCCGGGGGCTCGTACACGACCGGCTCCAGGGCTGGGGGCTGGACGAGGACACCGTCGAGGCGACCGAGCTGATCGTCAGCGAACTGGTCACCAACGCCGTCCGCTACGGCACTCCGCCCCTGCGGCTGCGGCTCCTGCTGGACTCCGCGCTGACCTGCGAGGTGCACGACGGCTCCACGGCCGCCCCGCACCTGCGGCACGCCGGGACCGTCGACGAGGGCGGCCGGGGCCTGTTCATCGTCTCCCGGCTCGCCTCCCACTGGGGAGCCCGCCACGGGCCGGACGGCAAGGTGCTGTGGACCGAGCAGGATCTCCCGAGCGACGATGCCGACCCCGGACCGTCCCCGTCCCCGTCTCCGTCCCCGGCCTCGCCCCCCTCCCCGTCCCCGTCCCCGCCCCCGGCCTCGGTCCCGCCGGGCTGATTCCGCCCGGAGGCGCACGGTGTTCGCGCCGATCGCGCAGAGTGGTCCGTATGACGAATCCCGCGGAGCTGCTGCGCTCCTTCGCCCGGACCCGTGCTTCCCTCGACGGCGAGGAGGTCACGTACTGGTGGTCCGGAGACGTGTACGCCTGGGCCCCCGACGAGCCCTACCGGCGGCTCTTCGGTTTCGAGGGCCTCAACGTCTCCCGGCTGGTCCAGGACGCGGAGGCGGGGCCGGACGCCTACCGACTGCTCAGCCGTGAGGCCGCGTTCTATCTGGATCCCGTCAGCCGCGAGATCCTGGAGACCTGGCAGGACCTGCCGGTGGTGCACGTCTGGAACGACCCGGCGAACCAGAGGTGGCGTCCCTTCCCGATCCCGACGACCGACCTCGGGGACCAGGTCTGCTTCAGCCTGGAGATCCCGCTCGCCTACCCGTCGCCGCTGCCGGTGGCCGAGTACCCGGTGCAGTCGGCGGGGGACACGTACCGGGCCCTGGAGCTCTTCCAGTTCTTCGCCGACCGCGCCGACCTGGCGGGCCCGGCCCCCGGTGTCCCGGCCACCATGTCGTGGAGCCGGATGTCCCCGTGGCTCCCGTGGATGGCCCGGGGGCAGCGGCCCGGCGGCCTCACCTTCCACTGCCGGGGCCGCAAGCTCGGCGCGTACGCCCAGGTCCCCGAGCGCACCCGCGCGTACATCGCCGCCCACCATCCGGAGTTCGCCCACGCCCCGGAGAGGTGGAGCGAGCCGAACGAGACCAGCTGGACCTACTTCCGCAGGCTCCACCCGCCCCGGGGCTGAGGGCCATGGGGCCCACGCTGCTCAGCCCCGGCGCCCCCTATCGGAGAACGATGTTCCGGCCGGGGCCGCCGTCGACGCTGTCCTTGCCGGAGCCGCCGACGATCAGGTCGTTGCCGGCCTCGCCGTGCACCATGTCGTCGCCGGAGCCGCCGAACAGGATGTCGTCGCCCTCCCCGCCCATGACGTGGTCGTCGCCCGGGCCCGCGTACACGAGGTCGTCGCCGTCGTACGCCTCGATCATGTCGTCACCCCGGCCGCCCCACAGCCGCTGGTCGCCGTCGACGGCCATCAGGTGGTCCATGCCGTCGCCGCCGTCCAGGACCACGCGGCCCATGACCATGTCGTTCCCCGCGTCGCCCCGCACCGTGTGCGCGGTGTGGGCGTGCAGCATGTCGTCGCCGGTGCCGCCGCGGACGGTGGCGACCCCGGGGTCGCTGGTGGCGATCTCGTCGTCGCCGTCGCCGAGGAAGACGTCGATCCGGTCCGGCCGGGAGCTGTCGGTGGGCAGTTCGCAGACGACGTAGGTCTCGTCCCCGGGGGTGAGGTACGCGCAGTGGTCGCCGGGTACGAGCGGGACCGCGTCGCGGAAGCCGATCCGCCTGACTCCGTCGCCCCGGTCCATGGGAACCACGTGGAGGTCGTTCACCTGTCCCGCTCCTGCGGTGAAGGTGATCGACTGCTTCGCCCAGTCGGCGCCCACGCGGGCCTTCGCCCCGGTGCCGGTGGGGGCGGCGAGCGCCGGGGAAGCGGCGAGGCCGGTGGCGAGCAGGGCCACGACGGCCGCGCGGGCGGTGAGTCGGTGTGGGTTCATGGGACCTCATCTCGATGGGGCGGCCGGTGGGCCGGCCGGTCGGCGGGGGCCTGCCCGGGGTACCGGCGACCGGGTCGCGAGGGCGGCGTCCTCACGACCGCGACCGGCGCGCTCCGGTGCCCCGGACAGGCTCTGTTCGTCCCGGCGAGGGCCGGGGCGGGTGCGGTACCGCGTCAGCTCACGTTCACGCGGTGCCGCGTCAGCTCACGTTCACGTCCACGCAGGCGTAGAACGCGTTGGCGGTGTCGGCGATGTTCCACACGGCCAGCACCTTCTGCTTGCCGGACAGGCCGCCGAAGCTGACCTGGTGGGTGACGGTCTCGCCGGGCCGTGCGCCGCCGTCGTTGAACTCGGCGATCTTCCGGCCGCCCGCGTAGTACTGCCAGGTGCTGGTGGCGTGCCGTGCCGTCAGCCGCCAGTTGAAGCTGGTCGTCCGGCCGACCGGGGTGACCTTCCAGCCCTTGCTGTCGTTGTTGAGCTCGGCAAAGCCGGCGTTGCCTCCGCTGCAGCTCATCAGGCCCTTGGGGCCCTCGACGCTCTGCGGCTCGTACTGGATGGCTCCGCAGGGGATCGTGCGGGCGGCGCACTGGGCCTGCCGACTGGGGGGCGATGAGATGTAGCCGTGTGCGCTCGCGCTGCTCGCGGGCAGCGTGACGGCCAGGAGCGGGGCGATTCCCGCGCCGATGGCGACGGCTAAGAGCCTCTTGCTTTTCATGACAACTCCTCTGTGGGGGTCCGTGCCCGCCCGCGCGACAGCGGGTAGGGCATGCGCATGTCAAGCAGCCACGCCGTGACGGTGGGGCTGTCGCGGGTAGCGACGGAAGCGTACCGCGCTTGGTCTAGACCAAGCTAGTGCCCGGCGTGACCTCTGTGCCCGGCTGCCGGGCTCCGGCCGTGCCGAACAGGCGCTCCAGGACCACCGCGACCCCGTCCTCCGCGTTCGACAGGGTCACCTCGTCGGCCGCCGCGCGCAGCTGCGGATGCGCGTTGCCCATGGCGACCCGGCGGCCCGAACCGGCGAACATCGGCAGGTCGTTGGGCATGTCCCCGAACGCGACGATCCGCTCCGCCGCGACTCCCAGCAGCTCGGCCGCCACCGCGAGACCCGTGCCCTTGTCCACCCCGCGCGGGGCCAGCTCCACCGTGCCGGGGCCCGCCATGGTCACCGTCGCCAGATCGCCCACGGCCCCGCGCGCGGCCGCGGCCAGCGCGTCGTCGCCCAGCTCGGGATGGCGCACCAGCACCTTGATCACGGGACGCTCCCACAACGCGGCCCGGAAATCGACGCGTTGGGCGGGAAGCGTCGGGTTCGGCATCCGGTACCCGGCCTCGACCAGGGTCACCCCGTCCACGCCGTCCTGGTCCACGGCGGCGAACACGGCCCCCACTTCCGCCTCGATCTTCCCGAGCGCGGTGTCGGCGGCCTCCCGGTCCAGGGGGACGGACCGCACCAGCCGCCCACCGCCCGCCCCGGCCTCGTAGAGCTGGGTGCCCTGACCGCAGACGACGAGTCCCGTGTACGCCAGCTCCGCGAGCAGCGCCCGGATCCCGGGCACGGACCGCCCGGTGACGACCAGGTGCCGGGCTCCGGCGGAGGCGGCGAGGGAGAGCGCGGCCCGGGACCGGGCGCTCACGGTGTCGTCCGGACGCAGCAGGGTGCCGTCCAGATCCGTGGCGACGAGGGCGTACGCGGGGGTGGTGCCGGGGGCGTATGCGGGTGGCGTGGGCATGGGCCCCAGCCTAGAAGGGCCCGTACGGCCGCTTGCGTGCCAGGGGCGGATCGGGTAGGCGCGCCCGCCGTCAGGCGGCTGCGCCGGTGGCGTTGCGGATGAACTGCCGCAGCACCTTCACCGTGGTGACGTAGTCCGCGTCGGAAACACCCTCGTGGAGTGCGGCGCGGATCGCGGGAGCATTGCGCTTGAGGTCGAGGCGCGCCCGTTCCCCCTCCTCCGTGATCCACAACCGGCCACCCGCGTCCCGCGCGAGCCAGCCGCGCTGTACGAGCTCCTCGGCCGCGGCCGCCAGGTCGTCCTCGGGCCGGATGTACGAGGCCATGGCCTGCTGCAGCTCGGGCAGGGTCATTCCCGCGCCGTCGGGCGAGATGTCGTCGGCCGACAGGTTGCGCAGGAGCCAGAACTGGGGCTGGGTGTAGCCCTTCTCGGCCTGCCGCTCCCGGGTGTACGCGATCAGCGCCTCGTAGGCGACGCCGGTCCAGTAGGCGGCGGGCTGTCCGGCGAGTTCGGTGTCGCTGAGCTGCTGGTCAGGCATGGTGCATGCTCCCTCGGCGCTGCGGTCGGTCGCCCGTACGGTCGTGCGGGCGGCGAAGCCCTTGCGGGCGTTACGGCGACCGTAGGACCTCAAGCGCGGTCGAGGGCAAGGGGCGGGCTCGGCGGGGGCCGGCCCCGGCCCCGGAGGGCTCGGGCGGGGACGTCAGCGGAAGACGCCGCTGTAGGCGTTGAGTGCGGGCTGGCCGCCGAGGTGCGCGTACAGGACGTTGGACCCCCGGGGGATCTCGCCGCCGCGCACCAGATCGATCAGCCCCGCCATGGACTTGCCCTCGTAGACCGGGTCGATGATCACGCCTTCGAGCCGGCCGGTGAGTTTGATGGCCTCCACCGTGGACGCTACGGGGACGCCGTAGAGGTCTCCGGCCCAGCCTTCCAGAACGGTGATTTCGTCGTCCTTCAACTCGCGGCCCAGACCGACGAGTTCGGCGGTGCTGCGGGCGATCTTCGCGACCTGGTCGCGGGTCTCGGTGAGCTTTGCCGAGGCGTCGATGCCCAGGACCCGACGCGGCCGGTCCTGGCCCGCGAACCCGGCGATCATGCCGGCCTGGGTGCTGCCGGTGACGCTGCACACCACGACGGTGTCGAAGAAGACGCCCAACTCCTGCTCCTGCCGCTGCACTTCACGCGCCCAGTTCGCGAAGCCGAGGCCGCCCAGCAGATGGTCCGAGCCGCCCGCCGGAATGGCGTACGGTGTGCCGCCCGCAGCCCGTACGTCCTCCAGTGCCTGGCGCCAGCTGTCCTTGACGCCGATGCCGAAGCCCGCCTGCACCAGCCGTACGTCCGCGCCCATGATGCGGGACAGCAGGATGTTGCCGACCTTGTCGTTGACCGCGTCGGGCCAGTCCACCCAGCTCTCCTGGATCAGGACCGCCTTCAGGCCGGCGCGTGCGGCGACGGCCGCCACCTGCCGCGTGTGGTTGGACTGCACGCCGCCGATGCTGACGAGGGTGTCCGCGCCCTGCCGGAGGGCGTCGGGCAGCAGGTACTCCAGCTTGCGGGTCTTGTTGCCGCCGTAAGCCAGACCGGCGTTGCAGTCCTCGCGCTTGGCCCAGACGCGCGCACCGCCGAGGTGGTCGCTGAGCCGGTCCAGCGGGTGCACCGGGCTGGGGCCGAACAGCAGGGGGTAACGCTCGTAGTCGTCGAGGGACATCGCGGGCTCCTCGTGGGTGTGGACGGGTCCGGCGCGGTGGCACTGCGGCGGGTCGCGGGGTGGAGGGCGTTCAGGGGGACGCGTCGAGCAACGGCAGCAGCGTCTGCCAGTTCGCCCGGGTGGCGGCCACCGCACCCTCGACGTCCCCGGCCGCGCACAGTCCGATGATCCGGTCGTGCTGGGCCACCGACCCGCGTCCGCTCAGCGAGGAGAAGCGCAGCCGCTCCAGGCGCCGCAGCACGGGTGTGAACTGGTCGAGGACGGTGGTGACGGCGGTGTTGGCGCAAGCGGTCACGGCAACGCGGTGGAAGGCGTCGTCGGCCTCCAGCGCCGCCTCGGCGTCGTTGCGCCGCAAGGCGTCGGCGAATCGGGCGTTCGCCTCGCGCATGGCGTCGAGCTCGACCGCGTCCAGTTGCGGAACCGCCTCCCGTACGGCGAGTTCGTGCATGGCGGAGGTGACCGACTGCGCTGCCCGCACGGCGCGGACGTCGAGCGGGCTCACGATGGTGTACCGGCCGGGCTTCGTCTGCACCAGCCCCGCCTGCTCCAGCCTCGCCAGCGCCTCGCGCACCGGCGTACGGCTGACTCCGAGCCAGGCGACCAGATCACCGTCGTTGAGGCGTTCACCGGGTGCGAGAGTGCCGTCGACGATGGCGTCACGGATGGCCCGGTAGGCGCTCTCGCGCAGGAGCGACCGGGAGACGAGACCTCGGTTCTGCGGAACTGGCATGCAATATATTGCATGCTGCGCCAGTCGGGCTGTCAAGACCCGTGCCGACCGGGGCTGTTGGTCGGTCGTCGCTCCCGACGGGCACGCCGCGTCGAGAACGGGATGCGCCCCAACGGCGCTCGATGAGGCGGCTGTCGGTCGGACAGGGATTACGGGACAGCGCCTGGCTGATCGGTGCGTCCAACGGACGAAAGGCGATCGCCGGCTTTTACAGTCCCCCCGGTGTTCTGTAAAAACTTGCTCCCGCCAACCACCTTGTTGGCACGCGGGCGTTGGGCCACAGTTCATCTCGCGGCGGGCCTCGTTCCCACCGCCGGGCGAAAACCCACTCCCGGCGACACGCGCTGACGTATCGCCGAATCAACCCCCCTCGCGAGTTTTCGCCTGCCATCCGAAAGGAATCAGCGTGCGTAATTCCCGCAATTCCCGTAATTCCCGCAGTGCCGGCACGTACAGATTCGCTCTCGTCGCCGCCGCGCTCTCGGCCTCCGTGGTCATGGGAACCCAGGTCACCGCTCAGGCCCAGAGCGCCGCCCCCGCCGGGGACTCGTCCGCCCCGCACTACCAGCCCGAGATGGTACGGGCGCTCGCCGCGTCGCTCGGCGTGGACGAGAAGGCGGCGACCGAACGGCTGGACCGGCAGGACGCCCAGCAGAAGCGGCTCGCCGAGCTGCGCAAAGGCGGACTGGCCGAGAACGGGGCGTTCTTCGACGCCTCCGGCGCCCTGACCGTCAACGCCGAGAAACGTGCTGACGTCGCCCGGTTCGAACAGGCCGGACTCGACGCCCGACTGCCCGCCCGCGGCGAGAGCACCCTCGACCGGATCAAGGCCCAGCTCGACGCCGCCGCCGCGAAGAGCGCCCCGGCCGGAGTGGTGGCCTGGTCCGTGGACCTCGCCGCCGACCAGGTCGTCGTCAAGGTGAACAGCGACCGCTCGGCCCCCGCCAAGGCGTTCCTCGCCGCAGCGGCCAAGCACGGCTCCGCCGTCAAGATCGTGCGCGGCGAGGAGAAGCTCGCACCCCAGGCCGCGATATACCCCGGCAGCAAGATGACGATCAACAACACCACCGGCTGGTGTTCCGTCGGCTACGGCGCCCGCGACCGGTCCGGCAACCAGTACCTGGTCACCGCAGGACACTGCGTCGCCAACCTCCCCACCCTCCGCTACGACGGCACCGCCTTCGCCAAGGGCACCAAGACCCGCTACGCCCTCGGCACCCGCAGCGTCGACATGGGCATCGCGTCCGTCAACTCCGGCCACTCCATCACCACCAGCGTCGGCACCTGGGGCAACACCAACCCGATCGCCGTCCGCGGCAGCAGCCGGGCCTACTCCGGTGCTTCGATCTGCAAGTCCGGGGCGACCACCGGCTGGACCTGCGGGTCGGTCGGCTCCTACAACGTCTCGGTCACCTACGTCGACCGCAACGGCGGGCCCGACACCGTCGTGACCGGGCTCGCCACCTCCAGCGTCTGCACGGAGGGCGGCGACAGCGGCGGCGCGTACATCTCCGGGAACCAGGCCCAGGGCATGACCTCCGGCGGCCCCACCAACCAGCGCTGCACCGGCGGAGTCAACTCCCGGGGCTCCTCCTACTTCCAGCCGCTCGACGACACCCTCGCCTACTACGGTCTGACCCTCAACACCAACTGACCTGCGGCAGAAGGGCTGACCAGGGGCCGTCCACCGGGCTAAGGTGGGCGGCCCCCGCGCCGCCGGTGCCCGCAGACCGTTGAGAGACGCCATGCCGCACATCTTCGATCCCGAAGACCTCGAAGGGACCGACGCGACGTTCGCGGCCGTGTTCCGGCACGCCCTGCGCCGACGCGGACTGCCGCTGGAACGCATCCGCGACCACCTGCGGGCCCAGCAGATATCCGTCAGCCTCGCCACTCTCAGCCACTGGCAGCGTGGTCGCAGCCAGCCCGAGAAGGCCCAGTCGCTGCGCGCCGTCGACGCCCTGGAGTCCCTGCTCGACCTGCCGACCGGCGCTCTGCGCTCGCTGCTCGGACCGCACCGCCCCCGGGGCGGGGCCCGGCCGCCCGACCCGGCCGCGGCCCGAGGCGTCTTCGGTGAGGACTCCGACGTCGAGCGGGCCCTCGGCGACGCCTTCGCCCACTTCAACGCGGGTCTGCGCGCGCTGACCGTCCAGGAGACGGTCTGCCTGGACGACCGCCGGGCCATCCGCGAGACGTCGGTGACCACGGTGGTGCAGGCCGTCCACGACGGCGTCGACCATCTCAGCGTCGTCCACTTCCTCGACTCCCCGAAACCCGGGACGGCCGTCCTCACCGTCCCCGGACGCCCCGCACCGCGCATCCGCTTCCTGGAGGAGCTGGGCTGCGTGGCGGCCGACATCCCGCTCGGGCGGCGGCTGGCGCGGACGGAGACGGCGGTGGTCTCCTACACGCTCGGTGCGCAGGGGGAGACCTCCTGGCAGCACGAGCGCCGCGTCACCGCTCCGCTGCGGGCGTACCTGCTCCACGTGCGCTTCGATCCCGGGGCGGTGCCCACCCACTGCTGGGGATACCGCCGCGAGCGGATCGGCGCCGACCCCAGCCACCGCCACCGCACGGCCCTGGATGACTTCCACACGACCCACCTCATGCCGACGCGGTGCGTACCGGGCGTGTACGGGATCGAGTGGACGTGGCCCGACTGAGCGACGCGAGGCCCACCGCGTGTCCGTACGCGGTGGGCCTCGCGGTATGGCTTTCGGGCCGCTCAGACGGTGCCGAAGTCTCCGGCCCGGACGCCGGCCACGAAGGCGGTGAACGCGGCGGCGGGGACGGTGAGGGCCGGGCCGCTCACGTTCTTGGAGTCGCGGACGGGGACGATGCCGTGCGGGGCGGCGAGGTTGGTGGCGACCTCTACGCACTGGCCGCCGTTGTTGCTGTACGAGGACGTGAACCAACGGGGGGTCTCGGTTGTCACGGGGTGCCCTTCCGTAGCTACGGGTGCTGCAACTCCCCGGACTTGATACCCGTGACGAAGGCGGTGAACGCGGCGGCGGGGACGGTGAGGGCCGGGCCGCTCACGTTCTTGGAGTCGCGGACGGGGACGATGCCGTGCGGGGCGGCGAGGTTGGTGGCGACCTCGACGCACTGGCCGCCGTTTTCGCTGTAGGAGGACGTGAACCAACGGGGGGTCTCGGTTGTCACGGGGTGCCCTTTCGCAACTGCCTGAACATGTCTACGGACGCGGCCTGGGAGGGCGCTACCGCCTGCATCTGATGGTAGGCCGTCAGATGCGGGACCACCGAGCCACTTTCACGCTCCAAATAGCCCTGCTGCGCCGACTCCGCGTACGACATGAGCGAGCGGTCGGGCATCGTCAGGATGGTGATTGGCAGACTGAACGGGCGGTGCTCTCCCATGGTGAACGGCACCACCTGAAGCACCGTATTGGGCTGCTCGGCGAACTCGATGAGCCGGTCCATCTGCGCCTTCATGACCTCCGGACCGCCCACCGGCCTGCGGAGGCAGCTCTCGTCCAGCAGCGCGAAGACCAGCGGCGGCTTCTCCCGGACCAGGGCCGCCTGACGCTCCGCGACCAACGCGACCCGTTCCTGCGCCTGGTCGGCCGTGATCGCCTGTCGCCTGACTGCGCTGTCGGCCAGGACCCTGGCGTACTCCGGGGTCTGGAGCAGGCCCGGCATGACGCCGACCTCGTACAGCCGGATCTCCGCCGCCCGGCGCTCGTAACCGAGGAACTCCGGAAAGCCCTCCAGCAGGCTGCCGTGCTTGATCTGGCCCAGTTCGCGCTCGAACGACGCCTCGGTCCCGGTGAGCCCCAGCACCCGGTCCGTACTGCGCGAAAAGCGCAAGGTCGCGAGTTTACGACCAGTTTCCACCGACGAGATGTGCGTGCTGGAGTAGCCGTTGCGGTTCCCCAGCTCCTCCTGTGTCCAGCACCGCTGCTCCCGTAACCCGCGCAGACGTGCACCGTACGCCGCCTGCGCGGAGCTTTCCGGGTTCAACTCCTTGATGTTCACGGACCCCGTCCCGATCTTCCGTGCCGAATAGGCAAGTTGAATGGCTCTTCACGGTAGGTCACGCTGAATCGCCCCGGTAGTCAATTGGCTACGGAGAGGAGCGATAGGTGTATGGCGAGAACGCTTGTCCGAATGTGCAGGGGCTTCCCGATCTCCCGGTCCTCGGAGCGCTCGTGGTGGACTCCGGTCGTGGTGACCGGGTGGGGGAGTTCCGTGGGGTGGCCGGCCCTTACTGGTCGTTGCGGCCGGTGGGTGGAGGGGCTGAGTGGGAGGCGGAGCCGCGCCGGGTTCGGCCGGCGTTGCTGATGGAGCAGCTCCGGGCCAGGACGGCGCGGCTGAATGCCCGTAGTCGGGGTGAGGTGCTGTGAACGCGGTGCAGGTGCGGGAGCGTTGGTACGTCGCGGAGAGCCACGGGGGTGACGCGGCGAGGACGGTCCGGCTCGGCGGGGTTCTCGCGCCGACGCGGCGGCTGGCCCTGCGTTGGCTGCGGCGGCAGGCCCGGCGTTTCGCGGACGCGCTCGATCCGGAGCCGTACGTGCCCTGGGTTGCGGCCCGTGCGCTGTACCCGGTTCCTGCCGGGGGCCGGCGCGACGCACCGGCGGAACTCCGTGTCTGGGCGGACAGTTTCGGTGAGCACGACTACGCGCTGGGGCGGCTCGCGGAGGGGCTGCCGTACGAGTTCGTCGCCCGGGACGCCGCTGCCTGGTACGGGCTCGTCATGCGTCCTCTGGTCCCCGCCCGTGCCTCTGTCCGTTCCTCTTCTCTCCGGCAAGGATGAGCGTCATGTTGCAGTGCACCGCCGTCAGCGAACTCCCCGAGATGGGTGCGCGCGTGGCGCTCATGGGTCTGGCGGGCGGGCCGGGGCAGGCGTCGAAAGCGCCCGATCTGGACGACTTCCTGCTCTGTGAACTCGGCGAGCACGGCGAGGGGGTCGAGCACGCGGCCCAGCTCTGGTCGGCCTCGGCCCCGGCCGGGCGGGACCTGTGGATGTTCTGGACCGACGCCGACGGCCGCCGCAGGTTCCGCTTCGCGGAGCTGTTGCCGTGCCCGGCCGTCATCCACCGGCTGTCCGTCAAGGACGGGGACGCCTGCGTGCTGTACGACCGGCACCCGGCCGCGCACTCCTGGGACGTGAGGGATCCGCTCGCCGATCTGATGGCGGAGCGGATCCGGGAGGACGTACGACGCGACCGCGACGGAGATGGCAGGGCCTAGCGCCGCTTGCGGCCGACAGCGTTCCGCAGGCCGCCGGTCAGCGTGCCGACGCCGGTGCGCAGGGCGATGTAGTCAAGGGCGCCGCCCACCCCGCGTGCAGCCCACCTGAACGCTCTCACCAGCTGTTCGTCCATCGCGTCGTTCTTTCCCTCGGCCGTACGTCGTCGTCTTCCTGTATGACGCATCTACTGTCAGGGGGGTTGCCCCGACCGCATTCGTACCTGCACTCCCTGCGCCGCCGGGGCGCCTGCCGTAGGTGCGCGCAGGGCTGACGGGCCGGCGTCTCGGGAGGGTATCGCTGGCCGGCGTCGCTGGCCGGCGTCGCGGGTGGGCGTCGCGGGTGGGCGTCAACCTGCCCGCCCGCGATGCCCGCCGCGGATCAGCTGAGGCAGAACTCGTTGTCCTCGGGGTCTGCCATGAGGACCCAGCTCCCACCCTGCTCGTCGAACGTGCGCAGCGCCCGCGCACCCAGCCCCACCAGTCGCTCCTCCTCCGCGTCGCGCTGCCCCGGCGCGGCGTGCACATCGATGTGGAGTCGGTTCTTCACCGTCTTCGGCTCCGGTACCCGCTGGAACAGCAGCCGCCGCCCCTGCCCCGTACCGCTGACCTCGTCGTACGGGTCGTCCGGATGCCGCGCCGCCGCGAGGTCGCGCCAGGCGCGGCGGCCGTGGGCGTGGGTCGTGATGGCCTCGGGTACAGCTCCGGCGGCGAGCAGTTGCTCGACCAGCGGGCTGTTGTCCTCGACGAGATAGCCCAGGGCCGCCGCCCAGAATCCGGCCTGTGCGTGCGGGTCGGCGCTGTCGATCACGAGCTTCCAGGACAGTGTCTGTGTCATGGAAACCGTTTATAGTGGTTACATGAGCGAAAGGGCAACGGGCGCGCCGGAACAGTCCCAACAGTCCCAACAGTCCGAACAGCCGGAGCGGTCGGAGCGGCCTCGACGGTCCGTACGGCCGGGGCGACAGGAGCCTTCCGGGCTGTTGCTGCGGCACCCGGACGGCAGTTCGTTCCGGTTCGATCCGGGCGCGCTCTGTCTGGAGCTCCTGCCGACCGGGGGGCCGGGCGCGCTGGCGTACTTCGAGGTGCTGCACGAGCCCGCCGACCTGCTGCGCTGGGCGGAGGAGAGTCGGCTGCCGGACGGGCTCGGTCCGGGCGGCGAGGCCGGTGCGGGTCCGGGCCCGACGCTCGTCGTGAGCGCGCGGGAGGTGGCGGACGCGCGTGTTCTGCGCGATGCGCTGTGGCGGCTGGCGGAGAATCATGTGGCCGGGGGGCCGCCCGGCCCGGACGACCTCGCCACCCTCAACGGCGCGGCGGCGCACCCGCCCCTGACGGCCCGGCTCGCCCCGGGCGGGGAACGGGAATGGGCCCCCGGCGGCACCGGGACCGGGCTGCTGTCCACCGTCGCCCGCGATGCGGTCGAGCTGTTCACCGGGGCGTTCGCCCACCGGATCCGCACGTGTGGCGCGCACGGCTGCCGCCTGCTCTTCGTCGATACCTCCCGGCCCGGCAGGCGCCGCTGGTGCTCCATGGAGCGCTGCGGCAACCGTCACAAGGTCCGGACCCACCGCGCCCGCCTCCTCGCCGACGCCGACGAGTGAAGAGCGCTCTGCGTCCGCCCTGTGGCCGACGGTGACTATCTCCGTGCATAGGTCACGAAAATCTATGTTCGCCGGAGTAGACATTGGGTGGTGTTGTGGTTATGGTTTCTCTTGTAGCCCACAGAGACAGAAGGGCCCGGCAGAGACGAACTGCCGGGCGGCAGTACAGCAGTTGCCGTTAGTGGGACGGTGTGGTGGCGGAGTTTCGAAGCCAGGGTTGTTGCAGGACGGCGACGGGGCTGGCGACCGCACCGGGTGGCCCGCAGTGATCAGGGGCCGCCACCAGCAGTACCGCGATTCACGCAGGAGCAGTACCAGCAGTAGGCAAGTGATTTTTTCCAGAGGAAGAACGGAGGAGCGAGGCGCCATCGGGATCGCCCGGGCGGAGTGATGAGCCCGGGTACCGCAGGACATCGATAGTGAGGTGGTCTCCGGTCAAGCAACCGCGATCCCCGCGACCCCGGCGAATTGCAGGCCGGGCCAGCGGAAACAGAAGGTCGGCCCAGTGAACAGGGCCGACGGATGGTGTTAGCAGTTCCTTCGGGGCCCGAGTGCCGTACGGCACTCGGGCCCCTCCACGCGTTCCACAGAGAGGTGCAAATGACAGCAGGCGACTCGTTCGGACGTCTCGACGACGACGACTATCCCGCCTACACGATGGGCCGGGCCGCCGAGATGCTCGGTACCACGCAGGGCTTTCTCCGAGCTATCGGAGAAGCCCGCCTCATCACCCCGCTGCGTTCCGAGGGCGGGCACCGCCGCTACTCCCGCTACCAGCTGCGCATGGCCGCACGAGCTCGGGAGCTCGTCGACCAGGGCACTCCCATCGAGGCCGCCTGCCGCATCGTCATCCTTGAGGACCAGCTCGAAGAAGCCCAGCGCATCAACGCCGAATACCGCAAGGCCGCCGCATCGGAGAACCCGTCGACCGCAGGCTGAGGCGCCGTCGCCCCCCTGCCCGGCCCTGACCCGTGTCGGGGCGGGCGCGAGTGGGCGTGGACCGGTACCGGCCTGTCGCCCGAGCGATACCGGCGGGCCGGCTCCATCATGAGCGCGGCCCGTCGGCCTCGGTCCGCATCGTGTCGCCCGGACCGAAGAGCGCGGCGGTGGTCGCGGCAGCGGCGGCAGAGTGGCAGCGGCGGCGGCGAAGGGGCTTGTGGCACCCCTCGGGCTCTCCGATCAGCCGGCTTGCCGCGCCCCGGTGGACCCGGCTCCCCTGCCCGGGACCTGTCCGGCCTCGTCGACGATGGCGTGCTCGATCTCGGCGGTGCTGTGGAGGAGGGTCCCGGCCTTCGCGTACGGGGCGTCCTTCGTCCGGTACATGCGGGAGCCGAGGAAGGAGTGGTCGTCCTTGTCGAAGACCCACTCGGTGCGGTTGCCGTGTGTGGTGTCCTCGCGGGCGATGCCGAGACCCGTGCGGCCGATGGCGTCCTTGGCGGCCGGCGCCTCCTCGACACCCGGGATGTCCGCCGCCGCACGGTAGAGGGCCGCGGCCGTCTTCGGCGGCAGCACCCCGCCGAGCAGGACGCCGATCTGCTCGAAGACGATCTGGTCGGTTTCCTGCTCGGCGTCCTTCGGGACGTGAGTACGGAGGTAGGTCAGCAGTTCGTCCGGGTCGGTGGGCAGCGAGGCGAGCCAGTGGTAGGTGGGGCGGGACAGCCCGGCAGGAGTGCCGTCGTCGTCCCCGAGCTGGGCGTTGCTGACCTCATCCTTTCCATTGACCCGGGTCAGCCCGATCTTCTTGAGGGGGCGCGGGTCCTGTGGCGCCCAGCCCTCCGTCTCGGTCAGCGGGCTCAGGACGGCCTTGCCGCTGCCGATCTCGGCCTCCCGGACCTTGGAGCGGGTGTAGAGGAACTGGTCGTCCCGTACGACGGGCGCCTCACGCGTGAGGGCGACGGTCGAGAGACGGTGGAGAAGGCCGTCCGTGCTCCGGGTGGCCGTCGCCCTCGTCGTACGGTCCTCGCCGTCCGTACCGAGGGCCAGACCGCCCGCGAGGATTCCGGCCAGGGCCATCGCCGACACGGGGACGAGGAGGGCGGGGCGCAGGAGCCGGCCCGCGGGGCGGGGGGCGGGCCGAGCCGGACCGGCACGGCGGGAGTCGGCGTCGATGTGGTTCATCAGGAGTTCCTTCTGGTGACGGAATCGCTCGGGCGACAGGTCCTCGGTCACCGGTGGGGGAAGCAGCCGGGCCAGGTGCCGGGCTGCGCCGTCGTTCCTGCTCTCAGGAGAGGCGGCGTCTTCGCGGTTCATGGGGTTTCCTCCCGCACGGGCTGGGTCGCGATTGCGGCTGTATTCCTTACCTCTCCGTGGACTCCCGCGGGTTCCCGGTTTCTTCGCGGGGGTTCCGCACCTTCCGTCTGCTCCGCGATCCGGGCGAGTTTCCCGCGGGCGCGGGAGAGACGGGAGCGCACCGTGCCCACCGGGACGCCGAGCGCGTCGGCGGTCTGCTCGTAGTCCAGTCCGGACCACACGCACAGGGAGAGCACCTCCCTCTCCTGGCGACGCAGCTGACCCAACGCCGCCGAGACGGCACGCAGGCGGCTCCGGTCGTCCAGCCGGGACGCCGCCTCCGCCGAGAAGTCCGCCACCGGGGCGGGCGGTGGCTGACGGGCCAGGAAGGCAAGCCGCCGCCGCAGCCCCCGCCGGGTGTTCTCACACTTGTGCGTGGCGATGCCGAGAAGCCAGGGCAGGGCGGAGCCCCGGCCCTCCTCCAGCCGCTCCCTGCCCTGCCAGGCGGCCAGGAAGGTGTCCGCCATGATGTCCTCGGCAGTCGACCAGTCACCTGTCAGCCGCAGCGCGTGACGGTAGACGGCCTGGGCGCAGCTGTCGTACAACTCGGCGAAGGCTTCGCGGTCTCCCGCGTGCAGGCGCCGGCGCATCTCGTTCTCCGAGATCTCCGGGTCCTGGGTGCCCAGGGTGCCGTCGGTGCCGTTGATGCCCTGAGGATTCTCCGGGGTCTCTGATTCTGGTGGTTCCCTCACACCGGGTATCTCTCCGCGACCATGCACCCGTTCCTGTGACCCGCGCCACAACGTCCCCTGCCGACGGGCGGTCAGGCGGCGGGGGTGGACGTGCGGTCCGCCCGGAAGAGCCTACGGACCGCCCGTGACGCGGTGCCGGTCCCCCTGTCAGGGGCGTCGATTCTGCCGGTGGTCGGGGCCGTCTCCCTCCGGCGGGCGGGAAATGCCTCAATACCTATGGTCACGAGACGAGGATTAAATGTTTCGCGCGGACAGTGTGTTTGGCGCGGTGAACAGAGTGCGATATTCGACCGTACGCGGGACCGCTACCGCATGCTACTGTCGGCTTCAGTTGCAGTTGTGATTCCCAAAAACTTCGACGCTTTCGTCGGCATTTCAGCTACGGAAAGTGTTCTGTATTTCCGGTCATTCTCCGGTCGGGGCATCATTGCGGCGACCCGGTATCCGTCGATTGCGGGTTCCGGTGTACTGCCCCAGAGGAGATATGACATGGCGTCCGGCACAGTGAAGTGGTTCAACGCGGCCAAGGGTTTCGGTTTCATCGAGCAGGACGGTGGCGGCGCCGATGTGTTCGCCCACTTCTCGAACATCGCCTCCCAGGGCTTCCGTGAACTGCTCGAAGGTCAGAAAGTGACCTTCGACATCGCGGCTGGCCAGAAGGGCCCGACGGCCGAGAACATCGTTCCCGCCTGACGCGTACTTCGTAGCTGGGGCCCGCATCCCTCGGGGTGCGGGCCCCAGCTGCGGGCTTTCCCCGGGGGCTTTCCCGGGGGCTTTCGTCTGTGGGGCGACGATTCCCGTGAGCCCGCCACCGGAAAGACAGTGAGGGCCCGAGCGGCAGGCGCCGGTCGGGCCCTCGGCGCGGGCAGAAGTATCTCAGCGGGCAGCGGCGTGGTCTCTAGTGGTCGGAGTAGCTGAAGTCGCCCATGGTCCAGGCACTGACGTCATCGATCGACACGCGGTACATCCCGCCCGTCTCCGGGATTCCCACCGTGCCCTGCAGGATCCGCGCCACGTGGAAGTGCAGATGCGTGGGCGCTTTCTCCACGGGCGTCGGGGCGGTGAAGACGGCGGAGAATTCGCTCAGGCGGGCCGAGTCGGCCAGGACCTCCGACACCCGCTGCCTCCAGATGGCTTCGGGAGCCAGCCGCCCCGTGATGACAGCACCACCGGCGACCACGGTCAGGGTCATCTGATTGCTGTGCCCGGACTCCACCAGGGCAGCGATATCAACAAGCAGTTCGTCAGGCTTCGACATGGGGGCAACTCTATGCAACGCGGTCCGGCCGGTTCGAGGGGTGGGCCGTCACCGGCTTCGGCGGTGCCGGGTCAGTGCCCCCGGACCTCGCGCGGGGGGAGGCCGGCGCAGGCCGGGCAGGTGTGCCGGTCGATCGCGGCCAGCAGGCGGGTGGCAGCCGTGCGCACGGTCCGCACCGGGGAGGGGCCCCCGGCCTCCGACGCGCCGGGCGCGGCGCCCAGCCGGGCGGCCGTGGAGCGGCCCGCCGCCACCGCGTCGTGCGCGGCACGGGTCCAGGCGGGATGCTCGGGGTTCCCGGCCGCCAGGATCGTGGCGAGCAGGTCCAGGACGCCCGCCCGGTCCCTGACCGTGTCCGTCGCCGCCAGCTCCCAGAGAAACGGCACCGCCGCCGCCGTCGAGTCGAAGACGGGCGGGGTGCCGATCCAGCGCTCCAGATCGCTCAGCGCCTCGTCCGAGGTCGGCGCGTCACCCCAGGCGATCCGCGACAGCACCCCGGGAACCTGGGACGCCGAGCCGTACGCGTGTTGCAGCTCGTGCCACCGCACGTTCCTCATGGCCCCCAGGACAGTCCCCATCCGGGCACTCAATCAGCCTTTACCGCACGGCGTCCACCATGCCGGGGGACCGTTCCGCGGACCGGCCCGTTCCGTGGAGCCGACGCAGATACTCCCGTACGGAGCCGGCGTCGTCCGCCGGGGCGACCAGGCCCACGTGGTGGTCGGGTCGGACGACCACGATGGCGCCCGTGCCGGTATGACCGGAGGCTTCCGTTCCGTACGCGGCGGCCGCGTGGCCCGCGTCGTCGACCACCGCTACCGCTCCCGGCTCCGCCCCGGCCCGGTCCTCGTGCGCCGCGTACACCCGGCAGACCCGCACCCCGGCGTCGCCGTACGCGTCCGCCGTCCCGCGCAGCACCGCCGCGCTCCCCGGGCCGAAACCGAGGACGGTGGTGAGGGGGCCCGCGAAGACGCGGTGCAGCCGGGTCCGTGCCCCGGTCGCGACGTCGGCACAGGGGGCGTCCGGGGCGCGGTCCCCGGCGCGCGAGCCGGGCCGGCCGGCCTCCGCCCGGCGGTCCCCGACGGCCAGGGAGCTCCAGCGGTAGCCGACACCCAGGCCGGTGGTGTCGGCGGTGAACGCCGCGTCCAGACCGCCGCCGGGGCGACGGATCGCCTCCAGGGTGGCCCGCAGCCGCTCCGATGTGAGGTCCAGGGTCCGGGCGGCCACCGGAAGGCGCTCCTCCTCATAGGTGTCCAGCAACTGCGCGTCCGCGTGACCGGCGAGCACCGTCCCCAGCTTCCAGCCCAGGTTGAACGCGTCCTGGAGGCCGGTGTTCATCCCGAGGCCGCCCGCGATGGCGTGCACATGCGCCGCGTCGCCCGCGAGGAGGACCCGCCCCACGCGGAACCGGTCCGCCATCCGGACGTTGACCCGGTACGTCGACAGCAGCTCCGCCCGCGTCAGGGCCGGGCCGGGCAGGGCGGTGTGGTGGGCGAGCAGCCGCCGGAACCCGTCGGCGGTGGGCGCGAGCGGCCGTCCCCGGCCGTCCCGCTCCGGCCCGGCCTGGAACCACCAGCCCGTCCGCGTGCCGGGGATCGGGCAGAGCATCACCGCACCGCCCTCGTCGAACCACTGGTGCCAGCGGGTGCGGTCCAGGGCGCCCGCGGCCAGGTCGACATCGCCGCAGACCATCACCTGGTCCTCGTCGGTGGTCCCCTCGAACCCGACCCCGAGCAGCTTCCGTACGGAGCTGTGGGCGCCGTCGCAGCCGACGACGTACCGCGCCCGCCCGGCCGGTCCATCGGCGTACGTGATGTCGACGTGGCCCCCGTCGCCGTCATCGTGACGGGCCTGCGTCAGCCCCACGACCTCGCGGCCCAACTCCACGCGGACGCCGTACCCGGCCAGCCGGTCGCGGAGGATGGCCTCCAGCCGCCACTGGGCGATCAGCCACCCCCGGTCGTAGGGCGCGTCGGGCGAGGGCGCGGAGTCCGCCCACGGATCGGTCTCCGCGACCGGGAGGCGGTCGCGGTACTTGAGCATCGGCAGCGGGGCCGAACCGGCGGCGAGCACCTCCTCGACCACTCCCAGATCGTCCAGGATCTCCAGTGACCGGGGGTTGGGGCCCTTGGCGCGCGAGGTGCGCGGCGGGGCGGGGGACCGGTCGACGATCCGTACGGCCGCGCCGCGCCGGGCCAGGTCGCAGGCCAGCACCAGCCCGGTGGGTCCCGCTCCCACGACGAGTACGTCGGTCACGTCCATGCTTCTCCTTCGGTCGCGCTCCCGGTCCATCCAGGACAGCGAAGCGCAACCAAGTAAGAAAAGCAACTAGGTAACCTTTTGTTGTGCGGGGCCGCCCTGCGGTGTGGGCGTCGGGTCCTGCGTCGTGGCTGCGGGGCCCTGGGCCGTGGCCGCAGGGTCCGGGAGGACGGCCGCGGGAGCGGCGCCCGCCGTCGCCAGCAGCTTCAGGGCGAGCGCCCGGTTGCGTCGGGCGGTCCGCAGCGCGTCCCAGGTCAGCAGCGACAGTGCCAGCCAGACCAGGGCGAATCCGGCCCACCGCTCGGGCGGCATCGACTCGTCGAAGTACAGGACACCCAGCCCGAACTGGAAGACCGGGGCCAGATACTGGAGCAGCCCCAGCGTGGACAGCGGCACCCGGACCGCCGCCGCACCGAAGCAGATCAGCGGCACCGCCGTGACGATGCCCGTCGCGGCGAGCAGGAACCCGTGCCCCGCGCCCCCGGTCGTGAACGTCGACTCGCCGGTGGCGACGAGCCAGAGCAGGAAGCCGAGCGCGGGCACGAAGAGCACGGCGGTCTCGGCGGCCAGCGACTCCAGGCCGCCCATGTCGACCTTCTTCTTCACCAGGCCGTACGTGGCGAACGAGAACGCCAGTACCAGCGAGACCCAGGGCGGCTTGCCGTAGCCGATCGCCAGGACGAGGACGGCTACCAGCCCTGTGGCGACCGCGGCCCACTGGACCGGCCGCAGCCGTTCGCCCAGCAGCAGGACGCCCATGGCGATGGTGACCAGCGGATTGATGAAGTAGCCGAGCGAGGCCTCCACGACCTGGCCGTTGTTCACGGCCCAGATGTAGAGGCCCCAGTTGACGGTGATCGTCGCCGCCGCGACCGCTATCAGGCCCAGCTTGCGCCGGTCGCGGACCAGCTCGCCGATCCAGGACCAGCGGCGGACGACCAGCAGGGCTACGGCGACGACACCGAGCGACCAGACCATCCGGTGCGCGAGGATCTCGATCGCCCCGGACGGCTTGAGCAGCGGCCAGAACAGCGGGACCAGGCCCCACATTCCGTACGCGCCGATTCCGTACAGCAGGCCTGCCCGCTGTTCGTTCTTCCCCTCCACGTGCCCTCCCGGCCCGGCCGCGCGCCGGCGGTTCCGCCGACGGCACGACGGTAGCGCCGGAACGGCTTCATGTCATAGCCGTCTCACGGAAACACTCATGACAGGCGCCCTGTGCGATGAGGCGGGCGAGGGGCGCGGGGACGCGCTCGGCACGGTGGGTCAGGGGTGCGTCGAGAGCCAGGCGGTGCGCAGGGGGGCGGGGCTCAGGCGGCGGGCAGGGCGGCGCGCACGGTCTCGGCGAGGGGCGTCGTCGGGCGGCCGATGAGCCGGGCGAGGTCGCCGCTCGTCCCCGCGAGCCGCCCCCGTCCGATCGCCTCGTCCACGTCCACGAGGATCGCGGCGAAGCCCTCGGACAGTCCGGCACCGACCAGGACCTTCTGGTGTGCGGCGGCCGGCACGTTCTTGTACGTGATCTTCTCGCCGGTCAGCTCGGACAGCAGCGCGGCGTACTCGGCGAGCGACCAGGCGGTGTCGCCGCTCAGCTCGTAGGCGGTGTTCAGGTGGCCGTCGCCGGTCAGTACGGCGGCCGCCGCGGCGGCGTAGTCGGCCCGGGAGGCGGAGGCGACGCGGCCCTCGCCCGCGTTGGCGAGCACCGCGCCGTGCTCCAGGACCGGGGCCAGATTGGCGGTGTAGTTCTCGGTGTACCAGCCGTTGCGCAGGAACGTGTACGGCAGCCCGGAGTCGAGGATCAGCTGCTCGGTGGCCTTGTGCTCGTCGGCCAGTGTGAAGTCCGCGTCGGGCCCGCCGAGCACGCCGGTGTACGCGAGCCGGTCGACGCCCGCCGCCTTCGCCGCGTCGACGACCGCGGCGTGCTGCGGCACCCGCTTGCCCACCTCGCTGCCGGAGATCAGCAGTACCCGGTCGCCGGGCCGGAAAGCTCCGGCGAGGGACTCGGGGCGGTCGTAGTCCGCGATGCGCAGCTCCACGCCGCGGGCGGCGAGCGCGGCGGCCTTCTCCTTGTCGCGCACGACCGCGACGACCTCGCCGGCCGGGACCTCGGCCAGCAGGGCGTCGACGACGAGGCGGCCGAGTGTGCCGGTGGCTCCGGTGACGACGATGCTCATGAGGGTCTCCGATTCGGTGGTTCGATGATGCGGTTTCGGTGGTTCGGTCCGTTTCCGCCCTTCGGTTACGACCCTACGGGTAGCGCTAACTGCTGGAAAGTACCCACTTTGAAGTAAGGTACCGGCATGGCGGAGAGCGCGGAGATTCCACGATCGAGCCGTCCGGGCGAAGGCCGTGGTGCGGCCCTGTCCTCTCTCCTGGCCTGGGACGTCAACCAGCCCATGTGTCCGTCCCGGCTGATCCTGGAGCACGTGACGAGCCGTTGGGGCGTCCTCGTGCTGGCGGCGCTGCTGGAGCGTTCGCACCGCTTCAGCGAACTGCGCCGCGCGGTGGGCGGGGTCAGCGAGAAGATGCTGGCCCAGACGCTCCGGACGCTGGAGCGCGACGGCTTCGTCCACCGGGACGCGAAGCCGGTGATCCCGCCGCGGGTCGACTACACGCTCACCCCGCTCGGCATCGAGGCCGCCGAGCAGGTCTGGGCGCTCGCCCGCTGGACCGAACGCCAGGTGGGCGCGGTGCAGGCGGCACGCGAGGCATACGACAGGGCCCGGGCCTGATCCCCGTGGGAGATCGGGCCCGGGCCCCGGGCGGTGCGCGTGCGGTCCTCGCCCGGCCTCAGCCGACGACGGTCCAGGTGTCGTTGCCGGCGAGGAGCGAGCCGAGGTCGCCCTTGCCGTTCTGCTCGACGGCGGCGTCGAGCTGGTCGGACATCAGCGTGTCGTAGACAGGCCGTTCGACGCTCCGCAGCACCCCGATGGGGGTGTGGTGCAGGGTGTCCGCGTCGGCGATCCGGGACAGCGCGAACGCTGTCGTCGGCGACTCCGCGTGGGCGTCGTGGACGAGGACCTGCGAGCGGTTCTCCTCCGTGACGGCCACCACCTTCAGATCGCCGGTGGCCGGATCGCGCACGACGCCCTTGGGCTCCTGGGAGCCGAAGAGGATCGGCTGACCGTGTTCGAGGCGGATGACGGCCTCCGCGGCCTGTTCCTTGTCCTTGAGGACCTCGAAAGCGCCGTCGTTGAAGATGTTGCAGTTCTGGTAGATCTCCACCAGCGCCGTGCCCGAGTGCTCGGCGGCCGCGCGCAGCACGCTGGTCAGGTGCTTACGGTCGGAGTCGACCGTGCGCGCCACGAACGTCGCCTCCGCTCCGATGGCGAGGGACACCGGATTGAACGGCGCGTCGAGCGACCCCATCGGCGTCGACTTGGTGATCTTGCCCAGCTCGGACGTGGGGCTGTACTGGCCCTTCGTCAGCCCGTAGATCCGGTTGTTGAAGAGCAGGATCTTGAGGTTGACGTTGCGGCGCAGGGCGTGGATGAGGTGGTTGCCGCCGATGGAGAGGGCGTCGCCGTCGCCGGTGACGACCCAGACCGACAGGTCACGCCGCGAGGTGGCGAGCCCGGTCGCGATGGAGGGGGCGCGGCCGTGGATGGAGTGCATCCCGTAGGTGTTCATGTAGTACGGGAAGCGGGAGGAGCAGCCGATTCCGGAGACGAAGGTGATGTTCTCCTTCGCGAGGCCCAGCTCCGGCATGAACCCCTGGACGGCGGCGAGCACCGCGTAGTCGCCGCAGCCGGGGCACCAGCGGACCTCCTGGTCGGACTTGAAGTCCTTCATGGACTGCTTCGCCTCGGCCTTGGGCACCAGCTGCAGGAGGTCGTTGTGGTGCAGTTCCTCGGTGTCAGGCATCGATGGCCTCCTTGAGGGCCGTGGCGAGCTGCTCGGCCTTGAACGGCATTCCGTTGACCTGGTTGTAGCTGTGGGCGTCCACCAGGTACTTCGCCCTGAGCAGCAGGGCGAGCTGGCCGAGGTTCATCTCCGGGACGACGACCTTGTCGTAGCGCTTCAACACCTCGCCGAGGTTCTTCGGGAAGGGGTTGAGATGGCGCAGGTGGGCCTGGGCGATGGGTTCCCCCGCGGCCCGCAGCCGACGCACCGCCGCGGTGATCGGCCCGTACGTCGATCCCCAGCCGAGTACCAGGGTGCGGGCCCCGGCGGGGTCGTCGACCTGGAGGTCGGGGACCTCGATGCCGTCGATCTTCGCCTGACGGGTGCGGACCATGAAGTCGTGGTTGGCCGGGTCGTAGGAGATGTTGCCCGTGCCGTCCTGCTTCTCGATCCCGCCGATACGGTGCTCCAGGCCCGCCGTACCGGGGACCGCCCACGGACGGGCCAGGGTCTCCGGGTCGCGCTTGTAGGGCCAGAACACCTCTGTCCCGTCCGCCAGCGTGTGGTTCGGTCCGCTGGCGAAGGGGGTCTTCAGATCGGGCAGGGTCGACGTCTCCGGGATCCGCCACGGCTCGGAGCCGTTGGCGAGGTAGCCGTCGGAGAGCAGGAAGACCGGGGTGCGGTAGGCCAGGGCGATCCGGGCCGCTTCGATCGCGGCGTCGAAGCAGTCGGCCGGAGTCCGGGGAGCCACGATCGGAACCGGGGCCTCACCGTTCCTGCCGAACATGGCCTGCAACAGATCGGCCTGCTCGGTCTTGGTCGGCAGCCCGGTCGACGGCCCGCCCCGCTGGATGTCGATGATCAGCAGCGGCAGCTCCAGGGAGACCGCGAGACCGATCGTCTCCGACTTCAGCGCCACCCCCGGGCCGGACGTCGTCGTGACGCCCAGCGCCCCGCCGAAGGCCGCGCCCAGCGCCGCACCGATCCCGGCGATCTCGTCCTCCGCCTGGAACGTCCGCACACCGAAGTTCTTGTGTCGCGACAGCTCATGCAGGATGTCCGAGGCCGGAGTGATCGGATACGACCCCAGATACAACGGCAGCTCCGCCAGCTGCCCGGCCGCGATCAGCCCGTAGGACAGGGCGAGGTTCCCCGAAATGTTGCGGTAGGTGCCGGTGGGAAAGGCCTGCGAGGCCGGGGCGACCTCGTAGGAGACCGCGAAGTCCTCGGTCGTCTCGCCGAAATTCCACCCCGCCCGGAAGGCCGCCACGTTCGCCTCGGCGATCTGCGGCTTCTTCGCGAACTTCTGCCGCAGGAACGTCTCCGTCCCTTCGGTCGGCCGGTGGTACATCCACGACAGCAGGCCCAGCGCGAACATGTTCTTCGACCGCTCGGCCTCCTTGCGAGGCAGCCCGAACTCCTTCAACGCCTCCAGCGTCAACGTCGTCAACGGCACCGGATGGACGTTGTAGGCCTCCAGCGAACCGTCCTCCAGTGGACTGGTCGCGTACCCCACCTTCGCCATCGGCCGCTTCGTGAACTCATCGGTGTTCACAATGATCTCCGCGCCGCGCGGAACGTCGTCGATGTTCGCCTTCAACGCGGCCGGGTTCATCGCGACCAGGACGTTGGGGGCGTCTCCCGGGGTCAGAATGTCATGATCGGCAAAGTGGAGCTGGAAGGAAGAGACCCCCGGCAGGGTGCCTGCGGGGGCGCGGATCTCGGCCGGGAAGTTCGGCAGCGTGGAGAGATCGTTGCCGAAGGAAGCGGTCTCCGAGGTGAACCGGTCACCCGTGAGCTGCATACCGTCACCCGAGTCGCCCGCGAAACGGATGATCACCCGGTCCAGGCGACGGATCTCCTTCCCGTCGCCGCCCGTGGTTCCCGTCGTACCTGACAGGGGGGCTCGTTGACCCCCGAGGACGGCGTCGTTGGCCTCTTCGGCCTTCTCTGCCGCGCTACTGACCTGGCTCGTCACTGAACTGGACCTCCCTTGGGCGGCGGTTCGGAACCGTCCGGCCAGCCGGCGATCCCAGAGGCCACCCTACGTCCGCGTAGGTGACCTTCCAGGGACCGATCATATGGTGGACGCTATTTTGAGACACCCTTTGATTAAGGTTTGTCACGTTTTGCAAGCCCCCTGATCGCGAGATGAAGACGGCCGCCCTCTGGGTCTTTTGTCCTAGGTCCCCGCAGGTCCCTCCTGTACCGCTCCCAGTCCCTCCCGTGCCGCTCGCGCTTCGGTCGGCCTCTTCTTGATCAGAGGTGCCCGCCCGACACCCGCCGGACACCCCTGGACCCGCGCGACGGTCGCGATGCGCCCCGGGGTGCTCCCGGAGCGCCCCGGGAGCACCCCGGGCGCAGTCTCGGAGCGTCGCCGCGGCTCCGAGGGTGTCCGTGGCTCGCGTTCCGCCTCGGTGAGAACCTGACGGGGCGTCAGAAGCCAGGGGGTCAGGGTGCCAGACGTCTAGGAATTCAGGTAGGTCAGCACAGCGAGGACGCGCCGGTGGTCCCCGTCGCTGGGCGAGAGCCCCAGCTTCTGGAAGATGTTGCTGACATGCTTCTCGACCGCCCCATCGCTCACGACGAGCTGGCGGGCGACCGCGGAGTTCGTCCGGCCCTCGGCCATCAGCCCCAGGACCTCCCGCTCGCGCGGCGTCAGCCCGGCCAGCACGTCCTGCTTGCGGCTGCGGCCCAGCAGCTGCGCCACCACTTCCGGGTCCAGTGCCGTCCCGCCCTGCGCCACCCGGACGACGGCGTCAACGAACTCGCGGACCTCGGCCACCCGGTCCTTCAGCAGATACCCCACCCCGCGGCTGCTGCCCGCCAGCAGCTCGGTGGCGTACTGCTCCTCCACGTACTGGGAGAGGACCAGCACTCCGATGTCCGGGTAGTCCTTCCGCAGCCGCACCGCCGCGCGCACGCCCTCGTCGGTGTGCGTCGGCGGCATCCGCACATCGGCGACCACCACATCGGGAAGCGCCTGCTGGGCGTCGAGGTCCGCCACGGTCTTGAGCAGCGCCTCCGCGTCCCCTACTCCCGCCACCACGTCGTGCCCGAGATCGGTGAGCAGACGGGTGAGCCCCTCCCGGAGCAGGACCGAATCCTCGGCGATGACCACGCGCACTCTGTTCTCCACGTTCTCCACGACTGCGAGTCCCCCACTGTTCCGAATATGCCGCGTTCCCCGCGACCCCGCACGCACCACGCCCGACCACCACGCACCGCGCCCCGACCGCACAAGCATCTCAGGGCCCGGACACGGATGGGGTCCCTGTGGATAACCCACGCGGACCCGCCGCCCGGTCGGCGCGGCCCCGCACGCTCCGGGCGCGGACGGCCGCATGCTCGGCCCCGGGCACGGACGGTCGTATGCCCCGGACGATCCCGGCCGTGCGTGCCTGACGGCCGCGGTCTCTAGCCCTGACGGTCGCGGTCGTAGCCCTGACCGTCGCGGTCGTAAGCCCCGTCGCCGGACCGGGAGACCGGGAGGCCGGGCGAAGGGGCGTACGACCGCGGAGAGGGGGACGAGGGGTGAGTGGGGAAGCCGGGTGGCGGGGGAGTAAGGAGAAGTGGGGGGGGTGGAGGAGCGGGGGGCGGAGCAAGGAGGAGCAGTACAGGTGCGGGAGACGGGGGAACAGGGAGAGGTGCGGGAGACCGGGGGCGAGGCGCGAGCAGACGCCGCGCTCGGGTCAGCCGCGCCAGGGCAGCTCCGCCGTGACCGTCGTCGGGCCGCCGGCCGGGGAGTCGACCACGAGGACCCCGTCCACGGCGTCCAGCCGCTCCGTCAGTCCCGCCAGGCCGCCGCCCGAGGCCGGTGACGCCCCGCCCCGGCCGTTGTCGGTGACCTGGAGCATCAGCCGGTCGGCCGCCCGCCACACGTCGACCGTGGCCCGGGTCGCACGGGCGTGCTTGCTGATGTTCTGCAGCAGCTCGGAGACGGTGAAGTACGCGATGCCCTCGATCGCCTGCGCGGGCCGCGAGTCCAGGTCCACCTCGACCGTCACGGGCACGGTGCAGCGCGAGGCTATCGCGGAGAGCGCGGCGTCCAGGCCCCGGTCGGTGAGGACGGCGGGGTGGATCCCGCGAGCCAGGTCGCGCAGCTCCTGGAGGGCGACCTTGATCTCGCCGTGGGCCTCGTCGACCATGCGGGCCGCGGCCTCGGGGTCGTCGGTGAGCTTCTCCTTCGCCAGACCCAGATCCATGGCGAGGGCGACCAGGCGGGCCTGGGCGCCGTCGTGCAGGTCGCGCTCGATGCGGCGGAGGTCGGCGGCGGCGGTGTCCACGACCACGCCCCGGTCCGACTCCAGCTCGGACACCCGGGTGGCCAGCCGGGACGGCCCCAGCAGACCGGTGACCATCAGCCGGTCCACCGACAGCAGCCCCCGCACGATCCACGGCGCGGCCAGCACGAGCGCGAGGCCCACCGCCCCGGTCACCGCCAGCTCGCCCGGCGAGTCCAGATACTCCTGGTGGGTGCGGTCCCCGTACAGCTGGAGACCGTCCTGCCCCCCGAACACCGGAAAGAGCCAGAACCACAGCGGGTACGTCAGCGCCGCCAGGCCGTACGTCCAGAACGTGATCGCGACGACGAACGTGAACGTCGCCCACGGGAAGTGGAGCAGCGTGTACAGCAGGTGCCGCCAGGACGCCCCGCTCTTGAGGATCGCGCCCATCCAGGACAACGGACCGCCGGTCTTCCCTCGCACCCGCTCCGGATCCGCGACCGCCACGCGCAGCAGCCCACGCGCCCGGTGCCGCTCCAGTGCACCGAAGCCCCGGCAGACGGCGAGACCGGCGGCGAGGACCGGTATCCCGACGAAGGTGACCAGCAGGCCCGCGCTCAGCGACGTCATGGTGACCGCGAAGACGAACGCCGCCGTGGCGAGCGGGAAGCTCAGCAACGTGTAGAGCAGCTCGCGCCAGGCGCGGGCCTCCAGCGGCGCGCGCAGGGGCGCCGGGAGGAAGTGCTTCGCCGGGGTCTTCGCCCCGAAGCCGGGGCCGGAACCCTGATGCTGCCGGTCCCGTGTGTCCGGTCCGTATGCCGTGGCCATGAGTTCCGTCCGTTCCGTCTCTGTCTGAAGTCTCTCAGTGGGTTGTGCGTGGGGCAGTGGGCTTGTGCGTGGAGAGGCCTGCGCCGCGATGGTGCCGGAGGCGGCCCGTCACCCCGGACCGTTCTCCCTCAAGGGTCCTGGCCGGCGGCCTCCGCCGCCATGAGGTCCCTCTCCGTATCCGCCCGGGGGTTTTCCCCACCCCCGGACGCCGGGCGGTCAGGCGGCCGGCCGCGCTGCGGCCCGGTCGCGCCAGGGCAGCTCGGCGGTGACGGTCGTCGGCCCGCCCTCCGGCGAGTCCAGGACGAAAACCCCGTCGACCGCGTCGAGCCGCTCGGCGAGGCCCGCGAGACCCGTACCGCCGCCCATCCGGGCCCCGCCCCCGCCGTCGTCCGTGACCTGGAGCATCAGCCGGTCCGCCGAACGCCACACGTCGACGGTGGCCGACCGCGCACCGCTGTGCTTGCTGACGTTCTGAAGCAGCTCCGAGACGGTGAAGTACGCGATGCCCTCGATGGCCTCCGCCGGCCGCCCGCGCAGCCCCACCGACACCTTGACCGGAACCGTGCAGCGGGAAGCGATGGCGGAGAGCGCGGCGTCCAGGCCCCGGTCGGTGAGGACGGCGGGGTGGATCCCGCGAGCCAGGTCGCGCAGCTCCTGGAGGGCGACCTTGATCTCGCCGTGGGCCTCGTCGACCATGCGGGCCGCGGCCTCGGGGTCGTCGGTGAGCTTCTCCTTCGCCAGGCCGAGCCCCATGGCGAGGGCGACCAGGCGGGCCTGGGCGCCGTCGTGCAGGTCGCGCTCGATGCGGCGGAGGTCAGCGGCGGCGGTGTCCACGACCACGCCCCGGCCCGACTCCAGCTCGGCGATGCGCCGCTCCAGCTCGTCCGAGGGCGACAGCAGCCCGCGCGCCATCGCCCGGTCCACCGTCGTCAACCCGCGTGCGATGAACGGCAGCACCGGCCACAGGACGAACAGGCTCGCCAGCGTCACCGCGAACGTCAGCACCCCCCATGGCAGTCGGATGAACCCGTACAGCAACGCCCGCCAGCCCACCGGGTCCTTGAGCCCCGCCCACAGCCGGACGAAGAACCCCTGCCCCTGGTGGCCGCGCGCCAGCGGACTCGGCTCCTCGACCTGTACGCCGAGCATCCGCCGCGCCCGCCACCGCTCCATCCGGCCCAGGAGCCGCGCGCCCTGGAGCCCGCCGACCAGCAGCGGCAGCCCGATCACGGTGACGGAGAGCCCGGAGCCGACAGCGATCACGACCACCGTGTAGACGAACCCGACGACGGCCAACGGCAGATTGGCGAGCAGATACGCGACCTCCCGCCAGGCCCACCGGTCGAGGGCGAAGCGGGCGGGCGGCAGCCGGGCGGGATCCGGCACGGAAGGGCTCATGGTCATACACACAGCCTGCCGGGCCGCACTCGCGCACACCATGGGGCTCATGGGTGGGGTGAAGTAGGGATAACCCCACCTGATGCCCGACGCGGCTGCTTACGCTCCGTTTATCAGGCCCTAGACTCCCGTGCGTACAGAACAGAGCAGGTACACGGTACGGATGCGGACGACGAGGGAGCGAGGGGCGGGCGTGACCGACGTTACGGACGTGACCGGCGTGGCGGACGCGGTGGGCATGACCGGGGTACCCGGCGCGTCCGGGGTGTCTGAGGCATCCGGGGTCTCCGGCGTATTCGGGGTATCCGGAATTCCGGTGGACGGGTCCACCGCACTCGCATCGGAGTACTTCCAGAGCTATTCGGTCATCGGCCTGCTCGCCCTGGTCGGCGTCCTGTTCGTGGCCGTGGCCTTCGGGGCCGGACGGCTGCTGCGTCCCGTCGTCCCCACCCCGGAGAAGCTCCTCACCTACGAATGCGGCGTCGACCCCGTCGGCGAGGGCTGGGCGCACACCCAGGTCCGCTACTACGTCTACGCGTTCCTGTACGTGATCTTCGCCGTCGACTCCATCTTCCTGTTCCCGTGGGCCACGGTGTTCGCGGCGCCCGGATACGGTGCGACGACCCTGGTCGAAATGTTCATCTTCCTCGGCTTCCTGGCCGTGGGACTGCTCTACGCATGGAAGAAGGGCGTCCTCGCATGGGACTGACGAGCCGGCCGACCTCCGCGTCGCAGCAGCCCGCGCCCCCGCCTCCGCCCCCGACCTCGTCCGATGCGGTCCTCCTCCCCGAGCCGAAGCGCCTCGGCGTGCTCTCCCGGCTCGCACCGGAGCCGATGAAGGTCGTCCTCAACTGGGGCCGCCGCTACAGCCTCTGGGTCTTCAACTTCGGCCTCGCCTGCTGCGCCATCGAGTTCATCGCCGCGTCCATGGCGCGCCACGACTTCATCCGGCTCGGCGTGATCCCGTTCGCCCCCGGCCCCCGCCAGGCCGACCTCATGATCGTGTCCGGCACGGTGACGGACAAGATGGCCCCGGCCGTGAAGCGGCTCTACGAGCAGATGCCCGAACCGAAGTACGTCATCTCCTTCGGTGCCTGCTCCAACTGCGGCGGCCCCTACTGGGACTCGTACTCCGTGACCAAGGGCGTCGACCAGATCATCCCCGTCGATGTGTACGTACCCGGCTGCCCGCCCCGGCCGGAGGCCCTGCTCCAGGGCATTCTCAAGCTCCAGGAGAAGATCGCGCGCGAATCCCTCGCCGAGCGGTACGCCGCCGGGGCCACGGACGGGGGCCCGTCCACCGATGCCCTGCGCAGCGGCCTGGTGGCCGCTCCGACGGCACCGGCTCCGACGGCACCGGCCTCGACACGAGATGAGGAGCGGCGATGAGCGACAGCGACCAGCAGACGGGATCCGCGGCCGACGCCTACGACCGGCTGCCGGACGCGGTCACCGACCTGTTCGGCGACGAGGCCACGGCAGAGTCCGCGTACGACCTGCTGACTGTCGACGTCCCCGCCGCCGCCTGGCTCACCGCACTGCGGACGGCCCGCGACGAGCTGGGGTGCAGCTACTTCGACTGGCTCAGCGCCGTGGACGAACCGGGCACGGGCTTCCGTGTCTGCGCCCATGTCGCGGCCCTGGGCCGGGGTACGGTGCGGCGGCTGATGGTCCGCACGACCGTGCCGCACGACGCGGCGGCCCTGCCCAGCGCCATCGACGTCTACGCGGGCGCCGCGTGGCACGAGCGCGAGACGCACGAGATGTTCGGCGTCGCGTTCGACGGTCACCCCCACCTCGTACCGCTGCTCCTGCCGGAAGGCTTCGAGGGCCACCCGCTGCGCAAGGACTTCGTCCTTGCCGCGCGCGTGGCCAAGGCTTGGCCCGGGGCGAAGGAACCGGGGGAGCCGGCGGAGGGTCACGCCGGTCCCAGGCGTCGCGCGATGCTCCCGCCCGGGGTGCCCGACCCGAACGAGTGGGGCCCCCTGAAGGGCCAACTCCCCCCGGCCGCCGCCCGCCCGGGCCGAGCGGCCCGCCCCGCGACCGACCGACCGCCCCGCCGCACCCGCACCGCCGGCGAGGGCTCGGCGGCCCAACGCCCCACGCCGGCGAGCGCGGCGGAGACGCCTGCGGCGACCGGCACGGAGGCCATCCCCGCGGCGACCGGAGCGGAGAGCCCGACAGCGATCGATGTGGAGCATCCGGTGGCGCCGGAGGCGTCCGCACCTCCGCAGACGCCCCCGACGATCCGTCCGCGCCGCTCGCGGTCGGCGTCGGAAGGTTCGGCCAGCCAGAGTCCGGAGCAGGGCGCGCCGACGACGCCCCCGTCCCGGCCCGCACGTCGCGCCCGCTCCGCCTCGGACGGCTCGGCCAGCCAGCGTCCGGCGTCGGACGCGCCCGGGAACGCCCCGGGGCCGCCACCCCGGGTGCGCAGCACAGACGCACCGTGGCACGACGCCCAACCGGCCTTCGCCGACGCACCCTCCACCATCGGCGAGGCCGCCGAGTCCGAGGGCGAGCCCTCACTCCCGGACGAACCCACGCCCGCCTCGGACGAACCCACGCCCGCCTCGGACGAACCCACGCCCGCCTTGGACGAACCCACCCGTTCCCCGGACGAGGCCACCCCGGACGAGGCCACCCCCGACAAGTCGGCCCCCGCCCCAGAGCGGCCCGCCCCAGACCACCCCGCCGGAGGCGATTCCGAGTGAACGACGTTCTCGACGTCGCCCTCCGTCTGGCCATCGTCTTCGTCGTGTTCCTGGTCGCCCCCCTCCTCGTGGGTCAGACGGAACACAAGGTGATGGCCCACATGCAGGGCCGCCTGGGGCCCATGTACGCAGGCGGCTTCCACGGCTGGGCCCAGCTCGTCGCGGACGGTGTGAAGTTCGCGCAGAAGGAGGACGTGGTCCCGGCCGCCGCCGACCGCCGCGTCTTCCAGCTCGCCCCCGCCGTCGCCCTCCTCCCGTACCTCCTCGTCCTCGTGGTCATTCCCGTCGGCCCCGGCGAGGGCGCGGTTGGCCAGGCCGTCGACGCGGGCATCTTCTTCGTGCTCGCCGTCATGGGCATCGGCGTCCTCGGCTCGCTCATGGCGGGCTGGGCCTCCGCCAACAAGTTCTCCCTCCTCGGCGGCCTCCGTACCGCCGCTCAGCTCCTCTCCTACGAGCTGCCGATGCTCCTGACCGCCGCCTCCGTGGCCATGGCTGCCGGGACGGTCTCGCTCACCGGCATCCTCGACGCCTTCGAGTGGTGGTGGCTGCCCTGGCAGATCGTCGGCGCGCTGGTCTTCTTCGTGGCCGGCCTCGCCGAACTCCAGCGCCCGCCGTTCGACATGCCGGTGGCGGACTCCGAGATCATCTTCGGCGCGTACACCGAGTACACCGGTCTGCGCTTCGCCCTGTTCCTCCTCGCCGAGTACGCGGGCATCGTCGTCCTGTGCGCGCTGACCACCGTCCTGTTCCTGGGCGGCTGGCACGGCCCGCTCGGCGCCGACGGATTCGGCTGGATCTGGACCATCCTCAAGACCGCCCTTCTCGCGTTCGTCGTCATCTGGCTGCGCGTCAGCTACCCGCGTCTGCGTGAGGACCAGTTGCAGAAGCTCGCCTGGACCACCCTCGTCCCGCTCGCCCTCGCGCAGATCGCGCTCACCGGCATCGTGAAGGTGGCGATCAACTGATGCCCCCGATCCCCGGATCCGGCCTGGCCAAGGGCCTTGCCGTCACCCTGCGCACGATGACGAGGAAGACCGTCACCGCGCAGTACCCGGACACCCAGCCCGAACTCCCTCCTCGCTCCCGCGGCGTCATCGGGCTGTTCGAGGAGAACTGCACGGTCTGCATGCTCTGCGCCCGTGAGTGCCCCGACTGGTGCATCTACATCGACTCCCACAAGGAGACATCGCCGCCCGCCGCCCCCGGTGGCCGTGAGCGCAGCCGGAACGTCCTCGACCGCTTCGCCATCGACTTCTCCCTTTGCATGTACTGCGGTATCTGCATCGAGGTGTGTCCCTTCGACGCACTGTTCTGGTCGCCCGAGTTCGAGTACGCGGAGACGGACATCCACGAACTCACCCACGAGCGCGACAAGCTCCGCGAGTGGATGTGGACCGTGCCGGAGCCGCCCGCCCTCGACCCCGGAGCCGAGGAACCGAAGGAGATCGCCGCGGCCCGCAAGGCAGCGGACAAACTCGCCGCCCAACGCGCTCAGGAGCAGCGGGAGCAGCAGGAGCAGCGGAACCAGCAGCAACAGGCAGACGAGAAGGGAGGAACCCCGTGATGCTGATGCTGCTCAACGCCACGGCCACCGCCACCGTGGGCACCACCGCCACCACTGCCGCCGACCACCCCGGCTTCCTCTCCCCCTCCGGCGTCGAGATCGCGTTCCTCCTCGTCGGCCTCGCCACCCTCGGCGCCGCCGTCATCACCGTCACGACCAAGCAGCTGGTGCACGCCGCGCTCTGGCTCGTCGTGGCCCTCGGCGGACTGGCCGTCGAGTACCTCCTGCTCACCGCGGAGTTCATCGCCTGGGTCCAGGTGCTGATCTACGTCGGTTCCGTCGTCGTTCTCCTCCTCTTCGGCCTGATGCTCACCCGGGCCCCCATCGGCCGCTCCCCGGACGCCGATTCGGGCAATCGATGGGTCGCCCTCGGAGTGGCCGGCGCGGCGGCGGCGGCCCTCGTCTGGGTGGTGGCCGACGCCTTCCGCACCACCTGGATCGACCTCGACGGGCCGGCCCAGGGCTCCACCGAGGTAACCGGCGCCTTCCTGTTCCGGAACTGGGTGCTGCCCTTCGAGGCGCTCTCCGTCCTGCTGCTCGCCGCCCTCGTCGGCGCGATCGTCCTGTCCCGCAAACGCGACACGGACACCGCCGTCCGCCCCGGCACCAACGGGACGGCCGAGCCCAGGACCGTGAGGCCGCGCCCGCCCGCCTCACGCGGCACCCCCGCCTCACGCGGCACCCCCGCCTCACGCGGCACCCCTGCCTCACCCGGCACCGAGGAGCAGAGCTGATGCACCTCGCCTATCCCGCCGTGCTCGCCGCCCTCCTCTTCTGCGTCGGTCTCTACGGCGTCCTAGCCCGCCGCAACGCGATCCTTGTCCTGATGTCCGTCGAGCTGATGCTCAACGCCGTCAACCTCAACCTCGTCGCCTTCGACGTCTGGCTCCGCGACACCCTCCACTCCGGCCAGGCGCTCACGCTCTTCACCATCGCCATCGCCGCCGCCGAGATCGGCATCGGCCTCGCGATCGTCCTGGCCGTCTACCGCAACCGGGGCACCTCCGACATCGACCGGCTCCGCGACACCGCCGAGACCGACGCAGCCGAGACGCTCCCCGACACCGCCGAGACCGGCAGCGCCGAAACCACCGGCACGGCCGACACCGGCACGGCCGACACCGGCACCGACGGCGCCGAGCCGACCTCCGGCCGGGCTGACGGGAGAACAGGGAAGACGAAGAAGGCAGAGGCCACCACGTGACCACCACGACCCTCGCCGCCCTCGTTCCCCTCCTCCCGTTCCTCGGGGCCGTCGCAGGGCTCGCCGTCGGCCGCACCGCCCCCGGATTCGTCCGCCCGCTGGCGATCCTCCCGACCCTCACCGCGGCCGTGCTCGCCGTGATCGTCGCCGTCCGCCAGGGCGGCGGCCGGGCCATCGACGCCGCGACCCAGTTCACGCCCACCGGCTCGGTCCCGATCGACCTGGCACTGCACCTCGACGGCTTCGCCGTTCTGGTCGCCGTCCTCGTCGCCGTCGTCGCCACCTGCGTACAGCTCTACTCCACGGCCTACCTCCGCGACGACGCCCGCTACCCCTCCTACGCGGCCCTCGTCTCCCTCTTCACCTCCGCGATGCTCCTGGTCGTCTACTCCGGCGACCTGATGGTGCTCCTGGTCGGCTGGGAGATCATGGGCATCTGTTCGTACTTCCTCGTCGGCCACTACTGGGAGACCCCCGAAGCCCGGGCCGCTTCCCTCAAGGCCTTCCTGGTCACCAAGCTCGGCGACGTCCCCTTCCTCATCGGTCTGTTCGCGCTCGCGGCCGACACCGGCAGCTTCCGGATCACCAAGATCCTCGCCGCCGTCGGCAACGGTGGACTCGATCACCCCACCGTCATCGCCCTGCTGCTCCTCGCGGGCGTCGCCGGCAAGTCGGCCCAATTCCCCCTGCACACCTGGCTGCCCGACGCGATGGCCGGCCCCACCCCCGTCTCCGCGCTCATCCACGCCGCGACGATGGTCGCCGCCGGCATCTACTTCGTCGCCCGCCTGCTGCCCGTCTTCGCGGCCTCCGGCGCGGCGCTCCTCGTCCTCGCCGTGATGGCCGCCGTCACGATGATCGGGTCCGGGCTCGCCGCCCTCGCCCAGGACGACATCAAACGCGTCCTCGCCTACTCGACCATCGGCCAGCTCGGCTACATGTCGGGCGCCCTGGCCGTCGGCGACCGGGGCGCGGCCGTCTTCCACCTGATCTCGCACGGTGCGTTCAAAGCGGTCCTCTTCCTCGCCGCGGGCGTCGTCATCCACGCCGCGGGCACCAACTCGCTCGCCGCCATGTCCCGGATGGGAGGTCTGGCCCGCCGCATCCCGGACGCCTTCTGGACGATGACCGTCGCGCTCCTCGCGCTGGCCGCCATCCCGCCGTTCGCCGGCTTCTTCTCCAAGGAAGCCGTGCTCGTCGCCGCCGAGCACACCGCCCTCGGGGACCGGAGCGTCGCCCCGGCCGCCGCCGGCTGGACGATCCTGGTCGCCGGGCTCCTCGCCGCCGTCCTCACCGCCGCCTACGCCGTGCGCCTCTGGCTCCTCGCCTTCCGCGGGCGCGGCGCGGAAGTTCCCGACCACGGCAAGCAGCCCGCCGCCATGACCTCCGTCCTGTGGATCCTGGCCGTACCCACCATCGCCTTCGGCCTCACCGTCGGCACGATCGGCGACTGGTTCGACGGGCACGGCCTCACACCGTCCCTCACCACCGCCGTGCTCTCCACCGGCGTCACGCTCGTCGGCGGTCTGGTCACCTACGGCGCGTGGCGGCACACCGCCGCCCTCGCCGCCCGCACCCCCATCGGCGCCGTCGCCGCCCACCCCGGTGTCGAACCCGCACTCGTCGAAGCCGAGGCCATGACGTCCCACACCGCCGTCTACGGCACCATCGCGGACGCCCCCGACCCGGCCGACCCCGGCAGGATCCTCCTCGGGCGGCTGCACAGCCACGCGGTCACCGGCTTCCACCTCGACGCCCTGTACACGGCGCTGTTCGTCCGGCCCGTCCAGGGAGCCGCCCGCCTCGTCCGCTTCCTGGACCGCGAGGTCGTCGACACCTACGTCAACGGATCGGGCGCCGTCACACGCCTCCTCGGCACCGCAGTCCGCCGGACCCAGACCGGCAACGTGCAGACCTACGCCGGTGCCCTGATCACCGGGTCCCTCGTCCTGGCGATCGCCGCCGTCGTCTTCGCCAACGTCAACGCGGGGTCGTGACCGTGATCGCTATCAGTGCGTCCGTGATGCAGTTCCTTCTGGCGTTCGTCGTCGTCGCCCCGCTCCTCGGCGCCGTCGCGGCCCTGCTCCCCGCCCCGCCCGGGCTCAAGGGGAAGAACCCCGACCAGGCCGTGCTCCGCCACGGCGTGACCGTCACCGGCGCCGTCCTCATCGCCGCGATCGCGCTGGCCGTCGGTTTCGACCACGGCCACCCCGCCACGATGCAGGCGACCACCGACATCAGCTGGATCCCTGCGCTCGACGTCCGCATCCACCTCGGCATCGACGGCATCTCGCTCCCCCTCCTGCTCCTGACCGCGCTGCTGACCTTCCTCTGCGCGCTGTACAGCTACTTCAAGCTGCCCGCGGGCCCCTCACCGAGGGCCTTCGTCGCCCTCGTCCTCGTCCTGGAGTCCGGCACCCTCGCCACCTTCGCCGTCCTCGACCTGCTGCTCTTCTTCCTCGCCTTCGAGATGGTCCTCATCCCGATGTACTTCCTCATCGCCCGCTGGGGCGGCGGCCAACGGCAGGCGGCCGCCTGGAAGTTCATCCTCTACACCCTGCTCGGCTCGGTCGTCATGCTGCTGGGCATCCTCCTCATCGGGCTGAAGAGCGGCACCTTCGACATGGTGGCACTCGCCACTGACAACGGCCGGGGCCTCACCACATCCGTGCAGGTCATCGCCGTACTCGCGATCGGCCTCGGCCTCGCCGTGAAGACCCCGATGTGGCCCCTGCACAGCTGGCTCCCCGACGCCCACACCGCCGCCCCCACCGTCGGGTCGGTGCTCCTCGCGGGCGTGATGCTGAAGATGGGAACGTACGGATTCGTCCGGATCCTGCTCCCCGTCGCGCCCGACGGCATGCGGACCTTCGCGCCCTACCTCGCGGCGTTCGCCGTCGTCGGCATCGTCTACGGCTCCCTCGCCTGCCTGGCCCTGGCCCGTACCGGCGCCAAGGGCGACCTCAAGCGGCTCATCGCCTACTCGTCCGTCGGCCACATGGGTTTCGTCCTGCTCGGCATCGCCACCATGACCCCCACCGGAGTCAACGGCGCGCTCTTCGCCAACATCGCCCACGGCCTGATCACCGGCCTGCTGTTCTTCCTGGTCGGCGCCGTCAAGGACCGCTACGGCACCGCCGACCTCGACACTCTCGCCGGAGCGACCGGGGCCGCCCTCTACGGCCGTGCGCCCCGCCTCGGCGCCCTGCTCGCCTTCGCCGCCATCGCCTCGCTCGGCCTCCCCGGACTGGCCGGGTTCTGGGGTGAGATGCTCACCCTGTTCGGCGCGTACAGCCCCGCCGAAGGCCTCAGCCGCCCCGCGTTCCGCACCTTCATGGCCATCGGGGCGTTCGGCACCCTGCTCACCGCCGCGTACATGCTCATCGTCGTCCGCCGCGTCTGCATGGGCGAGCACCCGCCCCACTCCCGGCTGTCACCCGACGGGCAGGCCGCGCGAGCGGCGGACGGCCCGCCGCGGGCGGACAGCCCGCACGCAGCGTCCGGCCCCCAGCCGTCCGGCCCCCAGCCGTCCGAGGCCGTCGGCTCCCGGCCCGCAGCGTCCACCATCGGGCAGCTCGCCGACATCCAGACGTACGAAGCCGCCACCTGGAGCCCGCTCGTCGCGCTCACCGTCCTCGCCGGCCTCTGGCCCGCCGTCCTCCTCGGCCTCACCGACCCGGCCGTGCAGCAGCTCCTCGCAGGAGGCAAGTCGTGACCGCGGCCCTCAGCACCAACCCCGGCCCGACCCCCGGCACAGGCGACGCCGCCGGCATCCTTCTCGCGGCTGACGCCCCCAGCCTCGTCCAGTCCATCGACTGGCTGGCCATCGCGCCCCCCACCCTCACCGCGCTGGCCGCCCTGGTCGTCCTGGTCGCCGACCTGTTCCTGCCCGCGCACCGCAAGCGGCTCCTCGGCTACGGCGCCCTCACCGCGCTCGCCGCCGCCCTGGCGCTCCTGATCCCCCTGCGCGCCGGGGACCGGGCCACCTTCTGCGTCACCAGCGGCACCCAGCCCTGCAGCTACACCGCCGACCACTTCACCCTCGTCATCCAGGCCCTCGTCCTCGGCGGTGCGTTCCTCACCGTCCTGCTCTCGCTCGACGACACCCGGAAACTGCCGGCGGGGGAGTACTGGTTCCTGCTCCTGGCCTCCGCCGCCGGGGCCGCCCTGCTGCCCGCCTCGCGCGACCTCGCCACGCTCGTCGTCGCCCTCGAAGTCGCCTCGCTGCCCGCGTTCGCCCTCGTCGGCATCGTGCGCGGCGACCGGCGCTCCTCCGAGGCGGCGCTGAAGTTCTTCCTCTCCTCCGTCGTCGCCACCGCCGTCATGCTGCTCGGCGTCAGCTTCGTGTACGCGGCCACCGGCACCCTGCACCTCACCGAGATCGCCACCCGCCTCGACGACGTCCCCCCGGGCCTCGACACCCTCGCCAAGACCGGCGTCGCCCTCACCCTCGTCGGCTTCGCCTTCAAGACCGCCGCCGCGCCCTTCCACTTCTGGGTCCCCGACACCTACGTCGGCGCGCCCCTCCCGATCGCCGCGTATCTCTCCGTCGTGGGGAAGGCCGTCGGGTTCTCGGGGCTCATTCTGGTCACCGTCGTCGCGTTCCCCTCCTACGCCGACGTCTGGGGGCCCGCACTCGCCGTGCTCGCCGCCCTCACCATGACCGTCGGCAACGTCGCGGCCCTCCGCCAGAACGCCGCCCGCGCCCGCAGCGCCGTCCGCCTCCTCGCCTGGTCCTCGGTCGCCCAGGCCGGTTACCTCCTGGTCCCGATCGCCGCCGCCGCGTACTCCAGCGACGACCAGATCGGCTCCACCGTGGCGTACGCCCTCATGTACGCCGTCGTGAACCTGGGCGCGTTCGCCGTCGCCGCCGTCGTCGCCCGTACCCACCCCGGCAACCGGCTCTCCGACTACCGGGGCCTGTACGCCACCCGTCCGCTCGCGGCCCTGGCCCTAGGGTTCTTCCTGCTCTGCCTGGCCGGACTGCCGCCCGGCATCATCGGGCTCTTCGCGAAGGTCACCGTCTTCTCCGCGGCCGTCGACGCGGGCCTGGGCTGGCTCGCCGTCGTCATGGCCGTCAACGTGGTGATCGCTCTCTACTACTACCTTCAGTGGACCGCGATCCTCTTCCGGCAGCCCGAGGGCGCCCCGAAATCCACCGGGGACGCCACCGGATCCACGGCCTCCGTCCCACCACGCCGCCACCGGACCCCCACCCCGCTCACCACGGCGATCGTGCTCACCGCCACCGCCGGAATCCTGCTCTCCGGGGTCCCGCAGGCCGTCGTGCGCTTCGCGTCCGTCAGCCTCTTCTGAAGCCTCCCGGCCCCGGAAGATCGGTTTGCCCACGGCCCCCGCCACAGGGCATGGTCTGGGCTGCATACGTCACGTAATAGGCGTGGACGTGTCGGGAGCAAGAGGAAAGAGAGAGCAGTGCTGAACGGGTTCAAGGACTTCATCCTGCGCGGGAACGTCATCTCCATGGCGATCGGTCTCGCTGTCGGAGCCGCCTTCACCGCCGTCGTCACGGGCTTCAGCAATGCCTTCATCACGCCGCTGATCGGACTCGCCACGCGCGGCACGGGAGACTTCAGCAAGGCCTCCTACGAAGTCGACGGCGTCGTGTTCCCGTACGGCCTCTTCATTGCCGCCGCGATCGCCTTCCTGATCACCGCCGCGGTGCTGTACTTCTGCGTCGTGGTCCCCATGGCCAAGGTGCAGAACCGCTTCACCAAGGCAGAAGAGGAGGAGGCCGTCAACATCAAGGCCGCCCTCCGCGACTGCCCGCGCTGCTTCAGCGAGATCCCCGCCGTCGCCTCCCGCTGCGGGCACTGCACCAGCGAGGTCGAGCCCGACCCCGAGGCGCTCTCCCTCGCCAAGCTCCCGGCACAGCAGCACTGACCCGCTCACCGACCGCACAGCGACACCGACCGCGCGGCAGCCGGCGACACCGACCGCGCGGCAGCCACCGACCGCGCGGCCGCACGCACACCTGTAGGACCGTCGCGGCACGAGGGACCCCGCCACCCGTACGGCCCAGCGCCACTCCGTACGGGGCCGGGCGCCCGACCGGCGCGAACACGCGGCACAGCCCCGCCCTCCGGCCGCACGCACAAGGGAACTAGCTCCTCTCGCCTGGCGTTGACCAGTACAGGAGGCTCCACTGGGGAGTGGAGCACCACCATGCAAAGGGTTCCCCTGCTGCACCACTTGGAGGGCGTACCGTGCACCGCCGGCACAATGGGCTGAAGACCGCCGTACTCCTCGGGGGACTGTCCGCACTCATCATCGTCATCGGCAGTTTCTTCGGACGTACGGGCCTCGTCGTCGCGCTCCTCGTAGCCGTCGGCACCAACGCCTACGCGTACTGGAACAGCGACAAGCTCGCCCTGCGGGCCATGCGCTCCCGACCCGTCAGCGAGTTCGAGGCGCCGCAGCTCTACCGCATCGTCCGCGAGCTCTCCACGGCGGCCCGCCAGCCCATGCCGCGCCTCTACATCTCCCCGACGCAGGCGCCCAACGCGTTCGCCACCGGCCGCAACCCGCGCAACGCCGCCGTCTGCTGCACCGAGGGCATCCTCCAGATCCTCGACGAACGCGAGCTGCGTGGCGTCCTCGGTCACGAGCTGAGCCATGTCTACAACCGGGACATCCTCATCTCGTCCGTCGCCGGAGCCCTCGCCTCCGTCGTGATGTTCCTGGTCAACTTCGCCTGGCTCATCCCGGTGGGCCGCTCCAACGACGACGAGGGGCCCGGTCTCCTCGGCATGCTCCTGATCATGATCCTGGGACCGCTCGCCGCCTCCGTCATCCAGCTCGCGGTCAGCCGCTCCCGGGAGTACGAGGCCGACGCCTCCGGGGCCCAGCTCACCGGCGACCCCCTGGCCCTCGCCAGTGCCCTGCGCAAGCTCGACGCGGGGACGAAGCAGCTGCCGCTGCCGCCCGAGCCCAGGATCGAGACCGCGAGCCACATGATGATCGCGAACCCGTTCCGTCCCGGCCAGGGAATGTCAAAGATGTTCTCCACCCACCCGCCGATGGCGGAGCGGATCGCCCGACTAGAACAGATGGCAGGTCATCGCCCGTGAAAACCATCCTGAACGTCATCTGGCTGATCCTCTGCGGGTTCTGGATGTTCCTCGGCTACCTGCTGGCGGGCCTCCTGCTCTGCATCACCGTCATCGGCATCCCCTTCGGGCTCGCCGCCTTCAGGATCGGCGTCTACGCCCTCTGGCCGTTCGGCCACACCGTCGTCGACCGCCGGGACGCGGGCTCGCCCTCCTGCGTGGGGAACGTCCTCTGGCTGATCCTCGCCGGTTGGTGGCTCGCCCTCGGCCACATCACCACCGGCATCGCGCTGTGCATCACGATCATCGGCATCCCCCTGGGCATCGCCAACTTCAAGCTGATCCCCGTCTCCCTCATGCCCTTCGGCAAGGAGATCGTCCGTACGGACCAGCCCTTCGCCGCCCGGTAGCCCGGCAAGGCCCCGACTCCGGCCCTGTCGGCCCCGGGGCAACCGAACACCTGCCCGCGACGTCTTGGATTCCAGGACGAAGCAAGGGGTAGGTGCGGCGACATGGGCATCATCAGTTGGATCATTCTCGGGCTGCTCGCCGGAGTCATAGCGAAAATCCTCCTCCCGGGACGTGACCCGGGCGGCATCATCGGCACCACCCTGATCGGCATCGCCGGGGCCTTCGTCGGCGGCTGGCTCTCCAGCAAATTCCTCGACCGCCCCATCAGCAACGACTTCTACGACACCGCGACCTGGATCGCCGCCGTCGCCGGTTCACTGGTCCTGCTCATCGCCTACCGGCTGCTGTTCGGCAACTCCCGCGAACGCCGCTGACCCGGGGCGGACGCAGGGACCCGTGAACGGCGGGCGCACCGCGCCCTACCGCACGTCCCGTGACGTCATCCCGGTCTCCCGCAACGTCAGGTTCAACCGGCCGGCCCGCAGCCCCGCTGCCGGGTCGGCCGGTCCCGCGTACACCTTCGGCACCCCGTGGAACGCGAAACGCGACGGCCCGCCGAAGACGAACAGATCCCCGGACGCCAACTCCACATCCGTGTAGGGCTGCCCGCGTCCCTCCGTGTTCCCGAAGCGGAACACACACCTCGCCCCGATGCTCAACGACACCACAGGAGCGCTCGACCGCTCCTCCTTGTCCTGGTGCATCCCCATCCGCGCGGTGTCGTCGTAGAAGTTGATCAGCGCGGTATCCGGTGCGAACGCCTCCGCCGCATCCTCGTCCCCGTACGCCTCGGCCACCGCCGCCCGCCCCAGGTCGCCCAGCCAGTCCGGGAACGCGGCCACCCGGGCGCCGTTCACGTCGTCAGCCGTACGGGCGTACCGGTACGGCTGCCAGTGCCACCCCAGGCACACCGTCCGCACCGACATCACCCCACCGCCCGGCAGCACCGTGTGCCGCAACGGGACCGGCCCCGACGCCCATCGACGGCACGCCGCGACCAAGTCCGCGCGCCGCTCCACCGACAGCCACTCCGGAACATGGACGGCCCCCGGCGCGACCACCCTCCGCTCCCGCCGGAACAGGCCGTCCGAGGACGGCGGAAGCCCTGGTGCCACGGCTCAGCCCGCCCCGCCCTCGATCCCCAGCAGCAGCTTCTTCCGCTCCAGCCCGCCCGCGTATCCCCGCAGCGCACCGTCCGCCCCGATCACCCGGTGACACGGCCGCACGACCAGCAACGGATTGCGCCCGATCGCCGTGCCCACCGCCCGCACCCCCGCACCCGATGCGCCGACCAGCGCCGCGACCTGCCCGTACGACACCGTGCTCCCGTACGGGATCGACTCCAGCACCGCCCAGACCCGCCGCTGGAACTCTGTGCCCGTCTCCTCCGCCAGCGGCACGTCGAACCGCGTCGAGCGCCCCGCGAAGTACGCCTCCAACTGCCGGACGACCTCCGCGAACGCCTCGGGGGCGTGGAGCCAGCCGTCCTGGACGACCGTGCCGCCCTTCTGGCCGGGCATCGACAACGAGCGCAGCCGGACACCGGCCGCCCCGGCCACCCCAGACGCATCCGGCCCGTCCGCAACCGTCCCGCCGACCAGCAGCAGCTCGCCCAGCGGGCTCTCCACCCGCGTGTACACCGTCGTCGTCATGCCTTCTCACTTCCCCGGTCGGTACGGCCAGTCTGCGCCCGCCCACCGCACCCCCACCGGCGGTATTCGGACATCGCACCCGCGCCCCGGGGCCCCGCACACGAAGAGGCACGCCGCCGAGGTCGGCCTCGGCGGTGTGCCTCCGGTCGTGCTCAGCTCGGCTCAGTTCGGCTCAAGCGATCCGGCAGCGCCCGTACGGATCGAAGCGGTTGATCACCGGTAGTTCACGAACTGCACCGCGAAGTCGAAGTCCTGACCCTTCAGCAGCGCCTGCACGGCCTGGAGGTCGTCCCGGCTCTTCGAGCTGACCCGCAGCTCGTCACCCTGGACCTGCGCCTTGACGCCCTTGGGCCCCTCGTCGCGGATGATCTTCGCCACCTTCTTGGCGTTGTCCTGGGAGATGCCCTCCTCGATCGTGGCGAAGATCTTGTACTCCTTGCCGGAGAGCTGCGGCTCACCGGCGTCCAGCGACTTCAGCGAGATGCCGCGCTTGATCAGCTTGGACTGGAAGATGTCGAGGATGGCCTTGACGCGCTCCTCGCCGTTCGCCTCCATCAGAATCTTCTCGCCCGACCACGAGATCGAGGCGCCCGTGCCCTTGAAGTCGTAACGCTGAGAGATCTCCTTGGCGGCCTGGTTGAGGGCGTTGTCGACCTCCTGCCGCTCGACCTTCGAGACGATGTCGAAACTGGAGTCGGCCATGACGTGTGGCTCCTTGCGTCGAATGCTGTGGATACAGCGCAAGCCTAGCCACCGCCGTCCCCGCCGGCCGCTGATCAATCAGGTGGCGGAGCACCCCTGGCCATCAGGTATCGTTTACGTCGTCGCCAAGGAACTCACCACGAGATCCAACGCGTCGTTCGAGGCGGTGTGCCCGAGTGGCCAAAGGGAGCAGACTGTAAATCTGCCGGCTCAGCCTACCCAGGTTCGAACCCTGGCGCCGCCACGCGAACGAAGCCCCCGACCGGTTCTTCCGGTCGGGGGCTTCCTCGTTGTCCGGGTGCGCGGTTCCAGCCAGGAGTCCCGCCGGTGATCAGTTGCCCGCGACGTCCTTCACGGCCACCGTCACCGGCACGTTCCCGGAGATCGCCTCAAGGGTGAGGCCCGCCGTCGCCGGGGTGTCCAGCAGCTCCAGCAGCGTGGCCGCCACGTCGTCGCGGGGGATCGGGCCGCGGCCCGTCGAGGCGGCCAGGACGACCTGCCCGGTGCCCGCGTCGTTGGTCAGCATGCCGGGGCGCAGAATCGTCCAGTCCAATGCGGTGCGGGAGCGTACGTCGGCGTCGGCGGCGCCCTTGGCCCGCAGATACACGTCGAAGACCTCGTCGCCGGGATGGTCCGGGTCGGCGCCCATCGAGGAGACGACGAGATAGCGGCGGACGCCCGCCGCCTCGGCCGCGTCGGCGAACAGCACGGCCGCGTCGCGGTCGACGGTGTCCTTCCGGGCGACACCGCTGTTCGGCCCCGCGCCCGCGGCGAAGACGGCCGCGTCCGCGCCGCGCAGCACCTCCGCGGTCTGCTCGACGGTGGCCGATTCGAGGTCCAGCACGGCGGGTTGGGCGCCGGCTTCGGTCAGGTCCTGACTCTGTTGGGGGTTGCGGATGATCCCTACGGCTTCATCCCCGCGTGCGGCGAGCAGCCGCTCCAGCCGCAGTGCGATCTGTCCGTGTCCACCTGCGATGACAATGCGCATACCACCGACCGTACGCCCGGGGACCGGGTGGCGCTCAGTTCCTCGGCCCCGCGCCGGAGTCGGGCCTGCCCTGGCGCGGGAGCCCGCCGAGACCCGTGGCGGCGTCTTCCTCGGAGTCGCGGTACTCGCGAACGGCGCTGGTGCGGGCGACGACCCGGCCGCCGTGGACGACGATGCGGCTGTACGCGAGGGAGAGCACCGCGGAGAGCCGTTCGCCGCGTACGGCGAGGAGTTCGGCGGGGAAGCCTGCCTCGACGCGCACGTCGGGCAGGCCGAGGGCCGCGCGGGCGGCCGTGGAGACCAGCGCGTACGCCAGTTCGGCGCGGAGCCCCGCCTGTGAGGCGAGGAGGTAGGCGGCTTCGAGCGGATCGCCGCGACCGACCGGGTTGGCGGTGTCCCGCAGGGCGCCGCTGCCCGCCGCGACGCGCACGCCGGCGGAGAGCAACAGGCGCACGGGGGCGGTCGTACGGCGCTCCACGCCGGCGCAGCCGCCCTGGGGCAGGCAGACCACGGTGATCCCGGCGGCGGCGAGCCGGTCGGCGGCCCGGGCCGCGGCGTCCAGGGGCAGGTGGGCCAGGCCGCCGCAGGGGCCGAGGGTGACGCCGGGGCGCAGGCCGGCGGCCATCGCGGCGAGCCGGGCCAGGCGGGCCGGGTCGTCGCCGTCGGTGTGGAGGTCCACGGGGCAGCCGTGCTCGGCCGCGATCTGCAGGACGGCCTCGGTGTAGCCCGTGGGGTCCGGGTCGAGGTCGGGGCAGCCGCCGACGGCGGCCGCGCCCATCTTCACCGCGTCCCGGAGCATCGCGAGGCTGTCCGCTCCGGCGATGCCGGTGAGGAGCCGGGGGACCGCGACGGGCATGACGTCGGCGAGGCCGCGCAGGGCGCGCCGGGCCCCCAGGACGGCTTCGAGCGGGGCGAGGCCCCGGACGTCGCCGACGCGGACGTGGGTGCGCAGGGCGGTGGCGCCGTGGCCGAGCTGGAGGAGGGCGGCCTCGGTGGCGCGGCGCTGGATGTCCTCGGCGTGCTGGGAGGCCGGGCCGGGACTGTCGGGGCCCGCGCCGGCGGCGGTGAGGGCGGTGTCGCTGTGGGCGTGGGGCTCGGCAGGGGCGGGGAGCAGGAGATAGCCGCGGAGGTCGATGCGGGGGCCGCGGGCGGTGAGGCTGCCCGCGGTGCCGACGGCCTCGATCCGGCTGCCGCTCAGGCGTACGTCGACGGTTCGGCCGTCGGTGAGACGGGCGCCGCCGAGGACGAGGGCGGGGCTGTCGGCGGTGGTGGCCGCGTCGGCGCTGTCGGGCGCGTTGTCGTCGGGCCGCCGTGGCTGGCTGTCAGGCATCGCGCTCCTGGGAGGGGTGCAAGATCACACGGAGTGACCACACCCTAGGGGCGTGCGGGGGCGGCGTCCGGGAGGAGCGGAATAGTCGTACCGGTGCGCCTGCGTCGGCCGTCGGCCGGGCCCGTTCCCGAGGTGGACGCGGCCTGGATCAAGGCCTGATCAGGGGGCGTGGGCGGCCCCGGACGGAGGGCCGGAGAGGGCGGGACAAACGGATTTGGGCAACCGGCGGGGGACCGTGTAATGTCTTCATCGCTCGCCCCAATAGCTCAGTCGGTAGAGCGTCTCCATGGTAAGGAGAAGGTCTGCGGTTCGATTCCGCATTGGGGCTCTGGTGATCGGGAACCCCCGCTTCGGCGGGGGGACTCATCATCAAAGCGGTGTAGCTCAGTCGGTAGAGCAAGCGGCTCATAATCGCTGTGTCACCGGTTCAAGTCCGGTCACCGCTACTAACGGTAGCCGATTGCTGGGTCGGTCCTTCGATCGGCTACCCTTTTATGCGTTCATCCGTCCACCGTCCGTCCAAGGAGCACTCACGTGGCTGCCACCGACGTCCGCCCGAAGATCACGCTGGCCTGCGTGGAGTGCAAGGAGCGGAACTACATCACCAAGAAGAACCGGCGTAACAACCCGGACCGTCTTGAGATGAAGAAGCACTGCCCGCGCTGCAACTCGCACACCGCGCACCGCGAAACGCGCTGAATCAGGCTCGTATACGAGGCCGTCCCCTCCTGGGGGCGGCCTCGTGTCGTTGTAGAGGGTCGTCCCCGCAGGGGGCGTGCCCTTATTCGTCTTTCACCAGGTTTCTCAGGAGGTAGCGAGCTCATGGCGCTCGACCAGTCCTTCGTGGGGCGGACCTATCCGCCCACTCCGGCGTACGAGGTCGGCCGGGAGAAGATCCGCGAGTTCGCCGAAGCGGTGGGCGACACCCACCCGGCGTACGTCGACGCGGAGGCCGCCCGTGCGCTCGGTCACACCGATGTGATCGCGCCGCCCACGTTCGTCTTCTCGATCACCTACCGGGCCGCCGGAGAGGTGGTGCGGGACCCGCAGCTGGGCCTGGACTACAGCCGGGTCGTCCACGGTGACCAGAAGTTCAGTTACGTGCGTCCGGTACGGGCGGGGGACCGGCTGACGGTCACGTCCACGATCGAGGCCGTCAAGTCCCTCGCGGGCAACGACATTGTGGACGTCCGCGGGGATGTGCACGACGAGGCCGGTGAGCTGGTGGTCACGACGTTGATGAAGCTGGTGGCACGCGCCGCCGAGGAGGCGTGATGACGGCGAAGGTCTCTTACGGAGCGGTCGAGGTCGGTACGGAGCTGCCGGCGCAGTCGTTCCCGGTGACGCGGGCCGCGCTCGTGCAGTACGCGGGCGCCTCGGGCGACTTCAACCCGATCCACTGGAATGAGAAGTTCGCGCTGGAGGTCGGGCTGCCGGACGTGATCGCGCACGGCATGTTCACGATGGCCGAGGCGATCCGGGTGGTCACGGACTGGGTCGGCGACCCGGGCGCGGTCGTCGACTACGGGGTCCGTTTCACCAAGCCGGTCGTCGTGCCCAACGACGACAAGGGTGCGCTGATCGAGGTCAGCGGCAAGGTCGCGGCGAAGCTGGACGACAACCTGGTCCGGGTGGACCTGGTCGCCCTGTGCGACGGCAAGAAGGTGCTGGGGATGTCCCGGGCCGTGGTCCGGCTCGCCTGAGACGTACCGCACGACAGTCGGAAGTGAGGGGCGTTCCTCCTGCGGAGGGGTGCCCCTCACTTCTGCTCGTTCCCCCCAGGGCCTTGCCAGGTTGGTTATTGAGCAATAACTTACTTTCATGGCAAGGATGAGTGCGGAGGAACGGCGCGAGAGCGTCGTCCGGGCGGCGATCACCGAGTTCGCCCGCGGTGGCTACAACGGGACGTCCACCGAGGTGATCGCCCGCCGGGTCGGAGTCTCGCAGCCGTATCTCTTCCGGCTCTTCCCCAACAAGCAGGCCATCTTCCTCGCCGCCGCCGAACGGTGCCTGGAGGACACCCGTGAGGTCTTCATGACGGCCTCCGAGGGGCTGGAGGGGGAGGAGGCGCTGCACGCCATGGCCGGGGCGTACCAGCGGCTGATCGTCCACGACGGCGAGAAGCTGATGATGCAGATGCAGACGTACGCGGCCGTCGCCGCCGCGGAGGCCGCCGGGAACCACGCGTTCGGTGAGTCCCTGCGGGCTGCCTGGGCGCGGATGAGGGACGACATCCACATCGTGCTCGGGGCCGACGAGAGCGAGACGACGACGTTCCTGGCGTTCGGCATGCTCGTCAACACCCTCGCCTCGCTGGGCTTCCCGGCCGACCATCGCGCCTGGTCGGGGTTCTACGACTCGGCCCTGCCCGTCGAGTGAACAAGCGCGCGCCGGGTCCGGCCCGGTTTTCTGGTCACAGAAGTTAGTCATCAATAACTAACCAGCAGGGGGAGTAGTGAACGTACAGCACGGCACGACCGGCCGCGGGGGAGCGGTCTGGGTCCTGGTCATCACGAGCGTCGCCGGATTCATGGCGGCTCTGGACAACCTCGTCGTCACGACGGCCCTCCCCTCCATCCGCGAGAGCCTCGGCGGCGGCCTGGAGGACCTGGAGTGGACGGTGAACGCGTACACCCTGACCTTTGCCGTGCTGCTGATGCTCGGGGCCGCGCTCGGGGACCGGTTCGGCAGACGGCGGCTGTTCACGGTCGGACTCGCCGTCTTCACGGCCGCCTCCGCCGCGGCGGCCCTCTCCCCGGGCATCGGGGAACTCATCGCCTTCCGGGCGGTCCAGGGCGTGGGGGCGGCGATCATGATGCCGTTGACGCTCACCCTGATCGGCGCCGCCGTCCCGCCCGAGCGGCGGGGAGCGGCGCTGGGCGTCTTCGGGGCGGTGACCGGGGTCGCGGTCGCCAGCGGTCCGCTGATCGGCGGCGCGCTCACCGAGCACATCTCCTGGCAGTGGATCTTCTGGCTGAACGTGCCGATAGGCCTGGTGCTGCTGCCGCTGGCCCGGCTGCGGCTCACCGAGTCCTACGCTCCGAAGGCGCCCCTGGACATCCGCGGCACGGCGCTGGTCAGCGCGGGCCTCTTCGGCATCGTCTACGCCCTGGTCAACACCGCGAGCCACGGATGGACCGACCCCGTCGTCCTGACCGGGCTGATCGCGGGCACGGCGCTGCTCGCCCTGTTCGTCCGCCACGGCATCCGGTCGGAGAACCCCATGCTGCCGATGCGGTTGTTCCGCGGCCGGGCCTTCCTCGGGATCAACGCAGCGAGCCTGCTGATGTTCCTCGGGATGTTCGGATCGATCTTCCTGCTCAGCCAGTTCCTGCAGAACGGCCTCGGACACTCGCCCACCGAGGCCGGGTTGCGGATGCTGCCCTGGACGGGGATGCCGATCCTGGTGGCGCCCTTCGCCGGGTCTCTCTCCGACCGCTTCGGGGGCCGCCCGGTGGTGGTCACCGGTCTCGCGCTCCAAGCCGTCGGACTCGCCCTGTTCGCGCTGATCATCGAGCCCGGGGTGAGCTACACCGCCCAGCTCCCCGCCCTGATCATCGGCGGGATCGGCATGGCCATGTACTTCGCGCCCGCCGCGAGTCTGGTGCTCTCCAGCGTCCGGCCCGGGGAACAGGGCATCGCCTCCGGAGCCAACAGCGCGCTGCGGGAGGTCGGCGGGGCGCTCGGGGTCGCGGTGCTAGCCGCCGTCTTCGCCGCGCGGGGCGGTTACGGCTCACCGCGGCTGTTCGCGGACGGCACGGTGCCCGCCCTCTGGATCGGGGCCGGCGCGGTGGCCCTGGGCGCACTCGTCGCGCTCCTGATCCCGGGCCGCCGCGGTGCCGACCGCCCCGCCCCGGAGCCGGTGGAATGGGGCGCCGCGGAGCCGGAGCCGGAGCCGGTGGCCGCCTGACCCGTCCCGGGGGTACCCGCCGCTCCTGACCGGGTCCGCCGGAGACGCCGCGGCCCCGGGTGCGGTCCGCGGCCCCGCACGAGCGGCGGGCCGCGGACCGTACTCTTGTCCCCGTGCAGGAACTCCACGACGCCCCCCTCGCCCCCCTGACCACCTTCCGGCTCGGCGGCCCCGCCGCCCGGCTGCTGACCGCCACCACCGACGCCGAGGTGATCGCCGCCGTGCGCGAGGCCGACGCGAGCGGCACCCCGCTGCTGGTGATCGGCGGCGGCTCCAACCTGGTCATCGGGGACAAGGGGTTCGACGGCACCGCCCTGCGGATCGCGACGAAGGGCTTCGCGCTCTCGGGCACGTCCCTGGAGCTGGCGGCCGGCGAGGTGTGGACCGACGCCGTCTCCCGGACCGTCGAGGCCGGCCTCGCGGGCATCGAGTGCCTGGCCGGCATCCCCGGATCCGCGGGCGCGACGCCCATCCAGAACGTCGGCGCGTACGGACAGGAGGTGTCCACCACCATCACGGAGGTCGTGGCCTACGACCGGCGCACCGAGGAGACGGTGACGATTCCGAACGCCGAGTGCGCGTTCTCGTACCGTCACAGCCGCTTCAAGGCCGAACCCGACCGCTTCGTGGTGCTGCGTGTCCGATTCGAGCTAAAAGAAGCGGCCGGGCTCTCCGCGCCCCTGAAGTACCCCGAAACAGCCAGGGCCATGGGCGTCGAGCAGGGCGAACGCGTCCCGCTGACGGCCGCCCGCGAGACCGTGCTGCGGCTGCGCGCCGGCAAGGGCATGGTGCTGGACCCGGAGGACCACGACACCTGGTCGGCGGGGTCCTTCTTCACCAACCCGATCCTCGGACCGGCCGCCTTCCAGGACTTCCTCACCCGGGTCGGCGAGCGCCTCGGCCCGGACGTGACACCTCCGGCCTTCCCCGCCGAGGACGGACGCACCAAGACCTCGGCGGCCTGGCTGATCGACCGGGCCGGATTCACCAAGGGGTACGGCAGCGGCCCCGCCCGGATCTCCACCAAGCACACCCTCGCCCTCACCAACCGGGGCGCGGCCACCACCGAGGACCTGCTCGCCCTGGCCCGCGAGGTCGTCGCCGGGGTGCACGCGGCCTTCGGCGTCACCCTGGTCAACGAGCCGGTGACGGTCGGCGTCAGCCTGTAGGAGACGTACGGGGTCAGTACGCGACGCCCACGCCCTGCCGCACGGCCGCCGGGTCCTCGGTCAACGCGAGCATCGCGTAGGCCACACCGGCCCGGGAGATGGACCGGCCGCCGTGCGGCGTACCACCCACGAGCCGCCGGTAGACGCCCGTGAGCGGCCCGTCCGTCAGCCCCGGCGGACGTACCGCGGTCCAGTCCGTCGCACTGCGGGCCAACGCCGCCTCCGTCCGGGCGAGATCGGCGTACAGCTCCGCCAGGACCGCGCCGACCGCCTTGCGCATCAACCGGTCCATCAAGGGGTCGCCCGCCGGCTCCGGCCCGACGGGCCCCGCGCTCACCACCAGCAGCCGCCGGGCGCCCTCGGCCTCCATCGACGTCAGGATCCGCCCGGTCAGGCGTTCGGCGACGCCGTTCGCCCTCCGGCCGCGCGAGCCCAGCCCCGACAGGACCGCGTCCCTCCCCGCCACCGCCGCCCGCACCGCCGCCGGATCGTCCAGCCGGACGACAGTGTGCGGTGCCGCGCGGTCCAGCCGCTCCGGGAGCCGGTCGGGGTCGCGCACCACGACCGTCACCTCGTGGCCCGCCGCGCGTGCCTGCCCGACGATCTCCTGACCGACACCGCCGGTCGCCCCGAACACGGTGATTCTCATGGCGCCCCCTGGTGGGTGAGTGTTCACTAACCTCTAGGGTGGGTGGCTCCCACCCGGACGTCAAGATCTCCGGGTCACAGCCTGTTGGAGCACGCATGGACCAGAAGCCCGCCCGCGTCCGGATCGTCGACGCGGCGCACGAGCTGATGCTCTCCATCGGCCTTGCCCGGACCACCACCAAGGAGATCGCCCGGGCGGCCGGCTGCTCGGAGGCCGCGCTCTACAAGTACTTCTCCGGCAAGGAGGAGCTGTTCGTCACCGTGCTCGCGGAGCGGCTGCCCCGGCTCGGGAACCTCCTCGGAGACCTGCGCGCGGGCGAGGGCAGCGTCGAGGGCAACCTCACCGAGATCGCCCGGGTGGCCGCGCTGTTCTACGAACAGACCTTTCCCATGGCCGCGTCCCTGTACGCCGAACCTCAGCTCAAACGCCGTCACGAGGAGGGCGTGGGAGGGCTCGAAGCCGGTCCCCACCTGCCGATCCGGCAGCTCGACGCCTATCTGCGCGCCGAGCAGGGCGCGGGCCGGGTCCGGGCCGAAGCGGACACCTACGCCGCCGCCTCGCTGCTGCTGGGCGCCTGCGCCCAGCGGGCCTTCGCCTACGCCGCGCTCCCCGGCGGAGCGCCCCCGCAGCCCCTGGACGAGTTCGCCGCTTCCCTGGCCCGCACGCTGCTGGGCGGCATCGGCCCGGGGGTGACGGGGATCAGCTAGCCAGCCAGTCGTCGATCCCGGAGAGCAGCTTCCCCCGTACCTCCACGGGGGCCGCCGATCCGCGCACCGACTGACGGGCCAGCTCGGCCAGCTCCTCGTCGGTGAAGCCGTGGTGGCGGCGCACCAGCTCGTACTGGGCGGCCAGCCGGGAGCCGAACAGCAGCGGGTCGTCCGCACCCAGCGCCATCGGCACGCCCGCGTCGAACAGCGTGCGCAGGGGGACGTCGGCGGGCTTCTCGTAGACGCCGAGCGCCACATTGGACGACGGGCAGACCTCGCAGGTGATCCCGCGCTCGGCGAGCTTGCGCAGCAGCCGGGGGTCCTCGGCGGCCCGGACCCCGTGCCCGATGCGCGAGGCGTCCAGGTCGTCGAGGCAGTCGCGCACGCTGGAGGGCCCGGCGAGCTCCCCGCCGTGCGGAGCCGCCAGCAGGCCGCCCTCCCGGGCGATCGCGAAGGCCCGGTCGAAGTCGCGGGCCATACCGCGCCGCTCGTCGTTGGAGAGCCCGAAGCCGACGACACCCCGGTCCGCGTAACGGACGGCGAGCCGGGCCAGGGTGCGGGCGTCCAGCGGGTGCTTCATCCGGTTGGCGGCGATGACCACGCGCATGCCCAGACCGGTGTCCCTGGCGGCGCTGTCCACGGCGTCGAGGATGATCTCGATGGCCGGGATCAGCCCGCCGAGCAGCGGGGCGTACGAGGTGGGGTCGACCTGGATCTCCAGCCAGCCGGAGCCGTCCGCGACATCCTCCTGGGCGCTCTCGCGCACCAGGCGGTGAATGTCCTCGGGGGACCGCAGACACGACCGGGCGATGTCGTAGAGCCGCTGGAAACGGAACCAGCCGCGCTCGTCGGTCGCCCGCAGCTTGGGCGGTTCGCCGCCGGTCAGGGCGTCGGGGAGATGGACCCCGTACTTGTCGGCGAGTTCGAGCAGGGTGGTTGGCCGCATCGACCCGGTGAAGTGCAGGTGCAGGTGGGCCTTGGGCAACAGACGTACATCACGCTCCATTCGAAGATCCTGCCGCACGCGCGGGCCGGAGCGGTAGCCGCTTCCCCGTCCAGGGGGGCCGCTCGAACAAAAAGCGCCCCCGGCCGGTGGAGGATTCCAGCGGCCCGGGGCGCTTTCCGTTGCGAGCGGTTACGGGACCGGTCAGGCCTTCGCCTCGCCCAGCAGCTTCTGGATCCGCGAGACGCCCTCGATCAGGTCCTCGTCGCCCAGGGCGTAGGACAGGCGCAGGTAGCCCGGGGTGCCGAAGGCCTCGCCGGGCACGACGGCGACCTCGGCCTCGTCCAGGATGAGCGCGGCCAGCTCGACGGTGGTGGCCGGACGCTTGCCGCGGATCTCCTTGCCGAGCAGGTCCTTCACCGCCGGGTAGGCGTAGAAGGCACCCTCGGGTTCCGGGCAGAACACGCCGTCGATCTCGTTGAGCATCCGCACGACGATCCCCCGGCGGCGGTCGAAGGCGGTGCGCATCTCGGCGACGGCGTCCAGCGGGCCGGAGACGGCAGCGAGCGCGGCGACCTGGGCGACGTTGGAGACGTTGGAGGTGGCGTGCGACTGGAGGTTGGTCGCGGCCTTGACGACGTCCTTCGGGCCGATGATCCAGCCCACCCGCCAGCCGGTCATCGCATACGTCTTGGCGACGCCGTTGACGACGACGCACTTGTCGCGCAGCTCGGGGACGATCGCCGGCAGCGAGGTGAAGGTGGCGTCGCCGTAGACGAGGTGCTCGTAGATCTCGTCGGTCATGACCCACAGGCCGTGCTCGACGGCCCAGCGGCCGATGGCCTCGGCGTCGGCCTCGCTGTAGACGGCGCCGGTCGGGTTGGACGGCGAGACGAACAGGACGACCTTGGTCTTCTCGGTGCGCGCGGCCTCCAGCTGCTCGACGGAGACCCGGTAGCCCGTGGTCTCGTCGGCCACGACCTCGACCGGGACGCCGCCGGCGAGCCGGATCGACTCGGGGTAGGTGGTCCAGTACGGGGCGGGGACGATGACCTCGTCGCCCGGGTCGAGGATCGCGGCGAAGGCCTCGTAGATGGCCTGCTTGCCACCGTTGGTCACCAGGATCTGGCTGGCGTCGACCTCGTAGCCGGAGTCGCGCAGGGTCTTCTCCGCGATGGCGGCCTTGAGCTCGGGGAGCCCGCCGGCCGGGGTGTAGCGGTGGTACTTCGGGTTGCGGCAGGCCTCGACCGCGGCGTCGACGATGTAGTCGGGCGTCGGGAAGTCGGGCTCGCCGGCCCCGAAGCCGATCACCGGACGCCCGGCGGCCTTGAGGGCCTTGGCCTTGGCGTCGACGGCGAGGGTCGCGGACTCGGAGATCGCACCGATGCGGGCCGAAACCCGGCGCTCGGACGGTGAAGTTGCAGCGCTCATGGCCCCATGCTCCCAGACCGCGAAAGCCGTCGGCACAGGGGTTTCAGGGACCGGACATGACCCGGGCAGCATGCGGACAGGACCGGTCGGTTGCTGTCTGTTCGACGCGGCGGCCCTGAACACGTACACTCACCTGTCGTTGGCCTTCACCAGCCGCACCGTTCCTGCACCCGGTCACCGGGAAAGATGCGGTAGGTTGGTGGAAACCACAAAGGGTCGTAGCTCAATTGGTAGAGCACTGGTCTCCAAAACCAGCGGTTGGGGGTTCAAGTCCCTCCGGCCCTGCTACACACTCCTTCGCCAGGATGTGTGCGCATGTACGTACTTCATTGCACAGCCGTGCGGCTCCACCGGGCGCGGCACGGCCACGACCCGGAATCAGGTGAGTAGCGTGACGGACGCCGTGGGCTCCATCGACATGCCTGATGCTGAGGATGAAGCTCCCGAGTCGAAGAAGAAGACCCGGAAGGGCGGCAAGCGCGGCAAGAAGGGCCCTCTGGGTCGGCTCGCGCTGTTCTACCGTCAGATCGTCGCCGAACTCCGTAAGGTTGTCTGGCCGACCCGTAGCCAGCTCACGACGTACACCTCCGTGGTGATCGTGTTCGTCGTCGTCATGATCGGTCTTGTTACCGTTCTCGACATGGGCTTCGCCCGGGTCATCAAGTACGTCTTCGGCTGATCTCGCGGAAGGCGTCCGACCCGGCGCCCCTTTCGCACGTTCCACCCTTTGTATCCAGGAAGAAGCAGCCATCGTGTCTGACCCGAACCTGAACGACGCCGTCGAGCCCGAGGCTGGCGCCTTCGAGTCCGCCAAGGACGAGCTCGACATCGTTGAGGCTGCTGACTCCGTGGACCCGGACCAGGCCGAGGCCGCCGACGTCGCCGCCGGCGAGCCCGCCGAGCAGGCCGCCGTGAACGTGGAGGCGCAGGAGCCCGACGAGGACGACGCCGCCGAGGCGGTCGAGGCCGCTGAGGACGAGAGCGCCGACGAGAACGAGGCCGACGACGAGAGCGCCGACGAGGAAGAGGCCGAGCCGGCCGCCCCCGTCGACCCCGTCGCCGCCCTGCGCGAAGAGCTCCGCACTCTCCCCGGCGAGTGGTACGTAATCCACACGTACGCCGGTTACGAGAAGCGCGTGAAGGCCAACCTGGAGCAGCGCGCCGTCTCGCTGAACGTGGAGGAGTTCGTCTATCAGGCCGAGGTGCCTGAAGAGGAAATCGTCCAGATCAAGAACGGCGAGCGCAAGAACGTCCGGCAGAACAAGCTCCCCGGCTACGTGCTGGTGCGCATGGACCTGACCAACGAGTCCTGGGGCGTCGTGCGGAACACGCCGGGCGTCACCGGCTTCGTGGGCAACGCCTACGACCCGTACCCGCTGACCCTGGACGAGATCGTCAAGATGCTCGCTCCGGAGGCCGAGGAGAAGGCCGCCCGCGAGGCCGCCGAGGCCGAGGGCAAGCCGGCTCCGTCCCGCAAGGTCGAGGTCCAGGTGCTGGACTTCGAGGTCGGCGACTCGGTCACCGTCACGGACGGCCCCTTCGCCACGCTGCAGGCCACGATCAACGAGATCAACGCCGACTCGAAGAAGGTCAAGGGCCTCGTCGAGATCTTCGGCCGCGAGACCCCGGTCGAGCTCAGCTTCGACCAGATCCAGAAGAACTAGCTCTTCCCGCCGGTTTCTGGACACATGCCTACCCAGCAGGTCAGAGGGGCTTCGCAGCCGCTCTGACCTGCTGGGTTTTTGGTCGCACAGCTATACCCGTTATCGTTGTGCGGTATGCCTCCGTCCGGATGACCGGAATCGGCGGCGAAACACTCTCATAGGACCCGGAGAGAGCAATGCCTCCCAAGAAGAAGAAGGTCACGGGGCTCATCAAGCTCCAGATCAACGCCGGTGCGGCGAACCCGGCCCCGCCGGTCGGCCCCGCGCTCGGTCAGCACGGCGTCAACATCATGGAGTTCTGCAAGGCCTACAACGCCGCGACCGAGTCGCAGCGTGGCATGGTCGTGCCGGTGGAGATCACGGTCTACGAGGACCGTTCCTTCACCTTCATCACGAAGACTCCGCCGGCCGCCAAGCTGATCCTCAAGGCCGCGGGTGTGGACAAGGGCTCCGGCGAGCCGCACAAGACCAAGGTCGCCAAGCTGACGGCCGCCCAGGTCCGCGAGATCGCCACGACGAAGCTCCCCGACCTGAACGCCAATGACCTCGACGCCGCGTCGAAGATCATTGCCGGCACCGCCCGTTCCATGGGCATCACGGTCGAAGGCTGATTCAGCCCCGTAACCCCCAGTGGTAGGACCAAGCGCTGGTCCGCACCACGACTCCACACTCTGAAACCCCAGGAGTAGAAGTGAAGCGCAGCAAGAACCTCCGCGCTGCGGACGCCAAGATCGACCGGGAGCGTACCTACGCCCCGCTCGAGGCCGTCCGTCTCGCCAAGGAAACGTCCACCACGAAGTTCGACGGCACCGTCGAGGTCGCCTTTGCCCTGGGTGTCGACCCGCGCAAGGCCGACCAGATGGTCCGCGGCACCGTGAACCTCCCGCACGGCACCGGCAAGACCGCCCGGGTCCTGGTCTTCGCGACCGGTGACCGTGCTGCGGCCGCGGAAGCCGCCGGAGCCGACATCGTTGGCGCCGACGAGCTCATCGACGAGGTGGCGAAGGGCCGTCTGGACTTCGACGCCGTCGTCGCGACCCCGGACCTCATGGGCAAGGTCGGCCGCCTCGGCCGCGTGCTCGGTCCGCGTGGTCTGATGCCGAACCCGAAGACCGGCACCGTCACCCCCGATGTCGTGAAGGCTGTCAACGACATCAAGGGCGGCAAGATCGAGTTCCGCGTCGACAAGCACTCGAACCTGCACTTCATCATCGGCAAGACCTCGTTCGACGAGACCAAGCTGGTGGAGAACTACGCAGCGGCGCTGGACGAGATCCTCCGTCTGAAGCCGTCCGCCGCCAAGGGCCGCTACATCAAGAAGGCCACCCTGGCCACCACGATGGGCCCCGGCATCCCGCTGGACGCCAACCGCACCCGCAACCTCCTCGTCGAGGAGGACCCGGCCTCCGTCTGAGCTCCCATGCTCACCCGGTAGCCGCGTCGTACGCGTGCACTGTGTGAACGGGCCCCGCAACCTTTCGAGGTGCGGGGCCCGTCCTCGTATCCGTAGGGAGTCATGTCTGTCAGTGCCCTGTGCCACTGTTGTGCGGGAGACGACGGACGATACGAGGGATGGACGGGTACATGAGGACGAGCACGGCACGACGCATGGGCACGGCTCTGGCCGCCGCGGCGGCACTGACGTCGATAGCGGCCTGTAGTGGCTCCGACGGCTCGAAGGGCTCTGACGGCGCCGGAGAGGGCAAGGCGGGCGCCGTCTCCAAGGCGAGCCCCGTGTCAGCGCTGAAGCAGGTGCAGCAGAAGACCGGAGGCGCCCAGTCGGCGAAGGTCGAGGGCACCACCGAGATAGGCACCGCCATGTCCATGAAGCAGTCCGGGTCCATCGGCTGGGCCGACGGCCTCTCGGGCGCGCTGACCATCACGTACACCGGCGGCACCATGGGCGACGCCCTGAAGCAGGCCGGCGGCGACGGATCGGTCGAGGCGCGCTACTTCAAGGACGAGTACTTCGCCAACATGGGCGACGCCATGGCGGCCAACACCGGCGGCAAGCACTGGATCCGGTATTCCTACAAGGACCTCGCCGAGCTGGGCGGGGCCTCCGGCGACGTCATGAAGGACCAGATCCGGAACAGCACGCCCGAGCAGGGCGTGAAGGCGCTCCTGGCCTCAGGCGACGTGAAGAAGGTCGGCCAGGAGGACGTCCGCGGGGTCGACGCGACGCACTACTCCGGCACGGTCGACGTGGCCGACCTGACCGCGAAGAACAGCAACCTGGACGCGAAGCAGCTCGCCGCGTTCAAGGAGCAGCTCGCCCTGGCCGGGGTGACCACCCAGACCGTCGACATCTGGGTCGACGAGAACGACCTGCTGGTGAAGAAGACGGAGCGCGGCGAGATGAAGACCGGCACGTTCAACTCGACGCTCTTCTACAGCGACTACGGCACCGAGGTCCCCTCCGAGAAGCCGGCGGCCTCGGACACCGTGGACTTCAAGGAGATGCTGAAGCAGGGTGGCGCTACCCCGGGTGGCACCGCCTGACACCTCCCGCAAGGGACGAACGGGGACGGATTTGCTCGTCCCCCATCCGGTCGCGTAGTCTCACCAAGAAGCCAAAGACCGCTGGTCGTCACTGTGCCTCGTCAGAGGGACGGTGACCGAAGGTTCCGCTAGATCGGACGACCTGCGCAGGTGACTGTGGAACGCTCCCGGACTCTGTTCGGTCGAGCCGCGCCCTGGCACTTGTGCTGGGGCGTTTCGTCTTTCCCGGCCCCTTCTGAGCGGTCCTCATCACCCGGAAGGAGGCCGACGCTCATGGCAAGGCCCGACAAGGCTGCCGCGGTAGCCGAGCTGACGGACCAGTTCCGCAGCTCGAACGCCGCCGTGCTGACCGAGTACCGGGGTCTCACCGTGGCACAGCTCAAGGAGCTGCGCCGTTCGCTCGGTGAGAACGCCCAGTACGCCGTGGTGAAGAACACGCTGACCAAGATTGCGGCCAACGAGGCCGGGATCGACACGCTGGACGACCTGTTCTCGGGTCCGACGGCGGTTGCCTTCGTCACCGGTGACCCGGTGGAGTCGGCGAAGGGTCTTCGTGACTTCGCCAAGGACAACCCCAACCTCATCATCAAGGGCGGTGTCCTTGACGGTAAGGCGCTGTCCGCCGATGAGTTCAAGAAGCTCGCGGACCTCGAGTCCCGCGAGGTTCTGCTCTCCAAGCTGGCCGGTGCTTTCAAGGGCAAGCAGACGCAGGCGGCGCAGGTCTTCCAGGCCCTGCCGTCGAAGTTCGTCCGCACCGCGGAAGCTCTTCGTGCCAAGAAGGAAGAGCAGGGCGGTGCCGGTACTCCGGCTCCCGCCGAGGCCGCCGAGTAATTTCGCTCAGCGGTCCAGCGGGCTCCACGTACGCCCGCCGACATATACATCCGGCACCTGCCGAATAGTGGAAGGACGCCTATCATGGCGAAGCTGTCCCAGGACGACCTGCTCGCGCAGTTCGAAGAGATGACCCTCATCGAGCTCTCCGAGTTCGTGAAGGCCTTCGAGGAGAAGTTCGACGTCACCGCCGCCGCGGCCGTCGCCGTCGCCGGTCCGGCCGGCCCGGGCGCCGTTGCCGAGGCCGCTGAGGAGCAGGACGAGTTCGACGTCATCCTCACCGGTGCCGGCGAGAAGAAGATCCAGGTCATCAAGGTCGTGCGTGAGCTGACCTCGCTCGGTCTCAAGGAGGCCAAGGACCTCGTCGACGGCACCCCGAAGCCGGTCCTCGAGAAGGTCGCCAAGGAGGCCGCCGAGAAGGCTGCCGAGTCCCTCAAGGCCGCCGGCGCTTCCGTCGAGGTCAAGTAACACCTCGGGAGTCCTCCGGACTCCCTGGGCGCTCCGGTGCCCGCGCCAAGGGCGATCACCCATCCGGGTGGTCGCCCTTCGGCGTGCCCGTGGCGGGTGCCTTGCTCTTCCGTCGACGACGAGTAGGGTGATCTTCGCCGTGCGCCTCTCGCGGGCCCCTCAGGGGCGTCCTGTGGGCATCCCGGGGGTGGCCGGTGAAGGCTCCCGGAGGTCCGATCGGACCGGCGGGCCTTGACGAACCGGACGCGGCGCGCAATTCTCAGGACGCGTCATCACTTCGATCCGTATCCGAGGCATGGATCGAGAGTGAAGAGGGCAGTAAAGAAGAGCGCACCCCGCGCGAGGGCTAGGGCTAGACATAGGTGTTGAGAACAGCTGTTGAGAGCAACGTGGGTCTCTGAGAACCCCGACTGGACATCAGTGTGCCGCTTGGCTACACTGACCCTTTGCGCTGCCTGTTAGCTGCCTCCTGCCCGTCACCAGGGGCATGCCCACGCTGAAGCACCGATGGCCGACCCCCTCCGACCTGGTCGTTTTGCGACCGATTCGGAACGGTTTGTCTCTGTGGCCAGGGTGGGACCGGTACGCGCGTAGTGAGTCCGAGCCCTCGGAAGGACCCCCTCTTGGCCGCCTCGCGCAACGCCTCGACCGCGAATACGAACAACGGTGCCAGCACCGCCCCGCTGCGCATCTCCTTTGCAAAGATCAAGGAGCCCCTCGAGGTTCCGAACCTCCTCGCGCTGCAGACCGAGAGCTTTGACTGGCTCCTGGGCAACGCCGCCTGGAAGGCTCGCGTCGAGGCTGCTCTGGACAGTGGACAAGACGTCCCCACCAAGTCCGGCCTGGAGGAGATCTTCGAGGAGATCTCACCGATCGAGGACTTCTCCGGGTCGATGTCGCTTACGTTCCGCGACCACCGCTTCGAGCCCCCGAAGAACTCGATCGACGAGTGCAAGGAGCGCGACTTCACGTTCGCCGCGCCGCTCTTCGTCACGGCCGAGTTCACCAACAACGAGACCGGCGAGATCAAGTCCCAGACGGTCTTCATGGGCGATTTCCCGCTCATGACCAACAAGGGCACCTTCGTCATCAACGGCACCGAGCGTGTCGTCGTGTCGCAGCTGGTCCGCTCGCCGGGTGTCTACTTCGACTCCTCCATCGACAAGACGTCCGACAAGGACATCTTCTCCGCCAAGATCATCCCCTCCCGGGGCGCCTGGCTGGAGATGGAGATCGACAAGCGCGACATGGTCGGTGTCCGCATCGACCGCAAGCGCAAGCAGTCCGTCACCGTCCTCCTGAAGGCGCTCGGCTGGAGCACCGAGCAGATCCTGGAGGAGTTCGGCGAGTACGAGTCGATGCGCGCCACCCTGGAGAAGGACCACACCCAGGGTCAGGACGACGCACTGCTCGACATCTACCGCAAGCTGCGTCCGGGCGAGCCGCCGACGCGCGAGGCCGCTCAGACGCTGCTCGAGAACCTCTACTTCAACCCGAAGCGCTACGACCTCGCGAAGGTCGGCCGCTACAAGGTGAACAAGAAGCTCGGCGCCGATGAGCCGCTGGACGCCGGGGTGCTCACCTCGGACGACGTCATCGCGACCATCAAGTACCTGGTCAAGCTGCACGCCGGTGAGACCGAGACGACCGGTGAGTCCGGCCGGGAGATCGTCGTCGAGACCGACGACATCGACCACTTCGGCAACCGTCGTCTGCGCAACGTCGGCGAGCTCATCCAGAACCAGGTCCGTACGGGCCTGGCGCGGATGGAGCGCGTCGTGCGTGAGCGCATGACCACCCAGGACGTCGAGGCGATCACGCCGCAGACCCTGATCAACATCCGGCCGGTCGTCGCCTCCATCAAGGAGTTCTTCGGCACCAGCCAGCTGTCGCAGTTCATGGACCAGAACAACCCGCTGTCGGGTCTCACCCACAAGCGCCGCCTGTCGGCTCTTGGCCCGGGTGGTCTCTCCCGCGAGCGGGCCGGCTTCGAGGTCCGTGACGTGCACCCGTCCCACTACGGACGCATGTGCCCGATCGAGACCCCCGAAGGCCCGAACATCGGTCTGATCGGTTCGCTCGCCTCGTACGGCCGCGTCAACGCGTTCGGCTTCATCGAGACGCCGTACCGCAAGGTCGTCGACGGTCAGGTCACCGATGACGTCGACTACATCACGGCCGACGAGGAGGACCGCTACGTCATCGCCCAGGCGAACGCGACCCTCTCCGAGGAGCTGCGCTTCACCGAGCCCCGCGTCCTGGTCCGCCGCCGTGGCGGGGAGGTCGACTACGTGCCCGGCACGGAGGTCGACTACATGGACGTCTCGCCGCGCCAGATGGTGTCCGTCGCCACCGCGATGATCCCCTTCCTGGAGCACGACGACGCCAACCGTGCCCTCATGGGCGCGAACATGATGCGTCAGGCGGTGCCGCTCATCAAGTCGGAGGCGCCGCTCGTCGGCACCGGCATGGAGTACCGCTGCGCCACCGACGCCGGTGACGTCCTCAAGGCGGAGAAGGACGGTGTGGTCCAGGAGGTCTCCGCGGACTACATCACCGTCACGAACGACGACGGCACGTACACCACGTACCGCATCGCCAAGTTCATGCGCTCCAACCAGGGCACCTCGGTCAACCAGAAGGTCGTCGTCGCCGAGGGCGACCGGATCGTCGCCGAGCAGGTGCTCGCCGACGGACCGGCCACCGAGAACGGTGAGATGGCCCTCGGCAAGAACCTGCTCGTGGCGTTCATGCCGTGGGAGGGTCACAACTACGAGGACGCGATCATCCTGTCGCAGCGCCTCGTGCAGGACGACGTCCTCTCCTCGATCCACATCGAGGAGCACGAGGTCGACGCCCGTGACACCAAGCTCGGCCCGGAGGAGATCACCCGGGACATCCCGAACGTCTCCGAAGAGGTCCTCGCGGACCTCGACGAGCGCGGCATCATCCGGATCGGTGCCGAGGTCGTCGCCGGTGACATCCTCGTCGGCAAGGTCACGCCCAAGGGCGAGACCGAGCTGACCCCCGAGGAGCGCCTGCTCCGCGCGATCTTCGGTGAGAAGGCGCGCGAGGTGCGCGACACCTCGCTGAAGGTGCCGCACGGTGAGATCGGCAAGGTCATCGGCGTCCGCGTCTTCGACCGCGAAGAGGGCGACGAGCTGCCGCCGGGCGTGAACCAGCTGGTCCGCGTCTACGTCGCGCAGAAGCGCAAGATCACCGATGGTGACAAGCTCGCCGGCCGTCACGGCAACAAGGGCGTCATCTCCAAGATCCTGCCGATCGAGGACATGCCGTTCCTGGAGGACGGCACCCCGGTCGACATCATCCTCAACCCGCTGGGTGTCCCGTCCCGAATGAACCCGGGACAGGTCCTGGAGATCCACCTCGGCTGGCTCGCCAGCCGCGGCTGGGACGTCTCCGGCCTCGGTGACGAGTGGGCCCAGCGCCTGCAGGCCATCGGCGCCGACCAGGTCGCCCCCGGCACCAACGTCGCCACGCCCGTCTTCGACGGTGCGCGCGAGGACGAGATCACCGGCCTCTTCCAGGCCACGATCCCCAACCGCGACGGCGACCGTTTGGTCCAGCCCTCCGGCAAGGCCCAGCTCTACGACGGCCGCTCCGGCGAGCCGTTCCCGGACCCGGTCTCCGTCGGGTTCATGTACATCCTCAAGCTGCACCACCTGGTCGACGACAAGCTGCACGCGCGCTCGACCGGCCCGTACTCCATGATCACCCAGCAGCCGCTGGGTGGTAAGGCACAGTTCGGTGGTCAGCGCTTCGGTGAGATGGAGGTGTGGGCCCTTGAGGCTTACGGCGCCGCATACGCCCTCCAGGAGCTCCTGACGATCAAGTCCGACGACGTGACCGGCCGCGTGAAGGTCTACGAGGCCATCGTCAAGGGCGAGAACATCCCCGAGCCCGGCATTCCCGAGTCCTTCAAGGTGCTCATCAAGGAAATGCAGTCGCTCTGCCTCAACGTGGAGGTGCTGTCCTCGGACGGCATGTCCATCGAGATGCGCGACACGGACGAGGACGTCTTCCGCGCGGCGGAGGAACTCGGTATCGACCTGTCCCGGCGCGAGCCGAGCAGCGTCGAAGAGGTCTGACGGGCCGGCCGGCCGCCTCATCCCGAGGCGGCCGGCCCTCCCCGGACCCGTTCAGACCATTGATTTTGACGAGACCCCGAAAGAGGGATTGACGACAAGTGCTCGACGTCAACTTCTTCGACGAGCTGCGGATCGGCCTTGCCACCGCGGACGACATCCGGACCTGGTCGCACGGCGAAGTGAAGAAGCCGGAGACCATCAACTACCGCACGCTCAAGCCCGAGAAGGACGGACTCTTCTGCGAGAAGATCTTCGGTCCGACCCGGGACTGGGAGTGCTACTGCGGCAAGTACAAGCGTGTCCGCTTCAAGGGCATCATCTGTGAGCGCTGCGGCGTCGAGGTCACTCGCGCCAAGGTGCGTCGTGAGCGGATGGGCCACATCGAGCTTGCCGCTCCCGTCACCCACATCTGGTACTTCAAGGGCGTTCCCTCGCGCCTCGGATACCTGCTGGACCTCGCGCCGAAGGACCTCGAGAAGGTCATCTACTTCGCCGCGTACATGATCACGTTCGTGGACGAGGAGCGTCGTACCCGCGACCTGCCCTCCCTGGAGGCTCACGTCTCCGTCGAGCGCCAGCAGACCGAGAACCGTCGCGACTCCGACCTGGAGGCCCGCGCCAAGAAGCTCGAGACCGACCTGGCCGAGCTGGAGGCCGAGGGCGCCAAGGCGGACGTGCGCCGCAAGGTGCGCGAAGGCGCCGAGCGTGAGATGAAGCAGCTGCGCGACCGTGCGCAGCGCGAGATCGACCGCCTCGACGAGGTGTGGAGCCGCTTCAAGAACCTCAAGGTCCAGGACCTGGAGGGCGACGAGCTGCTCTACCGCGAGCTGCGTGACCGCTTCGGCACGTACTTCGACGGCTGCATGGGCGCCGCGGCGCTCCAGAAGCGCCTGGAGTCCTTCGACCTCGACGAGGAGGCCGAGCGCCTCCGCGAGATCATCCGCACCGGCAAGGGCCAGAAGAAGACCCGTGCGCTCAAGCGCCTCAAGGTCGTCTCGGCGTTCCTGCAGACCAGCAACAAGCCCAAGGGCATGGTGCTCGACTGCGTGCCGGTCATCCCGCCGGACCTGCGTCCGATGGTGCAGCTGGACGGTGGCCGCTTCGCGACCTCCGACCTGAACGACCTGTACCGCCGTGTGATCAACCGCAACAACCGCCTCAAGCGTCTCCTTGACCTCGGCGCCCCCGAGATCATCGTGAACAACGAGAAGCGGATGCTGCAGGAGGCCGTCGACGCGCTGTTCGACAACGGTCGCCGCGGTCGCCCGGTCACCGGTCCCGGCAACCGCCCGCTGAAGTCCCTGAGCGACATGCTCAAGGGCAAGCAGGGTCGTTTCCGTCAGAACCTCCTCGGCAAGCGCGTGGACTACTCCGCGCGTTCCGTGATCGTCGTCGGTCCGCAGCTCAAGCTGCACCAGTGCGGTCTGCCGAAGGCGATGGCGCTGGAGCTCTTCAAGCCGTTCGTGATGAAGCGCCTGGTGGACCTGAACCACGCGCAGAACATCAAGTCGGCCAAGCGCATGGTCGAGCGTGGCCGCACCGTCGTGTACGACGTCCTCGAAGAGGTCATCGCCGAGCACCCGGTGCTGCTGAACCGTGCGCCCACCCTGCACCGCCTGGGCATCCAGGCCTTCGAGCCGCAGCTGGTCGAGGGCAAGGCCATCCAGATCCACCCGCTCGTCTGCACCGCGTTCAACGCGGACTTCGACGGTGACCAGATGGCCGTGCACCTGCCGCTCTCCGCGGAGGCGCAGGCCGAGGCCCGCATCCTGATGCTGTCCTCGAACAACATCCTGAAGCCGGCCGACGGTCGTCCCGTCACCATGCCGACCCAGGACATGGTGCTGGGCCTCTTCTTCCTCACGACGGACGAAGAGGGCCGCAACGTCAAGGGCACGGACCGAGCGTTCGGCTCCACGGCCGAGGCCACCATGGCCTTCGACGCCCGCGAGCTGTCGCTCCAGGCGAAGGTCGACATCCGCTTCCCGGTCGGCACCATGCCGCCGCGTGGCTGGGTGCCGCCGGTCGCCGAGGAGGGTGAGCCGGAGTACCAGCCCGGCGACACCTTCCGGCTGCGGACCAGCCTGGGCCGCGCGCTCTTCAACGAGCTGCTGCCCGAGGACTACCCGTTCGTCGACTACTCGGTGGGCAAGAAGCAGCTCTCCGAGATCGTCAACGACCTGGCCGAGCGCTACCCCAAGGTCATCGTGGCGGCGACGCTCGACAACCTGAAGGCGGCGGGCTTCCACTGGGCGACCCGTTCGGGCGTCACCGTGGCCATCTCCGACGTCGTCGTGCCCGAGGCCAAGAAGGCCATCGTCAAGGGCTACGAGGAGCAGGACGAGAAGGTCCAGAAGCAGTACGAGCGCGGTCTCATCACCAAGGACGAGCGCACGCAGGAGCTCATCGCGATCTGGACCAAGGCGACCAACGAGGTTGCCGAGGCGATGAACGCGAACTTCCCGAAGACGAACCCCATCTTCATGATGGTCGACTCGGGTGCCCGAGGAAACATGATGCAGATGCGTCAGATCGCGGGTATGCGTGGTCTGGTGTCGAACGCCAAGAACGAGACGATTCCCCGTCCCATCAAGGCGTCCTTCCGTGAGGGCCTCACCGTTCTGGAGTACTTCATCTCCACGCACGGTGCCCGTAAGGGTCTGGCGGACACCGCCCTGCGTACCGCCGACTCGGGTTACCTGACCCGTCGTCTGGTGGACGTCTCGCAGGACGTGATCATTCGCGAGGAGGACTGCGGCACCGACCGCGGCCTCAAGCTGAAGATCGCGGTCAAGGGCGCCGACGGCGTGCTCCGCAAGACGGAGGACGTCGAGACCTCGGTCTACGCCCGCATGCTCGCCGAGGACGTCGTGGTGGACGGCAAGGTCATCGCGCCTGCCAACGTCGACCTCGGTGACGTCCTGATCGACGCCCTGGTGGGCGCCGGCGTCGAGGAGGTCAAGACCCGTTCGGTCCTGACCTGCGAGTCCGCGGTCGGCACCTGTGCCTTCTGCTACGGACGCTCGCTCGCCACCGGCAAGCTGGTCGACATCGGTGAGGCGGTCGGCATCATCGCCGCCCAGTCCATCGGTGAGCCCGGCACCCAGCTGACGATGCGTACCTTCCACACCGGTGGTGTGGCCGGTGACGACATCACCCAGGGTCTGCCCCGAGTCGTCGAGCTCTTCGAAGCCCGTACGCCCAAGGGTGTCGCCCCGATCTCCGAGGCCAAGGGCCGCGTGCGGATCGAGGAGACCGAGAAGACCAAGAAGCTCGTCGTCACCCCGGACGACGGCAGCGACGAGACGGCGTTCCCGATCTCGAAGCGTGCCCGTCTGCTCGTGGGCGAGGGCGACCCGGTCGAGGTGGGCCAGAAGCTCACCGTCGGTGCGACCAACCCGCACGACGTGCTGCGCATCCTCGGCCAGCGTGCCGTCCAGGTCCACCTGGTCGGCGAAGTCCAGAAGGTCTACAACTCGCAGGGCGTGTCGATCCACGACAAGCACATCGAGATCATCATCCGGCAGATGCTCCGCCGCGTGACGATCATCGAGTCCGGCGACGCGGAGCTGCTTCCGGGCGAGCTGGTCGAGCGGTCGAAGTTCGAGACCGAGAACCGTCGTGTGGTCACCGAGGGCGGTCACCCCGCCTCCGGCCGTCCGCAGCTGATGGGTATCACCAAGGCCTCGCTCGCCACCGAGTCGTGGCTGTCGGCGGCGTCCTTCCAGGAGACGACCAGGGTCCTCACCGACGCGGCGATCAACGCCAAGTCGGACTCCCTGATCGGCCTCAAGGAGAACGTCATCATCGGTAAGCTCATCCCGGCCGGTACGGGCCTGTCCCGCTACCGCAACATCCGGGTCGAGCCGACCGAGGAGGCCAAGGCCGCGATGTACTCGGCCGTCGGCTACGACGACATCGACTACTCGCCGTTCGGCACCGGCTCCGGCCAGGCCGTCCCGCTGGAGGACTACGACTACGGTCCGTACAACCAGTAAGCGAGTGCTCGTCGCTTGACGACCGGAGGGCGGTCACCCCGTACACCACGGGGTGGCCGCCCTCCGGCGTGCGCGGGGCGGGGCCTTCCCGGGCCCTGAGTGGCCCTGTGGGGCCCGGACACGGCCGGGCGGCGGGCGGCGGGCCTTCCGGGGCGCGGACCTGCGCGTACGGGCGGACGCGGGTGGTCGTCGCCGTCGGCCGGGAGGCGTCGGCGCCCCGGCGTGTCGGCGTGGACAGCATTTGTTTTGACCCAGCTCCGTGAGGTAGGTACGCTCAAGCCTTGTGCCTGGGGTGTGCCTGGGCTCGTGTGCGTGTCCTCAACCGCATCGCGAGTCTGTCCGTAGCCACCGCAATCTGCGCCCTTCTGCCCTTGGGGCGGAAGTCCGCAGTATTCGACACACCCGACCGCGTGGGTCGGGCGATGTTCCAGGTTAGTTTCACGAACGGCACACAGAAACCGGAGAAGTAGTGCCTACGATCCAGCAGCTGGTCCGGAAGGGCCGGCAGGACAAGGTCGAGAAGAACAAGACGCCCGCGCTCGAGGGTTCGCCCCAGCGGCGTGGCGTCTGCACGCGTGTGTTCACGACCACCCCGAAGAAGCCGAACTCGGCGCTCCGTAAGGTCGCGCGTGTGCGTCTGACCTCCGGCATCGAGGTCACGGCCTACATCCCGGGTGAGGGACACAACCTGCAGGAGCACTCCATCGTGCTCGTGCGTGGTGGCCGTGTGAAGGACCTGCCGGGTGTTCGTTACAAGATCATCCGCGGCTCCCTTGACACCCAGGGTGTCAAGAACCGCAAGCAGGCCCGCAGCCGCTACGGCGCCAAGAAGGAGAAGTAAGAATGCCTCGTAAGGGCCCCGCCCCGAAGCGCCCGGTCATCATCGACCCGGTCTACAGCTCTCCTCTTGTCACCTCGCTGATCAACAAGATCCTCCTCGACGGCAAGCGTTCCACCGCCGAGCGGATCGTGTACGGCGCCATGGAAGGCCTCCGCGAGAAGACCGGCAACGACCCGGTCATCACGCTGAAGCGCGCGCTTGAGAACGTCAAGCCGTCGCTCGAGGTCAAGTCCCGCCGTGTCGGTGGCGCCACCTACCAGGTGCCGATCGAGGTCAAGCCCGGTCGCGCCTCCACCCTCGCCCTGCGCTGGCTCGTCGGCTACTCCCGCGCCCGCCGCGAGAAGACCATGACCGAGCGCCTCATGAACGAACTGCTCGACGCCTCCAACGGCCTCGGCGCTTCGGTCAAGAAGCGTGAGGACACCCACAAGATGGCCGAGTCCAACAAGGCCTTCGCGCACTACCGCTGGTAGTCGCTACCCCCATCGAGACCGAGAGAAGATTGAGCCTTATGGCCACCACTTCGCTTGACCTGGCCAAGGTCCGCAACATTGGGATCATGGCCCACATCGACGCGGGGAAGACGACCACCACTGAGCGGATCCTCTTCTACACCGGTGTGAGCTACAAGATCGGTGAAGTCCACGACGGCGCTGCCACGATGGACTGGATGGAGCAGGAGCAGGAGCGCGGCATCACGATCACGTCCGCCGCGACGACCTGCCACTGGCCGCTCAACGATGTTGACCACACCATCAACATCATCGACACCCCGGGTCACGTCGACTTCACCGTCGAGGTGGAGCGTTCGCTCCGCGTCCTCGACGGCGCCGTCACCGTGTTCGACGGTGTGGCCGGCGTCGAGCCGCAGTCCGAGACCGTCTGGCGTCAGGCGGACCGCTACGGCGTGCCGCGTATCTGCTTCGTCAACAAGCTCGACCGCACCGGTGCCGACTTCTTCCGTTGCGTCCAGATGATCATCGACCGCCTCGGCGCGACCCCGATCGTCATGCAGCTCCCCATTGGCGCCGAAGCGGACTTCACCGGCGTCGTCGACCTCGTGTCGATGCAGGCCTTCGTGTACCCCGAAGAGGCCGCCAAGGGCGAGATGTACAACACCGTCGAGATCCCGGAGAACCTCAAGGAGTCGGCCGCCGAGTGGCGCGGCAAGCTCCTGGAGGCCGTGGCCGAGAACGACGACGACATGATGGAGCTGTACCTGGAGGGCACCGAGCCCACCCAGGAGCAGCTGCACGAGGCGATCCGCCGCATCACGCTGGCCTCCAAGGGCAGCGCCGACTCCGTCACCGTCACCCCGGTGTTCTGTGGCACCGCGTTCAAGAACAAGGGCGTCCAGCCCCTGCTCGACGCGGTCGTGCGCTACCTGCCTTCCCCCCTGGACGTCGAGGCCATCGAGGGCCACGACGTGAAGGACCCGGAGAAGGTCATCCAGCGCAAGCCCTCGGACGACGAGCCGTTCTCCGGCCTGGCGTTCAAGATCGCGAGCGACCCGCACCTGGGCAAGCTCACCTTCGTCCGGATCTACTCCGGTCGCCTGGAGGCCGGCACCGCGGTGCTGAACTCCGTCAAGGGCAAGAAGGAGCGCATCGGCAAGATCTACCGCATGCACGCGAACAAGCGTGAGGAGATCGCATCGGTGGGCGCCGGCGACATCATCGCCGTCATGGGTCTCAAGCAGACCACCACCGGTGAGACGCTGTGCGACGACAAGAACCCGGTCATCCTGGAGTCCATGGACTTCCCGGCGCCGGTCATTCAGGTCGCCATCGAGCCGAAGTCCAAGGGTGACCAGGAGAAGCTGGGTGTCGCCATCCAGCGCCTCTCGGAGGAGGACCCCTCCTTCCAGGTGCACTCCGACGAGGAGACCGGCCAGACCATCATCGGTGGTATGGGCGAGCTTCACCTCGAGGTGCTCGTCGACCGCATGAAGCGCGAGTTCCGCGTCGAGGCGAACGTCGGCAAGCCCCAGGTCGCGTACCGCGAGACGATCCGCAAGGCCGTCGAGCGCATCGACTTCACGCACAAGAAGCAGACTGGTGGTACCGGCCAGTTCGCGAAGGTGCAGATCGCCCTCGAGCCCATCGAGGGTGGCGACGCCTCCTACGAGTTCGTCAACAAGGTCACCGGTGGCCGTATCCCCCGTGAGTACATTCCCTCGGTGGACGCGGGTGCTCAGGAAGCCATGCAGTTCGGCATCCTGGCCGGTTACGAGATGGTCGGCGTCCGCGTCACCCTTCTCGACGGTGGTTACCACGAGGTCGACTCCTCGGAGCTCGCCTTCAAGATCGCCGGTTCGCAGGCGTTCAAGGAGGGTGCCCGCAAGGCCTCTCCCGTGCTCCTCGAGCCGATGATGGCCGTCGAGGTCACCACGCCCGAGGACTACATGGGCGATGTCATCGGCGACCTCAACTCCCGCCGTGGCCAGATCCAGGCCATGGAGGAGCGCAGCGGCGCTCGCGTCGTGAAGGGCCTCGTGCCCCTCTCGGAGATGTTCGGCTACGTCGGAGACCTCCGCAGCAAGACCTCGGGTCGCGCAAGCTACTCGATGCAGTTCGACTCCTACGCCGAGGTTCCGCGGAACGTCGCCGAGGAGATCATCGCGAAGGCCAAGGGCGAGTAACTCTCCCGAGCTCACGCTTTAGGCTTGTCACCGGAGCCGGGCGGGCATTCCGCACAGCGCGTCAGCACTGTGCGGAATGCCCCCGGCGCCGGCACCCCAGCAAAGATCACCTGGCGCCGATGAAGCAAGGCGTACAGAACCACTCAGGAGGACCCCAGTGGCGAAGGCAAAGTTCGAGCGGACTAAGCCGCACGTCAACATCGGCACCATCGGTCACATCGACCACGGTAAGACGACCCTCACGGCCGCCATTACCAAGGTGCTGCACGACGCGTACCCGGACCTGAACGAGGCCTCGGCCTTTGACCAGATCGACAAGGCTCCCGAAGAGCGCCAGCGCGGTATCACCATCTCCATCGCGCACGTCGAGTACCAGACGGAGTCGCGTCACTACGCGCACGTCGACTGCCCCGGTCACGCGGACTACATCAAGAACATGATCACGGGTGCGGCGCAGATGGACGGCGCCATCCTCGTGGTCGCGGCCACCGACGGCCCGATGCCGCAGACGAAGGAGCACGTCCTCCTGGCCCGCCAGGTCGGCGTCCCCTACATCGTCGTCGCGCTGAACAAGGCCGACATGGTGGACGACGAGGAGATCCTGGAGCTCGTCGAGCTCGAGGTCCGTGAGCTCCTCTCCGAGTACGAGTTCCCGGGCGACGACCTCCCGGTCGTCAAGGTCTCGGCGCTCAAGGCGCTCGAGGGCGACAAGGAGTGGGGCCAGACCGTCCTCGACCTGATGAAGGCCGTCGACGAGTCCATCCCGCAGCCCGAGCGTGACGTCGAGAAGCCGTTCCTCATGCCGATCGAGGACGTCTTCACGATCACCGGTCGCGGTACGGTCGTCACCGGCCGCATCGAGCGTGGTGTCCTGAAGGTCAACGAGACCGTCGACATCGTCGGTATCAAGACCGAGAAGACCACCACCACGGTCACCGGCATCGAGATGTTCCGCAAGCTGCTCGACGAGGGCCAGGCCGGTGAGAACGTCGGTCTGCTCCTCCGTGGCATCAAGCGCGAGGACGTCGAGCGCGGCCAGGTCATCATCAAGCCCGGCTCGGTCACGCCGCACACCGAGTTCCAGGCGCAGTCCTACATCCTGTCGAAGGACGAGGGTGGCCGTCACACCCCGTTCTTCAACAACTACCGCCCGCAGTTCTACTTCCGTACCACGGACGTGACGGGCGTTGTGACCCTTCCCGAGGGCACCGAGATGGTCATGCCGGGTGACAACACCCTCATGGACGTCGCGCTGATCCAGCCGGTCGCCATGGAAGAGGGCCTGAAGTTCGCCATCCGTGAGGGTGGCCGGACCGTGGGCGCCGGCCAGGTCACCAAGATCATCAAGTAGTTTCTGCTTGGTCCTTGGACCTGGTGGCTCGCTGAGTCGCAAGAAGGGCCCCGCACCTCGAAAGAGGTGCGGGGCCCTTCGCCGTGTGCCGCCATGCGCGGAGCCGCCGAGGTCACGGGCCCGGCCCCCTCGTGGTCCCCGGGTGGGGCACGGGCGCCGCGGTCGTAGGGTTCGGCACGGATGCCGTCAGCGTGAAGACCCCGTCCTCGGACGCGGTGGTGAACGAGCCGCCCAGCGCGAGGACCCGGCCGGTCAGCCCCGCCAGCCCTGTGCCGTGCCGCCCGGGAGCGACGGCGCTGGCCTCTTCCCCGGCGACCCCGTCGTTGCGGACGGTGAGCCGGATCTCCCCGCCGTCCGCGCGCAGGACGATCTCGCACGAGGTGGCCCGGCTGTGCTGGAGCACATGGCCCACCGCTTCGCACAGCACGAAACGCAGACAGCCCACGGCCGCCGGATCGGGCCCGGCCCACGGCGGCAGCACGGTCCGCACCTCCACGCCGGAGGCGGCCAGGACCCGCTGGGCGTGGGCGAGCTCGTCGGAGAGGGAGGGGTTTCCGCCGTCCGGCCGGCTGATCGACCGCACGTCGTCGTGGAGCCGCCGGGCCAGGGTGATGATCTCGGTCAGCGCACCGCGTTCGCGTCCGGGCGACGGAGAGTCCGGCGTACCGCCGCGCAGCGCCAGGACCGGCGGGACCGTCCTGCACCTCACCTCCATCCACGGGGGAGTGCCCTGCAACTGCCCCTGGACGCCGGACAGGCGCCGGTTGCCCTGGAGAGCGACGAGTACGGCAACCCGCGCACCGGACAGGCGCCGGCCCGCTACGGCTGGCCGGGGGCGGCAAACAGCGCTCCAGCGAGACGCCGAGCGGGCTCACGCTCACGGGTGTGCGCCTGTACGACCCCGGGACCGGCCGGTTCCTCCAGACCGACCCCGTGACCGGTGGCAGGGCGAACCGGTACGAGTACGCGTACGGGGACCCGGTCGACAAGTACGACCTCGACGGGCGATGGGTGCCCCTGGTCATCGCCGCCGTCCGGGTCGGATGGGCCTGCTACCGGCACTGCGGGAAGGTCTACCGCGCCGCGAAGACCGGATACCGGGCCTACAAGGCGTACAAGAGAAAGTATGTGAAGGCCCCTCCAGCGCCGTGCTCGCGGGGCATCCTGGAACAACAACAGGTTTTTCGGCGAGCGCAGCAGGCTCTTCGGGGACGTTCACCGCGGACGCCAGGGCATCTGGCTTCGTTCACGTTCAGCAACAGCGTTTGTTCACTGGTTTCGGCAGCAGTTGGTGATCAGCAGGCTCGTAGATGTTCACGAGAAATGACGGCGCTGACGCTCCGCGGCGTCGAAATTGCTGTGCGAAGCTCCAGGCCAGGTCTCACACTGCGGGCATGGATGAAGTCAGCGTTCCCGCGGCCGTCGTGTCTCCGGAGCAGTCGAGTGAGTTACTGGGCTATCCGCCTGATGCTCGGCTGCTGATCGTCAACTGCGATGACTTCGGGATGTATCCAGCGATCAACGCCGCTGTGATCGAGTCGGTCGAAGAGGGCATCGCCAGTTCGTGCAGCCTGATGGTCCCGTGCCCTGGAGCGCCGCAGGCCATGAAACTGCTCAGCCGACGGCCGCAGATCCCGTTCGGGATCCACCTCACTCTGGTACGCGAGATGCCCGACATCCCGTGGGGGCCGCTGATCGCCAAAGAACGAGTTCCCTCACTGCTGGACCCTGCAGGCGAACTGTTCGCGCCGACACCTGTCGGCCGGGCGACCTTGCTCGGCCAGGCTCGGCTCGATGAGATCGAACTTGAGTTCCGCGCTCAGATCGATGCCGTCGGCGACGCTGAGCTCACGCCGACCCATCTGGACTTCCATTGCCTGGCTGATGGCGGCCGCGATGACATCCTCGGCCTGACCGTTGCGCTGGCAGCGGAGTATGGCCTCGCGGTACGGGTCTGGCTCGAACCCGGGCGCCGTGCAATGCGGAGAAGCGGGCTCCCGGTCATCGACAACGACTTCCTGGACAGCTTCTCCCTCGACGTTGAAGGCAAGGAGGACCGATACGCTCAGATGCTGCGTGACCTGCCTGCCGGGCTCAATGAATGGGCGGTGCATCCCAGTCTGGGCGACAAGGAGTCACAGGCCGTCGATGGCGGCTGGCTCGTGCGGCGGACGGACTACGAATTCCTGACGTCGCCGCAGGCCCGTGAGGTTCTCCAGCGGGAGGACATCGTCGTGATCGACTACCGAACGATCCAGGGAGTCTGGTCCGGGAGCGTGAGCCCTGGATGACTGATCGGGCCCGTCGCCCCTACGGACGACGGGCCGCTGAGCCGACTGTGGAATCAGTCAGCCTGCGACAGCCGGCTGTTCGGCCCGTGCCCGAGTGGTGGCCAGGCGGTAGGAGTCGGTGCCGGTCTCGATGATCGTGCCGTTGAAGGTGAGGCGGTCGACGATGGCCGCGCAGAGGCGGGGGTCCGTGAAGGTCTTGGTCCAGCCGCCGAAGGACTCGTTGGAGGCGATGGCGACGCTGTTCTTCTCCTCGCGTTCGGTCAGGACCTGGAAGAGGAGTTCAGCGCCGCGGCGGTCCAGTTCCATGTAGCCAAGCTCGTCGATACAGAGAAGATCGACGCGCCCGTAGCGGGCGATGGTCTTGTTCAACTGCTTCTCGTCGGCCGCCTCGACCAGCTCGTTCACCAGTTTCGTGGCGAGCGTGTAGCGGACGCGGTAGCCCTTCATGGCGGCCTCGGTGCCCAGGGCGATGAGCATGTGGGACTTGCCGGTTCCGGAGTCGCCGATCAGGCAGAGGGGCTGACTCTTCTTGATCCACTCGCAGCTGGCGAGGGTGTGGACGGTGGCGGCGTCGATGTTCGGGTTGGCGTCGAAGTCGAAGGCCCGCAGGGACTTCTCCCGTGGGAAGCCCGCGGCCTTGATCCGTCGTTCCGAACGGCGCCTGGCCCGGTCGTCGCACTCGGTCATCAGCAGCTCGGCGTCGTCGCACTCGGTCATCAGCAGCTCGGCGTCGTCGCACTCGGTCATCAGCAGCTCGGCGAGGAAGCCGCGGTAGGTCATCTGGTCCTTGATCGCCCGGTCGGCGATCTCGTTGAACTCGTTGCGGATCGACGGAAGCCGCAGCAGGCGGCAGGCGGTGTCGATCGCCGCGTCGGCGGCCTGCTCGGTCAAGCCTCGCTGGCGGGGCAGGGGCACTGGGCTTCTCCCTCATGGTGGTCGCTGCCGCTGGTGCGACGGCGTCGTAGCAGTTGGTCGTAGGGGGTCACCGACGGCAGCGGCCGGGTGTCCGGGGGAAGGTGTGCCAGGCGCCACTCGTGCAGCGACGTGACGGTCGCCGGTGTCTCGCCGGGCATCTGCGGAGCGGATGATGTGCCGATGACTGGCTCGTCCTCCGCCTGAGCGGCCTTTCGGGCCTCCAGCGCGACAGCATCGGCGGTCAGAGCGCCGGCCCGCAGAGCGGTGGCCAGGCCCGCGACGACGTGCTCGTGGGCGAGGTGGCGGTTCAGCAGCAGGACCTCGATCAGCGCCCGGGTGCCGTCCCGCTCGCCGTGGACCTTGCGGGCCTGGGCCCACCAGGCGTCGTGGACCGGGGTGAACTTGCCTGCGGACCGGGCCTGTTCCAGGGCCGTTGCGCCGGGAAAAGCACCGGGCTTGCGAATGAGAGCTTCGAGATAGTGGTCCAGATCCAGGCGCAACCCACCCTTCGCGATCAGCCTCTCGTGCCGGGCCACCTCGACGTTCCTGTCGTAAACCACCAGGTGAGAGGCGTGTAGGACGACGCGTACCCGCTTGCCGATGAAACGGGTCGGGACCGAGTAGCGGTTGGTTCGGACGTTGATCTGGCTGTAGCGGTCGACCCGTGGCGTGAACAGCCGGCCCGTCTCGAACGGCTCCTGGGGCAGCGGCATCAGCAGCGGCTGCTCGACGGCGAAGTACTCGTCGACGGTCCGCGGCCGCGCGCCGATCCGGCGGTGCCCGTCGTGCAGGTCCCACTGGTCGACCATCTCGTTCAGCTCGGCGAGGGAGTCGACTTCCGGGACGGGTGTGAAGTGGTTGCGGCGGAAGTAGCCGATCATCCCTTCGACTCCGCCCTTCTCGTGGGCGCCTTCGATTCCGGGGCGGCAGTAGAAGCTCTCGATGTTGAAGTGCGAGCGGAAAGCGATCCACCGGTCGGTCTCCACCCGTGCCCGGCTCAGCCCCAGCACCTGGGCGACGGCCGACTTCAGGTTGTCGTAGCGGATCTTGGTCCGGGGAACACCGCCCAGCGTGCGAAGCGCATGCACGTGCCCTTCGAAGAAGGCTTCCTGACCGCACGAGGCGAAGACCCGGTGGACGGCCTTGCCCGAGTAGGACAGGCGAAGCGAGAACAAGTAGCAGGTCACCAGCTCGCCGGCCAGACGCACCGTCACGTCGCCGAAGTCGACCTCCGCCTCGTGACCGGGCAGATGGGACTGAGGCACGAACGCTTCCACCGGGGCCTTGCCCGAGGCCGCGAGGATCTCCGGCTTCCGGTCAGAAACGTAGCGCCGGACCATCTGGTACGAGACGTCGGCGCTGTGCTCCTCGATGAGCCGGTGGAAGATCCGGGTGATCGTGTGCCGCTGCTTGCGCGGCGCGTCCAGGTCTGTCCGCAGCATCTCGTCGATGACCGGCTTGTACGGATCAAGCGCGGTCGGCCGCGGCCGAAGCTTCTTGCGCGGCTCCGGCCAGACCGAGTCCACGGCCTTCTTCACCGTCCGCCACGACACGTTGTACTTGCGCTCAAGCTCGCGCATCTTCATGCCAGCACGGTGATCACGCCGGATCGCCGCGTACAGCTCGACCTTGGACATCTGCGGCATGACCAGGACCTTTCACCAGGAGCACCCCGATGCTGCCCTGGCAAGTACCCCAGTGCTGTCAAAACTCGTGAACATCACCCGACCGTGGATCTGGGTGCCTCCCAAACCCGTGAACAACTGACGGCACTACTGGTGAACAAAGCCAGGCATCTTCAACCGGAAGAACTGCGGAGTCGGCTGGAGCGCCGTCGGGTTCACGAAGATACTCGGCGTCAAGAAGGCCCGCACGGTCTTCCGCGTGAAGTCCGGCAAGAAACGGCATGGGGACTGGAGAGTGGGGAGGTTCTTGTAGTGACGCTCCACCATGGGCGGAAGCCCCTTCCGGTGGCCCTGGCCGAGGAGGCCCTGGCCTCCTGCGGCGCGCGGGCCGCCGACTTCGAGGAGCGTGAGGTCGAGCACGGCAGCTGGTTCGCGGACTGGGACGGGAAGCTCGCCGGGTCCGATGTGTACATCGGCCTCATGGGAGGGGCGCCGAAAGCGGAAGCGGTGCGGATCCTCCTGGACGACTGGACCTTCGAGCAGGTGGCGGCCGGCGATGTCGGTTCGCTCCTCACACGGGTCTTCTCCGGTCAGGCGACGCTCAGCAGGCAGAAGTTCCTCTTCTTCGCCTCCTCCCATCTGCTGGAGGTCACGGTGGGCCCGTCCACCTACTCCGCGGGGCGGGACACCAGGCCGGACGATGAACTGGCCTCCTGGGAGAGGGCCTTGACCGCCGCCTGCCCTGCGGTGTGCTGCGGTTCCCGACCGGACCCGCAGCACACCGTCCGACGCCCGTGCTCGTCGACCGAACCGTGACCTGCGGTCCGCAGGCCGCCGACCGCCGCCCCGGCGGCACGGCTCGTGCGCCGGGGTGCGCCGACGGCCGAAGCCGCCCGCAGGGCCCGGGTGGCCTGCGACAAGCAGGTCGTTGATCAAGGTGCTGGTGGTCGACGACCATGACGTGGTGCGGTCAGGGCTGACGGCGCTCCTGACGGCCGAACTGGGCATCGACGTGGTCGGCCAGGCCGCGGACGGTCCTGCCGCGTTCGCCGCGGCGGAGAGGCTGGGCCCGGACGTCGTGCTGCTCGACATCGATCTGCCCGGGGCGGACGGGATCACGGTCGCCGCCGGCCTCGTGGAACGGTTGCCCGCCTGCCGGGTCCTGATGCTCACGGCGCTCGACCGCCCGGGTCATCTGCGCCGGGCCCTGGCCGCCGGGGCCGCCGGATATCTGCTCAAGAGCACCACCCCGGCGCGGACCGCCGACGCCATCCGGCGGGTCGCCGGGGGTGGCCGGGTCATCGACTCCCGGATGCGGGGTGAGGGACGGGCAGGCCCCGGCCCGCTCACCGACAGGGAGGCCGAGGCCCTCCGGCTGGCCGCCGGCGGCGCGCACTCCCGGGAGATCGCCGCCGACCTGTTCCTCAGCGTGGGAACCGTCCGCAACAGGCTCTCGTCGGCGGTCGGGAAGCTTCACGCCCGCACCCTCGTCGACGCCGTGCGGATAGCGAAGGAGCAGGGATGGGTGTAGGGCCCCAATACCTCGGGGCGATGAGGTAGGGGCCCTACGGTTCACGGGGCGACGGTCCGTCAGGTGCCCGCCGCCCCGGGTGGGTGGGGTCGGTCAGACGCCCGCGATCGACTGGATCCAGGACCGGTACGCGGTGACGTTCGTGTACGCGGTGGTGGTCTGCCGGTCGCTGGTGGAGGCGACGCCGACCTGGACGCCGTTGGCCGTCATCGGGCCGCCGGAGTCGCCGCCGGCGGTGATGCCGTTGCCTCGGCGGGCGCAGATCGCCGAGCCGCCGTACGCGTCACCGCAGCCGCCGGTGACCGTCACGTTGGCGACCTTCAGGTAGCGGGACTGGCAGTTGGCCTCGGAGCCGCACTGCGAGGTGGCTCCCCAGCCCCAGACCTGCACGCCCTGCCCGACCCGCACCGAGCCGGGCTGGCCCAGCCGGGAGTAGGTGGCCTGCACCGAGCGGTCCAGCCGGACCAGGGCCAGGTCCGAGCTGTGGGTGTAGGTCTGGGCGCCGTTCGCGACCACACCGCCGCTGTGCTGGTCGAGGCTGCCGATGCGGAACGACAGGCCGCCGCCGGTGACGCAGTGCTTGGCGGTGAGGATCCAGGTCGGCGCGATGATCGTCGCCGAACAGGTCTCTCTGCCGTTCGAGAAGAGGCGGGCGGCCCAGGGCGCGTTCTGGGCGTAGCCGCCGCCGATGATCTGGGTGGTCGGGGGCGGGGCGTCCTGGAGCGGGGCCTCGGGAGCTGCCGAGGCGGACGGTGCGAAGAGGGCGAGGACACAGGCCGCTGCGGCGGCGGCAGCGGGCACGAGCCTGGATATACGCATGATTCCTCGTTTCGCGCGACACGCTGGGGTGTGCGTGTCCGTGGGGGATGGTGGGCAACAGGGTGCCGGAGCGCGACGAGGTCGGGGTACTAACGTTTGGGCATAACACGGCGTTATGGGGCGGGAGTTGGGCCGAGAGTCGCCGTTGCTACGGACGCCACACCCAGGGCGCCGCGTCCGGCCCGAACCCCACGACGGCGGGTTCTCCGCCCGCCGCGCCGAGGTGGAGGGCGATGCCGTCCAGTGCGACCGGCCCCCGGGGCCGTACGGCGGTGCCCCCGGCGGTTCGCAGCTGGATCCGGCCCGCCGCGGAACGGCCGAGCAGGACCGGGCCGCTCGGCGAGGCGGCGGCGGTCACCGGACCGTACCCGCCGAAGCGGGGCGCGGGTGCGGGGTCGGCCCGCACGGCGACGAGCCGCTCCCGCGCGGCCGGCCGGTAGTACAGCTCCACGGAACCGTCGGGCGCGGGGAGCGCGCCGGGCGCGTGCGCGGGGGCGGGGGAGTCGGTGAGCTGGGTACGGGCGGTGACGTCGGACCCCGGGGCGTCCTGGGTCCAGTGGTGCACGGCATGGTGCCCGGCCGCGTACACGTGGACGCGCCCGGCCGCGTCCACGACCGCCGTCAGCCCGTCCTGCACCTCGCCGCCGCCCATGTCGCGCCACCCGCTCCAGCGTCCGGTGTCCGCGTCCCGGACCCGGGTGCTGAGCCCCTTCTCCGCGTTCCGTACGAAGAGGTGGACGCGGCCGTCCGGGGCGGCGACGGCGACGGGCACGCCGACGCGGCGTCCGTGGTCGCTGCCGGTGGCCGGGTTGCCGAGCCCCCGCCAGGCGCGGAAGGGGCCACCCGGCGAGCGCTGCTCCAGCAGCGCGATCTCGCGGTCGTTGTCCGAGCCGTGCCCGGCGAGCGCCGCGAACCGCAGCCCGAACAACAGGTGCCGTCCGTCCGCCGTCGCCGCCGAACCCAGCACCGGGGCGAGCGGACCGCCGCCGAGGTCGTCCGGCACGTCCAGGATGCCGCTGCCGGGCGCGCTCTCGCGCCACCGGACGGCGCGCAGCCCCAGCACCCCGTAGACGGTGAGCCGCCCGTCCGCCCCGGAGACGACCCTGGCCCGCGGACCCGGGTAGCGGTGGTGGGTGGAGCGCACCCAGCCCTTGCGGCTGGCCAGTGGCCGGTCGCCGCCGATGTTGTAGTCGCCGCAGCCGGAGGGGTTGCCGCACTCCCAGTCGGGCGCGCCGCCGTACGGGACGAGGTGGGCGGCCTTGCGCTCCAGCACCTCCGGCGGCAGGTTCTTGGGCCAGTGCCGGTTGTAGTAGCCCCGGAAGGAGGCGACGGCGAATCCGGGCACCGGCTTCCCGGCCGCCGTGGTCCGTGCCACCCAGCGGATCAGCGCCGCCCAGGCGAAGCAGCCGGCCGCGGTGTGGTCGGCGTGGTCGGAGTACCCGTGCTGCTCACTGTCCCGGCGGCGCTCGTACTCGCTGCTGAACTGGAGGTCGGGGTCCGGGTCGAGGGTGTGCACGATGGTCGGCCGGTACTGCTCCAGGAGCCCCACGAGGACATCGACGAGACCGTCGTACGTATACGAACCCGCCTTCTCCAGCGGGGAGTCGTCGGCGACGACGGTACGCAGCACGAGCCGCCGGTCCTGCCAGAGGCTGGGCAGTCCGAGGCGGCCGCGCCCGGTGTGCATCGCCGTGTTGAGGAAGACCAGCTCGACCCGGCGGGCCCCGTCGGCCAGGACGTCCCGCTCGGCGCGATGGCCCCCCTCCAGCGTGAGCACCGACCTCTGCCAGGGAGTGAAGCGGTCGAGCCCGAGCAGCTCGGCGTACGCCTGACGCAGGCCCTGGTGGCGGGCGGAGGCGTAGGCGGCGCGGTCGGGTTCCGGACGCGGAGCGCCCGGCACCTTGTTGAGACCGTCGGCCTCGCCCGCGGTGAGGTAGACGCAGACCACGGGGGTCCCGGCGTCGAGGGCCTCACGGGTGTCCGGGTTCATGAAGTACAGGTCGTCGTCCGGGTGGGCCAGCAGCTGCATGGCCAGCGCCCGCCGACCGCTCGCTATGGCCAGCCCCGGGGCCGGGTCCGGTACCGGGCCGTGCCGCCGCGGAGCCGGTACGGCGCATCCGGCGGCGGCGGCGGTCGCGGTGGCCGCGAGGAGGAGGGCGCGCCGGGGCATCCGTATCCGGGACAGCACAGTTCGGTCCACCACGCCACGCACCCCGTCCGTCCCGCTTCCCCCGCAGCGGGCGAACGGCCGCCCTGTCCTGCGTACTCCCTGGTTCTACGCGCGGGGCCACCGGCCGGCCGGGCCGTGCCCGCGGGGGAGTAGACGGGGATCGGGGCGGCAGGGTTGCCCGGTCAGGGAACGGGAATTTGCACGCCGCACGTCTGGCTCAGCAGCGATCTGGGTCGACCTTCCCCCCCCGCCTGCGCCCGGTGTCCGAGTCGGCCACACCAGCGCCGTGCCAGACCCCCAGAGAGCTCTACTGAGCCTGGAGGAGGCCTGTCTCCGGCCGGGTGAGCCACCTCAGGTGATCGACCAGCCGCCCGACGTGGGAGCCGCGCAGGATCACCCCTACCTCGATGTTGTCCCGCAGTGCGCGGCTGGTGAGGTTCGCGCTGCCGAGGAGCGCGGTGTGCCGGTCGGCTGCGATGACCTTCGCATGGAGGCTCCGGCGAGCCGAGGGATCGGTAGGGTGCCAGACCTGGACCCGGTTCCCCAGGGAGCCGAAGGCGCGGACCGCTGAGGTTGACTCCTCCAGGAGTAGATCGGTGTGGACTCCTCGCGCGGCGGCTGCCCGCAGTTCGGCCACGATCTCGTGAATGCCGAACGCCGCGAAGCTCGCGATGACAAGTGCCTCCCGTGCGGACCGTATGACTTCGACGGCGACAGAGCTCGTGAGGCGAACAGGTATGGCGGGGCTGGTCGGGCCGCTGACGACCAGCTCGGTCGGCTCGCCCTCGGTGTCCTTGCGAGCGGCAGCCACCGCCCCGAGTGACAGAGCCAGGGCGCTGCCGGGCAGTCGGGGAGCTTCCTGCTGCCAGGCGATCCGCATCTCGGTCAGCTGGAAGGCGAGGCCGGCGGCTTGTTGGGCCGCGGCCCAGCGGCGGAATCCTTCATCCACCGGTCCGTCGGCCTGGTGCAGCTGCTGCTGGAGGGTGGTGAGCCGCTCGCTCGGAAGGCGTTTGCCCAGTGCGGCGAGCAGCACGGGCAGGCGGTCGCTCATGCGAGGAACGCGTTGGTGTTGCCGGCCAGTGTCTCCACGAGCAGCGTCCGGTCCAGATAGTGATTGCCCCGTTCACAGGACGTCTCCGCCGCGAAGAGACAGGCGTGACAGGCGGCTCCGTGCAGGCGACCGTGCACTCGGGGATCGTGTTCCGCGCACATCGGGTCGGAGCTGCAGAGCCGCGCCTCCTCGATGGCCTGGTCGATGACGGGCCCGAGGCGGCTCTTCCGGCCGAGAGAGACGAGTCCGCCCAGGGTTCCCTCGCTGTCGGGCGCGGCGGTGTAGAGGAGGATTCCCGCCATGGGGTTCTTGCCCGAGCGTGCGTACACACGCTCGGCGATGCCCGAAGCGCCGTAGCCGCATTCCAGGGCGAACGCGCGGATCAGTGCGTGGGCGATGGTGTGCAGCAGCACATAGCGGATCCCGGGCCACTGGGGTTCGATGCCACGGGCGAGGCACCACGTCACGTGGGCCGACTTCAGCATCTGCTCGCGGGCAGCCACGTCGGCACGTTTCTCCCACGCGGCGAGGCGGTCTTCCTGGAGTGCGAGGAAGACTCCTTCGCCCCGCAGTTCCGCGCACGGCACCCAGGACGGTTGTTCCCTCGTCAGTCGTGCTGCTTTGGTGGACGGGACGTCCTCCTGAGGCAGCCACTCAGGCGCGTCGATACGGGTGAAGCCGGTGAGCGCGGAGACTTCACGCAGGCGGTGGACGAGAACGACGCGATCCAGCCAGGCGGAGGCGGTGGCGGGTACCCGCTCCTGCTCGGTGGTGAAGTCGGGCAGCTCGTAGCGGTGAGGCGCGGTGAAGGCTTTCCACTCGGGCGTGGTCAGATCGAATTCCTCGTCGTCCGGCTTGGCCGGCGTCGAGGATCCCGCGGACGCTGCCGCGGCTTCGTCGGTGACGGCCGCCCACACCTTCTCGACGCCGTATCCCTCCAGCTCGGGCCAGCACGCCTGGGTGGGTAGCAGCATCTTGGCGGCCTCGGCGGGAATGCCGGAAAGAGGGGCTAGAGACGACCAATGCTCCCGTACGGTCTGGGTGAGCGGTTCATCCGCCCGGGGCAGGCTGAACACCCGTAGCTGGGAGGCGAACCAGCTGTTTGTGGCGCCCAGTGCGATCGTCCGGACCCGTTCGCCGCATTCTTCGAAGGTACCCAGATGCGGGTGATGGCCCCGGCACGCGGGCAGTTCCTGTTCACCTCGCTTGCCCATCGCCTCCGCCATCGAGCGGTCGGTCACCTGCGAACACGAGCACTTGACGAAGATGTTGGCCGCTTCACCCGTCGTGCCGCGTTCAACCAGGCTGAGAGTGCAGTCCGAGGCGTGGGCCGCCCCGCGGTGGACGAAGTACATCCAGGGAAAGTCGTCCATGTGGCCGTCGGGGCAGGCGATGAGGAATCGTGCGGGGACCGCGGTCGGCCGCCCGCGACCGGTACCGAAGCAGGTGTGGACGTACCGCGTGTTCTCGGGCCTGAAGTGGTGCTCTTCCAGTTCGAAGAGGCCTGAAGAAGCGGGCGACAGCTGATTGCACTGCTCGCGGGAGCAGCGCAGCCAGCGCGGGAAGAGGGCCACCGGGACACCGACCCGCGTCCAGTCACCCAAGGGATCGGATGTCTCCTGCATCTGCGGCGGAGTGCGGAGCGTGGTGACCTGAGCGCCCAGCCGTCGGCGTACGGCGGCCAGCAGCCGGTCCTCGGTGAGGGGAGTGGCCTGCACGAGGTCCCAGTGATCGAGCCCGAGAACCATGGCCGAGAGGTTGGGCAGGTCGGCGACCGACCCCACCCCGTAGGTGTGCAGGAGTTGACTCGGGCGGAGCTCGCCCACGCGCAGGGGGCCATTGGCGGGGGCGGTCACGGCTGCTCCGGAAGTGTTGCGGGGCTGTCGACGGGGTCAGGCTGAGGCCGGGGTACGAACGGGGGCTCGGTGACTGGGTCCTGGCCGACGTCCCCGACGAACATCAGCTGGACAGGCGGCTCCACCTCGCGCAGGGAAGTGGGGCAGGTCATCAACCGCCAGCTCGTCCCGTCCGGCTTCTTGAGCAGCGGGGTGACGTCTCCCTGGCGCGGAGCGGTGCTGTACCCGAGCACGGCCCCGGGAGCGTTGCGCCGCAGGTCCCAGTGGTCGAGGCGCTGCTTGAGGCGCGACGCCAGCTCCGAGCCCGCGTGCTGGTTGGCCGTCACGTCCTCGGCGCGACGCTGGAGGGTCCGGACGACGTGGTCGGCGAGTTCACCGCGGATGTCGAAGAACTGGGCGCCCCGGTTGCCGTTGTACTGCTGCTTGAGGTTGCGTACCAGCGACGCCAGCACTCCGGTCAGCCCGCGGTCCAGTGCACGGTCCGCGAACGGGGTGACGGAGAGGGCCTCCACGTGCTGGTAGACGGTGGCGTGGAACGACTCGAAGGTCTCGTAGTGGGAGAGGTCGCGTGGCCGGGCCCAGTTGAGGACGGTGAAGACGAGCCCGGGGGCACGGCGACCCACACGGCTGGTGGCCTGAATGTATTCGGCTGTGGATTTGGGCTGGTTGTTGACCACCATCACGCCGAGACGCGAGACGTCCACTCCCACGGCGATCATGTTCGTGGCGAGCAGGACGTCAATGGGGCGGGGCGCCCCTTTCCTCCTCGTTCCCGCGGAGGAGATCTCCAGCTTCTCCAGAATGTCTGGGATAGCGTCGGACGACATGCGAGATGTGAGCTCAGCGGGTTCTCCGATGTAGCGCACCGCGAGGCCACGCTTGTCCGCGCGGGTCAGCCGGGTGGAGATGTCGTCCTCGACCAGCCTGCGCATCCCGCCCAGGTCACGCAGGCTGTTGAAGTAGCCGACCAGAGTCATGTACGGGTCGGTGAGTTCTGTGCGTCCGTAGCGTTTGTGGAGCTTCTCGGCAGCGGCGAGCTGGGCGACGTAGACCCGGATCGCCACGGACTTCGTCCGTACGCCCTGCGCGCAGATACCGACGTAACGACGGCCCGGGGTGCTCTTGGTGTCCCTGCGGCGTGCGAAGAAGTTGTCGTCGGCGCTGAGCCCGGGCGGAGGGAACACCGCGGTCCTACGGTTGAACAGGTCGTTGATCTGCCGTTCCGCCCGCCGGACGGTGGCAGTGGAAGCGATAACCTTGGGGCGTACGGTGTGGCCCGGTGTGATGTCCCAGCAGGCGAGCCGGTCGATGGCGGCTTCGTAGAGCCCCGTGAGCGAGCCGAGCGGTCCGGAGATCAGGTGCAGCTCGTCCTGCACGATGAGGTCCGGCGGTCGCAGCCGTGGGGCGTCCTTCGTGATGGCGGCGGGATGGTTGCCCTTGGCCGGGTGGCTGTGGCGCTCCCACTCACTGTCGAGTGCGTCGGCCGTGACGTAACCGTGGCGCGTGCAGCGCTTGCTGACCTGACCGAACAGGGCCTGGGTCTCGCCCTTCCAGGGAAGTTGTGCGAACTTGTCGACGGTCGCGATGACGAGACTCGGTGGCAGCCGGTAGATCTCCTCGTCGACGACGAGGACCGGCAGGCCACGTTCGTCCGCGCCGACACCGAAGGCGCCTTCTCCGAACGGGCAGGCGAACACGTCGGGACAGGTGATGACAGTGCGGCGCAGCGTGGTGTCGACCGTGATGTCCCGGCCCGCGTCGAGCTTGCTGCCGCACCAGGGGCAGCTCGTCAGCTGGTGGGGCGATCCGGAACGGCTGCGTCGACCGCGCCCGCTCTCCTTGCGGCGGTCCTTGAGCCAAGTGCCGGCCTGGTCCGTGTTGTTGGGCGTGACGCTGCCGCCGACCCACAGCCCGATGCGGAAGGGAGCGGTACCCCACAGGCCGGGGTTCGCACGGCGGATGGTCTCGCACGCGCAGATGAGGGCCGCGGCGCGCTGGAACTGCTGAATGGTGAGCAGGCGCAGCGTGTAGCGCATGAGCACGGCGACCCCGTGCTCGGCGTCCAGCCCGCCGAGACCGGGCAGGCGGCGTCGTATCGCCAGGGTGAACGCGGTGAGACCGAGATAGGCCTCGGTCTTTCCGCCACCGGTGGGGAACCAGAGCAGATCGGCGAGGGCTTCCCGGTTGTCGGCGCGCTCCGGGTGCGCCGGGTCTGCCAGGGCCGGCAGGTTGAGCAGCATGAAGGCCAGCTGGAAGGGGCGCCAGCTTCGGTTCTTCGGCTCGTCCGCCGCCTGGACCGCGGCGTCCAGGGTGAGCTCGGGCCTGCGACGGCGTTCGGCAGCGGCCATGGTGTGTACGCGCTGCTGCCACATGGCGTGGTTGGCGAAGCGGAAGGCGTCGAGGGCCGGTCCCGCGTCGAGCAGGTGAATGCCGGCTTCGATCCGGTCAGCTGTCTTCTCGGCCAGCCGAAGATTCTCCCGGGCTTCCGTCTCGTATCCGTCGAGCCGGGACGCCGGGACGGTGATACTCTCCCGGGCTCGCTCGATCCAGGCCCGGTAACCGTCGACGAGAGGCAGCAGAGCCGTGCGCAGGGCGGCCGGGGGCAGTTCGGAGAGCACCTGCATGTCGAGGACCAGACCCTGTAGTTCGACCAGGTCCTGGTCCTGGCTCGCCAGAGGGTCGGGCACGTCCGTGTGCGGAATCTCGTACGTCGGTGCGGCGGCCGTACGGACCATCTCGGCGCGCTGCGCGTCCTGTTCGCTCGGCTGGGCGTGGACGCCGGTGCCGTGGCCGACCGCGAACTCGGGGAGGAACCGGTACCCCATGGCCAGGGAGCGGCGCTCCGCCCGTTCGGCGGGGTCGCTTCCGGAACGGGGCGCAGTGCGCCGAGGGAGGAACGGGGCCGTGCCGGGCGGCCCGCTGAGCGAAAGCTCCGTCTGGAACAGCCAGTTACGTGAACCACCTTGCGTGTCCTGCGCGTTGACCAGGAACAGCGAGACGAGGCGATCACCCTCGTGGGTACGGCAACGGCCGCGGACCACCACGCCGGGAAAGTCCTGCGGCAGCACTTCCTGCGCTTCTATTGAACCGTCGGCCAGCAGCTTGACGACCACCGAACCCTCATATGCCGTCCGGTGCCATACCGAGCGGCTGCCCGTGTTCTCGGGGTCGTTGGACGGCCCCGGCTTGTAGCGCGCCCAGGAGCAGTGGACCCGCAGCTCCTCCACGGCCCCGTGCACCCGCACGGTGAGGCCCAGGGAGGAGGGCTGGAGGCTGGGGACATTGGGTGACTCCGGGTCGGGATCCCCCTCCTCCGCATCGGGGATCGCGGCGAGGCCCGCCCCGTCGAAGTCGGAGGGCTCCACCGGGAGTCCGGTGAGCTTGGGTCGCCCGTCCACCACGCCGCCACCCGGTGCGAGACGGCCGATGATGTAGTGCTCGGCCGGATTGCCCCGCAGCTCCTCCTCCGGGCCTCCGATCGGGCCGAGGAGGTCCGTCACGACGAGCTGCGCCAGCTCGTCCCGGAGCTTCTGAGGAGTGGGCGCGTCGAGCACGCTCCCGGTGCTGTCGGCGCCGGACTGCGGCGAGAGGTCATGTGGCTGGCTCACGTTGCTCACGATAGGCCCGACCACGGACAACGGGCAGGCGGGTCGGGCCGAAACCTGATCTGCCGCTTCCTCCGCTGTCCGGGGGCATGGGTACTGTGTGCAACCGGTCGGAGCCGAGCGCGTTACGGGGTGTGCATGAATGAACGTCCGGCGAAACACGGTTTCTACGGAGTGCCGCTTCGGAGTGGCGACGGCGGGCAACCGACCCCACTGGGTCTCGGTGTCCCGCCGGGACCGGGTGCGGGCGCTATTCTGCCGCCGACGGTGCCGCCGAGCTCCGCGGGTCTTCCCACCACCCCCACGCTGGAGCCTCTGGAGCTTGGGGACAACAACCACAAAGGCGACTTCGGGGAGCAGTTCGTGCGGGCTCTCGCGACGGCGGCGAACCTCAACGTGTCGAACTCCCGCGACCGCCTGGGCATCGACTGGGAGCTGACCTATCCCGGCCGCGGCGGGACGAGGAAGTTCCCGCAGATCCAGGCCCAGGTGAAGTGCTGGAACCGGCCGGAGTAGGCTGGCGAGGAGTGGCGTTACCAACTGTCGGTTCGCAACTACAATCTGCTGTCCGGCCGGGACTACCCCCCGGTTCTTGTTCCTCGTTGTCGTCCCGCGGAACGCCGACGAGTGGATCGAGGCCTCCCACGAGGGCCTGCTCCTGCGTTACGCCGCGTACTGGACGTGCTTCCACGAACACGATCCGGTCGACCGGCCCGACAGCGACCGGTTGACCGTGTCCGTGCCGAAGGCCAATCTGCTCACCACGCAGACCTTGCACGATCTCTTCGGTGCCGAGTTCCGAGCGATGCTGGGGGTGTCATGATCGCTGTCTCCGACCCGGAGTTCAGCCGGGTCAACGATCTGAGCACTGCGTCCTTGCTGCGCTATCTGCGCGGCCGGGGCTGGTCCCCGTCGCGTGACTACGGCCGGGGTCAGCTGTGGGTGCTCACCTCCTCGGACGAACCCGGTGACCCCTACGAGGTGATGGTGCCGCTGGACCGTGGCCCCCTGGACTACGCGGACCGCGTCGCCGATCTGCTGGAGACACTGTCCGCGGTGGAGGCTCGCCGACCTGCCGACGTGCTCCGGGAGATGTCCCTGCCGTCCGCCGACTGGCAGTTCCTCCGCCTCACCCCGCCGGGACCGTCCGGAACCGCGCCGTTGGTCGAGCTGGTGCCCGCGCTGGCCGGGCTGCGCGACCTGATGACCGCTGCGGCGGCCGCCGAGGCCGCCCCCGAGCCCCAGCCCGTCCAGCCCGCGAACAAGCCTCAGGTGGTCAAGGACCACGTGTCCTCCGTACGGCTGGATCAGACACGGGTGGGCAGCTACGTCGTCGCCGTGCACACTCCGCTGCCCGGAGAGCCGGCCCAGGGCTCCCTGTTCGAACACGACTCCCGTGAGGAGCCGTTCGCGAGGCGAGTCACCCGGAAGCTGTACGCGGCTCTCATCTGTGCCCGTGAGGCGGCCGACCTCAGCATCAGGGACGACGAGTTGGCCGATTTCACCCGCTTCGCTCTGGGCGGGCTTTCGGCCAATCTCTGCGAGGCGCTCGTCAAGATCGGAGGGGAGGACGGGCCGGGGTTCTCCTTCGACTTCACCTGGTCCCCCGACCTGCCGGTGGAGCAGCCGACCCGCCGCATCGAGCTGGCCCCGCCCCAGCTCGCAGCCCTGGACGCGGGAGCCAAGGACCTGCGGGCGCGCCTGGGCCGCATGGACATGACGCTGCTGGGATCCGTGGTGCGCCTGCATCGCGAGCTTCCCTACGGGGCGGGTGCGGTAACTGTCGCGGGGTACTTCGAGGACCGGGACGACAGTCGGCCGCGCCGCGTCAGGATGACCTTGAACCAGCACGACTACGGGAAGGCCGCCGAGGCCCACCGTCGGGGTGACGAGGTGCTGGTGCGGGGCGACCTCGTCGCTCTGGGCAATGCACCACGTTTGGACAATGTTCGGTCGTTCATCGTGCGACACATGTCCGAGTGAGGAGACTCGGAGGCGGCGTATGAGTGTGCCGTGCCCTTGAGGAATTCGGGGCCGCGATGGGTTCAGGGGGTACGGGGATGGCATGGGACGAGTGGGAACAGCTCAAGGCCGAGGCGGCTGAGCGGCAGGCGGTCCAGGTGCGGCTCAACCAGGTGGGTGAGGACCCTGGTGGCGGTCTCGGGGGAATCCGGTCGAGCAAGGCTTCCTGGACACACGCGGGCGAGAGTGTCGGCAAACTGGCAGGGGACGCCCGAAAGGCCCTGTCGGCGTTGAAGCAGGAACAGTCCGGTGCCGCGATCAGCGCTGATGTACTGAGCGGGGCAGCGCAGAAGGACGTCTATCAGTCCTGGAGCAAGTACATCGCCCGGGTGCGTGACAGGTGCGTCGCTCTGCAGGGCCTGCTGGAGAAGACGGGAAACGACCAGTTCAAGAACGACGACGCGATTCGTGCTGCGTTCGATGGGTTGGCCAAAAAGTACGAGGATACAGACGGCGGCGGTCACGACACTCGGGCGCGGTGATCCGGACTGTGGACTACGCAACGCTCAAGTCTCTCAGGATCTCTGATTTCGAGAACGCGGCAGATGGTTACCGCAAGGCCGGCAGCATGGCCAGTCAGGCCAAGGATGATCTCTACAACCAGGTGATTCCTGGGATGCAGAAATCCCTCCGTGGTGAAGCGCTGAATGCGGCAGTGACGCAACTTCGCGAGCTGTCCAAGAACTTCCAGTACACCCAGGTCGAGTGCGGCTTGATCAGTGCCGCGCTCAACGCGTTCGCTCTGGAGTTACGACTGGCGAAAGTCAAGCTCGACCTCGCCGTCGGCGATGCGACAGGCGCCCGCCTCCGGGTCCGGGAGGACGGTTCGGTCAGCTACGGGGCCTGGAGCGGGGCGGGCAGCGAGAACATCCCTGGCGGCACCGTGTCGGGCGGGGCCGCGTTGGTGCAGGGGCCGGGTATCAACCCGAACCACAACGCAGCTCAAACCTACGCCAACCGCATCGCCGAGGCCATAAAAGAGGCCACCGAGGTGGATGTGAAATGGTCGGCGAAGCTCAAGAATCTCGAAGCGGATGACGATCTCACGGTTTCCGGCCGCGACTGGATTAATACCCGCCACGACGTAAGAGGCACTCTCAAGGGTGCCGAGGATTATCTGAACCTCATTCTTGAGCCACCCAAGAACGGAACGCCTGAAGAGAACGCGGCGTGGTGGGACGGACTTACTGAGGAGCAGAGGAGCGACTATGTCTCTCTCAATATTGCCACGGTCGGAACCCTGGACGGGCTGCCCTCGGAGATTCGCGACGAAGGGAACAGGTATACCTTGCGAGCCACCTCTGCCAGATGGGAGATGGAGCGTGAGAGATTGATTTTGATGCGGGACCTTCTCTCACAGGACGGGCGGTATGTGAACCGTTCCATCGAGAACAGAGTGAAAGATATAGATAAGAAATTGGCTGGTCTGAATCAGGTGCAGCACCACCTCGACTCCACGGGTGAGAAGGATATTCCGGAGCTATATCTCCTCGGTATCGATACCGAAAAAAATGGGCACGCCATAGTTTCGGTCGGAAACCCCGACGAGGCAGACAACGTGATGACGTACGTGCCTGGGATGAACACCAAGCTCGAAACAGTCGGAGGTGATATCGAAAGAGCGGAAAGCCTTTACAGTCAGGCGGTTGCGCTGGGTGATCCGGAAAAGAAATACGCCTCATTGATGTGGCTGGGATATGATGCCCCTCAGAACCCTGTGGCGGTAGCCAAGGAGGGTTTGGCCAGTGATGGAGCGCCGGTCCTCAACGATTTTCTGGACGGATTGCAGGCTTCACATCAGGGTGAACCTGCCAACGACACTCTGTTGGGGCACAGTTACGGGTCGCTGGTTTCTGGAAAGATGCTCTCCGGGGACGATACCCCGCCCGTTGATGCCGCTATTTTCGTCGGTAGCCCGGGAGTCGGCGTGGATCATGCGGCTGACTTGAATATTCCACCGGAGAACGTGTGGGCCGGGAAATCGCGAAACGATGTTGTGGCGAGCCTGCCGACGCGATCCATCTACAATCCCTGGAGTTGGGGCGAGCGACCCTTCGGGGTCGACCCCACGGACCCGGGCTTTGGTGGGCAGCAGTTCGGAGTGCAAGACGGAAGCAAGTGGCCTCCGTTCGCTGCACACAGCCTCTACTGGGACGAGAACTCTGAATCCCTGAAAAATATGGCGCTGATCGTGAACGGTGAGTATCCGATGAGTGGGGCGGAACCGCAGTGAAATCTGGGCGTCTGCTCTGCCTGATCGTAAGTATTTCTTTCCTCGCGGCCGGGTGTGGCGCAGGCGGCGACGAATCGGCAGGGCGCAGTGAATCGAGTGGTTCCGCTGCTCGGAATGGAGGTACGGGAATGGACATGAATCAGGCGGAGCGAACTGCTGAGTCGCTGATTCGCGAAGCCATTCACGGGGTGACTCCCGAGCCGACCCTTGAATCGTTCGGGGGAGGTGTGAAGTCCTGCAAGGAACCCAGCGATGGCGGATCCGAGGAGCGTGTCACCCTGACGCGGAACTTCTGGCTGAAAGGCATTCCGCGGGATTCAGCAGAAGATGTCGTCCGCAAGGTCTTCGGGAACTGGAAGGAAGCTGGTCACGTCGTTGACGCCGAGCCGGATTACGGGCGCCGTGTGGTAGCAGCCAACCTGAGGAGCAAGCCCGACGACTTCCTCATGCAGGTAGCGATGGGTATGGGTGGCCAGCTCAGTGTCGGCGTCACCTCTCCCTGCTTCTGGGACAGGGAACCGGTGCCATCATCCCTTGGCCACCCGGCTCCCCGGACCGATGCCGAGCTGCAGGAACGCCAGGAAGCGATGAACGGAGTGCGAGCCGTCTCCAGCCAGATTCTGGACAGCCTTGTCGACGGACGTCCTTCCGACGAGGAACCGGCCGTTCTCGTGCGTCCGCAGGACGGTTCGTGCTACGCCGATCACCAGTGGACGTACACCTGCGAGGACGCTCCGTCCGCGGAGCGCGCCTTCCACCACATGGTGCGTTCGCTGCGGGAGCACGGTTGGCAGACACGGGAGCCGAGCGCGGAGGAGGCGGCACAGGCCGGAAACGCAGTGGTTGCTCTGACACCGGACGATCACGAGGCGGGAGCCGGCGTGACCCGGACCCACGGAGACTCCGTCATCCGCGTCTCCGCCGCCTGGGAACGCGAGTGGCCGCCTCCCTATATGCGCCGGGACGAGGACCGCTCGGTGTAGGACCGCTTGATCACCGAGAGGACGAGCCCACGAACCAGGCATGAGGCGCTGATGCAGTACGTCGATGTCCTCGCGGGCCGGGCCGCACTTGAGGGCCGGGCCCGGTGAGTGGTCGATTGCCCGAGCCCGTGCTCACGGACAGGTCAGGCGGCGGCCTGCTCGTGGTCGGTTCGGCAGTCGCGGCAACGTCCGGGCGTGGAGGAGCGGAAGGCTCGTTCGCAGCCGTCGCAAGTCTGGAAGGGCGTGATGGTGACGCGGCGGACGTGCACGGTGAGGTCATGGGCGCCGGGGAGCGGTGGGGGCAGCAGGGCCGTGAGCCGGTGCCTCAGAAGCTTCGCGGGGTGTCGGAGCGGATGAGGTGGGTCGTTGGTGAGGGCGTGGCGGATGGCGTCGGGACGGGCCTCGCGTTCGAGCCAGGCCGCGACTGCCGGGGCGAGTTGCTGGAGGTCGTACTCGGAGAGCGTGAACTCCGGTGTGTGGCGTCGGAGGTCGGCCAGAAGCGCGGTGGCGGCACGGTGCAGCTCCGGGGTGAGTTCGCGTGGCTGCGGGAGGGGCCGGGGCGGCGGCTTGGGCGCGGTCGGGGTCGGGACCAGCGGGACGAAGAGCGGGGCGGCCGACTGCTGGGGCGGTGGTGCGGGAGCGCACGGGGGCGGGGTCGCGAGGGGCGCTTCGGGCTCGGGAGCGGCTGCTGGGACGTGTACGGGCTGAGGCGCAGCGGCCAGAACCTGTACCGGCTGAAGCGTGGGTTCCGGCTCCGGTACGGGCTGGGGCTGGGGCGGCAGGGCCGGTCCGGGCTGGGGCGTGGGTGCGGGGGCTGGGGCCTGCGGGGTGGCGGGCTGATGCGGGGCCGTCTTCCGGGGCCATAACAGCGCTGCGGGCTGGTTGCAGAAGACCGTGCGGGTGACGATCCGGCCGTCCGGCAGGCGGGTACGGGCTCGTTGCAGGTAGCCGATGGCTTCCAGTTCACGCAGGGCGGCGGCGATGAGCTTCTCGCCCTCGGGGAAGCGGGCGGCGAGGGCCTTTACGCCGATCTCGGTGCCTTGGGGCAGCGACTGGATGCGGACGGCGAAGCCCACGGCTGCGGTGCTGAGGCCGGGGTGCTGGGCGAGGTGGTTGCCGACGACGGTGAAGCGGTCGGTGTGCGGGATGACGATGTGGATCACGCCACGGGCCGGGAGAGGTCCGGGAACTTCTGCCAGGGCGCGGGTGAGCGCAGTATTCTGCTGGGTATCCATCGGGAAGGTTGCTGCTTCCTTGGTGGTCAGGCCCTCGGTTGGGATGTGGAGTCCCGGTCGGGGGCCGACGTATGTCGGGTGGGGTGTTGCTGGCGTGAGCATATGCCGGACAACCGGCACCAAATCCAGTTCAGTTGGCAAACCTCACCCATGTGGGTGACGAGCCCCTGGGACGCGTCAGGTGGTCGCCGGGGTGGGTCGGGTGGGGTTATTTCTCTTGGTTCTTTGAGTAGTTGATGTCGCGGGTCACCGCGTCGCGGTCGGGCGCGATCCGGTGGCGGCGTTTTGCGGGGCACCGGGTCGTGCTGTGGCGCGATCCGGTGGGGGCCGTGTCGTGCGGGGGGCGAGTGCGGTCCATCCGGACCTGGGCGGGGCGCTGTCCGGTGTGGTGAAGGCCCGGCACGCAGTGGCGTGTTGAGGGTGGGGGATCTCTCGGGCATGGCGTGTCGCCGGCATCCCTGCTGCCTACCGTGCGCGGTCGGAATCCAGGCGTACGGAGACTGTCCGGGGCTTGTCCGGCGTTGTCCCGGCTGTCCCGAGTGACTTCCCGGGAACGGACGCGGTTGTGAAGTGAACGGCACGCACGTCGGAAGTGGGGCTCGCATGAGCGTGGTTGGCGACGGTACGGAGCACGGGGACGGCGGGGCCGACGAGCCCGGCTGGGAGGTCGACCCGGACGACGAGTCGGGGGTGGCGGTGGTTACCGCCGTGGGCCGCCAGATCAAGGCCTGGCGCGAGGCTGCGGGCATGCGGGCGGGAGAGTTCGGGGCGGCGATGGGGTACGGGGAGGACCTCGTCTACAAGGTGGAGGGCGGGCGGCGCATCCCTCGCCCGGAGTTCATGGACGGCGCGGACGCGGTGCTGGGGGCGGAAGGCAAGCTCGCGGCGATGAAGGCGGACATCGCGGAGGTGCGGTACCCGAAGAAGATCCGGGAGCTGGCGAAGCTGGAGGCCGCGGCGGTGGAGCTCTCGGCGTACGGAAGTCACAACATCCACGGGCTCTTGCAGACCGAAGAGTATGCGCGGGCGTTGTTCGGGATGCGCAGGCCCGCGTACTCGCAGGACGAGGTGGAGAGGCTGGTGGCCGCTCGCGTGGCCCGGCAGTCCATCTTCAGCCGCTCGCCGGCTCCGGAGCTCAGTTTTGTCCAGGAAGAGGTGAGCCTGCGGCGCCACCTCGGGGGCAGAATGGTGTGGCGTCGGCAGCTTGAACGTCTGCTGGAAGTGGGCGAGTTGCGCAATGTCGAGATTCAGGTGATGCCGACCAGTCGGGACGAGCATGCCGGAATGGGCGGCGAGATCCAGGTGCTGAAGTTCAAGGACGGCTCGGCGGTGGGACGTTCTCAAGGGGACTTCGGCAGCCGGCCGGTCTCCGACCCGAAGCAACTCCGGATCATCGAGCTACAGTGTGGCCTCATCCGGGCGCAGGCTCTCAACCCTAGGGAGTCGCGGACCTTCATCGAGCAAGTGCTGGGAGAGACATGATGAGCGAGACCTCTGCCGGGGACGCTTCTGAGCTGGCCTGGTTCAAGAGCAGCTACAGCGACAGCAGCAACAGCAACGAATGCGTCGAGGTCGCGACGGCCCGGTACGCCGTCCACGTCAGAGACTCCAAGAACCTCCAGGGCCCCCGTCTCGCCCTTGCCCCCGCCGCGTGGGCGGGCTTCGTCTCGTACGCGGCCGGGCGCTGACCTCGCACGACTCACGCCCCCACCCTTGGCCGAAGCCGGGAGGGGGCGCGCTGCTGTCTTCCTCAGAAGAACCCGTCCTGGACGCCGTCCTCCGGCTTGGGCTCCACCTTTGGCTTCGCTTTCCGCTTCGGGGCGGCCTTCTTCGTGGCCCCGGGGGCGTGCAGTCCGGCCGCTAGTTCTTCCTTGTAGCGGGCGTGGTTGAGCTCCAGGAGACGGTCCAAGATCTCGGTCTGGACGATGGGATCGATGGTGAAGCGCGGGCCTTGCCGCATTTCGTGGAACCCGTGTTTCGGATCGAGGTCCGTCCAGCCGTATGCCTCGACGACGGCGTTGTCCACCGCAGTGTGGGCTTTTCGGAGGGCTTCGATGTCGGTAGACTGCTCGGTCTCAGCGTGGACAAGTTTGTAGAGCTTAGTTAGTCCGATATTGCGACTGATCATCGCAGCCTGGCGGGCAAAATGCAGTTTGCATCCAGCTTTGGTCATCGTAGGGGAATCGGTTGGGCGGGGGAAGGTCTCGTAGCAGTCTGACGGGGTGTATTGCAGGTCTGTTTTGAGTGTGGCTGAGTATTTCCACGCCCAGCTGATATGGACGTTAGAGTTCAGCAAGGCGAGTAGTGCGGGTGAGTCGGATGGGAAGACGATCAACTTCTCGTGCAGAACTTGTCCGGTAGGAACGAAGGTTGCAGCTGCTGTGCTGCTCACGCGGGCGATCGCGATCACCTGATCAAAGCCAGCGATCGCCTCGTGCAATTCTGGGCGGCGACGCCAGTGGTGCCAGAATTTGATTGCCGATCCTGGCGCCACTTTATCCCGGACTGGCTTGACCTGGGATTCTATAATATTCCAGACATCTGGATAGGAGCGAGCTTTTTCTTCCGGCCAGTCACGAAAGTCGATTGCCCAGCGGCTGGCTGAACAGTCAGGTTGCGAGTTAAGGTCTTCGCCGCTTAGGTACGGGAGCAGAACCTCCTTGTTTCGGCGATTCCCGGTGATTAGCGCTTGCGCCTCGCTAGGTTGGAGTACGAACCCCATTCCTCGGAGAAGGACGCCCTGAAATGACTCGTCGGAGTTTGCGGCCAGCCTGAGTGCCCGTCCGCTCACGCGCGACTCCGAGTCCAGACTTGGAGTAATTCCCCGAACCCGGTGCTCGTCAAGCGTTCTTGGCTCGCCCTCACTGGGGCACCCCAACCAGATCAACGACACTTCCAGCGCTGCAGTCCCCGGCCAAGGCTGCGACTTGATGGCCCGATAAACCGTCCACCCCGCGTCAGTAGCCTGATCCAGCCCAACCTCCCGGGTGTCCCCTTGCGCGATCGTATTCGTCGCGATGATCCCGGCCCGGCGCCCCGGCGCTAGCGCCAGGTTCCGCAGCAGGAAGTACGCGCACAGGTCCGCGTGCCCCCGCGTGCCCCCCGCCAGCCGGTTGACCAGGTACTCCCGGTAGTCCGTCCCCAACGCCCCAGTGAGCTTCTTCCCCCCGATGAACGGCGGGTTCCCGATCACCGCGTCGAACCCCGACGCACCCCCCACCCCCATGATCTCCGGGAACTCCAGCGGCCAGTGCAACGGCCGTACAGCGGCTGCCCGCTCGCCCGTCAGCCACCGGTCCACCACTCCCCGCGCCTGCTCACCCGCGTACGACCAACCACCCTCCGGGCCCGCCTCCGTGCCGCTGTCCTCCAGCGCCGAGGCGACCAGCCCCACCACCGACTCCAGCCGGTCGCTGTAGGCCCGCTCCTTCGCGGTCTCCTTCGCGTCCCGGAACTGGGCGGCACCCCGCTTGCCGCCCTGCTTCTCCTCGCCCGTACGGTCGGATGCCTCCTCGTCGGAGATGCCCTCCGCCGCCAGGGCCGCCCCCACCACCGCGTCGGCGGCCAGCCGCAGCCGGTCCGTCAGGGACTCTGCCTCGCGCAGCTTCGCCGTCTTCGCGTCGATGCTCCGGATGTCGTGGACGGGGGTCGCCTCGATCTCGCGGCGCAGCTCCGCCGCCTTCGAGAGCAGCGTCTCCGTCACGTCCAGCGCACGCGACGCCTCAGGGCTCAACTGCCTTGCGCCCGAGTCCAGATGGAACGACTTGATCTGTTCCACGTCGATGACGCCGACCAGCGAGTCCCCGAACCGCAAAGCGTGGTCCAGGAACGAGAACGGCCGTCCCTTCGCCAGCGTCACCAGCCACAGCGATAGCTTCGCCAGCTCCACCGCCATCGGGTCCCGGTCCACGCCGAACAGGCAACGGTCGGCGACCAGCCGGCGTGCCACCCGCAGCAGCTCGTCGCGGTCTTCCTCGCCCACGTCCTTGCGGATCTCGTCCGGCAGGCCGTCCCGGAGCCAGGCGTCGACCACCCGGTCCGAGAGGTAGCGGCAGGCGGAGACCAGGAACGCACCCGAGCCCATCGCCGGGTCCAGCACCCGCAGCTTCAGCAGTTCCTCGGCCGGCTTGGCCTTCCACGCGCCGGCCGCCGCGCCGTCCGCCGGGCCGGGGGAGTAGCAGAGGGGAGCCAGGGTGTGCTCGACGACCTCCTCTGCCAGCTTCTTCGGGGTGTAGTGCGTGCCCGTGTTGCGGCGGTTGCCTGACCGGACCATCACCATCGAGCCGGCCGGGAACACCCGTGGTTCACCCCGCAGGTCGTCGTCGACCAGGCCCGCGAAGGGGGCGATCCGGGCCGCCAGCTCGTCGTCGTTGCCCGCCGAAGCGTGCAGCTCGGCGGTGACCGCGCCCGCCCCGTCCAGGGCCTTCCGGATCTGGGCGACCGAGGTGACCCCGGTCGCGTCCTTCAGCTCGCGCTCGATCGAACCGGCCGCCTGCCACGCCTCCAGTTCCGCCAGCGGCAGCACCGCCTCGTACTGGCCGTCTCGGCCGAGGGCGATTCCCAGGTACGGCTCCTCGGCGCGCTCGCAGCCGTACTCCAGCAGGCCCTCGTAGACATGGCCGATCTGCTCGACGTCCAGGCCCTTGTACGACATGGCCTCGCGCCCCTTGCCCTTGCGGCGCAGGACGAGGAGGGCGTCGAGGATCTCGAACACCACCCGGTCGGTGACCTTGGCCCCCACGAGCCACGGGTAGCGGGCCGGGTCGAAGAGAGAGCCGCCGTACGCGGGAATCCACAGCTCGTCGTGGGTCGACCCGCCGTGGATCGCGGCGAACACGGCGAGGAGCCGCGGCCAGGCGGCGGCGCGGCGGTCGCCCAGTTCGCCGCCGTGCAGGGAGCGTTCGGCGTCCAGCGCGTCGTGCAGCGGGGCGACGGCGTAGGACTCGGCGTACAGGCGGTCGTCCGAGGGGAGGAGCCGCTGCTCCTCGGCGTACAGGAGGAAGACGAGCCGCATCATGACGGTCAGGGCACTGTCGTACAGCGGCTTGCCGTCGACACGGGCGAGCAGCTCGCCGTCCGACTCGCGGTCGAGGCGTGACAGCTCGGCGACGAGCAGGGCGACCGCCGCGCGTACCTGCTTGCCGAGGGTGTCGGTGACCTCCGCCTGCTGGTCGGCAGTACGGGCGAACAGCGCGGTGAGCGAGGAGGTGTGCGCCCCCGCGGGGTCCAGGGCGGGGAGGACGGCGCGGCGGGCGTGCAGCAGGCTTGCGAAGGCGCGCAGCAGCAGCGGCTCCTCCAGCCACAGATCCGCGTCGAAGACGGCGACGGTGGTGGCCTCCTTCGGGCGGGCGTGGACCAGGGCCCACTCCCGGCCGTTGGTCAGCAGGGCCAGCGGCACCTCGCGCCAGCGGGTCAGGTCGGCGGCCCGGTCCACCGGCGACGGGGTGTCGCCCGTCGCCCGGGTCAGGGAGTCCCCCCACCCGGGCGTACGGAAGAAGAGGACACGCGAGGAAGGGCCGTGCGGGCCGGGGCCCAGCAGCACCGCGTCCGGAGTGTTCGCCCCGGCCCGTACCGACTCCGGGACAGCGGCCCCTTCGCGCAGCCCGGGGGTCCAGCCCAGCAGCTCGTCGAGGATCAGCCGTTCCCAGCCGTGGCGCAGGAGCGCCGGATCCTCCTGGACCTCCTCCCAGGCCTGGCGCAGCCGCTGCCAGGTCTCCGTGGGGACGGTGTCCAGCCCTTGAGGGAAGACTTCGGTGAGGACGGGCAGGGCGATGAACGGGCCGTCGGGGCGGAGCAGCCGCAGCCACTCCGCGTGCTGCTCGGCGGGGGTCGGGATGTGCCCCAGGACGGGTGCGCGGCGGGCGGCGGGGGGCATCAGCGACGGTCTCCACGGGCGAGGGCGGACGGGACGAGGAAAGTGACGGCGACGGGGAACCAGCGGGGCGTCGGGTCGGCCCAGCGAGCGCGCAGCGCGTCGGACTCGGACTCGATCAGGGCGGGAATCGTGTCCAGGCGCTCGCGCAGGGCCTCACGGTCCGCGCGCAGCTGGCGCCGCTCGTCGTCGACGTCGAAGAGGGAGCCCTGCTCCCAGTATCCGTGGTCGTCGAGACGGTCCCGGATGCTGCGCTCCAGCTCGGCGAGGACCTTGCGTACGCCTTGTACCTCCTCCTCGCAGCGGGTTGCCAGAAGTTTCTCAACCGACCGGAAGCGGGTGTGCGCCCGGTTGCGCAGCGCGCGGGAGAGCCGGTCCTCCAGCTGGGGCCAGAGGGCGGTGAGGCGGTCCGTGACCTCCGCGGCCGGCAGCTCCTCGCCCGCCGCCGCGAGCCAGGCGTCCAGCTCCTCCTGGCGGGCGGTGTCCAGCTTCCCGCCGGCCAGCGCGCCTCCGGCGGTGATGATCTCCTCGTGGAGCCTGGCGCCCCCGCGGCCCGAGATCACGACACGGCCGTGGGCGATGACCGCGGGCGTACGCAGCAGGTCGCCGGGGACCACCCGCGCGGTGACCCGGGACAGCTTCGCCTCCCTGCCGCCCGACCACAGTTCGGCGCGCAGCAGCCGCAGGCACATCTGGACGAGCCGGTGCCCCAGGTGCATCAGGACCACGTCGGTGCGCCGCCGGGCGTCGCGCTCGTCGAACACCACCGGCCGCTCCCGGCCGGTGAGCGGGTGGCGCAGGCCGTCGTTGCGGGCATGCGCCCAGGCGCCGGGAAGCTCGGGGAGGCGGAAGCAGCGGGCCGGGGAGTCGCCGCCCGCCGGGTCGGCGGTCTCGGCCAGGTCCTTGCGGTGGGCGAGCTGGAGCCCGGTCCGGACGACCCGCTCGACGGTCTCGGGCGTGAGGTGAAGGGTGTCGCGGCTGCCCGCGAGCTCGGCGACCAGCTTCTCCAGCTCCCTGGCGAGATCCCGGTCGACCTTGAGGACGGCCTGCCCCGACCGCTTGCTGATCTCGGCGTCGGCGGCGGTCCAGTCGGAACGGCGGCCGAGCATCTTCTGTTCGACCTGTGCCGCGATGACCTCACCGGCGCTGCCCAGGTCCTCACGGATGCGCTCCGTCTTGCGGGCGGCCACGGCGAGGAAGTGGAGCTCGTCCTCCAGCGTGCCGTCCTCGTGCTGGGAGTCCGGGTCGTCGTCGGCCGCCGTGAATCCCTGCCAGCCCTCGGGAACGAAGTGGAAGACATCCACCTGATCCGCTCGCTGGCCGTGCCGGTCGATGCGGCCGTTGCGCTGCTCCAGCCGGTTCGGGTTCCACGGGATCTCCCAGTGCAGGAGACGGTGGCAGTGGGCCTGGAGGTTGATGCCCTCGCTCGCGGCGTCGGTGGCGAGCAGGATGCGGACGGGGGCCAGGGACGGGTCCTCCTGGAAGACCGTCTTGATGTGCTCGCGCTCCTCCGGCTGCTGGCCCCCGTACAGCTGGGCGATGCGGTCCTGCGGATAGCCGGCGGCGATGAGCCGGTCGTGGAGCCAGCGCTGGGTGTCGCGGTACTCGGTGAAGACGATCACGCGGTCGGGCTCCCAGTCCCCGGCCGGACCGTTCTTGCACACGATGCCGTCGAGCCAGTCGCGCAGGGCGGCGAACTTCGCGTCGGGCCGCTTGGTGGCCGTGCGTGCCCAGACGGAGAGCTCCTTGAGCTGGGTGTGCTCGTCCGCGGTGAGCGAGCGCGACGCGTTGCGCACCGCGTTCAGCGCCCGCTCCGCGGCCTCCGCATGCTTCTCATCGCTCTCCGCGGTGTCTTCCACCCGCTCGATCAGAGGTCGCAGTACTTTCTCGCTGGGTGCCTGCTCCGTGGCGGGCCCCTTCGTCATCGTCGCGATATGGACGTCGATCGTTTCCGCGAAGGCCTTGGGAGAGGACAGGAACCGCTTCTTGAGCAGGGTGGTGACGAAGTCCGACGCGGAGCGGGCGGCACGGGTGCCGCCGCCCGCCTCACGGCGGGAGCGGGCGTACGCGGACAGCTTCCGGTACGCGGCACGGGCGTCGTCCGCGTAGCGCACCTCCAGGGCGTGCGGTACCCGCTCGGGGAAGCGCGCCTTGCCGTCCCACGTCTTCGGCAGCTCGGACTTCAGGCGTCGCACCATCACACGGCGCAGCTGTTCGTCCGAGGGTTTCACTCCCCGGGCGAACCGATGGTCGTCCAACAGCTCCAGAAGGGCGGTGAAGGAGTTCAGGAAACCGTTGTGCGGGGTGGCGGAGAGGAAGAGGCGGTGCTCGCAGTGCGGTGCGAGAGTGCGGATCGCCTTCGTCCGCTGGGAGTCGACGCCGTACTCGCCCGTCCCGGACGGTGCACAGGTGTGGACCTCGTCGACCACCAGCAGGTCGAAGGCGCGGGGGTACTCGGGGATCTGCGGCAGGACCTCGCGCAGCATGCGCATCGGCCGCTCCCGCTTCAGCCAGTCGACCGAGACGATCAGCCGCGGGTAGTGCGTCCACGGATTGGTGTGCAGCCCCCGCGAGCGGCGCAGCTCCTTGAGCGTCGCCGTGTTCAGGATCCTGAAGTCCAGGCCGAACTTGTCCCGCATCTCGTCCTGCCACTGGAGCGTGAGCCCGGCCGGGCAGACGATCAGCATCGTCCGGGCCCGGTGGCGGAGCATGAGCTCCTGCATGACCAGGCCCGCCTCGATGGTCTTGCCGAGACCGACGTCGTCGGCGATGAGCAGATTCGTCCGGGGCATGGACAGAGCGCGGACCACCGGGGCGAGCTGGTAGTCCTGGATCTCCGCGCCGGAACGGAAAGGCGCCTGGAGAGACGTCTTGTCGGCGGACGCGATGGCACCCCACCGGACCGCGTCCAGAAAGGCGTCCAGCCGCTCGGGGGCGTCGATGCCGTCGGAGGGTGAGGGCAGCGCGTACTGCTGGTGGACGAGCGTGCCCTGCTCCAGCTCCCACACCACCCGCAGCTCCTCGTCGCGGGCGTCGTCCTCGACCGATACCAGGGTCACCAGATGAGGGGCGGACGCCGCGGCCGCGCGCGCCGGGTCCTCGGCGGAGACCGCGGATCGAGTGACCTCCGTGACCACCCACGGGCGGTTGCGCACGGTGACCAGCTGGCCGTGCGCCGGAACTCCGGTGACCTCGTCCGTCTCGCTCTCGGTCCGGTCGGTTCTTACCGCCATGTCCGTCATCGATCCAGCTCCCCGCTCTTGTCCCCTATACCCCTGCGAGAAGCTTAGGCGGGTGACAGGTGGCCCAGAGGCCGCCCGTGGGGACCGCGGCCGCGGTCAGCGGCGAGCAGCACGCAGGAGGGGGGCCTGGGCACGCGGTCGATTCTCGGCCTCCTCAAAAACTGCCGGTGTCAGGCGCGGGTCCGCGCACCAGGAAAACGTCGACGGGGTCCTCCCGCTCCAGAGCGAATCCGTGCGCCTCATACAGTCGCCGGGCGGGGCTTCCCTGGAGCACGTTCAGACGTACGGGCGCCCGCTCCGCGTCCGCGCGGTCCAGCAGTGTGCGCAGGACGGCCGAGCCGATGCCCTGTCTTTGGAGGGTGGGGGAGAGGTAGAAGTGCTCCAGCCACCAGCAGTCCGCCGCCGGCCGCAGTGCCACGCATCCCGCGAATGCGTCGGCGGCCTCGACGATCGAGGTGTGCTCGGGGGAGTAGGAGTCCCGCAGCCGTCGGCGAACCCGGTCTGCGTCGTAGCGGCCGAGGCGCTCCAGGTCCGGGCGCATGACCACGGCCCGCAGCTCGGCGATGGCTGCGACGTCCTCGGGTGCGGCCGGGCGCAGGGCCCAGTCGGGCAGGCTGGTGGTCGGCATGGCGGGATTCTGCCAGGGGGCCGTACGGGGAGTTCCGGCAGGTCCGTGAGGGTCCCGACGCCGCCGGATGCGCGCCCGCGTTTGAGTACTCGCTCGCTCGGGGTAGGATTCCCGACTCGATTGGCCAGGCCCGCGCCCCGTATGGCACACTGACCAGGTTGCTCGGTTGAGTGTCAATGCTGCGCGCCTCCCGCCGGGAGGACCGGAAGCGAGTCCCACAGTACTCGTCGGCCCCCAGGGCCGGACGTACGGGAATCTTTCGGGAAGCAACGCAGGGCGCCGGCCAGGCACCCGGTGGGTGTTCCGCCCCCGGTTCCGCGGTCTCAGGGTCCGCACCCCCTTGGTTGGGATCTCCTTCGGGAGATTTTCGTAGAGGGGATGCGACACGCCCGACCGCGTGGGTCGGAGGAGGAGTCCAGAGAACCCCCGGGTTCCAGAGCGTTACGAGAGACAGGACTACTAGTAGCCATGGCGGGACAGAAGATCCGCATCCGGCTCAAGGCCTACGACCACGAGGTCATCGACTCCTCGGCGAAGAAGATCGTCGAGACGGTGACCCGCACTGGTGCGTCGGTCGCGGGCCCGGTGCCGCTGCCCACTGAGAAGAACGTGTACTGCGTCATCAAGTCGCCGCACAAGTACAAGGACTCTCGCGAGCACTTCGAGATGCGCACCCACAAGCGCCTCATCGACATCCTCGACCCCACGCCGAAGACGGTTGACTCGCTGATGCGCCTCGACCTGCCGGCGGGCGTCGACATCGAGATCAAGCTCTGAGGGGACGGGCCGAGATGAGCAAGAACATCAAGGGCGTCCTGGGCGAGAAGCTCGGCATGACCCAGGTCTGGGACGAGAACAACCGGGTTGTCCCGGTGACCGTCGTCAAGGCCGGGCCGTGCGTCGTGACGCAGGTTCGCACCAACGACAGCGACGGCTACGAAGCGGTCCAGATCGCCTTCGGCGAGATCGACCCGCGCAAGGTGAACAAGCCCCTCAAGGGTCACTTCGCCAAGGCCGACGTCACCCCGCGCCGCCACCTGGTGGAGCTCCGCACCCCTGACGCCAGCGAGTACACGCTGGGCCAGGAGGTCACTGCCGAGGTGTTCGAGTCCGGCGTCAAGGTCGACGTCACGGGCAAGAGCAAGGGCAAGGGCTTCGCCGGTGTCATGAAGCGTCACAACTTCAAGGGCCTCGGCGCCGGGCACGGCACCCAGCGCAAGCACCGTTCCCCCGGTTCCATCGGTGGCTGCGCCACCCCTGGGCGTGTCTTCAAGGGCATGCGCATGGCGGGCCGTATGGGTAACGAGCGCGTCACCACCCAGAACCTGACCATCCACGCGGTTGACGCGGAGAAGGGTCTGCTCCTCATCAAGGGCGCGGTCCCCGGTCCGAACGGCGGCCTCGTCCTGGTCCGTACCGCGGCCAAGGGGGCTTGAGGTAATGAGCACCATTGACATCCTTTCGCCGGCAGGCGACAAGGCCGGTACCGTCGACCTCCCCGCGGAGATCTTCGACGCCAAGACCAGCGTTCCGCTGATCCACCAGGTCGTTGTCGCTCAGCTGGCGGCTGCCCGTCAGGGCACGCACAAGACCAAGCGCCGCGGCGAAGTCCGCGGTGGTGGCAAGAAGCCTTACCGCCAGAAGGGCACCGGCCGCGCCCGTCAGGGTTCGACCCGCGCCCCGCAGTTCGCCGGTGGTGGCGTCGTCCACGGCCCGCAGCCGCGTGACTACTCGCAGCGGACCCCGAAGAAGATGAAGGCCGCCGCCCTGCGCGGTGCCCTCTCGGACCGGGCCCGTCACTCCCGTATCCACGTCGTCACCGGCGTGGTCGAGGGTGCCGCCTCCACGAAGGCCGCCAAGACGCTGCTCGGCAAGATCTCGGAGCGCCAGAACCTGCTCCTGGTCGTCGACCGCGCCGACGAGGCCGCGTGGCTGTCCGCGCGCAACCTGCCCCAGGTGCACATCCTGGAGCCGGGCCAGCTCAACACGTACGACGTGATCGTCTCTGACGACGTGGTCTTCACCCAGGCCGCTTTCGAGTCCTTCGTGTCTGGCCCCCAGACCGCTGAGACCGAAGGGAGCGACGCCTGATGAGCGAGGCGACCGTAACCAGCAAGACGTACTCGGACCCGCGTGACGTTCTCGTCAAGCCCGTGGTCTCCGAGAAGAGCTATGCGCTGCTCGACGAGAACAAGTACACGTTCATCGTCGCGCCCGGCTCCAACAAGACCCAGATCAAGCAGGCCGTGGAAGCGGTCTTCTCGGTCAAGGTCACCGGGGTCAACACGATCAACCGGCAGGGTAAGCGCAAGCGCACCAAGACCGGCTTCGGCAAGCGCTCCGACACGAAGCGCGCCATCGTGACCCTCGCCGAGGGCGACCGTATCGACATCTTCGGCGGCCCGACCTCCTGACGGAGGTCGAGTCGTCCGGAATCGGACGAGGACTGAGAAATGGGTATCCGCAAGTACAAGCCGACGACCCCGGGCCGTCGTGGCTCCAGCGTCGCCGACTTTGTCGAGATCACGCGGTCCACGCCGGAGAAGTCGCTGGTCCGCCCTCTGCACAGCAAGGGCGGCCGTAACAACGCCGGTCGTGTGACCGTTCGCCACCAGGGTGGTGGCCACAAGCGCGCCTACCGCGTGATCGACTTCCGTCGTCACGACAAGGACGGCGTGCCGGCCAAGGTCGCGCACATCGAGTACGACCCGAACCGCACCGCGCGCATCGCGCTGCTGCACTACGCGGACGGCGAGAAGCGTTACATCGTCGCTCCCCGTGGCCTGTCGCAGGGTGACCGTGTCGAGAACGGTCCGGGCGCCGACATCAAGCCCGGCAACAACCTGGCGCTGCGCAACATCCCGGTCGGTACGACCATCCACGCCATCGAGCTGCGGCCCGGCGGCGGCGCGAAGTTCGCCCGTTCCGCGGGTGCCTCCGTGCAGCTGCTGGCGAAGGAGGGCACCATGGCCCACCTTCGTATGCCGTCGGGTGAGATCCGCCTGGTCGACGCGCGCTGCCGCGCGACGATCGGTGAGGTCGGCAACGCCGAGCAGTCGAACATCAACTGGGGCAAGGCCGGCCGCATGCGCTGGAAGGGCGTTCGCCCGACCGTCCGCGGTGTCGCGATGAACCCGGTTGACCACCCGCACGGTGGTGGTGAAGGCAAGACCTCCGGTGGTCGTCACCCGGTCTCGCCGTGGGGTCAGAAGGAGGGTCGTACTCGTTCTCCCAAGAAGGCGAGCAACAAGTACATCGTCCGCCGCCGCAAGACGAACAAGAAGCGCTAGGAGCGGGTTTAGATGCCGCGCAGTCTCAAGAAGGGGCCCTTCGTCGACGGCCACCTCATCAAGAAGGTGGACGTACAGAACGACGCGGGGACCAAGAACGTCATCAAGACCTGGTCCCGTCGCTCGATGATCGTCCCGGCCATGCTGGGTCACACCATCGCGGTGCACAACGGCAAGATCCACGTCCCGGTGTTCGTCACCGAGTCGATGGTCGGCCACAAGCTCGGCGAGTTCTCGCCGACTCGCACCTTCCGCGGCCACGTCAAGGACGACCGGAAGTCGAAGCGCCGCTAGCGCGGGGTGGAAACGACTATGACTCACACCGAAGGGACAACCATGGAAGCCAGGGCCCAGGCGCGGTACATCCGCGTCACGCCCATGAAGGCCCGCCGAGTGGTGGACCTCATCCGTGGCATGGATGCCACGGAGGCTCAGGCGGTCCTGCGTTTCGCCCCGCAGGCCGCGAGCGTGCCGGTTGGCAAGGTGCTGGACAGCGCCATCGCCAACGCTGCACACAACTACGACCACCCTGACGCCTCTTCGCTGGTCATCAGCGAGGCGTACGTGGACGAGGGCCCGACCCTGAAGCGGTTCCGTCCGCGTGCTCAGGGCCGTGCCTACCGGATCCGTAAGCGGACCAGCCACATCACCGTGGTCGTCAGCAGCAAGGAAGGAACCCGGTAATGGGCCAGAAGGTAAACCCGCACGGGTTCCGGCTCGGCATCACCACGGACTTCAAGTCCCGCTGGTACGCCGACAAGCTGTACAAGGACTACGTCAAGGAAGACGTCGCCATTCGTCGCATGATGACGAAGGGCATGGAGCGGGCCGGCATCTCGAAGGTCGAGATCGAGCGCACCCGCGACCGCGTCCGCGTTGACATCCACACCGCCCGTCCGGGCATCGTCATCGGTCGCCGCGGCGCCGAGGCCGATCGCATCCGCGGCGAGCTGGAGAAGCTGACCGGCAAGCAGGTCCAGCTGAACATCCTCGAGGTCAAGAACCCCGAGGTGGACGCTCAGCTGGTGGCCCAGGCCGTCGCCGAGCAGCTCTCCTCCCGCGTCTCCTTCCGTCGTGCCATGCGTAAGAGCATGCAGAGCTCGATGAAGGCCGGCGCCAAGGGCATCAAGATCCAGTGCGGCGGTCGCCTCGGCGGCGCCGAGATGTCCCGCTCGGAGTTCTACCGCGAGGGCCGTGTGCCCCTGCACACGCTTCGCGCGAACGTGGACTACGGCTTCTTCGAGGCCAAGACGACCTTCGGCCGCATCGGCGTGAAGGTCTGGATCTACAAGGGCGACGTCAAGAACATCGCCGAGGTTCGCGCCGAGAACGCCGCGGCCCGCGCCGGCAACCGTCCGGCTCGTGGCGGCACCGACCGCCCGGCCGGCCGTGGTGGCGGCCGTGGTGGCGAGCGTGGCGGTCGCGGCCGTAAGCCGCAGCAGTCGCCGGCAGCCGAGGCCCCCAAGGCCGACGCCCCCGCCGCCGCTGCTCCGGCTGCTGAGAGCACCGGAACGGAGGCCTGACCGAAATGCTGATCCCCCGTAGGGTCAAGCACCGCAAGCAGCACCACCCGAAGCGCAGCGGTATGTCCAAGGGTGGCACGCAGGTTGCGTTCGGCGAGTACGGCATCCAGGCGCTGACCCCGGCGTACGTGACGAACCGTCAGATCGAGTCCGCTCGTATCGCGATGACCCGTCACATCAAGCGTGGCGGCAAGGTCTGGATCAACATCTACCCGGACCGTCCCCTGACGAAGAAGCCTGCCGAGACCCGCATGGGTTCCGGTAAGGGTTCTCCCGAGTGGTGGATCGCGAACGTCAAGCCGGGTCGGGTGATGTTCGAGCTGTCCTACCCGAACGAGAAGATTGCTCGTGAGGCGCTCACCCGCGCTGCTCACAAGCTTCCGATGAAGTGCCGGATCGTTCGGCGCGAGGCAGGTGAGTCGTGATGTCGGCCGGTACCAAGGCGTCCGAGCTGCGCGAGCTGGGCGACGAGGAGCTCCTCAACAAGCTCCGCGAAGCCAAGGAAGAGCTGTTCAACCTCCGCTTCCAGGCGGCGACGGGCCAGCTCGAGAACCACGGCCGGCTCAAGTCCGTCCGTAAGGACATCGCCCGGATCTACACCCTGATGCGTGAGCGCGAGCTGGGCATCGAGACGGTGGAGAGCGCCTGATGAGCGAGAAGACTGTGACTGAGACCAACACCGACCGCGGTTTCCGCAAGACCCGTGAGGGTCTGGTCGTCAGCGACAAGATGGACAAGACCGTCGTCGTCGCTGTCGAGGACCGCGTCAAGCACGCGCTGTACGGCAAGGTCATCCGCCGTACGAACAAGCTCAAGGCCCACGACGAGCAGAACAGTGCCGGCGTCGGCGACCGCGTCATCATCATGGAGACGCGTCCGCTGTCCGCCTCGAAGCGCTGGCGCATCGTCGAGATCCTCGAGAAGGCCAAGTAATTCCTGAGGGATTCTCCCCTCAGGTCAGTTCCGCCAGGCTCGGTGGGGTGCCTCCCCGGTAACGGAGAGGCACCCGCCGGGAACCGGCAGACGATCAGGAGATAGACGTGATCCAGCAGGAGTCGCGACTGCGCGTCGCCGACAACACGGGTGCGAAGGAAATTCTCACCATTCGTGTTCTCGGTGGCTCGGGTCGCCGCTACGCGGGTATCGGTGACGTCATCGTCGCCACCGTCAAGGACGCGATCCCCGGTGGCAACGTGAAGAAGGGTGACGTCGTCAAGGCCGTCATCGTTCGCACCGTCAAGGAGCGTCGTCGTCAGGATGGCTCGTACATCCGCTTCGACGAGAACGCCGCCGTCATTCTGAAGAACGACGGCGACCCCCGCGGCACCCGCATCTTCGGCCCGGTGGGCCGGGAGCTGCGCGAGAAGAAGTTCATGAAGATCATCTCGCTCGCGCCGGAGGTGCTGTAAGCATGAAGATCAAGAAGGGCGACCTGGTTCAGGTCATCACCGGTAAGGACAAGGGCAAGCAGGGCAAGGTCATCGTGGCCTATCCCACGCAGGACCGCGTCCTCGTCGAGGGTGTCAACCGGGTCAAGAAGCACACCAAGGCCGGTCAGACGGCTCGCGGTTCGCAGACGGGTGGCATTGTCACCACCGAGGCCCCGATCCACATCAGCAACGTGCAGCTGGTCGTGGAGAAGGACGGCAACAAGGTTGTCACCCGCGTCGGCTACCGCTTTGACGACGAGGGCAACAAGATCCGCGTTGCCAAGCGGACCGGTGAGGACATCTGATGACTGCCACCACTGCGCCGCGTCTCAAGACGCGCTACCGCGAGGAAATCGCCGGCAAGCTGCGTGAGGAGTTCTCCTACGAGAACGTCATGCAGGTTCCCGGTCTGGTCAAGATCGTGGTCAACATGGGTGTGGGCGACGCCGCCCGCGACTCCAAGCTGATCGACGGTGCCGTCAAGGACCTCACCACGATCACCGGCCAGAAGCCGGCCGTCACGAAGGCCCGCAAGTCCATCGCGCAGTTCAAGCTGCGCGAGGGCCAGCCGATCGGCTGCCACGTCACCCTCCGTGGTGACCGGATGTGGGAGTTCCTGGACCGTACGCTGTCGCTCGCGCTTCCGCGTATCCGTGACTTCCGTGGCCTGTCGCCGAAGCAGTTCGACGGCCGTGGCAACTACACCTTCGGTCTCACGGAGCAGGTCATGTTCCACGAGATCGACCAGGACAAGATCGACCGGGTCCGGGGCATGGACATCACCGTGGTCACCACGGCGACCAACGACGACGAGGGTCGTGCCCTCCTTCGTCACCTCGGCTTCCCGTTCAAGGAGAACTGACCGTGGCGAAGAAGGCTCTGATCGCTAAGGCCGCCCGTAAGCCGAAGTTCGGCGTGCGCGGGTACACCCGCTGCCAGCGCTGCGGCCGGCCCCACTCCGTCTACCGCAAGTTCGGCCTGTGCCGCGTGTGCCTTCGTGAGATGGCTCACCGTGGCGAGCTGCCGGGCGTGACCAAGAGCTCCTGGTAACTCCCCTCTGCCCTCGGGCACAGGGAAGTTCCGGAGACTCTCGGTAAGCATCTGGGTCGGCAGGAGCCCGTCCTTTCATGCCGTAGGCTTGAAGGGTTGGGCGCCTGCCGCCCAAGACCGACTTACTACGCCGTAGGTCCCCGCACCGCACCCGTCCCGCCACTGAGTGGGGAGAGGGATGGCGCATACAGGAAACCCCGGCGAGAGAGGCCGAAGGCCAACTCATGACCATGACTGATCCCATCGCAGACATGCTCACGCGTCTGCGTAACGCGAACTCGGCATATCACGACGATGTCTCGATGCCGCACAGCAAGATCAAGTCGCACATCGCGGAGATCCTCCAGCAGGAGGGCTTCATCACCGGCTGGAAGGTCGAGGACGCCGAGGTCGGCAAGAACCTCGTCCTCGAGCTGAAGTTCGGCCCGAACCGCGAGCGCTCGATCGCCGGCATCAAGCGGATTTCGAAGCCGGGTCTGCGTGTATACGCAAAGTCCACCAACCTGCCGAAGGTTCTCGGCGGCCTGGGCGTGGCGATCATCTCCACGTCCCACGGCCTCCTGACCGGCCAGCAGGCAGGCAAGAAGGGCGTAGGTGGGGAAGTCCTCGCCTACGTCTGGTAGTCGGGAAAGGAAGGAAAGCTCATGTCGCGAATCGGCAAGCTCCCCATCCAGGTTCCCGCCGGTGTGGACGTCACCATCGATGGCCGTACGGTCGCCGTGAAGGGCCCCAAGGGTTCCCTCACGCACACCGTTGCCGCGCCGATCGAGGTCTCCAAGGGCGAGGACGGCGTGCTCAACGTCTCCCGCCCGAACGACGAGCGTCAGAACAAGGCCCTCCACGGCCTGTCCCGCACGCTGGTGGCGAACATGATCACCGGCGTGACCACGGGTTACACCAAGGCGCTCGAGATCAGCGGTGTCGGTTACCGCGTCCAGGCGAAGGGCTCCAACCTGGAGTTCGCCCTGGGCTACAGCCACCCGATCCTCATCGAGGCTCCGGATGGCATCACCTTCAAGGTCGAGTCGCCCACGAAGCTCAGCGTCGAGGGCATCGACAAGCAGAAGGTCGGCGAGGTAGCCGCCAACATCCGCAAGCTGCGGAAGCCCGACCCGTACAAGGCCAAGGGCGTCAAGTACGCGGGCGAGGTCATCCGCCGCAAGGTCGGAAAGGCTGGTAAGTAGCCATGGCATACGGTGTGAAGATCGCCAAGGGCGACGCGTACAAGCGTGCCGCTCTCAAGCGCCGCCACATCCGCGTCCGCAAGCACATCTCCGGTTCGCCGGAGCGTCCTCGCTTGGTCGTGACGCGTTCCAACCGCCACATCGTGGCCCAGGTCATCGACGACATCGCGGGCCACACGCTCGCGTCGGCGTCGACCCTGGACACCTCGATCCGTGGTGGCGAGGGTGACAAGAGCGCCCAGGCCCAGCAGGTCGGCGCCCTGGTCGCCGAGCGTGCCAAGGCCGCAGGCGTCGAGGCCGTCGTGTTCGACCGCGGTGGTAACCAGTACGCCGGGCGGATTGCCGCTCTGGCTGACGCCGCCCGTGAAGCCGGGCTGAAGTTCTAAGCCCCGGTTCCTACGCACAGCGTCCGTAACAGAGAGAGGTAATTCCAATGGCTGGACCCCAGCGCCGCGGAAGCGGTGCCGGTGGCGGCGAGCGGCGGGACCGGAAGGGCCGTGACGGTGGCGCCAGCGCCGCCGAGAAGACCGCGTACGTCGAGCGCGTCGTCGCGATCAACCGCGTCGCCAAGGTTGTGAAGGGTGGTCGTCGCTTCAGCTTCACCGCGCTGGTCGTGGTGGGCGATGGTGACGGCACCGTCGGTGTCGGATACGGCAAGGCCAAGGAAGTTCCCGCGGCCATCGCCAAGGGTGTCGAAGAGGCCAAGAAGAACTTCTTCAAGGTCCCGCGCATCCAGGGCACCATCCCTCACCCGATCACGGGCGAGAAGGCCGCGGGCGTCGTCCTGCTCAAGCCGGCGTCCCCCGGTACCGGCGTTATCGCCGGTGGCCCGGTGCGTGCCGTGCTCGAGTGCGCCGGCGTTCACGACATCCTGTCGAAGTCGCTTGGTTCGTCCAACGCGATCAACATCGTGCACGCGACCGTGGCGGCCCTCCAGGGCCTGCAGCGTCCCGAGGAGATCGCGGCCCGCCGCGGTCTGCCCCTCGAGGACGTCGCCCCCGCGGCTCTGCTTCGTGCACGTGCGGGAGCGGGTGCGTAATGGCTCGCCTCAAGATCACGCAGACGAAGTCGTACATCGGCAGCAAGCAGAACCACCGCGACACCCTGCGTTCGCTCGGGCTCAAGCGCCTGAACGACTCGGTTGTCAAGGAGGACCGCCCCGAGTTCCGCGGAATGGTTCACACCGTCCGCCACCTCGTGACGGTTGAGGAGGTTGACTGACATGGCGGAGAACAGCCCGCTGAAGGCCCACAACCTCCGGCCTGCCCCGGGCGCCAAGACCGCCAAGACCCGTGTGGGTCGTGGTGAGGCGTCCAAGGGTAAGACCGCAGGCCGTGGTACCAAGGGTACGAAGGCTCGTTACCAGGTTCCGGAGCGCTTCGAGGGTGGCCAGATGCCCCTCCACATGCGTCTCCCGAAGCTCAAGGGCTTCAAGAACCCGTTCCGCACGGAGTACCAGGTCGTGAACCTGGACAAGCTCGCGACGCTCTACCCCGAGGGTGGAGAGGTCACGGTGGCCGACCTGGTCGCCAAGGGCGCTGTGCGCAACAACCACCTCGTCAAGGTCCTCGGACAGGGCGAGATCTCCGTGGCACTGCAGGTTTCGGTTGACGCCGTCTCCGGCTCCGCCAAGGAGAAGATCACCGCCGCCGGCGGTACGGTCACCGAGCTCGTCTGAGCCGCGGGACAGAACTGAGCCTGGCCGGCTGCCTCTTCGGAGGTGGCCGGCCAGGCTTTTCTGTGTTTGTGCCGCTGTACGGGAACCGTAAAGGCTCGGGAAAGGTTGAACGGGTGTCCACCGCACCGGCGGTGGGGGAGCGGAGGGGCGTTCACGTCCCAAATGGTGCGGCTTGGCCGGTCTTTCGCGGCGCGGGCCGGGAAGCGGACCGTGCACCGGTGTGCGGCGCGTGTTTCCTGCTCAGTCCCGGGCCGGGTAGGGTGGCGCCGTTAATCTTTTGTGGCCTCCTTACGATGTAGGGCTGCCTTGTATCCGATCCCATCCAGTCCCATCCAGACCCGTCGCCTCTGACGCATAGCGCGGGGGTCGCAGGAGGCACCGTGTTCACCGCGTTCGCCCGAGCGTTCAAGACGCCCGACCTGCGCAAGAAGCTGCTCTTCACGCTCGGCATCATCGTGATCTATCGGCTCGGGGCGCATGTCCCGGCCCCTGGCGTCGACTACGCGAAGGTGCAGCAGTGCATCGACCAGGCCGACTCGGGTGGCCTCCTCGGTCTGATGCAGATGTTCAGCGGTGGCGCCCTGCTGCAGATCACCATCTTCGCGCTCGGCATCATGCCGTACATCACGGCGAGCATCATTCTCCAGCTGCTGACCGTCGTGATCCCGCGCCTGGAGGCCCTGAAGAAGGAGGGGCAGTCCGGTACCGCGAAGATCACGCAGTACACGCGTTATCTGACGGTCGCGCTGGCCATCCTCCAGGGCACCGGCCTGGTCGCCACTGCCCGTAGCGGGGCGCTGTTCCAGAACTGCTCCGTGGGCAGCCAGATCGTCCCGGACAAGTCGATCTTCACCACGATCATCATGGTCCTCACGATGACCGCCGGTACGGCCGCCGTCATGTGGCTCGGTGAGCTGATCACCGACCGCGGCATCGGCAACGGCATGTCGATCCTCATGTTCATCTCGATCGCGGCCACGTTCCCCGGCGCCCTGTGGGCCATCAAGGAGAGCGGCAAGCTGGCCGACGGCTGGATCGAGTTCGGCACCGTCATCCTCATCGGCTTCGTGATGGTCGGCCTCGTCGTCTTCGTCGAGCAGGCCCAGCGGCGCATCCCGGTGCAGTACGCGAAGCGCATGATCGGGCGCCGGTCCTACGGCGGTACGTCCACGTACATCCCGCTGAAGGTGAACCAGGCGGGTGTGATTCCGGTCATCTTCGCCTCGTCGCTGCTCTACATCCCGGCGCTGATCGTCCAGTTCTCCGGCTCGAACGCGGGCTGGGCAACGTGGATCCAGGACTACTTCGTGGACGGTACGCACCCGTACTACATCGCCACGTACTTTGTCCTCATCGTCTTCTTCGCCTTCTTCTATGTGGCCATTTCGTTCAACCCCGACGAAGTCGCGGACAACATGAAGAAGTATGGTGGCTTCATCCCGGGTATCCGGGCAGGTCGACCTACTGCCGAGTATCTGAGCTACGTGCTCAACAGGATCACTTGGCCGGGCTCGCTGTATCTGGGCCTGATCGCTCTGGTGCCGACGATGGCGTTGGCAGGCTTCGGCGGCGCTAACCAGAACTTCCCCTTCGGCGGGACGAGCATCCTCATCATCGTGGGTGTGGGTCTGGAGACCGTGAAGCAGATCGAGAGTCAGCTCCAGCAGCGCAATTACGAAGGGTTCCTCCGCTGATGCGAATCGTCCTCGTCGGGCCTCCGGGTGCCGGCAAGGGAACGCAGGCTGCGTACCTTGCTCAGAACCTCTCGATTCCGCACATCGCCACGGGCGACCTCTTCCGCGCCAACATCAGCCAGGGAACCGACCTTGGCAAGCAGGCCCGCGCCTACATGGACGCGGGACAGTTGGTGCCGGACGAGGTCACCATCGGGATGGCCAAGGACCGCATGGCCCAGTCGGACGCCGCCGGCGGCTTCCTGCTGGACGGCTTCCCGCGGAACGTCGGACAGGCCGAAGCCCTTGACGTGATGCTCAAGGACGAGGGCGTAAAGCTGGACGCGGTCCTCGACCTCGAGGTCCCCGAGGACGAGGTCGTGAAGCGGATCGCGGGTCGCCGCGTCTGCCGCAACAACAGCGCGCACGTCTTCCACCTGACGTACAACCCGCCGAAGACCGAGGGCGTCTGCGACGCCTGCGGCGGCGAGCTGTACCAGCGGGACGACGACAGCGAGGAGACGGTCCGTACCCGGCTGGAGGTCTACCACACGCAGACCGAGCCGATCATCGACTACTACCGGGCCCAGGGCCTCGTGGTGACCATCTCCGCGCTGGGCAAGGTCGCGGACGTGACCGCCCGCGCCATGGAGGCGCTGAAGGCCTCCGACGAGGGCTGAGCGTCCACCACCGCACCACCCCGTAGTGCAAGCCGGCCGCGGCGCCCCAGGGCGCCGCGGCCGACTGCTTGCGCCCGTATCGTTGAACACGCCGAGCCCAACCCGTCACCGTCGATGCAGAGAGGCGCCGAGCAATGGTGCAGATCAAGACCCCCGAGCAGATCGCGAAGATGCGCGAGGCGGGCCTGGTGGTCGCTGCCATTCACGCCGCCACCCGTGAGGCGGCCGTGCCCGGGGCCACCACGCACGACCTGGACCAGGTCGCCCGCAAGGTGATCGCCGACCACGGCGCCAAGTCGAACTTCCTCGGGTACGGCGGCTTCCCCGCGACCATCTGCACCTCGGTCAACGAGGTCGTCGTCCACGGCATCCCGGACGAGAAGACGGTCCTGAAGGACGGCGACATCATCTCGATCGACGCCGGCGCGATCATCGACGGCTGGCACGGCGACGCGGCCTACACCGCCTTCGTGGGCACCGGTCACGCTCCGGAGCTGATCGAGCTCTCCCGGGTGACCGAGGAGTCCATGTGGGCCGGGATCGCCGCGATGAAGGTGAACAACCGCCTCGTCGACATCTCCCGGGCGATCGAGTCCTACATCCGCCGCCAGCCCCGCCCGTCGACCGGCAAGTACGGGATCATCGAGGACTTCGGCGGCCACGGCATCGGCACCGAGATGCACATGGACCCGCACCTGCTGAACTACGTCTCCCGTAAGCGCGGCAAGGGCATCAAGCTGGTCCCGGGCGTCTGCCTGGCGATCGAGCCCATGGTCTCGCTCGGCACGGCGCGGACGGAGACCCTGAGCGACGACTGGACGGTCATCACGACGGACGGCACCTGGTCCTCGCACTGGGAGCACTCCATCGCGCTGACCGAGCAGGGCCCGCTGGTCCTGACCGCCCCGGACTGCGGCAGGGCGAAGCTCGCGGAGTACGGCGTGGAAGCGGCGCCCGACCCTCTGGGCTGACGGCGCCCGACCCCCCTCGGGTGATGTGTCCCTTCCGGGAGGTCTAAGGATCACCCCGGCTGGGCAAACTTGACGGATTCGTCTTTTGGAGTCCGCTGACGTAGACTGACTCGTCGGCTCTCGTGCATCAGTGTGCCCGCATATCAGCACACCGATGAGCAAGAGCCGATCAAGGTAGCCGATTCGAAAGGCGAAGCGTGGCCAAGAAGCAAGGTGCCATCGAGATTGAGGGCACCGTGATCGAGTCCCTCCCGAACGCAATGTTCAAGGTGGAGCTCCAGAACGGTCACAAGGTCCTGGCGCACATCAGCGGCAAGATGCGGATGCACTACATCCGCATCCTCCCGGATGACCGGGTCGTGGTGGAGCTCTCTCCGTACGACCTGACGCGTGGCCGGATCGTCTACCGCTACAAGTAGATCTTGCCCGCATCCCGTTTCGGCGGGTGATGGCACTGACCCGGAGAACCTGACATCCCATGAAGGTCAAGCCGAGCGTCAAGAAGATCTGCGACAAGTGCAAGGTGATCCGCCGTCACGGTCGGGTCATGGTCATCTGCGACAACCTGCGCCACAAGCAGCGCCAGGGCTGACGCACGACCGCCTGCATCTCGCAGTTCTTCGCGCGACGCACGTAATACGTACATACGCAGAGCCCGTCCAAGCCACGGCTGACGACACCTCCGGCGGGGGCCGGGGACCCGGACGTACCACTGCTCCTCGGGAGCGGTCGGCGGCCGGGAGTGGCACTGCGGAAGACCCCCGATCTAACAACTGGAGCCATTGAATGGCACGCGTTTCAGGTGTTGACATCCCGCGCGAAAAGCGCGTGGAGGTTGCCCTCACCTACGTCTTCGGTATCGGGCGCACCCGGTCCAAGGAGATCCTCGCCTCCACCGGCGTGAACCCGGACGCCCGCGTCCGCGACCTTGCTGAGGAAGACCTCGTCAAGATCCGCGAGTACGTGGACGCCAACCTCCGCACCGAGGGTGACCTCCGCCGTGAGGTCCAGGGCGACATTCGCCGCAAGATCGAGATCGGCTGCTACCAGGGCATTCGTCACCGCCGTGGTCTGCCGGTCCACGGTCAGCGCACCAGCACGAACGCGCGTACCCGCAAGGGCCCGCGTCGCGCCATCGCCGGTAAGAAGAAGCCGGGCAAGAAGTAGTCCTCAGCGGACGCACTGCGGACCTCCGGTTCTCCGGAACCCGCAGCAACCAGCGGTCTTCGCTGTAGGACCGATCACCTCCCCTCTCCATCTGGAGTCAAGACATGCCCCCCAAGGGTCGTCAGGGCGCAGCCAAGAAGGTGCGTCGCAAGGAAAAGAAGAACGTCGCTCACGGCCACGCGCACATCAAGAGCACGTTCAACAACACCATCGTCTCGATCACGGACCCCTCGGGCAACGTGATCTCCTGGGCCTCCGCCGGCCACGTCGGCTTCAAGGGCTCGCGCAAGTCCACCCCCTTCGCCGCGCAGATGGCCGCCGAGTCGGCCGCCCGCCGCGCGCAGGAGCACGGCATGCGCAAGGTCGACGTCTTCGTCAAGGGTCCCGGCTCCGGCCGTGAGACCGCGATCCGCTCCCTCCAGGCCACGGGCCTCGAGGTCGGTTCGATCCAGGACGTCACCCCGACGCCGCACAACGGCTGCCGTCCGCCGAAGCGTCGCCGCGTCTGATGCGTCGCGGCCGGTGACGGCCGTGCGTCAGTAGCGTCAGGTCCGGGCGGTACACCTCTTACGGGGCGTACCGCCCGTACCCTTGTCACATCTGTCGGGCATCAAATAGTGGGTGCCCACGACTGAAGGATCACCGCATGCTTATCGCTCAGCGTCCGTCGCTGACCGAAGAGGTCGTCGACGAGTTCCGCTCCCGGTTCGTGATCGAGCCGCTGGAGCCGGGCTTCGGCTACACCCTCGGCAACTCCCTCCGCCGCACCCTCCTCTCCTCGATCCCCGGTGCCGCTGTCACCAGCATCCGGATCGACGGGGTCCTGCACGAGTTCACCACCGTGCCGGGCGTCAAGGAGGACGTGACCGACCTCATCCTCAACATCAAGCAGCTGGTCGTCTCCTCGGAGCACGACGAGCCCGTCGTGATGTACCTGCGCAAGCAGGGCCCGGGTCTGGTCACCGCCGCCGACATCGCGCCCCCGGCCGGTGTCGAGGTGCACAACCCCGACCTCGTTCTCGCCACGCTCAACGGCAAGGGCAAGCTGGAGATGGAGCTGACCGTCGAGCGCGGTCGCGGCTACGTCTCCGCCGTCCAGAACAAGCAGGTCGGCCAGGAGATCGGCCGGATCCCGGTCGACTCCATCTACTCGCCGGTGCTCAAGGTCACGTACAAGGTCGAGGCGACCCGTGTCGAGCAGCGCACCGACTTCGACAAGCTGATCGTCGACGTCGAGACCAAGCAGGCCATGCGTCCCCGTGACGCCATGGCGTCGGCCGGTAAGACCCTGGTCGAGCTGTTCGGTCTGGCGCGCGAGCTCAACATCGACGCCGAGGGCATCGACATGGGCCCGTCCCCGACGGACGCCGCGCTCGCCGCCGATCTCGCCCTGCCGATCGAGGAGCTGGAGCTCACCGTTCGGTCGTACAACTGCCTCAAGCGTGAGGGCATCCACTCCGTGGGTGAGCTCGTGGCCCGTTCCGAGGCGGACCTGCTCGACATCCGCAACTTCGGCGCCAAGTCGATCGACGAGGTCAAGGCGAAGCTGGCCGGTATGGGCCTCGCGCTCAAGGACTCGCCTCCCGGCTTCGACCCGACCGCCGCCGCCGACGCCTTCGGCGCCGACGACGACGCGGACGCCGGTTTCGTGGAGACCGAGCAGTACTGATCGCCTTCCGGCGGGGGTGCCCGGTTTCGAGGGTGCCCCCCGGCCGGGGCTGAGGCTTTGTCCCCAATCGCCGGGCGGGCTTGATTTTGGCTGATGTCCGGAACGTCGGACGGGCCTGATCTTGGCCGATGTCCGGCGAACGTCGGGCGGGCTTGGGTGTGGCTGATGCCGGACTCCGAGCCCGAACGGCAGATATGACTTCCGGGAGGCGTCCGCCTCGCGGGAACTGACACCGGTACCTGATACGGCCGGTGCAGCACACAAGGAGAATCACCATGCCGCGTCCCGCAAAGGGTGCCCGTCTGGGCGGCAGCGCCGCGCACGAGCGTCTGCTTCTCGCCAACCTGGCGAAGTCGCTGTTCGAGCACGGCCGCATCACGACGACCGAGGCGAAGGCCCGTCGCCTGCGTCCGGTCGCCGAGCGCCTCGTCACCAAGGCGAAGAAGGGCGACATCCACAACCGTCGCCTGGTGCTCCAGACGATCACGGACAAGAGCATCGTCCACACGCTCTTCACCGAGATCGCTCCCCGGTACGAGAACCGCCCCGGTGGTTACACCCGTATCACCAAGATCGGCAACCGTCGTGGCGACAACGCCCCGATGGCGGTCATCGAGCTGGTCGAGGCGCTGACCGTGGCCCAGCAGGCCACCGGTGAGGCCGAGGCCGCGACAAAGCGTGCGGTCAAGGAAGACGCCCTCAAGAAGGACGAGGCCCCCGCGGCCGAGTCCGTCGAGGACGCCAAGCCGGCCGACGACGCGGAGTCCAAGGACGCCTGAGCGTTCTGAGACGGACCACGGGACGGGCCCGCATCACCCTTCGGGGCGGTGCGGGCCCGTTCTGCTGACCAGGGGAGTGGAGAGGATGACGCGGTGAGTGACGAGGCGGAGCCCGGTTTCGTACGGGTGCGGCTGGACCTGGCCTACGACGGCAAGGACTTCTCCGGCTGGGCGAAGCAGACCAGCCGGCGCACGGTGCAGGGTGAGATCGAGGACGCGCTGCGGACCGTGACCCGCTCCGCCGTGACGTACGACCTGACGGTGGCGGGCCGGACGGACGCCGGGGTGCACGCGCGCGGCCAAGTGGCCCACGTGGACCTGCCGGAGGCGGTCTGGGCCGAGCACGCGGAGAAGCTGCTGCGGCGGCTGGCGGGCCGGCTGCCGCTGGACGTACGGATCTGGCGCGCGGCCCCCGCCCCCGCCGGGTTCAACGCCCGGTTCTCCGCCCTGTGGCGGCGGTACGCGTACCGGGTGGGGGACCGTCCCGGCGGCGTCGACCCGCTGACCCGGGGTCATGTGCTGTGGCATGACCGGCCGTTGGACGTAGACGCGATGAACGAGGCGGCCGCGCCGATGGTGGGGGAGCACGACTTCGCCGCGTACTGCAAGAAGCGCGAGGGCGCGACGACCATCCGTACGCTCCAGAAGCTGAGTTGGGTACGGGACCCGGCGTCCGGGGTGCTGACCGCGACCGTGCAGGCGGACGCGTTCTGCCACAACATGGTGCGGGCGCTGATCGGGGCGGCGCTGTTCGTCGGCGACGGGCGGCGGCCGGCCGGCTGGCCCGCCGAGGTGCTCGCCGCGAAGGTGCGCGACCCGGGGGTGCACGTGGTGCGCCCGCACGGGTTGACGCTGGAGGAAGTGGCCTACCCGGCCGATGAGTTGCTGGCGGCCCGCGCCGTGGAGGCGCGGAACGTCAGGACGTTGCCGGGGGCGGGGTGCTGCTGAGGGCGTACGCGCTCAGCAACTGCGGCTGCGGTGGGTCTCGTTCCGGAAGTGGCGTACGAGAGCGATGACGCCCCACACGATCAGGACGTTGACCAGCGCCCCGGCCCCCTGGAACAAGGGCGTGAGGAAGCTGAACCCGGCCTCCTCCGTGCCGGAGCCGTCACCGAGCAGCAGCACCAGCGGATAGACCACGACGACCAGCAGCAGGATGGCGCCCGGGAAGGACATCAGGGCCGTCGTCGCGTCGAGGGCCGACGGACGACCGGCGATCTCGTTGGCCAGGGCGACGGCCAGGACCAGGCCGATGTAGCCGACGGCGAAGCGGCGGGCCTTCCTCCGGGGCCCGGGTGTGCTCCAGGCGTCGGCTTCGGTCGGGGCTGCCGGCCTGCTCATGGGAGTCGTCCTTCGCACGTGTCTCGGCGTGCGGAGGGCCCGCGCCCTCCGGCGGGGCGCGGGCCCTCGCGTGTCCATTATTGAACACGTTCAGCTTTCTGTGGGGCGTGCCGCCCTGGAACGTGGAGTTCTGGCCGTCCGCCCCGCGTGCGTGATCCTGCTCGGGCGGCACGTTCCGTGGGGAAGGGCTGACTCCCCTGTCGTACGAGACCGCTCGGCTACGAACCGGCCTGTGCCGCCTGGGAGGCCTGGAGCCGGCCCCTGCTGTGGATCTGGCGGAAGGTGAAGTTCGTCAGGTCCTTGTTGACCGCGTAGACGTCCTTGTCGGCGGTGGTGACACGCTTGCCGTTCAGGAAGCCGCCGACGGTGAAGTAGGCGTAGCGGCCGTAGGAGTTGGCGGTGCGCAGGCAGACCGTGCCGCCCCGGCAGAAGGTGTCGACGCCGCCGCCGTTGAGGGAGGCGAGGCCGCCCGAGCTCTGGTCGACGGCCTTCTTGGCGCGGGCCTCCGTCGCGAAGACGGCGATGCCGACGGTGACCGCCACACCGTCCTTGCGGTAGGTGGCCCGGATGAGCTGACCACAGCCGTTGTTCGCGAGGACCGAACCGAGGGCGCCCTGGGTGCCCGACGTGCACTGTGCGGAGTTGCTCGTCGCGCCCTTGAGGTGGACACGGTCGCCCATGGTGAGCTTCTTGCCGGGGAAGAACCCCTCCACGGTGATCGGCGCCTTGTCCTTGTCGGCGCTGGAGATGTAGTCCTTGGGGTCCGGCGGGGGCGGCGGTGCGACCGAGGAGAACGAGGGCGCGGGCGCCGAGGTGTCCTCGGGGAGTTCGGCGGGTGCGGGCAACTGGCTCGCGTTCTTGTCCGCCTTGCCCGTGCCGCCGCCGTTCGACGTGACCACGGCGGTGGTCACGATCGCGCCTGTCGCCACGGTGGCCAGTGCGCCACCGCCGATCATCATCAGCCTCTTCCGGCGGGCGCGCGCCGCGGATTCCTCCGCCAGCGCCGCCCAGTCCGGAGTCCCGTCGCCCCCGGGCCCCCAGGAGGCCCCCCCTTGCCCAAAGCTCATGCGCGCAGTTTAGACCGACCGGCAATTGGGGGGCGGGAGAAGGAGCGGGGCTGGGTGCGGGCAGGTGGGTGGAGGATCGAGGCAGATGGGGTCTCCCCTGCGCGAGCGGAGCCGGGGACGTGGGGAAGGAGCCATGACCAAGGTCGCTATGGCAGCAGCCGCGCTGTCCCCGCGGTGACCATTCCCCGCATCCCTCCTTGCCCCCACGGACGATCCCGCCTGTGACCGCAGGCCCTACGGGCCCGCGATCACCTGGCCCGAGCTACTTCGTGGTCCGATTCATCAAACAGACCCACCAGGACGGAACGCCCTGTGAAGGGGGGTGGCGTAAACCGGTTGGGCCAGGAGTTCGCGGACCGTGACAATGCTCTGTATGGGACATCTCGAAGCAGGCCACCTGGAGTACTACCTACCGGACGGGCGGGTGCTGCTCGGCGACGCCTCGTTCCGGGTGGCCGACGGAGCCGTCGTCGCGCTCGTCGGGGCGAACGGGGCGGGCAAGACGACCTTGCTGCGGCTGCTCGCCGGTGAGCTCCAGCCGCACGGCGGCACCGTGTCGGTGAGCGGTGGGCTGGGCGTGATGCCGCAGTTCGTGGGCTCGGTGCGGGACGAGCGGACGGTGCGGGACCTGTTGGTCTCCGTGGCCCAGCCTCGGATCAGGGAGGCAGCCAAGGCCGTCGACGCGGCCGAGGAACGCATTCTCACCGTCGACGACGAGGCCGCGCAGATGGCGTACGCGCAGGCGCTGAGCGACTGGGCGGAGGCGCGGGGTTACGAGGCCGAGACGGTCTGGGACATGTGCACCATGGCCGCGCTGGGCGTCCCGTACGAGAAGGCGCAGTGGCGCGAGGTCCGCACGCTCAGCGGTGGTGAGCAGAAGCGGCTGGTGCTGGAGGCGCTGCTGCGCGGGCCCGACGAGGTCCTGCTGCTCGACGAGCCGGACAACTATCTGGACGTGCCGGGCAAGCGGTGGCTGGAGGGGAAGCTGAAGGAGACCCGTAAGACGGTTCTCTTCGTCTCCCACGACCGGGAACTGCTGTCCCGTGCCGCCGAGAAGATCGTCAGCGTCGAGCCGAGTCCTGCGGGCAGCGACGTATGGGTGCACGGAGGCGGCTTCGCCACGTACCACGACGCGCGCAAGGAGCGCTTCGCCCGGTTCGAGGAGCTGCTGCGGCGCTGGCAGGAGGAGCACGCCCGGCTGAAGGCGCTCGTCCTGCGGATGCGGCAGCAGGCGGCGAACAGCCCCGACATGGCGAACCGCTACCACGCGATGCAGACGCGCTTCAAGAAGTTCGAGGAGGCCGGTCCACCGCCGGAGCCGCCGCGCGAGCAGGACATCAGGATGCGGCTGCGCGGCGGGCGGACCGGGGTGCGGGCGGTGACCTGCGAGGGCCTGGAGCTGACCGGACTGATGAAGCCGTTCGACCTGGAGATCTATTACGGGGAGCGGGTCGCGGTCCTCGGCTCCAACGGGTCGGGCAAGTCGCACTTCCTTCGGCTGCTGGCGGGTGAGCCGGTGGCGCACACGGGGCAGTGGAAGCTCGGGGCGCGGGTCGTGCCCGGGCACTTCGCCCAGACGCACGCGCATCCGGAGCTGCTCGGCAAGACGCTGGTGGAGATCCTCTGGTCCGAGCACGCCAAGGACCGGGGCGGGGCGATGTCGGTGCTGCGGCGCTATGAGCTGGAGCGGCAGGGGGACCAGCCGTTCGAGAAGCTGTCCGGCGGGCAGCAGGCGCGGTTCCAGATCCTGCTCCTGGAGCTGGCCGGCACGACGGCGTTGCTGCTGGACGAGCCCACGGACAACCTGGACCTGGAGTCGGCGGAGGCGTTGCAGGACGGGTTGGAGGTGTACGACGGCACGGTGATGGCCGTCACGCACGACCGGTGGTTCGCGAAGTCCTTCGACCGGTTCCTGGTCTTCGGGTCGGACGGGGTCGTGCGGGAGACGGCGGAGCCGGTGTGGGACGAGCGGAGGGTTCAGCGAGTGCGGTGACCTTGGGCGGTCGGCGGCGGGGTGGGGTGAGCCGGGGGTGTCGCGGGGTGCGGGGTGCGGGGTGCGGTGCGTGGGCCGTGCGGCGCCGTTGCGGGGGCGCTGCCCCCGGGCCCCCGCGCCTCGAACGTCGGCGGGGCTGGGAAGGGGCGCCTCGAACGTCGGCGGGGCTGGGAAGGGGCGCCTCGAACGTCGGCGGGGCTGGGAAGGGGCGCCTCGAACGTCGGCGGGGCTGGGGTGGTGCGGCGGGGCTGGGAAGTCGCTTCGCGCGGCGGTGAGTGCGTGAAGGCGGGAGGGGGCGTTTTGACCCGTGCGGGGGGTCCCCGGTAGGCTCTCGGTTTGTTATACGTATTGGCTTCGTCGTTCTCACGCGAAGGGCCTTACGTAGGTTCCCTGGAGCAGTTACCAGTGGCTCGCATACGGGCAGCGTCCCCGGCGATTGTGAGCCCCAGCTGCATGATCGCTTCAGAGGTGCCGTGTGTCTGGATCCCATCCACTGAAGAAGCGAAGGCTGCGAAGTGCGTACGTACAGCCCCAAGCCCGGCGATGTCACGCGCCAGTGGCACATCATTGACGCTCAGGACATCGTCCTGGGCCGTCTGGCCACCACGGCTGCGAACCTCCTCCGAGGCAAGCACAAGGCGATCTACGCCCCCCACATGGACATGGGCGACTTCGTCATCATCATCAACGCCGACAAGGTTCACCTGTCCGGCAACAAGAAGACCCAGAAGATGGCGTACCGCCACTCCGGCTTCCCGGGCGGTCTCCGTTCGGTGCGCTACGACGAGCTTCTCGCGAAGAACCCCGAGAAGGCCGTCGAGAAGGCCATCAAGGGCATGATCCCCAAGAACACCCTGGGCCGCCAGATGCTCTCGAAGCTCAAGGTCTACGCGGGCGACCAGCACCCGCACGCTGCTCAGCAGCCGGTCCCGTTCGAGATCACCCAGGTCGCGCAGTAGTACCGGCCACCCCCTAAGACATACAGAAAGATCTGAGGAGAATCGTGGCCGAGACCACTGTTGAGACGACCGCCGACGACACGGCGGGCACCGAGGGCGAGGAGACCTTCGCCGAGGTGACCACCTTCGAGTCGGAGGTCCCCGTCGAGGGTGAGTACACCTCCGAGTCGCTCGCGGGCCGCTTCGGCGACCCGCAGCCCGCGGCCGGCCTTGGCCGTCGCAAGAACGCCATCGCCCGCGTCCGGATCATCCCGGGCACCGGCAAGTGGAAGATCAACGGTCGCACCCTTGAGGACTACTTCCCCAACAAGGTGCACCAGCAGGAAGTCAACGAGCCCTTCAAGGTTCTCGAGCTCGACGGTCGCTACGACGTCGTGGCCCGCATCTCGGGTGGCGGTGTCTCCGGTCAGGCCGGCGCCCTGCGCCTCGGTGTGGCCCGCTCGCTGAACGAGGCGGACGTGGACAACAACCGCGCCATCCTGAAGAAGAACGGCTTCCTCTCCCGCGACGACCGTGCGGTCGAGCGCAAGAAGGCCGGTCTCAAGAAGGCCCGTAAGGCCCCGCAGTACAGCAAGCGCTAAATATCGCCTGCTCGACTGTCACGTTCGCCCCGGCGGCACACTCTGTGCTGCTGGGGCGTTCGTTTATCGACGCTCGCGGGCGTATAACGGCATAAGACGTTCATCGGACCGGGCGGGAGTGCGGCCCGGTGAGCGCCGCGTCGCGCATCCGGCAGGTCGGTCGCGCCATGCCGCCCGGCGTGCTTTTTTCGCGCTTCTTCTTGCTTTCGTTGTTTGGTTGCTCAGTTCGTTTCGTTTGCTGTGCAGTGGTTGTTTGTGGTTTCGGAGCACTTCGGAGGACACCAGTGGGACGACTCTTCGGTACGGACGGAGTACGCGGTGTCGCCAACGCCGATCTGACGGCCGAGCTCGCGCTCGGCCTCTCGGTCGCGGCGGCGCACGTACTCGCCGAGGCCGGCACCTTCGCGGGCCATCGCCCGACCGCCGTGGTCGGACGTGATCCGCGAGCCTCCGGAGAGTTCCTGGAGGCCGCCGTCGTGGCGGGCCTGGCCAGCGCCGGTGTCGACGTGCTGCGCGTCGGTGTCCTTCCGACGCCCGCCGTGGCGTATCTGACCGGCTCGCTCGGCGCGGACATCGGCGTGATGCTCTCCGCCAGTCACAACGCGATGCCCGACAACGGCGTCAAGTTCTTCGCGCGCGGTGGCCACAAGCTCGCCGACGAGCTGGAGGACCGGATCGAGACGGTCTACGAGCAGCACCGCACCGGTGAGCCGTGGAGCCGCCCGACCGGTGCCGGCGTCGGCCGGGTCACCGACTACACGGAGGGCTTCGACCGGTACGTCGCCCACCTCATCGGTGTCCTGCCCAACCGGCTCGACGGTCTCAAGGTCGTCCTGGACGAGGCGCACGGCGCCGCCGCCCGGGTCTCGCCCGAGGCGTTCGCGCGGGCCGGGGCCGAGGTCGTCACCATCGGGGCGGACCCGGACGGCCTGAACATCAACGACGGCTGCGGCTCCACCCATCTGGAGCTGCTGCGCGCCGCCGTCGTCGAGCACGGGGCCGACCTCGGCATCGCGCACGACGGCGACGCCGACCGCTGCCTCGCCGTGGACGCGGCGGGCGAGGAGGTCGACGGCGACCAGATCCTCGCCGTGCTGGCCCTCGCGATGCGGGACGCCGGTCAGCTGCGCAAGGACACCGTCGTCGGCACCGTGATGTCGAACCTCGGCTTCAAGCTGGCCATGGAGCGCGAGGGCATCCGGCTCGTCCAGACGGCGGTCGGTGACCGGTACGTCCTGGAGTCGATGAAGGCCGAGGGGTTCGCGCTCGGCGGTGAGCAGTCCGGGCACGTCATCGTCCTGGACCACGCCACGACCGGCGACGGCACGCTGACCGGCCTGATGCTGGCGGCCCGCGTCGCCGCCACGGGCCGGGGCCTCGCGGAGCTGGCCGGGGTCATGCAGCGCCTGCCGCAGGTCCTGATCAACGTCCCCGACGTCGACAAGACCCGGGTCAACACCTCGTCCGAGCTGGCCACCGCGGTCGTCGAGGCGGAGCGCGAGCTGGGCGAGACCGGACGCGTACTGCTGCGCCAGTCGGGCACGGAGCCGCTGGTGCGGGTCATGGTCGAGGCCGCCGACATCGAGCAGGCCCGGGCCGTCGCGGGCCGGCTGGCCGATGTGGTGAAGTCCGCGCTGGGCTGAGCCGCCGCTCCACGACCCGGCGCGCGGGCCGTCCGCGTAATCCGCGTAATCCGCGACATGCGTGTCGTCCGCGTCATGCGTGTCATCCGCGTACGGAGGCCTCCGGCGAGCGCGCCGGGGGCCTCCGTACGCGCCGGGCCTTCCGCGCCGCTCCGTAGCTCGACTGCCGGTCGGCCGGGACCCGCTTGCGGAGCGGCCGGCCACCGGTGTCGTCCCGTGGTCTCCCCCGGAGTCCGCCGCACGGGCGAGCGTCGGTCAACCCGGCGCCCGATGCCGAGCACCCACTCCGCGCGCGAGGATCGACGACGTCGGATCTCGTCAGGGAGGGCGCACATGACCACGCGGGCCAGGGTCGCAGCAGCAGCAACGGCAGCCGAGGTACCAGCCGGCGGGCCTGACCGTCGCGTACTGCCGACGCCGCCGGGCGAACGACGCACCGCCGGCCGCTTGACCCGAAGCCGGACAGCCGGTCCGGAGCGGTCAGAGCTTGCGCAGGGACAGCCTCTGGACCTTGTGGTCCGGCCCCTTGCGGAGCACCAGGGTGGCACGGCCGCGCGTCGGAGCCACGTTCTCCAGCAGATTCGGCTTGTTGATGGTCCGCCACATGGTGCGCGCGTAGTCCAGCGCCTCCTCCTCGGAGACCTGGGTGTACTTGCGGAAGTACGAGGACGGGTCCTGGAACGCGGTGGCGCGCAGCTTGCGGAAACGGTTCAGGTACCAGGTCTCGATGTCCTCGGCGCGTGCGTCCACGTAGACGCTGAAGTCGAAGTAGTCGGCGAGCCCGACCCGGGTGCGGCCGTCGCTGCCGGGCAGCGCGGGCTGGAGGACGTTGAGGCCCTCGACGATGAGGATGTCGGGGCGGCGCACGGTGAGCCGTTCGCCGGGGACGATGTCGTAGATCAGGTGCGAGTAGACGGGCGCGGTCACCTCGTCCTTGCCCGCCTTGATGTCGGCGACGAAGCGGGTCAGGGCGCGCCGGTCGTAGGACTCCGGGAATCCTTTGCGGGAGGTCAGCCCGCGCGCCTTGAGCTCCTTCATCGGCAGCAGGAACCCGTCCGTGGTCACCAGCTCGACGCGCGGGTGCTCGGGCCAGCGGGCCAGCAGCGCCTGGAGGATACGGGCGCTGGTGGACTTCCCGACGGCGACGCTGCCCGCGACCCCTATGACGAACGGGGTGCCGCGCTGCGCCCCGTGCCCGTTCCCGGCGTCCCCGAGGAAAGTGTTCAGCGCGCCGCGCAGCCCGGAGGTGGCCTGGACGTACAGGTTGAGCAGCCGGGAGAGCGGCAGATACACGTCCCGCACCTCGTCCAGGTCGATGACGTCCCCGAGCCCCCGCAGCCGCTCCACCTCGTCGGCCGTCAGTGGCAGCGGCGTCTTGTCCCGCAGCGCGCTCCACTCGTCGCGCGAGAGGTCGACGTAGGGGGTCGGCGCGTGCTCGGTGCGACGGTGGGGGCTCCGTGCGGGTGAGGTGATCACCTGTTCATTGTTGCGGGAGTTCGAACGGAGTGGGGGGTGGGGTCGGTCACGTGGGTGGCGACAGTGGGGCGGCGGCCGCTTCCCGCCGGGCGTGGTGGATGCCGGGGACCTCGGTGTCCGTGGGGCGGGCGCTCCAGGCCGCCAGGGCGACCGGGTCCATGGTCTGTCCGAGTTCGGCCGTGAGGGCCGTGTGCATCGCCCGGATGAGTTCGGGCGGTGGGAGAGGGCGCGGGCCGCGGCGACGTCGGGGGGCGTCTCGCGGCCCGCCCGGCGCAGGGCCAGACCGAGGCCGACCCACGCCTCGGGGTCCTGCGGGTCATCGGCGATCCGGTCCGTGCAGAGACGGCGTGCCAGGGGTCAGTCAGGGCTTCTGGCCCCGGGCGTCGACCACCGCCGCGGCGGTGCGTGCGCGATCGAGGGTGATATCGCCCGCCGTCATACGGGTGACGAAGCCGAGCTCGTTCAGGTCGTGGTCCTCGGTCACCACGTGACGGGTGCCGGCGTAGGAGTAGTCGGACGGGGACAGCAGGAGCTCCTGGCGTTCGTGGCTGCCCGGTTCCTCATAGGTGACGGCTATGGCCTTGCGGTCCGCGGCGTCCCGTACGAGGTGATCGGTGACGCCCACCCCCGGTACCGTGCCGAGGGCCCGGTAGATGCGGGCGCGGGCGGCGGGGGACAGCGGGTAGGACTCGATGAGGGTGCTCAGTCCGCGAAAGGTGCGGGCGGTGCCGCTCTCCTCACGACCCCGCTCGGTGTCGAAGGCCGGGTAGAGGGCGCGGACCTCTGCCAGCAGGGCCGCGGGGTCGTCCGGAAGGCTCTCGGCCGCTCGGTAGGTCTCGCGGGACGACCAGGAGTCGTCCGCCGGGTCCTTCTCCATCTCCGGGTCCGCGTACGGGGTCCAGGACGTATCGGGGCCGTTGTCGGGCTCGGCGATGTTCTCCGTCGACGCCAGTTCCGGCCTCCCGGTCACGTTCACGGTGTAGATCCACTGGCCGGTCCGTGGCTCCGGCGGGGCCTTCTTCTCCTCCAGGAAGTCGGCTGCCCGGTTCAGTGTCACCGTGGGGCCGGACAGGTCCAGATTGTGGGCCACCGTGTCCGGGTTCGACGAGGTGTCGACGACCTGGGTGATGATCAGGGCCGCCGCGGTGATCGCGGCCGCCGCGCCGAGCGAGGCGACCCGCCAGTCGGCCCACAGCCTGCGGGCCCGGCGGTTCCGGCCGGCGATGGCGTCGGTGAGGCGTTGGCGGCCGGGGGCGAGGGCGGCGCGGTCGGGGACGGGGGCGTCGGCGCGCAGTTCCCGCAGCTGGGTCATTTCGTCCATGACGGATTCAGCTCCTGCTCTGCGAGGGCGACGGGCCGGGCGGGGGTGGGGATGACGTGTCGAGTGCCGAGGTGAACGCGGGATCGGTGTTCAGGGACTCGCGGACCTTGCGGCGGGCCCGGTTCAGGCGGGATCTGACCGTGCCCAGCGGTATCCGCAGTGCGTCGGCCACCTCCTGGTAGCCGAGGTCCGCCCAGGCGACGAGCAGCAGGACGTGCCGGTCGCCGGGGGAGAGCGAGGCCAGCGCCCCCGCCAGCGGGGCCTGGACGGTGAGCCGGTCGTCCGAGCGGTCGCTCCAGGACGCGGCCACCGGGTCGTGGCCGGTCCGGGCCAGCGCCTTCAGCGCGCGGACTTCGGTACGGCGGTGCTTGCCGATCAGGTTGGCGGCGATGCCGTACAGCCAGGGCCGGGCCAGCCGGTGGGCGGTGTCGTAGCGGCCCCGCGTGCGGAACGCGATGAGGAACGTCTCCGCCGTGATGTCGTCCGCCGCGCCCTCCCCGAGGCGGCGGGCGGCGTAGCGGTGGATGTCGGGGGCGTGCCGGTCGTACAGCCCGGCGAACAGCTCGGGTTCGTCGAGGGACTGCGTGATGACGTCCGCGTCGTCTCCCGCCCGGCCCTCGTCCTCGCCCGCGCCTTCGTCCTCGCCCGCGCCTTCGGGCTCGGCGCCGCCCTCGTGCTCGGTGTCGGGGCGGACCGGAGGTGGTCCAGTCACTGCGCCTCCAGGGGTGCGTCGGTCGGTGTGGCTGTCACCCCTGTTGCCCGCAGCGGCCGGAAAGGTTCACGGGCCGGAAGGGCGGTGCGGAAGCGCGGTGCGGAAGGGCGGTGCGGAAGGGCGGTGCGTCGGGTCGGGGCGGACCGCCGACCGGGCCGCCCACCGCTCCGTCCGGCCGGTCAGCCGCGACCCGGTCGCAGGGAGCGCAGCATCCCCAGCGCCCGGCCCTTCAGCCCGCCGCGTCGCGGAGCGGCGGGCTGCGGGATCTCGTCCGGGTCGCGCTCCGGCATGGGGACGACGGCCCCGGCCGGGATCCCCGCGTCGATGACCGCGATCCGGTCCGGGGTGAGCTTGGCGTACAACGTCGGCTCCACCTCCACGACGAACGCGTCGAAGCCGATGAGGTGCCTGGCCCCGTCCGGGAAGAGGCGCATCGCGGCGCACCCGTCGTACCGCACGGTGATCTGCCCGTCGGGCGTGACCAGGGTGACGGCCTCCGGCCCGACGGCCAGGCTCACGGCGTCATGGGACCGGGACCGGTGCACGGTGCCCGCCGGGGCGGGGGCCGGGGCCGGGGCCGACCACTGGGGGGCCTTCGTGAAGCCCGCCCAGTCCACGCCCCGCCCCGGCACCTGGATCAGGGCGGAGGCGTGCAGTTCGCGGGCCACGTCGCGCAGGTCCGCCACGGTGACGGCGGCCAGTTCGGCGCGGTGTTCGTCGGGGGTGAGGTTGGCGTGACCCGTCAGCACGTTCAGCGCGTGCGAGGGCAGTGCGGCCGCGCCGAGGTCCGGGGTCTCGTACTGCTTGAGCCGTTTGGCTCGGGCCGAGTCGAGCTCGGCCTGCCCGATGGTTCCGGCACACAGCCGTGCCAGTACGTCGACGAAGCCGCCCACCACCGCGTCCTGCTTCTGCGGGAGCGCGTCCGCGAAGGCGGTGACGGTGGCGTGGTCGTTGTCGCGCGGGTGGTAGCCGCAGTCGGCGGTGTAGGAGTAGCCGCCCTTCTGCCGCAGGTCCGTGAAGAGCGCCCGGCCCAGTACGTCCGCGAAGAGGGACGCCGCCGAGCTGCGCCGCACGATGCCGTCGAGGACCACTCCGCCACTGCTGCCCGTGATGTAGGCGGGGGTGACGGGCAGTGCCGAGGACGGTGCGGGCAGCGGCTGCCTCCGGCCTGCCGGCAGTGTCAGGTCCAGCCCCTCGGGCACGGCGTCGCTGGTGATCCACAGGACCGCGTTGTCCCGGGTGAACCAGGTCCTGACCCAGTCGCGCACCGCGTCGGCCGTCAGATGCAGCGTGCCGTACTCCGGGTAGCTGACCAGTCCGTAGCCCTGGGCTCCGTAACGCCACAGCGGCAGCTGGTGGTTGGGGCCGCTGCTGCGGCCCGCCTGCTCGGTCCGCAGGATCTCCCGTTCGACGGCGAGGCGTTCGACCGGCAGGTCCCGCAGGGAGGCGCAGACACCGTTGAGGTAGGTGACGACCTCCTCGGTGGTGCCGGAGACCACGAAGTGGGTGTGGGTGGCGGCGGTGGAGCCGTTGTAGTGGAGGTCCGAGACGCCGTGCCGGTGCAGCGCCAGGTGCTCCACGAGGTGGGTGAGACCGGCCGTGGCCAGCGTCTCGTCCGCGGCCCCGACCCGGAAGTACAGCCCGGCGGTGACCGGGCCGCCGGACGTGGGAGCCAGCAGGGTCGGTACGTGGTCGACCTCGGTGGCGGTGATGAGCCCGGGTTCCGCGGGAGCGGGGACGCTCGCGGGATGCGCGGTGGCGGTGGGCCCGTCGGTCTGCTGTGTCATCGTGGGTCAGCCCTTCGCCATGGCGCGTCTGCGGTGCTTGAGGAACTGCACTTCCCGGTCGCCCCAGTAACCCCACGGGGTTTCGGTCGCCTTGTCCCCGAGCGTGCGGAAGTACGGGGCCGCCTCCCGGTAGTGACCGCCCAGGCTCAGGGCCCCGGCGAAGTCGTTGTGGTCGCCCACCCAGTGGAAGCCCGGCCGGTAGTCCGGGTGCCGTACGGACCGGTCGGCGGCCGCCAGGATGTCGTCGCGCACCTCGGCCGGGCGCAGGTAGTCGCCGGGCCCGTCGTCACTGGAGTCCAGCCAGCGTTCCAGGTGCGCCTGCGCCACCAGCCGTCCCGCGTGGCTGCCGGCGGGAGCGGCGTCCATGCACGCCCGCGCGAATCCGAACGCGTCCTCCCAGCGGCCGCCCCACTTGGGGCACAGCTGCTGGAGCAGCAGAATCTGACCCTGGATGTGGTGCGGGTGGTGCTCCGCCAGCCGGTCGTACCGCCGTCGGGCCTCGCTCGCTCCGAGCTCCAGTCCCCGTGCGGTCGTCAGCCGGGACATCCAGGCGAGGGCGTACGCGGGCTCTTCGGCGCACACGCCGATCAGCAGCTGCTCGGCACGCCGCAGCCACGCGTGGAAACTCTGGAACTGATCCCGCGACACGTGCTCCGCCGTGGACGAGCTGCGGATGTCCCAGCCGACGACGATGTAACGCGCGGCGAGCAGCGTCCGGGCCAGCGGCGACCCGTGGTCGGCGACGGCGCGTTCGAGGAAGCGCTCGGAGGAGCTGAGGTCGGCGACGAGGTTCGCGGCGACGGCACGCTCGTCCTCGTCGCCGTCCAGGAAGTCGAAGTACGCCTCCACGGTGTCCCAGTCGTTGCCGCGTACGGCGGTGCGGAGGTCCACGAGGGAGGGGATCTGGCGGCAGAGGTCGAACTCCGCGCGTATGAGGTCGGGGGCGGGGGTCGGAGACACGTCGGTCCTCGGGATCTGGCAGCGGACGCGACCGGTGGGGGGCCGGGCGCACGAAGCGCGCGGCGTGTCGGCGAGCGGGCGGGTGACGGCGGTCGGGGCGGTGGGTGCGATCGAGGGGGGAGGTGATCGAGGCGGCGGGGGAGGGGGATCGGAACGGGAGGCTAGCACCCGGCGCGCTGGGCGCGCCGGGGAGTTTCCAGCGTCCTGATCACGCGTCCTGCGGGTACCAGCGCAGCTCGACCGTGTTGCCGTCCGGGTCGAGTACGTAGACCGAGGTGGCCGAGCCCCGGGCCCCGAAGCGGGGGACCGGGCCCTCCTTCACCGTGAACACCCCGGAGTCGATGACCTCCTGCCAGTCGAGCGGGTCGACGACGAGGCAGATGTGGTCCACGTTCGACTCGCCGCGCGGACGGTCCAGCAGGTCGATGATCGTGGTCGGGCTGACCCGGACCGAGGGGAACGGCACCTCGCCCGCCCGCCACTCCTCGACCCGTACGGGTTCCAGGCCCAGCGGCCCGCAGTAGAACGCGATGGCCCGCTCGACGTCCCCGACGTTGAGGACGAGGTGGTCGAAGTCCTTGACCCGCACGGTCGGCGGTACGGGCATGGCTCAGACCTCCGACGCGTACGTGACGAAGTCGGCCCAGGCGGCCGGTGTGAAGCCGAGGTGCGGGCCGCCGGTGGGGAGCTGCTTGGAGTCGCGTACGTGGATGGTGGCGGGTGCGGCGGCGACCTCGACGCAGGACGGGCCGTCGTTGGTGCTGTAGCTGCTCTTGAACCAGATCAGCTCCGTGGTGCTCATGTCTCTCCCAGTAGTTTCTCGATGAATTCCCGTGACAGACGGGGCGTGAGGGCTTGCGATCGGATCAGGTTGTACCGCATCTCCAGGATCTGCACCTCGCGCGGGTTGGTGATCAGCCCGCTGATGAGCTGGACCTCGTTGTGCCCGACCGTCTTTCCGTCCTTGAGCTTAAGGATCCGGTGTGAACCGCCGAGACCCGCGTGCTCCTCCGCCTCCATCGGCATGACCTGGATCTCGACATGCCGCAACTGACTCAGCTCAAGCAGGTGTTCGAGCTGGCGGCGTAGGACCATTCTGCCTCCGGTCCGCCTGCGCAGGGTCGACTCCTCCTGGACAAAGGTGAGCAGTGGCGCGGGCCGTCGGTCGAAGACCACCTGTCGGGCCATCCGGGCTGCCACCAAGCGCTCGATGTTGTCCTCCGTGTACGCGGGCCGTCGCTCGCGGTACAGAGCGCGCGCGTACTCCTCGGTCTGGAGCAGCCCGTCGATCACTCCGTTCGCGTACGAGCCGATCTCGACGGACTCCGCCTCCAGTTTCGTCAGGTCGCGGACCTTCTTCGGATACCGCGCCTCCTCCACGTCCTTCTTCATCGCCGCGATCTTGCCGCCCGCGCCCACGGCGTCATCGGTCCGGTCCAGGAACTCCGGCTTCGGGATGCGCCGGCCGCCCTCCACCTTGAAGACCAGGTTCTCGCTGTACCCGATGGCCGTGCCCAGCTCGGCGGCGCGCAGTCCGGCCGACTCGCGCCAGAGCTTGATCTGCCGGCCGACCGCCGCGATGACCGCGCCGGAGTCGTCCTCCAGGCCGAAATCCTGGTCCTCGTCGTCCCCGTCGAGCGCCGTGCGGTCCTCGCGGTCCTGGTTGTTCACGTCAGTCATGCGGCAGAAGCCTCCACCCGTGTCCGTGTGCCGGACGTGTACGGCGGGGACGGGGCCCGGTACACCGGGGACAGTCACTGTCCGTACGCGCGTCAGTGCTTCTCAGAGTAGATACGTCCGGACACTCTGAGTGACATGAACCAGAGAATCACCCAACCGAGGGCTCGTACCGGACAGTTCGCCGTCCAGCTCTCCGCCACCCGCCGGGGTGCCCGGCTCGCCCGGCTGCTGGCCACCGAGCAACTGCGCTCCTGGGGGCTGCCGCTGGAGGACGCGGGGCTCGTCATCGGCGAGCTGGCGACCAACGCGGCGCTGCACGGGTACGTCCCGGGGCGGGACTTCCGGATCCTGCTCAGCGTGTACGACGACGTTCTGCGGATCGAGGTCGTCGACACCCGGGGTGACCGGGACCCGGTGAAGCGGGACCCCGCTGCCGATTCCGAAGGCGGGCGCGGGCTGTTGCTCGTCGAGGCGTTGTCGGTGCGGTGGGGCACGGAACACGGGCCGTTCCCGCGCAAGACGGTGTGGGCGGAGGTGGCTCTCACCGGATCGTGACTACCGCGACCCGGTGTACCGCGACCCGGTGGACCGCGACCCGGTGAGCCGGGAGGTGGGTGGCCGCGACGTGGTGGACCGGGTCGCGGCCACCCGCGACGTAAAAGCTCTTAAGTACGTGTCTTTGAGTACCGGGGAAATTACCCAACCCAACCCTGACCGGGCCAGTGGCTCCCCTGGGCGCGCGGGCGTGTGAGCGCGCGTACGCGCCGTCACTCACATGGGTGAAGTGTGCCAACCGGGCTGGATCTATGACCTGTTGGCGGGCATATGCTCACGCTGACCACCACCCCAGACATGAGACGGCCCCCGGCCGGGACTGGCATCCCGATCGAGGACCTGACCACCGAGGAAGTAGGAGCTTCCCGATGGATACCCAGCAGGTTAGCGCGCCCTCGCGCGCCCCGTCCTCCGGTGTCGTACACATCAACATCCGGCTCACCGACGGCTACTCGATCATCTCCAACCGGCTCTCCCAGCACCGGGGCATGTCCCTGCTGGCCATCGGCCTCGGCACCCACATCCAGTCGCTGCCCGCCGGGAGGCGCATCGGCGTCAAGACCCTCGCCGCGATCTTCCCGGAGAGTGAGGCGCGCATCGCCGCCGCGCTGCGGGAGTTGGAGCACCACGGGTTCCTGCGCCGCATCCGGGAACGCGTCCAGGGCGGACGCATGACCACGCGTACGGAGTCGTACAACCACCCGGAGGCCGCAGCCCGGCTGGCGGGAGCCGAGGCTGGGGCGACTTCAGCCTCGGCTCCTGCTGCCCCCGCTCCCGCTCCCGCTCCTGCCCCTGCCCCGGCTGCCCCCGCTCCCGCGCCTGCCCCGGCTGCCCCCGCTTCCCTGCCGGAGCCGCCTGCACGGGAGGCAGTGCCCGCGCCCGCACCGACACCGGAGCGTGAACCCGCACCCGCGCCCGCGCCCCGGCTCGTGCCGGTGCCCGCCGCGCCCAAGCCGCCGCCCCCGCCGTTGCCCTTCCCCGACAGGCCCACCGCCGCGTTGTTCGCCGAGGCCGCCCGCCTGCTCGCCGGGCTCCAGGACGCCGCGCCCCGGTTCGTCCTCACCGAGGCGGACGTGGAGGCGCTCGCCCCCGGGGCCGCCGCCTGGCTGGAGCGGGGCATGCGGCCGGACGCCGTGCGGGTCGCGCTCACCGATGACCCGCCCGTACCCCTCCGGCACCCGGCGAAGCTGGTACGGCACCGGCTCATCGCGCTCCTTCCACCGCGCCTGCCCGCCGCCGCGCCCGTCGTCCCCCTCCAGAACTGCGACGACTGCGACCGGGCCTTCCGGTCGCCCGTGCCCGGACCCTGCGGGGAATGCCGCGATGTCCGGGCGTACGCGGACGACGAGCCGTGCCTGCTCGGCGCGTGATCAGTCGATGTGCGCGCAGATGCTGTCCGTGGCGACCACCGGGCCCGTAACGGTCTTGCTGCCCGTCGGGCTGATGCCGATCGTGTAGACGCCGTCGACGACGTACATCCCCCGCGCGAGGTTGCCGTCCCCGACGCCCACCAGCACCGGGCCCGCCATCCGCCAGAACTGGGCCCCGGAGGCGTACACGTCGACCACGGCGGAGCCGCTCACGTCGGCGTCGTAGTGGGCTCCGGTCTCCTTGTTCGTCACCCGGACCACGAGGTCGCCCTTGTACGCGCTCCGCGTGACGCCCTCGGCGGGCGGGGGCAGTTCGTGCCGGACGACCTCGTCCACGATCGGCTCGCCGTGGATGGCGAACGCGCACCGCTCGCCCGCCGCGACGTCCCACGGGGCCGAGGGGGCCGGCTTCCAGCCGGAGCCCTGCGGAGGGATGGTGGCCGGGGCCGCCGCCGCAGGGGCCGTGCCGAGTGTCACCACGGCCACGCAGGCCGTGCCGAGAGCGCCGAGAGTGCCGAGAGTGCCGAGAGTGCCGAGAGCGGTGCTGCGCATGAGAACTCCCCATGAGTCGGAGGGCGGGATCGCCTGAAGCCGAAGTGTGGGCCGCGTGGCTCACCAAAGGCTGTGCGTTCAGCCGTGGTCGCCGCGGTGATGATCCACGAGGCGGGTGAGCAGGTCGATCAGGTTCCGACGGTCGGCCGCGGGCAGCGGCGCGAGGAACTCGTCCTGGGCGGCGGCGAGCAGCCCGTCGAGATGGGTGAGTTCCCTCCGGCCCGCCGGAGTGAGGGTGATGACGTTGCGCCGGCGGTCCTCCGGGTCGGTCGCCCGCTCCAGGAGCCGCCTGTCGGCGAGGTCGTTGACCGTCGCCACCATGTCGCTGCGGTCGATGCCGGTGCGGCGGCCGAGGTCGGCCTGACTGGACGGGCCGTACTCCTCCGCCGCCGCCAGCAGGGCGTAGTGGTAGCGCCGGGCGCCGGCCCGGCTCAGTTCCTGGTCCACGATCCGGTTGGCGGCCAGTGCGGCCTGGTTGACCAGCCTGCTCGACAGCGCGCGCAGCCGCTGCGGCGTCCCCTGTTCCGTGTCCACGGAAGCAATGTAACAAGTCGTTGGCCGAACCCACGGTCAGGCGTACGGTGGGTCGGGCCAACGTTGGTTCTGCCAACGATAGTTTGGAGGCGTCATGATGATCAAGCCGTTCCGCATCGACATTCCCCAGGGCGACCTCGACGACCTGAACGACCGGCTCTCCCGCACCCGCTGGCCCAACGAGATCGCCGACGCCGGGTGGGACTACGGATTCCCGCTGGCACGGCTCAAGGAGCTGGCCGACCTCTGGCGCACCGGGTACGACTGGCGGGAACACGAGGCCGCGCTCAACGAACTCCCGCACTTCACCACCGAGATCGACGACCAGAACATCCATTTCGTCCACGTCCGGTCCCCGAGGCCGGACGCGCTCGCACTGCTGCTCACCCATGGCTGGCCAGGGTCCTTCCTGGAGTTCCGCGACGTGATCGAGCCGCTGACGCGCGACTTCCACCTGGTGATCCCGTCCATCCCGGGCTACGGCTTCTCCGGGCCGACCCACGAGCGCGGCTGGGACATGGTCCGGATCGCACGGGCCTGGGCGGAGCTCATGCGCCGGCTCGGGTACGAGCGCTACGGCGCACAGGGGGGCGACTTCGGCTCGGGCATCTCCATGGCGCTCGGCGCGGTGGCGCCCGAACAGGTGGTCGGCGTGCACGTCAACTACCTGCCGACCCGGCCGGACCCGGACGCCGGCGTCGACCTGTCCGAGGCGGACGAGGCCCGGCTGGACACGGTGCGGCGGATGATGGCGAACCGTCCGCCGTACCAGGCCCTCCAGGCCGCCACCCCGCAGACCGTCGGCTATGCGCTGACCGACTCGCCGGTCGGCCAACTCGCCTGGATCGCCGAGCGCTTCGCCCAGTGGACCGACCCCCGTACGCCGATCAGCGACGAGCGGATGCTCACCGACGTGTCGCTGTACTGGCTGACCGCCACCGCGGCTTCCTCGGCGCGGCTGCACCGCGAGGCGGCGCGGCGGGCCGAGCCGTGCCCGGTGCCGGTCGGCGTGGCGGTGTTCGCTTACGACATCACGCAGTCGGTGCGGCCGCTGGCCGAGCGGCTGTACGACATCAGGCACTGGTCGGAATTCGACCGCGGCGGTCACTTCGCGGCGATGGAGGTGCCGGAACCGTTCGCCGAGGATGTCCGGGACTTCTTCCTCAACCGTCTCGCGTAGCGACAGGACTTCTTCCTCGTTCGCCCCGCGCAGGGATCGTCGGGGTGTCGGAGTGCCGGAGGGGTGACCCGTGGTCGCGGATGACGGGCTGGCGCGCTCCAGGGTCACAGCAACGCTTGACCTCAAGCGAAGTTGAGCTTCTAGGTTCCTCTCCGGGGGCCTCAGGAACCGGCCTGCGGTGCCTATCCAAGGAGGTTCGCCATGACCGAGCGCACAGCCCACAGCGAGATCGAGATCCCCGACCGCTACCGCTATGCCGTGATTCCGCACGTCATGGTCGACGACGCCGCTGCGGCGATTGATTTCTACCAACGGGCGTTCGGCGCACGTGTGGACTTCGTCATCGACGCTCCGGGCGGCGGGGTCCACCACGCCGAGATCACCATCGGACGGTCGGCGCTGATGTTGGGCGACTCCGGCGCGGACGAGGCGGAGACCGCCTCCTTCGCCGCGCCGACCTCGCTCGGCGGAGGCACGTCCGTCATGCTGCATGTGTTCGTGTCGGACGTCGACGCCCTGGCGGAGCGGGCCCGGGCCGCCGGCGCCGAGGTCCTCCAGCCGCCGACGGACATGTTCCATGGTGACCGGACGGTCATTCTCAAGGACCCATCGGGTCACCTGTGGGTGTTTCTGACTCATAAGGAAGACGTCTCGGAAGAGGAACTTCGCCGCCGCCTGGCCGCCGCCGGGTGACCCGGTGGCCTTGAGTCGCCGGAGGTCGCCGGAGGTCGCCGGAGGTCGCCGGAGGGAGCGGGAGAAGTCGCGCGAGAATGCGTGAAAAAAGATCAGGGAGGCGTGTCGATCCGGCCCGGTCCCGTTCGTCGTCATCGTGCAGGGCGACCCGCACGGCGGGCGCGACACGCAGGCGAGAAGGAGCCGACCATGAAGTACATGCTGCTGATCCACAGCGGGGCCGTCGACGAGCAGGGCGGCGCGCCCCAGTGCACCGTCGAGGACTGGATGGCCTACGACAAGGACGTACGCGACGCGGGGATCCACGTGTCCGGGGAGTCGCTGGCCGATCTGGTGACCGCGACCACCGTGCGGGTCTCGCCGACCGGTGAGCGGACCGTGACGGACGGGCCGTTCGCCGAGACGCGGGAGCTGCTGGGCGGGTTCCTCGTGATCGACGTACCCGACCTCGACGCCGCCCTCGACTGGGCCGCACGCTGTCCCGGCTCGCGGGACGGCGGCTCGGTCGTCGTCCGGCCGGTCGCGGACTTCGGGGCCTGAGAGCCGTGCCGGGCGAGGGCGTGTCCCCGGGGGAGGAGACCCAGGGAAAGGGCGTGTCCCCGGGGGAGGAGACCCAGGGAAAGGGCGTGTCCCCGGGGGAGGGCGTGCTCCTGGAAGAGGGCCGTGTGGCCGCCGAGGCCGTCGAGGCGGTGTTCCGGGAGGAGCGCGGACTGCTGCTCGCCTCCCTCGTCCGGCGGTTCGGGGACCTCGACCTGGCCGAGGAGGTGACGTCCGAGGCGATCGAGGCCGCGCTGCGGCACTGGCCCGCCGAGGGCGTCCCCGCCCGGCCCGGGGCCTGGCTGCTGACGACCGCCCGGCGCCGGGCCGTGGACCGGCTGCGGCGCGACCAGGCGTACGCCGCCCGGCTCGCCGTCCTCGCCGCCGACGCGGAGCGCGCCGAGCCCGCCCCCGCCCCGGACGTCTCCGGGGCAGGGTCGGGGTCCGGCTCCGGGGCGGGATTCGCATTCGGTGAACTTCCGGACGAGCGACTCCAGTTGTTCTTCACCTGCACCCACCCCGCCCTCGCCGCCGAGGACCGCACCGCACTGACCCTGCGGTGCCTCGCCGGGCTCACCACACCGGAGGTGGCGCGGGCGTTCCTCCTGCCGACGGTGACCATGGCCCAGCGCATCGTGCGGGCCAAGAAGAAGATCCGCGAGGCCCGGATCCCGTTCCGGGTACCCGGCCCCGACGAACTGCCGGAGCGGCTGCCCGGGGTGCTCCAGGTCGTCTACTCGGTCTTCACGGAGGGGTACGCGGCCAGCTCGGGCCCCCGTCTCCAGCGGCTCGACCTGGCCGAGGAGGCGATCCGGCTGGCCCGGATACTGCACCGCCTGCTGCCCGCCGAGCGGGAGAGCGCCGGGCTCCTCGCGCTGCTGCTCCTCGTCCACGCCCGGCGCGACGCGCGGACCGGGCCGCAGGGCGAGCCGGTGCTCCTGGAGGACCAGGACCGGGGGCGCTGGGACCGGCCGATGATCGAGGAGGGCCGCGCCCTGGTCGTCCGGGCCCTGACCGGCGGGCCGGCCGGGCCGTACGGGGTGCAGGCCGCCATCGCCGCCCTGCACGACGAGGCGGCGGACGTGGCGGCCACGGACTGGCCGCAGATCGTGGCCCTGTACGACGTGCTCCTCCCGCTCACCCCGTCCCCCGTGGTGGCGTTGAACCGCGCCGTGGCGGTGGCGATGCGGGACGGGCCCGGGGCCGGTCTCGCGCTGCTCGACGCGTTGGCGGGGGAGCCCCGGCTGCGGGCGTACCCGCCGTACGTCGTGGCGCGGGGGGATCTGCTCGGCCGGCTGGGGCGCGACGGGGAGGCGGCTGCCGCGTACCGGGAGGCGCTGGAGCTCGCGGGCACCGAGCCGGAGCGGGCCGCGCTGCGGCGGAAGCTGGGGGAGTAGGGGCTTCCGCTTCTCCGACGGAGCCTCCCGCTCTTCCACGGCAGCAGCAAGGCCTCCCGCTCTTCCACGGCAGCAGCAGGGCCTCCCGCTCTTCCACGGCAGCAGCAGGGCCTCCTGCCTCTACAGCAGCAGGAACACGACGACCACGGCGAACGCCACTACCACCACCCCGTAGAGGTTGATCTTCCACTTCGGGACCTCGTACGTCTCGCCGATCAGGGCCTTCGCCCTGATCTTCTCCATGTCCGGCCTCATGGCCACGATCAGGAGAGCCAAGGAGAGCAGGGAGACCGAGAAGATGACCAGCGCCTCCACCTCCGAGTGGTCGTGTGCGCCGCGGAACCCCAGGACGGCGACAGCCCCGAGGGCGGGCGCGATCAGTGAGTAGGCCGTCGCCCTGCGATTCCTGAAGCAGAAGTGGACCGCTGCCAGGAGCGACGCGGACGCGACCACCGCCACGATCCACCACTGACCCGTCGTCAGGCTCTCCGCCGACACTCTCTGTCCTCCCCGCTGTTCGTGATCCGCCTCGCGTCGAAGCGGATGCGGACCCATTCTCCTGCCGATCTCGGGTCGCCCGAACAGGAGGGGATGGCCGGAACCATTGCCTTGACCTGCTCATGACATAAGTCCATTCTGTGTCCGTCGCACAGCTCCACCCCCCCCACCCGACGGACCCAGGAGATGCCAGCATGCGACTCGTCACCGCACGGAGACCCCGTCCGACGAAGGCCCGGCGCAACGCCGCCCTGACCATCCTGCTCGCCCTCGCCCTCGCGGCCCCCGCCACCGCCATGGCGACCGCCGAGACCTCGGCCCCGAACGCGGCCGTCGCCGCGGACGAGCGGACACTCCAGTACGAGATCACCGGACGCACCACCCCCGCCTCCCGCACGGACATCGCCCGCGCGGGCGTCTCGATCGACGAGGTCCACGACCACGGCGTCGTGATCACCGCGGACGCCGCCCAGGCCCGGAAGCTCCGGGCGCGCGGCCACGTACTGGAGGCCCTGCCCGCCCCGGTCGCCGAGCCGCGCGCGGCGGACGGCGTGAGCGCCCTCGACTTCCCGCCCGCCGACTCCCGCTACCACAACTACGCCGAGATGAACGCGGCGATCGACGCGCGCATCGCCGCGAACCCCTCGATCATGAGCAAGCGCGTCATCGGCAAGACCTACCAGGGCCGCGACGTCATCGCGGTCAAGGTCAGCGACAACGTCGCCGCCGACGAGGCCGAACCCGAGGTCCTGTTCACCGCCCACCAGCACGCGCGCGAGCACCTGACCGTCGAGATGGCGCTCTACCTGCTCCGCGAACTGGGCCAGGGCTACGGCTCCGACTCCCGGATCAAGCAGGCGGTCGACGGCCGGGAGCTGTGGATCGTGCCCGACATGAACCCGGACGGCGGCGAGTACGACATCGCCTCCGGCTCGTACCGCAGCTGGCGCAAGAACCGGCAGCCCAACTCCGGCTCCAGCGCGGTCGGCACCGACCTCAACCGCAACTGGGCCTACAAGTGGGGCTGCTGCGGCGGCTCCTCCTCCAGCCCGTCGTCGGACACCTACCGCGGGGCCGCGGCCGAGTCCGCTCCCGAGACGAGGGTCGTCGCGGACTTCGTGCGCAGCCGGGTGATCGGCGGGAAGCAGCAGATCACGGCGGCCATCGACTTCCACACGTACAGCGAACTGGTGCTGTGGCCCTTCGGCTACACCTACAACGACACCGCCCCCGGCATGACCGCCGACGACCGCAACGCGTTCGCCGCGGTGGGCCGGAAGATGGCGGCGAGCAACGGATACACCGCCGAGCAGTCCAGCGACCTGTACATCACCGACGGGTCCATCGACGACTGGCTGTGGGGCTCGCAGAGGATCTTCGGCTACACCTTCGAGATGTACCCGCGTTCGTCCTCCGGCGGCGGCTTCTACCCGCCCGACGAGGTCATCGAGCGCGAGACGTCCCGCAACCGGGACGCGGTGCTCCAGCTGATCGAGAACGCGGACTGCATGTACCGGTCGATCGGCAAGGAGGCGCAGTACTGCTCCTGACGGGGCGCCGGCACGAAGCTCCGCGCCGGCCGCGAACGGTGGTGGTCAGTCCGTGAATGGTGAACACCCCGGCCCGGGCGGCTCGTACATGGACGAAAGGGGAGGACCACCCGGCCACCGGCCTCGGTGCCAGCCCCGGCGCCCGTCTTGCGGTAGGACGCCGACTCGTATGTCGGCTTCGACCTCCGCGGGCTCCCGACGGGGGCGCACTGCGGCCCGCCGGGGCACGAGCTCACGACGGTGATCAGCCGGTCAGATCCTTCGGGAGTGGCGGCGGGTGTTCACGACGGGTCGCCGGTCACGCGGTTCGGCAGCGTGGCCGGCGAGCTGAGGCGCCGGTCCTTCCACCGGGCCTATTCGGCGTCGTGACGTAGGCGTGTGCGTTCGAACTCGGCCGCGTCCGATATCCAGGGGCCGTGCTCTTCGAGTGCGGCGCAGCCGCCCCGGACGAAGGCGCTCACCAGCTTCCGGTACCCGCTGATCCCGTCGGCCCGGCCGTACTCGACCCGGTACTCCGGGTCGGATCCGTCCTCGGCCTCGCGCGCGGTCGTTATCCGGGCGATGGAGTCCGTGCGGAACTGGAGCTGGATCCCCTCGCCCATCTCCTCGTCCTCGATGGTGAACACCTGGTTGTTCCCGGTGGAGCGGTCGCCGACGAACTCCCAGAACTCCGCGGTGGCAGTGCGGGGATGGTCGCGGAGCCACTTCTTCTCGGCCCCCTCGTCGTCGGTGAACGACAGGGCTGTCTTCCTCGCACTCCCATCGAAACCGGCGTGGCTGCCGACAGTCTCCTCGTCGTCCTGCACGGGGCTGTTCCTGGCGCGGTCCGCGGCCTCCGAGCACATCAGAAAGCTCACGGTACGCACCGCGTCGTCGACGAGCTCGGGGTGTGCACGGCGCACGGCCGTCTCCACCGCCGCCGCCATCCTCTTCCAGTCGCGCTTGTCCGTGGCGCGCTTTCCCCCTCGCGGGTCACGGCTGATCCGCATCCCGGCGCACGCCCGCTCCGCGGTGGCGACCACACCCATGACCTTCCCCAGCAGTGCGGGATCGACGGCTTCGGGTATCCGCTGGGGAACCGTCGCGCCGTACAGGTACTGGCCCGTGTAGGTGAGTATCGCGGCGTCGAGTGGAGCCAGCACTGTTCCGCGCTCGGCGCGACGGCGGTCCGCGTGGTACTTCTCGGCCCGCTTCCCGTCGGACGTCTCCGTCGCCGCGCGCACCGCCGCACAGACCTCACCGCGTTCGAGCAGGGCGATGTCGGCCCCATGGGAGATGAGCCGGCCTCTGTCCCACGGGATGCGCTGGAAGAGCGCCTCCACATCCGTCGGCGCGCCGAGGAGGACCGGGTCCAGGAGCGCGACCGCGGCGTCCTCGTCGAGCCGGCCCCCGGTCCCCGCGGCGTCGCACAGCGGTAGGACCGCACTCCACAACAGCAGGTGTCTGCCCAGGTCCTCCCGGATCACGGCGAGATGGGCCTCACCGACCGGGAACGTGAACGTACGTGGGCCATGGTTGGCATCGGCCCCGGCGCCGAGCATGAGTTTCAGCTCGCCGCCCTCGCGGATCACCTTCGGGATCCAGCCGCTCCCGCGCGTGAAAACGGTGTCTGTCATGGGCTCAGTCTTCCCCACCGGCCAGCCCCGGTGCGGCGGCCGGCCTCCGGCGTTCGGCACGGACGACGACGAACAACGCAGTCATCGGAGCGGGACGGCCTCCCGGACTCGGTGCACATGGATGAGGATGTCGTAGGCCTTGGCGATGGCCAGGGTAGGGAGCGGGTCGTCCTTGAAAGACGAGCCGGCGTCGTAGACAGGACGCGCGGTGGAGAGCCAGTCGCGGGCTGGGGTGGGGAGTGTACGCAGGTCGAGGTAGTAGTCGCGGTGGCTTACTCGATCAAGGACGTACTCCTGCATGTCCGAGGTGGCCGGGGGCACAGTGACTTTGCTCCACGCGCTGCCCAGCGTGGTGGCCGTGAGAAAGGAACCTCGGTTGAAGGTGAACCCGATGGCGGTGTAACGCCGCCCCATGGCCTCGCGGAGGTGGACGCCCTGTGTCTTGGGGTACATCACGGGATCGGTGGACAGATAGCCCACATGCCCGTTGTGCGCCGACAGCAACATCTTGTGACCCGTACGGCGATACCACCAAGTAATGTTCGCGGCCATCGCTTCGTCGCGGAGGCGCTCCGCATCGGAGACAGAGCGGGGATCGGACAGGTCGAGGGAAGTGAACGCGAAGGTCTGGGCGATGTTTCGGGCGTGCTGCGCCGCCCACGCGTACGCGTCACCACCGGCGCCCTTGGTCGCAACGACCAGGTCGAGTGCCTCCTGCGCGGCGGTGGCGTCGCGGAGTCGTTCAGTGCGGGGCCTGGCGAGGTAGGCGAAGACGTTGTCCATGGGGCGCAGGTTCGCGTACAGCGCTTCGAGTCGCGAGGAGTCCTGGGGGCGGGTCGTGCGGATGTAGGAGATGACCCGCGCGAAGATCGCGTCGCCCAGCCCGGGTGCTCCGATGTCGTTGCCCATGAAGTGAACGCGTCGGCCAGGCTGCCGTTCATTGTGTCTGCGCATCCAGGTGAGAAGGCTGACGAACTCCTCGCGTTCCCAGGGCGATCCGGCCAATGCCTCTTCGGCGACGGACCGGGCGTCGCCAGGACCGCCCTGAAGGTACTCGTTGATTTGCAGGCCCGCTGTCCAGCTCATTTCCAGCGAGAAGGCGAGGAACCCCTTCTTCTCGACGAGGTAACGGAAAACGCGTTCCTTCATGGCGAAGAACTCGTGCGAGCCGTGGGTGGCCTCTCCAAGGCCGACCACCTCGGCGTCGCCGATCATCCTCCCCAGCTTTCGGAGGTCATGGCAACCCCCGTGGGGCTCCGTGGACCTCAGTGAGTGCGAGGCCCTTTCCAGGGCCGTCCGGACAGCCGCCGGCGAGCTGCCCGGCCACCTGACGGCGGACGCGGACGGTGCGGGTGGTACCGCGGAGTGGGCGAATGCCGCAGGAACGACTACCGCCGAAGCGGCGAGTGCGCCCGTGGCGGTGAGCAGCCTGCGGCGGCTGATCATCTGCTCATTCGTGGTCATCCTGATCACTCCTCGGTGCGTGTGGCCCGCCTGGGCACTGGAATGATCATGTCGCGGGTCACCAAGGTTCTCGCTGGGGCTGACCCCCAGCTTTTCGCGGGGGATACCCCGACAACCCGCTCGACGAGCCGGTGCCCTGACGCCTGCGCCTTCAGGGCGCGTCAGACCTTGGGAGCGCCGGTGGTTCGCCCGATCCCGGGGCGGGGTGTCATTGCCGTGGCAGCGAGGGGATGGCACCGACTGATTGCAGTGCCTAGGGTTCCCGCATGAACGACGAGATCATGATCAGGGTCGGAGGCACCAGGTTCTACTCGTTCGACGGCCGGATTCTGGAGATCTTCGGCGGTGACCCAATCCGCTTCCACGTACGGAACATGTACGTACACGTCACCGGCCCCGACCGGAAGGGAAAGCGGGTCGTGGAGATCGGGCACGGCCGGCCGGAGCTCCGGGGCGGGTGCCACATCTGGAAGTACACGGCCGCAGAATGGGAGGAGGCGGAGGCCCATGGGCTGGCCGCGCTACTGGAAGCGGTGCAGACAGCCATCGACTCCACCTCGGGACACAGGCCCGTGTAATCCGAGCTGCCTGCCGGAACGCCCCCCGGACATCTCCGGCCGGGCCGCCCACCGCGCCTCCGAGAGCTACCGCGGCGAAGGCAGGACGGACGCCGGACCTGGCCGCGCCCACGAGGCGCCGGCCGTCACCACAGCCTGCACCGCCCGCCGCGACCTCGACCCCGGAAGCTCGCCGAGCGCGTGGCGCCGCCGGCCCGGCACGAGACGGCCCACCCGCGGCGAGCCAGGTCGGCGTACCCACCGCCTCGTGACCGGGCGTCTGCCGGAACGGCGAAGACCGCGCTACTGAGCGGAACTGTTCTCGAAGCCCAGCCTCGTCCGCTTCAAGACGGGTGAAGGTCTCCGCCGGCGCGCGGCCGGCCGTATCGTTCGACGAGGGCGCTGCCGATCGAGGCCAGGCGGTCTCGGACACTCGGAGGGCCGGTCACCTCGACCCATTCGACCAGCCCGGAGAGCTCGCCGGCGAGGATGTACTCATTGGGTCCGCGGATCACGACCTCGATGCGGCCGTCGGTAGTGGAACCTCCCACGTCGAGCCGGTCGCCGAGCGCCATCCGGAGGATGTCTGTCCCGTCGGGTGCGCATACCGCCCGGACCTCCAGCGGCGTTCGTCTGCGATCGACCTCTTCGGCGATCTCGTTCCAGCTCTCGGCAAGGTCGAAGTCCCCGGGCCGGTGCACAGGGTCGCCGGTGGCGTCGGCGGACGACACGCGGTCGATCCGGAAGACCCGTCGGCCGGTCCCGGTGTTGGAGACGAGGTACCACACAGGACCTTTGGCGACGATGCCCAGCGGATGGACAGTTCTCCGGGTTTCGACGCCTCTGCTGTCGACGTAGCCGAGCGACACCTGGACGCCGCGGATCACCGCGTCCTGGAGTTCGTCGAGGAAGCGAGGCGGCCGGTGCTCGATCCGGCTCGCCCCCCATCGCTGCGGGTCGACGACCAGCGACGACGCCGCTGCCTCGGCCTGCATCTGGAAGGGCTTCGGTAGAGCATGGACGAGCTTGCGCAGAGCTGCCCTCATCGCCGGCGTCGCATCCGAGGCCGGACCGAGAGCCAGGAACAGGGCGCGTGCCTCACTGGCGGTCAACCCGGACAGATCGGTACGAGCACCGCCCACGAGGCGCCAGCCGCCGCCTCGGCCCTGCACGGAGTAAACGGGCACTCCGGCCATGGCCAGGGCGTCGAGGTCACGGCGGGCGGTGCGCTCCGAGACGTCCAGCTCCCGGGAGACCTCCGCGGCTGTCACCTGCTCGCGCCGTTGCAGCAAGAGGAGTAGGGCCACCAGCCGATCGGATCGCATACAGACAAAACTCTCATAAAAACCGGTCACAAGGTGACCGGTTTGGCCAGCAAGCTGGCCACGCGGCCTCATCGAGGAGGTCGACCACCGGCGAGCGCCCTCAGAGAGGAAACGCAGTGTCCAACCCAGCGGAATTTCCCGAGCCCACCCTCATCCAGGTCAACGGTGTGGAGCTGGAAGTCTTCGAAGCAGGCCGGGAGAACAAGGGCAAGCCCGTCCTGCTCTGCCACGGCTGGCCGGAGCACGCCATCACCTGGCGTCGCCAGATGCCCGTCCTCGCCGCGGCCGGCTACCACGTCATCGCGCCGAACCAGCGGGGATACGGCAACTCCTCCCGCCCGACCGAGGTGACCGCATACGACATCGAACACCTGACGGGCGACCTCGTCGCGCTCCTGGACCACTATGGCTACGAGGACGCCACCTTCGTCGGCCACGACTGGGGTGCGTTCGTCGTCTGGAGCCTGGCCCAGTTGCACCCCGACCGGGTGAACAAGCTGATCAACCTGAGCCTGCCGTACATGGAACGCGGAGAGGCACCGTGGATCGAGGTCATGGAAACCTTCCTCGGCGGCGACTTCTACTTCGTCCACTTCAACCGGCAGCCGGGCGTCGCGGACGCCGTGCTCGATGCCAACACCTCCCGGTTCATCCGCAACCTCTACCGCAAGAACGTGCCCCCCGCGCCCCCTGAGCCGGGCATGGCATTCATCAATCTCGCCAAGGCGGAAGCACCGCTCGGTGAGCCCGCCATGGCCGAGAGTGACCTGGCCGTCATCATCTCCGCGTTCGAGACGTCGGGATTCACCGGCGGCATCAACTGGTACAGGAACCTCGACCGTAACTGGCACCGGCTGGCGGACGCCGACCCGATCATCAAGCAGCCCACCCTCATGATCTACGGCGACCAGGACGTGGCGGTCCCGAGGTTCGACAGGCTGGCGGAGTTCGTGCCCAACGTGGAAGTGGTCGGCCTGGACTGCGGTCACTGGATCCAGGGGGAAATGCCCGACGAGACCAACCGCGTGATCTCGGAGTGGCTGGACCGGCAGGGCTAGTGTCCCGTGGTCCGGTGCGTATCACCTGAAGGCCCCGAGCACTGCACACCGGAGAACGAGCCAGGCCGCGATGGGGTTCGGGGGCGCACTGTTCATGCTCCCGGTAGGGACTTTGATGGTCTCCTCCTTCGTCCGGGCCCTGGACCGGGTGACGGTCCTGTCCAGGGCCGCGTCGTCAACGTCGATCCGGGTCATGGGCATGCTCGGCCGCCCTTCCTGTGGGTCATGTACGGGAAATGGCATGTGACCGACATTCCTCTCAGGAGGCGCTTCCGGCCTTAGGCTGCCGCTATGTGCGGAATCGTGGGTTATGTCGGGATGCAGTCGGCGCAGGACGTCGTCGTAGCAGGACTCAAGCGCCTCGAATACCGGGGCTACGACTCGGCGGGCGTCGCCGTTCTCGCGGACGGCGGGCTCGCCGCCGCGAAGAAGGCGGGCAAGCTCGTCAATCTGGAGAAGGAGCTCGCCGCCCGGCCGCTGCCGGCCGGGCGGACCGGTATCGGGCACACCCGCTGGGCGACGCACGGAGCGCCCACCGACACCAACGCCCACCCGCATCTGGACAACGCGGGCCGGGTCGCCGTCGTGCACAACGGGATCATCGAGAACTTCGCGGCCCTCCGCCGCGAGCTGACCGGCCGCGGCCACGCCCTGGAGTCGGAGACGGACACCGAGGTCGTCTCGCATCTGCTGGCCGAGGCGTTCTCGGCCGGGGGAGACCTCGCGGAGGCGATGCGCCAGGTGTGCCGGCGACTGGAGGGCGCGTTCACCCTGGTCGCCGTGCACGCGGACCAGCCGGACGTGGTGGTGGGCGCCCGGCGCAACTCACCGCTCGTCGTGGGCGTGGGGCAGGACGAGTGGTTCCTCGCCTCGGACGTCGCCGCCTTCATCGCGCACACCCGGTCCGCCGTCGAGCTGGGCCAGGACCAGGTCGTCGAGCTGAGCCGCGAGGGCGTCGTCGTCACCGGGTTCGACGGGGAGCTCGCCGAGGTGCGCGCGTACCACGTCGACTGGGACGCGTCCGCCGCCGAGAAGGGCGGCTACGCCTCCTTCATGCTCAAGGAGATCGCCGACCAGCCCCGGGCCGTCGCCGACACCCTCCTCGGCCGGGTCGACGGGGAGGGCGCGCTCCACCTCGACGAGGTGCGCATCCCGGCCGCCGATCTGCGCGAGGTCGACAAGGTCGTCATCGTCGCCTGCGGAACCGCCTTCCACGCCGGGATGATCGCCAAGTACGCCATCGAGCACTGGACCCGGCTGCCCTGCGAGACCGAACTCGCCAGCGAGTTCCGCTACCGGGACCCGATCCTGGACCAGCGCACCCTCGTCGTCGCCATCTCCCAGTCCGGCGAGACCATGGACACCCTGATGGCGCTGCGGCACGCCCGCGAACAGGGCGCGAAAGTGCTCGCCATCTGCAACACCAACGGCTCGACGATCCCGCGCGAGTCCGACGCCGTCCTCTACACGCACGCCGGGCCCGAGGTCGCCGTCGCCTCCACCAAGGCCTTCCTCACCCAGCTCGTCGCCTGCTACCTCGTGGCGCTCTACCTCGGCCAGGTGCGCGGCACCAAATGGGGCGACGAGATCCGTACGGTGGTGCGCCAGCTCTCCGCGATCTCCGGCGAGGTCGACCGGGTCCTGGGGACGATGGAGCCCGTGCGCGAGCTGGCCCGGTCCCTGGCCCACCACGACACCGTGCTGTTCGTCGGCCGGCACGTGGGTTACCCGGTCGCCCTCGAAGGGGCGCTCAAGCTCAAGGAACTCGCCTACATGCACGCCGAGGGCTTCGCGGCCGGCGAGCTGAAGCACGGGCCGATCGCCCTCATCGAGGAGGGCCTCCCGGTCGTCGTCATCGTGCCGTCACCGCGCGGCCGTTCGGTCCTCCACGACAAGATCGTGTCCAACATCCAGGAGATCCGGGCCCGGGGCGCGCGCACCATCGTCGTCGCCGAGGAGGGCGACGAGGCCGTCGTCCCGTACGCCGACCACCTCATCACGGTCCCCGCAACGCCTACGCTGCTTCAGCCGCTGGTCGCCACCGTGCCGCTCCAGGTCTTCGCCTGCGAGCTCGCGACGGCCCGCGGCAACGAAGTGGACCAGCCGCGCAACCTGGCGAAGTCCGTGACCGTGGAGTGACCCGGGGCGCGCCCGGGCGACGAGGTGACAGGGGTGGGTTCGTGATCATCGGGGTCGGCATCGACGTGGCCGAGATCGAGCGCTTCGGCGCGGCGCTGGAGCGTACGCCCCAGCTGGCCGACCGGCTCTTCGTCGGAAACGAGTTGACGCTGCCCAGCGGCGAGCGGCGCGGAATCGCCTCGCTCGCCGCCCGGTTCGCCGCGAAGGAGGCCCTGGCCAAGGCGCTCGGCGCACCCGGCGGGCTGCTCTGGAGCGACGCGGAGATCTGGGTCGAGGAGAGCGGACAGCCCCGGCTGCGGGTACGCGGCACGGTCGCCGCCCGCGCCGCCGAACTGGGCGTACGGGGCTGGCACGTCTCGCTCAGCCACGACGCGGGGGTGGCGTCGGCGGTGGTCATCGCCGAGGGGTGAGCCCCGTGGTGCCACGCGGTGGCGGTCGCGCACGAGCAGCTCCCGCGCGGTGGGCGTACGGCGTGCGGGGGTGGCGTCGGCCTCCGTGATCGCGGAGGGTGGGACCCATGCGACGTGCCTACAGCGTGGAGACCGTACGGGCCGCCGAGGCCGCCCTCATGCAGCGGCTGCCGGAGGGCGCCCTCATGCGGCGCGCCGCCGCCGGGCTCGCCGTGGCCTGCGGCGACCTGCTGCGGCGCAACGGCCGCGTGTACGGGTCCCGGGTCCTGCTCCTGGTCGGCAGCGGCGACAACGGCGGCGACGCGCTGTACGCGGGCGCCCGCCTGGCCCGCCGGGGCGCGGGCGTCCGGGCCCTGCTGCTCGCCCCCGACCGGGCCCACCCCGGCGGCCTCGCCGCGCTGCTGGCGGCCGGGGGACAGGTCGTCGACGGGCCGGACGGGCTGGGCGTGCTCGACCTCGTCGTGGACGGCATCACCGGCATCGGCGGGCGGGGCGGGCTGCGCGAGGACGCCACCGGGCTGCTGCACACGGTGACCCGGGACCGTACCCCGGTCCTGGCCGTCGACCTGCCGAGCGGGGTGGAGGCCGACACCGGGGAGGTGCACGGGGACGCGGTCCGCGCGGACGCGACGGTCACCTTCGGCACCTACAAGCCCGGCCTCCTGATCGACCCGGCCGCCGAACACGCCGGGGCCCTGCGGCTGGTGGACATCGGGCTCGGCCCGGAACTGCCCGAGCCGCCGGACCTGGAGGCCCTCCAGTACGCGGACGTCGCCGCGCTGCTGCCGGCGCCGGGTCCGGAGAGCGACAAGTACCGGCGCGGGGTCGTCGGCGTCGTCGCCGGCTCCGAGCGCTACCCAGGCGCAGCGGTCCTCGCGGTCGCGGGCGCGCTGCGCGGCGGGGCCGGGGCCGTGCGGTACGTCGGACCGGGCGCGGACGCGGTGATCGCCCGCTATCCCGAGGCGCTGGTGCACGCCGGGCCGCCGTCGGAGGCCGGACGCGTGCAGGCCTGGGTGGTCGGGCCCGGGCTCGGCGACGGGCGGAGCGCGGAGGCGGCCGTCGCCGAGGTGCTGGCCGCCGACGTCCCCGTGCTCGTCGACGCGGACGGGCTGCGGCTGCTGGACGCGGAGACCGTGCGGACCCGGACCGCCCCGACCGTCCTCACCCCGCACGCGGGGGAGGCCGCGGCCCTGCTCTCCACGGCCCGCGAGGAGGTCGAGGCAGGGCGGCTCGCCGCGGTGCGCGAACTGGCCGCCCGCTACCGCGCCACCGTGCTCCTCAAGGGCTCCACGACCCTGATCGCGGAGGCTCGCGACACCCCCGTACGGGTCAACCCGACCGGCACGTCCTGGCTCGCCACGGCGGGCAGCGGCGACGTGCTCTCCGGGCTGACGGGGTCCCTGCTCGCGGCCGGACTCGCCCCGCGTGACGCCGCGTCCGTGGGCGCGTATCTGCACGGGCTCGCCGCCCGCCACGGCTCCGACGGGGCCCCGGTCTCCGCGCAGGACGTCGCGGACGGCATCCAGGCCGCCTGGCGCGACGTGCGGGCGGGGTGAGGAGGGGGCCATGCTGGAACCCCGACGGAAGGGCGGTCCAGGCGGTGAGCGAACCCGTACCCGTACGCAGGGTCTACGACCCGCCGGAGGACGGCGACGGCACCCGCGTCCTCGTCGACCGGCTCTGGCCCCGGGGCGTCTCCAAGGAGCGGGCCGCGATCGACGTGTGGCTGAAGGACGTCACCCCCTCGGACGAACTGCGCTCCTGGTACCACCAGGACCGCTCCGGCGCGCGCCACGACGCCTTCGTCGAGCGCTACCGCGCCGAACTGGACGACCCGGCGCACACGGAGGCCGTCGAGCGGCTCGTCGGCCTGGTGCGCGAGGGCGGTCCCGTCACGCTGATCACCGCCGTCAAGGACGTGGCCGACAGCCATGTCCCGGTCCTGGTCGACCACGTCAAGCATGTGATGAAACGTACATAGGGTCATATATCGGCGTGCACCGCCGGGGAGGCGGCCGACGCCTCTGAGAGACTGGGCGCGATGAACGAGACAGCGTCCCTGAGAGCCCGTGCCGAGATCGACCTCGCCGCGCTGCGCGCCAACGTGCGCGTCCTGCGCGAGCGTGCGGCCGGGGCGCAGCTCATGGCCGTGGTGAAGTCCGACGGTTACGGGCACGGGGCCGTGCCCTGCGCGCGGGCCGCCCGCGAGGCCGGGGCGACCTGGCTGGGAACCGCGACCCCGCAGGAGGCCCTCGCCCTGCGCGCGGCCGGACTCGACGGCCGGATCATGTGCTGGCTGTGGACGCCCGGGGGCCCCTGGCGCGAGGCGATCGAGGCCGACATCGACGTGTCGGTCAGCGGCATGTGGGCGCTGCGCGAGGTCGTCGCGGCCGCCGACGGGGCCGGCCGCCCGGCCAGGATCCAGCTCAAGGCCGACACCGGCCTCGGCCGGAGCGGCTGTCAGCCCGCCGACTGGCCCGAGCTGGTCACCGAGGCGCTGGCCGCCGAGCGGGCCGGGCGGGTGAGGGTCACCGGCCTCTGGTCGCACTTCGCCTGCGCCGACGAGCCCGGCCACCCCTCGATCGCCGCCCAGCTCGGCGTCTACCGCGACATGGTGGCGTACGCCGAGAAGGAGGGCGTGGAGCCCGAGGTGCGGCACCTGGCCAACTCCCCGGCCACGCTCACGATCCCCGAGGCGCACTTCGACCTCGTGCGGACCGGCATCGCGATGTACGGCATCTCGCCCGCCCCCGAGCTGGGCACGCCCGCCGACTGCGGGCTGCGGCCCGTGATGACGCTCGCCGCCTCCGTCGCCCTGGTCAAGGACGCCCCGGCCGGACACGGCGTCAGCTACGGCCACCACTACACGACGACCGCCGGGACGACCCTCGGCCTGATCCCCGTCGGCTACGCGGACGGCGTCCCGCGCCACGCGTCGGGCACCGGCCCCGTCCTGGTCGGCGGGAAGGTGCGTACGGTCGCGGGCCGGGTCGCCATGGACCAGTTCGTCGTCGACCTCGGCGGCGACCGGCCGGAGGCGGGCGCGGAGGCGGTGCTGTTCGGGCCGGGCGACCGGGGTGAGCCGACCGCGCAGGACTGGGCGGAGGCCGCCGGCACCATCGCGTACGAGATCGTCACCCGCATCGGCTCCCGGGTGCCCCGGGTGTACGTGAACGGGACGGCCGATGAACCGACCGGGGGCGTGCCGCGGTGAGCGAGAGCGACGCGGGGGCCGTGGTGGCCGCGACCGCCGCCGGCGCGGCCGGCTGGCGCCGGGCCGGGATCGCCGGAGCCGCCATAGGGGTGCTCGCCGCCGGTGCGGCCGCCGGGGTCGCCGTCGAGCGGCTCACCGTCGGGCGCGGCATGCGCAAGAAGGCCCGCCTCGCGCTGGACGCCACCGGGCCCTACGGCTCGCTGCGCGGCACGCCGGGCCGGGCCGTCGCCGACGACGGCACCGAGCTGTACTTCGAGATCGACGAGGTGGAGGACGCCACGGCGGCGGACGACGAGGGCCCCGGCGCGTCCGGTACCCGCCGTCGTCGGCTCTTCGGGCGCAAGGCCCCCGCCCCGGTCACCGTCGTCTTCAGCCACGGCTACTGCCTCGGCCAGGACTCCTGGCACTTCCAGCGGGCCGCCCTGCGCGGCCTCGTACGCGCCGTCTACTGGGACCAGCGCAGCCACGGCCGCTCCGGGCGCGGCCGGGCCCAGGCGGACGGGGTGCCGGTCGGCATCGACCAGCTCGGCCGCGATCTGAGGGCGGTCATCGACGCGGCGGCCCCCGAGGGCCCGCTGGTGCTGGTCGGGCACTCCATGGGCGGCATGACGATGATGGCGCTGGCCGACCAGTACCCGGCCCTGGTCCGCGACCGGGTCGCCGCCGTCGCCCTGGTCGGCACCTCCAGCGGCAAGCTCGGCGAGGTCAACTTCGGGCTGCCGGTGGCGGGCGTGAACGCGGTGCGCCGGGTGCTGCCCGGGGTGCTGAAGGCGCTCGGCTCGCAGACGGAGCTGGTGGAGAAGGGGCGGCGGGCCACCGCGGACCTCTTCGCCGGGCTGATCAAGCGGTACTCGTTCGGCTCGCGGGACGTGGACCCGGCGGTCGCCCGGTTCGCGGAACGGCTGATCGAGTCCACCCCGATCGACGTGGTCGCCGAGTTCTACCCGGCCTTCACCGAGCACGACAAGAGCGGTGCGCTGCCCGCGTTCGGGGACGTGCCCGTGCTGATCCTGGCCGGGGAGAAGGACCTCGTCACCCCCAGCTCGCACAGCGAGGCCATCGCCGACGTCCTGCCCGACGCCGAGCTGGTGATCGTGCCGGACGCCGGGCACCTGGTGATGCTGGAGCACCCGGAGACGGTCACCGACCGGCTGGCCGACCTGCTCGTACGCAGCGGCACCGTGCCGGGCGCTAACGTTGGCGGACATGGAAGCACCGCACAGCGGCCCGGCCGCTGAGACCGTTCCGGAGACAGCGGGGACGACCGTTCCCGAGCCCGCCGGGGCCGTACCCGAGGCCGTGACGGTGACGCTCACCGTCACCTCGCCCGAACAGATGCAGGACCTGGGGCGCAGGCTCGCCCGGGTGCTGGCCCCCGGCGACCTGGTCATGCTCACCGGGGAGCTGGGCGCCGGCAAGACGACGCTGACCCGGGGCCTCGGCGAGGGCCTGGGCGTGCGTGGCGCGGTCACCTCGCCCACGTTCGTCATCGCCCGTGTCCACCCCTCGCTGACCGGGGGCCCCGCCCTGGTCCACGTCGACGCGTACCGCCTGGGCGGCGGGCTCGACGAGATGGAGGACCTGGACCTCGACGTGTCGCTGCCGGAGTCCGTGGTGGTCGTGGAGTGGGGCGACGGCAAGGTCGAGGAGCTGGCCGACGACCGGCTGCGGGTCCTCATCGACCGTGCGACGGGCGACACCGACGACGAGCGGCGCGAGGTGACCCTGGTCGGCATCGGGGCGCGCTGGGCGGGGCTGCGGGCGGATCTGCCGTAACGCGGCCGGCCCTCCGCAGCGGCCCGTCCTCCGGCGCCGCCCGCCCCCTCCGACACCACCCGCTCCGCCGCCGTCCTTCACGAGACCTTCCCGACAGTGCGTCGGTAAACTGTTGCGCGGGGGGCCGTGGCCGTGGTCACATGGGTACGAGACGTGGTTAGGTCAGCCTAACCACGCCCTCCATCGGAGCACCAAGGAGGCAATCCATGCCGACGCCCGACCGCGCGGCGCAGCCGCGACCGACTCCGTCCGCCCTGTCGATGAAGGACCTGCTGGCCTCGTGCGCCGCGGCCACCGCGGTCTCCACCCCGCCGAGCGACGTGCCGGATCCATCCGAGGCGGCGGACCGGGAACGGGACGAGGAGAGCGCCCACGGGAAAGCCGTCCGGGAGCGGGCGGCGTAAGCCTCCTGAGCCGCCCTACGGGACGACGACGACCTTCGCGCCGACCGTCGCGAACGTCCACATGGCGTTGCCGTCCGCGCGCTTCATCCGGACGCCGCCGGTCTTCGACGTCGGGTCCGGGCTGGCCATCGAGCCGTCCTGCGCCGCGCTGAAGCCGACCACCACCCCGTCCACGTCCGCGAAGCGGACCACGTGCTCGATCGGGACGCCGTCCGAACCCTGGACCTCGCCCGAACGCGAGGTGACCTTGTGGACCCCGGGGGGCGGGCTGACGGGGCTCGGCATCACGGTGAAGGTGCGGATCGCCTCGTCTGACTCGTCGACCAGCCACACCCGGCGGTCCTTCAGCGCGTACACGACGCGCTCGCCCTCGCCGGACGCGGCCGGTACCGCCAGCGGGTCGGCCTCGGGTTTCGGCTTGGCGGAGGGCTGGGCCGAGGCCGAGGCGGCGGGCTTCTTCCCAGGCGTGGACGCCACCGAGGCGGGGGCGTTCGCCGAGGCCTGGTAGGCGAGGAAGGCGACCGCGGCGACCGCCGCCGCAGTGAGCCCGGCCACGATTCCCGAGCTTCCCCTAGCCACCGTGAAATCCCCTTTCGACTGCCGTTGCCGCATGTCGTACAAGCGTTTACGTCGTACCCGCGGATACCCGGTGACGGTAGCAGCAGGGACGGGGCGGGCCGGGACGCCGTACGGACGCCGTAACGCCGTCGGCGGAGCCGTAGGCTGTTTGCGTGCTCTTGCTCGCCATGGATACCGCCACGCCCGCCGTCACCGTCGCCCTGCACGACGGCACGTCCGTCATCGCCTCCTCCGGACAGGTCGACGCCCGCCGGCACGGGGAGCTGCTGCTCCCCGCCGTCGACCGGGTCCTCGCCGAGGCCGGGACGGGGCTCGACGCCGTGACGGCCGTGGTCGTGGGCGTCGGCCCAGGCCCGTACACCGGCCTGCGGGTCGGCCTGGTCACCGCCGCCACCTTCGGATCCGCCCTCTCCGTGCCGGTCCACGGACTGTGCACCCTGGACGGCCTCGCGTACGCCGCCGGCCTGGAGGGCCTGGAAGGGCCGTTCGCCGTGGCGACCGACGCGCGCCGCAAGGAGGTCTACTGGGCGCGGTACGAGGACGCGCGCACCCGTACGGGCGAACCCGCCGTCGACCGGCCCGCCGACATCGCCGGGGCGCTGGCCGGGCTCCCCGTGGTCGGCGCGGGCGCGGTGCTCTACCCGGACGCCTTCCCGGACGCGCGCGGCCCCGAGCACGTCGCCGCCGGGGCGCTCGCCGGACTCGCCGCCGAACGCCTCGCCGCCGGACAGGAGCTCCTGGAGCCCCGGCCCCTCTATCTGCGCAGGCCCGACGCGCAGGTCCCGAAGAACTACAAGGTGGTCACCCCCACGTGAGCACCGCCACCGCCGCCGTACTGCGCGAGATGCGCTGGTGGGACATCGCGCCGGTGCTCGACCTCGAACACGCGCTGTTCCCGGACGACGCCTGGTCACCCGGGATGTTCTGGTCCGAGCTGGCCCACGCCCGCGGCCCCGGCGCCACCCGCCACTACGTCGTCGCCGAGGACCCCGCCACCGGGCGGATCGTCGGCTACGCCGGGCTCGCCGCCCTCGGCGACCTGGCCGACGTCCAGACGATCGCGGTCAGCCGCGAGGCGTGGGGCACCGGCCTCGGCTCCGAACTCCTCGCCGACCTGCTGAAGGGCGCCACCGACTTCGAGTGCGCCACGGTCCTCCTGGAGGTCCGGGTCGACAACACCCGGGCGCAGAAGCTGTACGAGCGCTTCGGCTTCGAACCGATCGGCTTCCGGCGCGGCTACTACCAGCCGGGGAACATCGACGCCCTGGTCATGCGCCTGACCATGCAAGAGCAAGCAGTGCACGAGCACGCACCAGAGACCGGGACTGAATGATGGCTGTCGACGAACCCCTCGTACTCGGCATCGAGACCTCCTGCGACGAGACCGGCGTGGGCATCGTGCGCGGTACGACCCTGCTCGCGGACGCCGTCGCCTCCAGCGTCGACACCCACGCCCGCTTCGGCGGCGTCGTCCCGGAGATCGCCTCCCGCGCCCACCTGGAGGCGATGGTCCCCACCATCGAGCGGGCCCTGAAGGAGGCCGGGGTCAGCGCCCGGGACCTCGACGGGATCGCCGTCACCTCGGGCCCCGGGCTCGCCGGAGCGCTGCTCGTCGGCGTCTCGGCCGCGAAGGCGTACGCGTACGCGCTCGGCAAGCCGCTCTACGGGGTCAACCACCTCGCCTCGCACATCTGCGTCGACCAGCTGGAGCACGGCCCGCTGCCCGAACCGACGATGGCCCTGCTGGTCAGCGGAGGACACTCCTCGCTGCTCCTGGCCCCCGACATCACCAGCGACGTCCGGCCGCTCGGCGCGACGATCGACGACGCGGCGGGCGAGGCGTTCGACAAGATCGCCCGGGTGCTGAACCTCGGCTTCCCCGGCGGCCCGGTCATCGACCGGCTCGCGAAGGAGGGCGACCCGGCCTCGATCGCGTTCCCGCGCGGCCTGACCGGCCCGCGCGACGCCCCGTACGACTTCTCCTTCTCCGGGCTCAAGACCTCCGTCGCCCGCTGGATCGAGGCGAAGCGCGCGGCGGGCGAGGAGGTGCCGGTGCGGGACGTGGCGGCGTCCTTCCAGGAGGCCGTGGTGGACGTGCTCACCCGCAAGGCGGTCCGGGCCTGCAAGGACGAGGGCGTCGACCACCTGATGATCGGCGGCGGCGTCGCGGCCAACTCCCGGCTGCGCGCCCTGGCCCAGGAACGCTGCGAGCGGGCCGGTATCCGGCTGCGGGTGCCGCGCCCCGGGCTCTGCACCGACAACGGGGCGATGGTCGCGGCGCTCGGCGCGGAGATGGTCGCCCGCAACCGCCGTCCCTCCGACCTGGAGCTGTCGGCCGACTCCTCGCTGCCGGTCACGGAGCCGCATGTGCCGGGGGCCCACCATGAGCACACGCACGAGCACACGCATGACCACGTGCACGAGATCAGCAAGGACAACCTGTACTCATGAGCGCCGCGACCATCGTCCTGATGTGGGAGGCCCGAGCCGCCGAGGGACGCGGCGGCGAACTCCTGGAATGGGCGCGGGCACGGGCCGCCGAGCTGGCCCGCGAACCCCACCGCAGCGAACTGCTGCGCGCCCCGCAGGACCGGGTGCTGGTGATGACGTGGTGGCAGGGCGCCTCGTACGGCGACGACCTCCCCGAACTTCCCGAGCCCGACGCCGCCCTGATCACCCGCCCGGTGCACCGCTGGCGCTTCGAGGCGGTGGGCTGAGCCGCACCTCCGCCGGAGTCCTCAGGCCTTCGCGCCCCGCGTCCCGCGCCCGAGCAGGCCGTCCACGATCGCGTCGAGCTCCTCGACGGTCCCGTAGTCGGCGGCGTACTCCCGCCAACGGTCCTTGACCTCGGTGAGCCGGGGCAGCTCCGCCGCGTCCTGCTCGGTGACCATCTCCGGGAAGAACTCGCGGCGCGACGGGTTCTCCGCCCGGCGGGCCGCCGCCCTGCGGAAGACCAGGTCCCCGTAGACGTAACTCCAGATCGTCCGGTACGCCCGCACCGAGCGGGCCGGGGAGAGGCCGCAGGCGAGCGCGCAGTCGATGATCTCCTCCACCATCCACAGCGCGTCGCGGTCGGTCAGCTCGCCCAGCGCCAGGATGTCCAGCACCCAGGGGATCCGGCCGATGACCTCGTGCATGTGCGCGGCCACCGCCACCAGCCGCTCGCGCGGGTCCTCGGGCAGCTCCGGGCGCGGGAACGCCGCCGCCGTGCCGGACAGGGTGAGCATGAGCAGCTCGTCCTTGTCCTGCACGTAGTGGTAGAGCGCCATGGGCGTGCTGCCCAGCTCTTTCGCCACCCGCCGCATGGACAGCGCGGCCAGGCCCTCCTCCTCGACGATGCGACGCGCGGTGGCGACCATCACCTCCGGGTCCAGCCGGCGGGGCCGCCCCACGGGCCGTCCCTTGGGCTGCCCGGACGCGCCCGGTCTGCCGCCCGCCGCCGGATTTTTCATCTTCTTCGTCTTCTCGGTCTTCCCGGTGCCTGACACCTGGGCATTCTCTCCTTCCGGGGCCGTGCTCCGGTCCGCCGCGGGACCCTCCCGATGCTGCGGCGCCTATTTTTTATACGTGTATGGTAATTCCTGGTCGAGGGAAGCGCGAAGGATGAGGGGGCGTCATGGGCGGCGCGGGGAAGAGCGGGACGGGAAGAGGTCCCGGGGGCGGGGCGGCGGGCGCGCCGGGCGTGGAGGCCGCCGGGGGCACGGGGGAGCGGCACGCGCGGTGGCTGCTGGTGGTGGCGCTCACGGTGCAGTTCCTGGTGTCGCTGGACATGTCCGTGGTGAACGTCGCGCTGCCCGACATCCGCGGCGACCTCGGATTCGGCGGGGAGGGGCTGCTGTGGGTCGTCAACGCGTACGCCCTCGCCTTCGGCGGGCTCCTCATGCTCGGCGGGCGGCTCGCCGATCTGGCCGGTCCGCGCCGGGTCCTGACGGCGGGCCTGGTGCTCTTCGGCCTCGCCGGCCTGGCCGGCGGGCTCGCCTGGTCGCCCGGGTCGCTGGTGGCGGCGCGCGCCGTCCAGGGCGTCGGCGCGGCGGCCCTCGCTCCGGTGGCGTTCGCCCTGATCACCCTCGCCTTCCCGGCCGGGCCCGCCCGGTCCCGGGCGCTCGGTCTGTGGGGCATGGCGGGTGCGGCGGGCGGCGCGGTCGGGGTGCTGGCGGGCGGGGTGCTCACCGACGCGACCGGCTGGCGGTCCGTGATGCTGGTCAACGTGCCGATCGTCGCCTTCGCGCTGGCCGCCGCCGCGCGCACCGGACCCGTCGGCGGGGGGCGTCGGGCCGGGGCGCGGCTGGACGTGGCCGGGGCGCTGCTGGTCACGGCCGGGACGACGCTGCTGGTCCTCGGCCTGGTGCGGACCTCGGACCACGGCTGGGGCTCGGCGACCACGCTCGCCTCCCTCGGCGCGGCGGTGATCCTGCTGGCCGCCTTCGTCGCCGTCGAACTGCGGACCGCCTCCCCGCTGCTCCGGCCCGGCCTGCTGAAGGGGCGGCCGGTGCTGACCGCGAACCTGTTCTGCCTGCTGCTGGCCTCGGCCCAGTTCGGCGCTTTCTACTTCGTCTCGCTCTCCATGCAGCTGGTCCTCGGGTTCGGGCCGACCGCCGCCGGGTTCGCGTTCCTGCCGTTCTGCGTGGGCATCGTCGCGGGCTCGATCCTCGCCACCCGCGCGGTCGCCGCGCTCGGCCTCCGGCGGCTGATGGCGGTGGGCGCGACGCTGGCGGCGCTCGGCATGGCCTGGTTCGCGACGACCGCCACGGTCGACGGCGGCTTCCTCGTCTCCATCCTCGGCCCGTCGCTGCTCTGCTCCTTCGGCATAGGGCTCTGCTTCGTCCCGCTCGGCACGGCCGCGACGACCGACGTGGCCCCCGGCGAGACCGGCATGGCCTCGGGGCTCCTCAACAGCTCGCGGCAGGTCGGCGGCTCGCTCGGCCTCGCGGTCCTGGTCACCGTCGCCGCGCACGTCACCGGCGGCTCCACCGAGCTCACCGAGCTGTCCTCGGGGTACGCGGCCGCGTTCTGGGCCGCGGCGGGTCTCCTGGCGGCGGCCGCGCTGGCCGCGTACGTCCTGCTGCCGGCGGAGCGGAAGGCCCCCGGCGGGCCGGCGGCCGCGGAGCGGGGCCGGGGCGCCGAGCGGGAGGACGACGCCGCCTCCCGCTGAGGCCGTGCGGACGCAGCCTCCCGCTGAGCCCGCGTGGGTGGGGGGCGGCGGGTCCGGGCGTGTCCGATGAGTCCGGGCGGCGGGCCGGGTCTACCTTCCACGACGTCCGGACCGGCCGGCCCGGACGCGTGGACGGCCCGACGAGGAGAAGACCATGCAGAAGATCACCCCCTGTCTCTGGTACGACGGCAAGGCCAAGGAGGCGGCCGAGCACTACGTCGCGATCTTCGGCGGGGACTCCCGCATCCTGGACGTCACCCACTACGGAGAGTCCGCCCCGGGCGGGACGGGCTCCGTGCTCACCGTGGGATTCCGGCTCGCGGGCCAGGAGTACATCGGTCTCAACGGAGGCCCGCAGTTCTCCTTCACCGAGGCGATCTCGCTCTCCGTGGACTGCGCCGACCAAGCCGAGGTGGACCGGTTCTGGGACGCGCTCTCCGAGGGCGGCGAGGAGGGGCAGTGCGGCTGGCTCAAGGACAGGTTCGGGGTCTCCTGGCAGATCGTGCCGAACGAGCTGCCGCGCCTGCTGGCCGACCCGGACCCGGCGAAGGCGGACCGGACCATGAAGGCGATGCTCGCCATGGGCAAGCTGGACATCCAGGCGCTGCGCGACGCCTGAGCCGCCGGGCTCGCTCCGGACGACGGGACCGTTCCCGATAGTGTCTGGTCCATGTCAGAGCGCCCCTCCCTGCCCCCGCCCCCGCCTCCCGTGGAGATCCGGAGCTGGCCGGACCGCGAGGCGATGCTCGCCGACCGGGCGCTGATCCTGCGCGCGCTGGTGGGGATGCACCTGGGGCCGGGACGGCTCGGTGTGCTGGTGATGTGGGCCGGGATCGCCGCGTTCGGCTGGCTGCTCGTGGGGTCCGGACTCGTCATGTTCGAGCAGGCGTCGGCGGACTTCTTCAGCGGGATCGCCGGAATCCTGTCCCTGCTCCTCGGGGCCGGGGCGCTGATACCGGCGGTCGTCCTCGCCTCCCTCTACGTCGCCCGGGACCGGGAGATCCGCGCGCTGCTCGTGGAGTGGGGCGCGCTGGACCGGGACCCGGAGCGCGACCGGGAGCTGCGGCTGCCCGGGATGAGTCTGGTCTGGCTGCTGCTGTCGTTCGCCCTGGCGGCGGGCGGGCTGGCGCTCTGCGTGATCGGCCCGGCGAGCGCCCGGCCCGGCGACGACTCGTACGGCATGGTCGCCCTGATCATGGGCCTCGGCATGGTCGCCTGGCTCACCGGACTCATCGGCGCCGTCAAGGCGTCGACGCACCGTCGCTGGGTGCTGCGCGTCCTGACGGCGCCCGCCCCGCTGGACGCCCCGGCCCGCCGCTGACGCCCCGGTTCAGTCCAGCGGATGCCCGATCAGCATCGTCGGAGCCCCCGCCACCCGGGTCAGGAACACCGTCGCCGCGTGCGGGCCGCTCAGCTTCATCCGGCGACGCAGCTCCTCCGGCTCGACCGCCGAGCCGCGCTTCTTGACGGTCAGTACGCCGATCTCCCGCTCCCGCAGCAGTGCCTTCAGCTTCTTCATGTTGAACGGCAGCCGGTCGGTGATCTCGTACCCGGAGACGTACGGGGCGGAGTACCGCGTGTCGCTCGTGACGTACGCGATCGTCTCGTCCACCAGCCGCCCGCCGCACCGCTCCACGATGTCGGCGACCAGATGCGCCCGGATCACCGCGCCGTCCGGCTCGTACAGATAGCGCCCGACCGGGCCCACGGGCGGGGCGGGCAGCGGCGCCGGGGCGGTCAGGGTCGCCCCGGAGGGCAGCAGCGTGGCCCGGAACGCGCCGGGCTCGAAGCCCTCCCCGTACCAGAGCACCGCCTCCTTCACATCGCCGCCGTCCGAGATCCACTCGGCCTCCGCCTCCGGGCCGATCGCGTCGTGGGGGACGCCCGGGGCGATCTTCAGCGCCGCCCTCGGGGCCTTCAGCGCGGCCGCCGCCGCCCAGGACAGCGGCGGCGAATACGCCTCCGGATCGAAGATCCTGCCGCGTCCGCCGCGCCGTGCCGGGTCGACGAAGACCGCGTCGTACGGGGAGGTGTCGATCTCCGTGACGTCGGCGCACCGCACCTCGATCAGATTCTCCAGGCCGAGCGCCTCGGCGTTGGCGCGGGCCACCTCGGCGGTCAGCGGGTCGCGGTCCACGGCCAGGACGGAGATTCCCGCGCGGGCCAGGGCGAGGGCGTCGCCGCCGATGCCGCAGCACAGGTCGGCCACGCTCCGCACGCCGAGCCCGGCGAACCGCGCGGCGCGGTGGGCGGCGACGGAGGTGCGGGTGGCCTGCTCGACCCCGTTGGGAGTGAAGTACATCCGGTAGGCGTCCTCGGCCCCGAACTTGGCCACCGCCCGCTGCCGCAGCCGGGCCTGGCCCAGGGCCGCCGAGACCAGCTCCGCCGGGTGCGTGCGGCGCAGCCGGGTCGCGGCGGCCAGCTCGTCGGCGGGATCGTGGTCGCGCAGCTCGGCCAGCAGCTGCTCGCCCTCGGGGGTGCGCAGCGCCGCGAAGGCGGCGCGGGCGGGGTCGTCGTCCGGGGCGGAGGGGGTCGTCGCGTTCACCCGGTCCATTGTGGCCGCTGCGCCGGGTGCCGTTTCCCGCACCGCTGAAGGCCGCTGTGGGCCGGCCGGGGGACGGCGCCGGTCCGCTCGCGGTGTCGGGGCGGGCGGCGGGCCGACGGCTGGCAGGATGCGGCGCCATGCAGCTAGTACGACAAAACGAAAAAGTAGCCAAGAAGTGGTACAGGACGGGCACCGTCGTGCTGGCGGCCCTGCTGGCCGCCGCAGTCGCCTCCGGGTGCGCGGCGGAGACGGGTGGCAGCGGCACGGGAGCTCCCGGCGGGCCCGCGAACCCCGCCGCCGGCCGGCCGGGCGAGGCCGCTCCGAAGGCCGGGCCCGCCCGCGCCCTGGACACCTACGCCGAGGCGCTCGGGAAGAAGCAGGCGGCGCGGGCCGTCGCCGCGAAGAAGTGGGGACTGGCCAGGACTCCGCTCGCGGCCCCCGAGCCGCCGAAGGTGAAGCCGCGCATCACCACCCGCAAGGGCTTCGAGGTGCGGGACGACGCCGGGCTGCCGCCCGTCTTCACCACCGTCCCGACCAAGGAGAAGATCGTCTTCCTGACGATGGACGACGGGGCGGAGAAGGACCCCGAGCTGCTGCGGATGATGACCGAACTGGACATCCCGTACAGCGCGTTCCTCAGTGACTACGTCATCAACGACGACTACGGCTACTTCGAGGAGATGCAGAAGCGCGGGGTGACGATCAGCAACCACACGCTCAACCACCGCTATCTGCCCGGTCTCTCCGCCGGCGAGCAGAAGCGGGAGATCTGCGGTCAGCAGGAGAAGATCCTCAAGCACTACGGGAAGCGGCCCACCCTCTTCCGCCCGCCCTACGGCAACTACAACCGCGACACCCTCGTCGCCGCCAAGTCCTGCGGGATCACCGCCGTGCCCCTGTGGTCCTCGGAGGCCTTCCCCGACCACATGGAGTGGCGTGAGTGGGACCGGGACCTGCACCCCGGCGACATCGTCCTCACCCACTTCCGGGGCAAGGACGACTGGAAGGGCTCGATGCCCGACATGATCCGCCAGGTCATGAAGACCATCACCGACAAGGGGTACGCGGTGGCGAAGCTGGAGGACTACGTCTGAGCCGCGTCCTCGTCTCCGGCGGGTGACGTCGTCCGGCGGCGATCCGGCAGGGAGCCCCGACGGGGGCGGCGCGAGGGTGGTGAATTGGCACTCCGCTTGACCGAGTGCTAATCGCGGTCATAGTCTCAGGTCTGGCACTCCCCCCTGGAGAGTGCCAGCAGCACTCTGCGCGACAGGGCAGGTCCGGCACCCGCGACGACGGGCCGGTCAGGTCGCCGACCACAGACTGTTAAACCCCGTGAGATCTCCGAAGGGGGAGACCGGATCGTGTCGACCACCAGCTCCAAGGTTGCGATCAAGCCGCTCGAGGACCGCATTGTGGTCCAGCCGCTCGACGCCGAGCAGACCACGGCTTCCGGCCTGGTCATTCCGGACACCGCGAAGGAGAAGCCCCAGGAGGGCGTCGTCCTCGCTGTGGGCCCGGGCCGCTTCGAGAACGGCGAGCGACTTCCGCTCGACGTCAAGACCGGCGACGTCGTCCTGTACAGCAAGTACGGCGGCACCGAGGTGAAGTACAACGGCGAGGAGTACCTCGTCCTCTCGGCCCGCGACGTTCTCGCGATCGTCGAGAAGTAACTCACCCACGTTTGCTTGTGTTCTGCGCCCCTGGCCCCCTGCGAGATAACTAGCCGGGCGGCGAGGGGCGCAGTTCATTTTGAGAGGGAACACAGCCCATGGCGAAGATTCTTAAGTTCGACGAGGACGCCCGTCGCGCCCTTGAGCGCGGCGTCAACAAGCTTGCCGACACGGTCAAGGTGACGATCGGCCCCAAGGGCCGCAACGTCGTCATCGACAAGAAGTTCGGCGCTCCCACCATCACCAACGACGGTGTCACCATCGCGCGCGAGGTCGAGCTCGACGACCCGTACGAGAACCTCGGTGCCCAGCTCGTCAAGGAGGTGGCGACCAAGACCAACGACGTAGCGGGCGACGGCACCACCACCGCGACCGTCCTGGCCCAGGCGCTCGTCCGCGAGGGCCTGCGCAACGTCGCCGCCGGCGCCTCCCCGGCCGCCCTGAAGAAGGGCATCGACGCCGCGGTCAAGGCCGTGTCCGAGGAGCTCCTCGCGACCGCCCGTCCGATCGACGACAAGTCCGACATCGCCGCCGTGGCCGCGCTCTCCGCGCAGGACACCCAGGTCGGCGAGCTCATCGCGGACGCGATGGACAAGGTCGGCAAGGACGGTGTCATCACCGTCGAGGAGTCCAACACCTTCGGTCTGGACCTGGAGTTCACCGAGGGCATGGCCTTCGACAAGGGCTACCTGTCCCCGTACATGGTGTCCGACCAGGAGCGTATGGAGGCCGTCCTCGACGACCCGTACATCCTGATCCACCAGGGCAAGATCGGCTCCATCCAGGAGCTGCTCCCGCTCCTGGAGAAGGTCATCCAGGCCGGCGCGTCCAAGCCGCTCCTGATCATCGCCGAGGACGTCGAGGGCGAGGCGCTCTCCACCCTCGTCGTCAACAAGATCCGTGGCACCTTCAACGCCGTCGCGGTGAAGGCCCCGGGCTTCGGCGACCGCCGCAAGGCCATGCTCGGTGACATCGCCACCCTCACCGGCGCGACCGTCATCGCCGAGGAGGTCGGCCTCAAGCTCGACGGCGCCGGCCTCGACGTGCTGGGCACCGCCCGCCGCGTCACCGTCTCCAAGGACGACACGACCATCGTCGACGGCGGGGGCAACTCCGACGACGTCAAGGGCCGTGTCAACCAGATCAAGGCCGAGATCGAGTCCACGGACTCCGACTGGGACCGCGAGAAGCTCCAGGAGCGCCTCGCGAAGCTGGCCGGCGGCGTGTGCGTCATCCGTGTCGGCGCCGCCACCGAGGTGGAGCTCAAGGAGAAGAAGCACCGCCTCGAGGACGCCATCTCCGCGACCCGCGCCGCAGTCGAGGAGGGCATCGTCTCCGGCGGTGGCTCCTCCCTCGTCCACGCCGTGAAGGTCCTGGAGGGCAACCTCGGCAAGACCGGCGACGAGGCCACCGGTGTCGCGGTCGTCCGCCGCGCCGCCGTCGAGCCGCTGCGCTGGATCGCCGAGAACGCCGGCCTGGAGGGTTACGTCATCACCTCCAAGGTCTCCGAGCTCGACAAGGGCCAGGGCTTCAACGCCGCCACCGGCGAGTACGGCGACCTGGTCAAGGCCGGCGTCATCGACCCGGTCAAGGTCACCCGCTCCGCCCTGGAGAACGCCGCGTCCATCGCGTCGCTGCTGCTCACGACCGAGACCCTGGTCGTCGAGAAGCCGGCCGAGGACGAGGGCGACGCCGGTCACGGCGGCCACGGCCACTCCCACTAGTACGGCCCGCACCGCTCGGTACGCCGTTCGGTACGCCCGAGGCCCGGCGCCCCCACCCGTCACGGGGGCGCCGGGCCTCGGTGCGTTCCGGCCGGTCACGCCATGCGCCGGACGCTCGTGGAGCCGCTCCCGTACGGCCACCCGTACCGCATCCGTACGCCGCACAGCGGCCGGGTGCGGCGCTACCGCGGACCGTACTTGCGCCCCGTCCGCGACGTGACCCCACCGAGCAGCCCGCGCGGAGCGACCTTCACCAGCCCCATCAACGCCTTGTAGCGCGGATCCGGGATCGACACCGTCTTCCCCCGGGCCAGATCCGTCAGCGCGGACGCCACCAGCTTGTCCGCGTCGAGCCACATCCAGCCGGGGATGTTGTCCGTGCCCATCCCGGCCCGCTCGTGGAACTCCGTCCGCACGAATCCGGGGCACAGCACCATCAGCCGCACCCCCGACCCGGCCAGATCCCGCGCCGCGCCCTGGGTGAACTGCACGACCCACGCCTTGGACGCCCCGTACGTACCGCGCGGCACGAACGCCGCGACCGACGCCACGTTGACGACCCCGCCCCGGCCCCGCTCCTTCATCCCGGTGACGGCCGCCGAGGTCAGCCGCAGCACCGCCTCGCAGTGCACCTTCAGCATCGTCAGCTCATCGGCCATGGACACCTCCAGGAAGCGTCCCTTGTTGCCGAACCCGGCGTTGTTGACCAGCAGGTCGACCGGGTGCGTGCGGTCCGCGAGCCGCTTCTCCACCGCTTCGAGCCCGCCCTCCGTGGACAGGTCGGCGCTCAGCACCTCGGCCTCGATGCCGTGCCGGTCGTGCAGTTCGGTGGCCTGCTCGCGCAGCCGCGCGGTGTCCCGCGCCACCAGCACCAGGTTGTGCCCCTGGGCCGCGAGCCGCCGCGCGAACGCGGCCCCGATGCCCGCCGTCGCGCCCGTGATCAGTGCAGTCGTCATACGCCGCACGTTAGTGCCCCGCATGACCGGGCGGCGCACCCGCCCGCTGCCCCTTGTCCACCACCACGAACTGGCCCATCATCCCCTCGTCCTCATGGGACAGCAGATGACAGTGGTACATGTACGGGGTGTCCGGATCGGACGGCCCGTCGAACCGCAGGGCGATCCGCACCGTCGAGCCCACCGGCACCGCCACCGTGTCCTTACGGCCCCGCAGCGCCGGCTCCGGCCGCCTCCCGTCCACGGTCAGGACCCGGAACTGCACGTCGTGCACATGGAAGTTGTGGGTCATGTCGCCGCCGTTGCGCAGCGTCCAGAGCTCCGTCGTCCCCCGGACGACGGTCTCGTCGATCCGGTCCATCGCCATCGGCCGCCCGTTGATGCCCGACCTGCGGAGCTCGAAGTGACGGCCGCGCACGGCGTCGCCGGCCTCCGGCAGCTCCAGCCCCTCGTCCCCGGCCAGCCGGGCGGGGACGGCGGGGGAGGGGCGCAGCCGCTCGGCCGCCCGCAACTGGAGCACGTCGAAGGAGTCGTCGCCCCCGTTGAACCGCCGCTCCCAGCCGTCCCCGTCCCGCCACGGGTAGCTGCGCAGCACCGTCCGCTCGCCCGGCCGCACCGTCACGACGACCTCCGCCCGCTCACCCGGCGAGAGCTGTATCCGGTTCATCGGGGCCGGCGCGTCCAGCAGCCCGCCGTCCGTCCCCACCAGGGCGAAGGAGCGGTCGTCGTCGAAGCCGAAGGTGTAGACGCGGGCGGTCGACGCGTTCAGCAGGCGCAGCCGTACGCGCTCGTCGCCGACCTCGGCGTACGGGTCGAGCGTGCCGTTGACCATGGTCCGCTCCCCGAGGAAGCCGGTGTTGGCCAGGAACCCGTGCCCGTGGTCGAGGTCCGCGCCGTCGAACGTGACGTCCTGCACCATCACCGGCAGGTCGTCCACCCCGTACGTCTTCGGCAGGGCGAGCCGTCCGGAGCGCTCGTCGTCGAGCAGGAACATCCCCGCGAGACCCTTCCGCACGTGCCGTTCCGTCGCGCCGTGCGGATGCGGGTGATACCAGAGCGTCGACGCCGGCTGGTCGACCTTCCAGCGCGAAGTCCAGGTGCCGCCCGCCGCGACCGCCTGGTGCGGTCCGCCGTCCATCGCGGCGGGCAGGTGCATCCCGTGCCAGTGCACGCTGGACGCCTCGTCGAGCGTGTTGCGCACCCGGACCTTCACCCGCTCGCCGCGCTCCGCCCGCAGCGTCGGCCCCAGATGGCCGCCGTTGAACCCCCAGGTCGGGGTCGCCGTGCCCTTCCGGAACTCCGTGTTCCCCGCCCGCATCCGCAGGTCGAAGACGCGTGTACCGTCCTCGTCCACCGTCGAGGGCGCGAGCGGCGGCACCGCCAGCGCGTTGTCGAAGCGGACCTTGCCCACCGTGCTGATGTCCGAGCTCGTCCACAGCCACGCGAACGAGCCGCCGACGGCCGCCACGAACACGCTCACCACCACGGCCAGCGAGATGAGCACCCGCTTCAACCGCCGTCGTGCCCTGGTCTTCTCCATGCTCACGAGCATTCCGGGCCGACCGCCCACCGGGCATGGGGCAGACCCCTGAGCGGCCCCCGAGCGGGCCCCTACGACCCGGCCGGGGGCGACCCCTTACTTCCCGTCGGGGTGGAGCGGTGCGGTCAGGGCGCGGCGGGGACGAAGGACAGCATGCGGGCCTCCCGCACGGGCTTGTGGTTCTCGTCGCCGCTCACGTGCGTCGACGTCAGGACGAGCCGCCCGTCGACGTAGGCCGTGTGCCCCATGGACATCTCGTACTCCCACGGCGCGGTCGCCACCGGGTGCTTCACGACGTTCGTCTCCGTGCCGGCGCCGCGCGGGCCCATGAGGAAGGTCCGGCCGGGGCGTCTCGACGTGGCGGCCTCGTAGATGAGCATCGACTTGCCGTCCTCCGCGCGCAGCGGATACAGCCTGCGCAGCTCGTCGGACTTGATGCCCCACAGGAACTTGCCGGTCTTCACGTCGTACGCGCCGACCTGTTCGGTGCCGCCCAGCATGATGAGGCCCTTGCCGACCCCGGCGCCCCGGCAGGGCTGGATGTCCCCGCCCGACCCGTCTCCGCCGCACTCCTCGAAACCCTTCTTCCGGGCGTCGAAGGTGACGCGGTGCTTGCCTCCGGGGTCCAGAACCGTGATCCGCCAGTCGGTCGCGCTGTCCTCGTTGTTGAAGGAGGTGAAGACGACCGGGTCCATGGAGATCAGACTGCCGAAGCTCCAGCCGGTCTTCAGCCGGTAGCGCCACAGGACCTTGCCGGTACGCGGGTCGAGCTCGCGGAGCTGGCCGTAGTTCTTGCTCCGGTCGATGGCGATCATGCAGTCGGAGCTGACCAGCAGCCGGGCGGCGCCGCCCGCCACGGCCTGGGGGACGCACTTCTCGTTCTCCCGGGGGATCTCGTAGAGCTTGCTCCCGTCGACCATCCGGTAAGTGATGGCCTGCATGTTCCGCGCGACGGACAGGACGTCCCCGCTGATGGCGCTGTAGACGAGAAACGTGTTGCCCCGGTCACCGGGCTCGTCGAGCTCCTTGTGCCAGCCCTGCTTCCCGGTCTTCAGATCGATCATCCGCATCTGGTTGCACTGGTTGCCCCGCTCGTTGTCGGGCCGCTCGTGATGGAAGACCACGACCTTGCCGTCGGGCGTGGGGTTGGCCGGTGTCTCGCAGACGGAGGAGGGCAGGTCGACGTTCCAGACCTCGGCGCCGTCCGAGAGCCGGTAGGCCGTGACCTTCCGGTGCAGGGCCTGGACGGCGGTGTCACCGACGATCCACAGGTCGTGAACGATGTTGATCTGCTTGGGGATGTCGGTCCTGTCGTCGACGATCCACGCCGCCGACTCGCCCGGCTTCCGGGCGGCGGCGACCTCCTTCGTCGTCGGGACGTGGCTCAGCTCCGGGCCGCCCGCCGCCGGAGTACCGGACGGGGACGCCGACCCCGAGGGGCCGGGCGACTCCTTCGCCACGGGCTTCGCGGGCTCATCCCGCCACTGGTCGGAGAACGCGTACGCCCCTCCCGCCACGACCACGAGCACCAGCGCGACGACCGCGGCGACGACGGGCCCGCGGCCGAACCGGCGACGCGGCGGCGGTGTCGGCACGGTCGGCGGCCCGAAACCCTGGGGCGTGCCGCCCTCCGAGGCGTACGGGTTGCCGGGAACGGGCTGCTGCGGCGGGCCCGGGGAGTACCAGGGCTGCTGCGGGTCGGGCATGGTCTTCCCCCTGAGACGCCACTCGGCTCGAAGACTTCTCCTCGGGCACAGGTCACTGGTGGTGGACGCGCACCACACCGATCCAGTTCCCGCCGCAACGTCTTCGGACTACGCGGCGGATGACGCCTCGTCACCGGACCGGACGGCCGTTTCCCCCGTACCGGGCGGCCGTTTCCCGGTACCGGGCGGCCGATCCCTCCGCGTACGAGACCGTCCGCCCGGCCTCAGCCCTGCCGCGCGGTGTACTCCCGCGCCTTGCGCAACGCTTCCGGGTGCAGCGCCTTCCCGGCGGCCAGCAGCGCGGGCAGCAGGGTGCGTTCGGTCGTCACGGCCCGGAACTGCAGGGCGGCGGTGACCTCGTGGGCCGGCCGATGCACGATCTCGATGGGGTCCCCGGCGCGGACGGCCCCCGGTTCGATCACCCGCAGATACGCGCCGGTGGCGGCCTGGCGGGTGAACCGCCGGACCCATCCCTTCTCCCCGAGGTGGTGGGCGAAGGTCCGGCACGGGATGCGGCCCGAGGTCACCTCCAGCACCAGGTCCGTGCCCACCCGCCAGCGCTCGCCGATCCGCGCGCCGCTGACGTCGAGGCCCAGGGTCGTGAAGTTCTCGCCGAACACCCCGTTGGCCAGCTTCCGGCCGCCCAGCTCCCGCTCCCAGGCGTCCAGCTCCTCACGGGCGAAGGCGTACACCGCCTGGTCGCTGCCGCCGTGATGACGCAGGTCGCACACCGCGTCCCCGGCCACTCCACTGCCGCCGGCGCCCCTGGGCCCGGGGTCGAGGACCTCGACCGGACCCTCCACCGGTCGCTTGTCGATCCCGGTGAGACCACCCGGGCCGTCGGTCTGCGCGGAGGGGCGAGGTTGCCCGATGTTCACGGTCAGCAGCTTCATGGGGTCACGCTAACCGCCCTGATCCCAAAGTCTCCTCTCGTGAATTCGCCCAGCCTCCAAGAATTTCTTATGATGGCTGGGTGATCGAAGCTCGCCACCTCCGTGTCCTGCGCGCCGTGTCCACCACCGGCTCGTTCTCCGCCGCAGCCCGCGAACTCGGCTGCACCCAGCCCGCCGTCAGCCAGCAGATGAAGGCCCTGGAGTCCTCCGCGGGCACCACCCTGCTGATCCGTACCGGACGCGAGATGCGTCTCACCCAGGCCGGCGAGGCGCTGGTACGGCATGCCTCCGGCATCCTCGCGGGGCTGACCGCCGCCGAGGAGGAGGTCGCCGCCATCGCCGGACTGCGCGCCGGCCGGGTCCGGCTGGTCTCCTTTCCCAGCGGCAGCTCCACCCTGGTCCCGGGGGCGCTGGCCGCCCTGCGCGCCGCACACCCCGGCACCCGGGTGTCGCTCGTCGAGGCCGAGCCGCCGCGCTCGGTGGACCTGCTGCGCGAGGGCGACTGCGACATCGCGCTGGCGTTCCGCTACGGGAGCACCGGCGGCGAATGGGACGACCTGGTGGTCCGGCCGCTGCTCACCGACCGGCTGATCGGTCTCGTCCCGGAGGGGCACCGGCTGGCGGAGGCGTCGAGCGTGTCCATCGGCGAACTGGCCGACGAGTCGTGGATCGCGGGCTGTCCGCGCTGCCGCCGACAGCTGGTCGAGGTCTGCGAGGAGTCCGGCTTCACCCCGCGCATCGACTTCGCCACGGACGACTACCCGGCGGTGATGGGGCTCGTCGGGGCCGGGCTCGGGGTGGCGGTGCTGCCGGAGCTGGCCGTCGAGTCGGTACGCCCCAAGGGGGCCAGGGCCGTGCCGGTCGAGCCCGCGATCGAGCGCGAGATCGTCGCGCTGACCCTGCCGGACCTGGCCCGGGTCCCGGCGGTGGCGGCCACCCTGGACCAGCTGGCGCGCACGGCCGCCCGCTGAGACCGCGCAAGGGCCGCGGCACCCGCCGGGCCCCGAGACCCACGGGCGGTGAGGGGCCGGACCCGCTGCGGCCGGTCGCGGGCCGGCTGGCCGGGGGTGTCGAAGAAACGTTTCTGCGTTCGGTTGCCGCGTACGGGTGTCAGGGAGTGCCGGGAGCCGGTCCGGCGGCGGGCGCCGCGGTGATCAGCCGGGTTCTGGCCCGGCCCATCAGCTCTTCGCGCTCGTCCTCCGTCAGGCCGCCCCACACTCCGTAGGGCTCCCGCACGGCCAGGGCGTGGGCCGCGCACTCGGCGCGTACCGGACAGCGCATGCAGACCTCCTTCGCGGAGGTCTCGCGGGCACTCCGGGCCGCACCGCGCTCACCCTCGGGGTGGAAGAACAGGGAGCTGTCCACGCCTCGGCAGGCGGCGAGCAGCTGCCAGTCCCACAGGTCGGCGTTGGGTCCGGGAAGGCGGGAGAAATCTGCCATTGCTTGTCCCCTCGGAGCTGTGCTGCGTCGGAAGCGGCATCCTCGACCGTCTGTGATCGACGGCCTCCGATGCTCGGACCGTCGGTGATCGGTGTGACCGAAGTCTCGACCGTACATCTGCGGTGCTAGTAGATGTAAATATGACTGATTGCGAATCTAGCCACAGACACCCTCAAAAGGGAAGAAATAGTGCCGAATAGGGCATGCCGACGAGTGAAGATTCGGTTGACGGGTGAATCACCCGCGCCGTTCTCCTCCGTATGCGGCCCTTCACGTAGAGTGCCGAACCCGGCCGCCCGACCCGTAACTCTTTCGAGTGACCGTCGTTAAGGGAACGGATGCGGTTGACGAATATCCGGCTCGGGCACATGTCCGAGGGGGTCAACCGCACAGGTGACGACTTGTATCAGCCTGGAGGCTCAAGGTGACGCGCATCAGCTGCGGAGGACGGTCATGACATCCGTCCTCGTCTGCGACGACTCCCCGCTTGCCCGAGAAGCGCTCCGTCGCGCGGTGGCCACCGTGCCCGGCGTCGAGCGCGTGACGACGGCGGCCAACGGCGAGGAAGTCCTCCGCCGCTGGGGTGCCGATCGTTCGGATCTGATTCTGATGGACGTACGCATGCCCGGTCTGGGAGGTGTGGAGACCGTCCGGCGACTGCTCTCCGCCGACCCCGGGGCCCGGATCATCATGCTGACCGTGGCCGAGGACCTGGACGGCGTCGCGCTCGCGGTCGCCGCCGGGGCCCGCGGGTATCTGCACAAGGACGCCTCGCGCGCCGAGCTGCGGGCCACCGTCACCCAGGCGCTGGCCGATCCGACGTGGCGGCTCGCCCCGCGCCGACTGCGGTCCGCCGAGATGGGGGCGGCCCCCACCCTCACCGCGCGGGAGATCCAGGTCCTCGAAGGGATGAGCCACGGCCGCTCCAACGCGGAGATCGGCCGTGAGCTGTTTCTCTCCGAGGACACGGTCAAGACCCACGCCCGGCGCCTGTTCAAGAAGCTCGGGGCCTCGGACCGTGCCCATGCGGTGGCCCTCGGATTCCGCTGGGGCCTGGTCCGCTGACGACCGGCCCGGCCGCGACCCGTCCGCAGACCGGCGGACGGGGTCACGGAGCGGGCCATCGGCTCCACACCCCCGTGTCCGGGCCCGCTCGGCGGCGCCATGTGACGCTTCCCGGCCGATGACGCATCCTTGAGTCGTGGAGTTCCTCAGGAACGATTCGGTCGAGCGGAAGGGGAGGGCGCAGGGCATGACATCCGGCGCACCCGCTCATAACGCTTCGGTGCACAACTCAGGACGCGGTGGAGCGGACCGGGCGGCCTCAGGGCACCATGGTCCGATGCGCGATGACGAAACCACGGTGATCGGTGCCCTCGTGCACCAAGCCGTCGACGGTGACGCGCAGGCCACCCATGATCTGCTGGCCCATGTACACCCCCTCGCCCTGCGCTACTGCCGCTCCCGGCTGAACCGCCTTCCCGGTGATGCTCGCCACTTCGTGGAGGACCTGGCGCAGGAGGTCTGCGTAGCCGTGCTGATGGCGCTGCCGCGCTACAAGGACACCGGAAGGCCCTTCGAGGCCTTCGTCTTCGCGATCGCCGGGCACAAGGTCGCCGACCTCCAGCGCGCCGCGATGCGCCACCCGGGGTCGACCGCCGTCCCCTCCGACGAGATGCCGGAGCGGCCCGACGACTCCCTCGGCCCGGAGGAGCGCGCCCTGCTCAGCAGCGACGCCGCCTGGGCCAAGAAGCTCCTCGCCAACCTCCCGGAGAACCAGCGCGAGCTGCTGGTCCTGCGCGTCGCGGTCGGGCTGACCGCGGAGGAGACCGGCCAGATGCTCGGAATGTCCCCGGGCGCGGTCCGGGTCGCCCAGCACCGCGCGCTCAGCCGGCTCCGGGCGCTCGCCGAGCAGTAGGCACTCCGGCCGGCCCCCGCCGGAGGTGCTGTAGGAAGCTACAGATCAGTCAAGTGATCTTGATCGTGGAATGAGACGCCCGTGGAGCCCGTTAGCATGGACATCCGCACCGATCAAGGCCATTTGGGGAAGGTGTCATGACTGCAAACGTCGACGGAGTGCCCGAGAAGTTCGCGACGCTCGGGCTGACCTACGACGACGTGCTGCTGTTGCCCGGCGCGTCCGAGGTCCTGCCCAACGCGGTCGACACCTCGTCGCTCATCTCGCGCAACGTACGGGTGAACATCCCCCTGCTGTCGGCCGCCATGGACAAGGTGACCGAGGCACGGATGGCCATCGCCATGGCCCGTCAGGGCGGCGTCGGCGTGCTGCACCGCAATCTCTCGGTCGAGGACCAGGTCAACCAGGTGGACCTGGTCAAGCGCTCCGAGTCGGGCATGGTCACCGACCCGATCACCGTGCACCCCGACGCCACGCTCGGCGAGGCGGACGCGCTCTGCGCGAAGTTCCGCATCAGCGGCGTGCCGGTTACCGACCCGGCGGGCAAGCTCCTCGGCATCGTCACCAACCGCGACATGGCGTTCGAGTCGGACCGGTCGCGCCAGGTGCGCGAGGTCATGACGCCGATGCCGCTCGTCACCGGGCGGGTCGGGATCTCCGGCGTGGAGGCCATGGAGCTGCTGCGCCGCCACAAGATCGAGAAGCTGCCGCTGGTCGACGAGGCGGGCATCCTCAAGGGCCTCATCACGGTCAAGGACTTCAAGAAGGCCGAGCAGTACCCGAACGCCGCCAAGGACGCCGAAGGCCGTCTGCTGGTCGGCGCGGCCGTCGGCGCCAGCCCCGAGGCGCTGGAGCGCGCGCAGGCGCTCGCGTCCGCCGGGGTCGACTTCCTGATCGTCGACACCTCGCACGGGCACAACAGCAACGCCCTCGCCTGGATGGCGAAGATCAAGTCGAGCGTCGGCGTCGACGTCATCGGCGGCAACGTCGCCACCCGCGACGGCGCGCAGGCGCTGATCGACGCCGGTGTCGACGGCGTGAAGGTCGGGGTCGGCCCCGGCTCGATCTGTACCACCCGCGTGGTCGCCGGAATCGGTGTCCCGCAGGTCACCGCGATCTACGAGGCCGCTCTCGCCGCCCGCGCCGCGGGCGTCCCGGTGATCGGCGACGGTGGCCTCCAGTACAGCGGCGACATCGGCAAGGCGCTGGCCGCCGGCGCGGACAGCGTGATGCTGGGCAGCCTTCTCGCGGGCTGCGAGGAGTCCCCGGGCGAGCTCATGTTCATCAACGGCAAGCAGTTCAAGTCGTACCGCGGCATGGGCTCCCTGGGCGCGATGCAGTCCCGCGGACAGGGCCGGTCCTACTCCAAGGACCGCTACTTCCAGGCCGAGGTGTCCTCGGACGACAAGCTCGTCCCCGAGGGCATCGAGGGCCAGGTGCCCTACCGCGGCCCGCTGGCCAACGTCCTCCACCAGCTCGTCGGCGGCCTCCGCCAGACCATGGGCTACGTCGGCGCCGCGTCCGTCGACCAGATGGAGAGCAAGGGCCGCTTCGTCCGGATCACCTCGGCGGGTCTCAAGGAGAGCCACCCGCACGACATCCAGATGACGGTGGAAGCACCGAACTACAGCAGGAAGTAACGCGTCAGCGCAGGTGAGGGGCGGTACCGGGAACTCCGGTCCGCCCCTCACCTGCGTGTCGGGGATACTGGTCAGCGCAGACGTAGAGGGAAAGGCCACACATCGTGACTGAGATCGAGATCGGGCGCGGCAAGCGCGGCCGCCGGGCTTACGCATTCGACGACATCGCTGTCGTTCCGAGCCGTCGCACCCGGGACCCGAAGGAGGTCTCGATCGCCTGGCAGATCGATGCCTACCGCTTCGAGCTGCCGTTCCTGGCCGCTCCCATGGACTCCGTGGTCTCCCCGCAGCACGCCATCCGGATCGGTGAGCTCGGCGGTCTGGGCGTGCTGAACCTGGAAGGCCTGTGGACCCGGCACGCCGACCCGCAGCCGCTGCTGGACGAGATCGCCGGGATGCCGGTCGAGTCCGCGACCCGCCGGCTCCAGGAGATCTACTCCGCCCCCATCCAGGAGGAGCTGATCGGGCAGCGCATCAAGGAGGTGCGCGACTCCGGCGTCGTCACCGCCGCCGCGCTCTCCCCGCAGCGCACCGCCCAGTTCTCCAAGGCGGTCGTCGACGCGGGCGTCGACATCTTCGTCATCCGCGGTACGACGGTCTCCGCCGAGCACGTCTCGGGCGCGGCCGAGCCGCTGAACCTGAAGCAGTTCATCTACGAGCTGGACGTCCCGGTCATCGTCGGCGGCTGCGCCACGTACACCGCCGCCCTGCACCTGATGCGGACCGGCGCGGCCGGTGTCCTCGTCGGCTTCGGCGGCGGCGCGGCGCACACCACGCGCAACGTCTTCGGCATCCAGGTCCCGATGGCGACCGCCGTCGCGGACGTCGCCGGGGCCCGCCGCGACTACATGGACGAGTCCGGCGGCCGGTACGTGCACGTCATCGCCGACGGCGGCGTCGGCTGGTCCGGCGACCTGCCGAAGGCCATCGCCTGCGGTGCGGACGCCGTGATGATGGGCTCCCCGCTGGCCCGCGCGACGGACGCGCCCGGCCGCGGCCGCCACTGGGGCATGGAGGCCGTCCACGAGGACGTGCCGCGCGGCAAGCTGGTCGACCTCGGCTCGGTCGGGACGACGGAGGAGGTCCTCACCGGTCCTTCGCACACGCCGGACGGTTCGATGAACATCTTCGGCGCGCTGCGCCGCGCGATGGCCACCACCGGCTACAGCGACCTCAAGGAGTTCCAGCGCGTCGAGGTGACGGTGGCGGACTCGCAGCACCGCCGCTGACCTCCCGTACGTACGCGGAAGGGCCCGGATCGTGGAGACGATCCGGGCCCTTCCGTATGGTCCCGCGAGGTGTCAGCCGGCCTTCTTGGCGCCACCGACGGCGGCGGCCGCGCCGAGGGCGAGGAAGAGGTAGGTCATGAAGTCGGCCTCCTGCGACCAGGCGTCCGTCACGGTGCCGAAGTGGTCCCCGATGACCTCGGAGAAGGGGATCTGCGCCAGGTCGGAGAGGACCATCGAGATGCCGACGAGCTGCCCGAGGTAGACGGCGCCGATCGAGAAGACGGCCGCGGCGCCGATGACCGCCGGGTTGGAGCCGCCGACCTTGCTCGACGCGAAGCCCACCAGGAAGCCGACGCCGACCGCCGCGTAGCCGACCTCGCGCTCGATCGAGCCCGCGATCACGCCGTACAGGATGCCCGCGACGACGGCCGCGCCCAGGGCGACCAGCACGCCGAGCAGAATGTTGTTGTTGCGGGCCGGGGGCGCCGGGGCGAAGGGCGCGCCGCCGCCGAACGGGGCGCTCTGGCCGGGCTGCTGACCCGCGAACGGGTTGCCGGTCGGGGCGGGGGGCTGCTGCCCGTAGGGGTTGCCCGTCGGTGCGGCGGGGGCGGGCTGGCCGTAGGGGTTGCCGGTGGGTGCGGCGGGGGCGGGCTGGCCCGGCTGGCCGGCGTACGGGTTGCCGTCGACGGGCTGACCGCCGTAGGGCTGCTGGGGCTGGTTCGGCGGCTGCACGGGCTGACTCACGGTGGGGCTCCCCCTGGGATGGCTGCGCACGCGTGTGCGGTTGCGCACGTGTGTGCGCGCTGTGACGCCGCAGGGTAGCAGGACGCACCGGAATCGGTCACCGGCGATCCTTTTCGGCCTCCCGTACGTCCTCAGAGCCGGTGCGCCGCCCCCGCCGGGGTGGCTCCCCGGGTGTCCAGGAGCAGTTGGGCCTTGACCGCGAGGCCCTGGAGGTCGTAGGTGCGGTGCTGCTGGAGCAGTACGGTCAGGTCGGCCGCGGCCGCCGCCTCGTACAGCGAGTCGGCGCGCGGGACGGGGCGTTCGCGCACCCGCCAGTCCAGGACGTGCGGGTCGTGATAGCCGATCTGGGCGCCCATGTCCATCAGCCGGGTGGCGATCTCGCGGGCGGGGGCGGCCTCCTGGTCGGCGCTGTCCGGCTTGTAGGTGACGCCGAGCAGCAGGACACGCGCCCCCCGGACGGACTTGCCGTGCTCGTTGAGGAGGGTGGCGCAGCGCTGGATGACGTAACTGGGCATCCGGTCGTTGATCTCCTGCGCCAGCGAGACCATCCGCAGCGGGTGCCCGGGGGTGCGGGTGCTGTAGGGCAGGAAGCCCGGGTCCACCGGGACGCCGTGTCCGCCGACGCCGGGTCCCGGCCGGAAGGGCTGGAAGCCGAACGGCTTGGTCTCGGCGCACCGGATGACGTCCCAGAGGTCGACGCCGAGGTCGTGGCAGAGCACCGCCATCTCGTTGACCAGCGCGATGTTGACGTGCCGGAAGTTGGTCTCCAGCACCTTCGTCATCTCCGCCTCGCGTGGTCCGCGGGCCCGGACGACCTTGTCGGTGAGGCGTCCGTAGAAGGCGGCCGCCGACTCGGTGCAGGCGGGGGTGAGGCCGCCGATGACCTTGGGGGTGTTGGCCAGGACGTGGGTGCGGTTGCCGGGGTCGAGCCGGCTCGGCGAGCAGGCGAGGTGGAAGTCGCGTCCGGCGACGAGCCCCGAGCCCTCTTCGAGCAGGGGGCGCAGGACGTTCTCGGTGGTGCCGGGCGGCACGGCGGACTCCAGCAGCACGGTGGTGTGCGGGCGCAGCCGGGCCGCGAGCGCGCGGGCGGCGTCGCCGAGCGCGGTGAGGTCGATCGTCCGGTCGGGGCCGAGCGGGGTGGGGGAGCAGATCACGGCGGTACGGACCCGGCCCAGCTCGGCGGCGTTGGTGGTGGGCCGGAAGCCGCCGGAGACCATGCGGCGGATCTCGGACGCGGTGAGGGTGCCCTCGACCGGGCTGCGGCCCGCTCCGAGTTCCGCGTAGGGGCGTGGGTCGGGGTCGTAACCGACGGTGTCGATCCCGGCGGTCACGGCGGCCTGGGCGAGGGGCAGGCCGAGGTGACCGAGTCCGATGACGGCGAGGTCTGCGGGCATACAGGAAGACCCCCTAAATGCGGAGAGCGAAGATCGCAACTGCTGTGGACAGTGCAATGTCAGACTAGGCGTAAATATGACCTATATGTCGCATTGTGTGGCTCCGGTCGCCCGGGTGTTGTCCACAGGCGGTGGCTGAACTCGGGGAGCGCGGACAGAATCGAGGAGTGGACACGGGCGGCCGGCCTCTCGGCCGGGTGGCACTCCCGTGTCCGACCACCCCGATCCACCGGGAGGCAGCAGTGAGGACAGCGACACTGGGACCCGCCGAGCGCACCGTCGCGCTCGCCGCCATGGCCGAGCGCGAACTGGACGTGCTGGTCGTGGGGGCGGGCGTGGTCGGTGCGGGCACGGCGCTGGACGCCGTCACCAGAGGCCTCTCGACCGGCCTGGTCGAGGCGCGCGACTGGGCGTCCGGCACATCGAGCAGGTCGAGCAAGCTGATCCACGGCGGTCTGCGCTATCTGGAGATGCTCGACTTCGCCCTGGTCCGGGAGGCGCTCAAGGAGCGCGGGCTGCTCCTGGAGCGGCTGGCCCCGCACCTGGTGAAGCCCGTGCCCTTCCTCTACCCCTTGCAGCACAAGGGCTGGGAGCGGCTCTACGCCGGCTCCGGCGTCGCGCTGTACGACGCGATGTCGGTCTCCTCCGGCCATGGCCGCGGCCTCCCCGTCCACCGCCACCTCTCCCGCAAGCACGCCCTGCGGGTCGCCCCCGCGCTGAAGAAGGACGCCCTGGTCGGCGCCCTCCAGTACTACGACGCCCAGATGGACGACGCCCGCTTCGTCACCGAGCTGGTGCGCACCGCCGCGTCCTACGGGGCCCAGGTGGCGAACGCGGCCCGGGTGATCGGCTTCCTCCGCGAGGGGGAGCGGGTCGTGGGCGCGCTCGTGCGGGACGTCGAGGGCGGCGCGGAGTACGAGATCCGGGCCAAGCAGGTGGTCAACGCGACCGGCGTGTGGACCGACGACACCCAGGGGCTCATCGGCGAGCGCGGACAGTTCCACGTCCGGGCCTCCAAGGGCATCCACCTGGTCGTCCCCAAGGACCGCATCCACTCCTCCACCGGCCTCATCCTGCGCACCGAGAAGTCCGTCCTCTTCGTCATCCCCTGGGGCCGACACTGGATCATCGGCACCACGGACACCGACTGGGACCTGGACAAGGCCCACCCGGCCGCCTCCAGCGCCGATATCGACTACCTCCTCCAGCACGTCAACTCCGTCCTCAACACCCCGCTGACCAGGGACGACGTCCAGGGCGTCTACGCCGGACTGCGACCGCTGCTGGCCGGCGAGTCGGACGCCACCAGCAAGCTGTCGCGCGAACACACGGTGGCCCACCCCGCTCCCGGCCTCGTCGTCGTGGCGGGCGGCAAGTACACGACGTACCGGGTCATGGCCAAGGACGCGGTGGACGAGGCGGTGCACGGACTCGACCAGCGGGTCGCCGCCTGCGTCACGGAGGACACCCCGCTCCTGGGAGCCGAGGGATACAAGGCCCTGTGGAACGCGCGCGCCCGGATCGCGGCCCGGACCGGACTCCATGTCGCCCGGGTGGAGCATCTGCTCAACCGGTACGGCTCAATGACCGAGGAGATTCTGGAACTGATCCTCGCCGACCCCACTCTGGGCGAACCCCTGCCCGCCGCCGACGACTATCTGCGCGCCGAGATCGTGTACGCGGCCTCCCACGAGGGTGCCCGCCATCTGGACGACGTGCTGACCCGGCGCACCCGGATCTCCATCGAGACCTTCGACCGGGGCACCCGCAGCGCCCGGCTCTGCGCGGAGCTGGTGGCGCCCGTGCTGGGCTGGGACGAGGGGCGGATCGACCGGGAGGTCGAGCACTACGAGAAGCGGGTGGAGGCCGAACGCGAATCGCAGCGGCAGCCCGACGACCTCACGGCGGACGCGGCCCGGCTCGGCGCACCGGACATTGTGCCGATCTAGGACACGCCCTCCAGGGGCCCGCGAGCTTCCCTGCAGTGGTCACCGCCCGCCTTCACCGGGCCAGTTGGGCTCCGCCGGCCCGGTGGAGCCGCGTCGGCGGGCCGGTCCGGCCTGGACGGGGAGGCCGGGTTGGTAGGAGGCTGTGGGGGCTTCCCTCTTCGGACCGCGGTGCGGCGGACCCCGGACCCGGCACCAGGACCGGCCCCGGGGTGAGGGACAATGAACGCTCTGCCAGGGCGGGTTGATCGCAGAGGGGACGCATGTCGGAGGCGGAGCAGGCACGGGAGCCCCAACGGGACAAGAACGGTCGTCTCCTCGCGGGGCGCTACCGGCTCGGTGAGGTGCTCGGCCGAGGCGGCATGGGTACGGTCTGGCGCGCCGACGACGAGACGCTCGGCCGCACGGTCGCGGTCAAGGAACTGCGGTTCCCCGGGGCGATCGACGAGGACGAGAAGCGCCGGCTGATCACGCGCACCCTGCGTGAGGCCAAGGCGATCGCACGGATCCGCAACAACAGCGCGGTGACCGTCTACGACGTGGTCGACGAGGACGACCGCCCGTGGATCGTCATGGAGCTGATCGAGGGCAAGTCGCTCGCCGAGGCGATCCGCGAGGACGGCACGCTGACGCCGCGGCGGGCCGCCGAGGTCGGGCTCGCCATCCTCGACGTGCTGCGCTCGGCGCACCGCGAGGGCATCCTGCACCGCGACGTGAAGCCGTCCAACGTGCTGATCGCCGAGGACGGGCGCGTCGTGCTCACCGACTTCGGCATCGCCCAGGTCGAGGGGGACCCGTCGGTCACCTCCACCGGCATGCTCGTCGGCGCACCCTCGTACATCTCGCCGGAGCGCGCCCGCGGTCACAAGCCGGGTCCACCCGCGGACCTGTGGTCCCTCGGCGGACTGCTGTACGCGAGCGTCGAAGGCTGCCCGCCGTACGACAAGGGCTCGGCCATCGCCACCCTGACGGCCGTGATGACCGAACCGCTCGACCCGCCGAAGAACGCCGGTCCGCTCACCGAGGTCATCTACGGGCTGCTCGCCCGGGACCCCGACCAGCGCCTCGACGACGCCGGGGCGCGGGCGTTGCTCAACGACGTCATCAACGCCCCCGACGTTCCCGCCCCGGCCCCCGCGGACTCCACCCAGATCATGGCGCTGCCGCCGGCGCCCGCCGCCGACCCCCTCGTCAAGAGGACGCCGAAGCAGCCCAAGCCCCCGAAGCCGCCGAAGCAGCCCACCGGGTCGGGCGAGTCCGGCGGAGGCTCCCGCGACCGGCTGCGCGGAGCCCTGCGCTCCGTGCGCAACGCGAAGACCCCCGCGGCGGCGGCGGGTTCGGCCGCCGCGTCGGCGGGCTCTCCGGCCGCGGCGGCCGGCGGCCCGCCCGTCGCCCCGCCCAAGCCTCCGTCGCCGCCCGGGGCTTCCGCCCCGGGTGCGAAGCCCGCCGCGTCCGCCCCGGCGACCGCGAAGGGAGCCGTAGCGGCGCCCGCCGGCGCCCCGAAGTCCGCGGCGGCGAGCGGGTCCGTACCCGGGCAGCGCCCGCCGTCCTCGGTCGCGTCCACGCGAGCCTCGATCACCGACGTGGTGCCCCGCCGCACCCTCGCGATCATCGCGGCCGTCGTCGCCCTGGCCATTCTCGGCACCGTGCTCGCGCTCACGCTCGGCGACGACGACGCGGACAGGGGCGGCGACAAGGCCGCCTCGGCCGGAGCCTCGGCCGGCGGCGCCGACGACAAGGGCGCCGACGCCGGCGGCGGTTCGGCCGGCGAGAAGGGCGGCGGTCAGAAGGAGGGCCAGGGCGCGGACGACGGCCGGGCCTCCGCCGACCCGTCCGCCGATTCGTCCGCCGACGACTCCGCCGACGCCGAGGACTCCGGTTCCGACGACGCCGAGGAGGACGGGGCGGACCCGGGCGACGCCCTGCCCGCCGGGTACGAGAAGGTCACCGACTCCCGGTTCAACTTCACCATGGCGATGCCCGAGGGCTTCAAGCGCACCGACATCGCGGGCAGCAACTCCGGCGGCATCTACAACGACAAGCGGGGCAGCTTCCCCCGCGTCCAGGTCGACTTCAACAGCTCGCCCAAGGACGACGCGGCGGCCGCCTGGCGCGGGGCCGTCGGGAGCGTCAAGGTCCTCAGCGACGGCTACGAGCACGGCGGAATAAAGAAGGTCGAGTACAACGGCTACCCGACCGTCGCCGACTGGACGTTCGAGCGCAACCACAGCGGCGTCCGGGTCAAGGTGCTCAACCGGGGGTTCAAGGTGGACGCCAAGCGCGGTTACTCGATCATGATCAGCTGCAAGGTGGACGAGTGGGAGGGCGACGCGTGCCGGACGCTGCGGGAGACGGCGTTCGCCACGTTCACGCCCACCGGCTGACCGCTGGGCACGCCCGTCGACCGGCCGGAAAGGTCCCGGACCGGTCGATGGGAAACGTTTGTGCGGACCGGTTGGCGCGACCCGGCCCGGCGGCCCGTGTTGCCACGTATCGTAAGAGGCCGGGGACCGTACGCAGCCGGAACAGCGGGTCAGTTGTCCGCCGAATGACCGTGACCGACGGATAAGTGCGCCTCCGGTGACCGGGGGAAGAGCGCGCTCTGGGGAGGCGTCGTGGACGACTACGCGGGTCGGGTGCTTGCCGACCGCTACCGCCTTCCGCTGCCCCCGTCCGATGGGTACGAACTGGCCGAGACCCGGGCGTTCGACACCTACAGCGGACAGGAAGTCCTGGTCCGCCAGGTGCCGTTGCCGGAGGTCGTGGACGCGGAGGTGCTCGACGCCGACGGCCGGCCCTCCGCATCCGGACGCGCCCCAGGGCGAGCGGTCCGCCGCAGCACGGACCCGGCGGTCCGAAGGGCGATCGAGGCCGCGCAGGCCGCTGCCCAGGTACCCGATCACCCCCGGCTCGACCAGGTCTTCGACGTGTTCGCCGAAGCGGGCTCGTTGTGGATAGTGAGCGAGCTCGTCGTGGCCCGTCCGCTCGCCGCCCTCCTCGCCGAACACCCCCTCAACCCCTACCGGGCGGCCGAGATCGGCTCCGACGTGCTCACCGCCCTGCGAGTGCTGCACGCCCACGGCTGGACCCACCGCAACATCACCGTGCGCACGGTCCTGGTGTGCGACGACGGCCGCGTGGTGCTCACAGGTCTCGCGGCGGGCGCCGCCGAGGAGGCGCTCTGCGGATACGCCCCCGGACCGACGCCCGACACCGACCCGGTGGCCGGCCCCTCGACGTACGGCATCCCGGCCGTCGAAGCCGCCCCGCCGAGAGAGCTCGACGGGGCCCACGCGCTCCCGCCGGCCAGGGGCGGAACGGAGTACGCGCCGGTCGAGGGCTACGGCTCCGTCGACGACGGCCAGGGCTACGCGGCCGTCGAGGAGCGCGCGGAGCACGCGGAGTACGCGGACGCGGACGTTCAGGAGTACGCGGAGTACGCGGAGTACGCGGAGTACGCGGACGTCCAGGAGTACGCGGACGCCGACGCGGACGTCCAGGAGTACGCCGATGAAGACGGCGACGGCGGCGGCGGCCGGGTGGACCGTTCGTACCGGGCGGACCGGTCGTACCGGGCGGACCAGGGGCTTCCCCTTCCGTCGCTGCCGCAGGGTTACGCCCCGCGCCGGGACGACGAGAAGGACGGCGACAGGGACGACGACCGACCCGAGGACCGGTATGGCAACCGACCCGAGGACCGGTCCGGCGACCGGTACGACCTGCCGCCGGGCGGCCCGGTAGCCGAGCCCCTGGCGTCGCACGCCGGGCAGGAGATCGTCCCGCGCCCCGCCGCCCCCGCCGTCCCGTACACCGCCGTGCCGCCCCCCGCCGAGCCGGGCGCCGCGAGCGCCGCCCAGTTGCGGGCCGCGCGCGCCGGAGCCATCGCCGCCTACCGGGCGGGCGCACGGGCCGCCGCCCGGGTCACCGAGGACCGGCAGCAGACCGGCCGCACCCCGGCCGACCTCACGAAGTCGCCGCCGGAAGGGCGCACACCCGCCCCGGGCAGCAGCGGCACCAGCGGCGTGACCGGAGCCGGAGCCGACGCGGACGCCGACACGGGCATCCTCCCGCCGCAGCGCCCGGCGCCCGGCGCCCCGGCCCCTGGCGCCCCCGTGGCTCCCGGACCGACCTCCCCCTGGGGCATCCCCGCCGAGGACCCCTACGACGACGAGGACGACGAGGACGACGAGGACGGCCCCCGGCCGCCGGGCCGCCGCGTGCATCTCGCCGGTACCTGGGACGACGGGCCCGGTGCGCGGCCCGTCTCCGCGGGCGGCTCCGGCGAGGACGCGCTGCGCGCCGACTCCCGGCGGCCCGGCCCGGCGGCCCCGGCCCCCCAGCAGCTCGCCCGCGCCACCCCGCCCCGGGGCGGGCGGACCGCCCCCGGGGCCTGGGAGGAGGCCGTCGCGGGCGGCGACGAGCCCGCCGTCTACCGGGGCCCCGCCACCCCGCTCGCCGCCGAACGCGCCCGCCAGGCACGGATCGCCGTCGTCGGAGCCGTCACCGAGCGCTGGGCCCCCGAGCAGGCGGGCCCCGTCCACGAGAACTGGCAGCTCGCGCCCCCCATCGGCCCCTCCACCGACCTGTGGGCGCTCGGCGCACTGCTCTACCGCGCCGTCCAGGGCCACGCCCCCTACCCCGAGGAGAACGCGGCCGAGCTCGTCCAGATGGTGTGCGGGGAGCCGCCCGCCTTCGCGGAGGAGTGCGGCCCGCTGCGGCCCGTCGTCGAGTCGCTGCTGCGCCAGGACCCCACGGAGCGGCCGGACTTCGAGGAGCTGCGCGGCTGGCTGCGTTCGCTGGTGCGCTCCGCGCCGGAGCCGGAGGCGGGCGCCGACGTCGTGCCGCTGCCCGCGCCCGACGCCGCCCGGCTCCCCATCGTGCGCCGCCGGGGCGAGTTGGTCCGCCGGCGCCGGGGCCGTTTCGGCGGCGGCGCGACGCACGGCAGGCACCGCCAGGGGAAGCGTCAGCAGCCTCCGAAGCTGCGCGGTGGCGGCAAGCGGCGGGACCGGCAGGAGTCGCTGCTGCCGCCCGACCGGTCCGAGCGGATGCCCGTGGAGGCCTGGGAGGAGGAGCGCCCGGCCCGCGCACCCCGAACGCCCAAGGGACCCCGGGTGCTGCGGGAACCGCCGCGCCGGGGCGAGTCCTCATCCCCGCGCAGTCTGGGCCGGCTGCTGCTCGTCCTCATCCTGCTGCTGATGGCCGCCGCCGTCGCGTACGCGGTGATGTTCCTGCCGAAGCAGGAGCCGGGCAAGGACAGTGGAGCGCCGACGTCGCCCGCCGGCTCCGCCGCACCGCCCCCCGCCTCGGGGGAGCCCGAGCCGTCCGCCTCGGCGGGCGGGTCCGCCGATCCCGGCTCGCAGCAGCCGCAGACCAGCCGGTCGGCCGTGGCGCTCGCCCCCGGCTACGCGCTCCGCGAGGACGCGGAGGGGTTCGAGGTCGGCGTACCGAAGGACTGGCAGCGCAGCCCCGCCAACGCGGACCGACAGATCCGCTACGGCAGCGACGGGTTCACCCTCCTCGTGGTGCCCGGCCGGGACACGGTGAAGGCGGGGGGAGGCGATCCGCTGGACTACCAGCGGGACAAGGAGCCCGAGCTCCAGCCGTTCCGCGACTCCACCTGGTCCTCCTCGTCCGGTCTGCGCCGGGTCGACGTCGGTCGGCAGGCCATGGCCGAGGGGCAGTTCACCTGGCAGGAGAGCGGCGGGCGCGAGGTCTACGTCCGTAATCTCGCCATGATCGTCGACGGCAGGTACCACGTCATCCAGGTCATCGGGCCCGAGAGCGACCGGGACAGGGTCACCGAGATCTACGAGCAGGCCATCGCCTCGTACCGGGTCACCTGACCGCCGGTCGCACCCGACCGCGCGCACGCGACCGTCCGCACCCGGGCCTGATCACGCGTCATCGCCGTTGCTCCGTCACGGGCGTTGTGCGGTGCCGACAACCATCACAGTGCGGTCTCGTGGGCGATCCCCGGTTCCGCCGCACCGCCGCGCCTCCGTAATCTGGCCATTCGAGGAACGGGGCGGGGACTTCACGTGGATCGATCACAGAACACGGACGCGGGACTGGTGCTGGCGGGGCGCTACCGGCTGGGCGACGTCCTCGGCCGGGGCGGCATGGGCAAGGTCTGGCGCGCCCACGACGAGGTGCTGCACCGCACGGTCGCCGTCAAGGAGTTGACCGCCGGGCTGTACGTCGCCGAGGCCGACCGGCTCGTCCTGCACGCCAGGACGCAGAAGGAGGCGCGGGCGGCGGCGCGCATCACGCACCCCGGCGTCGTCACCGTCCACGACGTGATCGAGTACGACAACCGCCCCTGGATCGTCATGCAGTACGTCGACGGGCCCTCGCTCGCCGACTCCGCCAAGGAGAGCGGCGAGGTCGCCCCGCGCGAGGCGGCCCGCATCGGGCTGCACGTGCTGAGCGCCCTGCGCGCCGCGCACGCGGCCGGCGTGCTGCACCGCGACGTCAAGCCCGGCAACGTGCTGCTGGCGCGCGACGGGCAGGTGCTGCTGACCGACTTCGGGATCGCCGCGATCGAGGGCGACTCGACCATCACCCGTACCGGCGAACTGGTCGGCTCCATCGACTACCTGGCCCCGGAACGGGTACGCGGCGGCGACCCCGGACCGGCCTCCGACCTCTGGTCCCTGGGCGCGACGCTGTACACGGCGGTCGAGGGGACCTCCCCGTTCCGCCGTACGTCCCCGATCTCCACCATGCAGGCGGTCGTCACCGAGGAGCCGCCCGCCCCGGTCAACGCCGGCCCGCTCGGTGCCGTGATCACCGCGCTGCTCCGCAAGGACCCGGACGACCGGCCCACGGCCGCCCAGACCGAGCAGATGCTGCTGGACGCGATGGACGGCCGCGAGCCCCGTGCCGCGCAGGCGCACGTGCCGACCCAGCGCTTCCCCGAGGACGCCCGGTACGCCTACCGGGACGCGAACGGCCCCGGCGGCCCGAACGGTTCCGGCAGCCCGAACGGCCCCGACGGTTCCGACGGCGCCACCGCCCGGCTGCCCGCAGCGACCCCCGCCGCGACGACGCCCGTCCCCGGCCCGGACGCCGCCGCCCCGGTCACCGGCCCCGCCTCCGCCCCGGTGACCCGGCGCGCCGGGTCCCGGTGGCGCACGGTGCTCGTCGTGGTCGTCGCCGCCGCCGTCCTGGGGGGCGTGGCCGGTCTGTTCGCGATGAAGTACGGGGAGGAGCCGGACGCACCCGGCGGCACGAGCGGCGGCACGGCCGCCGGCGGCACACCGTCCCCGGAGCGGACCTCCACGGAGCGGACCTCCTCGGAGCCGGCCGCCTCGTCGAAGGGGGCACCGGAGATACCCGACGGCTGGCACCGGGTCGACGACCCGGCGGGGTTCAGCCTGGTGGTGCCGGTGGACTGGACCCGGCAGGAACAGGACGGGCAGATCGACTACACGCCGGACGGCGGGGCCCACCGGATCCGCATCAGCGTCGACCCCGACCCGGATTTCGACCATCCGTATCTGCACATGGAGAACATGGAGGAGCAGCTCTCCGAGCGGCTGCCGGGGTATCAGCGGATCGGTATGGAGAAGAACACCTTCCGCGACCGGCCGGGCGCCCTCTGGGAGTTCACCTGGAACGAGACCAAGGACCACCCGGGACCCCGGCACGGGATCGACCAGATGTACTACGGGGGTTCCGGCGGCCCCGAGTACGCGCTGTACCTGACGGCTCCGCAGGAGGGCTGGGAGGCCAGCCGCGAGAAGTTCGACATCATGCTGCGCAGTTGGAGCGCCCCGAAACCCCGGCAGTGAGCACGGCGCCCGGCGGACGCCCGATGCTCCGGCCGGGTCGCGAGACGGTCACGGCTGCGCATCCGGTGTCCACCCCCGGTGGTGCCCGGCCCGACCCGTGATCCAGGATGGGGAACATGACAGATCACGGGGGATGGGCGAACCAGCCCACCAGCTACGGAATCCAGCCGCCCCAGACACCGGGCGGCTTCGGCGCGCCGCATCCCCCGCCCCACCCCACGCCGCATCCCTCACCTCCGGCGCACGTTCCGTCCCCGACCGTCCGCGCGAGCGTCCCGGACAGTGCGGTGAACCGGCTGATCGGCGGGCGCTACCGGCTGCTCGCCCGGCTCGGGCACGGCGGTATGGGGACGGTGTGGCGGGCCCACGACGAGGTCGTCGACCGGGAGGTGGCCGTCAAGGAACCGCGCGTACCGGAACACCTCGGCGAGCGCGAGCACAGCATGGTGCACCAGCGCATGCAGCGTGAGGCGCGGGCCGCCGCCCGGATCGACCACCCCTCCGTCGTGACCGTCCACGACGTGGCCGTCGAGGACGGCAAGCCGTGGATCGTCATGGAGCTGGTACGCGGCCCGTCGCTCGGCGACCGCCTCCAGGAAGGCACCCTGGACCCCCGCGAGGCGGCCAGGATCGGCCTCGCGGTCCTCGACGCGCTGATGGCCGCTCACGCGATCGGCATCCTGCACCGGGACGTCAAGCCGGACAACGTCATGCTCGGCACCGGCGACCGGGTCGTCCTCACCGACTTCGGGATCGCCCAGGTCGAGGGCGAGCAGCAGCTCACCGAGACCGGAGCGTTCGTCGGTTCGCCCGAGTACATCTCACCGGAGCGGGTCCTCGGGCAGCGCCCCGGACCGGAGTCGGACCTGTGGTCGCTGGGCGTCGTGCTGTACGCGGCGGTCGAGGGGATGTCCCCGTACCGCCGCTCGCACACCCCGGCCACCCTCCAGGCCGTGCTGTCCGCCGAGCCGCAGGTGCCCGCCCGTGGCACGGGCGCGTTCGGCGCGCTCGTCATGCAACTGCTCCGCAAGGACCCCGCGGCGCGCCCGCCGGCCGCCGAGGTCCGCCGGGCTCTCCAGCAGCTGGCGTCCCCGGCCCCGGCGCAGGCGGCCTCCGCGTACGGGACGGCCCCCGCGGGCGGAAGCGGAAGCGGTGGCAGCAAGTGGGTGCCGCCCGTGCTGCACCGCAACCGCGTCGCCCAGTTCGCGCTCGGCGGCGGGGCGCTGGCGGTGGCGGTCGCGCTCGTCCTGCTCCTGCTGAACCCGTTCGCGGGCGACGGACCGCCCGAGGGCTGGCAGGTCCGGCCGGAGAACGAGGTGCTGTCGGCGGACGTCGCCGTTCCGGAGGAGTACAAGCGGGTCCAGGAGGACGGCGAGGACGAACTGGTCTGGTACGCGGATCCCAGCGGCGTCTTCGAGATCTCCTTCTGGCACCGCGACCCGAAGAGCGAGGACGCCATGGACGACAACCCGGGCGTCGACCCGAAGGTCCGCAAGGAGTACTACGAGAAGGGCTCGTCGAGCTCCACGGACATGGAGGAGGCGTCCGCCACCTACAAGGACGCCACGCACGGGGGGCGCAAGGCGTTCGAGATGACCACCGAGTTCGTTCCCTACCCCTCGTCCGGCGACGATCCGGTGCGCTACCGCTTCCGGGAGCTGCTGATCCCGGGCGAGAAGGAGAACGACCCCTACTGGCACGTGCGGGTGCGAATGCCCGCCAAGGGGGAGGCGGCGAAGGACGGCGACGCGATCTTCACCGAGGTCACCGAGGGGCTGAAGATTCACGCTTCCTGAGTACCGCGGGCCGACCGCCGCGGGTCGGTCGGCCGCATAGCCACTGATCAGCAGTTATGTCGCCAGCGATCACTGGCTCGTTCGGAGAGGGTGTCCGGCAGCGGTGGCGGGTCCTGTGAAAAACTGTTACCCACGGGTACCCAAAGGCTGCGGCTGGACATACTCTCGGCCTCATGACGGACTCGCAGGCCCCTGACGCCCCTCTCGGCACGAACCCCGTGGCGGTCGCCCCCGCCGGGGTGCGCACCGCCGCCGACGTGGTCACCCCCGAGGTGATCGCCCAGCTGACCCGTGGCGTCGTCGGGTCGGGCCGCACGGCCAACCACACCCCCTTCACCGGGGAGAAGCTGGCCGACCTGCCCGAGTCCACCCCCGAGGACGTCGCCACCGCCTTCGACCGGGCCCGCGCCGCCCAGCCCGTCTGGGCCGCCGTCCCCGTACGGCAGCGGGCCGCCGTCCTGCTGCGCTTCCACGACCTCGTCCTCAGCCGCCAGTCCGAGGTCCTCGACCTCATCCAGCTGGAGACCGGCAAGGCCCGCCTGCACGCCCACGAGGAGGTGCAGGCCGTCGCCGTCGCGGCCCGCCACTACGGGCGCAAGGCCGCCGCCTACCTCAAGCCCCGCCGCCACACCGGCGTCGTCCCGGTCCTCACCAAGGTCACCGAACTGCGCCAGCCGCGCGGCGTCGTCGGCCAGATCGCCCCCTGGAACTACCCGCTCGAACTCTCCGTGGGCGACGCGCTGCCCGCGTTCGTCTCCGGCAACGCCGTCGTGATGAAGCCCGACACGGAGACCGCGCTCACCGCCCTGTGGGCCCGCGACCTGCTGATCGAGGCCGGACTGCCCGCCGAGGTCTTCCAGGTCGTCCTCGGCGAGGGGCCCGTCGTGGGACCCGAGGTCGTCAGCCGCGCCGACTACGTCTCCTTCACCGGCTCCACCCGCACCGGCCGCGAGGTCGCCGTCGGCGCCGCGTCCCGGCTGGTCGGCGTCTCCCTGGAGCTCGGCGGCAAGAACGCCATGCTCGTGCTGAAGGACGCCGACGTCGAGAAGGCCGCCGCCGGAGCCGTCCGCGCCTGCTTCTCCTCCGCCGGACAGCTCTGCATCTCCATCGAGCGGCTGTACGTCCACGAGTCCGTCGCCGACGACTTCGTGGAGCGCTTCGCCACCCGGACGCAGGCCATGCGGCTCGGCAGCGCCCTCGCCTACGGGGCCGACATGGGCTCCCTCGTCGGCGAACGCCAGCTGGAGGCCGTCACGCGCCACGTCGACGAGGCCGTCGAGAAGGGTGCGAAGCTCGTCGCCGGCGGCGTCGCCCGCCCCGACATCGGCCCGCTGTTCTACGAGCCGACCATCCTCGACGGGGTGGAGGCCCCGATGGCCGTCTGCACCGAGGAGACCTTCGGACCGGTCGTCTCGATCTACCGCTTCAGCGACGAGGACGAGGTGATCGCGCTGGCCAACGCCACCCCGTACGGCCTCAACTCCAGCGTCTGGACCACCGACTCCCGCCGCGGTCACCAGGTCGCGGCCCGGCTGCGCACCGGCACCGTCAACATCAACGAGGGGTTCGCCCCCGCCTACGGCAGCGTCCAGGCCCCGATGGGCGGCATGAAGGATTCCGGCCTCGGCCGACGGCACGGCTCCGAGGGCATCCTCAAGTACACCGAGGCTCAGACCGTCGCCCAGCAGCGGCTGATGCCGCTCGCGCCCGCCTTCGGGATGGACGACGAGAAGTATGCCGCGCTCATGACCAGCAGCCTCAAGGCGATGAAGGCCTTCCGGCTGCGCTGACGCCCCGGGAGCCGTAGCGGCTTCCGCCCTTTTCGTACCGATTCCGTTCCGAGGAGTGCCATGTCCCAGGACAGCCCTGCCCAGAAACAGGCCATGAGCCCCGCGCCGACGGTCCCTGTTCAGGCGAGCCCTGTTCCGGCGAGCCCTGTGCCGGCCGAGGACGACGCCGCGTACGACTACGACGTCCTGGTCGTCGGATCGGGCTTCGGGGGCGCGGTGTCGGCGCTCCGGCTGACCGAGAAGGGGTACCGGGTCGGGATCCTGGAGGCGGGCCGCCGCTTCACTCCCGGCACCCTCCCCAAGACCTCCTGGGACCTGAGGAACTACCTCTGGGCCCCCGCGCTGGGTCTCTTCGGCATCCAGCGCGTCCACCTCCTCGGCAAGGTCATGGTGCTCGCCGGGGCCGGGGTCGGCGGCGGGTCCCTCAACTACGCCAACACCCTGTACGTCCCACCCGCCCCGTTCTTCGAGGACCGGCAGTGGGCCTCGATCACCGACTGGCAGGACGAGCTGAAGCCGTACTACGACCAGGCCCGTCGCATGCTCGGGGTCCGCCTCAACCCGACGACGACCCCCTCCGACGTCCATCTCAAGGCCGCCGCCGAGGCCATGGGCGTCGGAGACACCTTCCACCTGGCCCCGGTCGGCGTCTTCTTCGGCGACGGCAAGGACGCCGACGGCACCGCGAGGGCCAGGCCCGGCGCCACCGTCCCCGACCCGTACTTCGGCGGCGCGGGCCCCGCCCGCAAGGCCTGCACCGAGTGCGGCGAGTGCATGACGGGCTGCCGCCACGGCGCCAAGAACACCCTCAACGAGAACTACCTCCATCTCGCCGAGAAGGCCGGGGCGGTCATTCACCCGATGACCTCCGTCGTCGCGGTCACCGACGACCCCGAGGGCGGCTACCGGGTCCTCACCGTCCCCACCGACCGCCGCCGCAGGGCGAAGCCCACGAAGCTCCGCGCCCGCAAGGTCGTCGTCGCCGCGGGCACGTACGGCACCCAGACGCTGCTGCACACGATGAAGGACCGGGGTCTGCTGCCCCGGCTCTCCGCGCGGCTCGGCGAACTGACCCGCACCAACTCCGAGGCGCTGGTCGGCTCCCAGACCAGCGACCGCCGCTACCGCAAGAAGCACGGCATCGCGAAGGCCGACTTCTCGCAGGGCGTCGCGATCACCTCCTCGATCCACCCGGACGACAACACCCACATCGAGCCCGTCCGCTACGGCAAGGGCTCCAACGCCATGGGCGCGATGTCGATACTCCAGGTCCCCTACGGCGCCCACCGGGTGCGCGGCTGGCTTGCCCACATGGTCAAGCACCCCACTCTCGCGGCCCGTTCGCTCTCCAACCACCACTGGTCCGAGCGCACCATCATCGGCCTGGTCATGCAGTCGCTGGACAACTCCCTGACGACGTACCGCAAATCGGGCGGCATCGGCAAGGGCCTGCTCACCGCCCGCCAGGGCCACGGCGCGCCCAACCCGACCCAGATACCGGAGGCCACCCGCAGCGCCACCCTGCTCGCCGAGGAGATCAACGGCTTCGCCGGCTCCAACGTCGGCGAACTGATGGGGACCCCGCTCACCGCCCACTTCCTCGGCGGCTGCCCGATCGGCGCGAACGCCGACGAGGGCGTCATCGACCCGTACCACCGCCTCTACGGCCACCCCGGCATCAGCGTCGTCGACGGTTCCGCGGTCTCCGCCAACCTCGGCGTCAACCCCTCGCTGACCATCACCGCCCAGGCCGAGCGCGCGATGTCCTTCTGGCCCAACAAGGGCGAGGCGGACCCGCGCCCGGAACAGGGCGAGGCCTACGAGCGGCTCACCCCCGTCGAGCCGCACGCGCCGACGGTGCCGAAGGAGGCGTTCGGCGCGCTGCGGCTGCCGTTCCTGGGCATCCCGGCGGTGCCGCCGAAGGGGACGGTGGAGGCCGGGGCGGGCATCGAGGGCGTCGGGAACACCCCCGTACCCAATCCGTGATCATTTCCTGGGCAACCGTTCGCAGGGCTGCGCGGTCGAACCCGTACTGCCTCACAGCAGTCCCACAGCTCCTGCCGAGTCCCAGAGGTCCCCGATGACACGCATTTCCCCGAGAACCGTGCTGCACCGCGCAGCGGGTTCTCTCGCCGCCGCAGGCCTGCTGGCCTCGGCCGCGCTCGCCGGGGCGGCCGTTCCGGCACAGGCCGCCGATGCCCCGGTGTTCACCCTCGGCGGCCCCGCCGAGACGGGTCTGCACCCCTACCCGGAGAGTGGCGCACCGAAGGGGGCCACGGTCGGGATCACCGTCAACAACCCGTCCCAGGACGAGGAGAACGACGGCTACGGAGGTCACTTCACGCTCACCTTCGACCTCAGCGGTGTCGACGGTGTCGCCGACGTGGCGTTCGACGGCGAGTCCAACAGCGCGGACTGCGAGGTCACCGGTACGAAGGCGGTCTGCGAGGACTGGGGCATCTGGCCGGGCCTCCAGGGCGCCGCCGATCTCCTGGTCACCGCCGCCGAGGGCAGCAAGAACGGCGACACCGGCACGATCACGGTGACCGGCGAGGCGGAGGGCGTGACCTTCGCCCCGTTCACCACCCGGCTCACGGTCGGCGGCCCCGACCTGGTCATGGAGCGGCTCCCCTTCGACCAGGAGCTGAACCCGGGCGACCAGCAGCAGGCTCCGATCACCTTCACCAACCGGGGCAGCCGGGACGCCGACGGCGTGCTGCTCACCCTCATGTACTCCCGCGGTCTCGACATTCCCCAGCGCTACACCAACTGCGAGTACACCGTGGACGCCCCGGATGTCCCGGGCATCGGCTGGACCACGGCCCTCTGTTCCGTCGAGGGCTCCTTCGAGGCGGGTGCGACGTACACCCTGGCGACCCCGCTGACCATCGAGGCCACGACCCGCGCCTTCTACGACACCTTCGTCTACCGCATCCACGAGGACGGTGCCGCCCAGCGCACCGCCCAGCGTGCGGGCGCCCCCTTCGCGCGGGGCGCGGGCCCCGTGCTGAAGGCGGTCCCGGCGAAGGCCTCCCAGCAGGGCGCGACCGCCCGGGGCAGCGACCTCAACCCGGGGGACAACCAGCAGGAGGCCGACTTCCGTACGAAGAACACGGCCGACTTCGTGGCGTACGGCGACGAGGCGTCCGGGGCCGCCGGGACCACGGTGAAGGCCGACCTCGGCTTCCGTAACGAGGGCCCGGCGTGGATCGGCTACCTCCGCTCCGGCGAGGACGTCGCCACCGTCGACTTCACCGTCCCGCAGGGCGCGTCGGTCACCGCGAAGCCGGACCGCTGCCGTGCGGTGACCGCCGACGGGAAGTACCGCGAGGACCAGAAGAGCCCCGCGCCGCGCTACGTCTGCGACACCTCGATGACCGTGCGGGACGGCGAGGGCCTCGACCTGCCCTTCGAGCTGCGGATCGACGAGGCCCTGATCGGAGCGAGTGGTGAGGTGACCGTACGCAACACCTGGTTGCAGAACCCGGCCCTGCCGTTCGACCCGAAGCCGGCCAACAACACCGCGTTTCTGGTCCTGAACGGCGAGGGCGGCGGCTCGGACTCCGGCGGCACGACGGACGGCGGCTCCGGCGAACCGTCCACCCCGCCGACCTCGGCCCCGGACCCGGAGGAGAGCCCGTCCGGCACCCCCGGGCCCTCGGCGTCCACGACCTCCGACGGAGGGTCGGCGGGTACGACCGGCGGCTCCGGCGGCGGGGGCGGCCTGGCCTCGACGGGTTCGACCGCCCTGATCGCCTCGGGCACGGCGGCCGGGGCGCTGGCGGTGGGCCTGCTGCTGTTCATGGCGGCACGGCGACGGGCTGCCGCGCAGCACGTCTGACGCTGACCGGCGGCGGAGGAACGGCGGAGGAGGCGCGGAGGAGGAGAGCCGGCCTCCGCGGGGACACGTTCCGATACGGCCGACCCGGGCGTCCCCGGGTACGGCCGCATATGGGGTGACCGGGCTGCTGTCCCCTGCGGACCGGTCACTTACGCCGGGATGTGGTCCCACGACGCACCTGCGGTACGTCACACGTCCCGGCGGAGCCACGCGTGGTTTCCTACCGGTGCCGCCCCTGGTTGGCACGGACATCAGGCTCAACGAAGGCACCGCGCCCCCGGTCACGCGCCGTACGGGTGAGACGGGTCCCGAACGCAGATACGGCCCCTGCCCGGCATGCGGAGAACCGTTCCGTCCGGGCTCCGCCCGCCGGCCTCACACCCGGCCGCGGCACAGCTCCAGCAGCGTCATCGCCAGCGCGGTGCCCGGCTTGCCCAGCGCGTCCCTGTAATGGCCGAGCACGGCCGTCTCCCGGGAGAGGTTGACCCGTCGGCCGCCCGAGGCGATGCGGGCCTGCTGGATCACCGCGGAGACGGCCATCCGTTCCTGGACGAGGCCGATGATCCGGTCGTCGAGGGCGTCGATGCGCTCCCGGGCGCCGCCGATCAGGACGGCGGCCTCGTCGGTGCGGGCGCCGGTCAGCTCGGCGGGGGTGACGGCGGTGGTGCCGGCAGGGGGTGCGGTGGTGGTCCCGGTGGTGCTGCTCATGGTGGTGACTCCCGGTGGGGTGACGGCCCCCGGGGCGAGAAGGCCCGGACACGCGAGACGCCCCGGGCCTGCTGGCCCGGGGCGCCTGGAACGTTGCTTGTCAGTAGCTCAAGCAGCACGACCATGGCAGCCGGCAGGGCCGGATGCCATAGGTAAAGACGAAGGTCGTGTGCTGACGCATGGGGGACAGTATGGCCCCGGCCCGGCGGCCCCCACAAAACGTGGCCCGGATCCTGAGACGCGACGGGCACCGGCCCCCGTGCACCGGCCCCGTTCTGCGGCCCGGCGGAGGGTCCGCGGACGGCCGGTAGAATCGGAAGAACCGACCCCCTTCACCACCGCCGGAAGGCCGCCCCCGTGCCAGCAGCACCCCCCGCCGCCCCCGACGCCACGGCCGACGTGGTCCTCGTCGTCGACTTCGGCGCGCAGTACGCCCAGCTCATCGCCCGCCGTGTCCGTGAGGCCCGGGTCTACAGCGAGATCGTCCCGTCCACCATGCCGGTGGCCGAGATGCTGGCGAAGAACCCGCGCGCGATCATCCTCTCCGGCGGCCCCTCGTCGGTGTACGCGGAGGGCGCGCCGTCCCTGGACCGCGCGCTCTTCGAGGCCGGGGTGCCCGTCTTCGGCATGTGCTACGGCTTCCAGCTGATGGCCACCACGCTCGGCGGCACGGTCGACGACAACGGGGCCCGTGAGTACGGCCGTACCCCGCTGCACGTCTCCAAGGCGGGCTCGACGCTCTTCGAGGGCACGCCCACCGAGCAGCCGGTGTGGATGTCGCACGGCGACGCCTGCTCGGCGGCCCCCGAGGGCTTCACCGTCACCGCGTCCACCGACGTCGTACCGGTCGCCGCCTTCGAGAACGACGAGAAGAAGCTCTACGGCGTCCAGTACCACCCGGAGGTCATGCACTCGACCCACGGCCAGCAGGTCCTGGAGCACTTCCTCTACCGCGGCGCGGGCATCGAGCCGAACTGGACCACGACCAACGTGGTCGAGGAGCAGATCGCGCTCATCCGCGAGCAGGTCGGCGACAAGCGCGCCATCTGCGGCCTCTCCGGCGGCGTGGACTCCGCGGTCGCCGCGGCCCTCGTCCAGAAGGCCATCGGCTCCCAGCTCACCTGCGTGTACGTCGACCACGGCCTGATGCGCAAGGGCGAGACCGAGCAGGTCGAGAAGGACTTCGTGGCCGCGACCGGCGCGAAGCTCAAGGTGGTCGACGCGCAGAAGCGCTTCCTCGACGCGCTGGCCGGGGTCTCCGACCCCGAGCAGAAGCGGAAGATCATCGGCCGCGAGTTCATCCGCGTCTTCGAGCAGGCCCAGCTGGAGATCCTCCAGGAGGACGGCCCTGAGGTCGCCTTCCTCGTCCAGGGCACGCTCTACCCGGACGTCGTCGAGTCCGGCGGCGGCACCGGCACCGCCAACATCAAGTCCCACCACAACGTCGGGGGACTCCCCGACGACATCGAGTTCCAGCTCGTCGAGCCGCTGCGCCAGCTGTTCAAGGACGAGGTCCGCATGGTCGGCCAGGAGCTGGGCCTCCCCGAGGAGATCGTCCAGCGCCAGCCGTTCCCCGGCCCCGGCCTCGGCATCCGCATCGTCGGCGAGGTCACCAAGGAGCGCCTTGACCTGCTCCGCGACGCCGACGCCATCGCCCGCGAGGAACTGACGGCGGCGGGCCTGGACCGCGACATCTGGCAGTGCCCGGTGGTCCTCCTCGCCGACGTCCGCTCGGTCGGCGTCCAGGGCGACGGCCGCACCTACGGCCACCCGATCGTGCTGCGCCCGGTCTCCTCCGAGGACGCCATGACGGCCGACTGGTCGCGCCTGCCGTACGAGACGCTGGCGAAGATCTCCACCCGCATCACCAACGAGGTCGCCGACGTCAACCGCGTCGTCCTCGACGTGACGAGCAAGCCGCCGGGGACGATCGAGTGGGAGTGATCCCTCCCGCCTCCTGAGAGTCCTCAGGTCAACGTCGATGCCGTCGCTCATTCGCTTGGGCGGCGGCATTGTCGTACCGGGTGGGTACGCTGAGTGAAGAGACGAGCCTTCGGCGTAGGGGAGCAACCCTGGATGAACCTCGACGTCCCGTTCCCCATCGACGTCGACCTCACGGAGATCTACCGTCGAGGACGCCCCTGGAAACCACTGGCACGGGCCCACATCCCGTGCCAGGCTCCCTCCCCATGTCCGCCGAAGAAGTCCGCGCCATCGTGTCCGCCGCCGGTAACGACCGCCTCACCTGGAACACCCCGCTCTCCGAGGAACACGCGGCCCGGCTGATCGCCGCCTGCGACCCCGCTCCCGGATCACGGATCACCGACCTCGGCTCCGGCTGGGGCGAGTTGCTGATGCGGCTCGTCGAGGCCGCGCCCGGCTCCACCGGGGACGGCGTCGAAACCGATCCGGCCGCCGTGGCGCGAGGGCGGAGCCTCGCAGAGGCGCGAGGGCTCGCGGACCGGGTGCGGTTCCACGAGGTACCCGCCGCCGAGTGGACCGAGAAGGGGTACGACCTCGCCGTCTCCATCGGCTCCTCGCACGCCTGGCCCGGCACGACCCGCGAGGCCCTCACCGCCCTCGCCGCCACCGTGCGCCCCGGCGGACGGGTCCTGTTCGGTGAGGGGATCTGGCTGAGGGAACCGACCCCCGCCGCACTGGAAGGCATCGGAGCCGAGCCCGGCGACTTCGGGTCGCTGTTGGAGTTGATCCGGCTGGCGGAGTCCGTCGGGCTGCGCGCGCTCCAGGTCACCGTCGCCGACGAGCGCGAATGGGACCTCTTCGAGTCCGAGGGGCCGATCGGCCGCGGGCAGCGCTGGGCACTGGAACACCCGGACCATCCGCTGCACGCCGAGGTGACGGCCGAGATCGACGCCCGCCGCACCGGCTACTACGGCGGCTACCGCTCGTATCTCACGCTCGCCTATCTGGTGCTCAGCGCCTGACCTTGCGCGACGGCACCTGCGCCCGGTGCCTCCGACGATCGCTCCAGGTTTGGGACCTAGAGATGGTCTGCGAGGCGGTGCCGGGCGCTTTCGATGAAAGCAGTGCGCAGCGCGGTGTACTGAGCCCAGACACCTACCGGTTCGTCGTCGGCGATGTGCATGCCCCGGATGCATTCCACGAGAGCGCGGGCTTCCTCGACCGGGGGCGTGCCGTCGAGGTCGATCATGTTGAACTGGGCCTGCGTGTTCGTGTAGGCGGTGTCAGTGTGGGCGAGCGCATTCGCCTTGTCCGGGTACTCGCCGTGCCACCGGTGCCAGGCCACACGCGCCTCGGCATCCGTGGCTGTCAGGAAGGCCGCGTACGTTTGCCGATGCGCGAGGTAGATCCGCGTCCGATCCTGCATCATGGGCAACTCCACCCTGCCGAAAGCCAGAACCACCTGACGGTGGCTCAGTAAACGATGGCACGGGTGGGATTCAGGGTGAAGCCCTGCGCTGAGGATGGTGGCAGAGGCCGGTCGGAGCCGTGGAAGCGCGGAGGCTCCGGGATCGTGACGGGCCCGTCAGGAACTGCTCCGAGGCGAAGGTGGCGCCCCCTCGGCGGACCAGAACTCGGAGGTGATGTAGGGGAGGCCCTCTGCTGCTGGATCGTCAGGGTCCAAAGGCTCCAGGGGCGGGTCCGTGACTTCTGATTCCGTTACACAGGGAGACCAGGCTTCGATGAATGCCTGCCCCTTGTAGCCAATCTCCAGGCTCACCTTGAAGCCCTCAGGGGAATCGGCGAACATGGCCGGATTCTGCTTGTGGTCGCGCACGGATGTGATCGTGTATCCAGCAGCCTTCCAGTGTCGCTCCGTCATTCCCAGGAAGCTTCCGAGGCGCTCGGGCGAGATGATGGTCAGCACATAGCGTCGCTGCGTCACCTTTCCCCTGCCTGTCGAGTCGCCTGGGACGTCGGTGCATGAGGACCTGCTCGACGGACCGCGATCCCACTTTACGCTCGGCTTGATCGCATCGAGTGTCTCATCCAGAATCTTGTCAGCGTTGTCTGCTGCCTCTTGCATGTTCATAGAGGGGGCCTCGCTCTTCTCCGTCTTTTTCACGGAACTCTCGAATGCTCCGCAACCGGCCAGGACGACAATCGAGAGCATCACGGTCACGAGCGGTCGAAATTTCATCGGTGTTGCTCCGTGGTCAGGAGGTCGGAGCGGCCGGCGATCACGGCGGCGATATTCGCTGCCGACTTCGGGTCGCCGCCTTCCTCGACACTCTTGGGGTTGAAGTAGTTGGAATGAGCGGGTGTCGGGCCTTTTCCGTCGACGACGGGAAGCGGTCCGTCATCCACGACGAAACGTGTGGCTCCGAACGCCGCGCTGGCCGGGTCCTTGCCGAACCAGATGTCGTCGTCGCCCTGGTCAGCGATGTCCCCGGCCGCGTACGACCCGCCAATGACGACAGCTGCAGCGCCGGCGACGACTTCCGGCTTCGAGGGAAGTGTGGTGACGGGGTCGTTCTCCGCCGCTCCGACGTAGACATGGTCCTTGCCGACGCCCAATTCCTCGGCCCTGTCCACGCCGACCCCGGGGCTGCCCAGGAGAATGATGTCATCGGCTGCCGGGATGCCGCCTTCCGCCTGGGTAGCCGCACCCACCAGGCGTGAGCCGTAGGAGTGTCCGATCGCGGTGACGTGCGGATCCTCGTTCCCGTTGGTCGCGGAGAGGCCTGCCATGAAGCTGTTGAAGGCCGGTGCTCCCGCGTCGGCGCTGGCGGTCGACATGACGTCCAGATTTCCGAGGAGGGTTTCGGCGTCCGGGGCAATCTGCGGCGCATCGTAGCCGAGCCAGACAATAGACGAGCTCGAAGGGTGTAGCTTCTGGGCGTTGATGGCCGTGTCACGCGCGCGCTGGACGTCATTCGTCGCAAATTTCTCGTCGAGTGCGGTACCCAGGCCTGGGACATATGCGGAGACGTGCTTCGTGCTATCGGGGTTGCCGAAGGCGACGACTGCTCGACCTCTTCCCGTCGCCGACACCGAGGAGGAGCATCGGCGGCTCCTTTGGCCTCCGGCTTGATTGTTCTTCCGTATTCGCAGCCAGTTGGCCCTCGATCGATCTCAGGCCTGCCAGTTGACTCTTGGCCTTCTCGCTGTCGTCACCTTCCAGCTTTCCGATCAGAAGCGTCAGGTTGTCCCGGTTCGCCTCATCGCGCACCGCTGCCGGGATGCCGTCCAGGTTGCCCACCACATTCGGGTACACCGCCAGATACTCCTCGCGCTGCTCCTCAGTGAGGCTGTGCCACCAAGTGTTTCGTTCGACAGGCGAAGCATCTATCGGGACGTTGTCCTTGAGATACCCACCCGCCACCCCGCGCACCGCAGCGGCATCGCCGGCGGTATCTGTCCAAGCGGCTTTGTCGACCCTGAGTCCGGGCTTGGCCTTGAGCCTATTCAGTGCCTGACTGAACCGTCGGTCGATCTGCTGTGCCTCCAACACGGCATGGGCGATCGCGTCAGCGATCGCCTCCGCCTTGGCGTGGTTGGGGTTGGCGTTGAGGAGAGGGGAAGGTCCGCCGGCGGGCAGCCTTCCGTCGAGGGAAGGGCGGGCGGCGAGGGGTGAACTGCGTCCGGCAACCGTCCCACCCGGTGCCTTCGAGCCGTCGATCAGGCTCTCGCCCCCTGCCGGATAACTGACGGAGCCGTCGGCGCCCACGGCGAACTTCATGGCAGCCGCGTCCTCGAGCGCCTGCCCAAGCCGTCGTCGAGGGGAGCGGAGTTCAAAGGCAAGACTGTTCAAGGACGTCCGGACCAGGCCGCATTCAATGTACGCATAATCGAAGTTCTCGTTCAGGCGCCGTAGTCGCCTCACTGCCGCCTTGGCGCCCTCTCCCTCCTGAGACTTCTCGAGCGCGTTGGTCATTTCGGCGCTCACCCGATCGCGGGCGGCGTCGGCGGCGTTGCTCACCGCGCCCCACCCGTCGGCCGCGTCGTTCAGCCGGCCCCAGTCGAGATCCCGTAACTGCTGCCATGTCGGCATGACGTCACCCGCCCTTGGCGCTTTTGGGGAGCTTGACCGAGTCCACTGTCGACTTGACCTTGGAGTCGGTTCCGCTCAGTTCGTTCGCTGCCTGGCGCAGCTTCGGCCCGAGCGAAGCACATTCACCCCGTATGGCCTCCAGCCTCTCCTCCCAGGACGTCAGGACACCTTGCAGCGCGTCAAAGCTGTCGAAACCGTTGGTTCCCGTTGCCAGGCCGTAGTGCTCAAGCACGTGTTTGTTCGCGATGCCCTCGTGCGCGCCTGTCAGCTTTGCCTTGACCTGCTTCGTGCTCGTCTGCAGATCATCGGCGACGCCCGCGGCATCGCTCCACGGCTTGGCGCTGTGCTGGAGTCGGTCCGTGTCGGACGCCCCACCACTGCGGCCGCCGACAGCTTCGGGGGCCTGGTTCAGACGTGTACGTGGTGAATGCCGCGCAGCAACCTCACCCTTGAGTTGTTCCCACTCGTCCCATGCCATCCCCGGAGCCCTTTCATTACCGACTGTGACCACAACGGCAGCCGAGCATAGAAACGGGTGTGACTGCGACGCATGAGTACATGTACTCAAGGCATCTGTTTCGGACAACTGTGGACCCCCTGTGGCAGCGGATCGCTCGAACGTATCGACGACACGGCCCCCGGCCCGCCCCGATGCGCCACCCGGCCGCCCGGTACGGCACAATTCGCGGATATCGCAAGTGGGTTGGCAGTACCGGGGCGGGAAAGGGCGTAATCCTCCGTGGCGTTGGACGAATCCAGGACGAGCGGCACGCACAGCGGCGGCTGTACATGCGGCGACTGCCCGCACGGAGCCCGTCGTGGACACCGGCGCGCCGTCGCCGCGTTCCTGGCCAAACGGGACGAACTGGCGGCGGGCAAGGGGCTTCCCGCCGGGGTCGCCCAGTCACCGTCCGCGTCCCGGCAGTGGGTGTCCGACGAGCTGACCGGGTCCGCCCGCACGGTTGCCGAGCGGGCCCGGGAAGCCGGTGACGCCTGGCTCCACCAGGTGTGGCGGGGGACGTTGTTCGCCGTCTGGGGTGCGGCCGGGGCCCTCCTCGTCGGCGCGAGCCTCACCGCGATCGGCGCCGGCTGGTCCACCGCCCGAACCGCCGGGCTGATCGCCGCCGTCCTCACGGCCGGGCTGCTCACCGCCGCCGCCCGCTTCCACCGCGCCCGTGGCGGCCTCCTCGCCCCGCTGATCGGGGAGGACAACCGGCTCTCGACCTCCCGGACGGTCGCCGGGGTCTGGGTGCTGCTGGCCGTCTTCGCCGTTCTCGTCCTCGCGCTGCAACTGGCCGGGGCCTCCGACCCGGAGGAGCGGGACGCGCTGATCGAGGGGCTCGACCTCGTGCGCTCCGCCGGGGTGGTGGCCGTGCTGGCGCTCGTGTGCGCGGTCGCCGTCGTCGTGCGCCGCGTGGTGACCGTACGGGTGCTGGGCCAGCGGCTCCAGAAGCTGCGCGCCGACCGGCCGCGCGCCGCCGACCTGCTCACCGACGACTCGGGGCGCGGCTCCTTCACCGATGTGCAGTACGTGCTGGTCAGCGCCGTCGCCGTACTGTTCGCCGCGGTGCGACTGGCCCGCCGCCCCGAGCAGCTGCCCGACCTGCCCTGGGGGCTCGCGCTGTTGGTCGCGGTCTCGGCGGCGACCTACTTCGCCGGGAAGTACGCGGAGGGCGGCCGCCCCGTCGTGCTGTCCGTCGTGCGGGCCCGGGAGGCCGGGGACCTGGACGCCCCCATCCGGACCGGCGACGACATCGAGATCCGGGGCGCGGGCTTCGTACCGCCCGGCGCGGGCGGCCCCGACCGGCTGGCCCGGCTCGTCGTACGGATCGGCACCGTCTATGTCCACGTACCCCTGATCCCGGTCGCCGGAGGCTTCGCCAACCCGACCGACACCGTCCTGACCGTGCCCGTCCCGGTCGAGGTCGAGCCGGGGACCGTGGACGTCCAGGTCGTCACCGCCGCCGGGGTGGAGACCAACCGCTGCCCGATCGACGTCACGGACTGACCGTCACCCGCCCCCGGGCGTTTCCGCCACCGATCACGTCCCAGCCCTGGTGGGCAGCGCGCACAGGGCGTACGTATGGTCGAGGTGACGGGACTTCGGGAAGCAGGGCAGCGGTGATGAACGGTTACGGCGGCGGATCGTACGGTCTGGGCGAGCGCAGGACCCTGAGGGAGCAGGCGGGCACCTACGCCCTGCTGCCGCTGCGCGTCTTCCTCGGCGTCACCTTCGTGTACGCGGGCCTCGACAAACTCATGGACAGCGCGTTCCTGTCCGCGACCGGCACCGGCTCCATCGGCGAGATGATGCGCGGGGTCCGCGACTCCTCCGCGATCCCCGCCCTCGTCGACCTGGCGCTGAAGAGCCCCGAGGGCTTCGGTTACGCCATCGCGATCGGGGAACTCCTCGTCGGCCTCGGCACCCTCGTCGGGCTCTGGGCCCGGCTCGCGGCGCTGGGTGGCGCGCTGATCTCGCTGAGCCTCTGGCTGACCGTGAGCTGGCAGGCCACCCCCTACTACTACGGCAACGACCTGCCCTATCTGATGGCCTGGCTGCCGCTGGTGCTCGCGGGCGCCACCGTGTTCTCCGCCGACGCCTTCCTCGCCTCGCGCCGCCGCAGCATGTAGGCGGCCCACGTCACCGTCGCGGCCAGCCACAGCCCGCCGAGGAACAGCGGCAGGAAGAACGTCCACGGGACCTCCCAGGCCCCGGCGGCGTCGGCCGCGTATCCGCCGGCCAGGCCCAGCATCGCCAGGCCCGCCACCGCACGGCCGGGGCGGAATTCATGACGCAGCACGGGTGACCTCCACCTGTCCGATGCCGACTTCCAGCACCAGTTCGATCGTTCCGGCGGGCTTCGTGCCCGCGGGCGGCGGCAGCGTCCGCCGCTTCGCCTCGTCGCTGTTGATACGGACCTGGACCCGCTGCCCCTCCTCCAGCCGGATCTCCCCGAGACCCGCCTCGGCGCGCACCTTCACCGTCACGTCCGCCGGGACGACGACGGCTGCTCGCCCCGCCGCCACATCGAGCCCCGTGCGCACGGTCTCGCCCCTGGCCACCTTCAGTCCGGACAGGTCCAGCCGGGCGTCGCCCGTACGCAGCTCGTAGTGCGGCGCGACGGCGGACACCGAGGCCGGCCGCCACTCCTGGCGCGCCCACGAGGTGTCGATGTCCTTCGGGAGAACCGCCGCGCCCGCCAGCAGGCCCGCCGTGATCATCGCCATCAGGACCGTGCCGAAACCGGTCCGCCCCAGCAACGAGGCGATCAGCAGGCCGAGCCCGAAGACGGCGAGAGCGGCGACCAGGCCGATCTGGAGGGCGGTGCCCAGAGGCTGCTGCTCCCAGCTCAGCCCGGTGCCCAGGCCGCCCGCCACCAGCGCCGTCAGGAAGACCGGACCGCCGATGGAGCGCGGCCCACGCTCCACGGGCGACGGCTGCGGCTTCAGGAACGGCGCGTCCGGAGTGGGCCGCCCGGCGCTCGCCCCGGCGCGCGCCGTGCCGACGTCCGTGTCCGGCGGACCCCACAGATAGCCGGGGCCGGCCGGCCCCGTGGTGCCGTCCTTGACGATCGGGTCCCGCCACCACGACGGACTGCCCGGCGTCGGCGGGGCCTTCACCTCCGGCGGCGGCGTGCCGAGCCCGCCCGTGTGCACGGGGCCGGGCGGGGCCGCCGGCGCCCCGGGCGGGGCCGCCGGGTCCTCCGGGGCCCCCGCCGTCCGCCGGGACTGCGTCCACACGGAGAAGCCGACGACGGCCAGCGTCAGCAGCGCGGCGAACGCCAGCATGTCCCGGTTGTGCAGCATCGACAGGAACAGCCCGCAGCCGATCAGCGCCAGCAGCAGCGCCACCAGGGACGCCCCGTCGACCCGCCCCGACAGCAGTTTGCGCGCCCCGTTCTCGTCGTCGCCGTCTGCGGGGAGCAGCAGCCAGGCGAAGCCGTAGAAGATCAGACCGATGCCTCCGGTCGCCGACAGCACACCGAGCACGATCCGGAAGATCACCGGATCCACGTCGCAGTACCGGCCGAGGCCGCCGCACACCCCGGCGACGACCTTCTGTCGCGGGGTGCGCCGCAGCGTCGGCTTCGGCGCTTCGGGGGGCGCGACGCCGGGAGCGGCGTCCGAGGGAGCGGTCATGCCTCCATGGTGACGGTCCGGACCGCCCGCCGGGACCCGTGCCGACCCTGGCCGGTCCCTGATATTGCCCGCGTACGCCCCTGAGGGGCCGGGGCGCACGCGCCGGGCCGAGCGGGGGAGGGGAGCTGTCATCAGGCGTGCGCTGGGGACAGCATCAGGGTCACTTCGGGGGCCGACCCTGATGTTGACCCGCGTCCGCACGTGTGACGATCGGGGTATGCCAGCCGCCACCGCCCGAGCCGCCAGCTCCGTCACCGCCGACCCGGAGGAGCCCGCACCCCGCAAGCTCTACCGCAGCGCCGACGGTCGGCTGCTCGGCGGTGTCGCGCGCGGACTCGCCGGACACCTCGGGCTGCCCGTCGCCTGGGTGCGGTTCCTCTTCCTCGGGCTGTTCTTCACCGACGGCCTCGGCGCGGTGCTCTACGCGGTGTTCTGGATCGTCGTCCCGCTCGGCGTCGGCGGCGTCGACGCCCCGCGCTCGGTGTTCGAGACGTCGGCGGACGGCCGCCGCAAGCTCCGTAAACCGGACCGGGGCCAGGTCTTCGCGCTGGTCGCCCTGACCGTCGGAGCCATCGCGTTCGTCGTCAACGTCGACATGGGCAGCGAGGCCGGCCGCTACATCTGGCCCACCCTCCTGATCGGCGCGGGCTCCGTCCTGGTCTGGCGGCAGGCGGACAACGCCCGCCGCGCCCGCTGGATGGAGACCGGCCGCAACCGCAAGCTGCTGCACCTGGCCCGCGGCCTCGCCGGGGTGGCCCTCGTCGGCCTCGGCCTCGCCGTGTTCATGGTGGTGCGCGGCTCGGCCGCCCAGCTCGGCAACGTCCTCACCGCGGCCATCGCCGTACTCACCGGCATCGCCCTGCTCGCCGGCCCCTACCTGGTGCGGATGACACAGGACCTCTCCGAGGAGCGCCTGATGCGCATCCGCGCCCAGGAGCGGGCCGAGGTCGCCGCCCACGTCCACGACTCCGTGCTGCACACCCTCACCCTGATCCAGCGCAACGCCGACGACGGCGGCGAGGTCAGACGCCTCGCCCGCGCCCAGGAACGCGAGCTGCGCAACTGGCTCTACAACCCCGAGGGCACCGGCAAGGACGAGGACGACGAGCCGGAGACCCTGGCGGAGGCGGTCAAACGGGCCGCCGCCGAGGTCGAGGACAAGCACGGCGTCCCGCTGGAGGTCGTCGTGGTCGGCGACTGCCCCCTCGACGACCGGCTGGCCGCACAGATGCAGGCCGCGCGCGAGGCGATGGTCAACGCCGCCAAGTACGGTGGCGAGGGCGGCGCCGTCCAGGTCTTCGCGGAGGTCGAGGGCCGCACGGTCTTCGTCTCCGTACGGGACCGGGGCCCGGGATTCGACCTCGACGAGGTTCCCGGGGACAGGATGGGCGTACGAGAATCAATCATCGGCCGGATGCAGCGCAACGGCGGCAGCGCCCGACTGCGTTCGGTGCCCGGTGGGGGCACCGAGGTCGAGCTGGAGATGGAGAGGGCGAGCGAATGACCGAGAACACCGAAGCCACCGGGGGCCCGGAGCGACGGGTACGGGTCGTGCTCGTCGACGACCACCGGATGTTCCGCACCGGGGTGCAGGCCGAGATCGGCCGCACCGAGGAGACCGGCGTCGAGGTGGTCGGCGAGGCGGCCGACGTCGACCAGGCGGTCACCGTCATCACGGCGACCCGCCCCGAGGTCGTCCTCCTCGACGTCCACCTCCCGGGCGGCGGCGGTGTCGAGGTACTCCGCCGCTGCGCCCCCATGATGGGCACGGCCGAGAACCCGGTCCGCTTCCTCGCGCTGTCCGTCTCGGACGCCGCGGAGGACGTCATCGGCGTCATCCGGGGCGGTGCGCGCGGCTATGTCACCAAGACGATCACCGGCACCGACCTGGTGAACTCGGTCTTCCGGGTCCAGGAGGGCGACGCGGTCTTCTCGCCGCGTCTGGCCGGCTTCGTCCTGGACGCCTTCGCCTCCACGGACGCCCCGCCGGTCGACGAGGACCTGGACCGCCTCACCCAGCGCGAGCGCGAGGTGCTGCGGCTGATCGCCCGCGGCTACGCGTACAAGGAGATCGCCAAGCAGTTGTTCATCTCGGTGAAGACGGTCGAGTCGCACGTCTCGGCGGTCCTCAGGAAGCTCCAGCTCTCCAACCGGCACGAGCTGACCCGGTGGGCGACGGCTCGGCGGCTGGTCTGAGCCGGGGCAGCCCTCAGTGAGCCGGGGCAGCCCTCAGGCGGTCTCCGGCCCCGGCTTCGGCTCCAGCGAGATGTTGACCTTCTCGCCGATCCGGCGGTAGCCGATGCCTGCGTAGACCCGCTCGACGCCGGGGTCGCCCGGCTCCAGCCAGACCGCCCGGCAGCCCTGGTCGAAGGCCCGTTCCGTCAGCCACGTGGAGAGCGCGGCGCCCACGCCCCGGCGGCGGTGGCGAGCGGCGACGGCGAGGCCGGCCAGCTCGCTCAGGCCGTCGATCGCGGCCGAGCAGCCGCCGGCCCCGGCCGGCGCTCCGTCGAGGACGGCCAGTGCGGCGACCCCGTCGCCGGCGGCCGCCGCGCGCAGCCAGTCGGTCATTCCGGGCTCGGGCTCGCCCTCGCCGCCGAAGCCGTGGTGCTGGACGCGGGCGGCCTCGGTGAACTCCGCCTCGGTGACCGGTGTGCCGATGCGGAGACCGTCGACCGGCCTCGGCGGCCGGAGGTCCTCGCGGCCGCAGGCGAGCAGCGGGGCGCGGTTCTCCACGGTGAAACCGGCGGCCAGCAGGGCCGGTTCGACGGCCGGGGCCCAGGCGGGCAGGAACTCCAGGCGGGGCAGCCGTCGGTGTTTCCCGAACGCGTCGACCAGGGCCGCCACCTCGTCCGCCGTGGGTTCCGCGTCCCGGTCGGGGATGGCGTAGTTGGCGTACTTCAGTTCCCAGCCCGGGTTGTGTCGGACGGTGAACGGGCCCACCCGGTAGTGGTCCGGGGAGCGCAGCGCGAGCGCCCGGGCGTAGTCCTGGACGGCGTTCGCCATCGACGTCATACGGGAGTTCCTTTCGGCGGGAGATCGGGACCGGCGCGGCGGACTATGCCACCCGGGTCGCTCCGGCGAAAGGCATTTGATCGACGGGTGCGATGCGGACCGGCGCTCCGGGGCGCGGGGCGTGGATCATCTGGCCGCCGCCGATGTAGAGGCCGACATGGCTGATCCCGGAGTAGAAGAACACCAGGTCACCGGGGGCCAGTTCGGAGCGGGGGACCCGGGCTCCGGCGTTGATCTGGGTGTAGGTGGTGCGCGGCAGGCTCACGCCCGCCGCCTTCCAGGCCGCCTGGGTCAGGCCCGAGCAGTCGAAGGCGTTCGGGCCCGTCGCGCCCCAGACGTACGGCTTGCCGATCGCGCCGTACGCGAAATCGATGGCCTGGGCGGCGCGGGAGCCGGGGGCCGCGACCGGACCGCTGCGGACGGTCGAGCGGTCGGCGTGGGCCGGGCCGCCGGCGCCCCGGGCGTCGGCGGAGCGCTCGTGGGCGGCGCGCTCGTCGGCGGTCAGGGTGTCCAGCAGCCTGCGGGCGTCGGCCAGCTTGGCGCGGATCGCGGTGCGGTGTTCGCGCAACTCGGCACGGCGGGCGGCGAGGCGTTCGGTCTCCTGGTCGGCGCGGGCCTTGACGCGGGTGATCTGGGAGACCTGTCGCCGGATGCCGCGCAGGAGGCCGCTCTGCCGGTCGCCCGCCCGGTCGAGGTAGGAGGCGCGTTGCAGATAGGCGTCGGGGTCGGAGGAGAGCGCCAGTTGCAGGGCCGGGTCCAGGGTTCCACTACGGTACTGCGCGGTGGCCAGCGAACCGAGTGCGTGCCGGGCGGTGTTGAGGCGGGCGGTGCGACGGGCGGCCTCGTCGGCCAGGGCGTCGACGGCGCGGGTGGCGGTGGCCGCCTCCTCCTTCGCCCCGTTGTACTTCTCGGTGGCGACCTCGGCGTCGTGGTAGAGCCGGTCGACCTTCGCCTTGACCTGCGAGGCGGTGGGGGTCGGTTCGGCGGGGACCGCGCCCGCCCCGGTGACCGATCCCGCGGTGGCGGCCCCGGCGAGCGCCAGGGTGGCGGCGGTGCGGGCAGCAGAGCCGGTGAGCGGGCGCTGCTTGGGTTTTCGGTGAGCTGACCTGCGGTGCGCTGCCACGGGGGCGGCATCCTTCCTGTCGGCTGTCCGCCGGGGGATACCGGCGGGTCCGTGAAGGACGCTAATCCCGGTGCCGGGAAAAGAGTCGCCATGACTGCTATTGCCCTGATGTGACGTGTCATCGGTCACCGTTGATCACGGTGCACCCGTATATCGGGGCAATGTGTTCCCTCCCAGAGGAAGCGCACAAGGAAGGTGTGCCTCACTGAAAGGCACACTCCTGGCCCTGGCTAGGCTCCGGAGCCATGGACGTACTCATCAATGTCTTCGTCGCCCTGCACATCATCGGCATCGCCTCCCTGCTGGGCGGCTTCCTGACGCAGATGAAGGCCATGGGAGCGGGCACCGCCCGCTTCACTCCCGCCATGCTGCACGGCGCGCTGACCATGCTCGTCACCGGCGTCGCCCTGGTCGGGCTCAATCAGGCCGACGACCAGACCGTGAACAACGTCAAGATCGGCATCAAGCTCGCGCTGCTGGTCGTGATCCTCGCCCTCGTCTACGTCAAGCGGGACGACGAGACGGTGGACAAGGGCGCGTTCGCCGCGGTCGGCGGACTGACGGCCGCCAACATCTTCATCGCCACGGTCTGGACCTGAGTCCGCGGAAGCGTGCGCCCGCTCCGGGCCGGGCGCACGCCCCGCGCGGGGCGCCTGCCCTACGCGGGGCGCACGCTTCCGTAGATCGGCATGGAGTAGATCGATTCCTCGCGCACGTTCGCACCCGGCTTCGGGGCGTGGATCATCATTCCGTCGCCCTTGTAGATGCCGACGTGGCTGATGTCGTCGTAGAAGAAGACCAGGTCTCCGGGGAGCAGGTCGGACGTGGCGACCCGCGTCCCGAACTCCACCTGGTCCCAGGTCGTCCGGGGCAGGGTCACACCCGCCTCCCGCCAGGCCGCCTGCGTCAGCCCCGAGCAGTCGTAACTGGAGGGGCCCGACGCGCCCCACACGTACGGCTTCCCGATCTGGGCGCGGGCGAAGGCCAGGACCTTCTCCGCCTTGGCGGCGTAACCACTGTCCGTACCGGAGCCGGAGCCGGAGCCCGGATCCGTTCCCGGACCGGAACCGGATCCCGTACCCGAACCGCCGCCGGACTCCTTCGCCGCCTCTTCGCGGGCCTTCTCCTCGGCCTCGGCCTTCTCCTTCGCCTCGGCGGCCTGCCGGGCGGCCAGCTTCGCCGCCTTCTCCTTCGCCTCGGCCTCCTTCTCGCGCTCCAGCTCCGCAAGCCGCGCCTTCTCCTCGGCGGTCAGCCTCGACAGCAGGCCCCGGGCCTCGGTGAGCTTGGTCTGCACGTCCTTCTTGCTGGAGGCGAGCGTGGCCTGCGTCTCGGTGAGGGTCTCCAGGCTCTTCACCGCCTCCGCGCGCTTCTTCGCCGCCGAGGCCTGCTGCGTACGGACCTCGTCGACGGCCTTCTGCTGCCGTTCCGTCGCCCGGTCCATCAGCCGGCTCTGGTCGAAGTACCCCTGCGGGTTGTCCGCCAGGAAGAACGTCGCCGCGGGCGCGATGCCCCCGTTGCGGTACTGGGCCGCGGCGTAGGAGCCCAGCGCCCGGCGCGCCTCGTTGATCTTCTCGGCACGCTTCGCCACGTCGGAGAGCAGCGTGTCGACCTTCGTCTGCTGGGACGCGGAGGCGGCCTTGGCCCGGTTGTACTCCTGGGTCGCGGTGCCCGCCTGTCGGTACAGGGCGTCGACCTTCTTCCGCACTTCCTCGATGGCGGGCTTCGGCTCCGCCGGTGCGGCCGTGGCGCTCTGCGTGGAGAGCAGCGTCACGGAGGCGAGCGCGGCCGTCGTCAGCCCGACGGCGGGGGTGGTGGTGCGCACCTTCGTGCGCGGCTTGCGATGCGATGCCAAGACCGGCATCTCCTTCCGTGGACCGCCTACCGGGTTAGCTGTCGGGTTCGGACGGAACGGAAGGCTGTCCTACGGTCCGGACGCGAGGGCACGGACCGATTCACCCCGGTGCTGCGTGTGGGTCCCCGGTTCCGAACCACCGGCGCGGCAGGACGGATTCGGCAGAGGTGTCCGTCAGGCGTGGTTCGCCTCAGGGAGGTACGGATCACCTGATCGAGCACGCTAGCCAACCGGCACCGCCGCTGGGAAGGACGATGAGCGATATGCCCGATACATTTTCGTGACCTTTCCGGATCGGGCGTCCGGCACCCCCTCCGACCGGGCACTCCTTCACGGAACGTCGCCGTCCGGTCCCCGTGCGTACGGGTGGCGGTGTGGTGTGAGCGGCCCCTTCTCGCCTTCGGCGGAAGGTTGTCAGTCCGGCCGCCTAGACTCGGGAGGCGATGAGCAGCCTCTTTGACGACAGTTTCCTGACCGGCCTCCAGCCCGCGGAGGACGGCCCCCCGCCGCCCCCCGAGGACCACGCGCCCGAAGCGGTGCCGGAGGGTCTCTTCGGGGGCGTCTACGACGCGCCCCCGCCGCCCCGGGACGGGTACTACCGTGACGGTCACGCGCGCCCGGTGATCGACTCCGCCGCCCTGCTCGACGGGTTGAACACCGAGCAGCGCGCCGCCGTCGTGCACGCCGGGTCCCCGCTGCTCATCGTCGCCGGAGCCGGCTCCGGCAAGACCCGCGTCCTCACCCACCGCATCGCCCACCTGCTGGCCGAGCGCGGGACGCACCCCGGCCAGATCCTCGCGATCACCTTCACCAACAAGGCCGCGGGCGAGATGAAGGAGCGCGTCGAGCAGCTCGTCGGCCCCCGCGCCAACGCCATGTGGGTCATGACCTTCCACAGCGCGTGCGTCCGCATCCTGCGCCGCGAGTCGAAGAAGCTCGGCTTCACCTCGTCGTTCTCGATCTACGACGCCGCCGACTCCAAGCGCCTGATGGCCCTGGTCTGCCGCGACCTCGACCTGGACCCGAAGCAGTTTCCGCCGAAGTCCTTCACCGCCAAGGTCTCCAACCTCAAGAACGAGCTCATCGACGAGGAGACCTTCGCCGGGCAGGCCATGGACGGGTTCGAGAAGACCCTGGCCCAGGCGTACGCGCTCTACCAGGCCCGCCTGCGCGAGGCCAACGCTCTGGACTTCGACGACATCATCATGACGACGGTCCACCTCCTCCAGGCCTTCCCGGACGTCGCCGAGCACTACCGCCGCCGCTTCCGCCACGTCCTCGTCGACGAGTACCAGGACACCAACCACGCCCAGTACACGCTGGTACGCGAGCTGGTTGGCCCGGCCGGGGAGGCCGACGCACCCGCCGAGCTGTGCGTGGTGGGCGACGCGGACCAGTCGATCTACGCCTTCCGGGGCGCGACCATCCGCAACATCCTCCAGTTCGAGGAGGACTACCCGAGCGCGACGACGATCCTCCTGGAGCAGAACTACCGCTCCACGCAGACGATCCTCTCCGCCGCCAACGCCGTCATCGAGCGCAACGAGAGCCGCCGCCCCAAGAACCTCTGGACCAACGCCGGCAGCGGCGCCCGCATCACCGGCTACGTCGCCGACACCGAGCACGACGAGGCGCAGTTCGTCGCCGACGAGATCGACCGGCTCACCGACGCGGGCGACGCGAAGGCGGGCGACGTCGCCGTCTTCTACCGGACCAACGCCCAGTCCCGTGTCTTCGAAGAGATCTTCATCCGCGTGGGCCTGCCCTACAAGGTCGTCGGCGGTGTGCGCTTCTACGAGCGCAAGGAGGTCCGGGACGTCCTGGCCTACCTCCGGGTCCTCGCCAACCCCGAGGACACCGTCCCGCTGCGCCGCATCCTCAATGTTCCCAAGCGCGGCATCGGCGACCGCGCCGAAGCGATGATCGACGCCCTGTCGATGCGCGAGAAGATCTCCTTCCCGCAGGCACTGCGCCGTGTCGACGAGGCGTACGGCATGGCCGCCCGCTCGTCCAACGCCGTCAAGCGCTTCAACACGCTGATGGAGGAGCTGCGCACGATCGTCGAGTCCGGCGCCGGACCCGCCGTCGTCCTGGAAGCCGTCCTGGAGCGCACGGGCTACCTCGCCGAGCTCCAGGCCTCCACCGACCCGCAGGACGAGACCCGCATCGAGAACCTCCAGGAGCTCGCCGCCGTCGCCCTCGAATTCGAGCAGGAGCGCGCCGACGAGGAGGGCGCGGGCACGCTCGCGGAGTTCCTGGAGAAGGTCGCGCTCGTCGCCGACTCCGACCAGATCCCCGACGAGGACGAGGACGGCTCCGGCGTCATCACGCTGATGACCCTGCACACGGCGAAGGGGCTGGAGTTCCCGGTCGTCTTCCTCACCGGCATGGAGGACGGGGTCTTCCCGCACATGCGGGCCCTCGGCCAGACCAAGGAGCTGGAGGAGGAGCGCCGCCTCGCGTACGTCGGCATCACCCGCGCCCGCGAACGGCTCTACCTGACCCGGGCGGCGATGCGCAGCGCCTGGGGCCAGCCCTCGTACAACCCGCCCTCGCGGTTCCTGGAGGAGATTCCGGAAGCGCACCTGGACTGGCGGCGCAAGGGCCCGATGGCCGCACCCGCAGGGCCCACCTCCGGCATCACGTCCTCGCTGTCCTCCTCCCGCTCCCGCTCCGGACCCTCGGGTTTCGCGACCCGGCGCGGCGGCGCGGAGAAGCCGACGGTCACCCTGGTGGCCGGGGACCGGGTCACGCACGACCAGTTCGGGCTCGGCACGGTGACGGCCGTCGAGGGCTTCGGCGACCAGGCCAAGGCGACGGTCGACTTCGGAGACGAACGCCCGAAGAAGCTGCTGCTGCGGTACGCGCCGGTGGAGAAGCTGTAGACGGGCGGGACAGGGCTGGACAGACGGAAGCGGGAGCGAGGGCCTTGGCCCTCGCTCCCGCTTCCGTCTCTTCCCGTTCTCGTGCTGCTGTCTCAGCTGGGGTCGACGCCCTTGCTGCGCAGCCACGCCAGCGGGTCGATCGCCGAGCCGCCGCCGGGCCGGACCTCGAAGTGCAGGTGCGGACCGGTGGAGTTCCCCGAGTTCCCCGAGTACGCGATGACGTCGCCGGCCTTCACCGGGCCGGAGCGGATCTTGGTGCTGCTGAGGTGGCAGTACCAGGTCTCGGTGCCGTCGGCGGCGGTCACGATCGCCATGACCCCGTAGGCGCTGTTCAGCTGGGTGCGCACGGTGCCGTCGGTCGCGGCCATCACCGGAGTGCCGTACGAGACGGGGAAGTCGATGCCCGTGTGCACGGACATCCAGTTGACCCCCGCCTGGCCGTAGTAGGCGCTGAGCCCGTGCTGCTTGACCGGCAGGACGAACTTGGGTCGCAGCGCCTCGCGGCGTGCGGCCTCCTCCTCGCGCTTCTTCTTCTCCGCCGCCTGCCGTTCCCGCAGGTCGAGGCGCTCCTGGGTGCGGCTCGCGCGCTCGCGGAAGTCGTCGCTGCCTTCGGAGAGCTGCTCCAGCTGGCTGTCCAGCCGGTTGTTCGCGGCGACCGGCTTGACCGTGCTGGGGTCGGCCATCGCCAGCGAGGTGGTCGTCTCCTCCGGCTTCTCCTCGCCGCCGGGCATCCCGCCGACCGAGGCGGCGGCGATACCCGCGACGCTCATCACGCAGGCGGAGGGCACCGCGACGGTCAGCAGGGCGGAACGCTTGGCGGGAGTACGCCGACGGGCCCGGTTGCGGGGTGCGGGGGGACGGACGGCGGTGCGGTTCACGGAGTGCGCGACGGGGGAGCCGTCGCCGGCTTCCGGCTCCGGCACGGCGTCCGGTGCGAGGGCGGCGAACTCGGCGGTGGAGTGGTGGCCGGTCTCCGGCTCCTCGGCCGCACCGTCCGGTTCGGCCGCCGCCCCGGGCGTCGTCGCGTCGGCCGACTGCTGTTCGTACAGCGGGTGCGACGTCTGTTCGGGTTCGTACGCGGTGTCCCCGGGCGTGGCGCCGGAGTTCCACGCGGTCGCGTCGTAGGCGCCCGTGTCGTTCGTACCTGTGCCGTACGTACCCGTGCCGTACGCACCCGTGCCGTAGGAAACGGTGCCGTAAGCGCCGGTTTCGTGGGCACCGAAGTCGTACGAACCGGTGTCATGCGTACCCGTGTCATGCGTACCGGTGTCATGGGTGCCCGCGTCGAACGTGCCGGTGGTGAAGGTGGTGGTGGCGTACGTCCCGGTGTCGGCCGCGACGGCCGTCGTGCCGTACGCGGCGGTCGGGTACGACCCGGTCTCGTAGGCGTCGGCGCCGTGGACGCCGTCGGCTCCGTACGCGGTGCCGGCCGGATACGTACCGGTGTCGTAGGCGTCCGTCCCGTAGGCCCCGGTGCCGTACGCCCCCGTGGCGTACGCGGTCTCCGTGCCGTACGGGGCGGTGGGGAAGCCGGTGGTGGGGAAAGCGCCGGTGTCGGCCGTCGCCCACGGGCCGGTCGGGTTCTGATCGGTGACCTGTTGCCAGGCCCCGGAGGTGTCCCACTGCTGCGGGGCCTGCTCCTGGGCGGCGTAACCGTCGTAGGGGGGCGTCTGCTGTGCGCCGGTGTCGGTGTCCGTGTTCCACGCGGAGGAGTCGTACTGGCCGCTGTGGTCCGGCTGTCCGGTCGCGTACGGCGTGTCGTAGCCAACGCCGTAGGTGGTGTCGCCGTGTCCGGCGGCGGGGTGACCCGCGTCGTAGCCGGTGTCGTGGCTGCCCGAAAGGGAGCCGAAGAGCGGGTCGGTGGCGAAGCTGCCGGTCGATCGGTCGTCGTACCCGACATGCCCGGCGTGGGGGTGCTGGTCGTTCACCAACTTCTCTCTCGCCTCGGCAGCAGGACTGTTCTGGCTCCCGGTCAGGGGAGTCCCAGGGGGAAGCAGTGGCCGCGACTGTACCCGGCGGTATGTGAGGACGACAATCTTCGACAGGTTTTGCGTTCGCAGGAAACGGGCAATCGGCCGTCTTTCGGTGGACGGCAGACGCAGCCTTGGCCCTACGTTCGACTGATGTTCTATTTCAGGCCGCGGAGGTCGTCCCGGTGGAGGATCCGGCGGGGCCGGTGGTGTCCTCTCCGGTCTCCGGTGTCTCGAGAACCTCACGGATAGCGGCGGCCACCGTCGGGTGCACGGGCAGCGCGAGGTGCCCGATGCCGGTGACGCGTACGTTCACCGCGTCGAGATCGGGATGATCGACACACGCGGTTCTGACCGGAACCATCACCTGGTCCCAGTCGCTCCAGAAGCTCACGAACCGGGTCCGGCAGCCGGGAGCGGGGGCGCGCAGTTCCTCGATCACGGAGGAACCGCCGCGCATCTGACGCACGATGGGGTGAACGCCCGCCCCTGGGGCGACGGCGGTGCCCCCGTGCGGGGTTCCGAGCGTCACCAGAGTGCGCACCCGCCGGTCACCGCCGAGTCGCTGGACGTAATACCGGGCGATCAGGCCGCCGAGGCTGTGCCCGACGACATCGACCCGGCTGTGCCCGGTGCGCGCGCAGACTTCCTCCACATGGCGCCCGAGCAGTTCGGCGGCGGTCCGGATGTCGCGTGTCAGCGGCGAGTAGTTGAGGGCTTCCAGGTGGCGGTGGCCGTGCCGGGTCAGTGCGCGCCGCAGGACGACGAACACGGAACGGTTGTCGATGAAGCCGTGCAGCAGGACGACGGGCGGCGTGTCGTCGGCGGCGACCGGCAGGGCGGCGGTCTCCCGCGGGGTGGTCCCGCCGTGATCCGGGCCGTCGGCGCCGGTGCTCGGTGCTCGGGTCGGCGGGCGGGGGGACCGTCGGCGCTCCGGGGTGAGGCCGAAGGGGTAGGCGATCAGGTGCCCGGCCAGGACGGCCAGCTCCAGCGCGGTGGCGCCGAGGAGCGCGGACGACGGCCGGGGGCCCGGCAGGCGGGGCAGCGGGGAGAGGAGAGGGAGGAGCTTCACGGCCGGCCTCCTGCACTGGCGCACGGAGGCGGCTCCCGTCCCCGTATCAGGGAGGCGGCTTTCGCCCCCGTGTCGGGGAGGCGGCTCCCGTCCCCGTATGCCCTCATTGGGGTGTGTCTCTGTCTCCGCGACGGTCGCGGAGATGCGGGCCACGGGGCCGCACCACCGTGCCGTGCGGCTGGCGGCGCGGTGGTACGACGGCCTCGTGGCGGCTCCCCAGAGGCGTCCGACCGGTCACGTACGGGTCGATGGCGCCCGGCGAACAGGTCCCACATGTGATTTCCCCCTCCCCGCCTGCCGCGAAACAGCGCCTTGCGGGATGCTGTGGATAACGTTCGTTCACATCCCCGGCCCTTCAGGCGCGGGAGACCAGGTGGAGGCAGTGATGGGTGTGACCGGTCCGATCCGTGTGGTGGTGGCCAAGCCGGGACTCGACGGCCACGACCGCGGGGCCAAAGTCATCGCGCGGGCGTTGCGGGACGCCGGTATGGAGGTGATCTACACGGGGCTCCACCAGACGCCCGAGCAGATCGTCGACACGGCGATCCAGGAGGACGCCGACGCCATCGGCCTCTCGATCCTCTCCGGGGCGCACAACACGCTGTTCGCCAAGGTGATCGAGTTGCTGAAGGCCCGGGAGGCGGAGGACATCAAGGTGTTCGGCGGCGGGATCATCCCGGAGGACGACATCGCGCCGCTGAAGGAGCTGGGCGTCGCGGAGCTGTTCACCCCGGGTGCGACGACGACCGAGATCGTCACGTGGGTCAACGCCAACGTCCGCCAGGCCGCGCAGGCCTGAACGCCGACCCCGGAGCGGGCCCGCTGCGTACGGGGCCCGCGCGGGCGACGGCGGTTCCGTCCCCCTCCCGGGACGGCCCTGCCGCCCTCGCCCTCGCCCGCGTGTGTGATCGTGATCGCGGTCGCCGGCATGTGCGTGCTCGCGTTCTCGCGGTCGCCGTTGCCCGGATGCGTGATCGCGGTCGTCCGCGTGCGTGCCCGGTCTTCGTCGTCGTTTCACGGCGGTGGGCGGGTCGGCTCCGTTCCCTTGCGGCGGTGTGCAGATCCGCGCCGCTCCTCTCGCGGCATCAGGACATCAGTTCCGCCTCCATCGCGGCGCGCAGCCGCAGGGTGGAGACCAGGCGCCGGAAGGCTTCCGACCAGTAGCCGCCCGCCCCCGGCGATGCCCCCTCCTGCTCGTCCTGCGCGGCCGTCAGGACCTCCAGCCGGTCGGCCTCGGCCGGATCCAGACAGCGTTCCGCGAGGCCCATCACTCCGCTGAAACTCCAGGGATAGCTCCCGCCGTCCCGCGCGATGTCGAGTGCGTCGACCACCGCACGCCCGAGCGGCCCGGCCCAGGGAACCGTGCACACCCCGAGCAGCTGGAACGCCTCCGAGAGGCCGTGCGCGGCGATGAACTCGGCCACCCAGAAGGCGCGTTCGGACTGCTCCAGGACCGCGAGGAGCTTCGAGCGCTCGGCGATCGAGGCCGCCCCGGGGCCGCCGGCCGGGGGTGCCGAGGGGCTCCCGAGCAGGGCCCGGGCCCACTGCGGATTCCGCTGCCGCACGGCCGCCCGGCACCAGGCGGCGTGCAGCTCGTCGGCCCAGTCGTCGGCGACGGGCAGGGCCACGACCTCCTCGGCGGGACGTCCGCCGAACCGCTCCTCCCAGATGCCCAGCGGGGTGGCCTCCACCAACTGGCCGAGCCACCAGGACCGTTCGCCCCGGCCGGTCGGCGGGACCGCGGCGACGCCGTCGCGCTGCATCGCCGCGTCGCACTCGTGCGGCGCCTCCACGGCTATGGAGGCGGTGTCCCCGGTACGGTCCGGGTTGACGCAGGACATCGCGCGGGCCGCCATCCGTCCGGCGAGCGCCGACTCGGGCAGGGCGGACAGCAGTTCGGCGGCGGTGGCGCGGACATTGCGGCTGCGGTCGGAGAGGGCCTGCTCCAGGAACGGCTCGTCGTCGTCCCCGAGGCCGGACCGCAAGGAGTCCAGGAACATCAGCCGGTCCTCGGCCCGTTCGGTCGGCCAGGTGGTGGCGAGCAGGGCGAGCGCGGCGGGAGGATCCTGCGCCCGTACGGCGTCGAGCAGCGCGACCCGCTCCGCGAACAGCCCCTCCTCCCACAGCCGGTCCACCGCTTCCGGGTCCGTGATGTCGGAGTGGAGCACGCCGCTCGCCGCGCCCCGCAGGGCGAACTTCCAGTCGGGATTCAGCCCGGCCAGCCACAGACCGCGCGGCCCGGCGAACGCGAGCGCCTGCGGGCGCAGGTCCGTACGGGCGCGGGCGGCGTCCAGCAGCGGCGGCAACAGGGCGGCCGGGGCGCGGAAACCCTTCCGGTTGGCGGTGGCCAGCCACTGCGGTATCAGCTCGGTGAGATCGGGGGCGGCCCCGCGGCGCCCGCTGCCCGAAGGCGCGGCTCGGTCGGTCAGCAGGTGGGCGAGCCGGTGCCGGGCGGCCTCGGGGAGCGCCGGGCGGGGATCCGGTGCGGCGAGCTCGGGCCGGTTCTCCGCCACGGCCGGCAGCAGCCCGGCCCGCTGTCGCACGGTCTGCAGCGCGGCGGCGTCCAGCAGGGCCGCGGGCGCGTCGGCCGGTACGGGGCCGCCGTGTGGCGTCGGGGGGCGGCGGTCGGTGCCCAGGAGCGCCGAGGTGACGAGCTCCTCCCACGGGAGGGAGTCGACGGAGGCGCGAGCGGCGGCGGTACCGGCGGCATTGGTGGCAGGGGCAGGGGCGGGGGCGGCGGTGGTGGACGGGCTGGTCGAGCGAGGCATCTTCCCCTCCAGCGGCAGAAATGTGCGGATGTCGGACTGGGACGGCGGACAGGCGGCGTGGGAAGGGCGGCGAGCCGGGACGACGGGACGGAGTTCGCGGGCGGTGGGCGGGTGGGCCCGGGTGATCGGGTGCGGTGGGCAGGTGGGGCGGGTCGTCGGGGTGCGCTGTCCGGGAGGGGCGAAGTCGTCGGGTCGGAGGCAGATGGGTCAGGTCGTCGGGGTGTGCCGGGTGGGTGGGGTGTCGTCTGGGTGCGCCGGGCCGGGGCGGCCGTTCGCGCGGGTCAGACCAGTTGGACGATCGAGCCGCCCGTGGTGCGCTCGCCCTCCTTCGCCTCGCTCGGGTCCCAGGCCGCGAACGGGTCGAAGCCGCGGTGGCCGATCTCGCCGAACACGGTGACCGGGCCACCGCCGGACAGGGCGACGAGCTTCCACAGCCCCGGCCGGGACAGCGCCGCCGGGGCGATCGGCAGCGCGGAGTCGGCGTACGCGTCCGCCACCTGCCAGCCGTTCTTGGCCGGCACGGGTACGACGTCGCGCAGGGTGACCGGCCAGGCGTCCAGCCAGGGGTCCTCCCGCAGGGCGTTCCCGTAGGCGGCCGGCGCGGCCGCCGCGGCGATCCCCGGCGGGGGCCCGGCCGGGGCCACGGCCCCGAACTGCTCGCCCAGCTCCGCACGGAGCTGCCCGCCGCCCGGATAGGGCGTCAGCTCGGCGTCGATCGTCGCGCCCACCGGCAGCGCCTGATCCGGGGCCCGGCCCGCCGGGCCGAACGAGAGCAGCAGAGCCGTACGGCCCGACTCCCGCCCGTACAGCCAGATCCGCCGGGCGACGATCTTGCCGTCCGGGGTGTCGTACCGCGCGAGGACCAGCCAGTGGTCACGGACCGGGGCGCCCTCGGCGGACATGGGCAGTCCCACTCGCGTCCGCACGGTCGCGGCCAGCGGGTCGGGCAGCCGCTCCCGGCCGATCCAGGCCCTGTCCAGCAGATGGAGCAGGGCGCACTCCTCCAGCAGGCGGACCGGCCAGCCCGGACCGGACCCGGTGATCGCGCCCAGCTCTCTCACCCGGGCCGCGAGCCCTGGGGCCTGGGCGTCGACCATGCGGGCCGCGGTCTCCTCCCACAGGCCGTACCCCGAGCGGTCGGTCGCGGCGAGTCCGCCGCGGAGCAGGTCGGCCAAGCGCTGTTCCAGCTCCTGGGCCCCGGCCGTCACGCGCTCGGCACGGCGCTCCGCCCGCTTCCTGGCGGCGGCGGGGTCGGCGGGGCCGCGTGCGGTGTCACCGTCCGCCGCCGGCCCGCCCTTCTCCGCCGCGCGTCCACGCCGGGCCTCGACCCACGCCGCGGCCCAGTCCGCCGGCTCACCAGGCCGGAACGCGGCGTCGTCGGACGCCTGGAGCAGCAACAGCCCCAGGGCGTGCTTGCACGGGAACTTCCGGCTCGGGCAACTGCATGAGTAGGCCGGGCCGGTGGTGTCGACCACCGTGCGGTACGGCGTGCTCCCGCTCCCCTTGCACAGGCCCCATACCGCGCCCGCCGCGTCGCGGCCCGTGCCCGTCCACGGGCCGGCCGAGCCGAGCCGCGTGCTCGCCTTGCGTGACGTCTCGTCAGGCGCCAGTGCCAGCACCTGTTCCACCGACCAGCGCACCGCCGGTCCACCGGTGGGCGAGGGTTCTCCGCCATGAGATAGCAGCATGCCTCCGACGGTAGGGGGCACCACTGACAAACCCCTCCGACCTGCGAAGCAGCCGCTCCGAGCGAAATTTGACTTTGTCTGACCCCTGCGCTTCTCTGCGATCTCCGCGTACGGAAAAGATCCGTGCCCGGTCCGATCCAGGGGGGATCCCAAGATGAACCGCACCATCGGCACCGTCCGCACCGCACGTACCGCCAGAACCTCCCGCCCCGTAGCCGCCGCGGCCCACGCCCTCGCGATCGCCGGTCTCGTGCTCGGCCTCGGCGCCTGCTCGGCCGAGTCGGTGGACGAGGCGGTCGGCAAGGCGGTCGACACGACCGTGGACGAGAAGTACGAGGTCACGTACGAGGTCACCGGCAAGAGCGTCGACGAGATCACCTACCACGGGGGCGGCGGGGAAGCCATGGAGCCCAAGCTGGAGACGGTCACCTCGCCGACCCTGCCGTGGAAGAAGACCGTCGAGCTGCGCGGCATCATGCCGCCCGCCGTCATGCCGATGGCCCTGGACGCGGGCGGCGCCGACGTCACCTGCACCATCACGTACAAGGGCAAGGTCATCAAGGAGGCGAAGGGGGAGGGCATGCTCACGGCGGGCGGCTGCGTGGCCGTGTCCCCGATCGTGGGCTGACCGGCTGACCGGCTGACCGGCCGAGCGCCTGACTGGCTGGCCGAGCGCCGGCCCGGCGGGGGCGGCCGAGCTGGTCCCGCGCATCTCCCAACGGGTCCTGACCTGCGGTCAGGGCCCGTTGTCAGTGGCATGGTGCACGGTGGGAACCACATCAGGTCGAACGATCTGGAGGGGGATCCATGACCGTGTCCGAAACCACCGCGGCCGTCGAGCCGGAGGCGGGCGCCGAGGCGCTCCGCCCGCACGCCGAGGACGCGTTCGCCGACGAGCTGAAGGCGCTCGAAGCCGCCGACGACCGCCCGAGGCCCGCCCGTTGGCGGCTGTCGCCCTGGGCCGTCGCCACCTATCTGCAGGGCGGGACCCTGCCGGACGGCACGGTGATCACGCCGAAGTACGTGGGCCCGCGCCGCCTGGTCGAGGTGGCCGTGACCACGCTCGCCACCGACCGGGCGCTGCTCCTGCTCGGCGTCCCCGGTACGGCCAAGACCTGGGTGTCCGAACATCTCGCCGCCGCCGTCAGCGGTGACTCGACGCTGCTCGTGCAAGGTACGGCGGGGACACCCGAGGAAGCCGTCCGCTACGGGTGGAACTACGCCCAGCTGCTCGCCCACGGTCCCAGCCGCGACGCCCTGGTGCCCAGTCCGCTGATGCGGGCGATGTCCGAGGGCATGACCGCCCGGGTCGAGGAGCTGACCCGCATCCCCGCCGACGTGCAGGACTCGCTCATCACGATCCTGTCCGAGAAGACGCTCCCCGTCCCCGAGCTGGGGCAGGAGGTCCAGGCCGTCCGGGGGTTCAATCTCATCGCCACGGCCAACGACCGGGACCGCGGCGTCAACGAGCTGTCCAGCGCGCTGCGCCGCCGGTTCAACACCGTCGTGCTGCCCCTGCCCGCGACTCAGGACGCCGAGGTCGACATCGTCTCCCGGCGCGTCGACCAGATCGGCCGCTCGCTCGACCTGCCCGCGGCGCCGGAGGGCCTGACCGAGATCCGGCGCGTGGTGACGGTCTTCCGCGAACTGCGCGAGGGGGTGACCACTGACGGGCGCACCAAACTCAAGTCCCCTTCCGGCACCCTCTCCACGGCGGAGGCGATCTCGGTCGTCACCAACGGTCTCGCACTCGCCGCCCACTTCGGCGACGGCGTCCTGCGCCCCGGCGACGTCGCGGCCGGCATCCTCGGCGCGGTCGTCCGGGACCCGGCGGCGGACCGGGTGGTCTGGCAGGAGTATCTGGAGACCGTGGTCCGCGAGCGGGACGGCTGGAAGGACTTCTACCGCGCCTGCCGCGAGGTATCCGCATGACGAGCCCCGCCGGGACGGCGGCGGCGACGACCGGGGCGCCGACCACGACTGGTGCCCCCGCGACGACCGGGGCGCCGACCACGACCGGAGTGCCCCCCACGACCGGGGCGCCGACGACCGGGGTGTCCGCCACCACCGGCAGGGGCGGGCCGGGGTGCCGCGTGGCCGCCGGGCCCTGGCTCCTGGGGGTGCGGCACCACGGCCCCGGGTCGGCCCGCGCGGTCCTCGCCGCGCTCGCGGCGGCCCGTCCGGCTGCCGTCCTCATCGAGGGGCCGCCCGAGGGCGACGCGCTGCTGCCCCTCGCCGCCGACCCGCGGATGCGTCCTCCCGTCGCGCTGCTCGCGCACGCGGTGGACGAGCCGGGGCGGGCCTCCTTCTGGCCGATGGCCGCGTTCTCGCCCGAATGGGTGGCCATCCGCTGGGCTCTCGACCACGGCGTCCCGGTCCGCTTCATCGACCTCCCCGCCACCCACTCCCTCGCGCTCAAGGAACCCGCGCCGGGCATCGGGCGCGAGGAGTCGACGGCGGAGGAACGGGCCGGGGACGAAGCCACGCCGGTCGTCGATCCGATCCGGGTGCTGGCCGAGACCGCCGGATACGACGATCCCGAACGCTGGTGGGAGGACGTCGTCGAGCACCGCTCACCCACCGGAGCGACGCCCAGCCGGGCGACGCCCACCGGCGGCCCGCCCGAAGCCACGATGGGCGAAAGCGACGGGTACGACGTGAGCGACGCGCTCGCGCCGTTCGTCGCGCTGGCGGAGGCCATGAGCGCTCTCCGCGAGGCGTACGGCGACGGCGGGCAGCCCCGGGACGCGGTGCGCGAGGCGTACATGCGGATCCAGTTGCGTACCGCGCGCAAGGAGTTCGGGGACGACGTCGCCGTCGTCTGCGGCGCCTGGCACGTTCCCGCCCTCGCCGCGCGGACCACCCTCGCCGCCGACCGCGCCCTGCTCAAGGGCCTCCCGAAGGTCAAGGCCGACCTCACCTGGGTGCCCTGGACGTACCGCAGGCTCGCCCGGCACAGCGGATACGGGGCGGGGATCGACTCGCCCGGCTGGTACGGGCACCTCTTCGACGTCGCCGACCGGCCGATCGAGCGATGGATGACCAAGGTCGCCGGACTGCTGCGCGAGGAGGACCGGTTCGTCTCCACCGCCCATGTCATCGAGGCCGTCCGGCTCGCCGAGACCCTCGCAGCCTTCCGGGGCCGCCCGCTGGCCGGCCTCGGCGAGACGACCGACGCGGTGCGGGCCGTCATGTGCGAGGGGTCCGACGTCCCGCTGGCCCTCGTCCGGGACCGGCTGATCGTCGGCGAGACCCTCGGTGAGGTGCCGGACGCCGCCCCTGCCGTCCCGCTGCAACGGGACCTGACCCGCAGCCAGCGCACGCTCCGGCTCAAGCCGGAGGCGTCGGAACGCGAGCTGGACCTCGACCTGCGCAAGGAGACCGACGCCGCCCGCAGCCGTCTGCTGCACCGGCTGTGCCTCCTCGACGTCGGCTGGGGCGACCCGGTCGAGGGCCGGGGCAGCACCGGCACCTTCCGGGAGAGCTGGCGGCTGAGCTGGGAACCGGAACTGCACGTCCGGGTCGCGGAGGCGGGCGTGTGGGGTACCACCGTGCTCACCGCCGCCACCGCGAAGGCCGAGTCGGGGGCCGTGGCGGCGACCGCGCTGGCAGACGTCACCGCACTCGCCGAGCGCTGCCTCCTGGCCGGACTGCCCGACGCGCTGCCCGCCGTGATGAGGGCCCTCGCCGACCGGGCCGCGCTCGACGCGGACGTCGGCCACCTCGCGGACGCGCTGCCCGCCCTGGCCCGCTCCCTGCGGTACGGGGACGTGCGCTCCACGGACACGGCGGCGCTCGCGGAGGTCGCCGCCGGCCTCGCCGAGCGGATCTGCGTCGGCCTGCCGCCCGCCTGCACCGGCCTCGACGCCGACGGGGCCGAGGCGCTGCGCCGTCAGGTGGAGGCCGTGCACGGTGCGATCGGGCTCCTGCTCGCCGGAACGGCCCCCGCCGAAGGACTGCGGGAGCGCTGGGACGGCGTCCTGCACAAGCTGGCGGCGCGGGACACGGTCGCCGGGATCATCCGGGGCCGGGCCACCCGGCTGCTCCTGGACGAGGGACGGCTGGCCGAGGACGAGGCGGCCCGGCTGATGGGTCTGGCGCTCTCGCCCGGAACGCCGCCCGCCGACGCCGCCGCCTGGATCGAGGGGTTCGTCGGCGGAGCGTCGGGCGGCGGCATGCTGCTGGTCCACGACGAGCGTCTGCTCGGCCTCGTCGACGCCTGGCTGACCGGTGTCCCCGCCGAGATGTTCACCGATGTGCTGCCGCTGCTGCGCCGCACGTTCTCCGCGTACGACCCGGGCGTACGGCGCACCCTGGGCGAGCTGGTCCGGCGCGGGCCCGTCCCCGAAGGCGCCCGCCGGGACGACGCCGCCCGGGTTGCCGGGGGCTTCGGACCCGGTCTCGACCGGGTCAGGGCCGACGCGGTGGAGCCGGCGCTGCGCCTGTTGATCGGCCGCCGACCGGACCTCGGGGAGGCAGCCGGATGACGACGACCGCGACGGACCCGGGCACGACGGACCACGGCGCGACCGACCACGGCGCGACGGACCCGGGCACGAGGGGCCACGGCACGACGGACCCGACGGGGGAGACGATGGAACGGACGACGGCCCAGGCCTCCGGGACGGCGCGGGGCACCGCCCCGCACGTGCCCGACGCCGAACGGCTGCGGCGCTGGCGGATGGTGCTCGGCGCGGACAGTACCGACAGCACCGCGCGCGCCCTCACCGGCCAGGACGCCGCGATGGACGGTGCGTTGGACGCGCTGTACGGCGGGGGCGTGGGGAAGAAGCCGGGCGGCCGGGGCTCCGGTGGCCGTTCGGCGGGCCTCGGCGCGTCGGCGCCCTCCGTCGCCCGCTGGCTCGGCGACATCCGGACCTATTTCCCCAGCTCCGTGGTCCAGGTCATGCAGCGCGACGCGATCGACCGGCTCGGCCTGGCGGACCTGCTCCTCGAACCGGAGATGCTGGAGGCGGTCGAGGCGGACGTCCACCTCGTCGGCACCCTGATCTCCCTCAACAAAGCGATGCCCGAGACGACGAAGGAGACCGCGCGCATTGTCGTCCGCAAGGTCGTCGAGGACCTGGAGAGGCGTCTGGAGAGCCGCACCAGGGCCACCCTGACCGGCGCCCTGGACCGCTCGGCGCGCGTCAGCCGGCCCCGCCACCGGGACATCGACTGGAACCGCACCATCCGGGCCAACCTCAAGAACTACCTTCCCGTTCCGGGGGCCGACGGCGTGCCGCCGACGGGCACGATCGTTCCCGAGCGCCTCATCGGCCACGGGCGCGCCTCCCGGTCCGCCAAGAAGGACATCGTCCTGTGCATCGACCAGTCGGGCTCGATGGCCGCGTCGGTCGTCCACGCCTCGGTCTTCGGGGCGGTGCTCGCCTCCATGCGCACCCTCTCGACCCGACTCGTCGTCTTCGACACGGCGGTCGTCGACCTCACGGACCAGCTCGACGACCCGGTCGACGTCCTCTTCGGTACCCAACTCGGCGGCGGCACCGACATCAACCGGGCGCTCGCCTACTGCCAGTCGAAGATCAGCCGCCCCGCGGACACCGTCGTCGTCCTCGTCAGCGACCTCTACGAGGGCGGCATACGCGACGAGATGCTCAAGCGGGTCATCGCGATGAAGGCTTCCGGCGTGCAGTTCGTGACGCTGCTCGCGCTCTCCGACGAGGGCGCACCCGCCTACGACCACGCGCACGCGGCGGCGCTCGGGGCCCTGGGCGTACCGGCGTTCGCCTGTACGCCGGATCTCTTCCCGGACGTCATGGCGGCGGCGATCGAGAAGAGGCCACTGCCCATACCGGACAAGGAGCCCGAACAGTAACCGGGGACTTGCGCGACCCCCACGGGCTCGTGCAAGCAGCGACCCGCCATGCGCGGAGGGGCGCATCCCGCCACCCGTGCATCAGAGAGGAACCACCGAGGTGACCGCAACCGCCGCTGCTCGCGCGGCCGTCGATCCGCGCCCGGCGCGGGGTACGGCGGGGCGTCGCGCGGGTACGGGCGGGGCTGTTCCTCGGCGGGCTGCTGGCTCTGGTTCTCCTCGCGGGTGGACACGGGGAAGCGCGGGAGCGTGCGGACCCGGGACCGCTCACCGCCTCCGTGGCGCACGCAGCGCCGCAGGGCGCAGTTTCTGACGCCGCCGTCCGTACGGCAGTCGAGCCGGCGGCCCGGCCGGTGGTCGGGACAGTGATCAAGACGGTCGAGGGGGCCCCGCAGGTCCCGGGGCTCGGCGACGTACAGCAGGCGCCCGGGGCCGTGCGGCATCCCGCTGCGCCGGCGGACGAGGTCGACTACCTGTTCGGGCCGATCGAGGAGATCCCCGGCTACGCGCGGAACCAGCCGCCGGCCGCCGTCCAGGAGGCGCCGGCCGAGGCAGGGCCCGTGGTCGGGCAGACGTCCGACTCGGTTTTGCCGCCGCTCGCCGCGGGTGCGGTCGGCGTCGCGGTCCCGGTCGCCGGGCAGGCGGTCGGCGACGTCGGCACGCTCGCCCGGGAAGTCGTCGGCGAGGTCGTGCCGTTCGCCCAGGGCGTCGTCGGCGACGCCGCCGCACCCTTCGCGCGAGGTGTCACGACCGAGGTCCAGCCGCTGGCGGCCGGCGTCGCGGGTGCGGCCCTGCCGTTCGCCGGGGGTGTCGCCTCCGAGGTGGCACCGCTTGGCGAGGGGCTGACCGGTGACGCGGTCGCGCCGTTCGCGCAGGGGGTCACCACCTGGGTGCAGCCGCTGGCCGAGAGCGTCGGGGCGCAGGTCCGGCCGTTCGCGGGCGGTCTGGCGGACAGGGCCGGCGAGGACGCCCGCCCCGCCGTCGGGCACGTGGGCGCCGGCGTCCGGGGCGTCACCTCCGCCGCCCCGTCCTTCGCGACGCACGCGCTGCCCGCGCTCTGAGAAGGCCTTCCGAGGAGCCCTTCCGAAAAGCCCGCTCCGAGAAGCCCGCTCCGAGAAGTCGGCTCTCGGAAGGCCCCCCCCGGAGAGTCGGCTAGGAGAAGTCGGCTCCGAGATGTCCGACAAGGGCGAACGGCACGGGCTGAGAGACCGCGCCGTCTCACCACATCGGAGTACCCGGCACAGGGGACCCGGGCCGGGTACTCCGGCTCCGACCAACCCCTTCCGGCTCCCTTCCGGCTCCGCCCGGGAGCCGGAAGGGCCACCCCCTGTGACCGTTATCACCGCTCAGGTGTGATCTGCGATTTAGGGTCACACGGAGCGCGGGGATAACCTGCCGGATGGACATGCCGCGTACTCGGACACCGTGTACGCCTTCCTTGTGACCGCGCAGTCACGTTGCCCATCGCGGCACGCCCACGCAGAAGAACGAACCGCGAGACCACTAAAAGGGACGGACGCGCGTGGACCTGTTCGAGTACCAGGCGAGGGACCTCTTCGCCAAGCACGGTGTACCGGTGCTGGCCGGTGAAGTCATCGACACGCCTGAGGCAGCCCGCGAGGCGACCGAGAAGCTGGGCGGCAAGTCTGTCGTCAAGGCGCAGGTGAAGGTCGGTGGCCGAGGCAAGGCCGGCGGCGTCAAGCTGGCGGCCGACCCCGACGAGGCGGTCGCCCGGGCGACCGACATTCTCGGCATGGACATCAAGGGCCACACGGTCCACAAGGTGATGATCGCCGAGCTGTCCCCGGAGATCGAGGCGGAGTACTACGTCTCGTACCTCCTCGACCGCACCAACCGCACCTTCCTGGCCATGGCCTCGGTGCAGGGTGGCATGGACATCGAGGAGGTCGCGGAGAAGACCCCCGAGGCCCTCGCGAAGGTCCCCGTCAACGCCGTCGACGGGGTCGACATCGTCAAGGCCCGCGAGATCGTGGCCCAGGCGAAGTTCCCGGCCGACGTGGCCGAGGGTGTCGCCGAGGCCCTGGTGACCCTGTGGGACACCTTCGTCGCCGAGGACGCGCTCCTCGTCGAGGTCAACCCGCTGGTGAAGACCAAGGACGGCCGGATCCTGGCCCTGGACGGCAAGGTGTCTCTCGACGAGAACGCCGACTTCCGTCAGCCGGGTCACGAGGCGCTCGAGGACAAGGCCGCAGCCAACCCGCTCGAGGCTGCCGCCAAGGCCAAGAACCTCAACTACGTCAAGCTCGACGGCGAGGTCGGCATCATCGGTAACGGTGCCGGTCTGGTCATGTCGACCCTGGACGTCGTCGCGTACGCCGGTGAGAACCACGGCAACGTGAAGCCCGCCAACTTCCTCGACATCGGTGGCGGCGCCTCCGCAGAGGTCATGGCGAACGGCCTGGAGATCATCCTCGGCGACCCGGACGTCAAGTCCGTCTTCGTCAACGTCTTCGGTGGCATCACCGCCTGTGACGAGGTCGCCAACGGCATCGTGCAGGCGCTCGCGCTGCTCGAGTCCAAGGGCGAGAAGGTCGAGAAGCCGCTGGTCGTGCGTCTCGACGGCAACAACGCGGAGCTGGGTCGCAAGATCCTTTCCGACGCCAACCACCCGCTCGTGCAGCGCGTGGACACCATGGACGGTGCGGCCGACAAGGCCGCCGAGCTCGCCGCGGCTGCGAAGTAAGGAAGAGGGACTCAGACCACCATGGCTATCTTCCTCACCAAGGACAGCAAGGTCATCGTCCAGGGGATGACCGGCGCGACGGGCATGAAGCACACCAAGCTCATGCTCGCCGACGGCACCAACATCGTCGGCGGCGTGAACCCGCGCAAGGCCGGCACCTCCGTCGACTTCGACGGCACCGAGGTACCGGTCTTCGGCTCCGTCGCCGAGGCGATGGAGAAGACCGGCGCGAACGTGTCCGTCCTCTTCGTGCCGCCGGCCTTCTCCAAGGCCGCCGTCATCGAGGCGATCGACGCCGAGATCCCGCTCGCCGTCGTGATCACCGAGGGCATCGCCGTCCACGACTCGGCCGCCTTCTGGGCGTACGCCGGCGCGAAGGGCAACAAGACCCGGATCATCGGCCCGAACTGCCCGGGTCTCATCACCCCCGGCCAGTCCAACGCCGGCATCATCCCGGGCGACATCACCAAGCCCGGCCGCATCGGTCTCGTGTCGAAGTCCGGCACGCTGACCTACCAGATGATGTACGAGCTCCGTGACATCGGCTTCTCGTCCGCCGTCGGCATCGGGGGCGACCCGGTCATCGGCACCACGCACATCGACGCCCTCGCGGCGTTCGAGGCGGACCCGGAGACCGACCTCATCGTGATGATCGGCGAGATCGGCGGCGACGCCGAGGAGCGTGCCGCCGACTTCATCGCGAAGAACGTCACCAAGCCGGTCGTCGGGTACGTCGCGGGCTTCACCGCTCCGGAGGGCAAGACCATGGGCCACGCCGGCGCCATCGTCTCCGGCTCCTCGGGCACCGCCCAGGCGAAGAAGGAGGCCCTCGAGGCCGCCGGCGTCAAGGTCGGCAAGACGCCGACCGAGACCGCCAAGCTGGCGCGCGAGATCCTCGGCGCCTGACGCAGTCGGTCAGGCGGCGGAGACACGCTGCGAACGGCGCGGGCCCGCACTCCCTGTCATACAGGGGTGCGGGCCCGCGCCGTTGGCGTAGGCGCCTGCCGTTCGCGTGCGCGCCTGCCGTCCTGGCGACGGCTCAGTCCGCGCGACGGCTCACCGGAGCTGCGGAATCAGCCGCTCCGGGCCGTGGGACAGCTGCTCTCGCAGCGACTTCTGGAGCTTCAGGTCCTGAGCGGTGAGCTTCTGCGGACCACCGCGGGGCGGTACGCCCCCAACCCGCTCGGCGGGCGCGATCGGCGGCTCGTAGTGGGTGGGCGCGGTGTGCAGGGTCAGTCCGGTCACGGCGATGAGCAGCGCGACTCCCGCGATGGCGGCCCGGGTCCACAGCCTGGCCCTGTCCTCGCTGCCGGTGCGCACGGCACGGGCCGGCCGCGGTACGGGGACGTGCTCGGCGCCCGCGAGCCCGCCGAGCCGGTCGTGCAGCAGGGCCGACTGCTCGGCGGGTGACCCGGTGGCCGCGAGTTCGGGGAGCCGCTCGGCGACGGCGGCGCGGGCGGTCATCAGCCGGCCGGCCGCAGCCGGGGTGCTGGCCTCCGTCTCGGCCGCGGTCTCCGGGAGGTCGAGGCCCACCCCGTCGTACAGGAGGAGCGTGCGCCGGTAGGCCGGGGGCAGGTCGAGCAGCGCGTCGAACAGCGCCTGCTTCTCCGGTTCCGTGGGCGGGGCGTCGGGATGCCGGTGCGCGCGGCGCAGCCGGTGCCAGGGGGACATCGCGTACTCGTACGCCGCCGCGCGCACCCAGCCGGCCGGGTCGCGGTCGACGGCCACCTCCGGCCAGCGGTGCCAGGCCAGTTGGAAGGCACGCTCGACGGACTCGGCGGCCAGGGCGCGGCGGCCGGTCAGCAGATAGGCCTGCCGGACGAGGCCGGGGGCGGCCCGGGCGTACAGCGCGTCGAACGCCTCGGCGGGGGAGAGGCGCCGCTCGCCGCCCACCTCCGTGGCCCCCTCCCTCTCTCCGGCTCTCCCCCTCTCCGCCCCCGTGCCCGTCACCACCGGCACCTGTACCTGTACCTCCGGAGCGGCTGGGGGAGGAGCTTCGGCCGTAGGCTCCTGAGTTGCCGCAATCACAGACGCAGCCGCTGGTGGCGTGGGTGCCACCGGTTCGGGGGCAGGTGCCACCGCTTCGAGGATGGGCGCCTCCGGTTCGGGGGCGATGAGCTTCGCGTACAGCACGCGCTTGCGTCCGCGCGGGCTCGTGCGCCCCGTCTCCCAGGAGCGCACGGTGGCGCGCGTGACGCCGACCGCCGCCGCTACCTGCTCCTCGCTCAGCGATTTCGCCTCGCGCAGTCTGCGGCGCTCCTTGGGGGAGGGCAGCTGCGGTGCGGCGGCCTCGTCGGTCGTGCTCCGGGTCATGGACAACCCCCGGCAGCGCCGCACGGAGTGAAAAAGTACATAAACGTATATTGAGCGACACAACGGCTGTTCGCGCGTTACGCGAAATAAGCGCGTGTCGTTGGCAGCATGGGCCGCGTGACCCAAATGACGCAACGCAGCCCGAAGGCGCCGGCCGAGCGGAACCGCACCCTGGCCCTGGCCTCCGCCCTGGTGCGGGGAGCTGTCGCCGCCGGGCTCGGCCTCGGGTCGCTGACGGTACTGGTCATGGTGTTGTGGATCAGCTCCCCGTACTCCGACGCCGGGCCGGGCGGTGCGCTGCGCGCGGCGGCCGGGGTCTGGCTGCTCGCGCACGGCGCGGGACTCGTGCGGCCCGACACCCTGGGCGGCGTTCCCGCTCCCGTCTCCATGGTGCCGCTGCTGCTCGTGGTGGGCCCGGTCTGGCTGGCGCACCGCGCGGCGCGTGATGCGGCGGAGCCGGAGGAGGGGCGGCCCAGGCCTTCGCAGGCGGGCGCGTTCTGCGCCGTGACCGCGGGGTACCTGCTGGTCGTGGCGGGGGCGGCGGCCGGTGCGCGGGGCGGTTCGCTGCGCCCGGACCCGGACACGCTGGTGTTCCCGGTGGCGCTGGTGGTGGCCGGTGCCGCGGCGGCCGGTGTGTGGACGGCGGCCGGGCGGCCACTCGGGCCCCTGCCGTCCTGGTCTCCCCTGGTGCTTCAGGAGGCGATCGCGCGGACGCTCTTCCGGGACCGGGCCGAGGCGGCGTGCCGGTCGGCGGCGGTGGGCGTGACGGTACTGCTCGGGGGTGGTGCGCTGCTGGTCGCTGTGGCGCTCGGCCGGAACGCGGGGGCGGCGCAGGAGGCGTTGCTGGGGCTCGCGGGCGACTGGCCGGGACGGTTCGCCGTGCTCCTGCTGGCCGTCTCGCTCGTGCCGAACGCCGCACTGTGGGGCGCTGCGTACGGGCTCGGGCCCGGCTTCTCGCTCGGTACGGGAGCCACCGCCACCCCGCTGGGCCTCGACGGGAGTCCGGCGGCGCCCCACTTCCCCCTGGTGGCGGCCGTGCCGGACCAGGGGCCGGGCTCCCTGCTGAGCGGGGCGGCCCTGGCGGTGCCGGTGGCGGCCGCGCTGGCGGTCGCCTGGTTCACCGCCCGCAGGGCCGCGCCCGCCGACGCGCCCCGTGCCCAGGCGTGGAGCCGGCGCGAGACGGTGCTGGTGACGCTGCTCGCCGCGCTGGCGTGCGGTGCCGTGACAGGGTTGCTCATGGCAGTGGCCGGCGGGCCGCTCGGCACCGGGGCGCTGAGGGAGTTCGGCCCGGTGTGGTGGCTGGCCGGTCCGGCGGCACTGGCGTGGACCGCGGCCATCGGCGTACCCGCGGTCCTGTTGCTGCGCCTGTGGCGCCTGCGCACCCCGGGCTGGGCCTGGCGCAGGGACGTACCGGACGCGGCCGAGCCCCCGGCGACACCGCCGGCGAGAGCGGCGGCGCCCGACGAGAAGGCGGGGGCGGAGGCGCAGGCTGCCCTCGGGCGTCCGCGCCGCTGGTGGGCGCCGTGGCGCGGGCGGGCAAGGGCGCTGGTCGCGTCCGGTGATGCTGCGCAGGACCGTTCCGCCGCGTCCGCCGTCCCGGCCCGCCCCGGGGCGGGCCCCGAAACGGCCTCCGGTGCTCTGCTCGGCGGGGCCGGGCCGGGGGTGGGGAGAGGTGACGCGGGGTTCGAGCCGTACGACTTCCTGCCGACCGACCCGTGGCACGAGAAGGACCGGCACGAGAGAGACCGGCACGAGAGAGACCGGCACGAGAAGGACTGGCACGAGAAGGACCGGCACGAGAAGGACCGGCACGAGAGAGACCGGCACGAGAAGGACTGGCACGAGAAGGACTTCAGGGAGGCCCGTTGGGCCTCCCTGAAGCGGGGGTCCGGCGGCCTGATGGCCGACTTCCCCGCCGACCCCGCTGGTCAGGCCGGCCCCGCTGATTCTGCTGATGCCGCCGGTATCGCCGCGGGCCGTTCCGCGCCGGAAGCGGACCGCCCGGGGCCTACTCCTTGACGCCGAAGAACGGCTCCAGCGGCTTCGGCAACTGGTCGTTGCAGGACAGCGCGCCCGTCTTGGTCAGGGCGTCGTTCACGCAGGTGTAGTAGTCGCGGTAGACGAGCTGCACGGTGAACGTGGTCGCCACGATGAGCAGCGCCAGCAGGGCGGTCACCAGTCCGCTCACCGCCGCCGTGGTCTGTTGCCTGCTGCTGACGTTCGGCGGCGCGGCGGGCGTGGGCACGGTGGGCGAGGCTCCGGAGACGTCGCCCGCCGTGGCCCCCGTCCCGGGCCCGGTCCCCGGAGCGGTCCCGGCCGCTCCGGTGCGGTCCGTCGCGGAGGCGCTCTTCATCGGGGTGCGGAGCGCGCTGATCGCCCAGTACGTCGAGAGCGCGCCCAGGAGGAGGGCGAGCTCCGAGAGGTCGAAGAGGGCGAAGAAGAAGGCCCACATACCGCCGAGCACCGCGTAGCGGGCGCGCCGCTGTGCGGGGTCCGTGGGGTCCCAGCGCAGTCTGCCCGGACCGCCGCGTTCGGATCCGCCCTTGCCTCCCTGGCCGTCGGAGCCGTTCCCGCCGGGGCGGCCGCCGAAGCCGCCGTTGCCCCGGCCGGGCTGTTTGCTGCTCCACTGGCTGCCCCACGACGGGCGGTCCCCGGCGGAGCCGTCCCCGTCGGGCCCACCGGTCCCGTCCGAACCGTTCGACCCCTCCGGCCCGTCGGACCCGGCGGGGCGGCGCGGCTGCCACGGCTGGTCCGGACGGTCCACGGGCGGCGCGGCGAACGGGTTGTCCTCCTTGTCCTCCTGGGGCTTCGCGGCGGAACCGGAGGCCGACGCGGACCCCGAGGAGGAATCCGGCGAGGAGGGCCCCGTGGACGAGGGGCCCGGGGACGAGGAGTCCGGCGAAGAGGGCAGGCGTTCCCGCATCAGGGGAGCGGACCGCTCGGGCAGGGAGAGCAGGGGGAGGCGGAAGGCGGTGCGACGGCGTCGGTCCGGCATGTGGTGAACGTCTTCCCCATCTCGTCATGTCCGTCCGTAGGACGGTTCGACCGCCCGGTGGACGGCTCGCTGTCCCCTGACGCTACCTCCCGGTCACGCCCCCGTCCCGTGGGGGCCGTCGGGTGTGCCGGTATCGTTGCTGACGGTCGGCCTGTTCGTAGGGTTCCCCGTATCGGGCGAAGCGATGCTTTCGTACGACCCTACAAAGAGCATGCCGCACCTGCGTCACCCTGCGGTCATCACGTGAGAAAGGGCCCCGACGTGGCCTCCCCGCCCCCCTCCGCCCCTCCTGCCCGGCTGGTCGTGCTGGTCTCCGGATCCGGTACGAATCTCCAGGCGCTGCTCGACGCCATCGGCGACGACCCGGCGGCGTACGGGGCACAGATCGTCGCCGTCGGCGCGGACCGCGACGGGACCGGTGGCGTGGAGCGCGCGGAGCGGGCCGGGATCCCCACGTTCGTGTGCAGGCTCAAGGAGCACGCGACCCGCGCCGAGTGGGACGAGGCGCTCGCCGCACAGGTCGCCGCGCACCGCCCGGACCTCGTCGTCTCCGCCGGTTTCATGAAGATCGTCGGTCCGGCGTTCCTCGCCGCGTTCGGCGGCCGGACCGTCAACACCCACCCCGCCCTGCTGCCCGGTTTCCCCGGCGCCCACGGAGTGCGTGACGCACTCGCGTACGGCGTCAAGGTCACGGGCTGCACCGTCCACTTCGTCGACGACGGCGTCGACACCGGTCCGATCATCGCGCAGGGCGTGGTCGAGGTGACCGAGGAGGACACCCCGGAGGGCGAAGCCGCCCTTCACGAACGCATCAAGGAAGTCGAGCGCTCGCTGCTCGTCGAGGCCGTGGGGCGGATCGCCCGTGACGGCTATCGCATTGAGGGACGAAAGGTTCATCTCGGTCATGTCGGTGAATAAGCCCATCCGCCGCGCCCTGGTCAGTGTCTACGACAAGACGGGGCTCGAAGACCTCGCCCGCGGTCTGCACGAGGCGGGCGTCGAACTCGTCTCCACCGGCTCAACCGCCGGGAGGATCGCCGCCGCCGGAGTGCCGGTCACCAAGGTCGAGGAGCTCACCGGGTTCCCCGAGTGCCTGGACGGCCGCGTCAAGACGCTGCACCCCCGCGTCCACGCCGGCATCCTCGCCGACCTCCGTCTCGACTCCCACCGCGAGCAGCTCGCCGAGCTCGGCGTCGAGCCGTTCGACCTGGTCGTGGTGAACCTCTACCCGTTCAAGGAGACCGTCGCCTCGGGCGCCTCCGACGACGAGTGCGTCGAGCAGATCGACATCGGCGGCCCCTCGATGGTCCGCGCCGCCGCCAAGAACCACCCCTCGGTCGCCGTCGTCACCAGCCCCGAGCGGTACGCCGACGTCCTCGCCGCCGTCAAGGCCGGTGGCTTCGACCTCACCGCCCGCGCGCGCCTCGCCGGCGAGGCCTTCCAGCACACCGCCGCCTACGATGTGGCCGTCGCCTCCTGGTTCGCGGACGGCTACGCGGCCGCCGACGACTCGGGCCTCCCCGCCTTCCTCGGGGACACCTACACGCGCAAGAACGTCCTGCGCTACGGCGAGAACCCGCACCAGCCCGCCGCGCTCTACACCTCCGGCGACGGCGGTCTCGCCGAGGCCGAGCAGCTGCACGGCAAGGAGATGTCCTACAACAACTACACGGACACCGACGCCGCCCGGCGCGCCGCCTACGACCACGCCGAGCCGTGCGTCGCGATCATCAAGCACGCCAACCCGTGCGGCATCGCCATCGCCGACGACGTCGCCACCGCGCACCGCAACGCGCACGCCTGCGACCCGCTCTCCGCGTTCGGCGGCGTCATCGCAGTCAACCGCCCGGTGACCGTCGAGATGGCCGAGCAGGTCGCGGAGATCTTCACCGAGGTCATCGTCGCCCCGGCCTACGAGGACGGCGCCGTCGAGGTGCTGGCCCGCAAGAAGAACATCCGCGTGCTGCGCGCTCCCGATGAGCCGACCGCCGCGTTCGAGGTGAAGCCGATCGACGGCGGCGCGCTGCTCCAGGTCGCCGACCGCCTCCAGGCCGACGGCGACGACCCGGCCAACTGGACGCTCGCCACCGGTGACGCGCTCTCCGAGGCCGAGCTGAAGGAGCTGGCCTTCGCCTGGAAGGCCAGCCGCGCGGTCAAGTCCAACGCCATTCTCCTCGCCAAGGGCGGCGCCTCGGTCGGCGTCGGCATGGGCCAGGTCAACCGGGTCGACTCCGCGAAGCTCGCCGTCGAGCGGGCGGGCGCGGAGCGGGCAGCCGGTTCGTACGCCGCGTCCGACGCGTTCTTCCCGTTCCCCGACGGTCTGGAGATCCTCACGGCCGCCGGGGTCAAGGCCGTCGCCCAGCCCGGCGGGTCCGTCCGCGACGAGCTGGTGATCGAGGCGGCGAAGAAGGCCGGCGTGACCATGTACTTCACGGGCACGCGCCACTTCTTCCACTGACCGGGTCCACTGACCGGGTCCACTGGCCGGGACCACTGATCCGGACAACTGACGGGGACAACTGACCGGGGCCACTGATCCGGACGACTGACCGGGGCCACTGACCCGGACCTCTTCCACCGGTTCACCGACCCGGTTCACCGACCCGGCTCGACCCGGCCCGGCCCGACCCGATTCGACCCGAGGCCGCACCCCGACACGGTGCGGCCTCGGCCGTGTCCGTCGTGCCGAATCGGCTCGCCGCTCTGTTCTAATGAACGGCCGTGGAAATCCCTAGCGGGGGCAGTCACCGTGCTTGAGCTGAACAAGAGTGGAACGGACCGGTCCGGACCGGGACGCCTGCCCGCCCAGGGCCCGGGGCCGGACGCCCGTCCGGTCGGCGACGCGCCGCGTGAGGGCGCCGCCGCCGAACGCGTACCCCTGCGGCCGTACCTCGTCGCCGGCGCGATCCTGTGCGCGCTCTACTTCCTCTACGCGTACCTCCAGTACAACCGCTTCGGCTCGCCCTCCTGGGACCTGGGGATCTTCGAGCAGGAGGTCCGGGCGTACGCCGGGTTCGACGCCCCGGTCGTCGACATCAAGGGCCCCGGCTATCTGATCCTCGGCGACCACTTCTCCCCGATCGTGGCGCTGCTGGCCCCGCTGTACTGGCTCTGGCCGTCGGCCGAGTCCCTGCTGTTCGCGCAGGCAGCGCTGTTCGCCCTGGGAGCGGTCATCGTCGGCCGCACCACCCAGCAGCTCCTCGGCGGGCGCTCGGGGCTCTGCGTCACCGTCGCGTACGGGCTCTCCTGGGGCATCCAGGAAGCGGTGAAGGCCGACTTCCACGAGATCGCGTTCGCCGTACCGCTGCTGGCCCTCGTCTGCCGGGCCCTGCTCCTGAAGCGGTACACGACCGCGCTCCTGTGGTCGCTCCCCCTGGTCCTCGTCAAGGAGGACCTGGGCGCCACCGTGGCGGTCGTCGGCTTCCTGCTCTTCGTGTACGGCCGCCGCCTCCAGGGCGCGCTGCTCGCCGCCTTCGGGGTCGCCGCCTTCGTCGTCACGCTCATGGTCCTCATCCCGGCGGCCAGCAGCGCGGGCACCTACGACTACTGGCAGAAGATCGACAAGAACGGTGAGCAGGACGTCTCGATGCTGGACTCCGTCCTCGGCGTCCTCAACTCCTCCGTCAAGATCGAGATGCTGGTCTTCCTGATCGGCATCACCGCGTTCATGGCGCTGCGTTCACCGCTGACCCTGCTGATCGTTCCCACGCTCGGCTGGCGGCTGCTCTCGCAGGACAGCAACCACTGGGGCATGGTCTGGCACTACAGCGCGATCCTCATGCCGGTGCTCTTCCTCGCGCTGGCCGACGGCGTCCGCCGCAGCCGCGACTCGCGCCGGCCCTGGCTCGCCTCGTACGCGAAGGTCGCCGTGCCCGTCGCCGCCGCGATCGCCGTCGCGATGACCCAGCACCTTCCGCTGCGCGACCTGCTGCGCCCGGAGACCTACCGCACCGACGACGCCCGCAGCCGGGCGGCCCGGGCGGCGCTCGACGCCATCCCGGCCGGGGCGCGGGTCGAGACGGACATCACGCTGATGGCCCACCTCACCTCCGACCGCACCGTGTACTGGGTCGGCGGCGCCCCGGGCACCGCACCCGACTTCGTCGCCATCAACCTGGACTTCGGCTGGTCCCGTCCGATCCAGGACCCGGTGGCGTACGCCCAGCAGCTGCACCCCGAGGCGTCCTACCGGCTCAAGCACCGGGGCGGCAGCTTCGTGGTGATGGAGCGCACGTCACCGGAGCCGGCGGAGATCCCGGGCGTCCGGGGCGACTGACCGGGCTCCCGGGCCCGTACCTACGAAGGCCGCACCCGTTCACCGGGTGCGGCCTTCGTAGGTACGGGGTGCTGCGGTGGATCAGTTGGACTTGACGACCACCGACGAGCAGACCTTGTCCGCGAACGTCTGCTTCTTCGCGTCCCACAGCGGCCACAGCCAGCCGATGTAGCAGGCGACGCTGTCCAGGAAGTGGGCCAGGCGGCGCACGAAGGCCATGCCGAAGCCCAGCGGACGACCGTCGGCCTCGCGCAGCAGGCGGATGCCCACGGCCTTCTTGCCGATCGTCTGGCCGGTGGTGCCCTCCTGGTACAGCTGCCAGATGGCCACGGCGAGGAGACCGATGAAGCCGATGACACCGAGGATCGCGCCGAACGAGTCGCCGACCCCACCGCCGATGATGACCAGGATGTACGGGACCATCATGACGAGCCCGTCGACGATCAGCCCGCCGAAGCGCAGACCCCAGTGGGCCAGCTCCGGCATGCCGCCCTGGCCCGGCTGCTGCGGGTAGCCGCCGTAGGGCTGACCGGGCTGCTGGGGGTACCCCGGCTGCTGCTGCGGGTAGCCGTAGCCCTGCGGCGGGACACCCTGCGGAGCCTGCTGCGGGTAGCCGTAACCGGGCTGACCCTGCGGCGGGCCCTGGGGCGGCTGGCCGGGCTGCTGCCCGTACGGGTTGTTCGGGTCGCCGAAGCTCATAAGGGGTGTTCCTTCAACAGACGTGTGGGGACGAGACGGCCACACGGAGGAAGGACATCGATCAGCGGCCCGCCCCCCGTACAACCGCGGCCTTCATCGTTATGAGCGGGACCCTCGTTTGTCCAGTCCGGGGCACCGGACGTTGTGCAAGTGCAATGTCCGGTACGGGGGCGGCACCGGCAATTGGTATGCGGGCGGGGTCATCCGCGAGGATGGGCGCATGACTGCCCAGATTCTCGATGGCAAGGCCACCGCTGCCGCGATCAAAACCGATCTGACCGTCCGTGTGGCGGCCCTCAAGGCCCAGGGGATCACTCCCGGCCTCGGAACCCTGCTCGTCGGGGACGACCCGGGCAGCCGGTGGTACGTCAACGGCAAGCACCGTGACTGCGCCCAGGTCGGCATCGGCTCCATCCAGCGCGAACTTCCCGACACCGCCACGCAGGAGGAGATCGAGGACGTCGTCCGGGAGCTCAACGCCAACCCCGAGTGCACCGGTTACATCGTCCAGCTGCCGCTGCCCAAGGGCATCGACACCAACCGGATCCTGGAGCTGATGGACCCGGAGAAGGACGCCGACGGGCTGCACCCGATGAGTCTCGGCCGTCTCGTCCTCAACGAGACCGGCCCGCTGCCCTGCACCCCGCAGGGCGTCGTCCAGCTGCTGCGTGCGCACGGCGTGGAGATCGACGGGGCGCACGTCGTGGTCGTCGGACGCGGTGTCACCATCGGCCGGTCGATCCCGCTGCTGCTGACCCGCAAGTCGGAGAACGCCACGGTGACCCAGTGCCACACCGGCACCCGGGACCTCTCCTCCCACCTGCGGCAGGCCGACATCATCGTCGCCGCCGCCGGGGTGCAGCACCTGATCAAGCCGGAGGACGTGAAGCCGGGCGCGGCCGTGCTCGACGTCGGCGTCAGCCGCGACGCGGACGGCAAGATCGTCGGCGATGTGCACCCGGGGGTCCGTGAGGTGGCCGCCTGGGTCGCCCCGAACCCCGGGGGCGTCGGCCCGATGACCCGTGCGCAGCTGCTGGTCAACGTGGTCGAGGCCGCCGAGCGGGCCGCCGCCGAGGCCGCCGACGCCGCGGCAGCGGGCTGACGGCCGGATCCGGAGGGAACCCCATGGGTGCTGGTACGAGTCCGGCCGACCCCGCCCCGGCCGACCGGGCTGCGGACGAGCCGCGCGAACCGGGCGAGCGGGAAGAGCGGGAAGAGCGGGGCGGGCCCACCAGGTCCACCGGACCTGACCCGGCCCCGGTCCCGGACCCGATCGCGGACGTCACAAACGCGACGGCCCAAGGCACGGACACGGCCCCGTCACTGTCCACGGACGAGACCCCGTCCCCGTCCACGTCCCCGTCCACGTCCACGGACGGGGGCGAGGTCCCGTCCACGTCCACGGACAGGGGCGAGGCCGCGGGCAGCGGCGCGGAGGGGGCCGACGGGCGGCCTCGCCGGTCGCGGCGGTTCCCGCGGTTCACCCGGGACACGGCCCGGCCCGAGGGCGGCGGCAGGGCCGCGTCCGGCGACGCGCCCGCCCCGGCCCGGCAGTGGCCGCTGCTCACCGTGCTCTGCGCGGCGGGCCTCGGGCTGCTGATCGTGGTGCTCGACCCGTTCGACCAGGCGTTCCGCATCGGCACGATCCTGATCGGCGGCGCGCTGATCGCCGGTGCCGTGCTGCGCTGGGTGGTGCCCTCGGTCGGGATGCTGGCGGTACGTTCCCGCTTCACCGATCTGGTCACGTACGGGTTGATGGGCTCGCTGATCGTGCTGCTCGCGCTGGTCGCACAGCCCGCGCCGTGGCTCGACGTCCCGATCCTGGAGGACGCGGTCCGCTTCACGATCCGCTAGCGGGCGTCCGTCCCGGTTCCACCGACGGGCGTCTGTCCCGATCAGGTCCGTGGTGCCCGTCCCCACCCCCGAGGGGGGACGGACACCACGACAGAACGGGACAACCGGGCAAAAAGCCTGGTATGCGGCGAGATGGGCGGCCTTGCCCCGTCCCGACTCCAGCGTCATGGCCAGGGAAGACCGGAACAAGCGCTCACTGTGGCCTGTGGCACGGAAGTGACCATTCCGGCACGGTGTGATCGCCGTGCAACGATGGCAGACTGGCACGGCGCACAGAGCGGCACGGAGCAGGCGGAGCAGTGGCCGACGCGGACTTCGGGGCGCGTGAGAACACACGCACCCCGTCCCGGACGCTTCCGTGCGCCTCCTCGTCAGGAACTGACACCCTGGCTCCGCGCATCCTCGTGGGTAGTCCAGCTGACGGTTCGGTCCGGACCGGACGGCGGCGGACGGACCGGGGATGCGCGGACCGGGGGACCGGCCGTAGCGGGGCACAGCAATGACGTCCGGGGGACAAGAGGGGGAATCGCGATGCCTCGTTGGAAGGCACTGCCCGAAGAGCTCGACCCGCAGATCAGGGAGTTCGCCGGCCAGCTGCGCAGGCTCGTCGACCACAGCGGGCTGAACATCAACGCCGTGGCCGACCGCACGGGCTACAGCAAGACGTCCTGGGAGCGGTATCTCAACGGGCGGCTGCTCGCCCCGCGCGGAGCCGTCGTGGCCCTCGCCGAGGTGACGGGCACCCCGCAGCACCACCTCACGACCATGTGGGAGCTGGCTGAGCGGGCCTGGAGCCGGGCCGAGATGCGCCACGACATGACGATGGAGGCCATCCGGATCACGCAGGCCCGTGCCGCGCTCGGCGAGCTCGGCACGACGGCTCCCGACGCTCCGGCGGGCGGCCGGTCCGGCCGGCCCTCCGCCGGCGGCCGGCACGGCGCGTCCGGCGCCGGCGCACGGATCCCCGCCGCCGCGGCCCCGGCCCGCACGGACGCGCCGCCCCGCGACGCCTACGGCAAGGACCCGTACGGCGGCGGGGCCCACGAGCCCGGCGACGACGACACGCGCCGGCTCCTCGTCCCCATCCAGCGCGGCACCGCACCGCACCCCGCCCACCACCAGGACCGACCGTACGACGGCGGGCCGAACCGGGGCGGGCAGCGGCCGGAGCCGAACACGGCGGAGAGCACCGGCCGCGGCTCCGGCTCCGGCCGGGACACGCGCGGCACCCGGCCGGGCAGGGCCCCCGGCGGCCGCGGGAAGGGCCCCATGCTCGCCGTCGGGGCCGTCGGCGCCCTGATCGTCGTGGTCGGCGCGGTGCTGCTCGCACCGGGCGACGACGCGGCCAAGGCCACCCCCACGCCGTCGGTGGCTCCCACCGAGGCCGCCCCGGAGCTGCCCGTGGGCGTCGAGTGCAGCGGCGCGGAGTGCGCCGGGAAGGACCCCGAGGCGATGGGCTGCGGCGGCGAGTTCGCCCGTACGGTGGCCGGCGCCGTGGTCGGCGGCAGCAAGATCGAGGTCCGCTACAGCGAGGTCTGCTCCGCCTCCTGGGCCCGGCTCACCGAGGCGGCCATCGGCGACACCGTGCGGATCACCGCCGGCGAGGGAGCGCAGAACAGCGAGGTCATGGGGGACACCGACGCGTACACCCCGATGGTCGCGGTGAAGAACGCGGCCGACGCGAAGGCCTGCGCGACGCTCACCTCCGGCACGAAGGGGTGCACCGACCCGGGCGAGTGACGGCGGGCCCGGGGCGGCGGAAGCCAGGGGCCGGTGGCCCGTGGGTGCGGTGCGTGACCGGTTGTGTGCGGTGCCACAGGGGGGCGGGCGGCCCGGCCGCGCCGGGTCCGATAGCCTGACCGCTGGATATCTCTTCACGTCAAGATTCGTCGGGGCGGGGAGGGTGTCCAGCACCAGGGTCCGGCACCAGGGGCCGGGACCCCCACCGCCAGCTGTCTAAACGGAGACCGCCATGACCCGCACTCCCGTGAATGTCACCGTGACCGGCGCAGCCGGCCAGATCGGCTACGCGCTGCTCTTCCGCATCGCCTCCGGCCACCTGCTCGGCCCGGACGTGCCGGTCAACCTGCGCCTCCTGGAGATCCCGCAGGGCCTCAAGGCCGCCGAGGGCACCGCGATGGAGCTCGACGACTGCGCCTTCCCGCTGCTGCGCGGCATCGAGATCACCGACGACCCCAACGTCGGCTTCGCGGGTGCGAACGTCGCCCTGCTCGTCGGCGCCCGCCCGCGCACCAAGGGCATGGAGCGCGGTGACCTGCTCGCCGCCAACGGCGGCATCTTCAAGCCGCAGGGCAAGGCCATCAACGACAACGCCGCGGACGACATCAAGGTCCTCGTCGTCGGCAACCCGGCCAACACCAACGCGCTCATCGCGCAGGCCGCCGCCCCGGACGTACCGGCGGAGCGCTTCACCGCGATGACCCGTCTGGACCACAACCGCGCGATCTCGCAGCTGGCCGCCAAGACCGGCGCCGCCGTCTCCGACATCAAGAAGCTGACGATCTGGGGCAACCACTCGGCCACCCAGTACCCGGACATCTTCCACGCGGAGATCGCCGGCAAGAACGCCGCGGAGACCGTCAACGACGAGGTGTGGCTGGCCGACACCTTCATCCCGACCGTCGCCAAGCGCGGCGCCGCGATCATCGAGGCCCGTGGCGCGTCCTCGGCCGCCTCGGCCGCCAACGCCGCCATCGACCACGTGCACACCTGGGTCAACGGCACCGCCGCCGGCGACTGGACCTCGATGGGCATCCCGTCGGACGGCTCCTACGGCGTCCCCGAGGGCATCATCTCCTCCTTCCCGGTCACCACGAAGGACGGAAAGTACGAGATCGTCCAGGGCCTGGACATCAACGAGTTCTCCCGTACGCGCATCGACGCGTCGGTCAAGGAGCTCACCGAGGAGCGCGACGCGGTCCGCGAGCTCGGCCTCATCTGAGACCCGCTCCCGCGACACGTCGAGCGCCCCCGGCGGCATCAGCCGCCGGGGGCGCTTCCGCGTTCCCGCGCCCGGAGCGGGCGGTCAGCTCTTGAAGTCGCCGGGCGTGTAGTGGCCGGGGGCCAGACGGCCGGTGACGCCGAAGCGGTTCCAGGCGTTGATCACGGTGATGGCCGCGATCAGCTGGGCCAGTTCGGTCTCCTCGAAGTGCTCGGCGGCCTCCGCGTACACCTCGTCCGGGACGAAGCCGTCGGTCAGGACGGTGACCGCCTCGGTCAGGGCGAGCGCCGCCAGCTCCTTCGGGGTGTAGAAGTGCTGCGACTCCTTCCAGGCGCTGAGCTGGACGATCCGCTCGACGGACTCGCCCGCCGCGAGCGCGTCCTTGCTGTGCATGTCGAGGCAGAACGCGCACTGGTTGAGCTGCGAGGCCCGGATCTTCACCAGCTCGACCAGGACGGGGTCCAGGCCCTTCCTGGCGGCGATGTCGAGTCGGACCATCGCCTTGTACACGTCGGGAAGGAGCTGGGAGACGGAGATCCGGGGCGGGTGCTCGGGGGCGAGGTCGGCCGGGGCGTGGTGGTGCTCGTGCGTCGAGGTCATGAGGACGACGTTACGACCCCGGGTGGCACCCCGGTATGGTCCATTTGCATGACGGATTCCTGGGCCACTTTCGGCGCGGACCTGCATCTGGAGCCGGTCGGCCAGGGGCTCCGCAGCGGGCTGATGGAGGCGCTGCGGGAGGCGGTGCGCTCCGGCCGCCTGACCCCCGGCACCCGGCTGCCGTCCTCCCGGGTCCTCGCCGCCGACCTGGGCGTCGCCCGCAACACGGTCGCCGACGCCTACGCCGAACTGGTCGCCGAGGGCTGGCTCACCGCCCGGCAGGGCTCGGGGACCCGGGTCGCCCAGCGGTCGGCGCCGCGCCGGACGGGCCCCGCCGCGGCCCCCTCCCGGCCGGTGCGGTCCGGGGCCGGGTACAACCTGAAGCCCGGCTCGCCCGACCTGTCCGCCTTTCCGCGCACCGCCTGGCTCAAGGCCGCCCGCAAGGCGCTCACCGCTGCGCCCGACGAGGCCTTCGGCTACGGCGATCCGCACGGCCGCGTCGAACTGCGCACCGTGCTGGCCGAGTACCTGGCGCGGGCGCGCGGGGTGCACGCCGACCCGGAGCGCATCGTGATCTGTTCCGGCTTCGCGCACGGGCTGAGCCTGCTGGGCCGGGTGCTGCGCCGGCGCGGGGTCCGGGACGTCGCCGTCGAGTCGTACGGCCTCGACGTCCACAGAGACCTCCTCACCGACGCCGGGCTGCGCACCCCGTGCCTGCCCCTGGACGAGCACGGGTCCCGGACCGGCGAGCCTGCCGCGCTGCGCGGCGCGGGCGCGGTCCTGCTGACCCCGGCGCACCAGTTCCCCACCGGCGTACCGCTGCACCCGGACCGGCGCGCCGCCGCCGTCGACTGGGCCAGGTCCACCGGCGGGCTGATCCTGGAGGACGACTACGACGGGGAGTTCCGGTACGACCGGCAGCCGGTGGGGGCGCTCCAGGGCCTCGACCCGGAGCGGGTCGTCCATCTCGGCACCGCCAGCAAGTCGCTGGCCCCGGGGCTGCGCCTCGGCTGGATGGTGCTGCCCCGGCACCTGGTGGGGGCGGTGGCGGCGGAGAAGGGCGTGTCCGGCTGGGTGTCCGGCTCGCCCGACCAGCTGACGCTCGCGGAGTTCATCGCCTCGGGGGCGTACGACCGGCATGTGCGTTCCATGCGGCTGCGCTACCGCCGCCGCCGCGACCAGCTCGTCGCGGCGCTCGCCGAGCACGCGCCGGGCATCGAGGTCAGCGGGATCGCGGCCGGGCTGCACGCGGTCCTCGAACTCCCGCCGGGCGCCGAGCGTTCGGTGATCCAGGCGGCGGCGTTCCAGGGCCTCGCACTGGACGGCCTCGCGCGCTACCGCCACCCGGACGCCCCGGCCGCCCGCGATGCCCTGGTGATCGGCTACGGCTCGCCGTCGGAGAGCGCCTGGGCGGGCGCGCTCGACGCCCTGTGCCGGGTGCTCCCGTGAGGGCCAGGTTCCGAACAGCGCCCCCCTCCCACTAATCTGACAAGAGGTCCGGTGGCGGAAAAGGGACGCCGGATTCGATCGCGTACCACGGGGGAGAACCGAACATGTCCACACGAAGGCTGAGGTCGAGCACGGTCGTGCTCGGCGGTATGGGGCTGCTCGCCCTGACGATCACGTCCTGCGGCTCGGAGCCGGACAAGCGCTGCGCCGACCGCACGACGCAGAAGACCCTGCCGAGTTCCGAGTGCCGCGGCGGCGGCAACGGTTCGTACTACTACGGCGGCAAGAGCGACAGCGGCACGGTGAAGGGCGGCAGCTTCGACAAGTCGGCGGTCGACCGCGGCGGCTTCGGCTGCTCCGGCTCCGGCGGCGGCTGACCGCCGTGGAACGCCGCACGATCGAGCCGCGCCCCGGCTGGCAGGAGACCGTCGAGGCGCAGGGCGTCGTCTACCCGCTCACCCGCTACCCGGACGACTCGCTGCGCCCGTACTGGGACGAGAGCGCCTACTACGTCTTCTCGCTGCCCGAGGTCGAGGCGCTGGAGGAGACCGTCGAGGAACTGCACACGATGTGCCTGGCCGCCGCCGCGCACATCGTCGAAGGGGACCGCTTCGCCGATCTCGGCATCACCGACCCCCGCCTCGCCGCGCTGGTCGCCGAGTCGTGGCGTCGCCGCGCCGAACTGCCTTCCGTGTACGGGCGGTTCGACCTGCGCTACGACGGGGACGGCCCGGCGAAGATGCTGGAGTACAACGCCGACACCCCGACCTCGCTGGTGGAGGCCGCGAGCGCGCAGTGGTTCTGGATGGAGGACCGGTTCCCCGGGGCCGACCAGTGGAACTCCCTGCACGAGCGGCTGGTCGACGCCTGGAAACGGCAGGCGCCCCTGCTGCCGCCCGGGCCGCTGCACTTCGTCCACTCCGACGGCGACGAGCTGGGAGAGGACCTGATGACGGTCGCGTATCTGCGCGAGACCGCCCAGCAGGCCGGGCTCGCCACCGAGGCGCTGTCCGTCGAGGAGATCGGCTGGGACCGGCTGTCGGGCCGGTTCGTCGACGACCGGCTTCGGTTCATCCGCAGCTGCTTCAAGCTCTACCCCTGGGAGTGGCTGGCCACCGACCGCTTCGGCCCGCAGGTGCTGGACACCCTCGACAACGGCGGCGGCTCCGGCACCACGTGCTGGATCGAGCCCGCCTGGAAGATGCTCCTCTCCAACAAGGCGCTGCTCGCGGTCCTCTGGGAGCTGTACCCCGGCCACCCCAATCTGCTGCCCGCCTACCTCGACGGCCCGCGCGAGCTGGCCGGGCCCGGCGGGGCCGGATACGTGTCCAAGCCGTTGCTCGGCCGCGAGGGCGCCGGCGTCGAGCTGCACGGCCCCGGCTCGCCGCCCGTGGCGCGCGACGAGCCGTGCTGCTACCAGGAGGCAGCCCCGCTGCCCGACTTCGACGGCAACCGGGTGGTGCTCGGCGCGTGGGTCGTCGAGGACGAGGCGGCGGGGCTCGGCATCCGGGAGTCGGCGGGGCCGGTCACGGACGAGTACGCCCGCTTCCTGCCCCACGTCATCCTCTGAGAGCCGGGGGCCGGGCAGGGGCCGTGCGGGCCCGCTGCCCGGCCCACCGCCCTCTCAGGCGCTCAGTGCCGTCCGCAACCGGTCCAGGCCCCAGTCCAGGTCCTCCTTGCTGATCACCAGCGGCGGGGCGATCCGGATCGTGGAGCCGTGGGTGTCCTTCACCAGTACCCCCTGCCCCATCAGCCTCTCGGAGATCTCCCGGCCGGTGCCCAGCGCCGGAGCGATGTCGACGCCCGCCCAGAGCCCCCGGCCGCGCACCGCCTCCACCGCGCCACCGCCCGTCAACAGGCCCAGCTCCCGGTGCAGGTGGTCGCCCAGCTCGGCCGCCCGCTGCTGGTACTCGCCGGTCCGCAGCATCGCGATCACCTCCAGCGCGACCGCGCAGGCCAGCGGGTTCCCGCCGAACGTGGAGCCGTGCTCGCCGGGCCGGAACACGCCGAGGACGTCCGCCGAGGAGACGACCGCCGACACCGGGACCACCCCGCCGCCGAGCGCCTTCCCCAGCAGGTACACATCCGGCACCACGTCCTCGTGCTCCAGCGCGAACGTCTTCCCGGTACGCCCCAGCCCCGACTGGATCTCGTCCGCGATGAACAGCACGTTCCGCTCACGGGTCAGCTCCCGTACGCCGGGGAGATAGCCGGCCGGCGGCACCAGCACCCCGGCCTCGCCCTGGATCGGCTCGATCAGCACCGCCACGGTGTTCTCGGTCATCGCTTCCCGCATCGCGGTGAGGTCCCCGTACGGGACGATCTCGAAGCCGGGGGTGTACGGGCCGAAGTCGGCCCGCGCCTCCTGGTCGGTGGAGAAGCTGACGATCGTGGTCGTGCGGCCGTGGAAGTTGTCCGAGGCCACGATGATCTTCGCCATGCCGTCCGGCACGCCCTTGACCCGGTAGCCCCACTTGCGGGCGGTCTTCACCGCGGTCTCCACGGCCTCCGCGCCGGTGTTCATCGGCAGCACCGTCTCCATGCCGCACAACGCCGCCAACTCCGTACAGAAGTCGGCGAACCGGTCGTGGTGGAAGGCCCGGGACGTCAGCGTCACCCGATCCAGCTGGGCCTTGGCCGCGTCGATGAGCCGACGGTTGCCATGGCCGAAATTGAGTGCCGAGTATCCGGCGAGCAGATCGAGGTACCGGCGGCCCTCGACATCCGTCATCCAGGCGCCCTCCGCCGAGGCCACGACGACCGGCAACGGGTGGTAGTTGTGCGCGCTGTGCGCCTCGGCGGAGGCAATGGCAGTTTCCGTGATCGACACGGGATCTCCGTTCGTCGTGCGGCGTGGGCGGGGTGGTGCCCACTTTGTATCGTCGGTCGGAACCCGCGCCGGGAAACCTCCGTCGTCCGGCGCGCCCGCCGTCGCACGCCGGGCAGTCGAAATGTGCGGTTGATCTCAGGCGTGCGCTCCCGTGCTCCGAGCTCCTGCCGGTACGCACCCTCTCCGCCCCGCACCGGCTGCCGGAGATCGTCCCCGTACCTGAGACAATGGGGCCATGGCCTCTGACCTCCCCACCGACCAGCCGCAGACGGGCCGCACCGGTGCGGCCGCCCGTCCGCGCGTGCTCTCCGGGATCCAGCCCACCGCGGGCTCGTTCCACCTCGGCAACTACCTGGGCGCGGTGCGCCAGTGGGTGGCGCTGCAGGAGAGCCACGACGCGTTCTACATGGTCGTGGACCTGCACGCGATCACGATCCCGCAGGACCCCGCCGCGCTGCGGGCCAACACCCGGCTCGCCGTGGCGCAGCTGCTGGCGGCCGGTGTGGACCCCGAGCGCTGCACGCTCTTCGTCCAGAGCCATGTGCCCGAGCACGCCCAGCTCGGCTGGGTGATGAACTGCCTCACCGGTTTCGGCGAGGCCTCCCGGATGACGCAGTTCAAGGACAAGTCCGCCAAGCAGGGCGCCGACCGGGCCACCGTCGGCCTCTTCACCTACCCGGTGCTCCAGGTCGCGGACATCCTGCTCTACCAGGCGAACCAGGTTCCGGTGGGCGAGGACCAGCGCCAGCACATCGAGCTGACCCGTGACCTCGCCGAGCGGTTCAACGGCCGGTACGGACAGACGTTCACGGTCCCCGCGCCGTACATCCTCAAGGAGACGGCGAAGATCTTCGACCTCCAGGACCCGGCGGTCAAGATGAGCAAGTCGGCCTCCACGCCGAAGGGCCTCATCAACCTGCTCGACGACCCGAAGGCCACCGCGAAGAAGGTGAAGAGCGCGGTCACCGACACCGACACGGTGATCCGCTTCGACGCCGAGAAGAAGCCGGGCGTCAGCAACCTGCTCACGATCCTCTCCACCCTCTCCGGCAGCCCCGTCGAGGATCTGGAGCGGAGTTACGCGGGCAAGGGCTACGGTGCGCTGAAGACCGATCTGGCCGAGGCCATGGTGGAATTCGTCACTCCCTTCCGGACCCGCACCCAGCAGTATCTGGACGACCCGGAGACGCTGGATGCCATCCTGGCCAAGGGAGCGGAGAAGGCCAGGGCCGTCGCCGCGGAGACCCTGGCACAGACGTACGACCGGATGGGCTTCCTGCCCGCGAAGCACTGAGTCCAAGGGCCCTGGCGAGATCATGGCCGCAGGGGTCACACTTGCGGCGACGGAACGCGTGGGCCGGAAACCCGGCCCACGCGGCATGACCGAAAATCGACCATCGACGGTGGAGGAGAACGACGTGGGGACCGTAACGCTCGGCGTTTCGATCGCGGTCCCGGAGCCCTACGGCAGCCTGCTCCAGGACCGCCGCGCGAGCTTCGGGGACCCTGCCGCCTTCGGCATTCCCACCCACGTCACCCTCATGCCGCCGACCGAGGCGCAGTCGGCCGACCTCCCGGCGATCGAGGAGCACCTCGACCGGATCGCCACCGCCGGCCGGCCGTTCCCGATGCGGCTGTCCGGCACCGGCACCTTCCGCCCGCTGTCGCCGGTCGTCTTCGTCCAGGTCGTCGAGGGCGCCTCGGCCTGCGCCTGGCTCCAGAAGCGGGTCCGGGACGCCTCGGGCCCGCTGGTGCGCGAGCTCCAGTTCCCCTACCACCCGCACGTCACCGTGGCCCACGGCATCGCCGAGGAGGCCATGGACCGGGCCTACGAGGAGCTCGCGGAGTACGAGGCCGCCTGGACCTGCGGATCCTTCGCGCTGTACGAGCAGGGCCCGGACGCCGTCTGGCGCAAGCTCCGGGACTTCCCGTTCGGAGCGGGCGGCGGCACGCCCGCCGTCCCGGCCCAGGGCGGCTACACCATCGACGCGCCGTCGGCCCCGTCGCTGCGGTCCTGAGCGCCCCGACCGGCGAGTCCCGGGGCTGTCGTCCAACCGCCGTGGCCGCCCGGGGGGCGGCCCTGCCGGGCAGGCGGCAGCCCGACAGCAGGACCTAGACCGGCAGCCGATGGCAGGATCTAGACGGGCAGCCCGACGGCAGGACCTAGACCGGCAGGACCTAGACCGGCAGGACCTAGACCGGCAGCCGACGGAACAGCGGGCGTGGGACGTGCCGCAGCGCGGCCATCACCACGCGGAGCGAACCGGGCACCCACACGCTCTCCGAGCGCCGCCGCAGCCCCGTGACGATCGCCTCGGCGACCTCCTCCGGGCCGGTCGCGAACGGCTGCTCCGGCCGCCCCGCCGTGGCCCGGGTCCGGACGAAGCCGGGGCGGACGACCATCACCTGCACCCCGGTTCCCTGGAGCGCGTCGCCGAGCCCCTGCGCGAACACGTCGAGCCCCGCCTTGCTGGAGCCGTAGATGAAGTCCGCGCGCCGCGCACGCTCCCCGGCCACCGACGACAGGACCACCAGCGAACCGTGCCCCTGCGCCTGCAATGCGCCGGCGCACACCAGCCCGGCGGAGACCGCCCCCGTGTAGTTGGTCTGGGCCACCCGGACCGCGGCCATCGGCTCCTCCTCGTCCCGCGCCTGGTCGCCCAGGACCCCGAACGCCATCAGCACCACGTCGATGTCGCCCTCCGCGAAGACCTTGCCGAGGACGACCTCGTGGGAGGCGGAGTCCAGTGCGTCGAAGTCGACGGTCCGCACGTCCGCCCCCCGGCCGCGCAGCTCGGCGGCGGCCGACTCCAGGGCCGGGGAGGGGCGCCCGGCCAGCCAGACCCGGCGGGTGCGCAGGGCGATCAGCCGGCGCGCGGTGGCCAGGGCGATCTCGGAGGTGCCGCCGAGGACGAGCAGGGACTGCGGGGCGCCGAAGGCATCCTTCACGGAAGGCTCCTGATCAGAGGGGGTGGGGGAGAGACACAGGCAGCGCCGGGGCCCTACAGCCCGAGCCGGCGCGACAGGTCGGAGCGGAACGCCTCCGTCGGGTCCAGCCGTGCCCGCAGCTCCCGGAAGTCCGCGAGGCCCGGGTACATCGCGGCCGCCGTCTCCGGCCGCATCCGGGAGTCCTTGGCCAGGCAGACCCGGCCCCCGGCGGCGGCCACCTCCTCGTCGACGCCGTCGAGGAAGCGGGCCAGGCCGGGCAGGGCCGCGGGCAGATCCAGGGCCAGGGACCAGCCGGGCGCGGCGAACGACAGCCCGCCGGGGTCCGCCGCCCCGAACCGCTGGAGCACGGCCCGCACGGCGGGGCTCCGGCGCGCCGCGATCCGCCGTACGACCCGGTGCAGTGTCTCCTCCCGGCCGTACCCGACGGCGAACCGGTAGCGCACCAGGCCGCTCCGTCCGTACAGCAGGTTCGCGTCCGGGAAGGCGTCGGCGGCGTGGAAGAAGGCGGGGACCGGCCGGAGCTCGCCGGCCCGCACGCGGCGTGCGCCGCGGTAGCGGACCTCGTTGTACAGGGCGGCCGAGGCCGGGCCCAGCAGCCCGCCCGGCACCGGCGGGAAGCCGGGGAGCCGGAACCGTCCCCGGGCTGCGGAACGTGAGGCGAGCGAAGTGCGCCCCGCGTGCGCCGGGCGCATATCAGCGGTCATGTGCTCCCCCCTGGTGAGGATCCCGCGTCCGGTCGCCCGGCCCCGGGCCATGAGGTCGATCCAGGCGGAGGCGTACGGCAGCCGGTCGCCGCCCGCGGTGAAGCGGTCCAGCAGATCGTCCAGGTCCCCGGCGCGCTCGGTGGAGACGGACATCAGCCCGGTCGTCACGCGCCGGAGGCGCAGGGTGGCGCCCAGGATCACCCCGGTCAGCCCCAGCCCCCCGGCGGTCGCGTCGAAGAGGGCGGTGCCCGGCAGCACCGTACGCACCTCGCCATCGGCGGTGAGCAGCTCCAGGGCGCTCACATGCCGCGCGAACGAGCCCGAGCGGCGGTGGTCGAGGCCGGGCAGATCGGAGGCGATCGCCCCGCCGACCGTCACCCTGCCGGTCCCCGGCACGACCGGCGGGAGCCAGCCGAGCGGCAGCAGCACCCGCAGCAGCCGCTCCAGGCTCACCCCCGCCTCGCAGCGCACCACGCAGGCGGCGGCGTCGACACCGTCGACCCGGGCCAGGCCCGTCAGATCGAGCACCGAGCCGCCCGCGTTCTGCGCCGCGTCCCCGGGCGACCGCCCCAGCCCGCGCGCGATGACGCCCCGGGGCCCGCGCCCCCGGACGACGGCGGCCGCCTCCTCGTGGGTGCGGGGGCGGAACCGCACGGCGGTCGTCGGGGCGGTGCGGCCCCAGCCGGTCAAGGACACCGTGTCGACGGACATGAGGGTGACCGTATCGTCCGGGAAATCCCCTTCGCGGCATTGGTGAATTCGCTCACCGGAACGGGTGACGGAGTGAGTGTCGACGGAGCGTGGCGGAGTTCCGCCGGACGTGTCCGGGAGAGTCCGGGGCGGGCCGCCGATGTTCCGGGCTCAGGAGGGTACGCGTGACGTCATGGACTGGCTGAAGAAACTCCCGGTGATCGGGCCCCTGGCCGCCCGGCTGATGGAGACGCACGCGTGGCGTTCCTACGAGCGGCTGGACCGGGTCCACTGGGCCAGGCTCGCGGCGGCGATCACCTTCATCAGCTTCCTGGCACTCTTCCCGCTGATCGCGGTCGGCGCGGCCGTCGCCGCCGCCCTGCTGAGCGACCAGCAGGTCGACACCGTCAAGGAGAAGCTCGCCGACCAGGTGCCGGGCATCTCCGACCAGTTGGGCATCGACGGGCTGATCGCCAACGCGGGCACGGTCGGCCTCGTGGCCGGCGCGCTGCTGCTGTTCACCGGTGTCGGCTGGGTCGGCTCCATGCGGGAGTGCCTGCGCGCGGTCTGGGAGCTGGACGAGGTCCAGGAGGCCAACCCCGTCGTCGCCAAGGTGAAGGACGCCGTGCTGCTGGTCGGCCTCGGCGGCGCGGCGCTCGCCACCCTGGCGGTCTCCACCATCGGCTCGACGGCGGTCGGCTGGACCGCCGACCTGATCGGCATCCCCGAGGACGGGGCCGGCGGCATCCTGCTGCGGGTGGCCGCCCTGGCGGTCGCGGTCGTCGCGGGCTTCCTGCTGCTGCTCTACCTGCTGACGCTGCTGCCCGGGGTGGAGCCGCCCCGGCGGCGGCTGGTGGTCGCGGCCCTGCTCGGGGCGGTCGGCTTCGAACTGCTCAAGCTGCTGCTCGGCAGCTATATGCGGGAGGTCGCGGGCAAGAGCATGTACGGCGCGTTCGGCGTGCCGATCGCGCTGCTCCTGTGGATCAACTTCACCGCGAAGCTGCTGCTGTTCTGCGCCGCCTGGACGGCGACCGGCAGCAAGGACGAGGAGGTCCGCGCGGAGACCGAACAGGCCCCCGGCGCGGACGGACCGGGCGCGGTCGAAGCCGGCGCGGGCGGTCCGTCCGCGGGCGGGCCGGGACCGGGTGGAGCCGCCACGGGGCCCGGCGGCTCCACCCGCGTCTAGGACTTCTCGGTCGGAGCGCCCGGGGCGGCCGGGGAGCCTGCGGCGGCAGAGGCGGTCGGCTCGGCCTGATCGGTCCGTTCCGCCGGGTCGGCCGTGTGCGGGGTGCGGCGGGCCAGGCCGGTCAGCGGCCAGCGGCGGTTGACGAGGAACACCCCGCCGGCCAGGAACACCAGCAGACCGCCGATGATCGCCAGGGCGATCCCGACCCCGCTGGAACCGTCCGAGGCCGCCGACGCGTGCGCCGCCTCCGCCTGCCCCCCCGAGCCCTGGTCGGCTCCGGCGGCGGGTGCCGCGCCCTTGCCACCGGTCGTGGCGCCGGTGCCGGTGTCCACGGACTTCGGCGGCACCAGCTCGCCGACCGGGGTCACCTTGCCGCTCGCGGCGAAGCCCCAGTCGAGCAGGTGGGCGGCCTCCTTGTAGACGGCGTGGCTCTCTTCCGCCGACGGGTTCATGACCGTGACCAGCAGGACCTTGCCGTCGCGCTCGGCGACGCCGGTGAAGGTGTTGCCCGCGTGGGTGGTGTAGCCGTTCTTGACGCCCGCGATGCCCTGGTACGGGTCCACGCCGATGTCCCCGGTGATCAGCCGGTTGGTGTTCTGGATCTCGAAGGAGTCGCGCTTCTTCCCCTTCTTCTCCTCGCCGGGGAAGTCGGCCGACGCGGTCGCCGCGTACTCACGGAAGTCCTTCTTCTGGAGTCCGCTGCGGGCGATCAGGGTCAGGTCGTAGGCGCTGGAGACCTGGCCCGGCGCGTCGTACCCGTCCGGCGAGACCACCCGGGTGTCCAGGGCCTGGAGCTCCTCGGCGTGCTTCTGCATCGCCGACACCGTCTGCGGGACGCCGCCGTACATCTCCGACAGGACGTGCACCGCGTCGTTGCCCGACCGCAGGAACACCCCGAGCCACAGGTCGTGGACCGTGTAGGTGTGGTCCTCCTTGATCCCGACCAGGCTGCTGCCCTCGCCGACGCCGGACAGCTCGCTCTCCGTCACCTTGTGGGTCAGGGAGGTGGGCTGGAGCGCGGGCAGGACGGTGTCCGCGAAGAGCATCTTCATCGTGGAGGCGGGCGGCAGCCGCCAGTGCGAGTTGTGCGCCGCCAGGACGTCGCCGTTCTCCGCGTCCGCGACGATCCAGGACCGGCCGGTCAGCTTCTTGGGCAGCACCGGTGCCCCCGGGCCCAGATTGACCTGGGTGCCGGCCTTGCCGAGCCGCTCCCCGCCGAGGCTGGACATCGTGCTCGGCGGCTTGGGCTGTTTGGCGTCGCTCTTGTCCTTGTCGGCCGCCGCGGCGGGACTCAGGACGAAACCGGACAACAAGGCGGCGGAGGTGACTGTGAGGGCGATCTTTTTCAGAGCAGGCACGGTCGGAAACGTACAGGGCGCAGGTGTGGATGCGGACCCGGACCGGCTGACCCGCCGCAGGGAACGCCGGGACGGCCCCGTTCGGACGCCACCCCGGGGGAGGGGGCCGGGAGTCGGCGGCGATACTGGACCCATGAAGCTCAGCCGCCGCGTGTCCTGGTTCCTGCTCGCGTTCGGGGTGTGGAGCTGGTTCATCTGGATCACTTTCGTCAAGAACCTGTGGCAGGACGGCAGCGGGCTCGCCTTCGACGACGCGGGCGGACCGACCGGGTACTTCTGGGTGCACCTGCTGCTCGCCATCACGTCCTTTCTTCTGGGGACGGCGGTCGGCGTGATCGGGTTGCGCGGAGTGAGGGCTTTGCGCGACGACCGCGCATGACGACGGGAACATGGGGAAGCTCGGATGGCAGCAGTGGTCTTCGCTCTGGTGGGGCTCGTGGTGCTGGCGCTGCTCGGCGCCGTGCACCGGTATCTGTGGCGCCGCTTCGTCGGTGACACGACGGCACCGGGCACCCCGCTGCGCCGCGCGGGCACCGTCGCGGCCTTCGTCCTGCCCCTGCTGAGCGTCGGCGCCATGACGTCCGGCCGGGTGGGAGCCCCCTTCTGGCTCCAGCAGGTGCTGGCCTGGCCGGGCTTCCTCTGGCTCGCCTGCCTGCTCTACCTGACGCTGGCGCTGCTCGTGGGCGAGGTCGTACGACCTCTCCTCCTGCGGGCCCTCGCCCGGCGCGACGCGAGGACGGGTGCGGCGGAAAGCGGAACGGCTTCCGGAACCCCCGCCGGCCTTTCGGACGTGACCCGTCCGCGCGCCGAAGAACTGGTGCCGTCCCGTTCGGGCGGTGCTCCCACCGACTCGGAAGCCGTGGCACGTACGGCCCCGGAGCCCGTCGCGGAGCCGGAAGCGGAACCCGCCGCGGAGGACCCGCCCACCTCCGCTGCCCCTACCCCCGCCCTTGCCCCCGCTCCCGGCCCCTCCCGGCGGCTCTTCGTCTCCCGGGTGGTCGGCGGCGCGGCGGCCGCCGCCGGACTCGCCACCGTCGGGTACGGCACGTACGGCGTGCTGCGCGGGCCCAGCGTCCGGCGGATCACCGTCCCGCTGGCCAAACTGCCCCGCTCCGCCCACGGCTTCCGGATCGCCGTGGTCAGCGACATCCACATCGGGCCGATCCTCGGCCGTGCCCACACCCGCCGGATCGTCGACACGATCAACGCGACCTCGCCCGACCTGGTCGCCGTCGTCGGCGACCTCGTCGACGGGTCCGTCGCGGACCTGGGCTCCGCCGCCGAACCGCTGGCCGCCCTGCGCGCCCGGCACGGCAGCTTCTTCGTCACCGGCAACCACGAGTACTTCTCCGGCGCCGAGCAGTGGGTCGACCACGTCCGCGAACTGGGCCTGATCCCGCTGGAGAACGCCCGGGTCGAGATCGAGGGCTTCGACCTCGCCGGAGTCAACGACATCGCGGGCGAGACCGAGGGGCGGGGGCCCGACTTCGGCCGCGCGCTGGGCGACCGGGACCGCGGCCGGGCCGCCGTCCTCCTCGCCCACCAGCCCGTCGTCATCCACGACGCCGTCGAGCACGGCGTCGACCTCCAGCTCTCCGGCCACACCCACGGCGGACAGCTCTGGCCCGGCAACCTCCTCGCCGAACTGGCCAACCCCACCGTCGCCGGGCTCGAACGCTACGGCGACACCCAGCTCTTCGTCTCGCGCGGTGCGGGCGCCTGGGGTCCGCCGGTCCGGGTGGGCGCCCCCTCCGACATCACCGTCGTGGAGCTGGCCTCCCGTCAGGCGTAGGTCCGTTGCGGGTGCGACGGCCCGGGAGACCTGGATGCCTCGTCGTGAAATCCACACCGAAGAGTCACCGTCAGCTACGGAAATCCGCAGGTGGGAGGCGCGAAACAGCCTTTTCGGACAGAGGTTCGGGTGCGTGTCCAATAAAAGGCTGTGAGCGCCCCATTTACTCTTCCAGATGTGAAAATCGTGTGATTGGGTAAGCGCGAACATGCGGCGATGTGCGCGTCACAAACGCGACCGCCGAGGTGGGGCTGGTAAGGGAGAGCACGGCAATGCGGTCGGTCCGGGTACGGATTCTCGCGATTCTCGCGGTATTGGTGATAGCGGGCGTCGGTGCCTGGCAACTGCTCCCGTCGGGGGAGGCGAAGACCGACGCGATCACCGTCGGGACGTCGGACGTCGTCACCTCCCTCGACCCGGCCGGTGCGTACGACGCGGGTTCCTGGGCGATCTACAGCAACATCTACCAGTCGCTGATGACCTTCAAGCCCGGTGCGGTCACGCCGGAACCGGACGCCGCCGAGAGCTGCGGATTCGTCGGGCAGAAGCTCCAGACGTACCAGTGCAGGCTCCGCGACGACCTGACCTTCTCCAACGGCCGCAAGATCACCGCCGAGGACGTCAAGCACTCCTTCGACCGGATCTTCACGATCAAGTCGGACGTCGGCCCCGCGGGTCTCTTCCCCACGCTCGACACGGTGACGACCGAGGGCCGCACGATCACGTTCAACCTGTCCGGGAAGGACGCGACCTTCCCGCAGAAGATCGCCACCGGCGCCGCCGCGATCGTCGACCCGACCACGTACCCGAAGGGCAAGCTGCGCAAGGGCAACCAGGTCGACGGTTCCGGACCGTACGTCCTGAAGTCGTACGAGTCGGGGAAGAGCGCCGAGCTGGTGCCGAACCTGAAGTACAAGGGCGCGCTCAAGAAGACCGGCGAGGCGGTGAACATCCGCTACTTCAAGACCTCCGAGGAACTGCAGACGTCCTGGGACAGCGGCGATGTGGACATCGCCCACCGTCAGCTGCCGTCCGAGACGCTCGCCGAACTCAACGTGAACGACCCGGACGTGCGGGTCACCGAGGCCGCCAGCGCCGAGATCCGCAACATCATCTTCAACGTCCGCGAGGACTCGCCGTTCGCGGACAAGAAGGTCCGCCAGGCCGTCGCCGCGCTCCTCGACCGGGGCCCCCTGGTCCGGAAGGTCTACCAGGGCACGGTCGACCCGCTGTACTCGCTGATCCCCACCGGCTACATCGGCCACAGCACCCCCTTCTTCGACGCCTACCCCTCCTCGGACCCCAAGCGCGCGGCGCGACTGCTGGAGCAGGCCGGGGTGGAGACGCCGGTCCCCGTCCACTTCGCCTACCGCGAGGGCGACATGTACACCAAGGAGACCGCCGAGCTGCGCCGTCAGATGGAGAAGGACGGGCTGTTCGATGTCACGGTCGAGGCCGTGGAGTGGACGAAGTACCAGAAGGGGTACGCGGCCGGCAAGTACGAGATGTACACCGTCGGCTGGTTCCCCGACTTCCCGGACCCCGACACCTTCAGCCAGCCGCTCGTCGGCACCGGGAACGTCCTGCACAGCGGCTACTCCAGCAAGAAGATGGACCAGCTGATCGCCGCCACGCAGCAGTTCAGCGACCGCAGCCGGACCTCGGGCGACTTCAAGGAGATGCAGTCGCTGGTCGGCGAGGACGTCCCCCTGCTGCCGCTGTGGCAGAAGAAGGACTACGTCGTCGCCAACTCCGAGGTCGCCGGCTCCCAGTACCTCTCCGACGGCACCGGCACCTGGCGCCTGTGGGAACTCAGCTGGATCTGATCCGCACGGGTCAGCCGGCCGGCCGGGCCCCGGGGGCGTCTCGCCCCTGGGACCCGGCCGTCTCCGTGCCCGGCAGGAACTCCACCAGCAGACCGTGGATCTGCCGTACGAGCGGTCGCAGCACGCGGAACCGGGAGAGCGAGATGGCCCGGGCGGCGATCGGCGCGGTGCGCTCGACCAGCCGCCGGCTGCGCTCGGCGCCCTCGCTGCGGTCGTACACCCAGAACAGCACCAGCCCCATCTGCATCAGCCACATCAGCTGCGGCAGCAGCGGTGCCAGTTCCGGGTCGCTCTTGACGTCCGCCCCGGCGATGCAGCGCTCGTGGATGGAGATCGCCGCGTCGCGGGCGGCCGCCGAGTCCTCGGAGAACGGGGAGAGCGGGCTGTCCGGATCGGCGGCGTTCTTGAAGAACTGGGCGGCGAAGCGGTGGTACGGCTCCGCCACGTCCAGCCAGCCGAGCAGTACGCCCCTGACGCGTACGGTCAGATCCCGGTCGCCCTCCAGCACGGGCCGGACCGCCGCCGCGTGTTCGCCGGCGATCCGGTCGTAGAAGCCCTGGACCAGGTGCTCCTTGGAGGAGAAGTAGTAATAGGCGTTCCCGACCGAGACGCCCGCCTCCTGCGCGATGGCCCGCATGGTCGTCCGGTCGTAGCCGCGCTCCGCGAAGAGCCGGAGCGCCGTTTCGAGAATCAGCGTGCGGGTCTGCTCGCTCTTCGCGGCCTTGGCCGGTTTCTTCTCCTGCACGTTCTTCTCTTCCTTCACCACGGGCCCAAGGTTATCGGGGCCCCCACGGTCCTCCGGGCGGGGCGGCGCACTCACGGACCCCGGGGGCACAGGGCGGGAGGGCCAGGGAGCGGTAGCGGGCGGCGGCCAGGACGGCGCCCCGGGCGAAGGGCCGCCCCGCCGGGGTGGTCAGCCAGTGGGCCCGGGAGCGGTACTCGGCCAGCGCCCACAGGCAGACGATCCAGGCGGAGGCCTCCCGGTAGACCTGCCCCAGGTCGCCGACGACGGTGATCTCGGCCAGTGTCGCCGCGTGGTCCAGCTCCGGGAACCGCCGCCGCGCCTCGGCCGATCCGGCCGGTACGAGGTCCAGCGGGACGAGCTGCCGCTGCCGCTGGAGCCAGTGCCGCAGGTGGACGCAGAGCGGGCAGCGCGCGTCGTAGAGCACGGTGAGCCGGCGTACGGGCGCCGGCCGGGCGGGGGCGTACGAGGCGGGTGCCGCCGGCGCCGCGGGCGCGGCCTCGGTCACCGTGCTCACCGCCCCGGTGCGGGAGCGGCCCACGGCCCCCGGTCGGCCGGGGGCGTCCAGGCCCCCGGCGGTACGGGCGGGGTCTGCTCGCGCTCCAGGGCGCTGCGGCGGCGGATGCGGCTGAGCACCCACACATTGGCCAGGTGCATGACGCCGAGCACCAGCAGCACCACGCCCACCTTCACCGAGAGGGCCTCGAACAGCTCACGGGCGTTGGCCACCTCGCCTGCGTATCTCAGGTAGAGCGTGACGAACCCGAGGTTGACCAGATAGAAGCCGACCACCAGCAGGTGGTTGACGGCGTCGGCGAGCTTCTCGTTCCCGTGCAGCACGTCGGCGAGGAAGATCCGTCCGTTGCGGCTGAGCGTGCGCGCGACCCAGACGGTGAGCGCCACGGTGATCAGCAGATAGATGACGTACGCGACAACAGTGAGGTCCATGCCCCACCCTCCTTTGAACGCGTTCAAAAGTGCTTGTGGGCATGACTGTAGACCTCTTCTTGAACATGTTCAAGAAGAGGTCTCAGGGGCAGGCCAGGGAGGAACGGGTGGGATCAGAGAGGCTGGGGTTCGGCCGGCTCGGGCGGCTCCGTCAGCGCCCCGGCGATCTCCGTGCGCAACGCCTCGCCGTACAGCGGCGTCAGCTCCGCGAGCGCCGTGTTCCACGCGTCGGCCGCACGGTCCACCGCCTCGCGGAAGCTTCGCGTCACCGTGCCCCGGGCGAAGGACAGCGCCACCGCGGCGACCGGCCGCAGCAGCCATCGCCCGCGGGCGACCAGCACCACGGACACCTGCCAGGAACCGTCCTCGGCCGGGCGCGGGGTGATGGTCAGCCGGGCCTTGCCCAGCCGGTGCACCGCCCTGCCGGACACCGGGTGCCGGGCGGCCGGGGGCGCGGAGGAGGGCCGGTCCACCGCCGCCCACCACGCGGCCGGATCGGCCTTGCCGCGTGCGGAGAAGCGGTACAGCGAACCGCCCTGGGGATTGTGCCCGGACAGGGAGAGCTCCAGGGCTCCGGGCGTCAGCGGCTCGCGCAGCCGTATCCGCGTCCGGACGGAGAAGGAGGCCTCCTCCAGGACGTGCTCGATCTCGATGGAACGCGAGGGCCGCCACGCGCGCAGGACGGTCGCCTCCGACACCGGGTCGGCCTCCGGGGCTTCGGCGTCCGCCCCGACGGGCTCCGGCCCGCTCCCGTACCGGGCCCCCGGCCGCAGATGATGCCCCTTCAACAGCAGGAGGCCGTCCACGGCCCGCCCGTCGGCCAGCAGAACGGCCCCGCCCTCACCTTCCCGGGAGGTGCCGAGGAGATCCAGCAGCGTTCCGGCGGCCTCCTCGAACCAGCCGCGGTCCAGGGCGGCGACGGCGACCGTGTGCTCGAAGCGCGCCATGGGCGGTCCCCGTGACTCAGGCGCTCATGGAGCGGGCCTGGTTGAGCTGGCCCATGACCGCGGGGAAGGTGTACGGGCCCATGGCGGGGATCATCGTCGAGTGGTGCCGGCCGCCACTGGTCACCGTCACCTGGATGAAGCCGGTGGTCCGCTTCTCCTTCATCAGCAGGAACAGCAGACCGATCAGGCAGAAGAGGGCGAAGACGATCGCCAGCACGACCGCGTGCGTCGGGATCTTCTCCTCCGTGCGCGACATGTCCGTGGCCGTCCAGACCGCCCCCTTGAGCGGCATCGCCCCGGACGGGGTGACGATCGCGTCGCTCATCACGGTGATGTCGCCGATCGACAGCATCGGGACACCGCCCTGGCCGGGCGCTCCCTGGGGCACCGGGAGGTACTGGCCGGGCATCGTCGGCTGCGCCGCGTTGGGGTACCCGTAACCGGGGCCTGGCTGGGTCGCGGACTCCGGCAGCGGCTGCGGGTAGCCGTACGCGGGCGGGGCGCCCGGTGCCGGGTGGCCGTACCCCTGGCCGTCGGCCACCGTCGGCTGGTGGCCCGGCTGCTGGGGCGGTCCCCACTTGTACGCGTCGTCCGCGTACGGATTCGGCTCGCTCACGACGATCCCCGTTCTCTTTCGGTCTTCAGCTCCGCTGAACCGTACCGCCCGCGCGGCCCCCGGCGCAGCAACGGACCCCGCCCCCGGCAGCGGTGAGGCTGCGGGGACGGGGCCTGTCGACGTAACGGGTGCTACGAGCGGGTCAGAAGCGACGCGTGATGAGCGCGCGCTTCACCTCCTGGATCGCCTTGGTGACCTCGATGCCACGGGGGCAGGCGTCCGTGCAGTTGAACGTGGTGCGGCAACGCCACACGCCGTCACGGTCGTTGAGGATCTCCAGCCGCTGCTCCCCCGCCTCGTCGCGCGAGTCGAAGATGAAGCGGTGCGCGGCGACGATCGCCGCCGGGCCGAAGTACTGGCCGTCGTTCCAGAACACCGGGCACGAGGACGTGCACGCGGCGCACAGGATGCACTTGGTGGTGTCGTCGAACCGCTCGCGGTCCTCGGCGGACTGCAGACGCTCGCGGGTCGGCTCGTTCCCCTTGGTGACGAGGAAGGGCATGACGTCGCGGAACGCCTGGAAGAACGGGTCCATGTCGACCACGAGGTCCTTGAGGACCGTGAGGCCCTTGATGGCCTCGACCGTGATCGGCTTGTCCGGGTTGATGTCCTTGATCAGCGTCTTGCAGGCGAGCCTGTTCTTGCCGTTGATCCGCATCGCGTCGGAGCCACAGATGCCGTGCGCGCAGGAACGGCGGAACGTCAGGGTTCCGTCGAGCTCCCACTTGATCTTGTGAAGGGCGTCGAGGACACGCTCCTTCGGGTCGATCTCGATCTGGAAGTCCTGCCACTGGACCTCGTCGGAGACCTCGGGGTTGAAGCGGCGGATCCGGAACGTGGCGGTGATGAACGGGGAGTCGGCGAAGCCGGCCTCGGGCTTCGCGGTCCCGTCGGTCTTGTCCAGGGTCGGGGTAGCCATCAGTACTTACGCTCCATCGGCTGGTAGCGGGTCGTCACGACCGGCTTGTAGTCGAGCCGGATCGACTCGGCGCCGTCGGCGGCCACCTCGCGGTACGCCATGGTGTGGCGCATGAAGTTGACGTCGTCGCGGTTCGGGAAGTCCTCGCGGTAGTGACCGCCGCGGGACTCCTTGCGGGCGAGCGCGGAGACCGCCATGACCTCGGCCAGGTCGAGCAGGTTGCCCAGCTCGATGGCTTCCAGCAGGTCGGTGTTGAACCGCTTGCCCTTGTCCTGGATGGACACGTTGAGGTACCGCTCGCGCAGCTCGGCGATCTTGTCGACCGCCGTCTTGATCGTCTGCTCGGTGCGGAACACCATCACATTGGCGTCCATGCACTCCTGGAGCTCCAGGCGCAGGGTCGCGACGCGCTCGGTACCGGTGGAGTTGCGCAGCCGCTCGACCTGGTCGGCGACCAGCTGGGCGGGGTTCTCGGGCAGCTCGACGAAGTCGGTCTTCGCCGCGTACTCGGCGGCGGCGATGCCCGAGCGCTTGCCGAAGACGTTGATGTCGAGCAGCGAGTTGGTGCCCAGGCGGTTGGCGCCGTGCACCGAGACACAGGCGACCTCGCCGGCGGCGTACAGGCCCGGGACGACGGTGGTGTTGTCGGCCAGCACCTCGCCCTCGACGTTGGTCGGGATGCCGCCCATGGCGTAGTGCGCGGTCGGCTGGATCGGGATCGGGTCCGTGTAGGGCTCGATGCCGAGGTACGTCCGCGCGAACTCGGTGATGTCCGGGAGCTTGGCGTCCAGCTGCTCCGGCGGCAGGTGCGTCAGGTCCAGGTACACGTGGTCGCCGGCCGGACCGCAGCCGCGGCCCTCCCGGATCTCCGTGTAGATGGAGCGCGAGACGACGTCACGGGACGCGAGGTCCTTCATGACCGGCGCGTACTTCTCCATGAAGCGCTCGCCGTCCTTGTTGCGGAGGATGCCGCCCTCACCGCGGGCGCCCTCCGTCAGCAGGATGCCCATGCGCCAGATGCCCGTCGGGTGGAACTGGAAGAACTCCATGTCCTCCAGCGGCAGGCCGCGCCGGTAGCAGGCGGCCTGGCCGTCACCGGTCAGGGTGTGCGCGTTCGACGTCACCTTGAAGAACTTGCCGGTGCCGCCGGAGGCGTAGATGACCGACTTCGCCTGGAAGACGTGGATCTCGCCGGTCGCCAGCTCGTACGCGACGACGCCGGAGGACGTCTTGACCCCGTCGACCTCGGTGATCAGCTGGTCCAGGACGTAGAACTCGTTGAAGAACTCCACGCCCTCCTTGACGCAGTTCTGGTACAGCGTCTGGAGGATCATGTGACCCGTGCGGTCCGCGGCGTAGCAGGACCGGCGGACCGGGGCCTCACCGTGGCTGCGGGTGTGACCGCCGAAGCGGCGCTGGTCGATGCGGCCCTCGGGCGTCCGGTTGAACGGCAGGCCCATCTTCTCCAGGTCGAGGACGGCGTCGATGGCCTCCTTCGCCAGGATCTCGGCGGCGTCCTGGTCGACCAGGTAGTCACCGCCCTTGACCGTGTCGAAGGTGTGCCACTCCCAGTTGTCCTCCTCCACGTTGGCGAGCGCGGCGGCCATGCCGCCCTGCGCCGCGCCCGTGTGGGAGCGGGTGGGGTAGAGCTTCGTCAGCACGGCGGTACGGCTGCGCTTGGTCGACTCGATGGCCGCGCGCATGCCGGCGCCGCCGGCGCCGACGATGACGGTGTCGTACTTGTGGATCTGCATGGTTTCCCTCTGGTCCCTCTGTCCCGGCGCCTAGCGGATGTTCGGGTCGAAGGTGAAGATCACCAGCGTGCCCAGCAGGACGGTGAAGACCGTGGCGGTGTACAGGAGCATCTTCAGCCAGAAGCGGGTGTTGTCCCGTTCGGCGTAGTCGTTGATGACCGTACGGAGGCCGTTGCCGCCGTGGAGCATGGCGAGCCACAGCATGATGAGGTCCCAGGCCTGCCAGAACGGCGAGGCCCAGCGGCCCGCCACGAAGGCGAAGCCGATCTTGGAGACGCCGCCGTCCAGCACCAGCTGGATCAGCAGGTGGCCGATGACGAGGACGGTCAGGAGGATGCCCGACAGGCGCATGAAGAGCCAGGCGTACATCTCGAAGTTGGTGCGCGATCCCTTGGGCGTCTTGCCCGTGCGCTTGCGCGGGGGCTCGATCACCGGGGCCGGGTGGTCGACGTCGAACAGGCTCACGCCTTCGACGTCGCCGATCGCGGCTGCGGAAGAAGTCTCGCTGGACATGGGCCTCAGCTCCCGAAGACGTCGCGTACGGCGTGACCGAGGACGGGGTACAGGGCCCCGACCATCAGCACGATCCAGATGCCCATCACGGTCCAGAGCATCTGCTTCTGGAGTCGCGGGCCCTTGGCCCAGAAGTCCACGGCGATGATCCGGAGACCGTTCAGCGCGTGGAAGAGAATCGCGGCCACGAGGCCGTATTCGAGGAGCGCGACGATCGGCGTCTTGTACGTGGCCACGACTTCGTCGTAGGCCTCGGGGGAGACGCGGACGAGAGCGGTGTCCAGGACATGTACGAACAGGAAGAAGAAAATGAGGACACCGGTGACTCGATGAGCCACCCAGGACCACATGCCTTCCCGGCCGCGGTACAGCGTTCCAGCCGGCACGGAAGAACCCTCCGGGAGCGGGGATGAGGGTCGGCCGGCTTGACTGTCGGTCTGACCCGGCCGGGTACGGTCCACCGGCCCTGGCCATCGTAGCGACGCATTGTCGGTTCGTTCGCGCCGGGGCCTCCCGTGTGATCAAAGTGGCAACCAAACAGGCACGTACGGGCTAGAGCGCCCCTGCCCGCCGCGCGTCCGGCGTCCCCTACCGCCGCGGGTCCGCGGCCAGCAGTGCGACGATCCGGCTCCGGGCGAGTCGCCGCAGCTCCTCGGCGGTCACGGACCGCTCCTCGTCCGGGTCGTGCGCCAGCCGGACCCGGATCCCGGCCAGCACCTGGTCGACGTGCTGGGAGGGCTGGTAGGCGTCCAGGCAGATCACGAAGGCGTGGCCGAACCGGCTCTCGTACGCGGCGTGCGCGGCCCGCAGTGCCAGGTGGGCGGCGCGGGGGGCGTCGTCGTGCAGGCAGGGGGCCGGCTCCGAGGTCAGGGCCTCCGCGATGTCCCGGGGCGCGAGGTCGTAGCCCGCCTCGTCGGACGCCGCCAGTAGAGCGCCGAGATCCGGGTAGGGGCGGTGGGCGGCCATCCGGTGGGCCCAGCGGAGACTGCCGCAGCACTCCAGGAAGGCCGCCTCGGCGGCGGCGAAGGGCAGGTTGTTGAAATGGGCCAGGTCGGCTGCGTGATCAACCGGCGGTGCGACGGCGGGGAGCCCTCCCAGGCCTCCCGGGCCGTCGGCCGGAAGCGGGTGGCGCGGCTGCGCGGGCACGGCCGGACGGCCGGCCGGGGGCGCGGATCGCTTCGGCAGGTCGGCGGGGGGCTCGCTGGACCTGGACAGCGTGGACTCCTCGTATCAACGACAGCTATGACTTCGTGGCCCCGAAAAGGAACCTTCTGCCCTGGGAAGACAGATCAGGACGTACCGAGGTTGCCCGGCGCGGGAGTGAGTTCCGCGAGGGCGGGAGTGAAGGGAGAGACGAATGTGCCGCAACGCTAGCGAGAGGGGGCGGCGGCCGTCCGGAGGACCGCGCAAGAATCACCCGAACGGGAGAGTTTCGGAACGCGTGACGGGTGCCTGACCTGCGTCGACCGGGTTTCTGTTCGATCCCCCGGAGCCCTCGATGGGCGAGGCCCCGGCAGAAATGCCAACCTTGCACCCTATTCACTCGTTTCCTCGTCTCTTCACTCGTTTCACCCGCTCCTGCCCCCTCAACGGAGGAATCTGCCCGATGTCGCCCACGCGTGGTGCCCTCGTCACCGGCGCGGCTGTCACGGCCGCGGCCGCCGTCGCCCTCACCGTCGTCGTCTGGCCGGAGGGGTCCGGCAGCGGATCGTCCGGCGACACCGCGTCGCCCTCCGGCACCTCCGCCGAGGCCGTCGCCCCGTCGCCCTCCCGCAGTTACCCGATGTCCAGCACACCGAGCACGATCCCCGCGGTGCGCGAGCACACGCCGGCCCGCGGCCCCGGCTGGCAGCCGGGCAAGGACAGCACCGTCGTCATCGCCAAGGGCAGCCAGGTGCTCGCCGACGAGGCGGAGCTGCTCGCCAAGGAGCTGAAGATCCGCTACCGGGGCGCCGAGCCGGCGCGGACGGGAGACGTCGAGCTGGCGCTCGGCGACAAGGACGCGGGCCCCACCGAGTCGTACACGCTCACCGTGCGCGACCGGAAGGTGCGGATCACCGGACCCGACGAGTCGGGCGTCTTCTACGGGACCCGCACCCTGAAGCAGTCGGTCAAGGCGGACGGCACGCTCCCCGAGGGCGTCGTCAACGACCGGCCGGACCGGCCGCAGCGCGGACTCAACCTCGACATCGCGCGCAAGCACTACAGCGCGGAGTGGATAGAGGACCGCATACGGGAGATGGGCGACCTCAAGCTCAACCAGCTCGGCCTGCACTTCTCCGACGACCAGGCCTTCCGGATCGAGTCGAAGTCGCACCCCGAGGTGGTCTCCGACGAGGCCCTCACCCAGGACGAGGTCCGCCGCATCGTCGCCCTCGCCAACAGCCGGCACATCGAGGTCGTCCCCGAGATCGACTCGCCCGGACACCTCGGCGCCGTGCTGGCCGCCCACCCCGACCTCCAGCTGCGCAACACCGCCGGCGTCGCGTCGAAGGGCTCCATCGACATCTCCGAACCGGGCGCGGCCAAGCTGATCGACGAGCTCCTCGACGAGTACACCGAGCTGTTCCCGGGGCGCTTCTGGCACCTGGGCGCGGACGAGTACCAGGCGCTGACCGTCCAGAACCCGGCCGCCTCCTATCCGCAGCTCCAGCGGGCGGCGGAGGAGAAGCACGGCGCCGGAGCCTCGATCGAGGACCTGGCCACCGGCTGGCTGAACGACCGCGCGGCCGTCGTCGTCCCGAAGGGCCGGACCGCCAAGGCCTGGAACGACGGGCTCTTCCGGGACACCAAGGTCAAGACCGACGAGAACATCGAGATCGAGTACTGGACCGGCAAGGAGATCGGCGCCCGCCCGCCGCTGGAGTACCTCGCCGCGGGCTACAAGATGCTGAACCTCAACGACGAGTTCCTCTACTACGTGCTCGGCGAGCCCAACGAGTTCGTCTACCCGACCGGCGAGCGGATCTACGAGCAGTGGACCCCGCTGGTCATGCGCGGCACCGAGCCCGTGGCCGAGCGCTACTCGCAGCAGATCCTCGGCGGCCGGTTCGCCGTCTGGGGCGACCTGCCGAACGCGCAGACCACCCAGCAGGTGGCGGACGGCATCAGGATGCCGTTGGTGGCGACCGCGCAGAAGCTGTGGGACCCGCGGAAACCGGCGCTGAGCTGGGCGCGGTTCCAGGAACTGGCGGAGCGGACCGGCAGCGCGGGGTGAGGCCGGGGACGTACCCCGGCGACGGACGGTAGCCCGTGGACAGCGACGCTGTCCACGGGCTACCGTCCGCCGACCGCGCGCTCCTGGGGAGGGACGTGAGGCCACACGCCGCCGGCCCGTCCCTGGGGGGACTTCTTCATGTCCATGCTCTGCACCCGTTGCCGTATCAGAACGGCCGTGACCGACGACGGGCTGTGCACCTTCTGCTCGGGCACCCGGCCCCCGCCGCCCGGCGGTGCGAAGGTCCCGGCCCCCGGTGCCGCACCCCTTTCCGGACCCGTGCCCGGCCCGGTCCCCGGAGGCCGGGGCACCGGCGCCTGGCCGCGTTCGCCGGTCGGCCTGTCGCGGGCGGTGGTCGCCCTGCTGGGCTGCGTCATCGCGAGCGACCTGTTCGTCATCGGCGCCGGTCTGCACCTGCGCGGCCTGTGGGAGGGGGTTGCGGCGGACGAGTCGCTCGACGTCTACACCGACCCCGGCCTGCGGGCGCAGGAGCTGTACGACCTCGCCGGTACGGTCCAGACGGCGGCGTTCCTGGCCACCGGCGTCCTCTTCGTCATCTGGTTCCACCGGACCCGCCGGAACGCCGAGGTCTTCGAGTCCGGCGTGCAGCGGATGGGACCGGGCTGGGCGGTGGGCGGCTGGTTCGTCCCGGTCGCCAACCTCTGGTTCCCCTACCGCGTCGCGAGCGGCATCTGGGAGGCGAGCGTCCCGCCGCACCCCGATGGCGGGTGGCGCACGGCTCCCAGAACGGTGCTGAACCTGTGGTGGGGCGGCTGGATCGTCTCCGTCCTCGCCTCCCGGATCGCCGTGAGCCAGTGGAACCGGGCCCGGGAGCCGGAGCAGATCGCCGATGCGGCGGCCCTCGTCGCGGCCGCCGACGCGCTGGACCTCGTGGCCGCGGTGCTCGCCGTCCTCTTCGTGCGCGCGGTGACCGGGATGCAGGGGGAGCGGGCCGCCATCCGGCAGGCCGCGACCGCCCCGGGACGGGCGGCCATGGAGTCCGCCGCCCCATAGTGACGATTTTCGGCCATTCGGCGCAGTATCCGGTAGACCGAGGGAGACGTCGATGAGTCTGCTGGAACTGATCGAACGAGCCGACGAGCGCGCCCTGGCCGCCGGGGCGCTGGCCTGCCTGGACCGGTGCCTGCCGCTGCTCGCGGGGCCCGGGGCGGAGCCGCTGCGCCCGCTCTGGGCGAGCTGCGAGAACGGACAGGATTGGGCCATCCGGCTCGCGGCGGTACGGACGGGGATGGAACACGAGTCCGTCACGGACGGCCCGGCCGCGCTCGTGCGGACCATGCTCGGCGCCGCCCCCAGCGACTTCGACGCCGTACCGCTGCGGGGATGGGCGGACGCCTGTTCGCTGGTCGCCCTGCGGATCCACGGGCGGCTCGACGTCCCGGACGGGGAGACGCCGCCGGACGAGGAGCGGCTGCTCAAGGCGGCCCGCAGCGGTGAACCGGCCGCCGTGGGGCCGCTGGTCGCCGGGGAGCTGGAACGGCAGGTCCGCATCCTGGAGATCCTGGCGGAGACCACCGGCACGGCCGGCAGCGGCGCCGGACTCCGCAAGGCGCTGGACCTGTCCACGGAGGGCCGCCGGGTCGTGCGCGCGGTGATGTCACGACGGGCCCGCGGCCGGGGCTGACGAACGGGCCCCGGAGCGGTCGCGCCACGGCCCGGCTGTTCCTCATGCGCGGGGCGTTCGTTACGGCCCGCCGGGCAGGCGCCAGGCCGGCACGGCGTACGGATCGGCGCGGCGTTCCCGCGCCTCGGCGGTGGTCCGGTGCGGGGCCGCCGGGCCCTCCGGGGAGAGCCACGCACGCCGACCACGGTTCTCCGCCGCACGGTCCGGCCCCCTGCCCCGTCCTGTTCCGGAATTCCCTTGAGGGGGGCCGGGGGAGGCGAGCGTCAGCGACGCGCATGAACCGGGCGGCCCCCGTCGCCGTCGCGTAAGACGGGAGGACTTCCCGCGCCGGGACGGTCAGGGCTTCGACGTCGCGCGGCCGGACGCCGGTCGTCGCGGTGTGCGAGGGCACGGCACGCCTGCTGATCCGGTGCGCGACACAGGACGACCTCCGGCGGCCCGACATCGGCGCCTGCGGGCTGCCCCGACAGTGCTTGGGCCCCGTGGGCGTACGGCCGCGTGCGCACGGCCCGGTCGGCCGCGTCAGATCGGCGTCAAGGGTTTCCCGGTATTCGTATGGACCCCGTCAAGGCGGCTTATCACCCTGATGAATTCGAGGTTTGCTCGTGTCGGCCAAACGGCCGATTTTCTTCCTCACGTCAATCAGGAGCTCGCGATGGCCGATCTGGCCTTCGTCGCCACCACGATCGCGGTATTCGCGCTGGTGGCTCTCGTCGCCCGGGGGGTGACCAAGCTGTGACCGCCGAAAACGTCGTCGGCCTCGTCGTGGCCGTGTCCCTGCTCGGATATCTCATCCTCGCTCTCCTTTACCCGGAGAGGTTCTGAGTCAAGGAAATGACTGCCCAGGTCGCTGGTCTGCTCCAGCTCACAGCCCTGATCGCCGCCCTCTCCCTCGCCTACCGCCCGCTGGGCGATTACATGGCCAGGGTCTACTCCTCCGAGAAGAACCACCGACCGGAGAAGTGGATATACAAGGCCATCGGCGCCGATCCGACCGCCGAGATGCGCTGGCCCGCCTATCTGCGCGGAGTGCTCGCCTTCTCGGCGGTGAGCGTTCTCTTCCTGTACCTGATGCAAAGGGCGCAGGGCTCGCTGCCCGGTTCGCTCGGCTTCTCCTCGATCGACCCGGACCAGGCGTTCAACACCGCCGCGTCCTTCGTCGCCAACACCAACTGGCAGTCGTACGCAGGCGAACAGGCCATGGGCCACGTCGTGCAGACCGGCGGGCTCGCGGTGCAGAACTTCCTGTCCGCGGCCGTCGGCATGGCCGTGGCGGTGGCACTCGTACGCGGCTTCGCCCGGTCGCGCACGGGCGACCTCGGCAACTTCTGGGCCGACCTGGTGCGCGGGACCGTCCGCATCCTGGTCCCGATCTCGGTGATCGGCGCGATCGTCCTGGTCGCCGCCGGGGCGATCCAGAACTTCTCCGGCATCCACCAGGTCGGACAGTTCACGGGCGGTACGCAGGAGTGGAACGGCGGCGCGGTCGCCTCCCAGGAGGCCATCAAGGAGTTGGGCACCAACGGCGGCGGCTACTTCAACGCCAACTCCGCCCACCCCTTCGAGAACCCCGACCCCCTGTCGAACCTGTTCGAGATCTTCCTCATCCTGCTGATTCCGTCCGCGCTGACCCGGACCTTCGGCCGGATGGTCGGATCGCTGAGGCAGGGGTACGCGATCCTCGGCGCGATGGCCGTCATCTGGGTCGGCTTCACGGCGCTGATGATGTGGACCGAGTTCGCCCACCGCGGACCCGCGTTCGAGATCGCGGGCGGGGCCATGGAGGGCAAGGAGACCCGCTTCGGGATCGCCGGCTCGTCGATGTTCGCGGTCGCCACGACCCTGACCTCGACCGGCGCGGTGAACTCCTTCCACTCCTCGTACACCGGTTTCGGCGGCGGCATCACCATGCTCGGCATGCAGCTCGGCGAGATCGCTCCCGGCGGTGTCGGCTCCGGCCTCTACGGCATGCTGATCATGGCGATCATCGCGGTGTTCATCGCCGGGCTGATGGTCGGACGCACCCCGGAGTACCTCGGCAAGAAGATCGGCACCCGCCAGATCAAGCTCGCGGCCTGCTACATCCTCGTCACCCCGGCCCTCGTGCTCGGCTTCACCGCCGTCGCCATGGCCCTGCCGACCCCCGCCGACTCGATGACCAACTCGGGTGCGCACGGCTTCTCCGAGATTCTGTACGCCTACACCTCAGGCGCCAACAACAACGGCTCCGCCTTCGCCGGGCTCAACGCCGACACCCAGTGGTTCAACACGACCATCGGCATCGCGATGCTGCTCGGCCGGTTCCTGCCGATGGTGTTCGTCCTGGCCCTGGCCGGCTCGCTCGCCGGGCAGCAGCCGGTGCCCGGGACCGCGGGCACGCTGCGCACCGACAAGCCCCTCTACTCGGGGCTGCTCGTCGGCACGATCCTCATCATCGCCGGACTCACCTACTTCCCGGCCCTGGCGCTGGGTCCGCTCGCCGAAGGGCTCGCCTCATGAGCACCGTCACGCCCACCCCCACGCGCGCGCCGCACGGAGACATACCGCCGGCAGACGGCCACGGGGCCGCCAACCGGGTCGGCGGCGGGCTGTTCGACCCCCAGCAGCTGCTGAAGTCGTTCCCGGACGCCCTGCGCAAGCTCGATCCGCGCGTGATGGTCAAGTCGCCGGTGATGTTCGTCGTGCTGGTCGGCTCCGTGGTCACCACCGTGCTGGCGCTCACCGACCCGACCGACTGGTTCGGCTGGGCGATCACCGCCTGGCTCTGGCTGACCACCGTCTTCGCCAACCTCGCCGAAGCGGTCGCCGAAGGACGGGGCAAGGCCCAGGCCGACACCCTGCGCAAGGCCAGGACCGGCACCATCGCCCGCCGGGTCATCGGCCCCGACGAGGAGCGGGTCGCGGCGACGGACCTGCGCATCGGGGACCTGGTGGTCTGCGAGGCCGGCGACACCATCCCCGGTGACGGCGATGTCGTGGAAGGCGTCGCCTCCGTCGACGAGTCCGCGATCACCGGCGAGTCCGCCCCGGTCATCCGCGAGTCCGGCGGCGACCGCTCGGCCGTCACCGGCGGTACGAAGGTGCTGTCCGACCGCGTCGTCATCAGGATCACGACGAAGCCCGGCGAGACCTTCATCGACCGCGTGATCAACCTGGTGGAGGGCGCCTCCCGGCAGAAGACGCCCAACGAGATCGCCCTGAACATCCTGCTGGCGTCCCTCACGATCGTCTTCCTGCTGGCCGTCGTCACCCTGAAGCCCTTCGCGATCCACGCGGGCGCCGACGACCAGACGTCGCTGATCGTGCTCGCCGCCCTGCTGGTGTGCCTGATCCCCACCACGATCGGGGCCCTGCTGTCCGCGATCGGCATCGCGGGCATGGACCGCCTGGTGCAGCGCAACGTCCTGGCCATGTCGGGGCGCGCGGTCGAGGCCGCGGGCGATGTGTCGACGCTGCTCCTCGACAAGACCGGAACCATCACCCTGGGCAACCGCCAGGCGGCCGGGTTCCTCGCGGTCGAGGGCGTCACCGAGGGCGCGCTCGCGGACGCGGCGCAGCTCTCCTCGCTCGCCGACGAGACCCCGGAGGGCCGGTCGATCGTCGTGCTCGCCAAGGAGAAGTACGGGCTGCGGGAGCGGAACCGGGGGGAGCTGACCGGAGCCGCGTGGGTGGAGTTCACCGCGCAGACCCGGATGTCGGGCGTCGACCTGGACGGGCGCAAGGTCCGCAAGGGCGCGACCGGCTCGGTCATCGCCTGGGTGAAGGAGCGCGACGGCAGCGTCTCCCCGGACGCGCAGGCGCTCACCGACCGCATCTCCCAGGCCGGCGGTACGCCGCTGCTGGTGGCGGTGGAGGACGCGGACGGCGCTCGGGTCCTCGGGGTCGTCCACCTCAAGGACGTGGTCAAGGAGGGGATGCGGGAGCGGTTCGACGAGCTGCGCCGCATGGGCATCCGTACGGTCATGATCACGGGTGACAACCCGCTGACCGCGAAGGCGATCGCCGAGGAGGCCGGGGTCGACGACTTCCTGGCCGAGGCGACGCCCGAGGACAAGATGGCCCTCATCAAGCGGGAACAGGCCGGCGGCAAGCTCGTCGCGATGACCGGCGACGGCACCAACGACGCACCCGCCCTGGCCCAGGCCGACGTCGGCGTGGCGATGAACACCGGAACCTCGGCCGCCAAGGAGGCCGGGAACATGGTGGACCTCGACTCCAACCCCACCAAACTCATCGAGATCGTCGAGATCGGCAAACAACTCCTCATCACCCGAGGGGCGTTGACCACCTTCTCCATCGCCAACGACGTCGCGAAGTACTTCGCGATCATCCCCGCCATGTTCGCCGTGGCGTACCCGTCGCTGGACCGGCTCAACGTCATGGGGCTCACCTCGCCCGAGTCCGCGATCCTGTCCGCGGTCATCTTCAACGCCCTGGTGATCGTCGCGCTGGTGCCCCTCGCCCTCAAGGGCGTGCGCTACCGGCCCGCGAGCGCGGACCGGATGCTGCGGCGCAACCTTGGCGTCTACGGACTCGGCGGCATCGTCGCCCCCTTCGTCGGCATCAAGATCATCGACCTGCTCCTCTCCCTCCTTCCCGGAATCGGCTGATCCGCCATGACCAACAACTCCGTCAGCGGCATCGCGCGCGTGCTCGGGGCCGGCCTGCGAGCCCTTCTCGTCCTCACCCTGGTGTGCGGGGTGATCTACCCGCTCGCCGTCACGGGCGTCGCCCAGGCCCTGTTCAAAGACCAGGCCAATGGTTCCGAGATCAAGGACAGGAGCGGGCAGGTCGTCGGCTCCTCCCTCATCGGCCAGCGGTACGACCTCCCGACCGAGGACGGCGAGGAGTCACCCGCCCCGGACCTGAGGTGGTTCCAGCCGCGCCCCTCCAACGGCCTCGGCAGCAACAGCGTCAACACGCGGTACTCCCTGATCCTCTCCGGGGCCACCAACCGCTCCGGCGACAACGAGGAACTGGTCCGGTGGGTGACCGAAGCCAAGGCCGCCGTGATCAAGGACAACTCCACCCCCACGTACCAGGTGAAGCCCGCGGACGTGCCGGCCGACGCCGTCACCTCCTCCGGCTCCGGTCTGGACCCCGACATCTCACCCGCGTACGCCGCACTCCAGGTGCACCGGGTCGCCGAGAGGAACAACCTCGACGTCAAGGAGGTGGAGGATCTCGTCGCCGATCACACCTCCGGCCGGCTGCTCGGCTTCATGGGCGAGCCCCGGGTGAACGTCCTGGAGCTGAACACCGCGCTCAGGGACCTGAGCCGCTAGGCGCTGTCGTCCAACTTCCGTCGTCGCCCGGAGGGCGGCCCTGCGGGGTCGGATGCGTGCATGGCACCGCGGGGCAGACGGGAGTTCGACGAGAGGCCCCGGGGACCCGGAGCCGGGCGGCCGTGTGCCGGAGGCGGGTCGCGACGCGGTGTTCACCCGGGCAGTCCAGGGAGGGTCGACCGGCCCGGCGGAATCCGTGCGGTGCCGGTCGCCCCGCGTCGGTCGCTCGGAGGTCCGCGCGCCGGGCAGCCCCGGGTCGGGGCGTTGGACGAAGAGGAGCGACGACCGGGGCCGCCACCCCCCACAGGAGAGGCCCCGGCCGTCTTCCACGGGGTCGCAGCACGACCCCGTACTCATCTCTGCGCCATGACTGCGTTTTCTGTCACACCGTGAGTCGGCCGACGAATTGTTGCGGGTTGTACAAGTCGTGGACGTGGCCCCCACCGAGCACGTAGCGTGCTGGTTCGCGCAGGGTTGCGCAGCAGTTGACCAGCTGCGATCGAGGACGGCAGAGCGGGTTGAGGGAGTGCTGGGGGACGACGCGGAGCTGACCGCCGCGGTGCTCGCGGCACAGGACGGGGACGAGGACGCCTTCCGTGCTGTGTACCGCGCGGTGCAGCCACGGTTGTTGGGCTACATACGGACGCTGGTCGGGGAGCCGGACGCCGAGGACGTGGCGTCCGAGGCGTGGCTGCAGATAGCGCGCGACCTCGGCCGGTTCAGCGGTGACGCCGACCGGTTCCGGGGCTGGGCCGCCCGGATCGCGCGCAACCGCTCGCTGGACCATCTGCGGATGCGCAGCCGCCGCCCCGCGATCGGCGGCGACGAGACCGAGTTGACCGCGCGGGCCGCCGAGTCCGACACCGCGGGCGACGCCATCGAGGCCCTGGACACGGACCGCACCATGTCCCTCATCGCCCAGCTGCCGCAGGACCAGGCCGAGGCCGTCGTGCTCCGGGTGGTCGTCGGGCTCGACGCGAAGAGCGCGGCGCGGACCCTCGGCAAGCGGCCCGGCGCCGTACGCACCGCCGCCCACCGGGGCCTCAAACGCCTGGCCGAGCTCCTCAGCGCGGAGCATCCCGGGGCGAACCGGGCGGACGGCGACCCCGTGGACGACTCCCCGGGCCCGGCGCGGGGCGGCGACGACGGCGCGGGCCGGGGGGCGGCAGGTGGCGCAGGCCTCGGTGCCGTACCCGCGCAGCGACCCGCGCGGAGCGGTCCGGTGGCGCCCGCCGGGGTCACTCCCGGTGTGACGCATTCGCGACCGTGGACGCAGAAGGACATGTGATGGCCGACGAGCACTACGACTGGCTTGACAAGGACGCGGCGGAGAGATTGCTCCGTGGCGAACCGGTCGTCCCCGTCGGCGACGAGGCACGCACCGACGCTTTCCGGCTCGCCGAAGCACTCGGCGCGGCCCGCGGCGGGTCCCGGCTTCCGGCAGACGAACTCCCCGGCGAGGAAGCGGTCCTCGCCGCGTTCCGGCAGGCCGGTCACGGCAGCGGCGTGGACCGGCTCGCCGGCCCCTCCACCGCCGTCCCCGGCCGGCCCGGTCTGCTGCGCGCCGTCCACATCGGCTCCGCCCCCGCCGCCCCGGCCCGCCGCCCGCGCTGGAGCCGGCCGGTCCGTTTCGGCCTGGTCGCCTCGCTCGCGGGCTGTGCGCTCGGCGGGGTGGCGGTGGCCGCCGGCACCGGTGTGTTCACCGGAGCGTTCGGCGGACAGGACTCGCCCGCGCCGGCCACCTCCGTGTCGGCCGCCGTGACCCCGGGCCCGTTGATCTCCGGCGGGCACGCGGACGAGCCGTCGTCCCCGGCGCACCCGCCCCCGCCCGACGCGTCGGGGGAGCCCTCCTCGCCCTCGACCCGGAAGTCCGACGGGCCCGAGCGCCCCGACGGCGCGCGAACCGGCGACACCGGCCGGGAGCCCGGCGAGGATCACCCGGGCAGCCCGGACAAGCCGGGCGGCGACGGCCGCGAGAAGACGGCCGGCGGCGGCGCGGGCCAGGAGGAGAAGCCCGGCGGCCCCGGCGACGACACGACGTCCGGGAACTGGTACGAGCAGTCCGTCAAGGCCTGCAAGGCCTTCCGCGACGGCAGCCTGGACGACCGGAGCCGACGGCAGCTGATCCGGTTCGCGAAGGGCGAGAAGAACCTGGAGCACTTCTGCGACCGCCTCCTCGGCGGCAGCGGCGGCGGCAGCAGCGGGAATGGTGGAAACGGCGGGAATGGTGGAAACGGCGGAAACGGTGGGAGTGGCGGGAACGGCGGGAACGGCGGTTCCGGTGACGGTGACGACGACGGTCAGAACGGGCCGGGCGACGGTGACGACGGCTCGCTGCCGCCCGTCTCCTTCCATCCCGTACCCCGCTCCGGCGTGGACCCGGAGGCCGGCGCCGGGACGGACGCCGAGGCTACGCCGCTCCCGAAGAGCTCCGGCGTGGCCTCCGCGCACGCCCGTTGACGACCTGAACCGCCGCCCCCGCTGATTGACTGAACCGCCCGTTGCTGATCCGGACCGGTCGCCGCTGGCCCCGAACCACCCGCTGACCTGCGATTCCCGGCGTCTCGCGAGCGGGCAGTGCGGCCGGGTGTGACGTTTTTCGGAGGCCGGGCGCAGTACAGAGTGAGCCGACTGGTCATCGGCCGCGCAACGAGCCGGGGTTCCCCCCGTACCCTCGGCTCAGCGCATCGGCGCGGGCGGGACACGTTCCCCCGGTCCCGCCCGCGCCCTCTTCCCTCTCATGCCGGCCGTACGCCGGATCACCTGTGGGCCCGGACCGCCTCGTACCGGATCACCAGGAGACGACGACCTTGTCGCCGTTCTTCACCTGGTCGAACAGTGCCGCGACCTTCTTCTCGTCCCGCACGTTGACGCAGCCGTGCGAGGCTCCGCCGTAGCCGTTGGCCGCGAAGTCGGCGGAGTAGTGGACCGCCTGGCCGCCGCTGAAGAACAGGGCGTACGGCATCGGGGTGTCGTAGAGCGTCGACACGTGGTCGCGGGACTTCCAGAACACCTCGAACACGCCCTCCCGGGTGGGCGTGTACTCCGAGCCGAAGCGCACGTCCATCGCGGAGACGACCCTGCCGTCGTTCATCCACGCCAGGGTCCGGCTCTTCTTGCTGATGCACAGGACCCGGCCCTTCAGGCACCGTTCGTCCGGCGCGGCCACCGGCCGCTCGGTCGGCGGGTCCAGCTCCGCGGCCGTCGGCGCCCGGGTCATGGCCAGCAGCCGCTGCCAGGTGACCGCGTCGGTGCCTCCGGTGACCGGCAGCTGCCGTTTGGCCTGAAAGGACCGGACGGAGTCGGCGGTGACGGAGCCGTAGTAGCCGGTGGGGTTGCGCCCGAAGTGGCCGATCTGGCGGAGCCGGGCCTGGAGTTCCCGCACCTGGTCGCCCTCGGACCCCGTGCGCATCAGGACGCGCGGCCGCGGTGCGGAGCTCGGCTCCGGGACCGGCCTGGCCTTCGGCGGGGCCGGGTCGGCGGTGGACGCCGACGGACCGGGCGGCGGCGCGGTGCGCGGCTTCGCGTCCTCGGTCGCGGGGGCGGGGGCCGTGAGGAAGGGACTCGGGGTCGGCTCGGCCGCCCGCGTGGCACGCACCGGCGGCGGCACATCCTGCGCCCCTTCGGCGGTCCCGGGTTCGCATCCCGTCGCGAGGGCGGCCAGCGCGACGAGGGAAGCGGCGGCGACGCGACGCCCCCGGATCCGCCCGTCCGCACACCGCTCGGCGGCCATGTGCGGCCCCGGCCCCGGCCCGGGCCCCGGCCCCGGGATCGCCTCCGACGACCGCGTCCCGTCCGGGCCGCTCGCTCCCCGGCCGTCCCACCCGCTGTTCGTCTCCGCCATGCTCGGTCCCCCTGGCTCACCGCCTGCCCGGCGCCTCCTGTACGGAACTCCCGCCCGGCCCGGTCACCGAATCCTCCGTCGGACCCCGGCCGCGCGTCCAGCCCCCGAGGGGTCGTCGGGCCGATCATGGCCGCGTCCGCCCGCACGGCGCGCTTCTCTCCCGGGTGCCGTCGGACCACCGGAACCGCCTGGTGAAACCCCCTGGACGACACCCCGTACGGGCGTGCGAGACTCCGTCCATGCTGGGTGTCACCGATCTTCCGACCTATCTCGCCGGTCTGGCGCTGATCGTTCTTCTGCCGGGGCCGAACTCGCTGTACGTGCTCTCCGTCGCCGCCCGTCGCGGCGTGCGCACCGGCTATTCGGCCGCCGCGGGGGTCTGGACCGGGGACGCGATCCTGATGACGCTCTCCGCGCTCGGCGCCGCCTCCCTGCTCCAGACCACGCCGTTGCTCTTCGCGATCGTCAAGTACGCGGGCGCGGCCTATCTGACCTGGATGGCCATCGGGATGCTGCGGGCGGCCGTGTCGCTGTGGCGCGAGCGGCACCGGCGTACCGCCGAACTGGCGGAGACGGTGGACGCCGCCGGGGCGGCAGGCGCGGCCGGGACTCCGGGGGCGACGGCCCCCGTGGAGAGGCCCTACCGCCGGGCCCTGGTGGTCAGCCTGATCAACCCGAAGGCGATCCTTTTCCTGATCTCCTTCTTCGTCCAGTTCGTCGATCCGAGCTATGCCTACCCGGCGCTGTCGTTCCTGGTGCTCGGCACACTGCTCCAGCTCGCCAGCTTCGCGTACCTCTCCGTGCTGATCTTCGGCGGCACCCGCCTGGCCGCCGCCTTCCGCCGCCGTAAGCGCCTGTCGGCGGGGGCCACCTCCGCGGCGGGCGTCCTGTTCCTCGGGTTCGCGGCCAAGCTCTCGTTCAGCAGCGTGTAGCTCCGGCCCTCAGCGGTGCCGGGCCTTTAGCCGACGTTGAGCGCGGGCCCGGTCACTCCGCCGACGCGCAGAGTTCACCCGCTGTCGTGGCGGGCGTCACCCGATCCTCCCGCCGTCTCACTAGGTTGTCGGGACCATGATCGAAGGCGAGGGCACGCGTGCCGAAACTGTCCGTTGTCGTACCGCTCCACAATGTCGCGGCCTACGCACCGACCACGCTGGGCAGTCTGGCCCGCAACGCGGACCCGGACATCGAGTTCCTGCTGGTCGATGACGCGTCCACCGACGGCACGCAGGACATCGTCGACCACTGGGCCGAGCGGCTGCCGCGCACCCGGGTGATCCGACACGGTACGAACGTCGGCATCGCGGCCGCCCGCAACAGCGGCATCGACGCAGCCGAGGGCGACTACCTCACCTTCCTCGACGGCGACGACTGGTACGCCCCCGGCCATCTGGACCGGCTGGTGCGCGCCGCCCAGGGCCTCGACTGCGACTTCGCCCGCACCGACCACGTCCAGTCCACCGGCACCACCCGCGTCGTGCGGCGCGCCCCCGCGCCCCTCCGGGACACCCTGCTCGACCCCCGCGACGGGATCGGGGCGCCCGAGCGAGAGACCATGGTCGACTACCCGTTCGTCTGGGCCGGGATCTACCACCGGCGGCTCTTCGCCGAGGGCGCCCAGCGCTTCGCCACCGAACTGCGCACCGCCGAGGACCGGCTGTGGATCTGGCAGCTCCATCTGCGCGCCCGCACCTACGCGTCGCTCGGTCTGTACGGCGTCTTCTACCGGCGCGGGGTCACCACCTCCCTGACCCAGATCAAGGACTCCCGCCAGCTCGACTTCTTCCCCGCCTACGACACGCTGCTCGACCAGCTGCGCACGGACCGGGACGCGAAGACCCTGCTGCCCAAGGCCGTCCGCACCTACTGCGCGATGATCGCCTTCCACAACGAGAAGGCCGACGACTACGAGCCCGCCACCGCCCGGCGGCTGCGCTCCGAGTCGTCCGCCGCACTGCACCGGATGCCGCAGGACGTGCTCGACCGCACCCTGACGATGATCGACGACAAGCGCGGCACGCTCCTCAGCCGTCTGCGCACCAAGCAGAAGGCCGCCTGACCGATGCCCGTACCCACACCCGTACCCACGTCCGTACGTACGCTCCCGCGCACCCAGATCTTCCAGGTGTCCACCCTGTACGGGGCGGCCACCCTCGCCGCCGCGCTCGACGCCGGACAGTTCGGCCGGGCCACCGACAGCCACCGCGTCCTGCTGGTCTCCAACAACGCGGCCGTGCCCGAAACGGCCCTGCGCCTGGAGGAGATGCGCGGCTACGGCTCCCTCGCCGCCCGCTTCGACGCCGTCGTCGACTGGAACGAGGCGATCAGCCCGCACCACCCCAGCGGCTGGGGCCCCCGCTCCGAGGAGACCGTCCTGTGGCAGCGGGCCTTCCGCCTGGCCTGGGACATCGCCCCCGACGCCCCCGTCGACCTGGCCGTCGAGTCCATCCAGGTCAACCCGGCCCGCGCACTGGCCGCGATCTTCTCCGAGAGCGCCGTCCACGTCTACGCCGACGGTCTGATGAGCTACGGCCCCACCCGCAACCGGCTGCCGCAGTCCATCGCCTGCCGCATCCGGCGCGTCCTCCACCTCGACCTGGTCACCGGGCTGCGCCCGCTCCTCCTCGCCGAGGCCGGCGTCGAACCGGAACTCGTCCCCGACGACGCCTTCCGCGCCGTCCTCTCCGAGATCGCCGCCGCCGCCGACGGGGACAAGCAGCTCGCCGCCGCCGCAGCCGCCGCCCCCACCGCGATGCTGCTCGGCCAGTACCTCGCCGCCCTCAACATCCTCACCCCCGAGGAGGAAGAGGACCTGCACGTGCGGATGTTGCGGGGAGCCGCCCGCGCCGGGCACACCTCCATCCTCTTCAAGCCGCACCCCACCGCGCCGGCCGGCTACTCCCGCGCCCTGGACGAGGCCGCCGCCGAGGCCGGCGTACGGCTCACCACCCTGGACGGCCCGCTGCTCGCGGAGACGCTGTACGAGCGGTGCGCGCCCACTCTGGTCGTCGGCTGCTTCTCCACCGCGATGTTCACCGCCGCCGCCTACTACGGCATCCCCGTCGCCCGGGTCGGCACCCGCCTGGTCCTCGACCGCATCACCCCGTACGAGAACAGCAACCGCGTCCCGCTGACGATCACCGACCACCTCGTGCCCGACCTGGACGCGCACGGCGCCGGGGCCGTCCCCCTGCTGCCGCGCACCGCCCCGGACACTCTCGCCCCGCTGGTGAGGACCGTCGGCTACTGCATGCAGGCCAAGCTCAACCCCGGGCTGCGCCCCGACGCCGAGACCTGGCTGCGGGAGCGGCTCGACCCCACGACCCAGTACTACTTCAAACGCCGCCGCCTCCAGAGCCTCACCCTGCCCGGCGGCGGCCCCCGGGGAGCGGCGGTCCGGCTGCGCCGCACCGTACGGCGCACCCGCAGCACTCTGGGCCTCTGACCCGGGGCCGGGGCGCGGACCCGGGCCGGTGTCCGACCCACAGCCCGACTCACAGAACGGCGGAACGAGCATGGGCCAGACCCTCACCGGGCTGCTCACGTCAGTACGTGCCCTGGCGGGGCGGCCGGGAACACCGGCTCCGGGACGCCCCGGCGGCGGACCGGACCCGGCGCTCCTGGCCGCCCTGCGGCTCTGCGGCGACCACCTCGCCGCCCTCGCCGCCGCCGGCCCCCTCACCGACGCCCGCCGCACCCGGCTCATCGCGTCGATCGGCGCCCTGACCACCGCGTGCTCCACGCCGGGCGCCGACGCCTTCGACGCGCTGCTGCGGACCGGGCAGCAGGCCCTGGACAGCGGGGGCGAGGCCGAGGCCCGCCTCGCCCTGGCCCTCGCCGACGAGGCGACCGCCCTGCGCGCCCGCTCCAAGGGCGCCTGGCGGCTGCGCGGCGACGCCCTGGACGCGCTCGGTCGGGGCGAGGAGGCGATCACCGCGTACGAACGCCACCTCGCGCTCCAGCAGAACACCGCCGCCTCCCGCGACGTCGAACGCAGGATCGCCACCCTCCGCGCCGCGGGGGACCGCATCGACGAGGCGCTGGCACTGTTCCGGGCGGGGGCCCCCGACACGGAGGCGTCGGGCGCGGACAGGGAGGCTTCCCGTGCCGCCGTTCGCCTGTCGCGCCACCTGCCCGCCGCCGAGGCCCGCGCCGCCTTCACCGACCTCGTCCGGCTCCGTACCGCCGAACACGGGGCCGGGGACCCGGCGGTGCGCCGGCTCGCCGCGCTCTACGCCGAGCACCGCCGGCTCTCCGACCGCGACCCGATGGCCGACCCCCTGCTGGGCGGGGCCGAGCCCATCGGCGTACCCGGTCTGCGCCGGCTCGTCGCGGGCCGCACGGTGTGCCTGGTCGCCGACACCCCGCGCACCGCCGAGCAGGAGCGGCGGCCCGGCAGCCCACTGGCCGCCCTGATCCTGGGCTACGACCTCGTCGTGCGCTGCGACGAGGCACGCCACACCGCCCCGGCCGCCCGCACCGACCTGCACGCCTGCACCCTGCGCGGCGACACCCCGTGGAAGGGCCCCCGCTGGGACCGGCGGGCGGGCGCCCGGCTGGTCTTCGGCGACCCGCTCCCGCACTGGCGGCTCGCCCTGCGCAGTCGGCTCGTCCCCGGCGCCCAGGACCGCGTCGGCGACGCCACACTGCGCCGCCCGCTGCACGACCCGGCGCTGCTCGGCGAGGAGCCCGGCGGCGCGGGACCCGCGAGCACCGCGTACACCGTGCTGCGGCTCCTCGACTTCCTGGGCACCCCGGCCCGGGTGGACCTCATCGGGTTCGAAGGACCGGCTGCCCTGTCCCCGCGCGAACGGGAATGGGTCGGGACACGGACCGCGAACACGGACGACACCGCGGTGAGGATCACCCTGAGATGACGACGAACGACTCCACGCCCGGTTCCGCGACCGGCCCCGTGGCCACGGCGACCGCCGCCGCCGACGACCGCCGCGCCGTCACCGGGAAGCGCCGGATCGCCTTCGCCGTGTACGTCGCCGACGCGGACGAACTGCCCGGGCTCCACGCCCTCCTGCGCAGCCTCGCGCTGAGCGACCCGGCCCTCTGCGAGGACGTCGTCGTCCTGCACCCCGGTCTGCCGGACGCCGCCTTCGGCACCGCGCGCCGACTGCACCCCCGGCTGATCCCGCGCCCGGCCGGCGGACGCGACGACGTGTTCCGCCTCGACGGCTACGACACGGTGGTCGCCCTCACCCCCGCCATGGTCGTCCTCGGCCGGCTGGACGCCCTGCTGCGACTCCGTACGGGCGTGGCCGCCGTGCCGCGCCCCGGACCCGACGGTGCCCCGGACCCGTGCGGAGGCGTCCCCGACGACGGGCTGCTGGTGATCCAGCGCCAGGACCTCGGCCCGGTGCCGCCCGCGGCGAAGGACATCCCGGCAGCACTCCTCGTACCCCTGGACTCCCGCGACGACTTCCGGGCGCGGCGGCTCCACGACGACCTGCCGGTCCCCGAGGACGTCGTCGTCCTGAACTTCGCGGGCGTTCCCGCGACCCGTACCGGCTTCGCCCCCGCCCAGGCGGCCAGGGCGCGCTTCGACCTGGACGACGAGGCGTTCCGGGCCGCCTACCTCGCCCTGCCCGGCCCCAAGCACCCCGATCTGCTGCCGCACCTCGCGCTCCCCCTCCCCTCCGTGCCCCGGCCGCCGATCGACCTGGTCCGGCAGCTCGCCGAGATCCACCGGGGACGCGGCCGGCACGACGAGGCCGTCGCCCTGCTGGGCGAGGCCGTCGCGGGCCGCCCCGACCTGCCGCGCTGCCACGAGACGCTCGGCGTCTGCCTGATGGCGCTGTCCCGGTACGAGGAGGCCGAGACGCACCTGCTGCTGGCGACCGCCTCGCCGGACTTCGCACCCCGAGCCTTCGGGCAACTGGCCCGGCTGGCCTGGCTGCTGGGCCGCACCGAGGACGCCCGCGGCTATGCGCTCGCGGGCCTCGGAACCGACCCGACCGACGCCAACTGCCGTGCCTGGTACGCCCGTACGGCCCAACTGGCCGCGACCGAGCGCCAGCCCGTCAGCACCCGGCCCGCCGAACAGCTCGCCCACGTAGCCCTGTTCGCGGACGGCGACGAGAACGCGGGCGACAAGGTGCTGCCCGAGGCGGTCCGCAGCTGCTTCACCGCCGACACCGGCCCGGAACGCTGGCACCAGCAGCACGCGCACCTGCTGGTCGACGAGGCCTCCCTCGAACGCCTCAACGCCCGGCGGGCGGTGATCGTGGGCGGCGGCGGGCTCTTCCTCCCCGACACCGCGCCCAACGGCAACAGCGGCTGGCAGTGGAACATCCCCGACGACGTCCTCGCCCGGATCACCGCCCCGCTGGCGGTCTTCGCCGTCGGCTACAACGTCTTCGACGGCCAGCGCTACCGCCGCGAGCGGTTCGCGGCCTCCCTGCGGGCCCTGGTCGAGCGGTCCGCGTTCTTCGGGCTGCGCAACCACGGCTCCGTCGCCCGGGTCAGGGAACTGCTGCCCGAGCCGCTGCGCGAGAAGGTGCGCTACCAGCCCTGCCCCACCACGGTCGCCCGCCACCTCGACCCCCGCCTCGCCGAACCGGTGGAGCGCGAGGACACCGTGCTCGTCAACTGCGCCTACGACCGGGCCGGGCTCCGCTTCGGCCACGACTACGGGCACTTCCTCGCGGAGATGGCCGCCGCGATCCGGGCCGTGTCCGCGTCGGCCGAGGTCCGTTACGCCGCGCACATGCCCGCCGACGAACGCTTCGTCGACGACCTGCGCCGGGAGCACGGCCTCGCACTCCCCGTGGAGCCCCTGTACCTGCTCTCCAACGACGCCGTTCGGGACCTCTACCGGCGCACCCGGCTGGTGATCGGGATGCGCGGGCACGCCGGAATGATCCCCTTCGGCTGCGGCACCCCGATCATCAGCCTGGTCTCGCACCCCAAACTGGCCTACTTCCTGGCCGACATCGACCGGCGCGACTGGGGCGTCTCCGTCCACGAGCGCGCCCTCGGAACCAGGCTCGCGGAACGGGCCCGCGCGGTCCTGGCCGACCATCCGGCGGCGGTGGCCGACGTCCACGACCGGCAGGAGCTGCTCTGGTCGGTGACCCGGGACAACCTCGTCCGGCTGCGTGAACTCACCGGACTTCCCGACCCGTTCGGCGACCCGGGCGCGAGCCGCACGGTTCCCGTGCCCAGGCCCGCCGCCGACCGGGACCCCGCCGCACGCCCCGGGGGCCGGGCGTGACGCCCGGCCCCGGCCCGTCCGTGTCCCCGCTGTGCGCCCCGTCCACCCCCTGAGGACCATGTCGACCACACCCCCCGCCCCCGTCCCGGCGCCGACGGTCCCGGAGACGCCGCGCCCCGTCCGCGAGCACCGCTACGACATCGACCTGATCCGGCTGCTCTGCTCGGTCGGCGTGATCGGCCTGCACGCCGGATCGGCCTTCGTGAACATCGTGGACCGGACGGCCTCGCAGGGGCCCGACACCTACTGGGCCGGTCTGACCGCCGACTCCGTCGGCCGCTTCGCCGTGCCTCTCTTCTTCGCCATCGCCGGCTGGGTGGTCCTGGTCGGGGCCCCGCCGAAGGACGGCGCGCGGCTGCGGCGGCGCATCGTGCGGATCGTGGTGCCCCTCGCCGTCTGGACAGCGCTCTACCTCGCCTGGGGCAGGCTGCGCGGAACCAACGACGACCCGGTGGGCGAGCTGGCGCTGGACTCCGTGTTCGCCTCGGTCCGTCCCGCCTACCACCTCTGGTACCTCTACGCCTACCTCCCCGTGATCATGGTCCTGGGCCTGGTCGTGCTGGTCAGGTCGGGCAAGCGGCCGTGGGGCCTCGGCGCGGCCCTGCTGGTCCTGGCGTCCGCCCCCTCGCTCTTCGGCGACCTGGCCGAGGCCACCGGCCGCGAACTGCCGCGCTTCGGCTGGGCGTTCGGGCCGTACCAGCTGATCTACGCGGTGCTGGGGGCGCTGCTGCTCGCCGCTCCGGCCGGGACGTTCGGCCGGAGGCGGCTCCCGTGGCTGCTGCTCGCGGCGGCCGGACTGGCCGGGGTGATCGCGTACCAGCACGAGGTGCACTACGCGATCCCGTACGCCCACGTCCTGGTGGCCCTGTTCAGCTGCGGCGTCCTGGTCTCCCTGCACGGACTTCGCGTCCCGGAGCGGCTGCGCCCCACCCTGACCCGGCTGGCCGACGCGTCGTTCGGGGCCTACCTGGTGCACGTACTCCTGCTCGGCGTCCTCACCGACGCGTTCGTCCGGGCGGACCTGGGCGGCCCGGCCGCCGCGGCGCTCGTGGTCGGGATCACGGTGGGCACGACGGCCCTGTCGTTCGGCGCGGCCATGCTGTGGGGCCGGGCGGGCGCGAGCAAGGTGCTGGGCTGACCCTCCCGCGCACCGGGACGGGCGGGGCGCGCGACCCGCGCGCTCCTGCCCGCCCGCAAGCTTCTCAGCCGCGGCCGTTCCGCAACGCCCTGGCCCGCCGGGCCACCCGGCGCAGGGCCGGACTGCTCCGCAGGAACGCCAGCCGGGCCGGGACCACTCCGGGCAGCGCGAGCGAGGCCAGGCGGCGGCGCTTGAAGTAGCGCCAGGTGCGGTCGTCCAGATGCGTGGACAGGTAGCGCTCGGCCGCCGGACGCAGATCGGGGCGGACCCTCGGCCGCATCGCGAAGCCGACGGCCGCGAGCAGACCGTCCAACTCCGCACCGCCGTACGGCAGCTCCGCACCGCCGTACGGCGGCTGCGCGGCGACCGCCTCCGCGTCACCGAGCCCCGGCAGCAGGGCGTCGGCGAGCGTCGCCGGTATCCGCTCGGCGTTCTCGTACGGGGTGAGCCGCTCCAGGAGCAGCCCGGTGCCGACGGCCGCCACCGGGAGGCCGTGGAACCGGGCCGCCCCGAACAGGGCGGCCGAGGTGCAGCCGACGACCAGCGCGGGCCGCAGCCGGTGCAGCAGCACATCGGCCACGACGGGCCGTGCGGTGTCCAGCACGGTCAGCTCGACGCCCAGCCGGTCCGCCTCGGCGCGCAGGGCCGCCGGATCCTCCCACGGCGCGTACGGGTCCGGCGCGAACACCAGCCGGCGGTGGCCGAGGGCCGCGGCCCCGCGCACCATCTCCAGCCGGAGCTCCGCCTCCTCGGCCGCCGGGATCAGCCCGGACCCGGCGAGATCCTGCCCGAGCAGCAGCGCGGGCGCCTCGACGGAGGGCAACTCCGCCTCGGCGTCCGCCAGTTCACCGACGACCTTGATGATCGCCTCGGCCGGCACGCTCCGCTGCTCCACCCCGTGCTCGCCCAGCAGCAACAGGCGCGCCCCGGGAACCAGGTCCGGATGGAGCAGCCGCCGCACCCGGACCCCGGTCAGCGGGGGGATCTTCTCCCCGGTCGGGCCGTAGCCGCCGGGCCCCTCCGCGTACACATCGACCGGGACACCGGCGAAGATCTGGGTGAGGGCGCGGGCGGGACCGGCGTGCGGGGAGTCCACGACCAGCTCCAGCTCCTCGTCGCCGAGACCCCAGGCGCGCCGGAAGTGGCGCTCCCACAGCGGGGCGTCGTCGGCCCGGGGGTTCCAGCCGTCCGGGTGGAAGGGGGAGATCGCGTCGTTCCAGGAGAGGACCTTGTCGAACCGGGCGCGCAGCCGCTCGAAACCGGCGGTCTCCGAGACGTCGGCGACGGCCTCCGGGGCCGGCCCCGTCCGGGACAGCAGCAGGATCCGGCGGTCGGGCTCGGTGAAGCAGCCCGCGTCGATCGCCGCGGCGAGCAGCACCGTCGCGGCGGGCGAGGAGGCGTGGAAGATCCGGATGGTCATGCGGTCGAGGCCCCCTTCGCGGCGACCGGGCGGCGGCGCAGCCTGCGCAGCCGGGTCGCCCGTGTCACGTCCATGGCGTCGAGAGCCTCGTCCAGCAGCGGCTGCGGCAGGCGTCCCAGGGCCGCCGTTCCGCGCGACTTCAGTTCGCGGGCGACGGCGGGTTCGAATTTCTCGAGGGATCCCAGATGGTGGGCGATGACCGCGCAGTACGTGCGTACGGCCTTCGGCAGCAGAGCGTCCGCGTCACGGTCGGCGGCCGTCTCGGCGATCACCTGGTCGAAAGCGCGCAGGAAGTCGAGTTGGCGCACGTCGCCGATCTGGGTCAGCGACGTGGCCACCCCGCGCCGGTAGAAATGGCTGAGCAGGCCCAGGGCGGCGAAGGATTCCGCTTCCCGGTGCAGCCGCCAGATCCACGGCCGGTCCTCGGCCGTGCGCAGCCCGTCGGCGAAGTGCAGCAGCCCCCGGTCCAGCAACCGCCGGTGGTAGAGGCCCGCCCAGGCGAACGCGTAATCCACCGACGTGGTGCGGTGCGCGGGCAGGATCGCGGCCCGGGGGTCGCTCACCACCCCGTGCGGCCCGTGCGGCACCCGACGAACGGTCCGCGACCTGCCGTTTACCTGGACGTGGTCGGTGCGCACGAAGTCGCAGCCCAGCGCCTCGGTCCGGGCCACCAGCCGCTCGTAGTGCCCGGGGGCCAGCCAGTCGTCGCCGTCCAGGAAGGCGATGTACTCGCCGCGGGCGGCCTCCAGACCGGTGTTGCGCGCGGTCGCCAGACCGCCGTTCACCTCGTGCCGCAGCACCACGGCCCCCGGGATCTCGTCGGCGGCCCGGCGCAGCAGCCGGGGGGTCTCGTCGGTCGAACAGTCGTCGACGAGAAGGAACTCGAAGTCCTCGCGGGCGTTGGCCCGCAGACTTCTGAGGGTGTCGGGCGCGTAGGCCTGCACGTTGAAGAACGGCACGATGACGGAGAGCTTAACCACGCGCATCACGTTAGGTGCGGCGTCGGCTCATTCCTTTTCCGTCATGCGCCCAGCAGGTGAACAACGCCTGTCTCTCAGGTGAATCGCCTTTACCAGGACCGGAATTGAGGTCCTTTTCGGGGCCGCCCCCAAGCGTCGGCTCGCTGTTAACCATCTGTTGCCATCACGTTGGGCCGCGCATCGAAATGCCTTCCTAACTTCTAGGACGTGCCCCCACGTACCAGCAATGAGGCCGAACCGGCCGAAACCCCCGCCGCGCGCCGACCGGCGCTGCGGGTCGCCGTCCTCGCCGACTCCGACACCCGGTGGAAATGGGGCGCGCTCACCGCGCGCCGCCTGACCGCCGACGCGGACGGCCCGGACGCGCGGCCCGTCGAGGTCAGCGGGTTGCTGCTGCGCGGCCGGGCCACCCCGACGCCCCGCCAGCTCGCGGAGGTCGGTGAGGTCGGAATCGACGCCGGGCGGGTCCGCGAGGTCACCGCCGTCGAGTTCCTGCACACCGTGCGCGACGAGGGGTACGACCTCGTCGTCCTCGCCCTCGTCGGCGGCGGCGTCCAGGCCATGCTGCACGGCCTCGCCGCCCTGGGACTGCCGCGCCGGCCCGTCGTCGTCACCGGATACGTGGGCGTCGTCTACGAGAAGCTCGCCGACGGGCTCCTGCTCCGCCACGGCGCGGACGTCGTCCTCGCCAACTCGGCCCACGACGCGGAACGCTTCCGCGCGGTGTACGAGGGCGTGGGCGCCGACGCCTCGGCCGTCACGGAGGCCGCCCTGCCCTTCCTGGGCGGAGCCCCGTACAGCCCCGAAGAGGGCCGCGACACCGTGGTGTTCGCCGCCCAGCCCTCCGTGCCGGTCTCCCGCGCCGACCGCACGTACCTGCTGCGCCGGCTCGTCGAGCACGCCCGGCTGCACCCGCGCCGCGAGGTGCTGCTCAAGCTGCGCTCCAAGCCCGGTGAGCACACCACGCACATCGAGGAGCTGCCCTACCAGAAGCTCGCGCAGAGGCTGCCCGGCGGGTTGCCGCCCAACTTCCGCCTGGTGTACGGGCACATGGGCGAGGTCCTGGACCGCACCGACCTCCTCGTCACGGTCTCCTCGACGGCCGCGCTGGAGTCCCTGCACCGGCGCATCCCGACCGCGATCCTCACCGACCTCGGCGTCCGCGAGACGCTCGGCAACCACCACTTCGTCGGCTCCGGGCTCCTCACCTCCTGGGACCGGCTCGACGGCGGGATCCGGCCCCGGCCCGACGGGGCGTGGCTGGCCGGTCAGGGCGTCGCCGCCGACGGCTCGTACACCACCGCCTACGACACGGCCCGCGCCAAGGTCACCGCCCTCCTCGACGACGGCCGCCTCCCGCCACTGGCCCCGTACTACACACCCGCCACCGCCCCCGGCTACCTCCCCGGCATCCTCGGCCGCCACCACCTGGCCCCCGACGGCACGCCCCTTCCCGGCGCGGCCGCACCGCAGGAGCCCGGCCGGGTCCGGGGCGCGGTGCGCGAAACCGTCCGCAACGCGGCCCGGGGCGCCTACCGCCAGGGCGTCCAGCGCGTCGCCCCCGTGATCCGCCGGATGGGCGAGCTGTGACCACCACTCCAGGAGCAGCCACCATGACCCCAGGGACAACGATGCAACCGCCCCCGACCGTCCTCGCCGTGATCCCCGCCCGCGGCGGATCCAAGGGCGTCCCCGCCAAGAACCTCGCCGAGGTCGGCGGCATCCCCCTGGTCGCCCGCGCCGTCCGCGCCGCGCTCGCCGCCCCCGAGGTCACCGACGTCGTCGTCACCACCGACGACGGGGCGATCGCCGAGGCCGCCCGCACCGCCGCCGTCGACCTGCGGGCCGCCCACCGGCTGCACGTCGTCGAGCGCCCCGCCGCCATCGCGGGCGACACGGCCACCAGCGAAGCGGCCGTGCTGCACGCGATGGACGTCTACGAGGCCGAGCGCGCCCGGAGCGTCGACGTCGTCCTCCTCGTCCAGTGCACCAGCCCGTTCGTCTCCCGCGAGGACATCGACGGCGTCGCCAGGGCGGTGGCCCACCAGGGCGCGGACACGGCCGTCACGGTCGCCCCGTTCCACGGCTTCGTCTGGCGCGACGGGCACGCCGTCGAGGAGGGAACGTACGGCGTCAACCACGACAAGTCCGTACGCCCCCGCCGCCAGGACCGCCCCCAGGACCACCTGGAGACAGGCGCCGCCTACGCGATGGACGCGGCGGGCTTCCGCACCCACCGCCACCGCTTCTTCGGCCACACCGCCCTCGTGCCCACCGACCCGGCGCGGGTGCTGGAGATCGACGACCCGCACGACCTGGCCCGCGCCCGCGCGCTCGCCCCGCTCCTGGACCCTTCCCCGCTGCCCTCCCTCGCGGACGTGGACGCGGTCGTCCTGGACTTCGACGGCACCCAGACCGACGACCGGGTCATGATCGACTCCGACGGCCGCGAGATGGTCGCCGTGCACCGGGGCGACGGCCTGGGCATCGCCGCGCTGCGCAAGGCCGGGGTGCCCCTGCTGATCCTCTCCACCGAGCAGAACCCGGTCGTCGCGGCCAGGGCCCGCAAGCTCAAGATCCCCGTCCTGCACGGCATCGACCGCAAGGACGAGGCGCTGAAGCGGTGGTGCGACGAGCAGTCCATCGCCCCCGAGCGGGTCCTCTACGTCGGCAACGACGTCAACGACCTGCCCTGCTTCTCGCTCGCCGGCTGGCCCGTCGCCGTCGCTAGCGCCCACGACTCGGTACGCGCCGCGGCGCGCGCCGTCACGACCACCCCCGGGGGCCACGGCGCCATCCGCGAGATCGCGGCCTGGCTGCTGGGCCCCACCCTCACCACCACTCCCTCTGTCCCCACAGTCCCCACCGAGTAAGGAAGCACCACCATGAGCACCTCCCGCCTGCGCACCTTCGGCACCCGCACCGCCGGCCCCGGCAACCCCGTCTACATCACGGGCGAGATCGGCATCAACCACAACGGCGACCTCGACAACGCCATCGCGCTGATCGACGCGGCCGCCGAAGCCGGCTGCGACGCCGTCAAGTTCCAGAAGCGCACCCCTGAGATCTGCACCCCGCGCGACCAGTGGGACATCGAGCGCGACACCCCCTGGGGCCGGATGACGTACATCGACTACCGCCACCGCGTCGAGTTCGGCGAGGCCGAGTACACCGCCATCGCCGAGCACTGCGCCAAGCGCGGCATCGACTGGTTCGCCTCCCCGTGGGACACCGAGGCCGTCGCCTTCCTGGAGAAGTTCGACGTCCCCGCCCACAAGGTGGCCTCCGCCTCCCTCACCGACGACGAGCTGCTGCGCGCCCTGCGCGCCACCGGCCGCACGGTCATCCTCTCCACCGGCATGTCGACCCCGAAGCAGATCCGCCACGCGGTCGAGGTCCTCGGCAGCGACAACATCCTGCTCTGCCACGCCACTTCCACGTACCCGGCGAAGGCCGAGGAGCTGAACCTGCGGGTCATCAACACCCTCCAGCAGGAGTTCCCGAACGTCCCGATCGGCTACTCCGGCCACGAGACCGGCCTCCAGACCACTCTCGCGGCCGTCGCGCTCGGCGCCACGTTCGTCGAGCGCCACATCACCCTGGACCGCGCCATGTGGGGCTCCGACCAGGCCGCCTCCGTCGAGCCGCAGGGCCTGACCCGCCTGGTCCGCGACATCCGCACCATCGAGCAGTCGCTCGGCGACGGCGTCAAGAAGGTGTACGAGTCCGAGCTCGGCCCGATGAAGAAGCTCCGCCGGGTCGCGGGCGTCGTCGCCGAGACCGAGAACGCGCCGGCCCCCGAGCCGGTCGCGGTCTGAGCGCCGACCGGTGAACCTCGCCTTCGTCGAGAGCCCGGTCCAGCTCCTGAACGTCCTGGAGTGGGTGCACACCCAGGGGGGAGACGATCCGGCCGCCACCACGGTCGTCGTCCTCCCCCCGGTCGACCCGATGTCGCGCGGTCAGCTGCGCCGGATGGCGGAGCTGGCCCGCGACGAGGGCATCGCGGTCCGTTGGCAGGAGGCGCGCGGCGAGTCCGGCGCGCCCCTGAAGGCCCTGCGCGCCCTGGCCGGCCTGGTCCGGCGCGCGGACCACATAGTGATCGGCGACCCGTTCTCCCGCTATGTGCAGCTCCTGCTGACCCTCGTCCGCGCCGACCGCCTCACGGTGGTCGACGACGGCACGGCCACCATGGAGTTCGTCGCCCAGCTGGCCCGGGGCGAGCGCCTCACCCGCTGGCACCGACGGGGCCGCACAGGACCGCGCGAACTGGTCCTGGCCCCGGTCACGGCGACGGCCCGCCGCCGCTTCACCCCGACGGCGGACCACACGGTCGAGGTGTTCACCGCGATGCCGGTCGAGGCTCCGCCCGGCATCGTGGTCACCCCGAACACCTTCGCCTGGACCCGCGCCCGCTTCGGTCCGCCCAGCATCGGCAGGGGCGCTGACCTGGTCGGCACCTCCCTGGTCGAGACGGGCGTCGTCGACCCCGTCCCGTACCAGGAGGCGGTCACGGCCCTGGCCCGCACCCACGGAGCCACCCGCTACTTCGCCCACCGCCGCGAGTCCGCCGAGAAGCTCCACGCCCTGGAAGCCGCCACCGGCCTGGAGATCGTCCGCCCGGACCTCCCGCTCGAACTCATCGCCCGCCGCGGCCCCATCGGCCGCACGATCGTCAGCTTCCCCTCCACGGTCGTCCACACCCTCCCGCTGGCCCTGGCCGGCACGGGCGTGAACGTCGCGGTCTGCGACATCGCCCCGGAATGGCTCCGCACCACCGCCTCGCCCCGCGCCCAGGGTTTCCTGAGCGGGGTCACGGAGACGGCGCGGGGGGTGCAGCGGCTGTCTTCGGTGGCCCATGCGTAGGGCCCCCGCCGTGGCGGGGGCCCTGGGGGAGTCAGGCGTTCCTCGGGGGAACGCCCGGCCGGTCCGGGGGAGTCACCCGATCGCCCGCCCCTGCCCGAAGCCGAAGCCGCCGTCCGCCGCCACGCGGCCCGGCCACAGCGTCAGGGTGCCGTCCTGCGTGCGGCCGTGCAGATCGGCGACACCGTCGCCGTCGAGGTCGCCGACCGTGTCCAGCGCCGGACGGGCGGCCACGGTGAAACCGGTGCCGATCAGCACACGGTTGGCGGGGTCGCCCCAGCCGGCGGGGTCCGCTCCGCCGTCCGTGCCGCTGCCGCCGCGCACGCTGTAGAGGTCGCCGGTGGCGTTCGAGCGCAGCCACAGGTCGGCAGAGCCGTCACCGTCGAGGTCGCCGGGCGCGAGGACGGTGAAGTCGTCCCAGTCCGAGCCGCCGACCGCCACCGGCACGTCCAGCCGCATCCCGTACATGCCGTGGTAGATCCACAGCCGCCCGCCTTCCCGGACGAGGAGATCACTCCTGCCGTCACCGTTCAGATCGCCGGGCGCGATCACCTGCTCCGCGTCGCCCCAGTGGTCGTCACCGGTCCAGCCGGGCTCGCCCACACAGCCGTAGTCCTCGTCCGGGACCGGGCAGTCGACCGTCAGAAGCTGTCGGCCCCGGGTGCCGTCGATCCTTCCCAGGCCGCTGTTGGAATGGACCCAGAGCTGTTTCTGCCGCGCGTTGGGGTTGTACTCCAGCGTCACCAGGTCGACGTATCCGTCGTCGTCCCAGTCGGTCCGGTAGGTGGTGCCGGCCCCGGGCGCGGTCAGCCCCGCGCCGGCCGCGGGGGCGAAGGTTCCGTCGCCCCGGCCCGCGTAGGTGAGCAGCTCGCCCCGGTCGTCCAGGCTCCAGATGTCCTTGGCGCCGTCCCCGTTGAGGTCGCCGGGGGCGTCGGGGGCGGTGATGCCCCGGGCGTAGAAGCGGTACGTGGTCGTGTCCGAGCGGTTGCCGGAGCGGTCGAGGCTGTGGACGTACATCATGTGCGGGCCGCCGGTCAGCGGAGTGGCCGTCACCTCGGCCGTCCCACCGGGGGAGGCGGAGACCTTCCGCCGCTGCGCGTCGAAGGTGCTGTACCAGACGTACTCGACGACGTCGTCCACGCCGTTGGCGCCGAAGGTGAAGGTGCCGGGGGTGCGGGCGGCCCCGGTCTCCGCGGGCCATCCGGCGTCCCCGTCGGGGAACTCCTCCGAGGAAACGGTCGGTGGCTGGTCCGGCCGCACGCGGTCGACGGAGAAGACGCAGTAACCGGTCCAGGCGGAGGCGGCTCCCGCCGGGTCCGTCGCACGGACCCGCCAGCGGTAGTCGCCGGAAGGCAGGTCGATCGAGGAGGCCGCGGCGATGCCGCCCGCCGTGGCGGTCACCGAACGCTCGGCCACCGGGCCCGTGCCGTCGGCGTCGAAGACCTGGAACTGTGCGGTGAGCGAGGGCGATTCGGCGTCCTCCACCCGGGCCATGAGGGTCGTCGAGGTGTTGCCGATGAATCCGCCCGCGCACTCGGTCGGGGGGCTCGTGGCCAGGCGGTCCGGTATCCCGGGGGGCGTGTTCGCCAGGCTCGCGCGGTCGACGGACGCGGCGGTACGGGAGATGCCCGGCGCGGCCGCGGCGGCGGGCGGGGCCAGGGCGGCGACCGTACCGAGGGACGCGGCGACGGCCACCAGGAGCGTGCCGTGACGCAGCCGTCTCTTCACTCTGTTCGGGGCGGAGTCGGACCGTCTGTTCATAGAGCTCCTCACGGGATGTTCACGAGTTCTTCGCGATCCTATGAGGCCCCCGCCGTGGTGTCCTGTGCCTTTTCCACAAGGGTGCGGACCCCGGCCCGCAAGACGAACCGGTATACCCGCAACCACCCTGCGTCACACGTCCTCACACGGAATTCGTTCGCCTGAGCGGCTGAAGTTTTGTTGATCTGTGGCCAGTTGAGGGGGCAAGGGGCCTACGCTTCCTAGGGTGAACCAGTTGAAGTCCCGCGCCTCCCGCCCCCACGACCCGGCCGGCCAGTCCGGGGGAGGTGCGCTGCCCGGCAGGCTCTCCGACGAACTGCGTGCCGAGCTGATCGCCTTCCGCCGGGATCTGCACATGCATCCCGAGCTGGGCAACCAGGAATTCCGCACCACCGCGGCCATCAAGGACCGGCTGGAGAAGGCCGGGCTGAAGCCGAAGGTCCTCGCCGTCGGGACCGGGCTCATGTGCGACGTGGGGGAGTGGGACGGGGTGACGCCCATGCTGGCGTTGCGGGCGGACATCGACGCGCTGCCGATCCCGGACACCAAGGCGGGCGTGCCCTACCGGTCCACCGTGCCCGACCGGGCGCACGCCTGCGGGCACGACGTGCACACCACCACCGTGCTCGGGGCGGGGCTCGTGCTCGCCGGTCTCCACCGGGAGGGGCTGCTGCCCCACGCCGTACGGCTGGTCTTCCAGCCCGCCGAGGAGGTCCTGCCCGGGGGCGCGGTCGACGCGATCGAGTCCGGGGTGCTGGAGGGCGTCGGGCGGATCATCGGCGTGCACTGCGACCCGAAGGTGGACGTCGGGCGGATCGGGCTGCGGATCGGGGCCATCACCTCGGCCTGCGACCGGCTGGAGGTCACCCTCGACGGGCCCGGCGGGCACACCGCACGGCCGCACCTGACCACCGACCTGGTAACCGCAGCCGCCCGGATCGCCGTCGACGTGCCCGCGCTGCTCGCCCGCCGGGTCGACGCCCGCTCCGGGCTCGCGCTGACCTGGGGGCGGCTGGAGACCGGGCACGCCCCCAACGTCATCCCGCAACACGCCGAGCTCTCCGGCACCGTCCGCTGCCTGGACCTGGACGCCTGGCGCGCGGCCCCCGACCTGGTGCACTCCGCCATCGACGAGGTGGCCGGAATGCACCGGGCCAAGACCGTCATCAACTACGTGCGCGGGGTGCCGCCCGTGGTGAACGACGCCGAGTCCATCGGCCTGCTGGACGCCGCGATGACCGAGCGCCGCGGATCGTACGCGATCGAGGACACCGAGCAGAGCCTGGGCGGCGAGGACTTCTCCTGGTACCTGGAGCGGGTGCCCGGCGCGATGGCCCGCCTCGGCGTCCGGACCCCGGGCGACACGCGCGGGCTCGACCTGCACCGCGGCAACTTCGACGTGGACGAGGAAGCCATCACCGTGGGGGTCGAGCTGTTCACCGCCGCGGCCCTGTTCGACGGGAACCGTTAGCGGAGCGTTGACGCGGTCTTCGTGGGCCGTTCGTGGACCCGCGGGAGACCTTCTGTTCACGACGATCCGGTAACGGCTTCCGTACGTGCTCTTATCTGACATCTACGCGCGTTACGATCGCCGCGAAACCAGCGCCGGAAGAGGCGCTTCGGTCAGGTTTGAAGGAGCCTTCCCTTGCGCCGGATCACCAGGATCACCACCGTGGGCATTGCGTCCGCGGCGCTTGCTCTCAGTGTCACCGCCTGTGGCGGAAAATCGTCGTCGGACGCGGGTTCCGACTCGGGCGGCGAAAAGGCCGCCATCGCCTACGACATCGGCGGCCGTGGCGACCAGTCGTTCAACGACGCCGCCTACGCCGGACTCGACAAGGCGCAGAAGGAACTCGACGTCAAGGGCAGCGAGGCCGAGCCCTCCGACGGTGAGGGCGACGCGGACAAGGTCCAGCGCCTCACCGAGCTGGCCCGCTCCGGCAACAACCCGGTGATCGGCGTCGGCTTCGCCTACGCCCCCGCCATCAAGAAGGTCGCGCCGAAGTTCCCGAAGACCACCTTCGGCATCATCGACGACGCCTCGGTGACCGGCGACAACATCGCCAACATCGTCTTCAACGAGGAGCAGGGCTCCTACCTCGCCGGCGTCGCCGCCGCCAAGGTCACCAAGACGAAGACGATCGGCTTCATCGGCGGTGTCGAGACCCCCCTGATCAAGAAGTTCGAGGCGGGCTTCATCCAGGGCGCCAAGGACACCGACCCCGCGGTCAAGGTCCTCCCGCAGTACCTGACGCAGCCGCCGAACTTCGACGGCTTCTCCAAGCCCGACCTCGGCAAGGCCGCCGCCCAGGGCCAGCTCGACAAGAAGGCCGACGTGATCTACTCGGCAGCCGGTCTGGCCGGCTCCGGTGCCATCGAGGCCGCCTCCAAGGCCGGCAAGTGGAACATCGGCGTCGACTCCGACCAGTACCAGCAGAAGGGCCTCGCGGCCTACAAGGAGTCCATCCTGACCTCGGTCACCAAGGACGTCGAGGACTCGGTGTTCAACCTGATCAAGTCGGTCCAGGACGGCAAGCCGACCACCGGTGAGATCCGCTACGGCCTGGACAAGGACGGCGTCGGCCTGTCGATGTCCAACCCGGCGTTCGCCAAGATGACCGACGTCATCGCGGCGGTCGACAAGGCCAAGCAGGAGATCATCGACGGCAAGATCACCGTCAAGACCGCTCCGTAAGCAGCTCGGAGGCCCCTGCCGTACAGCTGGTTTCCTCAAGGCCCTGTCCGTCCCCGCGCCGCACTCCGGCCCGTGGACGGGCGGGGCCGCGGAACCGTCCCGGCCGTACGGGCAGGCTCCCCGCCGCGGAACGCGTAGATCCCGCGGCACCTCCCGAGCTCTCGCACCCGAAGAAGATCCGCCTCTCGCAGTGCTCTCCCACCCGGTCCGGACCGCGCGTCCGGACCGTGACGTGCACCTGTGTTTCACGATTCGGCAGCGCTACGCGTGTAGACAGCCCTCCGGCGCGATAACTTCACCCCCGCCCCTCAGAGCCCCCCAGCCCCTCCGCCCCCGCTCCTGTCCGGCCAAGGAGAGTGCGTCATCAACGCGTCCAGCAGTCCCCCTGCCGTAGAACTGCACGGCATCACCAAGCGCTTCCCCGGCGTCGTCGCCAACCACGACATCGACATCACGATCGGCAAGGGCACGGTCCATGCCCTCGTCGGTGAGAACGGCGCCGGCAAGTCCACCCTGATGAAGATCCTCTACGGCATGCAGAAGCCGGACGAGGGCACCATCGCGATCAACGGCGAGCAGGTCTCGTTCTCCAACCCGGGCGACGCCATCGAGCGGGGCATCGGCATGGTGCACCAGCACTTCATGCTCGCCGACAACTTCACCGTCCTGGAGAACGTCGTCCTGGGCGGCGAGAAGCTGTACGGCATCGGCACCGGCGCCCGGAAGAAGATCAAGGAGATCTCCGACGCGTACGGCCTGGGCATCCGGCCCGACGCGCTCGTGGAGGACCTCGGGGTCGCCGACCGGCAGCGCGTGGAGATCCTCAAGGTCCTCTACCGGGGCGCCCGCATCCTGATCCTGGACGAGCCGACGGCGGTCCTCGTGCCGCAGGAGGTCGACGCGCTCTTCGCCAACCTGCGCGAGCTCAAGGCCGAGGGTCTGACCGTCATCTTCATCTCGCACAAGCTGGGCGAGGTGCTCTCCGTCGCCGACGACATCACGGTGATCCGCCGCGGCACGACCGTGGGCACCGCCGACCCGGCGTCCACCACCACCAAGCAGCTCGCCGAGCTGATGGTCGGCAGCGAACTGCCCTCGCCGGAGACCCGCGAGTCCACCGTCACCGACGTGCCGATGCTGCGCGTGCAGGACCTGGCGCTCACGGTCACCGACCCCGACGGCACGGTCCGCGACGTGCTCGCCGGCATCGACCTCACCATCCACCAGGGCGAGGTCCTCGGCATCGCCGGGGTCGAGGGCAACGGGCAGACCGAGCTGATCGAGGCCCTGATCGGCATGCGCGACCCGGACGGCGGGGTGATCACCCTCGACCAGGACGACATCTCACACGTCCCCACCCGCAAGCGGCGCGAGGCCGGCATCGGGTACATCCCCGAGGACCGCCACCGCCACGGCGTCCTGCTGGACGCCCCGCTGTGGGAGAACCGCATCCTCGGCCACGTCACCGAGAAGCCCAACAGCCGCGGCTGGCTGCTGGACAACAAGGCGGCCCGCGCCGACACCGAACGGATCGTGCGCGAGTACGACGTGCGCACCCCCGGCATCGAGGTCACCGCGGCCTCCCTCTCCGGCGGCAACCAGCAGAAGCTGATCGTCGGCCGCGAGATGAGCCACGCGCCCAAGCTCCTGATCGCCGCCCACCCCACCCGTGGCGTGGACGTCGGCGCGCAGGCGCAGATCTGGGACCAGATCCGCGAGGCCCGCCGGGAAGGTCTTGCCGTCCTGCTGATCTCGGCCGACCTGGACGAGCTGATCGGGCTCTCCGACACCCTGCGCGTCATGTACCGCGGCCGACTGGTCGCCGACGCCGACCCGGCCACCATCACCCCGGAGGAACTGGGCTCGGCCATGACCGGCGCCGCCACCGGGCACCTCGAAAGCCCGGAGGACGAGGCCCGATGAAGAAATTCGACAAGGACCGGCTGATCCTGGGCTTCGCCGGCCCGGTGCTCGCCCTGGTCGTCGCCCTCGCGCTGACGACCGTGGTGCTGCTCGCCTCCGGCCGGAACCCCTTCGAGCCGTACCGGATCATGTTCGAGTCGGCCGGCTACGTCGACGTACAGGTTCTGATCGTCAACCAGGCCGGTACGTACTACCTCGCCGCACTCGCCGTGGCCGTCGGCTTCCGGATGAACCTCTTCAACATCGGCGTCGACGGGCAGTACCGCCTCGCCGCCATGATGGCCGCGCTGGTCGGCGCGAGCGTCAGCCTGCCGGGACCGCTGCACATCGCGCTGATCGTGGTCGTCGCGATGCTGGTCGGCGCGTTCTGGGCGGGCATCGCGGGCTTCCTCAAGACGACCCGCGGGGTGAGCGAGGTCGTCTCGACGATCATGCTCAACTCGATCGCCACCGCCCTCGTCGCCTGGCTGATCCTGCCGAAGAACTTCGGCGAGCAGCCGGCCGGCTCCAACAACCTGACCACCGGTGAGATCCCGGAGTCCGGCTGGTTCCCGGGGCTGCCGATGGGCGACCAGGCCGGGGAGATCTACGGCTTCACGTTCGTCGCCGCGGGCTGCGGGCTCCTGTACTGGTTCGTGCTGAACCGCACCCGGTTCGGCTTCGACCTGCGCGCCACCGGCGCCAGCGAGAGCGCCGCCCAGGCGTCCGGCGTGGACGCCAAGAAGATGATCCTCACCTCGATGCTCATCTCCGGTGCGGTCGCGGGCCTGGCCGGTATGCCGACCCTGCTCGGCGACACCCACACCTACAGCCTCGACTTCCCCACCGGTATCGGCTTCACCGGCATCACCATCGCGCTCCTGGGCCGCAACAACCCGCTCGGCATCGCCTTCAGCGCCCTGCTGATCGCCTTCCTGGACAAGTCGTCGGCCTCGCTCGACCAGTACGGGTACGAGAAGGAGATCGCCACGATCATGCAGGGCCTGATCGTGATCTCGGTCGTCGTCTCCTACGAGCTGGTCCGCCGGTACGGCATCCGCCGCCAGCAGCAGAAGGTCGGCGAGGAGCTCGCCGCCGGCCATGCCATCAAGACCGAGAAGGAGGCGGCCCTGTGAGCACGAGCAAAGCCACCGCCGCACGCGTCGCCCCCACCAAGGGCGGCGGCCGCCGCAAGCTCTCCCTGCCCGTCGTCCTCCTGATCATCGCGGGCGCGCTCGCCCTGGTCTCCCTGGTACGCCTCATCAGCGGCGCCAACGACGTCACCTCGGTCGGCCAGGTCGCCGGCGCCCTGGAACTGGCCGTCCCGATCGGCCTCGCCGGGCTCGGCGGCCTGTGGGCCGAGCGCGCGGGCGTCGTCAACATCGGCCTCGAAGGCATGATGGTCCTGGGCACCTGGTTCGGCGCCTGGGCCGGGTTCCAGTGGGGCCCGTGGGTGGGCGTCCTCTTCGGCATCCTCGGCGGCTGCCTCGGCGGCCTGCTGCACGCGGTCATCACCGTCACCTTCGGCGTGAACCACATCGTCTCCGGTGTGGCCATCAACATCCTCGCCGTCGGCGTCACCCGCTACCTGTCCAACTTCGCCTTCGACGGCATCCAGGGCGGCTCCTCCAAGCAGTCCCCGCGCATCGATCCGATCGACAAGATCACCGTCCCAGGGCTCTCGGACTGGTTGCAGGACCTGCAACAACAGCACTGGTTCCTGGTCTCCGACATCGCGGGCATCCTCGGCGGCCTGATGACCGGACTCTCCCTGCTGACCGTCGTCGCCCTGCTGCTGATCCCCGCCACCTGGTGGATCCTGTGGCGCACCCCGTTCGGGCTGCGGCTGCGCTCCTGCGGCGAGTCCCCGGTGGCCGCCGAGACCCTCGGCGTCAACGTGTACAAGTACAAGTACATCGCCGTCACCGTCTCCGGCGGTCTGGCGGGCCTCGGCGGCGCGTTCCTCGCGATCGTCGCCACGGGCATCTACCAGGAGGGCCAGACCGGCGGCCGCGGCTACATCGGGCTCGCCGCGATGATCTTCGGCAACTGGATGCCGGGCGGCATGGCGCTCGGCGCCGGGCTCTTCGGCTTCACCGACAGCCTCAAGCTGCGCGGCGGCGCGGAGAACGTCCACGCGATGCTGCTCCTGCTGGCGGTCCTGCTGGTCATCGCGGTGTTCTGGCAGCTGTACCGGAAGAAGTACGTCGCCGCGGTGATCTCGGCGGCCGTCTCGGCGCTGCTGTTCACCTGGTACCTCCTGACCGACCAGGTGCCGAGCCAGTTCGTCGACGCCGCCCCGTACGTCACGACGCTGCTGGTCCTCTCGCTCTCCGCGCAACGGCTGCGGATGCCCAAGGCGGACGGCGTGCCGTACCGCAAGGGCGAGGGCAAGTGACGCCGCCCGCCGCCGGTGGCACGTCCTCCGGCGCTTTCGGCGAGGCCGACTGGGAGGCCCTGCGGGTCGCGGCCCGGGACGCCATGTCCCGCGCGTACGTCCCCTACTCGCGCTACCCGGTCGGCGTCGCCGCCCGGGTGGACGACGGCCGCACGATCACCGGCTGCAACGTGGAGAACGCCAGCTACGGCCTGTCGCTCTGCGCCGAGTGCGGTCTGGTCTCCGCGCTCCACGCCACCGGCGGCGGCCGGCTGACCCACTTCACCTGCGTGGACGGCACCGGGGCGATCCTGGTGCCGTGCGGCAGGTGCCGGCAGCTGCTGTACGAGTTCGGCGGCCCGGAGCTGCTCCTGGAGACGCCCGACGGGCGGCGCACGCTGGACGAGATGCTGCCCCAGGCGTTCGGCCCGCAGCACCTCGCCTGAACCCCGTTCTCCTCGGCGGTGGCCCTTCCGTTTTCCTGGAAGGGTCACCGCCCTCCCTCATCTCTATGCGCGTAGAGTCAGTGAGGACTCTTGCGTACGCACCCGGCCGGAAGGATTCCCATGGACGCCATCTCCGTCATCCGCACCAAGCGGGACCGAGGCGAGCTGACCCCCGAGCAGATCGACTGGGTCATCGACGCCTACACCCGCGGCGAGGTCGCCGACGAGCAGATGTCCGCCCTCGCCATGGCGATCCTGATCAACGGGATGAACCGCACCGAGATCGCCCGCTGGACCGCCGCGATGATCGCCTCCGGTGAGCGGATGAACTTCGACGCGCTGTCCCGCCCGACCACCGACAAGCACTCCACCGGCGGCGTCGGCGACAAGATCACCCTGCCGCTCGCCCCGCTGGTCGCCGCCTGCGGCGCGGCCGTGCCGCAGCTCAGCGGCCGGGGCCTCGGCCACACCGGCGGCACCCTGGACAAGCTGGAGTCCATTCCCGGCTGGCGGGCCCACCTCTCCAACGCGGAGATGCTGAACGTCCTCGACACCACCGGCGCGGTCATCTGCGCCGCCGGTGACGGGCTGGCCCCCGCCGACAAGAAGCTGTACGCGCTGCGTGACGTCACCGGCACCGTCGAGGCGATCCCGCTGATCGCCAGCTCGATCATGTCCAAGAAGATCGCCGAGGGCACCGGCGCGCTCGTCCTGGACGTCAAGGTCGGCTCCGGCGCCTTCATGAAGACCATCGAGGACGCCCGCGAACTGGCCTCCACCATGGTCGCGCTCGGCACCGACAGCGGGGTGCGCACGGTCGCGCTGCTCACCGACATGTCCACCCCGCTCGGTCTCACCGCGGGCAACGCGCTGGAGGTGCGCGAGTCCGTCGAGGTGCTGGCCGGTGGCGGCCCGAAGGACGTCGTCGACCTGACCCTCGCCCTCGCCCGCGAGATGCTGGACGCCGCCGGGCTCAAGGACGCCGACCCGGAGAAGGCCCTCGCCGACGGCTCCGCCATGGACGTCTGGCGCCGGATGATCTCCGCCCAGGGCGGAGACCCGGACGCCACGCTCCCGACCGCCCGCGAGCAGCACATCGTGACCGCGCGCTCCTCCGGCGTCCTGACCCGCCTGGACGCCTACGACGTCGGCGTCGCCGCCTGGCGCCTCGGCGCGGGCCGTGCCCGCAAGGAGGACCCCGTGCAGGCGGGCGCCGGCGTCGAGCTGCACGCCAAGCCCGGCGACACCGTCACCGAGGGCCAGCCCCTCATGACGCTGCACACGGACACCCATGAGAAGTTCGACTACGCGCTGAAGGCGCTGCCCGAGGCGTACGACATCGCCGCGGCCGGCACATCGTTCGCACCGCTGCCGGTGGTGCGGGAACGCATCGCCTGACCTGCGGATTCCCCATACGGGTGGACGGGACCGGTGGACTGCCACCGGGGCGCTCCGGCCGCCCGACCGCGACGCTGTACGGAGAGCCGGAGGGCGGTACGTACCGGGTGCTGGAGACCGTCGAGTACGGACGGAAGCTGACCCTCCCCGATCCGTTCGGACTGGTCCTGGACACGGGCGTCTTCCCCATCGGCTGACACCTGTACGGCCCGCCGCACGGAGAGGATCCGTGCGGCGGGCCGCCGTCATTCGAGCGTGAACTACCGGACGTGTCGCGTCACTTGCCGAAGTACGCGCTGTAGATCTTCACCGACGAGGTGTTGCCCTTCTTGTCGGTGACCTTGGCGGAGAAGGAGATCGCCTTGCCCTTGGCAGGGTTCTTGACGGTGATCTTGCCCTTCTTGACGGTGACCTTCTTCCAGGTCTTGCCACCGTTGTAACTGACGTACGTCTTCAGTGACTTCAGGTTCTTGCCGGCGGCCGCGCCGTGCACCTTCACCGGCACCGGGACGGTCTTGCCCGCCTTGACCCGGCCGTCCGCGCCCACGGCCGGGGTGAACCGGACGGTGGAGGCGGGCAGCATGGTGAACGAGGTCTTCTTCGAGCGGAACGTCCAGGCCGCGTCCACCCGGGTGGAGAGCGGGTTGACCCTCGCGCTGTGCTGGACCGTGGTCGTCAGCTTGTAGTCGGCCGCGCCCGCCGGGACCCGGAAGGGCTCGCCGCCGACCAAGGGGTCGCCGTTCTGGCCGAGCTTCTTGCCGTTGCGGTACAGGACGGTCTTGGCCGACGTGAACGGCATCCCGCCCTCGTTGCCCTGGCCGTCGGCCAGCAGCGGGAGAGCGCCGGTGATCTCGTTGCCCTCACGGACGATGCCGAGGTCCTTGCTCACCAGCGGGCCGAACACCGCGGTGTTCACCGTCTTCCTGTACGTCCTGCCCGCCTTGTACTTCGCCACCGTGCCGACCTGGTAGCCGGCCTCGTACGTCGGCCAGCCTTCCGCGTCGACCGGGCCCAGCTGGTCGAAGCCGAAGCTCCACGCCACCTTGTCCGCCGTGGAGACGTACAGCGTGCGGGTGCCGGGCAGCCTCTGCTCGGACGCGTGGGACCAGCCGCTGTCATGCGTGGGCAGGTAGGGGAAGGCGGTGACCGTGCCCTTCTTCTTCGACGCGGCCGAGCCCATGGCGACCTTCACCTTGGCCAGTTGTCCGGCGGTGAACTTCCGGCTGTAGCCGGTCGCGAGCCGCTCGACCCTGCCGCCGACCGCGATGTCGTACTCGGTCGACGCGCCCTTGGTCCAGGTGCCCGACCAGTGCTGGGCGAGCGAACCGTCGGTGATCCGCGGGCCGACGTGAAGCGTGCGGAGGCCGGCCGGCGAATCCACCAGCCGGCCGAAGGAGACCGCGTCGTTCTTCGACGCCACCGAGTAGTCCGGGAAGAACATCCGGCTCTTCGCCTTCGCGTCCGGCACCGTGACGCTCACCGGCTTCGCCTTGCGGGCGTCGAACGTCAGCGAGGTGTTCTGGGTGACCGCGAGTTTCGGTCGGGCGATCCAGTCGGCGCCCTTGGTGACGTCGTCCGGGTCCTTGTACACCATGGAGTCGACCGCGTACGTGCCCTTGGGGACCCGGATCTTCGCCGTGCCGTCGACGACCTCCGGGTTCAGGAAGGGGTAGCCTTCCCCGGCACCGAAGCGGTAGAGCGTGCTCTCCGCGTGGGCGGCCGGACGGCCGTCCCGCCCGAGGTGCTTGACCGTGACGTCGTAGCTCTCCACCTCACGCTCGACCGCGGCGGCCGTGCGCACGGTCTGCCCGCCGCCGGTGGCCACCAGGTAAGCGGAGTACGTACCGTCGGCGGTGCCGCCGAGACGGGTGTCGGCGGTCAGCGTGACCTCCGCCGTGCCGCCCGCCGGGACGGTGACCTCGTCCGCGCCGAGCGTGAAGAAGCCGGCCGGAGCGGGCTTCCCCGTCGGGCCGGCGCCCGCCACCTTCAGACCGAGGGTGACGTCGCTCGTGCCGAGGTTGCGGTACGTGACCTTCTCGGTGGCCGGCTCGTCGTCGGCGTGCGGCCACTGCTGCACCCCGAAGGTCACCGAGACCGGGTCGGCGACGACGGTCTGGGCGATCGCACGGTCCACCGCGATCCGGCCGGAACCCTGCTGGAACGGGTGGTACGCGCCGGGCTTCGTGGACGCGGTCAGCGCGCCCTTCAGCTCGGCGTACGCCCAGTCGGGGTGCTGCTGCTTGAGCAGGGCGGCCGCGCCCGCCACATGCGGGGTGGCCATCGACGTACCCGAGATCGTCGCGTAGCCGGCGGGGTTCTCCCCCACCTCATCCGCGATCAGCGATCCGGACGGGATGGCCGCCGTGGTGTCCACGCCGGGGGCCGTCACGTCGGGCTTGATCGCCCCGTCCCCGATCCGCGGGCCCCGGCTGGAGAAGTCCGCCAGCTTGTCCCGGTCGTCGACCGCGCCCACGGTCAGCGCGGCGTTCGCGCTGCCGGGCGAGCCCACCGTGCCCGCGCCGTCGCCGTCGTTGCCCGCGGCGATGGCGAACAGGACGCCCTTCTCGGCCGACAGCTTGTCGACCGCGGCTTCCAGAGGGTCCACCTCCGGAGTGTCCCTCCCACCGAGGCTCAGGTTGACGATGTCGGCGCCCTGGGCGACCGCCCACTCCATTCCGGCCAGGATGCCGGAGTCCTCGCCGAAGCCGTTGTCGTCGAGCACCTTGCCCGCGAGCAGCTTGGCGTCCGGAGCCACGCCCTTGAACTTCCCGCCCGACCGGGCTCCGGTGCCCGCCGCGATCGACGCCACGTGCGTGCCGTGGCCGACCCGGTCCTTGGTGTCGGCGGAGGCGCTGAAGTTCTTCTCCGCGAGGATCTGGCCCTTGAGATCGGGGTGGGTGGCGTCCGTCCCGGTGTCCAGGACCGCGATCTTGACGCCCTTGCCGGTGAATCCGGCCTTCCACGCCGCCGGGGCGCCGATCCGCGGGACGCTCTTGTCGAGGCTCGCCCGGCGCACCCCGTCCAGCCAGACCCGGTCGATGCCGGCCGCGGTGGTGAGCCGCTCACCGCCCGCGCGTCGGTCGGTGAGCGCCTTCCAGATGGCCGGCGCGTCGGCGGTCGGTGTGGTCACCGACTCGGCGTTCAGCGACGTCAGGCTCCGGCCCACCTCGGTGGAGCCCGCGTCGCGGACCTGCGCCCTCGCGGTGGCGGCCTGCTTGCCCCGGTAGCCGACGATCAGCTTCAGGCCGTCGCGCTGGGCCCGGAGGTTCTCCGGGCGGCTCAGCTCGGTGACGTCGAACAGCCGCCGGTCGAGCTTGCCGGAGACGATCAGCCGGTGGGCGTCGGCCGGGATGACGAGTGTGTGCCCCTTGTTGCTCATCCGCTGGACCGGGATGTGCTCCCGGCCCTTCGCGGGCCGGAAGGCGACCGGCTTGCCCTGGGCGTCGACGGTGACCCGGTCGCCGGTGACGAGGGTCAGCTGACGCAGCTCCCTCTCCTGGGCAAGGTCCTGGGCGCCGGCGCCGGACGTCCCCCTCGGATCCGGCTGGGCGACGGCGGACGAGGTCATGCCCGCCGCCAGTGCCACGGCCACGGCAGTGGCGACCGCCGGTATGCGCGCGGTTCTCACGTGTCTGCGCAACTCTCCCCCTGGAGAACTCGATGGTTTCTCGGTCCCGTCGGTCCGCAGAGACGCAGGAACGGCGGCTGCGGCCCGTCGGTTCATCGAACTAGAGGGACTGCTGGGGGTGTTGGTTCACGGCAGGGGCGCGAGGAATTCACAGTTGTCGCAAAACGGCCCCCTCCGTGGCAGGGTCGCCCGGAGGGGGCCGATGAATTTCGCCCGCCGGTCCGGTCTGCCTGGTGTGGATACCGAGAATCCGATCGCCCTGACCGTGACCGGTCGGGTCAGCCGCGCCGTCGTACCCGGCCTCTGCGTCGAGCTGGAGCGCGCCCTCGCCGACCCGCGCGGGGCTGCCCTTGATCCGGGAGCGGCGGTGGACTGCGATGTGGGCGGGGTGATCCGGCCCGATCTGACCCTGGTCGAGGCGGTGGCCCGCCTCGCGCTCGTGGCCCGCCGGTCCGGACGCACGCTGCGGCTGCGCCGCGTGCCCCCCGAACTCCGCTCGCTGCTGGACCTGGTGGGGCTGGCCGACGTGGTGGCCCTGGACGAGGGCCCGGAGGGGCGGGTGCCCGACCCGCGCTGACGTCGGGCACGCACGGGCGCCGGACCCGTACGGCTCCCGGCCGCGCGCCTGCGTGCGTACGGCTGTCGGCCGGGAGCCGGTCGGCCAGACCGAACAGCGGGAACCAGCGCGGGACGTCCAGGAAGCAGTGCATCCCGGTGATCGCCCCGTCCTGGATGTCGATGACCTGGACCGCCCACGGCACGAACCCGTCCCCGTCCTCGGCGGGCTTGTAGTGCGCGAAGCCGGGGGAGCCGTTGGCCAGGACGGGCACCAGCTTGGAGCCCGCGCACGACGCGCCGATGGAGGTCATGAACCCCGTGATGTCCCCGGTGCCCCGGAGCCACAGGTCGAACGGCGGCATCGTCATCACCGCGTCCTCATGGAGCAGCGCGGTCAGGGCGGCCATGTCGTATCCCTCGAACGCCTTCACATAGCGCTCCAGGAGCTTCTGCTGCTCCTCGTCGAGGGGGTCCGCCACATCGCCCGCCCGGCCCTCCGTCTCGGTCAGCGTGGCGCGGGCCCGCTGCAGGGCGCTGTTGACCGAGGCGACGGAGGTCTCCAGCAGCTCGGCCACCTCCGCGGCCTTCCAGGCGAGGACCTCGCGCAGGATCAGCACGGCCCGCTGCTTGGGCGGCAGGTGCTGGAGGGCGGCGACGAACGCCAGGCGCACCGACTCGCGCGCCACGGCCGCCTCCGCCGGGTCCTGGACCGAGGGCAGGATCCGGCCGTCGGGCATCGGCTCCAGCCAGACGTTCTCCGGGCGGGGGCTCAGCGCGGCCTGGGCGAGCGGTGTGGGACCCGTCAGGTCGACCGGGCGGGCCCGCTTGTTGCCCGCGTTCAGCATGTCCAGGCAGACGTTGGTGGCGATCCGGTAGAGCCAGGAGCGCAGCGAGGAGCGGCCCTCGAACTTGTCGAAGTTGCGCCAGGCCCGGACCAGGGTGTCCTGCACCGCGTCCTCGGCCTCGAAGGCGGATCCGAGCATCCGGTAGCAGTATCCCGTCAGCTCGATCCGGTGCCCTTCCAGACGGCTGTCGATCCCGGGGGCGTCGGCGCTCCCGGCGCCCGCCGCCGCTCCTGTGGCCGTCGTCGTGGTCAGATCGCTCATCGCTCCACCCCTGTCGCGCGCAGCCGCGCTGTGGCATCCGTCACCCGGTACGTCGGAAGCTACCGCAGGCCACTGACAGCCGGGGCGGAAAGAGGACAAGGGGTGCCCGGCGGCCGTGGCCGCGGCCACGATCCGTCCGGCACCCCTCAAGGCGTCCCGCCTGCCGAGCGCGTCGCTCAGGTCCCGGGCTTGCGCCCGTACACGTACACGTCGTCGCCGTTCTTCAGCAGTTTCCAGTATGCCTTCGCGTCGGCGGGGCGCATGTTGACGCAACCGCCGGAGCCCGGCGGGTTGTACATGGACTTGGTGACCGAGTGGAACGCCTGGCCGCCGTCGAAGAACTGGGAGTGCGGCATCCAGACCTTGTAGATGGTCGACCAGTGCTTGATGTTGCGCCAGTAGATCTTCTTGGACCCGGTCCGGGTCTCCACGCCGTTCCGGCCGGTCCGCACCGGAACCGGTCCGTACGTCAGCTTCTTGCCGTCCTGGATCCAGCTCAGCTGCCGCGTCAGGTCGACACAGGCGATGCGCCCCTTGTCGGTGGGGCACTTCTTCGCCTTGTTGGGGTTCTTCCCGGCCGCCTTCTGGGCGAGCATCGTGTTCATCGTGCGCCAGGTCAGCGGACCGGCGTAGCCGATGGTGGGGGTGATCCCGTGCTTCTTCTGGAACTTCTGGATCGCCTTGCAGTCGGCCGTCGACTGCTTGCCGTCCACGGGCCGCTTCAGGAACTTCTCGACCTGCTTCTGGTGCGGTCCCACCGACTTCGTGCAGGACGCCGCGTGGGCGGCGGTGCCGGTGCCCAGGACCAGGGCCGGAGCGGCCACCAGTCCGGCGACGGACAGGGCCACCCCTCGTCGCAGAGGTCTTCCGGATATCTTCGCCGTGACTCGCATGCGCGCCAACTCCCCTTCACCCACAGTGCGTTGCTGGTTACGCCTGGTAGACGTGCGAAGGGGTGCGGTGGTTGCGCGCCGGTATGTCTCGGTTGCGCTTCAGTGCGCGGCGGGGACGAGCGCCCGCCGCTCCGCGCGCGCCACCCGGGTCCCGTACAGGGTGATCGAGACGACCCCGAGCACCGCGAGCAGCCCCAGGGCCACCGTCGCCGCCCAGCCCCCGGCGTGGAAGGCGACCGCGCCCAGCGTGCCGCCCGCGCTGGAGCCCAGGTAGTACGCCGACTGGTAGAGGGCCGACGCCTGTGCCCGGCCCGTCGTCGCGGTGCGGCTCACCGACGACGAGGCGACCGCGTGCCCGGCGAAGAAGCCGGCCGTGATCAGCACCAGGCCCAGCAGTACGGTGGCCAACTGGTCGGCCAGCGAGAGCAGCAGCCCGGCCGCCGTGGTGGAGACCGCCAGATAGAGCGCGCCCCGGCGACCGAGGCGGGCCACCAGGCGTCCGGCGGCGGCGGAGGAGACCGTGCCGACCAGGTAGACCAGGAAGATCGAGCCGATCACGCCCTGCGGCAGGCTGAACGGCTCCTCGACCAGCCGGTAGCCGATCACCGTGTAGACCGCGCCGAACACCGTCATGAACAGCGCGCCGATCGCGTAGAGCCGGACCAGCAGCGGGTCGGCCAGATGCGTGGCGACGGTCTTCGCGAGGGCCTTCGGGTTCAGCGAACCGGGACGGAAGTTGCGCGCCTTCGGGATGAGGAAGTGGAAGGCGACGGCGCACGCCAGCGCGAGCAGCCCGACCGCCGCGAGCGCGGCGCGCCAGCCCCAGGCCTGGGCGACCCACCCGGTGAGGATGCGCCCGCTCATACCGCCGATGCTGTTGCCCGCGACGAACAGTCCGATCGCGGCGATCAGCGCCTTGGGCCGCACCTCTTCCGCGAGATACGCCATCGCGGAGGCCGGGAGCCCGGCGAGCGCCGCACCCTGGACGGCGCGCAGCGCGATCAGCGCGCCCATCGAGGGGGCGAAGGGCACCAGCAGTCCGACGAGCACCGCGATCACCAGCGACGCCGTCATCAGCTGCCGCCGCCCGAACCGCTCCGACAGCGCGCTCAGCGGCAGCACGAACAGGGCCAGGGCCCCGGTCGCCGCCGAGACCGTCCAGCTCGCCTGCCCGGCGCTCGCGTCGAACGACGCGGAGAGCGCGGGCAGCAGCGCCTGGGTGGAGTAGAGGAGCGCGAAGGCCGCGACACCGGCGGCGAAGAGGGCGAAACTCATCCGGCGGTAGCCGGGGCGGCCGGGCTCCAGGCGCTCGTGGGTGGCGGCGGCGGGCGCGGCGGTGGTGGTGACGGGGGACTGCGGGGCAGAGGCATCCACGACGATGGTGGATGCCCCGGTACTGGCGGGAGGCATACGTCGAAAGTAGAGCGAGACGTTTCATGCGTCCAATGCACAGAACTGCGATAATCAATCCCATGGCGCATGAACGCAGCTCAGGGCCGTGGCTGTCACCCAGTAGTTACGAAGAAGACATCCGGGCCGTACTCGCGCCCCGCCTCGCGTACTTCGAGGCGGTCGCCCGGCACGAGCATGTGACCCGCGCCGCACACGAGCTGGGCGTCCCGCAGTCCACGCTCTCGCGGGCCATGGTCCGGCTCGAAGCGGACCTGGGCGTCGCCCTGTTCGCCCGCAAGGGCCGCACCGTCTCGCTCACCCCGGCGGGCCGCACCTTCCTCGGTTCGGCGGAACGGGCCCTGGCCGAGGTGGAGAAGGCCGCCGACTCGGTCCGGGCGGACGCCGATCCGACGACGGGCCGGGTCTCCTTCGGCTTCCTGCACACCATGGGCTCGGAGACCGTGCCCGCCCTGATCCGCGCCTTCCGGGCCGACCACCCCAAGGTCCGCTTCCAGCTGGTGCAGAACTACGGCGAGGCGATGATCGAACGGCTGCGCGCGGGCGGCCTCGACCTCTGCCTCACCTCACCCGTGCCCGACGCCCCCGACCTGGTCGCCCGCCGCCTCGACGAACAGCGGCTGCGCCTCGTGGTCCCCGACGACCACCGCCTGGCGTCCCGCCGGCGCATCCGGCTCGCGGAGGCCGCCGACGAGACGTTCGTCACCCTGGAGCCCGGTTACGGGCTGCGCCGGATCACCGACGACCTGTGCGCGGAGGCGGGCTTCACACCCCGGGTCGCCTTCGAGGGCGAGGAGGCGGAGACCCTGCGCGGGCTGGTCGCCGCCGGGCTCGGGGTGGCCCTGCTGCCGCCGCCCGCGGTCGCCCGCCCCGGCGTCGTCGAGCTGACGGTCACCGCACCGCGCGCCGCCCGCGAGATCGGGGTCGCCTGGCTGGACGGCCACCCCGACACCCCGCCGGTCGCCGCCTTCAAACGCTTCCTGCTCTCGCGCCGGGGCCACCTGCTGCCGGACTGAGCGGGCACGCGGCGGGCGGCGTCCGCACCCTGCCCGGTGCGCGGTCGGCGACCCGGGGGCCGCTCGTCCTTCTCTACGGGACAGCGAGAATGTCCCGGTGACCCGTGACCGTGCGTCCTCCACCGGGCCCTCCCGGCCCGCCCCGTCCGCCCTGCCCCCGCACCCGTCCGCGTCCGCGTCCGCGTCCGCAGGCCTGAAGGGCGTCGTGCTCGCCGCCGTGGTCGGCTCGGTGATGCTGCTGGCCTCGGCGGTGCTCTTCGCGCTGCTGCCCGGACAGCTCTCCGAGGCCCGCGACTTCCGGGCCGCGCGGCCGTGCGCGGAGCTCGGGGGCTCCGCGGCGGAGAACGGCGACTGCCTCGCCGAGCGGCCCGCCACGGTGCTCGGCACGGAGGCCCGCCGCCGGGGCAAGGGCCACGCCCGCTGGGTCACCCTCGACCCGGGCCGGGGCAGCGAGCCGTTCCACGTCCGGCTGCGGGGCGAGCGGCCGGTGTGGGAGAAGCTCGCGCCGGGCGACCGGGTCACCGTGTCCTCCTGGCGCGGCCGGACGGTCCAGGTGGTGGCGGGGGAGGCGCGCCAGGACGCGATCGACCGGCCGGGCCCCGGCGCGATCGTCCGGCTCGCCGTGGCGCTGGCCCTGCTGATCGTCGGATGCGTCTTCGTGCGGTCCGCGTTCTGGTGGAACGGCCGCCGCGTGCCCGGCGCCCCGGCCGTCCGGGCCGCGCAGGTCACCGTGCCGATGGTGGCGACGGCGTCGGCGGTGGGCGTCGCGGTCACGGCCGCGGTCACCGTCGAGAGCCTGCCCCTCGCCCTCCTCGCCACCGCCGCCGGCTGCGCGGCCCTGTGGGCGGCCTCGGCGTGGCTGCTCCGCCGGCCGGCCCGCGGACGCACCGCCCGGGGCACGGTCTCCGCCCCGTAAGGCGCTCAGTGCCGCAGGGAGCGGCCGAACCCGGCGGCCAGGGGCATCCGCAGCCCCAGCGGCGGCGGTGCGGCGAGCGCGTCCGCGACCGGGCGGGCATAGGACCGGGCGAAGAGCGAGCCACGTACGAAGTCGGCGGCCAGCGCCGTCACTTCGGAGCGGTGCTGGCGCAACGCATGGCCGTCGGAATGGACTTCGAAGCGACAGGTGTCCCGGTTGGACTTCTTCGCCCGCTCGGCCAGCCGGTAGGACAGCTCCGGGTCGGTGCGCTCGTCATTGGTGCCGTGCACGATCAGCACCCGCCGCCCCACCAGTTGCTTCACCGGCTCCGGCTCGGCCGCCGCCCGCTCCGGCAGCCACGGGGCCAGCGCCAGGACCGAGGTGACCGCACCGTGCCCGGCCGCCCGCAGCGCGGCCCGCCCGCCCATCCCGTGGCCGGCCAGGCAGACCGGTACGTCGCCGTACCGGCGCTGCACCTCGTCGGCCGCCCACGCGGCGTCCTCGACGGGATGCGCGTCTCCGGCGTTCCAGCCCCGGCTGCGGTAGCGCAGCACGTGCACCGCGAGCCCGTCGCCCACCCCGGCGCGGGCCAGGGAACGGGCGAACGGCAGCTGTGCCACGTACGCCAGGGGGGAGGGGCGACGGTGCGAGTCGGCCCGGCCGTCCGGAAGCAGCAGAACCACGCCGCTGACCTCGTCCATCGTTCCGGCCGTCCGAACGGCCCGTCCCAGCCTGGCATCGGGCGAGGAGAGTGCGCGCTGTCCCATGACAGAACAGTGTCAGAAGGAGAGGTGTACTCCACCCGACTTCGCGGTCACTGTTACGCATCGACATCAGGCGCTCTACGCGCGTAGGCGCTAGAGTGCCAAGATGACGAGCCAGACCCCGAACGTCCCTGATTCCGACCAGATCCGGCGCGCCCCCAAGGTGCTGCTCCACGACCACCTCGACGGCGGCCTGCGGCCGGGCACCATCGTCGAGCTGGCCCGCGCGCAGGGTTACGACTCCCTCCCCGAGACCGAGGCCGACAAGCTCGGCATCTGGTTCCGCGAGGCCGCCGACTCCGGTTCGCTGGAACGCTACCTGGAGACGTTCGCCCACACCTGCGCCGTCATGCAGACCCGTGACGCGCTGTTCCGGGTGGCCGCCGAGTGCGCCGAGGACCTCGCCGAGGACGGCGTCGTCTACGCCGAGATCCGCTACGCCCCCGAGCAGCACCTGGAGGGCGGCCTGACCCTCGAAGAGGTCGTCGAGGCCGTCAACGAGGGCTTCCGCGAGGGCGAGCGCATCGCCCGTGCCCACGGCCACCGCATCCGCGTCGGCGCCCTCCTCACCGCGATGCGGCACGCCGCCCGTGCGCTGGAGATCGCCGAACTCGCCAACAGCTACCGCGACCAGGGCGTCGTCGGTTTCGACATCGCGGGCGCCGAGGCGGGATTCCCGCCCACCCGCCACCTCGACGCGTTCGAGTACCTCAAGCGCGAGAACAACCACTTCACCATCCACGCGGGCGAGGCCTTCGGCCTGCCGTCGATCTGGCAGGCGCTCCAGTGGTGCGGCGCCGACCGCCTCGGCCACGGGGTGCGGATCATCGACGACATCGAGGTCGCCGAGGACGGCTCGGTCTCCCTCGGCCGCCTCGCCTCCTACGTACGGGACAAGCGCGTCCCGCTGGAGATGTGCCCGACCTCCAACCTCCAGACCGGCGCGGCCACCTCGTACGCCGAGCACCCGATCGGACTGCTGCGGAGACTGCACTTCCGGGTCACCGTGAACACGGACAACCGGCTGATGAGCGGCACGAGCATGAGCGGGGAATTCGAGCGGCTGACCGAGGTCTTCGGATACACGCTCGATGACATGCAGTGGTTCACCGTCAATGCGATGAAATCAGCTTTCATTCCTTTCGACGAACGTCTCGCCATGATCAACGACGTCGTCAAGCCCGGCTACGCGGAGCTGAAGTCCGAGTGGCTCTTCCGCCAGACCGCTGTGACCAGCGGTTCCGCGGTCTCCGCGGGCTGAGATATCCGACAGGGAATAGGGCCGGGAAGGGAAACCCCGGCCCTTTTCCGCGTGTCGGGATGTTTGCGATAAGGGCAGCGGGATGGCTAGCTTGCAGAGCCGCTCACATCCCCTTCCCCAAGGATGAACTCTCCATGAAGAAGTCTGCTGCCAAGACTCTCGGTGTCGCCGCTCTCGGCGCCGCTTTCGCCGCTGCCGCCGCCGGCAGCGCCTCCGCCGCCCCCGCGCTGCCGCTGGACGCAGCGGCCGGGGCGCTCCCCGTCTCGACGATGGCGCTCGACACCGTCGCCAAGTCGGCCCAGAACGCGCCGGTCCAGGAGACCGTCGGCAAGGTCCTCGGCGGCGACGCCACCGACGCGGCCGCCCCGGTCACCGGTCTGCTCGGCGGCCTGCCCACCCAGGGCCTCACCGCCAACGGGATCCCGCTCGGCGGCTGAGAGGCTCTCGGGTGACCCCGGGGCGCGCACCGGCCCAGCGGCGCCGCCCGTACCTGCCGGTGGGGCGCACACCCTGGTCCAGGGGGTGCGCCCCACTGTGCGTATCTGCTCCCCGTGGTCCGGCGCGTCACCAGGCCGTCGCGGAGGAGGCGGACTTCTCCGACGGCAGCAGCGCCCACAGCGCCAGGTAGAGCAGGAACTGCGGGCCGGGCAGCAGACAGGAGACGGCGAAGATGACGCGCATCGTGTTGGCGGAGATGCCGAAGCGCCGGGCGAGGCCCGCGCACACCCCGCCGATCATGCGGCCTTCGCGGGGGCGGACAAGTGCGGCCATGGTGGGCTCCTTCGTGAACCGTGGTGTGAGGAGCGGCCTCGTGCGCTCCCCGATGTATCCATGGTGCGCCGCGAAGGGGGACAAAGCCTCGCTCTACGGGGCGAGGCCGACCCCGGTAATCGTCGGGGTCGACCCCCCAGGGGCCTCGTCCCTGAGACGGGTCTCCTGCCGGTAGTGGGGCAGGTCCCGTACCCCCGGCAGGCCCCGGCGGCGCAGCCGCGCCCGGCAGACCGGGACGACCAGCAGATGGGCCAGCACCACCCCGGTGGTGTTCAGCAGCAGCGAGTCGATGTCGACGATCTGACCGGGGACCCCGGTCTGGCCCAGTTCGATGGCGAGCGAGATCAGCGCGCCGGCGGCGGCCGTGCGCAGCAGTGAGACCCAGGGGGAGACGAAGATCCGGCCCCCGGCCATCGGCAGCAGCACCCCCAGCGGGGCCAGCAGCAGCAACGCCCCGCCGATCCGGCGGGCCGCCTCTGCCGGTCCCAGCGCGAGGTCCGCCCTGATCCCGGCGAGCGGCTCGAAATTCGCCGCCGTGATCCAGGGAACGTCCAGCGGGCGCAGCGTCAGCCACCCGACGAACAGCAGATGCGCGACAAGGAGAGTGACCCCCGCCGCGCGGAAGTGGATGACGGTCTCGCCGTCCGAACTGTGACGCACGTCCACCAAGACGCCGTGACCGGCAGGATCGGTTCCGCGCCGTCGCGGCCCGCCTCCCGGGCGGCTCCCCCGGGCAGCCCGTCTTCCCGCACCGGGAGGGCGCCCGGCCGCCCGGGACCCGCGTCAGTCCAGCCGGACGCCGTCCGGCGTGGCCAGGTCGCCCGGCCGGGACTTCGTCTGCGAGGTGCACAGATAGCCGCGCGGCGGGTAGTCCCCGGGCCCGCCCAGGACCACCGAGCCGTCCCGGACCAGCGCCTCGCTCTCCGCGTACGTGCACACCAGTTGGGCCAGCGCCTCCGCCGACAGGTCCTCCGGCTGGCTGTTGAGGCGCACGGTGCCCTCCGGATCGCCGTCCCGGACCGGAACCACCCGCAGCCCCGCCGGGACCGCGGTGGTGAACCCGGCCTGCCGCTCGTTCGCGGGCGGCGCCTGCTGGACCTCCTCCAGCAGTTTCCGGGCGACGACCAGGGGGGCGGTGCCGGTCGCGTCCGCCGCCACCGGACGTTCCGCGGTGACCAGTTGTGAGGTGCACACCAGATACACCGTGGTGGTCACGCTGTCCGGCGTCCGGGTGGCGACGTCCGAGGAGGACAGCCGGCACGGCACCCGGGAGGGCGCGGCCCCCGCGTCCACCGGCACCGAGGTCGTACGGATCCCGCACCCGGAGAGAAGCGCCGCGGCCGCCAGCACGGCGGCCAGCGAGGCTGCCGTACGCCGCCGGATCGGGGATCGCCGGTACGTGACATCGCCGCGCTTCACGTCGCCCCGTTCCCGTCCGGGGTGTCCGCCCCCGGTTCGCCGTGGTGCGCGAGCTTCTCGGCGTCGCGCGGCAGCCGCAGTTCGAAGACGGCGCCGCCGTCCGGGGAGTTCGCCGCCGTGATGTCCCCGCCGTGGATGTGCGCGTTCTCCATGGCGATGGAGAGGCCGAGCCCGCTGCCCTCCGACCGCGGCCGGGAGGCGCTGGCCTTGTAGAACCGGTCGAACACGTGCGGCAGCACCTCCTCGGGGATGCCCGGACCGTGGTCCCGTACCTCGATGACCAGTTCCTCGCCCTCGGTCCGCACCCGTACGCCCACCGGCGAACCCCCGTGCTTGAGGGCGTTGCCGATCAGGTTGGCCAGGATCACGTCCAGCCGGCGCGGATCGAGCCGCACCATCATGCCGCGCTCCGCGTCCAGGTCCACCGCGTCCAGCCAGGCCCGCGCGTCGATGCACGCGGTCACCTGGTCGGCCACGTCGACCGTGTCCAGCACCAGGCGGGCCGTGCCCGCGTCGAAGCGGGTCACCTCCATCAGGTTCTCCACCAGGTCGTTGAGCCGCCGGGTCTCGCTGACCACCAGGTGCACGGCGGGCGCGATCATCGGGTCGAGGGTGTCCGCCTCGTCCTCCAGCACCTCGGCCACCGCCGTGATCGCGGTCAGCGGGGTCCGCAGTTCGTGCGACATGTCGGCGACGAACCGGCGGCTCGCCTCCTCCCGCGCGCTCATGTCCGCGACCTTCTTCTCCAGCGAGCCGGCCGTCCTGTTGAACGTACGGGAGAGATCGGCGAGTTCGTCCGTGCCGGAGACCACGAGCCGGGTGTCGAGCTTGCCCTCGCCGAGCTTGCGGGCGGCGTCGCCGAGCCGCTGCACCGGACGCAGCACCGTCGTCGCGGCGGCCTGCGCCAGCAGCGCCGAGCCGACCAGCGCGAGGGCGGTGGCGATCCCCAGCGACCAGGCCAGCGAGTTGAGGTCCTGCCGCTCCTGGTCGAGGGACTTGAGCATGTAGCCGGTCGGGCCGCCGCCGATGATCCGTGTACCGGCGACCAGATACGGCGTGCCCGCGATGCTCGTCCGCTGCCAGAACAGGTGGTACTCGTGCTCGTTGCTCGACGTCAGCGCCTGCTTGCGGGCCACCTGCTCCTGCAGCGAGTCCGGCACGTCGGCCCGGGTGAAGCTGTCCAGGTCGGAGTAGCCCACGATCGGCTTGCCGCGCTCGCGTTCGGCCTCCAGCAGCACGCTGTAACCCAGACTGCTGGACGCCATCTCCCCGGCGGCCCGCTGGAGGTCGTCCTTGGTGGGACGGGTCGGCAGCTCCGCCGCGGTGGCCTGCATCTGCCGCCGGAAGTCGTCGAGCGCGGTGTCCTGGGTACGGGTCAGCACGGCCTCGCGGTTGAGCCAGTACGCGATTCCCGAAGCGGAGACCGCGGCCGTCAGCGCCACCAGCGCGAACACCACGACCAGGCGCAGCCGCAGACTGGTCCAGCGCAGACCGGCACGCAGGGACCGCTCGGCGGTTTCGGTCACTGAGGCGAGTCCAGCCGGTAGCCCACGCCCCGCACCGTACGGATGAGGGTCGGCGAGGACGGCACGTCCTCCACCTTCGCGCGCAGCCGCTGTACGCAGGCGTCCACCAGACGGGAGTCGCCCAGGTAGTCGTGCTCCCACACCAGGCGCAGCAACTGCTGCCGGGACAGGGCCTGGCCGGGCCGACGGCTCAGCTCCAGCAGGAGCCGCAGCTCGGTCGGTGTGAGCTGCAGATCCTCACCGTCCTTGGTGACGGTCATGGCGGAGCGGTCGATCACCACGTTGCCGAAGGTCGCCGAGTCGGTCGACTCGCGCTCCCCCCGGCGCAGCACCGCCCGGATCCGGGCGTCGAGCACCCGCCCCTGGACGGGTTTCACCACATAGTCGTCCGCGCCGGACTCCAGTCCCACCACGACGTCGATGTCGTCGCTGCGCGCGGTCAGCAGAATGATCGGCAGCTGGTCGGTGCGGCGGATACGCCGACACACCTCGAAACCGTCGATCCCGGGCAGCATCACATCCAGCACGACCAGGTCGGGCCGCTGCTCGCGCAGCAGCTCCAGGCCGTCCTCTCCCGTCGCCGCGGTGGCCACACGGTGGCCCTGGCGTGACAACGAGAGTTCGAGGGCCGTGCGGATGGCGTCGTCGTCCTCGATCAGCAACAGGAAAGGCACGAACGTCATTCTGGCCCATGGTGGCGCTTCAGTTCGACCTGTGGCCCGGTCCGATTGTCCGGGCACGGCCCCGACCGCCCCTGTGACAGGCCTGTGACAGTCGGGGGACAGCGCCATGAAACTGCCCCGGCAAGCTCTTCGACAACAGGGCACGAACGAACTCCACCGATAGGGGGCGCGAGATGAACGCACTGCACAGCACCAGCTCAAGCGCAGTTGTCACGCGTCTCCACGACGTCGGGCGGAGCACGGAGAAGTCCGGTGCGATGAACATGCGGGGGTGTGTTCGGAGCGCCGGGCGTCAGCACCAGACGGTGGCGGAGCAGGTGCGCATGCCGTACATGACGGTGATCGACGCGCCCAAGGGGGCGGCGAGCGCGTACGGGGAAGTCACGGGGGATCGCACGGCCCGGACGGCAGACGCGGACGCCGAAGCGGCGTTCACGGCCTACGTCCAGGAGCGACGGGCCTCCCTGTACGCGACCGCCTACCACCTGACCGGTGACCGGTTCGAGGCCGAGGACCTGCTCCAGAGCGCCCTCTTCTCGACCTACCGGGCGTGGGACCGGATCAGCGACAAGGCAGCGGTCGGCGGCTATCTGCGCCGCACCATGACCAATCTGCACATCAGCGCCTGGCGCAGGCGCAAGCTCAACGAATACCCGACCGAGGAGCTGCCGGAGACGGTGGGCGACACGGACGCGATGCGCGGCACGGAGTTGCGGGCGGTGCTGTGGCAGGCGCTCGCCCGGCTGCCCGAACTCCAGCGCACGATGCTGGTCCTGCGGTACTACGAGGGCCGCACCGACCCGGAGATCGCGTCGATCCTCGACATCAGTGTCGGCACGGTGAAGTCCAGCATCTGGCGCTCCCTGCGCCGGCTGCGCGAGGACGAGGTCCTCAGCTTCGGACGTGACGAGCAGGAGTCCTTCGGCGAGCTGGTGGCCTGAGGCTGGGCCCTCCGTCTCGGGGGAGGCGGGGGCCACGGGGGAGGTACGGGGGAAGTACGGGGGAGCAGTAAAAAAGGGGGGACCGAGGGGGGTTCGGGGAACCACGGGGGAACGGCCCGCCGCTTCGGGGGAGGCGCGGGGCACGGGGGAGACACAGCGGGGTCGTACGGGCCGGGGGGTCCTGTACGGCCCCGCTTCCCGTGCGTCCGGGCCGTTACGGTGGGGTCGGCGCCGTCGTCGCCGGCCCCGCGAACCAGGAAGTGAGCCAGTGAGCACAACAGAGGGTGGCCGTACGAGGCCGGCGTGGAAGGTCTGGGCGGTCGTGGCCTCCGTGGTCGTGGTGGTCGCGGGGCTGTTGCACGCCTGGCGCAACACCAACGTGCTGACGGCGGACAGGCTCTGTGGGGACCTGGTCTCGGCGGAGAAGACGGACGCTGTCCTTCCGGGGTCCGGGCGTCTGGACGCCGAAGGGGACGGTCTGGATGACGGCGACCTGACGAATACGACGTGCGAAGTCGAGAAGTCGTCTGTCGTCCTCGGCTCAGGCGAGAGCCGGCTGACTGTTCGGCTCTGGGGGGTACGAGGCTACGATCCGCTGACGTTCGACGGGCAGCCCTACCCGACGGGCGCTTCGTTCTTCAGCGGCGAGGTGACCGGCGGGGTCGACGCTCACAAGGCGTGGGTCATGCTGCCCGAGAAGTGCTGGACCGACCGGCCGGTGGTCGCCGAGTTCAACATCACCGAACCGGCTGCCGACCGCGCAGCCTTCGCCGTCCTGGCCACCGACACTGTACGGACCATCGCGGCCCGGACCGGATGCGGTGACCTCCCAGGGAAGCCCGGGACGCTCGTGCCTCCGCGCTCCGACGCCGCCCGTCCGGTCTCCGCAGGGCAGGTGTGCGGCCTGGACGGCCTGGCCGTGGCGGACCAGGTGCCGGCGGGGACGACGGTGCTCGAAGAAGGGCAGAAGGCTCCCGCCGACCTGTGGGCCTGCAAGCTGACCCTGGACGACGAGACGAGTGGCTTCGTCCGCAGTGACGGCTTCATGAAGTACACCGCCACCCGGGACCCGCTGCTCATCGCCGCCATGCGGAAGTTTCCGGGCACGGTCAACGGCGCGTCGCGGGGCGGCCGGGAAGGGGAACTCGTCGACAAGGGTGCTGGATTCATCCTGCGCTGCGCGGAGGGGGACCCCCTCTACCTGGCGGTGGAGTCGGGACTGCAGTACCTGGCGGCGAGCAAGCTCCACGCGGACCTTCCGCGGCGGGACGCCCATGTCGAGCCCTTCGTGAAGGCCGCCGCCAAGACCTTCGGCTGCGCTGCCCCCACGGGCTGAGCGCGAGCGGGGCGTCCGTCCCTACTCCGGGACCGGCACCCCCACGCCCGCCCGACGGCACCGCCCGGCCGCCGCGGCGGCGAACCGTCCCAGGGCCTCCTCCTTGCCGCAGGGGTACGCCCCCAGGGCCGTCTGGCGGGCCACGATGCGGCGTTCGGCCCGCATCAGCCGCCAGCCCCGCCGCAGCAGGAACGGCACCGACTTGCGGCCCTCGCGCAGATCCCGTACCAACCGCCGCCGGAACGTGGTGGACGGGCGGCCGCGCAGACACAGCGCGTCCGCCAGCAGCCCCAGGTCCTGGCAGCGTTCGACGATGTCCGCCGCGAAGATCCCCTCCGCCACGAACAGCGGTGACCGCTCGATGTGGAAGGCCTCACGGTCCGTACGGGAGCTGGTGGCGATGTCGTACACCGGAACCTCGGTCCGGCCGCACCGGCACAGCTCGGCGATGGCGGCCACCGCCGCGTCCGCGTCCCAGGACCCGGCGGAGTCCCAGTCGACGTCCGTGGAGCCGGGGACCCGAGGCAGTGTCGGGTCGTCGTACTCCTTGTAGAAATCGTCCAGGCGCAGCACGGGCAGACCGGTGCGCGCGGCGAGGGAGGACTTGCCGGAGCCGGAGGGGCCCGCGAGCAGCACGACGCGGGTGGGGATCGGTTGGGAACTCACAGAAGAGAAGTGTGAGGCATTGACCCGCGCAGGGGACCCCCCGGGCCTCCTGTTGGTATCCGGCATCACACCTCAACTACTCTGCGCGCACAGACGATTACCCGACCAGGTTCGATCAGGTGGAAAACATGGCACTTCATGCACGTAAGCCCGAACGTCGCGTCCTGCTGCGCGCCGGTCTGACCCTCACCGCGCTGGGAGCCGCCCTGGGAGCCGGCGCGGGCTCCGCGGGGGCCGTCCAGCTGCCCCCGGTCGCGGAGGTCCCGGAGCAGGGCACCTCGGCCCTCCAGGCGGTCGGCGAGACGGCCGGACCGGCGGTGACCAGCGCGCTCGGGACCTCGCTGGCCAGCAGCGTCGCCCCGATCACCGACCTCCAGCTGGACCCGCTGGCCAACACCGGGGTGGACCCCCTGGACAACGCCGTGGGCACTCAGATCGCCGACTTCAAGCCGGTGACCACGGCCGTCCTGACGGACCCGATCACCAGTGGCGGCTCGCTGAGCGACCTGCCGGTGGTGGGGACGGCCACCGGGCTCATCACCGGCTGACGCCCGGCGCGGGCCAACGGCGGACGGGGCCGCCCCGGGGTGGGAGGGCGGCCCCGTCCGGGCATCGGGTGCGCGTCAGTACGAGGAGCCGGCGGCTCCCAGGGCGCCCGTGGGGTGCCACACCGTCTTGGTCTCCAGGAACGCCGTCAGGCGGTGCGTGTCCGGGGAGGCCGACCAGTCCGCGGAGTCCGCCGCGCCGTCCGCGCCGGCCGGAGAGGGAAGGGCGGCGCTCTGCGCCTCGGTTGCGGGGTGGCGGCGGGTGACGGGCGGGCGCAGGACGCGCTTGAGGTTGTCCGCCGCCGCGATCTCCAGCTCCTTCGCCAGGGCGGTGTCCGCACCGGTGAGGTCGATCGCGTTGACGTCCTGGTGGGCGGCGAGCGGGGCCGCGAGCTCCGCCGTGACGCCCGACAGGATGTTGACCACGCCGCCGGGCACGTCGGAGGTGGCCAGCACCTCGCCCAGGGACAGTGCGGGCAGCGGGGCGTCGGCCGAGGCGACGACGACCGCCGTGTTGCCGGTCGCGATGACCGGGGCGATCACCGAGACCAGGCCGAGGAACGACGACTTCTGCGGTGCGAGGACCGCGACCACGCCCGTCGGCTCGGGGGTGGAGAGGTTGAAGAAGGGGCCCGCGACCGGGTTCGCCCCGCCGGAGATCTGCCCGATCTTGTCGGTCCAGCCCGCGTACCAGACCCAGCGGTCGATCGCCGCGTCCACCACGGCCGCCGCCTTGGACCTCGACAGCCCCTCGGAGGCGGCCACCTCACGGACGAACTGGTCCTTGCGGCCCTCCAGCATCTCCGCGACGCGGTAGAGGACCTGGCCCCGGTTGTACGCGGTCGCGCCCGACCAGCCGCCGAACGCCTTGCGCGCGGCCACGACCGCGTCGCGCGCGTCCTTGCGGGAGGACTGCGGCGCGTTCGCCAGCCACTGGCCCTTGGAGTCCGTCACCTCGTACACCCGGCCGCTCTCGGAGCGGGGGAACTTGCCCCCGACGTACAGCTTGTAGGTCTTGAAGACGCTCAGACGGTTCTGCTCAGACATCGAGGTACGCCTCCAGGCCGTGGCGGCCGCCCTCGCGGCCGTAGCCCGACTCCTTGTAGCCGCCGAACGGCGACGTCGGGTCGAACTTGTTGAACGTGTTGGCCCAGACGACGCCCGCGCGGAGCTTGTTCGCCACCGCGAGGATGCGGGAGCCCTTCTCCGTCCAGATGCCGGCCGAGAGGCCGTACTGACTGTTGTTCGCCTTGGCGACCGCCTCGTCCGGGGTGCGGAAGGAGAGGACGGAGAGCACCGGGCCGAAGATCTCGTCGCGGGCCACCGTGTGCGCCTGGGTGACGTTCGTGAAGAGCGTCGGGGCGAACCAGTAACCGGACGACGGCAGTTCGCAGGGGGCGCTCCAGCGCTCCGCGCCCTCCGCCTCGCCGGTCTCCACCAGGGAGGTGATCCGGGCCAGCTGCTCGGCGGAGTTGATCGCGCCGATGTCGGTGTTCTTGTCCAGCGGGTCGCCCAGGCGCAGCGTGGACAGCCGGCGCTTCAGGGCGTCCAGCACCTCGTCCTGGACCGACTCCTGGACCAGCAGCCGGGAGCCCGCGCAGCAGACCTGGCCCTGGTTGAAGAAGATCCCGGTGACGATGCCCTCGACGGCCTGGTCGACCGGCGCGTCGTCGAACACGATGTTCGCGCCCTTGCCGCCCAGCTCCAGGGTGACCTTCTTGTCCGTGCCCGCGACGGAGCGCGCGATGGCCTTGCCGACGGCGGTCGAACCGGTGAAGGCGACCTTGTTCACGTCCGGGTGCGTGACGAGGGCCTCACCCGCGTCCCCGTAACCGGTGAGGATGTTGACGACGCCCTTGGGGAGTCCCGCCTGGCGGCAGATGTCCGCGAAGAACAGAGCACTGAGCGGGGTCGTCTCGGCGGGCTTCAGGACCACCGTGTTGCCCGTGGCGAGCGCCGGGGCGATCTTCCACGCGAGCATCAGCAGCGGGAAGTTCCACGGGATGACCTGGCCCGCCACGCCCAGCGGACGGGGGTTCGCCCCGTACCCCGCGTGGTCCAGCTTGTCGGCCCAGCCCGCGTAGTAGAAGAAGTGCGCCGCGACCAGCGGGAGGTCCGCGTCGCGGGTCTCCTTGATCGGCTTGCCGTTGTCGAGGGTTTCGAGAACGGCGAGCTCGCGGCTGCGCTCCTGGATGATCCGGGCGATCCGGAACAGGTACTTGGCGCGCTCGGAGCCGGGCAGCGCCGACCACTTCTCGAACGCGCTGCGGGCCGCCCTCACGGCCCGGTCCACGTCCGCCGCGCCCGCCCGCGCGACCTCGGAGAGGACTTCCTCGCTGCTCGGCGAGACGGTCTTGAAGACCTTGCCGTCGGCGGCCTCGGTGAACTCGCCGTCGATGAACAGCCCGTAGGACGGGGCGATGTCGACGACGGAGCGGGACTCCGGCGCCGGTGCGTACTCGAATGCGGATGCCATGGCTATCAGTCCACCGTCACGTAATCGGGGCCGGAATAACGGCCGGTGCTGAGCTTCTGGCGCTGCATCAGCAGGTCGTTGAGCAGGCTGGACGCGCCGAACCGGAACCAGTGCGGGTCCAGCCAGCCCTCGCCCGCGGTCTCGTTGACCAGCACCAGGAACTTGACCGCGTCCTTGGTGGTGCGGATGCCGCCGGCCGGCTTCACGCCGATCTGTACGCCGGTCTGCGCCCGGAAGTCGCGGACGGCCTCCAGCATGAGGAGCGTGTTGGCGGGGGTGGCGTTGACGGCCACCTTGCCGGTCGAGGTCTTGATGAAGTCCGCGCCCGCCAGCATCCCGATCCAGGACGCCCGGCGGATGTTGTCGTACGTGGACAGCTCACCGGTCTCGAAGATCACCTTGAGGCGGGCGGCCCCGCACTCCGCCTTCACGGCGAGGATCTCCTCGTACACCTTCAGGAACCGGCCGGAGAGGAACGCCCCCCGGTCGATCACCATGTCGATCTCGTCGGCCCCGGCCGCCACGGCGTCGCGGACGTCCGCGAGCTTGACGTCGAGCGCGGCACGGCCCGCCGGGAAGGCGGTCGCCACGGACGCCACCTTCACGCCGGAGCCGGCCAGCGCGGCGGCGGCGGTGGCCGCCATGTCGGGATAGACGCAGACCGCGGCGGTGCGCGGGGTGGTCCGGTCCGTCGGGTCGGGGTTGACGGCCTTGGCGGCGAGAGCCCGGACCTTGCCCGGGGTGTCCGCGCCTTCCAGCGTCGTCAGGTCGATCATCGAGATGGCGAGATCGATGGCGTACGCCTTGGACGTCGTCTTGATCGAACGGGTTCCGAGGGCGGCGGCGCGCGCTTCGAGGCCGACGGCGTCGACGCCGGGCAGCCCGAACAGGAAGCGGCGCAGCGCACTGTCGGACGCCGTCGCGTCGGAGAATGCGGGAGCAGTGGTGGGCATGGTCACCAGAGGAGCATATCTACGCGCGTAGCGGCCTGTACAGGGGGCCGGGCCATCCGTGCGTCCCGCACCCGGCCGTCCACCCGTTCCGCTTCCGGGGCCCGTCTGCGGGGCGACCCGCCCGACGGGCGCGGACGGCCGCTCCGCCGCCCTCCGCGCCCGTCAGGCAGAATCGGCCCCATGACGAGCCCCACACCTCCCGCGGAGCCGCCGCCCGCGACTCGGACCTACCGTTCCGTCGCCGCACTGGTCTGCGGGTCGCTGCTGCTCCTGCTGATCGCCTGGATGGCCGGGGACGCCATGATCCGGGGCGAGGGGCGGGTGCCCTGGCTGGCCGCGGCCGCGCTGCTCCTCGTGGTGCCGCTGGTCGTGGCGTTCACCCTGCGGCCCGCCGTCTTCGCGGACGACGAGCGCATCCGGGTCCGCAACCCGTTCCGGACGATCGAGCTGCCCTGGACCGAGGTCGCCGACGTACGGGCCTCGTACTCCTCCGAGCTGCTCGCCCAGGACGGCACGAAGTACCAGCTGTGGGCCGTCCCGGTCTCCCTGCGCGCCCGCAAGCGCGCGGCGCGCAGCGCGGCCCGCGCGGCGCACGACGACCCCTACGGCCGCACCTCCGTCAGCGCCGACGTCCGCGACTCCGCCGCGCGCACCGCATCCGCCGACCAGACGGTCCGCGACCTGCGGGACATCGCCGAGCGGGCCGGCGACGCGACCGCCGAGGGCTCGGACCGGGGCTCCGTGCGCTGGGCGTACGAGGTGATCGCCCCGGCCGCCGCGGGGGCCCTCCTGCTCGTGGTGGTGGGGGCGCTCGGCTGAGGCGAGGCCGAGGCCGTCGAAACGCCGTAGGGCCGGCGCCCCTCCCGGGGCGCCGGCCCTACGGCGTGAAAGCGGTGCCTCAGATCCCCGCTGCCGCCGCCAGGTCCCGCTTGATCCCGGAGAGCAGCTCGGCCCCCCGGGCCCGCGCGGCGGGCAGCCCGGCCGCGTCCGCCACCGGCACGACGACCTCCAGGTAGCACTTCAGCTTCGGCTCGGTGCCGCTCGGGCGGACGATCACCCGCGCGCCCTCCAGCTGGTAGCGCAGCCCGTCGGTGGGCGGCAGCCGGTCCGTGCCCCGCGCCAGGTCCTCGGCCGAGGTGACGGCGAGACCGGCCAGCGCGGTCGGCGGCTGCTCCCGGAGCCGGGTCATGGCGTCCGCGATGACCGAGAGGTCCTCCACCCGCACCGAGAGCTGGTCGGTGGCGTGCAGGCCGTGCGTGAGCGCCAGGTCGTCCAGCAGGTCCAGGAGCGTACGGCCCTGTTCCCTGAGTGCGGAGGCGAGCTCGGCGACGAGCAGGGCGGCGGTGATGCCGTCCTTGTCGCGGACGCCCTCGGGGTCGACGCAGTAGCCGAGCGCCTCTTCGTACCCGTACCGCAGGCCGTCCACCCGGGCGATCCACTTGAAGCCCGTCAGCGTCTCCTCGTACCCGAGGCCCGCCTTCTCCGCGATCCGGCCGAGCAGCGACGACGACACGATCGACTCGGCGAACACGCCGCTCACGCCCCGCTCCACCAAGTGCGCGGCCAGCAGCGCGCCCACCTCGTCGCCGCGCAGCATCCGCCAGCCGCCCTCCGCGGCGGCGTCGGGCACGGCGACGGCGCAGCGGTCCGCGTCCGGGTCGTTGGCGATGACCAGGTCCGGCGCGGCCCGGCGCGCGGTGGCGAAGGCGAGATCCATCGCGCCGGGCTCCTCCGGGTTCGGGAAGGCCACGGTGGGGAACGCGGGGTCCGGCTCGGCCTGCTCCGCGACGAGCACCGGCGCGGGGAACCCGGCCCGCGCGAACGCGGCGGTCAGCACGGAGGTGCCGACGCCGTGCATCGCGGTGTAGACGGTGCGTGCCGTACGGGGGCTGCCGGGGGCCAGGACCGCGTCCGTACGGGCGAGGTAGGCGGCCAGGACCTCGTCGCCGAGGGTCTCCCAGCCGTCCTCGGGGCGCTCCACGCCCGCCAGCGGGCCGACCGCGTCGATGGCGGCGGCGATCTCGCCGTCGGCCGGAGGCACGATCTGCGACCCGTCGCCGAGGTAGACCTTGTAGCCGTTGTCGCGCGGCGGGTTGTGGCTGGCGGTGACCTCGACCCCGGCGACCGCGCCCAGATGCCTTATGGCGTACGCCAGTACGGGGGTGGGGAGCGGGCGGGGCAGCACGGCGGCGCGCAGCCCGGCCCCGGTCATCACGGCCGCCGTGTCGCGCGCGAAGTCCTCCGACTTGTAGCGGGCGTCGTAGCCGATGACGACGAGGCCGCCCTCCTCGCCCTGCGTCTTGAGGTAGGCGGCGAGGCCCGCCGCCGCCCGGATGACCACGGACCGGTTCATCCGCATCGGCCCGGCTCCCAGCTCCCCGCGCAGCCCGGCGGTGCCGAACTGGAGCGTGCCCGCGAAGCGGGCGGCGAGCTCCGTGGTGTCGCCCGCCTCGATGATCGCGCCCAGCTCCGCGCGCGTCTCGGGGTCGGGGTCCTCGGCCAGCCAGGTCCTGGCCTGCGTGATGAGGTCATGCTGCACGGGGTCCGCCTTTCGGGGGTGCGGAGGAGTTACGGGGTGGGGTACGGGTGGGGCGGGGGCGCGGGGCGGGATCGGCTGCGCGGGCTGTTCCCCTCCCCGCCCCTTCCCGAAACCGGGCTCCGCCCGGGGCCCCGGTTCTCGAACGGCGGACGGGCCGGAAACGCAGCCGGGCGGGCAGAGAAGGGGCGGGGGAGCCGAGAAGGGGCAGGGGCGAAGGCAGAGCCCATCCCTGGAGGGCTCCGCCAGGACCGGTCCGGTGGGGCTCGGCCGGAGCCGGACCTCTGGGGGCAAGCAGTGCCGGTCCCCGCAGGGAACAAAGCGGTGCCGGTCCCGACGGGGACGAGCAGTGCCGGTCCCGAGGGGGGGGCAAGCAGTGCCGGTCCCGGAGGCCCGGCTCAGCGGCTCGGCTCAGCGGCCCGGCTCAGACGCGGTCGAGCACCCTCGCCAGCAGCGCGCCCATCCGGGTCGCCGAGTCGCGACCGGCCTGGAGGACCTCCTCGTGGTTGAGGGGTTCTCCGGACATGCCGGCCGCCAGGTTGGTGACGAGGGAGAGACCGAGCACCTCGGCGCCCGCCTCCCGGGCCGCGATGGCCTCCAGGACCGTGGACATGCCCACCAGGTCGCCGCCCATGACCCGGACCATGTTGATCTCGGCCGGGGTCTCGTAGTGCGGGCCCGGAAGCTGGACGTAGACGCCCTCCTCGAGGGTGTCGTCGATCTCCTTGCACAGCGCGCGCAGCCGCGGGGAGTACAGGTCGGTCAGGTCGACGAAGTTGGCACCGATGATCGGGGAGGCGGCCGTCAGGTTGATGTGGTCGTTGATCAGGACCGGCTGTCCCGGGCGCATGCCCTCGCGCAGCCCGCCGCAGCCGTTCGTCAGGATGACGGTCCCGCAACCCGCGGCCACCGCCGTACGGACCCCGTGGGCGACGGCGGCGACGCCCCGGCCCTCGTAGAAGTGCGTGCGGCCGAGGAAGACCAGCGCGCGCTTCTCGCCGATCCTGTACGAGCGGACCGTGCCGCCGTGGCCCTCGACGGCGGGCGCCGGGAAGCCGGGCAGATCGGTCACGGGGAACTCGGCCTCCGGGACGCCGAGTGCTTCGCCCGCGGGCGCCCAGCCGGAGCCCATGACCAGGGCGACGTCATGGGTGTCGGCGCCGGTCAGCTCGCGCAGGCGTGCGGCGGCCCCGGCGGCGGCTGCCCGCGGGTCGCCCTGGATGTTGTCCGGAATAACAGATGCGTTCACGCGGACGAGCGTAACCGCTGAATCCCTACGCGCGTAGATGTACTGGCGCAAAGGCGTGCCACGCGTCCTTGTGCTTTTGTACGAACAGGCCGCGACCGTGCCCCGGTCCGCCCTGGTCAGCAGGGGCGCTTGCGCAGTTCCATCACGTAGTCGTGCGGTGCTCCGGCGGACTCAGCGGCGTCCGCGATCTCGCCGAGATAGCGCGCCGAGGGCAGCCCGCCCTCGTAGCCGTTCAGCACGTACATCCAGGCCGGCTCCTCGCCGTCCAGGGTGTGCACCCGCACCCGCATCCGCCGGTAGATGTCGAGCCCGACGCCCTCCCAGCGGTCCATCGAGTCCTCGTCCATCGGCGCCAGGTCGTACAGCGCCACGAAGACCTGGGAGCGCGGGGCCTCCACCACGGTGGCCAGCGCCCCCTCCCAGCCCATCTGCTCCCCGCCGAAGGTCAGCCGCCAGCCGTTGAGCCAGCCGGTGCTGCGCATCGGGGAATGCGGAGCGCGGCGGGTCATGAGCCGCGCGTCGAGGTTGCCGGCGTACGCGGCGTAGAGCGACATGGGACCGAGGGTACGGGAGGTGGGCGCGGGAGCGGCGGTTCCTGTGACGAAGGCCCCGGTCGGGGGAGTGCGGGGCGGGGCCGCGGTGCCGCCCCCGGCGGCTCGTTCCCGTGCGGCGGAAGCCCTCTTTCCCGTATGGAGGGCCCCGGGGCGAAGCACTTTGGCGCGTGCGGGACAATGGAGTACGTACTGCATTCCCCCGGGGCGATCCCCCGGACCCCCGGCCGGGGCGGCAGACGGCCGCGGGTTACACAACGCGAGGCGGACTTTTCGTGACCCGGATCGTGATCATCGGCGGCGGCCCCGGCGGCTACGAGGCAGCCCTGGTGGGCGCCCAGCTCGGCGCGGAGGTGACCGTCGTCGACTGCGACGGTCTGGGCGGGGCCTCGGTCCTCACCGACTGCGTGCCCTCGAAGACCCTGATCGCCACGGCCGAGGTGATGACCACCTTCGACTCCTCCTACGAGGAGCTGGGCATCATCGTCGCCGACGACACCCCGCACGTGGAGCAGGCCGCCCGGGTCGTCGGCGTGGACCTCGGCAAGGTCAACCGCCGGGTCAAGCGCCTCGCGCTGGCCCAGTCCCACGACATCACCGCCTCCGTCACGCGGGCCGGCGCCCGCGTGATGCGCGGCCGGGGCCGGCTCGACGGGCTCCAGGCCGCCGACGGGTCCCGCCAGGTCGTCGTCACCGCCGCCGACGGCACCGAGGAGCGGCTGACCGCCGACGCCGTGCTGATAGCGACCGGCGGCCACCCCCGGGAGATCCCGGACGCGCAGCCCGACGGCGAGCGCATCCTGAACTGGACCCAGGTCTACGACCTCGACGAGCTTCCCGAGGAGCTCATCGTCGTCGGATCCGGCGTCACCGGCGCCGAGTTCGCCGGGGCCTATCAGGCGCTCGGCTCGCGCGTCACCCTCGTCTCCTCCCGCGACCGGGTGCTGCCCGGCGAGGACCCGGACGCCGCCGCCGTCCTGGAGGACGTCTTCCGCCGGCGCGGCATGAACGTCATGGCCCGCTCCCGCGCCCAGTCCGCCAAGCGCGTCGGCGACCGGGTCGAGGTGACGCTGGCCGACGGCCGGGTCATCAGCGGCTCGCACTGCCTGATGGCGGTCGGCGCGATCCCGAACACCGCGGGCATGGGCCTGGAGGAGGCCGGCGTACGGCTCAAGGACTCCGGACACGTCCTCACCGACCGGGTCTCGCGCACCAGCGCCCCCGGCGTCTACGCGGCCGGTGACGTCACCGGGATCTTCGCGCTGGCCTCGGTCGCCGCGATGCAGGGACGCATCGCGATGTACCACTTCCTGGGTGACGCGGTCGCCCCGCTGAACCTCAAGGCCGTCTCCGCCAACGTCTTCACCGACCCGGAGATCGCCACCGTCGGCTACAGCCAGGCCGAGGTCGACGCGGGCAAGATCGAGGCCCGGGTGGTGAAACTGCCGCTGCTGCGCAACCCGCGCGCCAAGATGCAGGGCATCCGCGACGGCTTCGTCAAGATCTTCTGCCGTCCCGGTACGGGGATCGTGGTCGGCGGCTGTGTGGTCGCGCCACGCGCCAGCGAGCTGATCCACCCCATTTCTCTCGCGGTCGACAACAACCTGACGGTGGAACAGATCGCCAACGCGTTCACCGTGTACCCGTCCCTGTCCGGATCGATCGCCGAAGTGGCCCGGCAGCTGCACACCCGCAAGCTCACGGGCGAGGGCTGAGAGCCCGGGAAGCACGGCGTTTCCGGCATCTCACCGCGACCGGGCGGCAGTCCGGACGGCGCGGCGACCGTCTGGCGATCGCCGCCGACCAACAAAGGGGCCTCCTATACCACTTGGAGGCCCCTTTGAAGTACAACTTCCGTTATTCGGCGCAAACTGCTGAAAACTCACCTGCGGCCAGGTTACTGTCAGTTTCGTGTTCGCTGCAGAACGTCGTCAATTGATCCTCGAAATGGTGCGTGCCAACGGGGCGGTATCGCTCCGTGAGCTCGCCCGCGTCGTCCAGACCTCCGAAGTGACCGTACGGCGGGACGTGCGGGCACTGGAGGCAGAAGGACTCCTCGACCGCCGGCACGGCGGTGCGGTCTTGCCGGGCGGTTTTACGCGGGAGTCCGGCTTTCCGCAAAAATCCCATCTCTCCACCGCGGAGAAGACTGCCATCGCCGACCTGGCCGCAGGCCTCGTCGGCGAGGGCGAGGCCATTGTGGTCGGCGCCGGCACGACCACGCAGGAGCTGGCCCGTCGGCTCGCGCGGGTCCCGGGTCTCACCGTCGTCACCAACTCCCTCCTGGTGGCCCAGGCGTTGGCCCATGCCAACCGGGTCGAAGTCGTCATGACCGGCGGCACCCTGCGCGGGAGCAACTACGCGCTGGTGGGCAGTGGGGCCGAGCAGTCCCTCCAGGGTCTGCGGGTCTCCCGGGCCTTCATCTCCGGGAGCGGTCTCACGGCGGAGCGTGGCCTGTCCACCTCCAACATGCTCTCGGCCAGCGTCGACCGGGCTCTCGTGCAGGCCGCCGCGGAGGTGGTCGTCCTGGCGGACCACACCAAGCTCGGCTCGGACACCATGTTCCAGACGGTGCCCACCGAACTGATCACCCGTCTGGTGACGGACGAGCCCCCGCTCCACGACGAGCGGGCCGCCGCCGAACTCCAGTCCCTGGCGGACCTGGGCGTGGAGATCACGGTGGCCGGCCCGGACGCGGACGCGTCCGGCGGGGACGGCCCTCCACCTGGGCGTCAGCCCCGCCGGGACATGCCGCTCCCCGGCCAGCGGCGCACGCAGAACGGCGGTCTCGGGCCGCAGCTGCGCAGCGCTTCCGCCTTGGCGGACGTGCCGGGCGAGCAGCGGGCCCGGGTGGCGGACCTGCGGCGACGGTAGGGCCGCCTTTCGGCCCCTCCGGTGTTTGAGGAGCGGGGTCCGGGGCGGAGCCCCGGGGTCGGGAAGGGGCGGGGAGAAGCCCCGCGCAGCGGCCGAGCACGCCGGCCGCAGGCCCGGCTGCTTCAGGTCCCGCTACTTCAGGCCCCGCAAGGTCAGCCGCAGCAGCCGCTCCGCCAACTCCGGGTCGTCGGGCGACTGCTCGGCCGCCAGCGCGATCGCGTTGGTGAGCTGGAGCAGATCGTCGATCGAGACGTCCGCCCGCACCGACCCGCTCTCCTGGGCCCGGCGCAGCAGCCCCGCGCCCGCCTCCCGGAGCGGCAGATGGCACTGGACGAGTGCCGAGCTCCCGTTGTGCGAAGCGGACATCAGGCCGTGGGCCAGGCCGCGGTACTCACCCGCATGAGTGACGATCGCGCCCAGCCAGTCCACCAGCGCCCGGCACGGGGCTTCCGCCGCCGCCAGCTCCCGTGAGCGGTCCAGGAGCGAGCTCAGGGCGTCCTGGAAGACCGCGTTCATCAGGGCGTCCCGGTTCGGGAAGTGCCGGTAGAGGGTGCCGATGCCCACCCCCGCCCGGCGGGCGATGTCCTCCAGCGACGCGTCCGTACCGTGCTCGGCGAAGGCTCTGCGCGCCTCGCCCACCAGCCGGTCGTGGTTCCGGCGCGCGTCCGCGCGCATCGGCCGGGCCGGCGGTCGTGCCGTGCTCGTCTCCATCGGGATCGCCCCTGCCATGGCTTCAGCCCCTCCCCAGGTCCGCGGACCTCGGACCTTCTGTGGGTTCCAGGATGCCACTGTGAAGAAGGGGCCCGGTCCGCGTCATCACGACGTGGACCGGGCCCCTTCGGAGTATGCCGGGCGGTCAGTCCTTGATCTCGCAGATCAGGGCGCCGGAGGTGACCGAGGCGCCGACCTCGGCGGTGAGCCCCTTGACGGTGCCGGAGCGGTGTGCGTTGAGCGGCTGCTCCATCTTCATGGCCTCCAGGACGACGACGAGGTCGCCCTCCTCGACCTCCTGGCCCTCCTCCACCGCGATCTTGACGATGGTGCCCTGCATGGGCGAGGCGAGGCTGTCGCCCGAGGCGGCGGAGCCGGCCTTCTTCGCGGCGCGGCGCTTGGGCTTCGCGCCGGCGGCGAGGCCGGTGCGGGCCAGCGACATGCCCAGCGAGGACGGCAGCGACACCTCCAGGCGCTTGCCGCCGACCTCGACGACGACGGTCTCCCGGCCGGCCTCGTCGTCCGTGTCCGTGTCGGCGGGGGCGGTGAAGGGCTTGATGTCGTTGACGAACTCGGTCTCGATCCACCGGGTGTGGACGGTGAACGGGTCCGCGGTGAAGGCGGGGTCCGCGACGACGGCACGGTGGAAGGGGATGGCGGTGGCCATGCCTTCGACGGTGAACTCGGCGAGCGCGCGGGCGGCGCGCTGGAGCGCCTGTTCGCGGGTCGCGCCGGTCACGATGAGCTTGGCGAGCAGGGAGTCCCAGGCCGGGCCGATGACCGAGCCGGACTCGACGCCCGCGTCGAGGCGGACGCCGGGGCCGGTCGGCGGCGCGAAGGTGGTGACGGTGCCGGGGGCCGGCAGGAAGCCGCGGCCCGGGTCCTCGCCGTTGATACGGAACTCGAAGGAGTGACCGCGCACGGCGGGGTCGCCGTAGCCGAGCTCCTCGCCGTCGGCGATGCGGAACATCTCGCGTACGAGGTCGATGCCCGTGACCTCCTCGGTGACGGGGTGCTCGACCTGGAGGCGGGTGTTGACCTCCAGGAAGGAGATCGTGCCGTCCACGCCCACGAGGAACTCGACCGTCCCGGCGCCGACGTAGCCGGCCTCCTTCAGGATCGCCTTGGACGCCGCGTACAGCTCGTCGTTCTGCGCCTGGCTCAGGAAGGGGGCCGGGGCCTCCTCCACGAGCTTCTGGTGGCGGCGCTGGAGCGAACAGTCACGGGTGGAGACGACGACCACGTTGCCGTGCTGGTCGGCCAGGCACTGGGTCTCGACGTGGCGGGGCTTGTCGAGGTAGCGCTCGACGAAGCACTCGCCCCGGCCGAACGCCGCGACGGCCTCGCGGACCGCGGAGTCGTAGAGCTCCGGGATCTCCTCCAGGGTGCGGGCCACCTTCAGGCCGCGACCGCCGCCACCGAAGGCGGCCTTGATCGCGATGGGCAGCCCGTTCTGCTCGGCGAACGCGACGACCTCGTCGGACCCGGAGACCGGGTCCGGGGTGCCGGCCACCAGCGGGGCCCCCGCGCGCTGGGCGATGTGGCGGGCGGCGACCTTGTCGCCCAGGTCGCGGATGGCCTGCGGCGGCGGGCCGATCCAGGTCAGCCCGGCGTCCAGGACGGCCTGGGCGAACTCCGCGTTCTCCGACAGGAAGCCGTACCCGGGGTGGATCGCGTCCGCCTCCGAGTCCTTGGCGGCCTGCAGCACCTTGGCCATGTCCAGATAGCTGGCGGCCGGGGTGTCACCGCCCAGGGCGAACGCCTCGTCTGCGGCCCGGACATGCAGCGCGTCCCGGTCCGGCTCGGCGTAGACCGCGACGCTCGCGATCCCCGCGTCCCGGCACGCCCGAGCAACGCGGACAGCGATTTCGCCACGGTTGGCGATGAGCACCTTGCGCACGATGACTCCCTCCTCGAAACAAGCTGAGTTTAGGGACTACCGACACGGCCGTACGACCCGTCCCCATTGGTGAGCTTGCCCACACGGAGTGTGATCCGAGGCTTGCCCCAGTAGTGAAATCCCTTGTGGCACCACGGTACGCCGCGATCCTCAACCGCACAGTAACCAGCCGGTGTGGTCCAGGTCTCTGTCTTTAGGGTCAACGCCTCACGGCATTTCTTTGTGGGGACTCTACGAACGGTCGATGGATTCTTTGCCCGGCGCACGGGTCTGTCCGACCCCTTGTCCGAAGGAATACCCATGAGTAGGGTCCGCGCTACGCAGGTACCGCAGGTAACAGGGGGTGGATCGGTCATGCGCAGACCGGTGGCGATCGTGACCGCGCTCGTGCTGTTCGGGGAGGCGGTGGGCATCGTGCTCATCAACGCCGTCCTGGCCACGGTCGCCGAGAACCAGAACATGTCGCTGGCCGGCCTGGACCCGGACGCCATGTCCGCCGGCACCTGGGTGATGGGCGGCGTCTCCGGCCTGCTGCTGGTCCTGTGCGGGCTGATCGCCCTGCTGGCCGGGGCCCGCGACCGCGCTCCGGGGCGCTTCGAGCGCGTCGCCCTGATCGGCTGTGCGGTCGTGCACGGCGTCCTCGGCGCGGTCACCGTCGGCCTGGTCGGCTGGAGCGCCTTCGCGTTCATGATGCTCGTGCTGGCCCTGCTGGTGCTCACCCTGCTGGCATACGGGCCCGAGACCCCGGCCGAGGACGGCGTGAGCGACGGGGCGGGCCCGGTGGCGGCCCGGACAGGGGTGTCCGCCGGGCCCGCCGCGGGGCCCAGGCCCACAGTCCCGTGACGGCCCAGGCTCACAGTTCCGTGACGGATCAGACCCACAGTTCCGTGACGGATCAGGCCCACAGTTCCGTGACGGATCAGACCCACAGTTCCGTGACGGAGACGTCCAGCTCGCCCAGCAGTCGGCGCAGCAGCGGCAGCGAGAGCCCGATGACGTTGCCGTGGTCGCCCTCGATGGAGTCGACGAACGGCGCGGAGCGGCCGTCCAGGGTGAACGCCCCCGCGACGTGGAGCGGTTCGCCCGAGGCCACGTAGGCGGCGACCTCGGCGTCGCTCGGCTCGCCGAACCGTACGACCGTGGACGCCGTCGCCGAGGCCGTACGGCCCGAGGCGGTGTCGATCACGCTGTGCCCGGTCCGCAGGACGCCCGACCGGCCGCGCATCGACTTCCAGCGGGCGGTGGCCTCCTCGGCGTCGGCCGGCTTGCCCAGCGCCTCGCCGTCCAGTTCCAGCACCGAGTCGCAGCCGATGACCAGGGCGCCCGCGGCCTCGGCGCGCTCCGCGACGGCCGCCGCCTTGGCCCGGGCCAGGACGAGCGCCAGCTCGGCGGGGGTCGGTGCGCTCAGGGCGTCCTCGTCCACCCCGCTGACGATCACCTCGGGAGCGAATCCGGCCTGCCGCAGCAGACCGAGACGGGCGGGGGAGGCGGAGGCGAGCACGAGACGGCGCTGATCAGTCATGCGGGCCATCGTAGAAGGGGCCGCGGGGGACGGGCGGCCACGGGCCCGGGTCTCGGAGGGCGGCGGGAGGCCCCGGCCCGGGCGGACGCGCCCCGGCCGCGCCACCCTCTCAGCGGATGCCGAGGACGAACATCGCCACCAGCATCGCCAGCGCCAGCAGGACGCCGGCTCTGCGCATCATGGCCTGGGCGTCGCGCAGTTCCTTCGGCGGCTTGTTCTCGGGATCGGACCACAGCATGCTCCCGATCCTGCTGCGCCGCCCGTCCCTACGCCTGAGTACGGGTACTCAAAGCCGCCCCCGCGCCGGCGGGGGCGGCTTCGCGCGCTCAGGCCGGCCAGTACGTCCGGGCCCAGGCCCGGGGGCCCGGCTGCGGGCTGCCGGCGCGGGCGATGCGTCCCGGGTCGGACCACTGCTCGGGCGGCAGCGGCGCGCCCGACGAGACGGCGGAAGCCGCCGCGGCGCGCGCCCGGACCACCGCCAGGGCGGCGGCCAGCTCCTCCGGGGTGGGGTTGCCCCGTACGACCTTGATCATGGGCAGACCTTTCTGCGAGCGGCTGAGGGGACCGGCTAGAGCGGGATGTTGCCGTGCTTCTTCGGAGGGAGGGATTCCCGCTTCGTCCGCAGTTGACGCAGCCCCTTCACGATATGGGCCCGGGTGTCGGACGGCATGATGACCGCGTCGACATAGCCGCGCTCGGCCGCCACGTACGGGTTGAGCAGCGCGTCCTCGTAGTCCGTCATCAGCTCGGCCCGCGTCGCGTCCGGGTCCTCGGCGGCCGCGATGGTGCGGCGGTGCAGGATGTTCACCGCGCCCTGCGCCCCCATGACGGCGATCTGGGCGGTCGGCCAGGCCAGGTTCAGGTCCGCGCCCAGGTGCTTGGAGCCCATCACGTCGTACGCGCCGCCGAAGGCCTTGCGCGTGATGACGGTGATCAGCGGGACCGTCGCCTCCGCGTACGCGTAGATCAGCTTCGCGCCGCGCCGGATGATGCCGCCGTACTCCTGGTCCACGCCCGGCAGGAAGCCCGGCACGTCCACGAAGGTGATGACGGGGACGTTGAACGCGTCGCAGGTGCGGACGAAGCGCGCCGCCTTCTCGCTGGCGTTGATGTCCAGGCAGCCGGCGAACTGCATCGGCTGGTTGGCGACGATGCCGACCGGGTGGCCCTCGACCCGGCCGAAGCCCGTGATGATGTTCGGCGCGAACAGGGCCTGGGTCTCCAGGAACTCGCCGTCGTCCAGCACGTGCTCGATCGCGGTGTGCATGTCGTACGGCTGGTTCGCCGAGTCCGGGATGAGCGTGTCCAGCTCGCGGTCCTCGTCGGTGGTGGCGAGGTCCGCCTCCTCCGGGAAGACCGGCGCCTCGGAGAGGTTGTTCGACGGGAGGTACGACAGCAGCGACTTGACGTACTCGATGGCGTCCTTCTCGTCGCCCGCCATGTGGTGCGCCACCCCGGAGGTGGTGTTGTGCGTACGGGCGCCGCCCAGCTCCTCGAAGCCGACGTCCTCGCCGGTGACCGTCTTGATGACGTCGGGACCGGTGATGAACATGTGCGAGGTCTGGTCGACCATCACCGTGAAGTCGGTGATCGCGGGGGAGTAGACCGCACCGCCCGCGCACGGGCCGACGATCAGCGAGATCTGCGGGATCACCCCGGAGGCGTGCACGTTGCGGCGGAAGATCTCGGCGAACAGGCCGAGCGCGACGACGCCTTCCTGGATCCGCGCGCCGCCGCCGTCGTTGATGCCGATGACCGGACAGCCGGTCTTCAGCGCGAAGTCCATGACCTTGACGATCTTCTCGCCGTAGACCTCGCCGAGGGAACCGCCGAAGATCGTGAAGTCCTGCGAGTACACGCAGACCGGGCGGCCGTCGACCGTGCCGTAACCGGTGACGACACCGTCCCCGTACGGGCGGTTCTTCTCGATGCCGAAGTTGGTGGAGCGGTGCCGGGCGAACTCGTCGAGCTCCACGAAGGAGCCCTCGTCCAGCAGCAGCTCGACCCGCTCACGGGCCGTCAGCTTGCCCTTGGCGTGCTGCTTCTCGACCGCGCGGGCCGAACCGGCGTGCGTCGCCTCGTCGATGCGGCGCGTCAGGTCCGCGAGCTTGCCCGCGGTGGTGTGGATGTCGCTTAGCGGCTCGGACATCGGGGGGCGGCTCCCTGCCTGGTCACGGGGACGACGTCTGGCACCGGTCACGGGGGGACGGCCAGCCGTCAGTCCGGCTCTGGCTACTGACTCGTAGGGTATCGGCGCGCCTCCGGAAAGGCAGTGCGTCCTTTGCCACACCTAGGCTGGGTTGCATGACACCTCCGGATGCGCCACACAACCGCTGGTCGGACCTCGACCGGCCGCCCCTCAACGTGACCGCGCTGCGGCGCGGACTGCTGCGGCCGGACGCGCTGTGGACGTCGCTGGAGGTTGTGGAGTCCACCGGGTCCACCAACACCGACCTCGCCGGGCGGGCCCGTGGCGGGGCGGCGGGCGAGGGCACGGTGCTGGTCGCCGAGGAGCAGACCGCCGGGCGCGGACGGCTGGAGCGGACCTGGACCGCACCGCCCCGCTCCGGGCTGTTCTTCTCGGTCCACCTGGAACCCGGCGACATCCCCGTGGAGCGGTGGGGGTGGGTGCCCCTGCTGGCCGGGGTCGCCGCCGCGACCGGGCTCGCGAAGTCGGCGGGTGTCGACATGTCGCTGAAGTGGCCCAACGACCTGCTGGTCTCGGTGGAAGGGGAGGAACGCAAGACGGGCGGCATCCTCGGCGAGTTCGCCGGGGACGGCATCGTCGTCGGCCTGGGCGTCAACGTCTCGCTCCGCGCCGACGAGCTGCCCGCCCCCACCGCCGGGTCGCTGGCGCTCGCCGGTGCGGTCTCCACCGACCGCGAGACCCTGTTGCGCGCCGTCCTGCGCTCGCTGGAGGACTGGTACGGCCGGTGGAAGGCGGCGGACGGCGACGCGGCCGCGTGCGGGCTCCAGGCCGCCTACGCGGCGGGCTGCGCGACGCTGGACCGGACCGTGCGGGCGGAGCTGCCGGGGGGCACGTCCCTGGTCGGCGAGGCGGTCGCGATCGACGGGGACGGGCGGCTCGTCCTCTCCACCGAGGGCGGTCTCCAGCGGCCGGTGTCGGCCGGGGACGTCGTCCACCTGCGGGGCGCCGCCGGTGGCCTGACCTGACGGCCGTGTACCCCCGACGGGCGTACCGGTGGATACCGTGTATGCCGGAGATGTCACGCGCGACGCACCGATGACGGACAACCAAGGACGTGAGCTGGGGCACACCTGCCGTATCGTTGAGGCGATCCAGCGACAGATCGGCAGGGCAGTGCGCAGGGAACGGGCAGGAGGCGGCTGGTGACCGTCGGCGACACGACGTCCGGCGCGGGTGAGGAGCCCGGGGCGGACTCCTCGGTCCACGCCACACCCCACCACGAGGTCGACCACACGGTGGAACCGACCGACGACCCCCTCGCCATCCGCCTCGAAGCGCTGATCCTGGGGGCCGACCGGCGCTACACGCCCTTCCAGGCGGCCCGCACCGCCGGGGTCTCCATGGACCTGGCCTCCCGGTTCTGGCGGGCCATGGGCTTCGCCGACATCGGCCAGGCCAAGGCGCTCACCGAGGCCGACGTGCTCGCCCTGCGCCGGCTCGCCGGACTCGTCGAGGCGGGGCTGCTCAGCGAGCCCATGGCGATCCAGGTCGCCCGCTCCACCGGGCAGACCACCGCCCGGCTGGCCGAGTGGCAGATCGACTCGTTCCTGGAGGGGCTGACCGAGCCGCCCGAGCCCGGCATGACCCGCACCGAGGTCACCTATCCGCTGGTCGAACTGCTGCTCCCGGAGCTCCAGGAGTTCCTCGTCTACGTGTGGCGGCGCCAGCTCGCCGCCGCGACCGGCCGGGTCGTGCAGGCCGCGGACGACGAGGAGATGGTCGACCGGCGGCTCGCCGTCGGCTTCGCGGACCTGGTCGGCTTCACCCGGCTGACCCGGCGGCTTGAGGAGGAGGAGCTCGGCGAACTGGTCGAGTCCTTCGAGACGACCGCCGCCGACCTGGTCGCCGCGCACGGCGGCAGGCTCATCAAGACCCTCGGGGACGAGGTCCTCTTCGCCGCCGACGACGCGGGCACCGCCGCCGAGATAGCGCTCCGGCTGATCGAGGCGATGGCCCAGGACGAGACGATGCCCGCCCTGCGTGTCGGCATCGCCTTCGGCACGGTCACCACCCGGATGGGCGATGTCTTCGGCACCACGGTGAACCTCGCCAGCCGGCTCACCTCGATAGCGCCGAAGGACGCCGTCCTGGTCGACGGGGCGTTCGCCAAGGAGCTGGTCCGGCACGGCGACGCCCCGGAGTCCGAGGCGCAGGCCGCCGAGGCCGTCGCGGCCGCCGCCGAACGGGCCAGGGTCGCCGAGAAGGAGGGACGGGAGCCCGACGACGAGCCGCCGCTGCCCACGTACCGCTTCGGGCTCCAGCCGATGTGGCAGCGCCCGGTGCGCGGACTCGGTGTGGTGGAGCCGTGGCTGCTGGCCCGGCGGGGGAAGACCGGCTCCTGAGCGCGGCTCGCCCACGCCGTCACGCCGCCGTGCCGGTTGTCGCGTCCCTGCCCTCGTGCCCCGCCCCGCCCTGTCGCGGGCGGGGGCTTCCTGTCTAGGATCCGTGACGGTAACGCTCGTTAACAGGCCGTCCATGACAGGGGAGCAGCCATGACCGTCACGTCCGAGCAGCGGTACGGGGAGTTCGTCGTCGTACGGCGGCACGAGGGGCAGGACCACGTCGCCGAGCTGGTCCTCGACCGGCCCAAGGCCATGAACGCCGTCTCCACCGACATGGCCCGCTCCATCGCCGCCGCCTGCGACGCACTCGGCGCCGACCGGGACGTCAGGGTCACCGTCCTGACCTCGAGCCACGAGCGGGCCTTCTGCGTGGGCGCGGATCTCAAGGAGCGCAACTCCTTCACCGACGCCGACCTCGTGCGCCAGCGGCCCACCGCCCGCGCCGCCTACACCGGGGTCCTGGAGCTGCCGATGCCGGTGATCGCCGCCGTGCACGGCTTCGCCCTCGGCGGCGGCTTCGAACTCGCCCTCGCCTGCGATGTGATCGTCGCCGACGCCACCGCCGTGGTCGGGCTGCCCGAGGTCTCCGTGGGCGTCATCCCGGGCGGCGGCGGTACGCAGCTGCTGCCGCGCCGGGTGGGGGCGGCGCGCGCCGCCGAGCTGGTGTTCAGCGCCCGCCGCGTCGAGGCCCCCGAGGCCCGCGAGCTGGGGCTGGTCGACGAGCTGGTCGAGGCGGGCCGGGACCGCGAGGAGGCCCTCGCGCTGGGCGGACGGATCGCCGCCAACTCGCCGGTCGGGCTGCGAGCGGCCAAGAAGGCGCTCCGGCTGGGGGTGGGGCTCGACCTGCGGGCGGGCCTGGAGGTGGAGGACGCGGCCTGGCGGTCGGTTGCCTTCTCCGGGGACCGGGCGGAGGGGGTGGCCGCGTTCAACGAGAAGCGGCGCCCCGACTGGCCCGGCGAGTGAACGCAGTTGCCTGCTACGCAGAGTGAGTGCACGACTGGAAATAGTTGAAATTAGTTACGCTTCAAACTGATCAAAAGGGAACAAATCTACATAAGCTGTAGCAATGGGTGGTGACGATGAGCGGCTGCGAGCCGTGGTCTCGCTTGCGCAGACCATGGCCGCGGCCTACACGCCGCGTGAATCGTGGCGGGCGGCGGCGCTGGGCGCCTGCGAGGCGCTGAGCGGCAGTTTCGCCGCGCTCTCCGTGTGGGAGCGGGACCGGGGCAGGCTGCGGGTGCTGGTGAACGCGGGCCAACGGGCCGAGGGGGAGGAGGAGTTCCCCGAGGAGGAGGCCTACCCGGTCCACGAGTTCCCGGAGATCACCGAGTTCCTGCACGAGCGCTGGGCCGGCGGCGGCGAGCCCGATGCCTGGGTGGAGACCGCCGACGGGCAGCACGGCGCGGGCGGTCCGGCGCGCGGCGCCCGCCCGTACTGCCACCAGCGGGTCGCGGCGCTCCGGCGGCGCGGCCGGGGCTGCTGCGTGGTCGCGCCGATCGTGCTGCACGGCCGGGCGTGGGGCGAGCTGTATGTGGCGCGGCCGGCCGGGCAGCCCGTCTTCGACCGGGCCGACGCGAACTTCGCGACCGTGCTCGCCGCCGTCGTGGCCTCCGGGATCGCCCAGACCGAGCGCCTGGAGGAGGTCCGGAAGCTGGCCTTCACCGACCCGCTGACCGGTCTGGCGAACCGCCGCGCGGTCGACATCCGGCTGGACGAGGCCGTCGAGCGGCACCGGGTCGACGGCACGGTCGTCAGCCTCGTCGTCTGCGATCTGAACGGCCTCAAGGCGGTGAACGACACCCACGGCCACGCCGTCGGCGATCGCCTGCTGGAACGTTTCGGCTCCGTACTGTCGCTGTGTGGGGCGATGCTGCCGGAGGCGCTGGCGGCCCGGCTGGGCGGCGATGAGTTCTGCCTGCTGGCGGCGGGGCCCCCGGCCGACGCGGTGGTCGGCGTCGCCACCGAGCTGTGCGATCGGGCGGCGGCGATCGAGCTGGGCGACGGGGTCGCCTGCGGGGTCGCCTCCACCGGCGACCCGATCGGCCCGGTGCGCTCGGCCCGCAGGCTCTTCCGGCTCGCGGACGCCGCCCAGTACCGGGCCAAGGCCGCCCGCTCGCCGGGCCCGGTGGTGGCCGGGCGGGACGGCGAGGTCATCCGGCTCGCGGACTCCCCGCCGAAGTCCGCGCACGACCGGCGCAGGCTGCGCGGCAACAGGCCGTGATCCGGGGAGCGCCGCCAGGGCCTGCGGTTCGGTGCGGCGGCGCACCAGGTCTCGGCGCAAGCCGCTCACGGGCTCGATCGGTCCCGTAAGGGGCTCTGCGCCGCACCACTAGTGACATGAAGGCTTTCAATACGTACGCTGCTGAATATGGATATGCACACTGTTGTGGTGGGGACGTCCGGAACCACCGCCGAGGACGTCGTCGCCGTGGCCCGCCACGACGCCCGGGTCGAGCTCTCCGCCGCCGCCGTGGAGGCACTGGCCGCCGCCCGTCTCGTCGTGGACGCGCTCGCCGCCAAGCCCGAGCCGGTCTACGGCGTCTCCACCGGCTTCGGCGCCCTCGCCAGCCGCCACATCGGCCCGGAACTGCGGGCGCGGCTCCAGCGCAACATCGTCCGCTCGCACGCGGCCGGCATGGGTCCCCGCGTCGAGCGCGAGGTCGTCCGCGCGCTGATGTTCCTCCGGCTGAAGACGGTCGCCTCGGGTCACACCGGCGTGCGCCCCGAGGTCGCGCAGACCATGGCCGACGTGCTGAACGCGGGCATCACGCCCGTCGTCCACGAATACGGCTCGCTCGGCTGCTCCGGCGACCTCGCCCCGCTCTCACACTGCGCGCTCACCCTGATGGGCGAGGGCGACGCGGAGGGCCCCGACGGCACCGTCCGCCCGGCCGGCGAGCTCCTCGCCGCGCACGGCATCACCCCGGTCGAGCTCCGCGAGAAGGAGGGCCTGGCCCTCCTCAACGGCACCGACGGCATGCTCGGCATGCTGGTCATGGCCCTCGCCGACCTGAAGAACCTCTACACCTCCGCCGACATCACCGCCGCCCTCTCCCTGGAGGCGCTGCTCGGTACGGACAAGGTCCTCGCCCCCGAGCTGCACGCCATCCGCCCACACCCCGGGCAGGGCGTCAGCGCGGCCAACATGCTGCGGGTGCTCGCCGGTTCAGGCCTGACGGGGCGCCACGCCGACATTACGGGCGACGCGCCACGGGTCCAGGACGCCTACTCGGTGCGCTGCGCCCCCCAGGTCAACGGCGCGGGCCGCGACACCCTCGACTACGCGGCCGTCGTCGCGGGCCGCGAACTGGCCTCCTCCGTCGACAACCCGGTGGTGCTCCCCGACGGGCGGGTCGAGTCCAACGGCAACTTCCACGGGGCGCCCGTCGCGTACGTCCTGGACTTCCTCGCGATCGTCGCCGCCGACCTCGGCTCGATCTGCGAACGCCGCACCGACCGGCTGCTCGACAAGAACCGTTCGCACGGTCTGCCGCCGTTCCTCGCGGACGACGCCGGCGTCGACTCGGGCCTGATGATCGCCCAGTACACCCAGGCCGCGCTGGTCAGCGAGATGAAGCGGCTCGCGGTCCCCGCCTCCGCCGACTCCATCCCGTCCTCCGCGATGCAGGAGGACCACGTCTCCATGGGCTGGTCCGCCGCGCGCAAACTCCGTACGGCCGTGGACAACCTGGCCCGGATCGTCGCCGTCGAGCTGTACGCCGCGACCCGAGCCGTCGAGATCCGCGCCGCCCACGGCCTGACCCCCGCCCCCGCCTCGCAGGCGGCCGTGGACGCGCTGCGGGCCGCCGGCGCCGAAGGACCGGGCCCGGACCGCTTCCTCGCGCCGGACCTGGCCGCCGCCGACACGTTCGTGCGGGAGGGGCGCCTGGTCGCGGCCGTGGAGCCGGTCACGGGCCCGCTGGCCTGAGCCGTCCCCGTGCGTACGTGAGCGCGGCAGAGCCAGTACCCGCGCACGCACGGAAGAGAGGGCTCCCGCGCGATCGTCGCGGGAGCCCTCTCCTGTGCGTACGGAATGCTCAGAGCGCCGGGCGCGCCCCGGCCCCGGCGCGGCGCACCGAGTACGTGACGAAGCCCGCGCCGAGGCCCAACAGGGCAGTGCCGCCGATGAGATACGGCGTGGTGTCCGGGCCCGGCCCGGTGTCGGCGAGGAGCGCGTCGGAGGCGTCGTCGGGGCTCCCGGCGGGCTGTTCGGCGGCTCGGTCGGACGCGGCAGCCGGGGTGCCCCGCACGCCCCTCTCACCGGTCGCGTTGGCCGACGGGACGAACCAGAGAGCGGCCAGCAGCGTGCCTGCGGCGGTGGCGGTCAGCAGTGTGCGACGAGTGACGGACACAGATTCGATCCCCTTGCGACAACCATGAGTTAGCCCCGTGGGCCGATGCTAAGCAAAGCAGCGGGTCGGTGGAAAGTCGCGGCCTCGCCGGGCCTTACGCTCCGGCCTATGAGCACAGAAGAGACATCCAGGTTTGTTCGGCTTCGCGTGGAGATGGTGCTGGAGGTCACCGACCTCGACGCCCTGACCGGTACCGCCCTCGAATCCATCGCCGCCGAGTACGGGGAGCCCGTCGCGGCGGTCGCCGGGAGCGACACCGCCGAGGAGCGGATGCATGCGGAGGCCACGGTCCGGGCAGACGGTGCGGAGGCCCTCGCCTCGTTGGTCGACCCCTTCGACCTGGTCAGCGAGGTGCCCGGAGTCGAGCTGGCCCAGGCCTCCTGGAGCAGCGAAGGCATCGAGTACGACCCCGACGCGGAGGGCTGGGACGGCGCGGACGACGGCGACGAGGACCTCTTCCTGCCGTCGGACGGGGACGAGGAGGAGGGGTACGGCGGAGCGGTCGCGCACAATGGGAAGAACGACGGCGAGGACGGTGACCCCGCGCAGCGGGCGTGACCTGTGAGAACACCGGCCCCGGCCCCGCTCACCGGCGGACCGGGGCCGTGCCGGGCGTCGGCGGAAAGAGGGGCCGGGGCGCGGGAACCACCACTGCCGGGGCCGCGTCGGTGAGTGGTGTTCCCCACATCTGTCAGGGATGTGGAACGGAGCACCCTTTCCGGGTGTTCTTGGAACATTGACGGGGAATAGCGGCCTGGCGGCCCCGTCCGGGGATTTTGGGGAATCGGCGACGATGGAGAAGCGTGTGATGACGGACAGCAAGCGGCGCAGGGGCCTCATGGCCATGTCCGCACTGCTCGGCGGCGTGCTGGTGCTTTCTGCCTGTAGCGACGACGGCGACAAGGGCGGCAAGACGAACGCCGGGAGCTCGGAGTCGTCGCAGAAGGAGGTCGACAAGGCGGCAGCCGCGGAGGCCTCCGAAGCGCAGATAGCGATCAAACCGAAGAACGGCGCGACCAACGCCAGCATCAACAACGCGGCCCACGTCACCGTCGCCAAGGGCAAGCTGACCAAGGTCGTCATGACCACGGCGGCCGGCGACCCGGTCGAGGGCACCCTGGCGGCCGACGGGTCCAGCTGGAAGCCGGCGGGCCAGCTGGAGCGCTCCACCACGTACAAGATCGACGCCACGGCGGCCGACTCGAAGGGCCGCGAGGCCCACGAGAACAGCTCCTTCACCACCGTATCGCCCGACAACAGCTTCATCGGGAACTTCACCCCCGAGGACGGCTCCACGGTCGGCGTCGGGATGCCCGTCTCGATCAACTTCAACAAGGCGATCACGGACAAGAAGGCCGTCCAGGCGGGCATCACCGTGACCTCCAGCAGCGGCCAGGAAGTCGTCGGCCACTGGTTCAACTCCCAGCGCCTGGACCTGCGCCCGGAGGACTACTGGAAGGGCGGCTCCACCGTCACCCTGAAGCTGGCCCTCGACGGCGTCGAGGGTGCGGACGGCGTCTTCGGCGTCCAGCAGAAGAGCGTGACCTTCAAGGTCGGCCGTAACCAGGTCTCCACCGTCGACGTGAAGTCCAAGACGATGACGGTCACCCGCGACGGCAAGACGATCAAGACGATCCCGATCTCCGCGGGCTCGCCCGAGAACCCCACGTACAACGGTCAGATGGTGATCTCCGAGAAGCACAAGGAGACCCGGATGAACGGCGCCACCGTCGGCTTCACCGATGACGACGGCAAGGGCGAGTACGACATCAAGGACGTGCCGCACGCCATGCGCCTGTCCACGTCGGGCACCTTCATCCACGGCAACTACTGGGGCAAGGGCATCTTCGGCAACGCCAACACCAGCCACGGCTGCGTGGGCCTCGCCGATGTGAAGGGCGCGAACGACTCCAGCGCGCCCGGCGCCTGGTTCTACGACAACTCCCTCGTCGGCGACGTGGTCATCGTCAAGAACTCCCCGGACAAGACCATCACCCCGGACAACGGCCTCAACGGCTGGAACATGAGCTGGGCCGAGTGGACGGCCGGCTCCCAGGCCTGACCCTTCCCCCGCCGTTCCTCCTCGGCACCCCCCGTCCCCGCCCGAAGGCGGCGGTCCCGGCAGACTCCGGGACCGCCGCCTTCGGCGTGCCCGGTGCCCCTACGGCGCTGCGTCCAGCCCTGTGAGGACGCGGCGGAGCCGACACGGCATCGGACGCTGCCACCGCCTGCCGGCCGACGGTCTGTCGGTGGTACCTCCTAGTTTGATGGTCGCGACGGGGGGCCGGGTAGATCCGACCGCTCCGTCCGTCACGCCCTGCGCGGAAACGGTCTGCGTGGCGCTCCGTGCAGTACACCGTCCACTATTACGGCGACGCGCGGCACGCCTACTCATACGGATCGGCCACGGTGGACATCGTCTCGGACTGACCGACAGCCGCCGCCCTCCCGGAACCACCTGGCGTCCGTGGCGCCGACGAGGGTTGTGGGAGCGTTCGTTGAACGGTCATCGCGGCTGTTCCACGAACGGGGCTCCCGGAGGACTGCGGGCCCTGCGAGGAGCAGACCTCAGGCGGGCAGTCCCGTGTCGATGACGCAGCTGATTTCGATGACCTGGCCGGGCAGGGTCAGTTCAGTGACGCCCACCACCGTGCTGGCCGGGCGGTGGTCGCCGAAGTACCCCAGGTTGCCCGCCGCCGTCGCCGCGGCATTCAGCCGCAGGTTCACCACGTACAGGGTCTGCGAGACGACCTGGTCCCGGGTGGCGCCGTAGTGGTCCAGGACCTTGTCCATGTTGGCGTAGGTCTGCTTGAGCTGGGCTGCGAAGTCGCCCGCGTGGAGGAACTCGCCCGCCTCATCGAACGAGAGCTGTCCAGAGACGTGGATCAGCTCGCCGGACCTGATCGCCTGTACGTAGCCGAAGTCGCTCTCGGCCGGCACGCCGTAGGTGAAGACATCCATGGTGGTCACGGTGCTCGCCCTTCCCTTTTGCTCTCTTGTGGTTACTCGGAAACTGTAGGAGAGTCACGGCTGACCTGGAAGAACGCACTTTTCGGTGACTGAGGAACCTCATGGTGACCAAGCAACTGCTCAAGGGCCTGCCCGAGGACGCCGACCTGCGGCGCGCGGACTCCCTGGCACGGGAGATCTTCTCGGACGTCGCCAACAAGTGGGCGCTCCTGATCATCGAGGCGCTGGGCGAGCGGACGCTGCGCTTCAGCGAGCTGCGGAACGAGGTCGAGGGCGTCAGCCACAAGATGCTCACCCAGAACCTGCGCATGCTGGAGCGCAACGGTCTGGTCGTCCGGAAGGTGTATCCCACCGTGCCGCCGCGGGTCGAGTACACCCTCACCGAGCCGGGCCGGGCCCTGCGCACCGCGGTCGACGCCCTGTGCGGCTGGACCCACCAGCACCTCGGTCACATCGAGAGTGCACGCGGCCGTTTCGACGCCTGACGGACACGCGGCCAGACCCTCACGCGTCGCGCGATTTCCTTGTCCGGGCTCACGTGATCGGGCTACCGAGCCATCCTGTGCCTGACAGCGAACCCAGTCGTTCGGCTTCCGTGACCAGGCACCTGGTCACGTACGAGTCGTCCTGCGATGACTCGTCATCCCCGGGGCGGAGCGTCCGGATGCGGGCTCGCCCGCTCGGCGGAGGTCGTTCGGTCTGCGGAGCGATCCTGACCGGCCCCGCCTGCTGCGAGTCTCGAAGCGCACGGGCCGCTCCGGCCCGTGGACGTGAGGAGCGCCGATGTTCCAGGCCAAGCCGACCACGACCACGACCGTGACCACGACCAGCGGCGAAGCAGCAGACACACCACGCCGCGAGGGCCGCCTGCCCCGGACGTGGCGTGCGGCGCACGAGCCCGCCGCAGGAGTGCCGCGCTGGGCCCGCCGAGTCGCCTACGCGGTGCCCCTGGTGGTGCTCCCGTCCGGGATCTGGCGCCTGGGCGTGCTGTTCACCGCGGACAAGCGTGGCGGGTCGATCGCTGACTGGGCGATGAACGGATACGTCGTCCTGCTCACCCTCGCCTCCGAGATCCTTGCCTTCACGGCCGTGGGGCTGGTCGCCCGCTGGGGCGAGGTGTTACCGCGCTGGATGCCGGGATGGGGCGGGCGGCGGGTACCGACGGCCGCCGTGGTCGTCCCGGCCACGATCGGGGCGACGATCCTGACCCTGGTCTTCACGGTCATCGCGGTCATCACCACGGCCACCCAGTCCAAGACCAACGGCGATCCGCTGCCGGCCGACTTCCCGAGCAAGGCCGGCGGCTGGGAGACCGTCTACTTCTACGCCTCCTATGTCCCTCTGGTCCTGTGGGGCCCCATGCTCGGCATCCTGACGTACGCGTACTGGCGCCGACGCAGGTCGGCGACGACGGGAGTTTGACGACAGGACTTGAGGAAGGCCCCGTCATCAATCCTGTGGTGCGGTGGCGGAATGGCCAGGACTCTGGGCCACCATGCCTCACAAAGCCCCGACCGGCCCGATGTGTACACGCGATTCGCTCGCCTCGGACCTGCGCGCGCTCGGCCTGAGGCCGGGGCGGCGGTGCTGTGGGCCTCTTGTTCGGACTGGCCGAAGCGGTTGCCCACGCCGAGGAGTGGCTGGCCGGGCATCGGCCGCGTGCCGCCGGGGCCTGACCGCCGCGTCCCCGGAACCCGGTTCGTGGAACACTCCGGCAGGTGTCTCACTGGATAGCTTGGACAACTCCGCGCCGCCTGGGCGCCACCGCCGCCCTGTACGCCGTCTTCGTCTGTGGTTGGTTCCTCGGTCAGCCGCTTCCTCACGTCGGCTGCGAAGAGGGGACGACAGCCGCTTCCTCCGTCCCGGTGACGATCGGGGAACCGGGGGACGTCAGCGGCGGCTTCAGCCGGGTGGCGACTGATATCGGGCAGGTCGTCACCTACGACTTCGTCTCCACCCGGGTGATCGCCGAGTGCGACCCGGACACCGCCCACCCCCGGCTCGTCGCCTGGATCACCGGCGACTGGCGCTGAGGGGGGCCTTCTCGCCCGAAGGTCCGACGGAGCGGGCTTCAGTCCGTACGCCCCCGCATCGCCGCCCGGTACGACCGCAGATCGCTGTGCCGGACCTGGCGCACCCCCGCGAGGTCCTCGGGCGCCTCGGAGAGGCGGCCCGGTGGCCTGGCGGGGGCGTCGGCCGCCGCCGGGCCGCGGAGTCGGTGCCAGGGCCGGCTCGGCAGCCAGAGGAGCCCGTACAGCCAGCGCCGCACCAGCAGGCGGAATCCCGGCCTCCCCGCGTCGGGCAGCCGGATCACCCGGACCCCCATGATCAGCTTTCCGGCGCTCGCCCGGACGGCCATCGTCAGCAGCACCTGGTTGGCGAACGACAGCGTGACCAACTGGACGACCAGCAGGCCGACCGCGTGCCCCGTCGCGCCCTGGTTCAGGCAGGACCGCACCAGGAGTCCGACGGCCAGCAGGCACAGGTAGCTGTCGAGGCCGACCGCCAGGTAGCGCCGCATGTCGCCCGTGCCCTTGGGGACGCGCGGCCGCCCCCGGAGTGCGGGGGTGGGGTAGGCCGAGCGGGCGTACGCCGGATACGCCGCCCGGGGAGGCGTGTCCCCCTGCGGCGACCGGCCCGCTGTCATGGGCGGGGCCGGCCGGGGCCGAGCGGCGCTGCCTCCGGCCCGGCGTCCGCCGTACCACGCCCGTAATGCGTCAGGAGGCTGCCCTCGCCGACGCCCCCGCGGCTTCGTCATGGGGGCATCATGACTGATCGTCAGGCGGGGTGTCCTTGTTCCTGACGGGTAACTCCGTCGCGCCGGCGTTGTTTTCACCCGACCCTTACGGTTGCCGCCCACCGGGCGCACGCGCGCCTCCCCGGCCCGGTCCCTGGGTCCGCTCGCCCGCGGGGGCGGGGTGCAGCCTGCTGCACCCCGGTACGGGGGCCCGCCCCCTCCTCGCGGCGCGCCGCGGCCGACAGGCTGGACGCATCACCGAACACGGAGGCATCCCGTCATGAAGTCCTTGCTCTGGCTCGTCCTGTCCGCCGCGCTCGTCGCCAACGTCTTCCTCGGGTTCGCGGTCGACAAGAACGGCCTCGAAACAGCCCTGAGCATCGTCTCGGGCGTGGTCGTGCTCGCCTCCGGGGCCGGGCTCTGGGTGCTGCGAGGCCCCCGCGAAAGCCGATCCGGAAGGTGACCCGGCCCACCCGGAGGGGGTCGCAGGGCTGGTGGCCCCGAGCCGCGCGGACCGCCCGGAACGCTGGATCGGGCCTGCTCAGGGCCCTGCGCGGCGGTCCGGGCGCTGATCAAAACGGCTGATCATGGCCAATATATGGATGGTCCTCGAAGATCATCGGGCCGCACGGGACAATCGGATCGTACGACGGTCCCGCGCATCACCCTGCCGGACGTCGGCCGCGTGGTCGTCCCGGGAGGGAGTCCACGGGGCACCGGCGGGGGAGGCGGACCGATGGCGCTCCCCGGGGCGGGGACGTCGACGCGCACGAGCCGACCACGGAAGGTCTTGATCAGATGCCGGTCATCCCCGACTCGCCCGACTCCACCCGCACGCATGATGCCGCGGCCCGCGTCATCGAGCCGCTCTACGCCGAGATCCTGCGCCGCAACCAGGGGGAGCAGGAGTTCCACCAGGCGGTCCGCGAGGTCCTGGAGACGCTCGGGCCGGTGCTGACCCAGCGCCCCGAGTTCATCGACGCGCGCATCATCGAGCGCGTCTGCGAGCCCGAGCGCCAGCTGATCTTCCGGGTGCCGTGGTCGGACGACTCCGGCGACATCCACGTCAACCGCGGCTTCCGGGTGGAGTTCTCCAGTTCGCTCGGCCCCTACAAGGGCGGGCTGCGCTTCCACCCCTCGGTCAACCTCGGCATCGTGAAGTTCCTCGGTTTCGAGCAGATCTTCAAGAACGCCCTCACCGGCATGCCCATCGGCGGCGGCAAGGGCGGCGCGGACTTCGACCCCAAGGGGCGGTCCGACGCCGAGATCATGCGCTTCTGCCAGTCCTTCATGACCGAGCTCCACCGCCACCTGGGGGAGTACACCGACGTCCCGGCCGGTGACATCGGCGTGGGCGGCCGCGAGATCGGCTACCTCTTCGGCCAGTACAAGCGGATCACCAACCGTTACGAGTCCGGCGTCCTCACCGGCAAGGGCCTCGGCTGGGGCGGCGCACAAGCCCGTACGGAGGCCACCGGCTACGGCACGGTCCTGTTCACCGCCGAGATGCTGCGCAGCCGTGGCGAGTCGCTGGAGGGCCAGACCGTCGCGGTCTCCGGCTCCGGCAACGTGGCCATCTACGCGGTCGAGAAGGCCCAGCAGCTCGGCGCGACCGTGGTGACCTGCTCGGACTCCAGCGGCTACGTCGTCGACGAGAAGGGCATCGACCTCGCCCTCCTCAAGGAGATCAAGGAGACCGGCCGGGGCCGGGTCTCGGAGTACGCGGAACGGCGCGGCGCGCACGCCCGGTTCGTCCCCGGTACGGGGGTGTGGTCGGTCCCCGTGGACGTGGCCCTGCCCTGTGCCACGCAGAACGAACTCCATGAGGCCGACGCACTGGTCCTCGTGCGCAACGGGGTCAAGGCGGTCGCGGAGGGCGCCAACATGCCCACCACGCCGGAGGCGGTCCGGGTGTTCCAGGAGGCGGGCGTCGCCTTCGCCCCCGGCAAGGCGGCCAACGCGGGCGGGGTCGCGACGAGTGCGCTGGAGATGCAGCAGAACGCGTCCCGCGACTCGTGGACCTTCTCCCACACCGAGGAGCGGCTCGCCGAGATCATGCGGCACATCCACGACTCCTGCTACACGACCGCCGAGCGGTACGGCAGCCCCGGCAACTACGTGGTGGGCGCGAACATCGCGGGCTTCGAGCTGGTCGCGGACGCGATGCTGGCGCAGGGTCTGATCTGACCGTACGCGGCGAGGCGCCGGTGCCGATGTGGTCGCCGCCGGGACCGCTACCCCGCCCGGGGGAGGCCGCCAGGTGCGGACTCCCCCGGGCGGGGGAGCGGGTTGGCTCGCGCGGGGGATTCCACGTCGTGCCTGCTCCGCGAGGGTGGAGGCATGACACCGAAGATCCTGCACCGGCCGCCGGCCGTCAGTGACACCGAGCGGCCCGTGCCGCGCTGGGCGATGCGCCTGGCCTACGCGTTACCGCTGCTTCTGCTGCCGGCGTGCCTGTGGCGGCTGCCCTTCGCTGTGCACTTCACGATGGGCCAGGAGCCTCAGGAGGGCAGCCTGCCTGCCTACTGGCTGAGCATTCCGTACGTTCTCGGGCTCAGTGTGCTGACGGAAGTGGTCGCGATCCTTACCATCGGGCTGGTCCGGGGCTGGGGAGAGGTGGCGCCCGCCTGGATACCCTTCATCGGCGGGAGACGCGTCCGGCCGATGGCGGCCGTCGTCCCCGCCGTCCTCGGCGGCCTTATCCTCACCTTCCTTTTCACGGCGGTCCCGCTGGGCGGCGGTCGCGACCTCACCCTGTACGGCGTCATCGACACCGTCGGGTACTCCAACGGAGCCTGGGAGGCTCTGGCGACGGTGTGCGTCACCCCCATCGCCGCTTGGGGGCCCATCACCATCGCCCTCGCGATCGCCTACTACCGGCGACGTCGAACCGCCGTCGCTGTGGCGGCGTGAGCGCGCATCGCCTCCTCGAACCCTCCGTCCGCCGGTGCCGGCCGTCTGTCACGCGACTTCGCCACCAGCAGATCCGCCCGGAGCGCAACGCCCGACGCGTGCCGGGGCGGTGTCGCGCTCCTAGGCTGGGCACGGTGAGCATCCGAGCGACGAACCAGGCCGACGTGATCCCTCTGCGCCCGCTCCCGGCGGCGGTCCCGGCTCCACCCCGGGAACCGCTCTGGCGTGACCTCGTCGGGGAGGTGCTGCGGCGCGAACGCCAGCACCAGGGGCGGACGTTGAAGGACGTCGCCGAGGCGGCCCGGATCTCCGTGCCGTACCTCTCCGAGGTGGAGCGGGGGCTCAAGGAGGCCTCCTCGGAGGTGCTGGCCGCCGCGGCCCAGGCGCTGGGCCTGAGCCTTGCCGACGTCCTGGCGGTTGCGGGGGAGCGGCTGGTCAGCCTCAAGGCCGCGCGGTCCCGGTCGCGTTCGCTCGGGCCGAGTGCGGCCGGCGGCCGCCGGCCCGTGCGGTCGACCGGTCCGGCGGGTTCGGTCGGTGCGATGCGCCCGTCGGGCCCGATGGGCGGCGTGCTGCTGGCCGCCTGACCCGAGGGGGCGGTACGCGGCCGCCCTGGCCCCCGGGAGCGTTGCGTGCGTCCGTGCGTCCGTGCGTCCGTGCGTGCGTGCGTGCGTCCGTCCGTCCGTGCGTGCCTCCGTGCTTGCGTGCGGTCGCCTGAGCCGGGGGCGGCGCCGGTAAGCGGAGCCGTCGGGCCCGGGGAGGCCCGTTACGGGCGGTCGTCGACCCGGGCGGTCCGGTCCGCGAGGGCCCGTACCTCGGCGGCGACGGCGGCGTGCCGCTCGCGCGGGATGTCGTGGCCGACCCCGGGCTGGATGACGAGCCGGGCGTCGCGGATCGCCGCGGCGGTGGCCCGGCCCGCGGAGGGCTTGAGCACGGGGTCGTCCGCGCCGTGCAGCACCAGCGTGGGGACCCGCAGTTCGGCCAGGGACGGGCCGTGCCAGGGCGCCCCGATCTGGCGGGACTGGGCGTCCGGATCGGCGATGCTGGTGTCCACGTCGACGGTGATCCGCTCCAGGACCTCCGCCTCGTCGAACGGGTAGCCGGGCGAGGCGACGATCCTGGCCACCGCGAGGCCGGTCGCGATCCGCTCCTCCCGGTCCCGGGCGGGCTTGACGCGGGCGAACTTCGCGAGCGTGCCGAGCCGCACATGGCGGAAGGCTCCCAGCCTGCCCACGTCGCTGGGGAGCGAGGCGGACGAGGTGAGCGTGCGCACCCGGCCCCGGTGGCGCAGGGCGACACGCTGGGCGACGACGCCGCCCAGCGACTGCCCGAAGACGTGGGCCGACTCCCAGCCGAGCTCGTCCATGACGGCGACGGCGTCGTCGGCCATGTCCTCGGCGGTGTAGATCGCGCCGCGGCCGGCGGCCAGGGCGGCGAAGGGGTTGCTCCGGGCGGTGGGTTTCGGCAGCCGGGTGGACTCGCCCGCGTCCCGCTGGTCGTAGCGGGCGACGGCGAACCCGGCGTCGGCGAAGGCCGCGCACAGCGCCCCGGGCCACCAGTGCCGGGAGACCGCGAGACCCATCACCAGGAGCAGCGGTTCGCCGTCCGCGCCCTCCTGGAGCTGGTCGTAGGCGAGCTCGACCGCAGCGTTGCGGGCGAAGCGGCGTTCGGTCCAGGTCATGGCGGGCTCCTCCGGTGGACGACAATACTGCGAACGATGTTCGCGGTATTAGACTACAGCCAGTTCCGGAGCCAGGACAGGGGCCCTGAGGGAAGGTGGCGGACCGTGGCTGATCGCGAGACCCGGCCGACGAACGTCTGGTCACGTCCCGAGCGGGGTACCCGGGGCCCCGCGCCCGAACGGAGCCGCCCCCAGATCACGGCGGCGGCCCTCGCCCTCGCCGACGCGGAGGGCCTGGCGGCCGTGTCGATGCGCGCGCTCGCGCAGCGGCTGGGCACGGGGCCCGCCTCGCTCTACCGCTACGTGGGGAGCCGGGACGAGCTGCTGGACCTCATGGCGGACGCGGTCGCGGGCGAACTGGACCTCTCCGGGTCGACCGGCGGTGACTGGCTGGACGAGCTCGTCGGCCTGGCCCTCCAGTCCAGGGACGCGCACGTTCGGCACCCGTGGCTGGCCGATCTGAACGACCGGCGCGGCGAGGTCCTGGGCCCGCACGCGATCGACTACCTCGACCACGCGCTCGGGATCCTGGCCCCCGCGCCGGGCACCGCCGGACAGAAGCTGGAGGCCATCGGCCTCCTCGGCGCCCTGGCCGTTCTCTTCGCCCGCCGCGCGACCGGCACGACGGGCGGCGGCGGCCGGTCCGCCCAGGCGGCCCACCTGGCCGCCGTCGCCGCCGAGGGCCGCCACCCGCACCTGCTCGCCGCCCTCACCGCGGCCGGCGCACCGCCGGCCGACCGGGACGCGCTGTTCGTCACGCTGTTGCGGCGACTGCTTCCGGCGATGCTCGGCGAGGGGGCGGCGGAGGAGCAGGGCGGTGGAGGAGTAGGGCCGCGGGATCAGCCCTCGACCGGGGCCACGCCGATCGGGCAGGAGACACCCGTGCCGCCGATGCCGCAGTAGCCGCCCGGGTTCTTGTCCAGGTACTGCTGGTGGTACGCCTCCGCCGGCCAGAACGGGCGGCCCTCGACCGGGAGGATCTCCGTGGTGATCTCCTTGTGGCCCGACGCCGTCAGGACCTTCTGGTACGCCGCACGGGAGGCGTCGGCTGCGGCGGCCTGGGCGGGGGAGTGGGTGTAGATCGCGGAGCGGTACTGGGTGCCCACGTCGTTGCCCTGGCGGAAGCCCTGGGTCGGGTTGTGCGACTCCCAGAAGAGCTTCAGCAACTCCGTGTACGGGACCACGGCCGGGTCGAAGACCACGCGTACCGCCTCCGTGTGCCCGGTCAGACCCGAGCAGGCCTCCTCGTACGAGGGGTTCTCCGTATAGCCGCCCTGGTAGCCGACGAGCGTCGTCCAGACGCCTTCGGTCTGCCAGAACTTCCGCTCCGCACCCCAGAAACAGCCCAGCGCGAAGTCCGCCACCTCCAGGCCTTCCGGATACGGGCCCACCAGCGGGTTGCCGAGGACCGTGTGGCGGGAGGGGACGGTGAATTCGGGGACGGGGCGGCCGCGCAGGGCCTGCTCCGGGGTGGGGAGCTCGGGGGTGCGGTGGTTCAGGAACATGCGGGGGCTCCTCCGGGGGTCGGCGTTCGGTACGTACAACACGGGAGCGGCCGCCGGGATTCCAGGGCCGGGCAGCGCGGGGCTCGGAGGGCGTCGGAACCGCCCCGGTAGTTCACCCGGTGGTACCGGCGGCACCGGCGGCACCGGTGGTACCGGTGGTACCGGCGGCACCGGCGGCACCGGTGGTACCGGCGGTACCGGCGGTACCGGCGGTACCGGCGGTACCGGTGGTACCGGCGGTACCGGTGGTACCGGCGGTACCGGTGGTACCGGCGGTACCGGTGGTACCGGCGGCGCCGGTGTCCTCGGCGACGTCCGCCAGCGCCCGAGCGAAACCCCGTGTCCGGGCCGTCTCGTGGTTCCGGTGCCACACCAGCGCGAGCGAGGAGGCCCGGAGACCGGTCACCGGGACGAAGGCCACCGCGTGGCTGCCGTAGTAGTCCCCCGTCGGGTCGCACAGCAGCATCGCGCCCCGTTCCGCCCGCACCAGGGCCAACCCCTCCTGGAGACTGCTCACCGCGGGCCCGGCCGGAATCGCGCGGCCGCCGGGCGTGACGGCCGGGGCCTGGGCCAGCCGCCAGTACTCCGGGGCCGCCCCGGCGACGCCGATGAGCGGGCAGCCCGCCAACTCCTCCGCGTCGATGCCGGGCCGGCGCGCGTACGGGTGCCGGTCGGAGACGGCGAGGGTCAGCGGCCGGGTGGAGAAGACCGGACCGAGCGCCAGCGCGTCGTCCCGGACCGGCGTCAGTACCACCGCCGCGTCCACCTCCCCGCGGTGCACGGCGCCGAACGGGTCGGAGAGAGGGATCTCCACGATCTCGGCGGCGCAGTCGGGATGCCCGTCCCGGAAGGCCGTGACCGCCCGCAGGAACGGGTCGTTGGCCGTGCCCTGGAAGCCGACGCGGAACACGCCCCCCAGGCCCCGCGCCGCGTCCCGCACCTCGTCGATCGTCGCGACGATCGCGTCGAAGGCGGGCCGCAGCCCCACATGGAGCTGTTCGCCGAGCGGGGTGAGCCGGACCCGGCGGCTCGTACGGTCGACCAGCCGGCCGCCGACCCTGCTCTCCAGAGCCCGCAGCAACTGGCTGATCCGGCTCTGCGAGAGGTAGAGGCGCTCCCCGGCCCGGCCGAAGTGGAGCTCATCGGCCAGCGCGAGGAAGGCCTCCAGCTCCCGGATCTCCGGGTTGCTCATGTGTCCCCCGCCTCCCTGGTCCGGATCCGGTCCGGATCGATGAGTCCAGCTCATAGAAGGATGAGAGTTCAGCCGTTGTTCCCGGCCTCCGCCCCCGATTGGCTGGGGACATGACGCAGGTTCAGAAATCCTCAGGAGCCCCGGCCGCCCGCCCGGCGCCCTCCCGCCACGGCTGGCCGGGTGTGGCGGCCCTCGCGCTCGGCACGTTCACGGTGGTCACATCCGAGATGCTGCCCGTCGGGCTGCTCACACCGATGGGCCGCTCGCTCGGCGTCCCGGAGGGCGTGGCCGGTCTGACGCTGACCATCACCGGCCTCGTCGCGGCGCTCTCGGCCCCGGCCCTCGTCCCGCTGCTCGGCCGCGCCGACCGGCGTACGGCCCTGTGCGCGCTGGTCGCGGTGCTGGTCGTCGGCAACCTCGGTGCGGCCTGGGCGCCGGACTTCGGGACCATGGTCGTCGCCCGCGTGCTGGTCGGCATCGGCATGGGCGGCGTCTGGGCCGTCGCGGCGGGGCTCGCGGTGCGCCTGGTCCCTGCGAAGTCCGCCGGAGCCGCCACCACCCTGGTCTTCAGCGGCATCGCCGTCGCGTCCGTCCTGGGCGTCCCCGCCGGAACGTACCTCGGCGCCCTCGCGGGCTGGCGCGCCGCGTTCCTGGCGGCCGCCGGCCTCGGCCTGGTGGTGCTGGTCGCGGCGGCGCTGCTACTGCCCCGGCTGCCCGCCGAGCGCACCGTTCCGCTCGGCGGCGTGCTGCGGCTGACCCGGGACCCCGGGCTGCGCACCGGCCTCCTCGTCGTCGGCTTCCTCGTCACCGGGCACTTCGCCGCGTACACCTACATCAGGCCCGTCCTGGAGGACGTCACCGGCGTGGGCGCGGGCACGATCGGCGCCCTGCTCCTGGTGTACGGAATCGCCGGCGTCGCCGGGAACTTCCTCGCCGGGGCCGGAGCCGCCCGCTCGCCGCGCACGACGCTGCTGGTGATCGGCACGGTCCTGGCGCTCACCGTGGCCGCTCTGCCGTGGCTGGGCGGCTCCCCGGCCCTCGCGGCCGTACTGATGGCGGTCTGGGGCCTCGGCTACGGCGGCGTCTCGGTGGCCACCCAGACCTGGGTGCTGCTCGCCGCTCCCGACGCCCGCGAGGCCGCCTCCTCGCTGTTCGTCGGGGTGTTCAACGGCGCCATCGCGCTCGGGGCGCTGGTCGGCGGGCTGGTCGCGGACGGCATCGGCGTCAAGGCGGTCATGGCGACGGGCGCGGCTCTCGTCGCCGGTGCGCTGGTGACCACGGCGGCCGGCCGGGCTCCCGGCTCCGCACCCGCCGGGCCGTGACCTTCACGGAAGCGGTCAGTGCGGCAGCGTCGCCGGGCTGCCGCCGTTCGCCTCGTAGCCGGCGACCGCGAGCGCCCGGTAGACCGTGTACTGCGCGGCCGGGTCCGCGTCCGCCGTCCACGGCAGCGCGCCCACGTGACCGTCGACCCGGATCAGCTGGTGCATCGCCTCCGACCAGCGCTCCATGTGGACCAGGAACAGCACCAGGAGGTGGCGGACATGGGCCAGCATCGGGTCGTCCGGGCGGGCCGCGTGCACCGCGAACATCGCGCCCTCGACCGCCTTGGTGACCACCTGGCTTCGGTAGAAGCCCTGCACGAGGTTGACCTCGGGCAGGTGCTCGTACACCGCGAACAGCGGCAGCGCGGCGAGCAGCGAACCCCGCGGGGCGCGGGCGGCGGCGGCCGTGGCGAAGGCCTCGGCGTCCTTGCGCGAGCCGTGCCACTTCTCGCAGTGGAAGTGCAGCGCCGCGATGTGCGCGCCCATGTGGGCCGGAGCCCGGTCGATGATCTTCGCCCAGAGCTGGTCGAACTGCTCGGGGGTGTAGCCGAGCCCCCGGGCCACCGCCAGCTCCACGATGTACGGGACGGGGTCGCCCGGCGCGAGGAGGGCCGCCTCGCCGCAGACCGTACGGGCCTCCTCCAGGATGATCCGGAAGTCGTCGCTCCCCGCAGCCGAGGACCGCCACGCCTGCTGCACCAGAAACTCCGCGTGCACCGCCGCGCCGCCCGCGTCCTTCGGGGACTCCGCGCGCCACTTCCGCAGCCACGCCCCGCCCTCCCCGGGCCGCCGCGCCAGCTCCAGCGAGGCCGCGCCCGCGAAGGCCTGGATCCGCTGCCAGCGCACCTCGCCGTCCTTCGGCGTCCCGGCGAGCAGCTGGGCGGCGGCCCGCCAGTCCTGGGTGCCCTGGACGACGTCGAGCACGTCCAGGAGGTCCTGGTCGGGTCCGGGCATCCGGACGTCCAGCTCCTCCTGGCGGGCGAAGCCGTACGTGTCCGGGTCCGCGGCGTCCGGCGAACCGGGGGCGACCTGACGGATACCGCCCCGGCGGCGCATGACCCAGGGGCCGATCACCGCCGCGAACAAGCACATCGCGAGCAGGAACAACAGAATCTCCATGACCCCATTGTCCCCGGAGAGGCGAGTGGCCGGTAAGGGCCCTCGCCACGAACTACGCTCGGGCCTCATGAGCGACCAGCACAGCTTCGAAACCCTCGCCATCCACGCGGGGAACACCGCCGACCCCCTCACCGGCGCGGTGGTTCCACCGATCTACCAGGTCTCCACGTACAAGCAGGACGGCGTGGGCGGACTGCGCGGCGGCTACGAGTACAGCCGCAGCGCCAACCCGACCCGCACCGCCCTGGAGGAGAACCTCGCGGCCCTCGAAGGCGGCCGCCGCGGCCTCGCCTTCGCCTCCGGCCTCGCCGCCGAGGACTGCCTCCTGCGTACGCTGCTGACCCCCGGCGACCACGTGGTCATCCCGAACGACGCCTACGGCGGCACGTTCCGCCTGTTCGCGAAGGTCGCCTCGCGGTGGGGCGTGGAGTTCTCGGTGGCCGACACCTCGGACGTGGCCGCCGTACGGGACGCGCTCACCCCGCGCACCAAGGCGATCTGGGTGGAGACCCCGTCCAACCCGCTCCTCGGCATCACCGACATCGCCGCCGTGGCGCAGGTCGCCCGGCAGGCCGGGGCCCGCCTCGTCGTCGACAACACCTTCGCCTCGCCCTACCTCCAGCAGCCCCTCGCGCTCGGCGCCGACGTCGTCGTGCACTCCACCACCAAGTACATGGGCGGCCACTCCGACGTCGTCGGCGGCGCGCTCGTCGTCGGCGACCCGGAACTCGCCGAGGAACTGGCGTACCACCAGAACGCCATGGGCGCGGTCGCCGGACCCTTCGACGCCTGGCTCGTGCTGCGCGGCATCAAGACCCTCGCCGTCCGCATGGACCGGCACACCGAGAACGCCACCAAGGTCACCGACCTGCTGACCCGGCACCCCAAGGTCTCCCAGGTCCTCTACCCGGGCCTGCCCGAGCACCCCGGCCACGAGGTCGCCGCCAAGCAGATGAAGGCCTTCGGCGGCATGGTGTCCTTCCGCGTCGCGGGCGGCGAGGAGGCGGCGGTCGAGGTCTGCAACCGGGCGAAGCTCTTCACGCTCGGCGAGTCCCTCGGCGGGGTGGAGTCCCTCCTGGAGCACCCGGGCCGGATGACGCACGCCTCCGCAGCCGGCTCCCCGCTGGAGGTCCCGGCCGACCTGGTGCGGCTCTCCGTCGGCATCGAGAACGGCGACGACCTGATCGCCGACCTCGCCCAGGCGCTGGGCTGACGCCTCGGGGCCGGAGCACGGAACACGAGGGCGCCCGCCGGAACACGCGGGCGCCCCTCACGTGTCAGACGCCCACCTTCTCGTCCTCCAGCATGCCCCTGACCTGCTCGCGCAGTTCGGGACCGTCCTCGTGCCCATGGACCGACGCGGCGTGCTCGCTCGCGGCCCGGACGACCTCGTCCTCCTCACCGGAGATGGTGAGGGTGCAGTTCGTCTCGCTCGGATAGTTCCGGCAGTCCGCGACCTTCCTGGTCATCACGGCCTCCTCGGCTCGCTCGACCCCTCCAGCGTAGGCGCGTCGCCCACGGACCCCAACGGCTCACCAGCCCTCCAACGGGGGAGTGACCTGCGCGGGCTCGGTCTCCCACGGCTGCTCGACCCCGGCCCAGACGAGGAACGCCGCGAACGCCACGGCCAGCAGCCAGAGCGCCGTCCGCCGCACCGCCCGGCGCAGCCGCAGTCGGCGCCCGCCACGCAGCACCGCCCGCGCCGCCAGGCCGGGCGGCAGGGCCGGGTGCGGGCCGTCCAGCATCCGGCGGACCTGCTCCTCGCGCGGGTCCCGGCGGTCGGCGCTCACGGTGTCGCCCGGGAGTCCGGGGCCGGCCGCGGCCGGTCCGTGCCGTGCGAGGGCGCCCGCCCCGGACCGGCGGCACGCCGCGGCGCGCGCAGCGTCGCCACCGCCCGGGCGCACACCGCGCGGATCCGGTCGCCGGGCAGCCCGAGCAGCGCCGCCGTCTGCTCCTCGCCTACCTCCTCGTACACCCGCAGGACGAGAACGAGCCGTTCGACGGGGGTCAGCCGGTCCAGCGGACCGCCGCGCGGCCGCTGGTGGCGCCGGGCCTCCCGGGCGAACCGGAGCGCCAGCTCCCGGCGTGCCAGGTCGTAGGGGTCACCGCCGCGCAGTCCGTCCCAGTCGGCGTACGTACGGGCGAGCGCCGCGTGCAGCAGCCGCTCGGCCCGCGCATACGCGCCCGCCGGGTGCGACGGTTCGCCGGTGAGCAGCGTCGCCGTGTGCAGCAGACGACCGCCCGCGCCCGCCACGAAGGCCTCGAACTCCAGGGCGCGGAGCCGGTCCCGGTGGGTCGCCCGCTCTGCCATGGACCACATACGAGCCCCGGCGCACCGCCCCGGTCAAGAGCCCGGACGCGGCGGGTGCGGGGAAGCGAGCCCGAGAAGGGCCGGGTCCCCGAACTCACAGGGCACCGCGCGGAAGACCTACGCCGGTGACGTACCCAGCAGAACGGCGGGCGGGGCGAGAGACATCATGTCTCTCGCCCCGCCCGCCGTTCTGCTGGGCGTCGCGTCAGACGCGGCGGTGGCGGCCGTAGTACTCGCCGGTCGTGCGGTGGAATTCCGTGTCGCCGATGTGCTTGTCCTTGTCGAATTCCGGAGAGTCCTTGACCTGGTCCTTGGTGAGGTCGAGGTAGACCTTCTTCTCGTCGCTGTCGATCCGGCTCACCGTGCCCGCCGGGAGCAGAACGTGCTTGCCGAAAATCCATACGCCGGTGTCGACCACCAGATATGAGGACGTGACATCGTCGGAGTGCTTGTCGACCTTGCCGATGCCGCCGTCCGTCGCCTCGACCTTGTAGCCGATCAGGTCGGTACCGGCAGTGTGGCCGACATGCGGCTGGTAACCCCACAGGTTGTCACTCATGGGAAATTCCTTCGTTCGTAGGGATAAGGAATGAACGTATTCGGAGCGGCCGTCAGGGCGGCGCCGACACTGGTTCGCTCTCTCGCTCCCGCCCCGGCGATCCGCCCGTTGCCTCAGCAACCGTTGATCAGCCTCGTGCCCCGGACCATCCGGCATACGCCCACGGAATCGGTTGTTTTCCGGCCCGATTTCAGGGAAGCCGGGCAACCTGCACGCAGGTCGGTTCACGGGCCTCCTTGATCGACTCCGGTGCTGAGGGCTTTTCCGCATCGAGGCTTACCTTTCCCGGTGCCGGGCACACGGGCGACACGACTCGAAGGAGTAATTCCCATGCTGGGTATAGCAGCCGCAGTACTGTTCTTCATCGCGTTCCTCATCAACGCCGCCGACATTTCCACCAACGACGTGTTCGCGTCGGGCAACGTGATGCTGCTCGGCCTCGTGCTCCTCGCCCTGCACGTCGCGGGCGTGGGCGCCGGAAGCCGGATCGGCGGCTCGCGCAGGCGCTGAGGCACCCGCAGGCGCCACCGGCCCCAGGAGGACGCAAACCGATGGAGAAGGCACACCGATGAACGACGCATCGCAGGACAACACGGGCACGCCCACCCCTGAGGAACTGCGCGAACAGGTGGAGCGAACGCGCGACAAGCTCGGGCAGACCGTCGAGGCGCTCGCGGCGAAGGCCGACCTCAGGGAGCAGACGAAGGACAGGGTCGCCGCGGTGAAGGAGCGGGCCGCCGGGAAGGCCGGGACGGCATCCGGCCGCATGCGCCACCTCACGGAGCAGGCCGCGCGGCGGGTGAAGGACAGGACACCCGACGCCGTGCTGGAAGAGACCGCGCGGGTCACCGCGCAGCTGCGTGAGGGTACGGTGCGCGCCGGCCAGTACGCGGCGGTGAAGGCTCCCGATCCTCTGCGGGAAAGGGCGGAGCGAGCCGCGAAGGCTGTCCGCGCCAACCGCGCCCCGCTCCTCACGGGCAGTGCCCTGCTGGTCGCCTTCCTGCTGGTACGCCGCAGCCGCGGACGTAACCGATGAAGGGAACCAAGATCGCCTACAAGCCGGTCGGCCTGGTCCTGGGTGCTGTCAGCGGGATGATCGCGGGCGCCGCCTTCAAGCAGACGTGGAAACTCATCGAGGGCGAGGGCGACGCGCCCGACGCTCTCGACGAGGGCCGCCCGTGGCGGCAGATCCTCCTCGCGGCCGCCGTACAGGGGGCGATCTTCTCCGTGGTCAAGGCCGCCGTCGAACGCTCGGGCGCCCAGGTGACCAGGCGCGTCACGGGCACCTGGCCGGCGTGACCCCCGGGGCTGACCGCCGCCCGCGCCCCGTCAGTCGGACTGCGGCGGCTGGTACGCGGCCTGCCGGGCGGCCAACGACCCGTTGAAACGGGTGAGCAGGGCGCAGAACGTGTCCCGCTCCTCCTGCGTCCAGCCGTCCGTCACCTGGGACATCAGCTCGCGCCGCGAGGCCCGGACCTCTTCCAGCCGGGCCTGACCGCGCGGCGAGAGCTGGAGCACCACGGCCCGGCCGTCCTCCGGATGCGACGTGCGCTTCACCAGACCGGTGTCGACGAGCGGCGCGACCTGCCGCGTCACCGTCGAGGAGTCGATGCCCATCCCGGCCGCCAGCGCCTTGACGCCCATCGGACCTTCCCGGTCCAGCCGGTTCAGCAGCAGGTACGCCGCCCGGTCCATCGAGTTGCGGACCTGGCCGACACCGCCGAGGCGGGTCTGCTCGGCACGGCGGGCGAAGACCGCCACCTGGTGCTGGAGGGAGTCCAGCAGGCGGTCGGGGCCCGGGTGTTCGGGGGCGGCGCCCCCGGAAGGAGACGCAGCAGTCGTCATGTCCTGAGGGGGCATGGCCGGGGGCTCTCTTCGTGCGGTGTCGGATGGGTGGGGGACAGAGTACGCGGCCCCGGGGCAACGCGTACCAGTGCCGCACAAACCTGCGGACACCACCGCAGGCCGCCGTGAGACAAGTCGGCCGCGCCCGGTCGGAGCTGCAAGACTTGCGGACATGAGCTTCCGCGCGACCGCCCGCCACCCGGCCCTGATCCTCGACGACGTCCGGGGCGCGCAGAAGATGCTGTCCGGGGTGGCGCGGGTGACCGCGCTGGAGGGCAGCCGCCATCTGACCGAGCTGGTCGGCTCACCGGTGCACCTCAAGTGCGAGAACCTCCAGCGCACCGGCTCCTTCAAACTGCGCGGCGCCTACGTCCGGATCTCCGGCCTCACCCCGGTGGAACGGGCGGCCGGGGTGGTCGCCGCCAGCGCCGGGAACCACGCCCAGGGCGTCGCCCTGGCCTCGTCCCTCCTCGGCGTACGCTCCACGGTCTTCATGCCCGTCGGGGCGCCCCTGCCCAAGGTCGCCGCGACCCGGGAGTACGGGGCCGAGGTGCGACTGCACGGCCAGGTCGTCGACGAGACCCTCGCCGCCGCCCAGCGGTACGCGGAGGAGACCGGCGCGGTCTTCATCCACCCCTTCGACCACCCCGACATCATCGCGGGCCAGGGCACCGTCGGGCTGGAGATCCTGGAGCAGTGCCCCGAGGTCCGCACGATCGTCCTCGGCATCGGCGGCGGCGGGTTCGCCGCGGGCGTCGCCGTCGCGGTGAAGGCCCTGCGCCCCGACGTCCGGATCATCGGCGTCCAGGCCGAGGGGGCCGCCTGCTACCCGCCGTCCCTGGCCGCCGGGCACCCCGTCTCGCTCGACTCCCCGGCCACGATGGCCGACGGCATCAAGGTGGGCCGGCCCGGCGACGTACCGTACCGGCTGATCGAGGAGCTGGTCGACGAGGTCCGCACGGTCACCGAGGACGAGCTGTCCAGTGCGCTGCTGCTCTGCCTGGAGCGGGCCAAGCTGGTCGTCGAACCGGCCGGGGCCAGCCCCGTGGCCGCGCTGCTCAGCGACCCGAAGTCCTTCCGTGGTCCGGTGGTGGCCGTGCTGTCCGGCGGCAACGTCGACCCGCTGCTGATGCAGCGCATCCTGCGGCACGGGATGTCCGCCGCGGGCCGCTACCTGAGCCTGCGGCTGCGCCTCACCGACCGCCCGGGGGCGCTGGCCGCCCTGCTGGCCGCGCTGACCGTGGCCGACGCCAACGTCCTCGACATCAGCCATGTGCGCACCGACCCGCGCCTCGGCCTGACCGAGGCGGAGGTCGACCTGCACCTGGAGACCAAGGGGCCGCAGCACTGCGCGGAGGTCGAGGCGGCGCTGCGGGCGGCGGGCTTCCGGGTGATGGGCTGAGGGGGCCGCACGGGCGGACCCGTCGCGCGCCGGGCGCCCGGGACACGCCCGTTCACCGGGCGGTGGCGGCCCGCCGATCCTAGGATCGGACCGGAAGGCCGCCGCCGGCGACACCATCACCATCCGCGAGTGACGGGGGGAGCCCCTCCATGCCAGGTGCGATCCACGCCGAAGGTCTGGTGAAGACCTTCGGCGACGTACGAGCTCTCGACGGCGTCGACCTCGACGTCCCCGAAGGCACGGTCCTCGGACTGCTCGGGCCCAACGGCGCGGGCAAGACCACCGCCGTACGCGTGCTGACCACACTGTTGCGTCCGGACAGCGGCACGGCGTTCGTGGCTGGGATCGACGTCCTGAAGAAGCCCAACGAGGTACGCCGTTCGATCGGGCTCTCCGGACAGTTCGCCGCGGTCGACGAGTATCTGACCGGCCGGGAGAACCTCCGGATGGTCGGGCAGCTCTACCACCTGAGCGCCCGGGACGCGAAGGCGCGGGCGGGCGTCCTGCTGGACCGGTTCAACCTCGGCGACGCCGCCGACCGCACCGCCAAGACGTACTCCGGCGGTATGCGCCGGCGCCTCGACCTCGCGGCGGCTCTCGTCGTGTCGCCGCCCGTGATGTTCATGGACGAGCCGACGACCGGCCTCGACCCGCGCAACCGGCAGCAACTCTGGGACGTGATCGAGGACCTGGTGGCCGGCGGCACGACGCTGCTGCTGACCACGCAGTATCTGGAGGAGGCCGACCGCCTCGCCCACGACATCTGCGTCATCGACCACGGCAAGGTCATCGCCCGCGGCACCTCCGACCAGCTCAAGGCCCGCACCGGCGGCGAGCGCGTCGAGGTCGTCGTGCACCGCCCGGACGAGATCGAGCGCGCCCGGTCCGTGCTGACCGCCCTCGGCAGGGGAGAGGTCACCGTCGCCCGGCTCTCCCGCAAGCTGACCGCCCCGGTCAGCGGCGGGGCCAGGCTGCTGGCCGAGATCATCCGCGACCTGGACGCCCAAGGCGTGGAGATCGACGACATCGCCCTGCGCAGGCCCACCCTGGACGACGTCTTCCTCTCCCTCACCGGCCACGCGGCCGAGGTGCGCGAGAGCGGGGACGAGGAACCCGACGGAGCCGTGGCGGAACGCTCCCGCGACTCCCGGAGCAAGGAGGACACCCGGTGAGCGCGATCGCCAAGGACGCCCCCTCGTCGGTCCCCCGCCCCGCCGGGGGCGTCACGCAGTCCGTGAGGGACTCCCTCGTCGTCGCCAAGCGGAATCTGATCCGGATGACCCGGATCCCCGAGATGGTGATCTTCGGACTGATCCAGCCGATCATGTTCGTGGTGCTCTTCACCTACGTCTTCGGCGGCTCCATCAGCATCGGCGGCTCGACCGACCCGCAGCTGTACAAGGAGTTCCTCATGGCGGGCATCTTCGCCCAGACCGTCACCTTCGCCACCGCGGGCGCCGGCGCCGGCATCGCCGACGACATGCACAAGGGGCTCATCGACCGCTTCCGTTCGCTGCCCATGGCCCGGGGCGCGGTCCTCACCGGACGTACGCTCGCCGACCTCGTACAGACCACGCTCACCCTCGTCGTGCTCGCCGGAGTCGCCCTGATCGTCGGCTGGCGCACCCACGAGAACCTCGCCAAGGTGATCTGCGGCTTTCTGCTGCTGCTCCTGCTCGGCTACGCGTTCTCCTGGATCGGAGCGCTGATCGGCCTGTCCGTGCGCACCCCGGAGGCGGCGACCTCCGGCGGTCTGATCTGGCTGTTCCCGCTGACGTTCATCTCGAACGCCTTCGTGCCGGTCACCGGCATGCCGACGTTCCTCCAGCACGTCGCCGAGTGGAACCCCTTCAGCGCCACGGTGGCCGGGGCCCGCGAGCTGTTCGGGAACACGATGCCCGGCGTGACGAAGTCCGTCACCGGGGCCTGGCCGATGGAGCACCCGATCCTCGCCTCGGTCATCTGGTCCGTGCTGATCATCGTGGTCTTCCGCACCCTGGCGGTCCGCAAGTACCGCTCGGCCGCCGTCTGACGCCCGCCACGCGACGCCACGCCACGCCGCCACCACGTCACACCACGGAGGCAACCATGACCAGCACACCGGACGTCCCGGCCACCGGCCCGCCCGGCGCCCCGCCCGTCGTCGACCGGGCCACCTGGCAGGCCGCCCGGGACGAGCTCCTGGCCCGGGAGAAGGCCCACACCCGCCGGGGCGACGCGCTCGCCGCGGCCCGCCGCCGGCTGCCGATGGTGGAGGTCGACGGGACGGCCGAGGTCGTCGGGCCCGACGGCCCGGTCCCGTTCCTGGACCTCTTCGAGGGCCGCCGGGAGCTCGTCGTCTACCAGCACATGTGGTACGACGGCGCACCGCACCAGGGCCAGTGCGAGGGTTGCACCGACGCGGTCTGGCACATGAGGGACGCCGTCTACCTCAACGCCCGGGGCGTCTCGTTCGCCGTCCTGACCACGGGAATCCGGGAGGAGGTGGCCGCCTTCACCGCGTTCATGGGCTACACCCAGCCCTGGTACTCGGTGCGCGGCCTGGACGCCCCGATCGGCGGCGAGATGGGACACCTCGCCTGCTTCCTGCGCGACGGCGGGCGCGTGTTCCTCACCTACTCCACGACGGGCCGCGGGATCGAGGCGGCCAACGGCTCCTTCGGTCTGCTCGACCTGACGCCCTACGGCCGCGGCGAGGCGTGGGAGGACCGGCCCGAGGGCCGGCCGGCGCTCGGCAGCGTCCGCGAGGGATATCCGGGCGAAAGCGGCCAGGCCTGCTGGTACTGGCGCACCGACGCGGACGGGACCGCGAGCTGGGGCCCGGCCAGCCGCCCCACCCCGCAGTGGACCCGCCCCGGCGTGACGCCCGAGAAGACCCTCGGCCGCACCGGCGACTGCTCCTGACCCGGCCCGCGGGAACGGCCGGCCCGGGGGCGGGCGGCGACGCGCGGGAGCCGCGGCCGTACGGCGCCAACGGCGCACGGGGCCCGCGGCCGTCCGAACCACGACGCACGGGGCCCCGGCCGTACGGCACACACGACGCACGGGACCCGCGGCAGTCCGACGTACACGAGGCACGGAAGCCCCGGCCGTCCGTGGCCGGGGCTCCCGTGTCGTTCCGGTCGTGATGCGGCCGGATCAGCCGCTGTAGGGCTTCGCCGCCAGGATCTTCACCGAGGCCGTCTTGCCGTTCGGCAGTTCGTAGTCCGCGTCGTCGCCCGTCCGCTTGCCGTTCACACCGAGGCCGAGCGGGGACTGCGGGGAGTACGTCTCGATGTCCGTGCTGGCGTACTCACGGGAGGCGAGCAGGAAGGTCAGCGTGTCGCTCTCATCGCCGTCGAAGGCGATCGTGACGACCATGCCGGGCTCGACCACGCCGTCGTCGGCCGGCGCCTCGCCGACCTTCGCGTGTTCCAGGAGCTGGGTCAGCTGGCGCACCCGCAGCTCCATCTTGCCCTGCTCCTCCTTGGCCGCGTGGTACCCGCCGTTCTCCCGGAGGTCACCCTCCTCACGGGCCGCCGCGATCTTGACGGCGATCTCCGTGCGCGCGGGACCAGACAGGTACTCCAGCTCGGCCTTCAGCTGGTTGTACGCCTCCTGCGTGAGCCAGGTGACGTTTTCGCTGGTCTGGGTCACAGGTGCTCCTCGTCGGTGCTGGGAATACAAAGCATCGCCCTACCCAGAAGCATGTGCTTCTCCGGGTGGGCGAAACCACGAGCCTAACAATTCCGCAGGAAAAGGGGGAGAAGGTAAACCGTCACACCCCTCAGTCGGCCGATGTGACCCGTATCGTCGCAGGTCACAGGGGGTTCGACAGAGATCAGCCGGTCGGGCCGTCGTCGGCGGTGCAGCCCATCGGCTCGACCGCGGTCGCCCTGGACCGGGTCACCACGGTCACGACCTCGTCGATCCGGTCCTCGGCCCGGTCGAAGCGGACCTCCTTGCGGCCCACCTCGGAGCCGTCCTCGCTGAGCGCCCGCACCAGGCAGTAGCCGTGGCCCTCGCGGTCCTTGCGGACCTCCAGATGGACATCGGCGCGGGCGTCGGAGACGACCTTGAACTTGATCATCTCGGCGCTGATGCCCTGGCCGCCGACGTAGTCGAAGCCGATCCACCCGATCACGCCGAGCAGGGCGACGCCCAGGACCGATCCGACGATCTTCAGCTTGCGGTCCGCACGCTGATCCTCGGTCCGGCCGTACCGCCCCTCGGGCAGGGCCTCACGAACCGTCGTCATGATCGTTCCCTCCGGGCCGGGCATCGAGGAATTTTCCGGCCCCTCGTTCAGTCACTATAGAAGCCGCCCGCCCGGCGTCCGACCGCGCCCCACACCGATGCCGCGCGGGCGCGGCACCTCTTGAGACAGAGACCCGGACCGGCTTCGCCAGCGACCCGGATCGACCCGACCGACCCATGATCGACCAGAGCGACCAATGACTGAGGATCGAGCTTTGACTGAGCAGCTGCGACTGATGGCCGTTCACGCCCACCCCGACGACGAGTCGAGCAAGGGCGCGGCCACCATGGCCAAGTACGTGTCCGAGGGGGTGGACGTGCTGGTCGTGACCTGCACGGGAGGCGAGCGCGGCTCCATCCTCAACCCGAAGCTCCAGGGCGACGCGTACATCGAGAAGAACATCCACGAGGTGCGCAAGAAGGAGATGGACGAGGCCCGGGAGATCCTGGGCGTCCAGCAGGAGTGGCTCGGTTTCGTCGACTCGGGGCTGCCCGAGGGCGACCCGCTGCCGCCGCTGCCCGAGGGCTGCTTCGCCCTGGAGGATCCCGAGGCCGCCGCGGGGCGCCTGGTGGCGAAGATCCGCGCGTTCCGGCCGCAGGTCATCACCACGTACGACGAGAACGGCGGCTACCCGCACCCCGACCACATCATGACGCACACGATCTCGATGATCGCGTTCGACGGTGCGGCCGACGCGGAGCGGTTCCCCGAGGACGAGTTCGGCCCCGTCTGGGAGCCGAAGAAGCTCTACTACAACCAGGGCTTCAACCGGCCGCGCACCGTCGCCCTGCACGAGGCGCTCCTCGCCCGGGGCCTGGAGTCCCCGTACGGCGAGTGGCTGGAGCGCTGGGAGGAGTTCGAGCGCGTGGAACGCACGCTGACCACGCACGTTCCCTGCGACGAGTTCTTCGAGATCCGCGACAAGGCGCTCATCGCGCACGCCACGCAGATCGACCCCGAGGGCGGCTGGTTCCGGGTCCCGATGGACATCCAGCGCGAGGTGTGGCCCACCGAGGAGTACGAGCTGGCGAAGTCCCTGGTCGATACCTCCCTCCCCGAGAGCGACCTCTTCGCGGGCATCCGCGACAATGCCTGATATGTACGCGACCCAGGCACTGACGCACCTCGTCCCGCTCGCCGCCGAAGAGCTCGACAAGAACAAGGTCACCCCCGGCGTCCTCGGCTTCCTCGTCTTCGCGGCGCTGGCCGTCGGCGTGTGGGCCCTGATGAAGTCGATGAACCGCCACATGGGCAAGGTCGACTTCGAGGAGGCACCCGACCCGGACGCGGTGGCCGCCGAGCCCGCCGCCGGCGAGCCCGCCGCCGACGGGGCGGGCGCACCCCGGAAGTAACCCGCGCCGGAGCCGCGCGTACGGGGAGGGCGTCCGGCCTCGGTGCCGGACGCCCGTCGGGCCGTGATCGGACGGGCGCCGGTCTCCGAAGCCCGCCCGCGCAGGCTTGTCCGTACAGGCCCGTCCGCGCGGTCACGCCCGCCCGGTCACGCCCGTGTCGCGACGGGCGTGTCGGTCAAGGCCGGGCCGGCTCCACCGTGACGCCCATGATCTGGCCGGCGTCGCGGGTCGGGGTCAGTCCGAGCCGCCACGCCTGCCAGCCGTCCTCCAGGTCCACGCCCCGCTCCAGAGCCACCGCGAACGCCGCCGCCGACTGCTCCAGCTTGCCGTCCCGCGCCGGGTGCCCGCCCTCGATCAGCTCGGCCAGCTCCTGCTGCGCCACCACCGTGCCCACCTCGATGCCGCCGGGCGAGGCGTACGGCAGCAGGGTGCAGCGCAGGAACCGGGCCCAGTCGCCGCCCCGCGCGTCCCCGTACGAGGCGAACAGCTCCGCCGCCTCACCGCACAGCTCCAGCGCCTGCGGCGCACGCCCGTTGCCCGCGTCGATCAACGCCAGCTCCACGCACGCCCACGCCTCCCCGTACGGCACCTTGATCCGCCGGAAATCGGCCCGCGCGTCCATCAGCAACTGCCGGGCGAATCCCGAGTTGCGCAGGTTGCCCGTCTGCGCGGCCCGCTGGTCCCGGGTCACCCGGCCCGAATGGTGACGGGCGCAAGCCAGCCCGTACACGTCCCGCATCCGCGAGAACATCGTGCGGGACCGCTCCAGTTCACGTACCGCCTGAGCGGTGTCCCCCTTGTCCTCCAGCGCCTGCCCCAGGTAGTACAGGGTCCAGGCCTCGCCCCGCGCGTCCTCGTTGTCCCGGTGCCGGTCCAGCGCCTCGCGCAACTGCTCCAGGGCGGCCCCCGGATCGCCGTCCAGCAGCCGGGCCCGGGCCAGCTGGGTGAGCGCCCACGCCTCGCCGCGCCCGTCGCGGGTGCGCCCGTACAGCTCCAGGGCCGTGTTCAGCGCCTCCTCGGCCGGGGCCACCTCGCCCGTCCGCAGCCGCACCTGCCCCAGCTGGAACTGCGTCCAGGCCTCACCGTGCAGCGACTCGCCCTCCCGGTGCAGCCGCAGCGCGTCCGCCAGCAGGGTCAGCGCCCGCGCCAGAGCACCCCGGTCGCGCTCCACGGCCGCCAGGGCGTGCAGGGTCCAGGCGCGGTCCTCGGCCTGCGCGCCGGACGACTGGAGCGCCAACGCCTCGCCGAGCCGGGCCGCCGCCTCGGTCAGATTGCCCTGGTGGTGCAGGGTGATGCCCAGCGAGCAGAGCGCCAGCGCCTCGCCCGCGTCGTTCTGCGCCTCGTGGTACAGCCCGACGACGGAGGACAGCGTGGTGCGGGCCTTGTCCAGCTCGCCGAGCTGCCGGGCCGCGATCCCCGTACGCCACTGCACCGACCGCTCCAGCAGCCCCTGGTCCACGGCCTGCGTCAGCTCGCGGATCTCGCCCAGGCGGTACAGGTCGCCGCGGAGCAGGCAGTAGTCGCACAGGGCGCCCAGCAGATGCAGCAACGTCGCCTGGTCGACGCCCTCCGCGTGCCGCAGCGCCGCCGTGATGAAGCTCGACTCGTCGTCCAGCCAGCGCAGCGCCGAGTCCAGCGAACCGAAGCCGTGGGAGCCGAACTGCCCGGCCCGCGTCGACATCTTCCCGTCGACCATCCGGATCACCGCGTCGGCCAGCTCCGCGTAGTTCGTCAGCAGCCGCTCCTGCGCCGCCGTCCGCTCGGCCGGCTCCTCCTCGTCCAGCAGCCGGGCCAGCGCGAAGGCCCGCACCAGATCGTGCAGCCGGTAGCGCGACCCCCGTACGCGGGTGAGCAGCCCCGCCCGGGTCAGCACGGTGAGCAGCCGCTCCGCCTCCTGCTCGTCCGTCGCGAGCAGCGCCGCCGCCGCTGCCGCCCCCAGGCTCGCCCGGCCCGCCAGCGCGAGCCGCCGCAGCAGCCGCCGGGCCTGCTCGCCCTGGTCCGTGTAGCGCAGCCACAGGGCCCGCTCCACCGGGTCCACGGGCCCGGACACCCCGGGGGGCGGTCCTGCCGCCCCCAAGTCCTCCGCCAGCGTGTGCCGACTGCGCGCCCCCAGCGCGGAACCGGCCACCCGCAGCGCCAGCGCCAGCCCGCCGCACAGCTCCACGACGGCGTCCGTGGACGGGTAGTCGTACGGCCCGGTCTCCGCCTCCTCGGCGACCTCGCGCAGCAGCTCCTCCGCGCCCGCCGCGTCCAGCGGGCCGACCGGCAGGTGGTGCACCCACGCCGGCAGGTCCTCGGGCAGCTCCAGCGGCTCCCTGGCGGTGACGATCACCAGACTGTCCGAGCGCTCCGGCACCAGGGTGCGGACCTGCCCGGCGTCCGTTGCGTCGTCGAGCACGATCGTGACCGGCGTCCCCGTGAGGTGCTGGTCGTACAGCTCGGAGAGCCGCCGCACCTGCTGCTCGGCCGAAGCGCCTTCCCTGAACAGCAGCTGCTCGCGCGGCGCGCCCAGCCGGTTCAGCAGGTGCAACAGGGCGTCCCGGGTCGGCAGCGGGCTCTCCCCGGCGACCTGGCCGCGCAGATCGACCACGCACGCCCCCCGGAACTGGTCCTTGAGCGCATGGGCGGCCCGCACCGCGAGCGCCGTACGCCCCGCCCCCGGCGCACCGTGCAGCACGACGACCGTCGGCCGGGTCAGCGTCGAGGCGCGGGCCGCGTGCACCCACTGGGCGATCTGCGCCAGCTCGGCCCGCCGCCCGGTGAACGGCCCCTCCGCCTTCGGCAGATGCCCGAAGGACTGCTCCAGTACCACCCGGGTACGGGCCGCGGCACTGCGGTCCCCGCCGCGCAACTGCCGCCCCGCCGGGGCGGTCTGCCTCTTCGGGGTGCGCGCGGCGGGGGCCAGCATGCGCTGCTGGTCCAGGTACGGGCGGATGCCCCGTACCTCCAGGGCGGTGAGCCACTGGAGACGCAACTGCTCGGCCCCGCCCGGCTGTCCGGCCGCTCCGGCGCGGCGGTGGGCGGCCGGCCAGTGCGAGGCGGTCGCCTTCGCCACGGTCGTCGCCGTGCCGGCCACCGCGACGGCCGCGCCCGCGCCCAGCGCCAGGCCGGTGTTCGCGCCGAGCGCCAGATCCGCGCCGAACGCTGCGGCGGCCGCAACTCCCGTCACCAGCAGTGGCGTTCCGAGCGTCGCTCTGCTGAAGCGCTCCGAGAGGGGGCGCTCTCCCGCCGCCACCGAGTCCAGCGCCCGCGTGTACGCGGCGTACTCCTCGCCCGCGCTGGCGGCCATGGTGTCGAGGGCGGCCCGCGCCCGCGACATCAGCGCGCCGGCGTCGGTCCGTCCGCCGGTGCGCCGCGTCTCCTCCTCCACGGCGCGTACCAACAGCCTCTCGGCTTCCGCCCGATGGCTGTCCCGCATATGTGTCCCCCTCCGAGTGCCGCGCTCCGGACCTCGGGTTCCGGAGCGTCGGATACCAAGCGTCAGATACCGAGCGTCGGGGTCAAGTGTCCTGCGTGGAGCGCCCCGGCGCGAGGGGCGCAGGGCAAGGGGAGAGTCAAGCCGCGGGGCCGGACAGGGCGTCGAGCCGGGTCGCGAGCGCGATGACCGGGCCGCGCGCCCGCTCCGGGAGGCCGTCGACCGCGCGCGGCGGCCGGGGCCGGGGTGCCCGCACGGTGGCACCGCCCACCTCCGGCCGGCTCCACCTCCGCACTCCTGCGCGCCCACCCCGTGCCACCTGCCCGTTCGCCCCCGGGGACGGGGTGTCCTCGTAGTTGGTCGGAGCCGGTCACCCGGATCGCCAGGGTGCCGGGACGCCCTGGTCGGCGGGTTCATGAGCAGTCGGGTCTGTCCGGAGGGTTCGCCGGCCTGCCCAGCATGATCTTTTTGAGATGCTTGTCGTAGTACTTCTCCCAGGTCTTTGTGGTGATCGATTTCTTGATGGCCTCGCACAGCAGGTACTGAAGGGCTGGGTCGCCCTTCTTCATTCCCACGGCATAGCGTTCTTGGGTGAAGGCGCGAATCGGCCGGATCAGCTTTCCTTCGCCGTACTTGTAGGCCAGTCCGGCCAGGATGACCTCGTCGGTGCTGACCACCTCGTAGCTGCCACGGGCGCCTTCGGCGAGCAGACCCTTGATGCAGTCCTTGTAGCTTGATTCCTTGCCATGGATGTCGAATTTCTTCTTGTACTTCGGGTCTTCCTCCATGAAGTCCAGCGAAGTGGACTCCACGGTGCATGAATCCGTGTGGTCCGGAAGGTCTGTGAGGGATTTGATCTTCATGTCGACGATGGCTTCGGATCTTGCGACCCCGTTGTCCCAGGTCTGCACCTCCCCTTCGGTCACCTTCGACTTGCGCATGAGCAAAGACTGGCCTGTTTTGTAGTAGGGGGCGGAGAAGGCGACGTCCTTTTCTCGTTTGACGGTCTTGCTGTAGGAGGCGATGACCAGATCGACTTCATCGTTGTTCAGGGCGTTCTCGCGGTCGTTGCTCACCAGTCGCTCGAAAGAGATCTTCCCTCGAAAGCCGATCTCTCTGAGCAGGTACCTGGCCAGGTCGATCTCGAAACCTCTGGCGTTTCCGCCGTCGGGGTCGGTCTCGCTCAGCCCTGGCTGGTCCTCCTTGACCCCGATGACGATATTCTTCTCATTCCGTGCCAGGGCTCTCTCGAGGATCGGCGAGTGCTCGATCCCGTACGCTTCCACGGAGGTTGTGCGGTCCGGCTCCGCGTTGTGATTCCAGATGAGTCGGCCGCCGCCGACGAGGAGGGCGAGGGCGGCGAGGCCGGATGCGCCGATCAGCGTGCCGCGCCGTCCGAAGCCTTTCCCGACCCCGTCTTTCCCGACCCCGCCTTTCACGCCTCCGCCTTTCGGGCCTCTGCTTCTCCTGCCCCCGTCTTTCCCGCCGGGGCTTTTCCTGTCGGTCCGGACCCCGTGGTCGGGGCGAATCGTCCGATCGGTCGGAACGCTGGGGCCGGTCGGAACGGTGGTATCGGTCGGAACCGTGTGATCGAGCGGATCCGCGTGAACGGGACGAGCCGCGTGATTGGGGCCGAGCGCCACCTGGGCACCGCTGTTGCGGTCCCTGGCCTGCGGAACGGGATGCCCCCGGGCACCCAGCGTCAGACGCAGGTGCCGGTAGACGGTCCCCAGATCGAGCAGGTCGGGCCCGCCGGGGACGCCACGGTTCAGCGTGTCGAGCAGGCTGCCGGTGAAGGCGGTGTAGGTGTCCCCGACCGGCGCCAGGGCGGTGCGGGTCTCGGCGGCTGCCGCGAGGAGGAAGCTGCCCTCCACGGCGGCCTGGTCGGCAAGACCGGGCGACGCGTTCATCCGCCCCAGGGCCAGGCCGCTGTAGCAGCAGTCCAGGATCACGACGTGGCGTTCGGCGCGGGAGTTCAGCAGGAGGACCTGGCGAAGCCAGTCATAGGGCAGGCCGGTCTCGACGCGGTCCGGCTCGGTGTGCGGCAGGGCCAGGCTGAGCGTCTCCTGCGGGTCGATCAGCCCATGGCCGGCGAAGTAGACGATCAGGGTGTCGGTGGCTTCGGCGGCGGCCCGTCTCACCTCGCTGACCACGGTGTGCGCGGCTGCGGGATTCTCGACGACGGTCACGTGTTGCGGCGGCAGACGCAGGGACAGCGGGCCCGACAGAAGCGCTGCGAGGGCGCGCAGATTGTTCGAGACGGCCGGCAGTTGCTCAAGGTGCTGATAGCGACTCGTCCCCACCAGGACCGCTCGCGACGCCCCCGGATCGGGCAGCACGCTCACTGGACGCCGCCCTCGTCACGATCGGCGTCGAGAGCCCGGATCACCCTCTCGACCTCCTCAGCGGAACCGTCGGTGAGGGCGATGACGGTGTCCCCGCGGCGAATCTCCACCCTCGGCCGCTGCGGCCGGGTCCGCCGCCAAGCGACCAGGGCCAACGCGAACGACGCCGCGCTCCACCCGTTCTCCGTCGCCAGCTGGAGCACATCCAGCGCCGACCCCATCTCCCCCGGTCGCGGCGTGCTCGGCCGCACGTCGACCGCGGCGGAACCGCGTAACTCGGGGTCAGACCGCAACCAGCCCTGCAGGGAACGAAGTTCCCCCGCGGGCGAGACCCGCACTTCCAACCGCACCTGATACCCCCAGTCTCCGGTGCATCCTCCTTGTGACGATGCGTGCTCATTCTCCGCCACGGCACGGTGTCCGCAGTGGCAAACGCCGCAGGTGCCCCGGCCCGATATCCCGGACAGAGGGTCACGTCCCCGCCCCGTCGGCGCGCGGGCGCCGCGGGGAAGGGTGCGCGAGATCCGGGCCCACGGCGGCTCGGCATCGGGCGGGGGAGCCGTCACCGGTGGCGGTGGACTCGCCGGAGCCGGTAGTCGGAGGTACTCACACCTCTCCGACCACGCGGTTCCCGCCTCCTGTCCGCGCTGACCATCGTCCGACCCGTGCCGGGGGCAGCCTACTGTCGCGGTGCCGCCGGGACGCCTGACTGGGGAAGGGCGTCTGACTGGGGAAGGGCGTCTGACTGGCGAAGGACGCCCGCCCCTCCCCCCGCCCGTTCGCGTCCCGCCCCGTGGCGCACGGCCGTCGTGGGGGAGGGTGCGCGAGGATGGGGTGCATGGCCAACCGACTTGCGCAGACCACCTCCCCGTACCTCCGCCAGCACGCCGACAATCCCGTCGACTGGTGGCCCTGGTCGCCCGAGGCGTTCGAGACGGCCAGAGAGCGGGATGTGCCCGTGCTGCTCAGCGTCGGGTACGCCAGCTGCCACTGGTGTCACGTCATGGCCCACGAGTCCTTCGAGGACGAGACCGTCGCCGCCTACCTCAACGCGCACTTCGTGCCGGTGAAGGTCGACCGGGAGGAGCGGCCCGACGTCGACGCCGTCTACATGGAGGCCGTCCAGGCGGCCACCGGGCACGGCGGGTGGCCGATGACCGTCTTCCTCACACCGGACGCCGAACCCTTCTACTTCGGAACCTACTTCCCGCCCGAGGCCCGGCACGGCTCGCCCTCCTTCCAGCAGGTCCTGGAAGGCGTGGCGGCCGCCTGGACCGACCGGCGCGAGGAGGTCGCCGAGGTCGCCGGGCGCATCGTCGCGGATCTGGCGGGGCGTTCGCTGGCGCACGGTGGCGACGGGGCGCCGGGGGAGCAGGAGACCGCGCAGGCGCTGCTCGGGCTGACCCGTGAGTACGACGAACAGCACGGCGGGTTCGGGGGCGCGCCCAAGTTCCCGCCGTCCATGGCCGTGGAGTTCCTGCTGCGGCACTACGCCCGTACCGGTTCGGAGGGGGCGCTTCAGATGGCCGCCGACACCTGTTCGGCGATGGCCCGGGGCGGGATCTACGACCAGCTCGGCGGGGGCTTCGCGCGCTACTGCGTGGACCGGGAGTGGGTGGTGCCGCACTTCGAGAAGATGCTGTACGACAACGCGCTGCTCTGCCGCGTGTACGCCCACCTGTGGCGTACCACCGGGTCGGACGAGGCCCGGCGGATCGCCCTGGAGACCGCCGACTTCATGGTGCGGGAGCTGCGGACCGCCGAGGGCGGTTTCGCCTCCGCGCTGGACGCGGACAGTGAGGACGCCGACGGCAAGCACGTCGAGGGCGCCTTCTACGTGTGGACGCCCGCCCAGCTCCGCGAGGCGCTGGGAGAGGACGACGCCGCCTTCGCCGCCGCGTACTTCGGGGTGACGGAGGAGGGGACGTTCGAGGAGGGGTCCTCCGTGCTCCGGCTGCCGGGGGACGCGGGGCCCGTGGACGCCGCCCGGGTCGCGGACGTACGGGCCCGGCTGCTGGCGGCCCGTGTGGAGCGGCCGCGCCCGGGGCGGGACGACAAGGTGGTCGCCGCCTGGAACGGGCTCGCCGTCGCCGCGCTCGCCGAGACCGGCGCGTACTTCGACCGGCCCGACCTGGTGGAGCGGGCCACCGAGGCCGCCGATCTGCTGGTCCGGGTGCACCTGGGCGAGGTGGCCCGGCTGGCCCGCACGTCCAGGGACGGGCTTGCCGGCGACAACGCCGGAGTGCTGGAGGACTACGGCGATGTCGCCGAGGGCTTCCTCGCGCTGGCGGCGGTGACCGGGGAGGGCGCCTGGCTGGAGTTCGCCGGGTTCCTGCTGGACATCGTGCTGGAGCAGTTCACCGGCGAGGGCGGGCAGCTCTACGACACCGCGCACGACGCCGAGCAGCTCATCCGCCGGCCCCAGGATCCCACCGACAGCGCCACCCCGTCCGGGTGGACCGCGGCGGCGGGGGCGCTGCTCTCGTACGCCGCGTACACCGGGTCGGAGGCGCATCGGACCGCCGCAGAAGGCGCGCTCGGCGTGGTGAAGGCATTGGGGCCGCGCGTGCCCCGGTTCGTCGGCTGGGGCCTCGCGGTGGCGGAGGCGCTGCTGGACGGGCCCCGCGAGGTCGCCGTCGCCGGGCCGGTCGGCGGGGAGCTGCACCGTACGGCGCTGCTGGGGCGGGCCCCGGGCGCGGTGGTCGCCGTGGGGGAGGGGCCGGGAGCGGGGGCCGAGTTCCCGCTGCTGGTGGACCGGCCGCCGGTGGGCGGGGAGCCGACCGCGTACGTCTGCCGGCACTTCGTGTGCGATGCGCCGACGACCGACGCCGGCGAGTTGGCGGCGAAGCTGGGCGGTTAGTGCTGTTACGAGAATGGTTCACCGTGGCCGGGAGACGGCTCACGGGGCGAGCGCGGCCCGCGGGGCGACTGGTATTACTGGTGCATGCAGGAACAGCAGGAAGAGACCGCGCGGTCCGCGATCGACACGTTCATCTCCGCGTTCAACTCCTCGGACGACAGCTACGTGACCGCGCTGCTCTCCCAGGCCCTCACCTCGGACGTGGTCTTCTGGGGGCCGTTGGGCCGCAGTGAGGGGATCGAGGCGGTCGAGCGGTTCGTGCTGGACATCCGGCGCCACCCCGCGGGGACCGGCACGATGGTGCGCTGTTCGTCGGTGGACATGCCGGACGAGTGGGCCCGGTACCAGTGGGTCTTCACGACGCCGGATGGAGGCCCCCGCCTGGCGGGAACGGACGTCGTCCATCTGCGGCGGAGCCTCATCGACCAGGTCATCGTCTTCGCGGGGGAGATCGAGCCGTCCGCCTCCTGAGCCGTCCGCCTCCCGAGCCGTTCTCCTCCGGCGCCGTCCTTCTCCTGAACCGGCCCCGTTCGGGGGTCCGGGTCCGCCCGTGACCCCTCGGTGCTCATCCGTGCTGGTACGCCACCATCGAGATGCCCACGTAGTGCGCGATGAACGCCGCAAGCGTCAGCGAGTGGAAGACCTCGTGGAAGCCGAACCAGCGCGGCGACGGGTTCGGCTTCTTGATCCCGTAGATCACGCCGCCCGCGCTGTACAGCAGCCCGCCGACCACGACGAGGACCAGGACCGCGATGCCGCCGGTCCGCATGAAGTCGGGCAGGAAGAAGACCGCCGCCCAGCCCATCGCGATGTAGCACGGGGTGTAGAGCCAGCGCGGCGCGCCGACCCAGAACACCCGGAACGCGATGCCCGCCGCCGCGGCCGCCCAGACCGCCCACAGCAGGGGCCGGGCGGTGGACTCGGGGAGCAGGAGCAGCGTCAGCGGGGTGTAGGTACCCGCGATGATCAGGAAGATGTTCGCGTGGTCCAGGCGGCGGAGCACCGCCTCGCCCCGCGGCCCCCAGGTGCCGCGGTGGTAGACCGCGCTGACACCGAACAGCAGACAGGCACTGAGGATGTAGACGCCGCAGGCGATCCGGGCCACCGTGCTGTCGGTCAGGGCGATCAGGGTGACCCCGGCGACCAGCACCGCGGGGAACATCCCGGCGTGCAGCCAGCCGCGCATACGCGGTTTGACGGGGACGGGGTCGAGTACGACGGGGCCCGGGGTCTGCGCGCTAGCGGCGGCGTCAGTCATATCCGCATGCTACCTACGCCACCGTAAGTAGTGGATTTGGGGCGCAAATGAGTGGCGATGCTCACGTGTGAGCCCCCCTGGACATATGGGCGGAACGGTCGGATGATCAAATGAGTGCAGTCGGCACCGGATGAGCGCCAGGGGAATTCGAAGGGTACGAAGCATCCGGGTCGCAGCCCCCACGGGGCCCCTCGACAACTGACACCCTCAACTAGGAGCGATCGTGGCGCGCGACATCGCGGCTCCCCTCACTGTCCCCACCCACCACCAGGAGCTGGTCTCCTGGGTCGACGAGATCGCAGCGATCACCCAGCCGGACCGGGTGGTCTGGTGCGACGGCTCCGAAGCCGAGTACGAGCGCCTGTGCGGGGAGCTCGTGGCCAAGGGCACGTTCACCAAGCTGGACGAGATCAAGCGGCCGAACTCGTACTACGCCGCGTCCGACCCGAGCGATGTCGCCCGCGTCGAGGACCGTACGTTCATCTGCTCCAAGGAGGAGAAGGACGCGGGCCCGACCAACCACTGGAAGGACCCCGCCGAGATGCGGGAGATCTTCACCGGTGCGGACGGTGTGTTCCGCGGGTCCATGCGCGGCCGCACCATGTACGTCGTGCCCTTCTGCATGGGGCCCGTCGGCTCGCCGCTCTCCGCGATCGGCGTCGAGATCACCGACTCCGCGTACGTCGCCGTCTCCATGCGCACCATGACCCGCATGGGCCGGGCCGTCCTGGACGAGCTGGGCACCGACGGCTTCTTCGTGAAGGCCGTCCACACCCTGGGCGCTCCCCTGGAGGAGGGCCAGGAGGACGTCCCGTGGCCCTGCAACACCACCAAGTACATCTCGCACTTCCCCGAGGACCGCGAGATCTGGTCGTACGGCTCCGGCTACGGCGGCAACGCCCTGCTCGGCAAGAAGTGCTACGCCCTGCGCATCGCGTCCGTCATGGCCCGCGACGAGGGCTGGCTCGCCGAGCACATGCTCATCCTGAAGCTCACGCCGCCGCGCGGTGAGAGCGAGACCCCCAAGTACATCGCGGCCGCGTTCCCCTCGGCCTGTGGCAAGACCAACCTCGCCATGCTGGAGCCGACCATCCCCGGCTGGACCGTGGAGACCATCGGCGACGACATCGCCTGGATGCGGTTCGGCGAGGACGGCCGTCTCTACGCGATCAACCCGGAGGCCGGCTTCTTCGGCGTCGCGCCCGGCACCGGCGAGCACACCAACGCCAACGCCATGAAGACCATGTGGGGCAACTCCGTCTTCACCAACGTGGCGCTCACCGACGACGGCGACGTCTGGTGGGAGGGCATGACCGAGGAGCCGCCCGCGCACCTCACCGACTGGAAGGGCAACGACTGGACCCCCGAGTCCGGCACGCCCGCCGCTCACCCCAACGCCCGCTTCACCGTCCCCGCCGGACAGTGCCCGATCATCGCGCCCGAGTGGGAGGACCCCAAGGGGGTGCCGATCTCCGCGATCCTCTTCGGCGGTCGCCGCGCCTCCGCCGTCCCGCTGGTCACCGAGTCCTTCGACTGGCAGCACGGCGTCTTCCTCGGAGCCAACGTCGCCTCCGAGAAGACCGCCGCCGCCGAGGGCAAGGTCGGCGAGCTGCGCCGCGACCCGTTCGCCATGCTGCCGTTCTGCGGCTACAACATGGGCGACTACATGAACCACTGGGTCAAGGTGGGCGCCGACAAGCCCGACCAGTCGAAGCTCCCGAAGATCTACTACGTCAACTGGTTCCGCAAGAACGACGCGGGCAAGTTCGTCTGGCCCGGCTTCGGCGAGAACAGCCGCGTCCTGAAGTGGATCGTGGAGCGCCTGGAGGGCAAGGGCGAGGGCGTCGAGTCCCCGATCGGCATCCTGCCGGCCAAGGGCGCGCTCGACACCGAGGGGCTGGACCTCTCCGAGGCCGACCTCGACTTCCTCCTCACGGTCGACAAGGAGGTCTGGCGCGAGGAGGCCGCCCTGGTCCCCGAGCACCTCAACACCTTCGGCGACCACACGCCCAAGGAGCTGTGGGACGAGTACCACGCCCTGGTGAAGCGCCTGGGCTGAGCCCGGCACTCCCACCGAACCCCGCGGCCGGGTCCGTCGGACATCCGCCCTGACCTGTGGGGCCGAACGACCCGCCGCGGTACGGGGCCTGTCCTCGCCGACAGCCCCGGAGGGCCTGTCCCCGACCAAGGACACCCTCCCGGCCCCCGGAACCCCCTCACGGTTCCGGGGGCCGCCCCGTTTCCGCGGGAGGCGTGCGCCGCAGGCCGCCCACGCCCCCGCCGCGCCGGTCCTCCAGGTACTTGGTGAGGGACCGCTGGCGCAGCTCCTCCGCCTCGCGTAACCCGTCCACCAGCCCTTGGGCCTCCCCGCGCAGCAGCGCCACCTGCCGCTCCAGCTCATCCTCCGGAGCCCGCGCGCCCGGCGCGAGCCGCGTCCACCACCGGGTCCGCAGATACGCGTCGACGGACTCCGGGACGTCCCGGCGCACCGCCCGCGCCACCACGTGCACGCCCTCCGGGTCCTCCGCCAGGGCCTCCGAGACCCAGCCGGGGGCCAGCAGCCCGTCCAGCAGGCCGGTCAGCGCGGCGAGCCGTTCCGTCGCGGCGGCCGGCAGGTCCACCCGGTCCAGATACGCGCGCAGGGTCACCAGGTCGGCCCGCAGTCCGTCCAGCCGGGACGAGGGATCCTCGAACGCGGGAGCGGCCGGCCGGGGCGGCGGGGCGAGCAGCGCGCCCGCCCCGTACAGCCCGCCGACCACCACCGGCCAGTACGCCCCCGCGAGCCCGCCGAAGGTGAGGGCGAGGCCGACGAGGGCGGCGGCGCCACCGGTCAGGTTCCGGGCCGACTCCAGATAGCCGACGACCCGGGCTGCCACGGATCGGCCTCCGCCCCGGCTCCTACTGGTAGCCACGGATCTCCTCGAACGCCCCGTCCAGCGAACCGGGACCCTCCTCCTTCGTGCCGTCGAAGAGCCGGCCGCCGGTCAGCGCCGCGATCGACTCCAGCTCCGAGCGGTCGGAGTCGCCGAAGACGATCGGGAACACCGGGGTGACCCGACGGGCGGCGGGCAGCGCCCGGTAGAACGCCGCGAACTCCGCCGCCGACCGGCCCGCCGTGTTCTCGCCGTCCGTCATCAGCACGATGGAGGTGAACGCGGACTCGGTGTCCGGGCCGAGGTGGTCGTAGGCGGCGGCGAGCGACGAGTAGATCGCGGTGTCCCCCTCGGCGGTCAGCGCCGCGGAGTCCGCCCGGATCGCCGCCGGGCCCGCCTTCGGGTCCGCCGGGTCGACGGTGTGCGTGCGGACCTGTTTGACGGAGGACCCGAACGGCAGCAGCGTGACCTGTTCGCGCTCCCTGAAATCGCCGGTCAGCCCGTTGAGCGCGGACTTCAGCCGGGCCAGCCGCGCGCCCTCCATCGACCCGGAGGTGTCCAGCACGTACACGGTCCGCGACGGCCGCCGCAGCCGGTGCTCGTACGAGGCCAGCAGCCCGTCCGCGACCGACCGCGTACCGGGGAACGGCAGTTCACGGCGCTGCTCGGGGGAGAGCGGATCGGCGGGGCGCGCGCCGGCGACGACCGGCCGGCGCAGCGTCAGCGCGGTGATCTCCCGCTGCACGGCGGTGGACCGGAAGTGCTCGGTCAGGGTCCGCACGGCGTCCCGGGCGTCGGGCGTGGCCCCGGTGAGGGCGCTCAGCGGGTAGTCGGCGGTCACCACCCCGTCGCGGGGGCGGATCACCGTCAGCCCGGCGCCGCTGTCCCGGTTCAGGGACAGCAGAACCGACTCGTAGTTGATCAGTGCGTCCACCGTGGAGCGCCGGGCGTACGCGGAGGCCAGCCACCCCGAGGAGCCGGAGGTCAGCCGCTGTCCGGCGAAGAACTCCTTCAGCTTCGACCCGGTCTCGCGGACGTCGGCGTCGGTGAGCGCCGCCTGTGCGCCGGAGAGCCCGGACGTCACCGAGATCAGCGCTGCGAAACCGGAGTTGGAGCGGCTCGGGTCGGTCATCCCGTACGTCAGGTCCCCCGCCGCGACCGCCCGGTGGACCTGCGCCCAGCTGACCGCCCCGGCATCCCAGCCGAGCCGCCGCACCGTCCCGGGCCGCACCCCGAGGGCGACCGGGGAGGCCATCAGCGGGGTCTCGGAGGCGATCCGGCGGGCGGCCTCCGGATCGAGCCGCAGATAGTCGTTGGACGACAGCCACACCGCGTCGAACGCCCCGTCCGTCTTCCCGGACGCCAGGCGCTCCACGGCGTCCAGCGTGCCCGCCCAGGTGGGCCGCACGGTGATCCCCGTCGCCTCGCGCGCCTTCTCCAACAGAGGCCCCATGTCGCTGAGTTCGCTGGAGGCCAGGACGCGTACGGTCTCCTTGCGGGGCTGCCCGTCGTCGCCGCCCCGGCCGGTGTCCCGCCCGCTTTCCCGGTCCGTCGTACAGGCGGCGAGCGGGACGGTCAGGGCTGCGGCCAGCAGCGGGAGGAGCGCGCGCCGGGCCAAGGAGCCCTTCCTCGGGCGGCTGTTCATGAGCGGCCCCCGTCCGGCGTCGCATCCGTCGCGCGGCTGCGTGCCAACCGCGCGCCGGCCTCCTGGAGTTCGGCGGTCAGTGACTCCACGGTGGCCGCCATGGCTCCGGTCGCCCGCGCCTTGTACGTGTCGATGGCGTCGAGCGTCGCGTAGATCTGCCCGAACGCGGTGCGCAGGGTCTCGACGCCGACCGCGGGGTCGGCCGCGACGCGCTGGATCTCCCCGCTCTGCGTGGCGAGCATCTCCGCGTTGCCCCGGATGAGGTCCTCGGTCGTCGACCGGAGCACCCGCACCTGTTCGGTGACCCGCCGCTGGTTCTCCAGTGCCGAGGAGAGCATCACCGCGATCCGCAGCGCGGACACGGTGGTGGTGGCCGCCCGGTCGACGCCTTTGATCAGCTCGTCGTTGTTGCGCCGCACGACGTCCATCGCCAGGTACCCCTGGGCGCAGACCGCGATCTGGGTCAGCAGGTCCTGGTGTTTCTGCCGCACGGGAAAGAGGACGTCGGCCCGGAGCGCGTCCGCCCGCACCGGGTCGCCCGCCGCCTCGGCCTCCGCGACGCGCCGTTCCACCACGCCGTCGAGGGCTTCGGTGAGCACCGCGTACTCCTGGAGCTTGCCCATGGAGTCCCACAGGCGGGTGCGCTCGGTGTGCAACGCGGCGTTGTCGCGCCGCAGTTCGTCCTGGCCGCCGCGGAGCGAACCGACGATCCGGTCGAGAGTCCCCCGGGCGGAGGCGTACTTCGCGACGTGGTCGCGCAGCCGGCGTCCGCCCGGCAGCCGGGACAGCAGCCGGCGGGCCCCGCGTCCCGGGGTGTCGCGCGGGTCGAGGTCCTCCACCGTGCGGCGCAGCTCGACCAGCGACGCCCCCACCCGGGCCGGGGCGTCGCCCTCGCCGGAGGCGAGCGCGCGGACGGTGCGGTCCAGCATCCGGTTGGACTGCTGGGCGGCGCCGCGGATGTCGCCCTGCCCGAGCGCGGCGATCTCGCCGACCCGGGCGCCGAACTCGGGGGAACGGGCGTCGAGCCCGGCGAGGCCCTCGACGTACTCCTCGGCGCGCCGGACCAGGTCGGCGCGCGCGGCCTCCCCGACCGGGACGAGCCCGGCGGCCTGCTCGGCACGGATGGGGGTGACGGGTGCGGGCGGGGTGAGCACGAGCGGGGTGGTGGGTGGGTCGTACGGCTGCCGAGGGTCCTGCGGCACGTCGTTCTGAGGCATGGTGGAGGTCTCCTGTGCTGCGGGTGCGATTCCGGGGAACAGGGCGTGCCGGGGGCCGGGCGTCAGCCGCGAGCCCGCCGCGCCATCGAGCGCAGCACCTCCGCGGTGGGCACGGGCGCCTGGCGTACACCGGTCAGCCGCTGGTCTATGTAGGCGGTGTGGTCCGCGGTCGCGGCGATGAACTCGGCCGCCGCACCCTGGGGCCGGAAGCCGTGCCGTACCGCCAGCTTCCGCAGCCCGGGGTCGGTGGACAGCAGCTCGCCGAGCTCGCGGCCGTGGTCCGTCAGCGGTACGAGGGTGTGGTCGCTGGACACCGTGGTGTCCGGGTAGAGGACGACGAGGTCGCCGATCTCCTGCCGCTGGCTGCTCATCAGGAGGGAGGCCACCTGCGACTCGTAGACCAGCACGAGGGGGTTGCCCACTCCGCTGATGAAGTCGCGGAACGGTGCGTCGCTGCTCGGCTGCTGCGCGCCCTGGACCTGGACGAGCTTGCGCATGAGGGGCGCGGTGCGCTCCACGGCCTTCGCGTCCGCGGCGACCCGGCCGCCGTCGGCTACGTACGAGGCGGCGGCGAGGTAGAGAGCGCCGGAGTTGGAGGTGACGGGGTCGGTGCTCGTGATGAACACCGTGCCGCTCAACTCGGCATGCCCGGAGGCCCCCTTCAGCTGCTGCCAGGTGCGGTCGTCCTCGGCCGCCGCGAGGTAGGGACCCATGAGCAGAGTGCCCTGCGTGGTGAACTTCGACCCGCCGGCGGCCCGCAGCCGGGCCAGCCCGTTGTCCGCGAGGACCTCGGCCGCGTTGCGATGGGCCACCACGACGAGCGGCGAGTAGAACGGCCGCAGCGGGCCGCCCTGGGCGTCGGCTCCCCGACGCAGCTCATCGGCCGGGGCCTTGGAGCCGGGGAAGGCGAAGTCGTGGCCCTTCAGGGGCAGCCGGTCCATCGCCCAGGACCCGGAGGTCTCGGTCCGAACGGTGAACCCCTTGGCCGCGAGGGCCTTCACGGTGTCGGGGTCGGCGAAGAACTCGGCCTTCTCCGACCCGATCACTCCGCGCACGGTCTTCGCGGCGGTGCCGCTCTCCCCGCTGTCGCGGCCCAGGGCGACGGCCGCTGCCACACCGGCGATCAGCACGACCGCCAGGACGATTCCCACGATGCGTCTCACCTGCGCAGCGTGCTCGCGGAAACCCACATTCCGGGCCGAGTTGGGTGGACGGAAGATGAAGGGGTCATCCCAGTACGCAACGGCCCCGGGCCATGGCGCCCGGTCCGCGCGCCTCGACGGCACGCGGACCGGGGCCGTCAGTGGGCGCCGACCAGCTGCCCGGAGAGGGCGGGGTCGGCGAGGGCCGCCGTGTGGGCGTCCATCCGTAGCGCGGAGAGGATGGCGGCGGTCGTGTCGGCGCGGGACGCCGCCACCAGCAGGGCACGGCCCGCGAGGGCGTGGGCACGGCGGTGGAGGACCGCGGGGGCGGCGTCGGTCAGGCCGGCGTGCCGCGCGGGCGGGGTGCCGCGCAGCCGGGCCACCTGCTCGGCGATCCGGTCGCCCGGCACGGTGAGGCCCAGCTCGTCGGTGACCGCGAGGAGGGCCGCCAGGTGCCCGGCGAGCTGGATGTCCAGCTCCTCCTCGCGGCTGCGGTGCGGAAAGTCCGCTTCGTCGGCCGGGGTGTGGACCGAGGAGCTGCGGATCGGCTCGTACATGGATGGCCTCCCGATGGTGCGTGGAGCCATCCTACATTGGAATGAGTCTAAAGTTGTGTGCGTTCCGGAAGAGGGTTGGTCCTCGGCCCCTTCCTCAGGGCTGACCGTAACCGTCCAGGAAGGTACCGATCCGGGTCACCGCGTCGGTCAGGTCCTCGACCGTCGGCAGCGTGACGATCCGGAAGTGATCGGGCTCGGGCCAATTGAAGCCGGTGCCCTGCACGACCATGATCTTCTCGGCCCGCAGCAGGTCCAGCACCATCTGCCGGTCGTCCTTGATCTTGTAGACCCTGGGGTCGAGCCGGGGGAAGAGATACAGCGCCCCCTTCGGCTTCACACAGGTCACCCCGGGGATCGAGGTCAGCAGGTCGTACGCCACATCCCGCTGCTCCAGGATCCGGCCGCCCGGCAGTACCAGATCCTGGATCGACTGCCGGCCGCCGAGCGCCGTGGCCACCGCGTGCTGCGAGGGCATGTTGGCGCAGAGCCGCATGTTGGCGAGGATCGTCAGCCCCTCGATGTACGAGGTGGCGTGCGCCTTCGGTCCGCAGACGGCCATCCAGCCGGAGCGGTAGCCGGCCACCCGGTAGTTCTTGGAGAGCCCGTTGAAGGTCAGCACCATGAGATCCGGGGCCAGCGCCGCCGTCGGGGTGTGGGTCGCGCCGTCGTAGAGGATCCGGTCGTAGATCTCGTCGGAACAGACGATCAGGTTGTGCCGCCGGGCGATCTCCGTGAGACCGCGCAGCATCTCGTCGTCGTACACCGCGCCGGTCGGGTTGTTCGGGTTGATGATCACCAGGGCCTTGGTGCGGTCGGTGATCCTCCGCTCGATGTCCGCGAGGTCCGGCATCCAGTCGGCCTGCTCGTCGCACCGGTAGTGCACGGCCGTCCCGCCCGCCAGCGAGACCGACGCGGTCCACAGCGGATAGTCGGGAGCCGGTACGAGCACCTCGTCGCCGTCGTCCAGCAGCGCCTGCATCGACATCTGGATCAGCTCGGAGACGCCGTTGCCCAGGTAGATGTCCTCGACGTCGAGTTCGATGCCCTTGGTCTGGTAGTGCTGCATCACCGCGCGGCGCGCGGACAGCAGACCCTTCGCGTCGCCGTAACCGTGCGCGCCCGCGACGTTGCGCAGGATGTCCTCGAGGATCTCCGGCGGGCACTCGAACCCGAACGCGGCGGGGTTGCCCGTGTTCAGCTTGAGGATGCGCTGACCGGCCGCTTCCAGCCGCATCGCCTCCTCCAGCACGGGACCCCGGATCTCGTAACAGACGTTGGAGAGCTTCGTGGACTGGATGACCTGCATGTCCGCGAGCTTACGGCGGCGTTTCGCGAGGTGCGCGGGGATTGCTCCCGGCGTACTCCCTCCGGGGCGCCTCCCCGCCCCGTCCCGTCTTCCATCGCCATGCCCGCCGCCGCTCCGGACCGTGGGATCGCCCGGTCGGGGCGGCGTCGCGGCTTGGAAACGGGGCGTGGGCGGCCGGAACGGGTGAGATGCGCCACGCGGGTGCCCGTACCGGGGCCCTGCGCCGACCCGGCCGGGCCGGCGCGCTCGTTCCGGCGCCTGTCATCCCGGCCGTCACCACGCCCGACGCGTACCGGCGCGCCCGTTCCCGCCGCCGTGGGCGTCACTCCGGCAGCCGGACGCCCTCCGGGAGACGGATGCCGAAGTCGTCCGACAGGACGCGCAGCGCCTCGTCGCCGTCCTTCAGCCGCCGCTCCCGGACCGTGCCGTCGTCGGCCGTCTCCACCAGGTGGAGCCCCGACAGCGCGAGGTGGGAGCCGATCCGGGTGCGCTGCGCGTACACCGCCTGCCGGAACGGCGAGCGCGGGTACGTCGCGATGAACCAGTTGAGCACCTCGTAGTCCGGCTTCTCGTACGGGTCCAGGGTGAAGTCGTACTGCGGCTCCCACGACCCGCCCTGGTCGGCCTGGAGCTCCCACAGCGGCAGCGGACCGTGGTGCGGTGCGTGGACCAGCCGGTGACGGCGCGGCACGTCGGACAGCTCGGCGCCCTCCACCAGTTCGATGGGCTCCAGCAGGGCACCGGACGCCCCGTACCCGACGTCCGCCAGATACGGGTGCGGCTCGCCCGTCACATCCACCCGCATCAGCATGTGCGTACGGGGCCGGATGTCGCCCGGCGCGGCGCCCAGCACCACGCGGGCCGTCAGCGGCGTCACGGAGAAACCGATCTGCCTGAGCGCGGCGGAGAAAAGGGTGTTGTGCTCGTAGCAGTACCCGCCGCGCCCGCCGTGCACGAGCTTCGCCTCCAGGTCGGCGAGTGCCAGCGACGGGGCGGAGCCGAGGACGGCCTCCAGGTTCTCGAGCGGGATGCCGGTCAGATGGGCGCGGTGCAGGGACCGCAGAACCTCCAGCGTGGGGCGGGGCTTTCCGGTCCAGCCGATGCGGGCGAAGTACGCGTCGAGGTCGAGAGTCATACACCGACCGTACGCAGCCGGGGCGCGGGCGCGACTCCGGCCCCGGACCGGCGGGAGCGGCGGCTCAGATCTTGCTCAACTCGGGTGCGAGCCGGGCCGGGCCGGGTAGCGGTGATCATATGAGCATGTTCCGGAAGCCCCAGCCCCTCGCCGCACTCGTCCTCCGGGACGCCCCCGATGTCGTCGCCGGGCTCCGGCGTGCGCTGGAGACCGCCACGGACTCCGAGCGCCCCGGGCTGGAGCGCGCCCTGGTCGTGGCCGAGGACGCCGCCGCGCGCCCCGACGAGGAGCTGCGCGGCCGGTGGGTGCGACAGCGGCTCGCCGCCGCCGGACATCAGGGGCCGGCGGACTCCGTGGAGGCCATCAAGATCCTGCGCCGGGCCGAACCCGGTCTGACGCTGCTCCAAGCGGTGACGTACGCCAAGGAGGCGGCGGCGGCGGAGGCCTGAGGCGGGCCGGGCGGAAGCCGCGTGGTTGTCGCACCTGCCGATTAGGCTGGTCGACCGTGCGGGGCAGCGAGAACCCACTGTGGAGTGGGCGGTCACCTCGCTTCCGGTGACCAGGCAGGGGGAGGGCGGACGATGCGGATCGTACGGAGGCCGGGGGCTTTCGTCTGCGGGATCGACGCGGCGATGGACGTGATCGGCGGCAAGTGGAAGGTGCTCATCCTGTGGGCGTTGAACGAGCGGACCTGCCGCTTCGGTGAGCTGCGCCGGGCCGTGACCGGGGTGACCGAGAAGGTGCTCAGCTCGCATCTCAAGGAGCTGGAGGACGACGGCATCGTGCACCGCGAGGTGTACGCCGAAGTGCCGCCGCGCGTGGAGTATTCGCTCACCCCTCTGGGCCTCTCGCTGAACGCCGCGCTGGAACCGCTGGGGCAGTGGGGGCGCGACCACATCTCTCGCGGCACGGAGGAGACCGAGGCCGACGGCTGTGGCGGCGCGGAGGAGACCGGAGCCGATACGGGAGTCGGTGCGGGAGTCGGTGCGGGAGTCGGTGTCGCGGTCGACGCCGGAGTCGGCGCCTCGGCCTGTCGCGGGGCCGCCCCCGAGCCCGTGGCGGGACTGAGGTAGCGAACGCGGCGGTCGCGACGGGAACCGGCCCCCTGAGAGAGGGCCCCTTGTGATGGCCTGACATCTGCGCCAACATGCGCATGTCAAAAGCCGGAAGATCTCCGGTCCTTGGCATCACTGGAGGGGACCCCCCACATGAACAAGCCTCTCGTCGGTGCGTTTCTCGCTGCACTGCTCCTGGGAGCCGGTGTCGCGCCCGTCGCCGCAGCCGCACCCGCGCCGCAGACACAGGAAGCCGCGCCCAAGGCCGACCCCGCCGCGAAGGCCGTGACCTTCGCCGGGACCGTCGCGCTCAGCAACTGCTCGGGCTCCGTCGTCCGTCGCCCCGACGCCGCCCCCACCGACCCCGCCCTCGTGCTCTCCAACGGGCACTGCATGGAGTCCGGCTTCCCGGGCCCCGGCGAGGTCGTGGTCGACCGGCCGTCCTCCCGGACGTTCACCCTGCTCAACGCCTCGGGCAGGGGTGTCGGCACCCTGAAGGCGAGCAAGATCGCGTACGGCACCATGACCGACACCGACCTCTCGCTCTACGAACTCACCAGCACCTACCAGCAGATCGAGGACGGCTACGGCATCCGGGCGCTGGAGCTGGAGACCGCCCACCCGACGGCGGGCACCGCCATCACGGTCGCCTCCGGCTACTGGAAGCGCACCTACAGCTGCGACATCGACGGCTTCGTCCACCAGCTCAAGGAGGGCCGGTGGACCTGGAAGGACTCGGTCCGCTACACCCCGGAGTGCCGGACCATCGGCGGTACGTCCGGCTCGCCGGTGATCGACGACGCCACCGGCAAGGTGGTCGCCGTCAACAACACCGGTAACGAGAGCGGTCAGGAGTGCACGGACAACAACCCGTGCGAGGTCGACGAGAACGGCGAGGTGACCGTCCGTGAGGGCATCAACTACGCCCAGCAGACGTACAACATGGTGCCGTGCATCGGGGCCGGCAGCGCGATCGACCTCACCCGTGAGGGCTGTGCGCTGCCCAAGCCGTAACCGGAGCGACGGCAGTCGCCAACGGTGAGCCCGGCGCGCGCCGGGCGGCCCCGTCCACTACCGGGGCCGCCGGGCGCGCGCCGCCTCGATCCCGTCCAGGAGCACCCCGAGCCCCACCCGGAACGCCTCCCGGGCCTCCCGCTCCGGATACGGCATGGCCTCCGCGCCCTCCTCCGCGACCGAATACGGCTCCACCGGTCCGTCCGCCTCCAGCCGGCTCACGGCGGGGAAGCGCTCCGCGAAGTCGGGGACGAGCTCCGTCAGGGCCGCCGAGCGCGCCGCCCACCACTCCTCGTCGGAACTCCCGGTCGCCGCCGCGGCCAGCCGTGCGTCGGCCACCACCTGCGCCGACCCCCGAAGATACGGGTACAGGGTCCCCACCAGCCGCCGCAGCGACCCCGCATCGAGGCCGGTCGCCCGCAACAGGGCGACCAGCGCGTCCAGGCCCGCGTACTCGTGCGGCCCCAGCACCGGGCGCGCCTGCGAGACCTGGAGCACCCAGGGGTGCCGGACGTAGAACTCCAGGAGCTCCCCGGCCCAGGCGGTGAGCGCCGCCCGCCAGTGGGCCGGCTCCGGCCGGGCGGCGGGGAGTTCGGCGTGGACGGCGTCGTACATCAGGTCCAGCAGCTCGCTCTTGCCGGGGACGTAGGTGTAGAGCGCCATCGCCGTGCGCCCGAGCCGGTCGCCGACCGCGCGCATCGACAGGGCCCCCATCCCCTCCTCGTCCGCGAGCGCCACGGCGGCCGCAACGATCGCGTCGACGTTCAGCCGGGGCTTGGGGCCCGGACCGCCGCGCGTGGGGGGCGGGGCGTCCGCGCGCCAGAGGAGGGAGAGGGAACGGCGCGGGTCGCCCTGCCCGGCGAAGACCACCACTTGCGACTCCTTACGGCGTAAAGTAACGTCCGGCGGGTAATTCATTACGCCGTAAGTTATCAGCGTGGGAGAGAGGTCGGGCACGAATGAACCGGACGTTGCCGGTCACCTGGGTGCGGGTCACGGACGTCGAGCGGATCACCCCCCGGACGGCCAGGATCGGCTTCACCGCCGACGAACTTCCCGGCCTGCTGGAGGACCGCCCCGATCAGCAGCTGAAGCTCTGCCTGCCGCGCGCCGGGCAGACCGTGCCCCGGTTGCCGGAGGCGGAGGCGGACGACCCGTACGGCATGCGCTGGTACGAGGCGTTCCTCGCGATCCCGGAGGCGGAACGGCCCTGGATGCGCAGCTTCACCGTCCGCGCCTACGACCGCCCACGCAACGTGATGACCGTGGACCTCGTGCTCCACGGTGACGGTGGCCCCGCGTCCCGCTGGGGAGCGGCGGCCCGGGCCGGCGACGTCCTCGGCATGGTCGGCCCGTCCTCCCTCTATGCCCGGCCGCTGCCCGCCGCCCGGCGGATGCTCCTCGCCGGGGACGAGACGGCGCTCCCCGCGATCGCCACGGTGCTGGAGGCGCTGCCCGCCGGAACCCGGGCCGTGGTCTTCGCCGAGGTGGCGGACGCGGGGGAGGAGCGGGAGCTGCCGTCCGCCGTCGGCGGGTCCGAGGTCCGGTGGGTGCGCCGGGACCGGGGCGGCTCGCTGCCGACGGCGGTGCGGGAGGCCGGACCGGTCCTCGACGGGGTGGACGCGGCCTGGGTGGCGGGCGAGTCCTCCGCCGTCCGGGAGCTCCGCCGCCATCTGGTGGAGGAGCGCCGACTGCCCAGGACCGCCGTCGAGTTCAGCGGCTACTGGCGGCGCGCGCTCACCCAGGACGACGCCCCCACCGAGGAGGACCTCGCCTGGGCGGCGGAACGCGCGGCGGACGGTCGGTGAAGAGCCTTCAGACCGCCCCGGCACCCGCTCCCCGGACCGCCCGGCCCGCAAGCACCGGGGTCCGCCTGCCGTCCTCGATGACGAAACGGCCGTCGATCAGCACATGCGGGATGCCGACCGGGAGCGCGCGCGGCTTCTCGAACGTGGAGCCCGCCGCCACCGTCTCCGGGTCGAACAGCACCAGGTCCGCGCGGTAGCCCTCGCGCACCAGGCCCCGGTCCGCGAGCCGCAGCCGGGCGGCCGGGCGCGAGGTCAGATGGGCGACGCACTCCTCCAGCGAGAGGATGCCCAACTCCCGGACGTACCGGCCGAGATACTGCGGGAACGTGCCGTACGCCCGAGGGTGCGGCTTGTCGCCCTGGAGGATGCCGTCGCTGCCCCCGGTGTGCACCGGGTGCCGCATGATCTGCTGGACGTTCTCCTCATGGCCCACGTGCTGGAGGATCGTCGTCCCGAGCCGGTCCTCGGTGAGCAGCCGCCGGGCGGTCACCCAGGGCTCCTCGTCCCGCAGCGCCGCCGACGCCGCCACCGTGCGCCCCACGTACTCGGCCAGGTGCGGTGCGCCGACGCCGGAGATCTCGATGGTGTCCCACTCGATCGGCACGCCGTGGCAGCCGTCCGAGCCCAGCACCTCCAGGTGGTGCCGGATCCGCTCCGCGCTCTCCGCGTCCGCGAGCCGCGCGAGGATCGCGTCCGGCCCGCCCTCGCTCGCCCAACTCGGCAGCACGGCCACCAGCGTGGTGCAGCCCGGGGTGTACGGGTAGGTGTCGAGCGAGATGTCGGCCCCGGCGGCGAGCGCCCCGTCGAGCAGGGCGAGGAGATCCGGCGCCCTGCCCTTGTTCACCCCGAAGTTCATGGTGGCGTGGGCGAGATGGAGGGCGCAGCCGGCGCTCCGGGTGAGCCGCACCATCTCCTCGTACGCTTCGAGCGCTCCGGCCCCGTAACTGCGGTGGTGCGGGCAGTAGTAACCGCCGTGGCGGGCCACCACCCGGCACAGCTCGGTGAGTTCGGCGTCATCCGCGTACATCCCGGGCGTGTAGGTGAGCCCCGAGGACATCCCGACCGCGCCCTCCCGCATGCCCTGGTCCACCAGCTCCTTCATCCGGGCCAGTTCGGCGTCGGTGGCGGGCCGGTCGTCCCAGCCCACGGCGTACATCCGGACCGTGCCCTGGGGGATGAGGTAGGCGGCGTTGACCGCGACGCCCCGGCCGCCGAAGTTCCGGTCGAGCCGGTCCAGATAGCCGCCGACGGTGCGCCAGTCGAAGTCGATGTCGCTCCCGTCGCCGTTCCAGCCGGTGATGGAGCGCCTGACCTCGGCGAGCGTGCGGTCGTCGGCCGGGGCGTAGGACAGCCCGTCCTGGCCCAGTACCTCCAGGGTGACGCCCTGCGCGGCCTTCGCGCTGTGGTCGGGATCGCGCAGCAGCGCCAGGTCGCTGTGGGCGTGCATGTCGATGAAGCCGGGGGCGAGCGCGAGGCCGTCCGCGTCCACGGCCCGGGTGGCGGTGGGGCGGGGGCCGGGGGAGCCCTCGGGGTGGATCTCGGCTATGCGGCCGCCGGCGAGGGCCACATCGGCGCGGTAGGAGGGTGCGCCGGTGCCGTCGACGACGAGCGCGTCACGCAGGACCAGGTCCATGGGTCACCTATCCGATCGGGGAGGGGCCGGGTGTCGCGGGCCCATGGCTCTAGAAGAACGTGCGGATGTAGTCGGTGACCGTGCCGTCCGCCGTGACCAGCGGGATCAACTGCCACTTGTCGAAACTGGTGCAGGGGTGCGAGAGGCCCATGCCGACCCAGTCGCCCACCTCCAGCTCCGTGCCCGCCGCCGTGCGCACCCAGGTGTGCTGGTCGGAGAGGCCGGTGACCGTGACCCCGGTGGCGGGCCTGACCGAGCCGTCCCGGCCGGAGCGGACCACCTGCGCCTCGGGCAGGTCGAGGTCGTACGCCGCGTCGCGCTTGCCCGCGTTCAGGAACGCCTGCTCGCCGGAGGGGCGGGAGACGACCTGCGCCCAGAGGCGGAAGGCGGGCTCCAGCGCGCCTTCCTCGGGGACGCGGTTGAACGGGGTGAGGTGCTTGTAGTGCCCGTCGTCGTGCGAGACGTACGCGCCGGAGCGCAGCAACTTCAGGACCGGCAGGCTCAGTTCGGGAATCTCGGCGAAGACGTCCGCGACCGCGTCGAACCAGGCGCTGCCGCCCGCGCTGACGATGATCTCGTCGGCCGCGGTGAACCGCCGCTCGGCGTCGAAGGAGGCCGCGAGCCCGACGAGCCGCCGCAGCCACTCCCGTACGCGCTCCGGGTCGGCGTCCGGCACCTCGCCCTCGTACCCGGCGACGCCCACCAGCCGCAGCGAACCGGCCGCCGCCACCGCGTCGGCCACGGCCGCGCATGCGGCCTCCGTGCGGGCCCCGGTGCGCGCGCCCTCGCCCGCGCCCAGCTCCACGACCACGTCGACCGGGCGGGTGGCGCCCGCCGCGCCGAGGGCCTCGTTCATCAGCTCGACCCCGCGCACGGAGTCGACGTAACAGGCGAAGCGGAACTCCGGGTCGGCGGCCAGCTCGCCGGCCAGCCAGCGCAGGGCGACGGCGTCGACCAGCTCGTTGGCGAGGAAGATCCGCCCGATCCCGTACGCCCGGTAGACCCGGGCCTGGTGCGGCACGGCGGCTGTGATGCCCCACGCCCCGCGCTTCAGCTGGTCGACGAAGAGCTGCGGGGACATGGACGTCTTGCCGTGCGGGGCGAACGCGAGGCCGTGGCGCTCGGCGTACGTCTCCAGGAGATCGAGGTTGTGCGCGACCGACTCGGCGGAGAGCGCGAGCACGGGGGTGGTGAACCCGCCGGTGAAGAGGTTGCGGCGTTCGGCGGCCAGCGCCCCGACCGTCAGGCCCTCCGCGTCCGGAGGCAGGGCCTTGAAGCGGTGGTCGACGCGTTCGTCGGCGAGGCCGGACGCCAGGGACGCGGGGGAGGCGCCGGGGGCGGAGGGCGCGGGAACGGCGGTGTGGCCGGTGGGGCGTTCGGCTGCCAAGGGGGACTCCTCGAAGTTCGTTGCAACATATGCAACACCCATTGCGTATATCGCTCAACGCTGTCTAACATCCGAGCCGATGCCCGGTCAATGGTGACCACCGGCCCGCACGCCGATCAGTCAGGAGCCCTCCAGTGCCCGGACCCGCAGCAGGGACGGCCGACGCCGCCACGACCACCGATGTCGTCTGCCTCGGTGAGTCCATGGTGACGTTCCTCCCCTCGCAGCCCGGCCGCCTCGCCGACGTGCCCTCCTTCGGGCGCGGGATCGGCGGCGCCGAGTCCAATGTGGCCTGCGCGCTCGCCGCAGCCGGGCACCGGGCGGCCTGGGTCGGCCGGGTCGGCGCGGACGGCTTCGGCGACCACCTCGTCGAGGCGATCGCGTCGTACGGGGTCGACACCTCGGCCGTCCGCCGCGATCCGGCCCGCCCGACCGGCATCTACTTCCGTACGGCCACGGATCGCGGGACCGACACCCACGAGGTCGCCTACTACCGGGCCGGGTCCGCCGCCTCCGCGATGTCCCCGGACAACGTGCCGTACGAGGACCTCCTCGCGGGCCGTGTCCTGCACCTGTCCGGGATCACGGCCGCGCTGTCCGCCGACTGCCTGGCGCTGCTGCGGGACCTCACGGCCGCGCGGCCGGGGCGCCCGTTGGTGTCGTTCGACGTGAACCACCGGCCGCATCTGTGGCGGGGCGGCGACGCCGACGCTTCCGTGCTGCTGGAGCTGGCCCGCCGTTCCGACCTCGTGTTCGTCGGCGAGGACGAGGCGGAGGAGGCGTGGGGGATCGTCGGCGCGGAGGCGATCCGGGCGGCGCTGCCGGAGCCCGCCGCGGTGGTCGTGAAGCGGGGGAGCGCGGGCGCGACGGTGTTCTCGGGGCCCCGCCCCGGGCCCCGCTCCTCAGACGCCGGCGGGGCTGAAAACGCCCCCGGAGTCGGCTCGGCGGGGGCCGAAGGGGCGGAGGACGCCGCCGGAGTGGCCAGGTTCGCCGCCGACACCGTTATTCCCGTCCCCGCCCTCCGCGTCGACGTCGTGGCCGCCGTCGGGGCCGGAGACGCGTTCGCCGCCGGGTTCCTCTCCGCCACTCTGCGCGGGCTGCCCGTGCGGGACCGGGTCCGGCACGGGCACCTCATGGCCGCCGCCGTCCTCACCGTCCCCGGCGACCTCACCGACCCGCCCGCCCGCGACCACGCCGACCGCCTCGCGGCCCTCGACGACGACGCCTGGGGGAGACTTCGTCTCGGCCCCGGCTGGACCGCAGCCGACCGGGCCTCCGAGGAGGTACGCACACCATGAGCCAGACCGTCGACCGGGCGCTCAGCATCCTGCCGCTGCTCGCCCAGGGACCCGCCGACCTCGGCCAGGTCGCCGAGCGGCTCGGCGTCCACAAGTCCACGGCGCTGCGGCTGCTGCGTACGCTCCACGAGCACGGCCTCGTCTACCGCCAGGAGGACCAGCGCTACCGCCTCGGCGCCCGGCTCTTCGCGCTCGCCCAGGAGGCCGTCGAGAACCTCGACGTGCGCGAGATCGCCCACTCCCACCTGGTCGCGCTGAACGACCGGTGCGGGCACACCGTCCACCTCGCCGTGTACGAGGAGCAGGAAGTCCTCTACATCGACAAGGTCGAGAGCCGCTACCCGGTCCGGATGTACTCACGGATCGGCAAGCCCGTGGCGATCACCGTCGCCGCCGTGGCCAAGCTGCTGCTGGCCGACCTCACCGAGCCCGAGCGGCGCGTCATCGCCGAGAAGCTCGACTACCCCATGTACACGTCCCGTTCGACGCCGGGCGCCGCCGCGTTCCTCAAGGAGCTGGCCGTCGTCCGCGAACAGGGATGGGCCACCGACCTCGGTGGCCACGAGGAGTCCATCAACTGCATCGGCGCCCCCATTCGCGGCGCGGACGGGCGGGTCGTCGCGGCCATGTCGGTGTCCGCACCCAATGTGGTCGTCACGGCCGAGGAACTCCTCACCCTGCTCCCGCTGGTCCGGCGCACCGCCGAGACCATCAGCCGGGAGTACTCCGGCACCACCCGACCCAAGAAAGCCTGATCCGCCATGACCGAGAAGACCGCCCTCACCCCCTCCACCCACACCACGCCGCCCGCGAAGTTCTCGCACGGCGTGAAGAAGGGGAACATCCTCCAGGTCGCCGGCCAGGTCGGCTTCCTCCCCGCCGTGGAGGGCCAGGCCCCCACACCCGCCGGCCCCACGCTCCGCGAGCAGACCCTCCAGACCTTCGCCAACGTCAAGGCGATCCTGGAGGAGGGCGGCGCGAGCTGGGACGACGTGATGATGATGCGCGTCTACCTCACGGACGTGGACCACTTCGCGGAGATGAACGAGATCTACAACACCTACTTCGCCGAGCAGAACCTCAAGGAGGCCCCCTCGGCCCGCACGACGGTCTACGTCGGCCTGCCCAAGGGGCTGCTCATCGAGATCGACGCCCTCGCGGTGATCGGCTGACCGCCCCCCGGCGCGCCGTCCCCTCGGCCCGCTGACCCGGCCCGCCGACCCCCGCTCGCCGACCACTCCGGTCCGCCGGCCACCCCGGTCCGCCGGCCACCTCGGTCGGTTGACCACCCCGGTCCGCCGGCCACCTCGGTCGGTTGACCACCCCGGTCCGCCGGCCACCTCGGTCGGTTGACCACCCCGGCCACGCCGCCCTCCCGGTCGGCCGACCACCCCGGCGCGCCGCCCCCGTCCCCCTGATCGCAGGCCCCCGCTGACCGCTCCACCCCACCCGCAGGACCGCTCCAGCACGCCGTACGGCACGGCGCCCCGCTCCCCGGGGGCGCCGTGCCGCGCTCCCCCCTGCCCTCCAGCACCACCGGAGTCCCCATGCTGCTCGCCGCCGGCCCACCGCCGGTCGAGACACCACCGCGCACCGGTGGTCTGCTCCTCCTGATCGACGGCACCGCCGGTCTGCTGACCGTCGCCGCCCTCGGCATCGCCCTCCTGCTCTTCCTGATCATCAAGGTCAGGCTCCAGCCGTTCGTCGCCCTGCTCGCGGTCTCCATAGCCGTCGGCCTCGGCGCCGGGCTCTCGGTCACCGAACTCTTCGGCACCGTGCAGAAATCCGCCGCCGTCTCGGTCATCGAGTCCGGCATGGGCGGCATCCTCGGCCATGTCGCGATCATCATCGGGCTCGGCACCATGCTCGGTGCGATCCTCGAAGTGTCCGGCGGAGCGGAGGTGCTGAGTGCGCGTCTGCTGAACGCCTTCGGCGAGAAGCGCGCCCCGCTCGCCATGGGTATGACGGGTCTCGTCTTCGGCATCCCGGTCTTCTTCGACGTCGGCATCTTCGTCCTCGCACCGATCGTGTACGCCGCCGCCAAGCGCTCCGGAAAATCGATCCTGCTCTACGCGATGCCGCTGCTGGCGGGCCTGTCGATGACCCACGCGTTCCTGCCGCCGCACCCGGGACCGGTGGCCGCCGCCGGACTCTTCAACGTCTCGCTCGGCTGGGTCATCCTGATGGGCGTCGTCGTCGGCGTCCCGTCGGTCATCGCCGCCTGGGCGTACGCCGCCTGGATCGGCAAGCGGATCTTCGTCGACGTCCCGCAGGACATGGTGGAGGCCGCCGAGGAGGCCAAGGCCGCCGTCGCCGCCGAACAGCGCGCCGCCGGGGTCACCCCGCACGAGAAGCCGGTCCCGCTCGGCACGGTCCTCGCGATCATCGGCACCCCGCTGATCCTGATCCTCGCCGCGACGTTCTCCTCCATCGCCCTGGACCCCTCCACGCTCCGCTCGGTCGTCGAGTTCTTCGGCAACCCGTTCGTCGCCCTGACGATCGCCCTGTTGCTCGCGTACTACCTGCTGGGCATCCGGCGCGGCTGGTCCCGCAAGTCCCTGGAATCGGTCTCCACGTCCTCGCTCAAGCCCGTCGGCAACATCCTGCTGGTGGTCGGCGCGGGCGGTATCTTCGGCGCGGTCCTCAAGGGCAGCGGCATCGCGGACGCGCTGGCCGACACCTTCAACGACGTCGGCCTGCCGGTCATCCTGCTCGCCTGGCTGATCTCGGTCGTCCTGCGCGTCGCCCAGGGCTCGGCCACCGTCGCGATCGTCACGACGGCCGGCATCGTGGTCCCGCTGGTCGAGGGCCAGGACCTGTCCCAGGCCCACCTCGCCCTGATCATCATGGCGATCTCGGCGGGCTCGATCTTCGCCTCGCACGTGAACGACGGCGGCTTCTGGATGGTGTCGAAGTACTTCGGCATCAGCGAGCGCGACACCCTCAAGTCCTGGACCGTGCTGGAGACGGTGCTCTCGGTCGCGGGCTTCGTCGTCGCGGCGCTGCTCAGCCTGGTCATCTAGCGAACCGGCACACACGGGGACGTTCCCCGTCCCCGTGTGTGCCGGTTCCCTGCGCCCCCTTGTGCTGTCCCGCCTATTGCGCTTCCTTGATCGGCATGGCGGAGACAAGCGCAACCACAGGGGCAGGGGAGCCGGCCTCCCGACCACGTGAGTCCAGCTGGAAGTACATCGGCCCCGGCATCGTCGTCGCGGCGACCGGAGTCGGGGCCGGTGACCTGGTCGCGACGCTCATCGCGGGCAGCAAGTTCGGATACACCCTGATGTGGGCGGCGGTGATCGGCTGCGTCGTCAAGATCTCGCTCGCCGAGGCGGCCGGCCGCTGGCATCTGGCGACCGGCCGGACGCTCTTCGACGGCTGGCGCAGCCTGGGCCCCTGGACCACGGTGTACTTCGCGGTCTACGTCGTGCTCTGGGGCTTCCTCTACGGGGCGACGGCCATGTCCTCCAGCGCGCTGCCCATCGTGGCGCTGTTCCCCGACGGCCCCGGGCTGAAGTTCTGGGCGATCGTCACCGGGCTGGTCGGGCTGGCCTTCGTCTGGTTCAACCGGTACGCCGTCTTCGAGAAGGTCATGACGGTCCTGATCGGCATCATGTTCGTGGTGGTCGTGTACGTGGCCGTCCGCGTCGTGCCGGACGTCGGGGCCTCGTTCGCCGGGCTGCTGCCCGTGCTCCCGGACGGCTCGCTCCTCTACACCCTCGGGCTGATCGGCGGCGTCGGCGGCACGATCACCATGGCCGCGTACGGGTACTGGGTCAACGCCAAGGGCTGGAGCAACTCCTCCTGGATGAAGGTGATGCGGCTCGACAACCGGGTCGCCTACATCACCACCGGGGTCTTCGTCGTGGCGATGCTCATCGTCGGCGCCGAGCTGCTGCACGCCTCCCAGACCGCCCTCACCTCCGGGGACCGGGGCCTGATCGACCTGGGCAAGGTGCTGGAGGACCGCTTCGGCGACGGCACCGCCAAGCTCTTCCTGGTGGGCTTCTTCGCCACGTCGTTCTCGTCGCTGATCGGCGTCTGGCACGGGGTCAGCCTGATGTTCGCCGACTTCGTGGAGCGGTTCCGGGCTCCGGCGGCCGGTGCGGCGAAGACCGAGGGGCACGAGGGTCCGGAGGTCGCCGAGCGCCGGCAGCGCTCCCTGCCGTTCCGCGCGTACCTCCTGTGGCTGACCTTCCCGCCGATGACCCTGCTCTGGCTGGACCAGCCCTTCGGCCTGGTCATCGCCTACGGGGTGCTCGGCGCCTTCTTCATGCCGTTCCTCGCCCTGACCCTGCTCTGGCTGCTCAACTCCTCCCGTACGCCGGGGGAATGGCGCAACGGATGGCTCAGCAACGGGATGCTCGCCCTGTCCGGGCTCCTGTTCGTCGTGCTGTGCGTCCAGCAGGTGCGCGAACTGCCCTGGTGACCCGTTGCGCCGGTGGCCATGTGGCCATGTGGCCCGATGCCCCGGCTCCCTGGCGACCGGGTGGTCGCCGACGTAACGCCGCAGCGCCGCCGGGGGAGCGGCGGCGCTGCGGGTTCCGGGTGGTGCGGTGTCGTTACGGCAGGCTGCGGACGTGCGGTCCGACCGCCTTCGACCAGGCGAACCCGGCCGTCGCGTCCCAGTTCGTCGACCAGGTCATCACGCCGCGCAGCGACGGATAGGTCTTGGACGGCTTGAACGACCCGCAGTTGGTGCCCTTGGCGAGGCAGTCCAGCGCCGCGTTCACGATCGACGGGGAGACGTAGCCGCTGCCCGCGGCGCGGGTGGAGGAGGGGACGCCGATGCCGACCTGGGACGGGTCGAGGCCGCCCTCCAGCTGGATGCAGGCCAGCGCGGTGAGGAAGTCCACCGAGCCCTGCGAGTAGACCTTGCCGTCGCAGCCGAGCATCGAACCGCTGTTGTAGTACTGCATGTTGACGACGGTCAGGATGTCCTTGACGTTGAGCGCCGTCTTGAAGTACTCGCCCGAGGTCGACTGCATGTCGATGGTCTGCGGGGCCATCGTGAGGACCAGCCCGGGGCCCGCCTTCGCCGACAGCTGGCGCAGCGCCTTCGTCATGTAGGTGGCGTTGAGGCCGTTCTCCAGGTCGATGTCGACCCCGTTGAAGCCGTAGTCCTGCATCAGCGCGTACACCGAGTTGGCGAACGCGGTGGCGGAGGCGTCGCTGTCGACGCGGACCGTGCCCAGCTCGCCGCCGATCGAGATGATGACGTTCTTGCCGACCGCCTGCTTGGCCTTGATATCCGCACGGAACTGGGCGTCGGTGTAGCCGTTCAGCCCGGCGGTGTCCAGGTTGAAGGTGACCGCGCCCTGGGTCGCCGTGGCGTCCGCGAAGGAGACCGCGATGATGTCGTAGTCGGCGGGGAGGTCGCTGAGCTTCTGGACGGCCGCGCCGTTGTTGAAGTTCTGCCAGTAGCCGGTCACCGCGTGCTTGGGCACGGTGGGCCCGGGGCCGGGGCCCGTACCCTCCTTGGCCGTACGGGCGCTGATGGCGGCGGACTTGACCGACTCACCGGCCGCGTTGGTGGCGCTCACCGAGAACTGGTAGGCGGTGTCCGCGGTGAGGCCCGTGACGGTCGCCGAGGTTCCGGTGGAGGTGGTGGCCTGCACACCGTTCCGGTACACCTTGTAGCCCGTGGCGCCGGAAACCGCGTTCCAGGACAGGGCGACGGAGGACGTGGTCGTGGCGCCCGCCGTGAGCCCCGCGGGAGCCGCCGGGATGACCGGTCCGGGCTCCTCGCCGCCACCGCCGTCGGGGCCGGTCACCTCGAAGTCGTCGGCGAGGTAGGCGGCCTGCCCGTACCAGCCGTGGGTGTAGACGGTCACCGAGGTGGTGTTCGCGCCGGTCTTGAAGCTGGTGGACAGCTTGGTCCAGGTGGCGGAGCCCGGCGTCCAGGTGGAGACGTCGGTGGTTCCGGTGCCGCTCACGCCGAGGTAGGCGTAACCGCCCTGCACCCAGGAGCTGAGGGCGTACGTCGAGTTGGGCTTCACCTTGACGGCCTGCGAACACTTGGCGTTGTCCTGGCCGGCCGGGGTGGCCTTCAGCGCCGACGTACCGCCGTGCACGGGGGAGGAGACGACGGTGCCGCTGTTTCCGGCGCAGGTCCAGTTGGCGAGGCCCGACTCGAAGCCCGCGTTCTTGGCGTTGTTGACGTCGGCGGCCTGGGCGGTGCTGACGAGTCCGGTGACGGTCAGGGCCGCGGCCGCGATGACGGCCATGGTGCCGCCGAGGACGGGACGGGAGCGACGACGCCTTCTGCGACTGCTGCCTGCGGAGCGTTCCACTGGTTCCTCCGTGGGGAGTTGGTGGCCTGGCGGGGGACGTGCGGGAGTGCCGGACGGACGAGGGGCGGCCGGGGCTGCACGGGGTGGGCCGGGCGGAGCGGGGATGTCGTACGGCGGTGGTACAGGGGGTGCTGAACCGGGGACGTTGAACACGGGGTGTCCGGCCGGGGGCGGTGGCCACCGCTTGGCGCATAAAACTGGTCCAGACCAATCAAGTTGTCAAGACCTCTGGCAGTAAAACGCCTACAGCGAACGGGAGCGCGAGGTCGTGCCGCCGGGTCGGCGACGGGGCGCCCGAGGTCCCGGGGAGGTCCCCGGCGAGGGTTTCTCCGCCGGGAGCCTCCCCCACGCCCGCACATCGCCCCCCGCACGGGTGATCTTGTGGGCGCTCTTCCGACGGTCACGGAAACGCCCTTACGAAAAGGAGGCCGGCATGCCGGAATCCAGTCTGACGTGCGCGAATGGATACCTGATCGAGAACCGGGCGCAGGCTTCGGTAACGCTACGCGATGACAGTCGAGTTGGGCAGAATCGATTTCGTCCCGTTTAGCACCCGGGCCCCGTAGGAACGGTGTTCGCATGATGCCGTACTGGTCTCCGATAACTGTTCTCTGCCTGCTGAGACGTGGCTAAAGTGCTGGGTCAGGAGCACGGAGTCAGGAGCGATTGCGGCCGACGTCCCCACGTCGACCGGAGCCGAAACGGGGAAGAGCGTGCCGACCGCAATAGCAGTGACGAGCGCAGACCTGGTGCTGCCGCCCACCGACCAGCAGACGCCGACCGCCGCTCTGCTCCAGGCCCCCGAGGCCCAGACGCTGGAGCTGGCGATTGGCGACATGCACCTGCTGCTGGAACAGCACGGGTATGTGATCGCCCTCTACCCCTCGGGTATCCGGCCCGAGCACGAGCGTCGCCTCCACTCCATCCGCTCGGTGCTGGAGAGCGACCGGATCGCCCTGGTCAAGGTGGACCTCCCGCCCCTCGGCCTCGCGGTACTGGTGCGCCAGCTGCGACAGTTGTCCATCTGCGACTTCAGCCCCGGGGTGGTCGCCTCCGCCGCCCGGCTGCTCTCGCACTACATCTACGCGGGCGCACTCCTCAACTCCGTCGCCCGGCTCGACCGGGTCCCGGTCAGCCTCAAGAGCCACGCCAAGTCCTGGGTCCCCGGGTCCCAGTTCGCCGTGCTCGCCGGGCCCGAGTCGCAGTTGGTGAAGGTGGGCCCGACCGTCGAACCTCCGACGGGACCGGATTTTGGTACGCATCTTCTGGTCGCCAAAGGGAATCTGCAGTCGGACTGGGTACAGGAGACCCTCGCGCCCGCCTGGAAGGTCCAGGCCATTCACGACGCCACGGTCCCGTCCGACTCACCGCGCTGGTGGGGCACGGGAAAGCTGGTGGAGTTCGCCGCCCACCTACCGGACCTCCCCGTGCTCTACCAGTTGGTCTCCTCCGTACGCCGGGAAAAGTGCCACTGGTGCGCCATGGAACTCATCGGCGACCGCTGCGCATTCTGTTCCGCTCCTCTCACGGCTTCGGAGAACCGCGCGCTCCTCACCGGTGTCCTCCCCCACGGGGCCGGCGAATCACCGGGCCCCTAGCGAGGCCGCTCCTCCCCGCAGGACCCGCTCCTCCCGGTTCCTGCCCGCACTTCCCGCACTTCCCGCACTTCTGGCACTCCTTGTACTCCCCGCACGAGACCGTCCCCGCTCCGGTCGGCCCGCAGCAGCGCGCCACCGTAGATGTAAGCGCGTAACCGCTCCGCCTCGACCGCTCGACCGTTTCACCGCTCCACCTCGACCGTTTTACCGCTCCACCGCTCCACCGCAGATGTATGCGCGTAACCGTCTGCACCGCACCGCTCTCCCTGTCCGCAGTCCGTCCCCACGCATCCGATTCGAACGAGGTTGTCCGGACCATGAACTCCCGCCAGCGCCGCGGCGTGATACTCCTGCTCCTGTCGGTCCTGTGTGCCTTCGCGGCCTTCGCCGGTGTGCTCTCGGTGATCAGCGACGTCAACTCGAAGGTCGGACCCGAGGTGACCGCGTACCAGCTGAAGACCAACGTGGCTCCGTACACAGCCCTGAACAGCGGCCAGTTCGAGAAGATCAAGATGCCCGAACGCTGGCTCTCGGAGAACGCCGTGACCGACCTGCGAGAGGTCGAGTCGAAGATCGCGGTCACCGAGCTCCGCGAAGGCTCCCTGCTCCAGTCGGACATGATGGTCCGCAAGCCCGAACTCCGCGCCGGAGAGCAGGAGATCGCCATCATGATCGACGCGTCCACCGGCGTCGCGGGAAAGATCACACCGGGTGCGACGGTCAACATCTACGCGACGTTCGCCGGTGAGGACCAGGGCGACGCGGCCCAGTCCAAGGTCATCGTCTCCAACGCCAAGGTGCTGGACGTCGGCGAGCTGACCGCCCTGGATCCCAGCGCGGACGACCGCGGGACCCGGGCGACCGAGGCCGTGCCGATCACCTTCGCCCTGAACACGCTGGACACCCAGCGCGTCGCCTACGCCGAGTCCTTCGCGGAGCACGTGCGTCTCGCGCTCGTCGCCCCGGGCAGCGACGGCACCATCCGTCCGGGGGACCGCACCTACACGCTCGACAAGGACAAGTGAGGATGGGATGACCACCAGAATCCTCCCCGCCGTCGGTGACCTCGACGCGGCCCGCTCCGTCACCACCCTGCTCAGCCAGTTGCCCGACGCCGAACCCGCCACCCCGGTCGGCGACTCCACGCAGCTCATCGACACGCTGGCCCGCCTCGCGGGCGAGGCGATCGACGAGCTGCCCGAGGTGGTGCTGGTCCACGAGCGGATCGGCCCGGTGCCGGCCCTGGAGCTGGTCCGAGAGGTGTCGATGAGGTTCCCGTCCGTCGGCGTCGTCCTGATCACCGCGGACGCCAGCCCGAGCCTCTTCGCCGACGCGATGGACTCCGGGGCGCGCGGGCTGGTCACCCTGCCGCTGAGCTACGAGGAGCTGGCCAACCGCGTCCAGGCGGCCGCGCAGTGGTCCTCCGGCGTACGACGCCACCTCACCTCCGCGAACGACGTCTTCACCGGCCCCGGCGGCACGGTCGTCACGGTCACCGGCGCGAAGGGCGGCGTCGGCGCGACCGTCACCGCCATCCAGCTCGCCCTGGCCGCTCAGGCGTCCGGCAACACGGTGGCGCTGGTGGACATGGATCTCCAGACCGGGGACATCGCCTCGTTCCTCGACGTCCAGTTCCGCCGCTCCCTGGTCGACCTCGCCCTGATCACCGACATCTCGCCCCGGGTGCTGTCGGACGCGGTGTTCTCGCACTCCACCGGCCTCGCCCTGCTCCTCGCCCCCGGCGAGGGCGAACGCGGCGAGGAGGTCAGCGACCGTTCGGCCCGCCAGATCGTCAGCGCGCTCCGCACCCGCTACGAGATCGTCGTCATCGACTGCGGCGGCCAGATGAACGGCGCCAACGCCGCGGCCATCGAGATGGCGGACGTGGCCCTGCTGGTCACGACCCCGGACGTGATCGCGGTGCGCGGCGCGAAACGCATCGTACGGATGTGGGAACGGCTCCAGATCCGCAAGGCCGAGGAGACGATCACCCTCGTCAACCGCTTCACCCGCAACACGGAGATCCAGCCGCCGCTGATCCAGAAGATCACCGGCACCCGGGTCGCCTCGGCGGCGATCCCCGCCAACTTCAAGGAACTCCAGGCGTCCATCGACTCCGGACGCCTGCACGAACTGGACGCCAAGAGCACGGTCAAGCAGGCGCTCTGGGGCCTGGCCGGAGAGCTGGGCATCGTCAAGGAGAGCGCGACGGCGAAGAAGAGCGGCAGCGCCCTGGTCAAGCGGAACAGCGGCGCACCGAAGAACGACCGGGGCTCGATCGGACGCCCGCGCCGCCGGCGCGACGGCTCCGGCCGTGGACTCGGAGACTCCGAGGGGACACGTTGAGCGATGACCACCACAAGGACGGCACGAAGCGGCATACGGGGGCGGATCACCGCCCTACATGACCGCCGGTACGGGAACGGGGCCGGGGACCGCTGGCCCGGACCCGGGACCGGTATCCGGATGAGGGACCGGGACCGCGGGCAGACCGCGATCGAGTTCCTGGGCATGACCCCCTTCATCATCCTGATCATGCTCGTGCTCTGGGAGTGCGCCCTGATCGGCTACACCTTCAGCCTCGCGGGCAACGCGGCCGACGTGGGCGCGCGCAAGGGCAGCGGAGCGGAGTACGGAGCGAGGGCGGCGTGCCGGGAAGGTGCGATGGAGGACCTCCCCGACGCCTGGGTGGACGAGGCGTCGGTGCGGTGCGGCGGCGGCAGCGGGCTGTACGAGGCCACCGTGAAGCTGAAGGTCCCGGTGCTGGTGCCAGGCCTGTTCGACCTCGACACCGAGATCACCGGCAAGGCCGGATCCCCGAGGGAGGACCAGCGATGACGACGCAGCCGTACAGCGGGCGCACCCGTTCCGGACGCGCGAGGGGCGACCGGGGCCAGGTCGCCATGGAGTACCTCGGCTTCCTCCCCCTGCTGCTCCTCGTCGCGATGGCGGCCATCCAGCTGGGCCTGGCCGCGTACGCCGCCAACCAGGCGGGCACCGCCGCGCGCGCCGGGGCCCGTACGGAAGCCAGCGTGGACGCCCGGGGCAGCGGGCGGTCCAACGCCCGGGAGGCCGTGAGCGACTGGGTGGAGGAGGGCGGATTCCGCTACCGCAGGAGCGGCGGCCAGGACATCACGGTCACGGTCCGGGTCAAGGTGCCGTCCGTCGTGCCCGGATTGGACGACTGGTGGGCCGAGCGGAGCACGACCATGCCCAACGAGAAGTCCCGGATCGATTTCTGACCCACCCCACCCGACCCCACCCCACCCGACCCCACCCCACCCCACCCCGACCCCGGGGCCGACCTGACTTGACCTGCCGGACCTGCCGGACCTGCCGGACCTGCCGGACCTGCCGGACCCGGACCGTCCGCGAACACCGAGGAGAGCTACGCCGATGAGCCTGCGGGCACGCATGACCGCTCCTGAGGAACAGGGCGGCTCACGGGAGGACGGCCACATGGTGGCCACCTACCGGGCCAAGCTGCTGGAGGAGATCGACCTCGCGGAGATGTCCTCGCTGGCCGCCGCCGACCGGCGGGCCCGGTTGGAGCGCGTCCTCGGCCACATCATCAGCCGCGAGGGCCCGGTCCTCTCCACCGTCGAGCGCTCGCAGCTGATCCGCCGCGTCGTCGACGAGGCGCTCGGACTCGGCATCCTGGAACCGCTCCTGGAGGACGCGTCCATCACCGAGATCATGGTCAACGGCCCCGACCAGATCTTCGTCGAGCGCAACGGCAGGGTCGAACAGCTCCCGATGCGCTTCGGCTCCCACGAACAGCTGATGCAGACCATCGAGCGGATCGTGTCGACCGTCAACCGCCGCGTCGACGAGTCCAACCCGATGGTCGACGCCCGCCTGCCCAGCGGTGAACGTGTCAACGTGATCATCCCGCCGCTCTCGCTGACCGGCGCGACGCTCACCATCCGGCGGTTCCCCCGCTCCTTCACGCTCCAGGAGATGATCGGCTTCGGTTCGCTGGACGAACAGATGCTGGTCCTGCTCGCCGGACTGGTGCAGGCCAAACTCAACATCATCGTCTCCGGGGCCACCGGCACCGGCAAGACGACCCTCCTCAACGCACTGTCCGGACTGATCCCGAACATCGAGCGCATCGTCACCATCGAGGACTCCGCCGAACTCCAGCTCCAGCAGAGCCACGTGATCCGGCTGGAGACCCGCCCGGCGAACGTCGAGGGCAAGGGCCAGATCACCATCCGGGACCTGGTCCGCAACTCGCTGCGTATGCGCCCCGACCGCATCGTCGTCGGTGAGGTCCGAGGCGGCGAGTCCCTCGACATGCTCCAGGCGATGTCCACCGGTCACGACGGTTCGCTGGCCACCGTCCACGCCAACAGCGCCGAGGACGCGCTGATGCGTCTCCAGACCCTCGCCTCGATGTCGGAGGTCGAGATCCCCTTCGAGGCGCTGCACGACCAGATCAACAGCGCCGTCGACGTGATCGTCCAGCTCACCCGGCACGCCGACGGCACCAGGAAGATCACCGAGATCGCCGTCCTCGACTCGCACGGCCGCGACCCGTACCGCATCGTCACGGTCGCGCGGTTCAACGCACAGCCGATGGCCCCCGACGGCCGCATCTACGGCGACTTCCAGTACCTCCCGCTGCCCCGGAAGCTCGCCGAGCGCCTCTACCTGGCCAGTCAGCCCATCCCGCAGGCGTTCGGCGTCGCCCAGTCCGCCGAACAACTCGCCACCCGAGAGGCCAACTAGGTACCGAGCCATGGACAACGTCAACCTCCCCCTGGTGACCGTCGGCGTCACGCTGCTGGCCTGCGTGCTCGGCGTGATCGGCCTGCACGCCTACTCCGGCGGCAAGGCCGACCGCGACGCCCTCGTCGACCGGCTCTCCCACGTCGGGCAGCTCCCGGAGACGGGCCGCCGCCGCCGCTTCAAGCGTTTCGACCGGCAACTGCGCGCCACCGCGCTCGGCCGGAGACTGGAGCTGAAGCTCGCGGCGACCGGCATGGACATCACGCCCGGCGAGTTCTTCGTCTACGCGCTCGCCGCGATGGCGGGGCTCTGGATGATCGCCTCCGCCATGCTCGCCGCGTTCTTCGGCCCGGTCGCCGCCCTGATCGGCCTCTGGGGCACCAACGCGTTCCTCAACTGGCAGCGGGTCAAGCGCACCGAGCGCTTCATCAACCAGCTCCCCGAGCTCTCCCGGATCCTCGCCAACGCCACCCAGGCGGGCCTGGCCCTGCGTACCTCGCTGTCGATGGCGGCCGAGGAACTGGAGGACCCGGCCGGCGAGGAGCTGGCCCGGGTCGCGAGGCGGCTGGCCGTCGGCGAGCCCCTGGAGGACGCCCTCAGCGAGCTGACCGACCGCCTCCCGTCCCGGGAACTCGTGGTCCTCGTGACCACGTTGGTCCTCTCCAACCGGGCCGGCGGTACGGTCGTCAGCTCGCTGCGCAACCTCACCGAGACCCTGGAGGAGCGCAAGGAGACCCGCCGCGAGGTCAAGACCCAGCTCTCCCAGGTCACCGTGACCGCCTACGCGGTACCCCTCTTCGGAATCGGCGCGATGCTGCTGATGAACGCGGTCATGCCCGGCGCGCTGGACCGGATGACCGGGGCGTTCTTCGGCCAGGTGGCGGTGGTCGTGTCCATCGTCCTCTACGCCATCGGTTTCGTCGTCATCCGCCGCTTCTCCCGTATCGATGTCTGAACCGATGTCTGAACCGATGCCTGAACCGATGTCTGAGACCACGACCCAGGAAGAAGGGGGACGGACATGGACCTGCTACTAGCCCTGGTCGTCGGCCTCGCCGTCTACGGGGCCATTCACGGCATCCGGATGTACCGGGCCGACGCCAAACTCCCCGGCGACCTGGCCGTGGCCCTGGAGTCCGGGGCCTCCCGCACCAGCGCGGTCGGCTCCGGTATCGACCGCCTCGGCATCCGCTGGGCCCCCATGGTGCTGCGGATGATGGGCCCCAAGGCCGTCAACAAGAAGCGCCGCCAGATCGACCTGGCGGGTAACCCCGGCGGCCTCACCCTCGACCGTTACGCGGCCCGCCGCGCGGTCTACGGCGCGCTGGGCGTCCTCGGCGCGTTCTCTATGCTCCTGCGCGGCCAGCTGTTCCTGGCCCTCCTGATGGTCGCCTTCGGCCTGTTCTGGGTGGAGGCCGGGATCTGGTCGGCGATCCGGGTGCGCCGCGAGCACATCGAGCGGACCCTGCCGGACTTCCTGGACGTCCTGGCCGTCGTCGTCTCGGCCGGGCTCGGCTTCCGGCAGGCGCTGGACCGGGTCGCGGAGAAGTACGAGGGCCCCTGGTCGGACGAGCTGCGCATCACGCTCCGGCAGATGGACATGGGCGTCAGCCGCCGCCAGGCCTTCGAGGAACTCCGCAGACGCAACGACTCCGAACAGGTCGCCATGTTCGTCACGACGCTCCAGCAGGGCGAGGAGCTGGGCGCGCCGATCGTCGAGACGCTCATCCAGATCGCCAACGACATGCGCCGCACCGACGCCCAGAACGCCCGCCGCAAGGCGGCCAGGGCGGTCCCGAAGGCCACGTTCGCGGTGACCACGTTCCTCCTCCCGGGCACCCTGCTCCTCCTCACCGTCGGATTCGTTTACGGAGCCGACGTCGACCTCACGTCCCTCACGGGCGGATGACATGAACGACGGCCCGGATGGGGACGGAACTCGTACGTTCCGGAACGCCCGCTGAACTGATTGGCCGAAGGAGCGGGCCCTACGGGGATGCGAGCGGTACGGAGCACGAGCGCGACCAGCACGAGCGTTACGGGGTTGAGACGGAGGTGACAGGCGCATGGCATTCCAGCTCAGCGGAGCCCAGCCCGGACTGACGGCGGAACTGACCCGCGCCCACACCGGCGCCCCGGCCCGCCCGGCCTTCGCCATCCAGGTCAACGCCCTCCAGGCGATGTGCCGCCAGGTCTTCGGCTTCCGCCTGGCGATGATCGCGATAGCGACCCCGTACGCGATCGACCGTACAGCTCCCGGCCTGCCCACCTGGTTCATCGGCTCGGCGATCCTGGTCACCTTCATGGGCTCGTACCTGCTGTTCCGGGACTGGGAGCGGTTCGGCCCGGTGCTCCTGCGGCACCCCTGGCTCCTGGCCGTCGACGCGTTCTTCGGCGCGCTGCTGTTGATCACGGCGACCCCCGAGTCGACCCTCGCGTACGTCACCGTCTGCACCCCGCTGCTGGCCGGCCTGGTCCAGGGCTGGCGCGGTGCTGCGGTCTTCGCGGCGCTCCAGGTGGTCATCGTCTTCGGTGTGTACGCGAGCGTCCCGAAACTGGAGCCGGGCGGGGCGCCGGCCCTGCTCCTGCCCGGCTTCTGCGTGATCGCCGGGGCGGTCGGGGTCACCCTGCGCAACCTCCTCCTGCGCTTCGGGACAGCCACCCAGGCGCTCACCGAGACCCGGGCGCGGCTGGCGGTGAACGAGGCGGTGGAGGGCGAGCGCACCCGCCTGGCCCGGGAGATGCACGACTCGGTCGCCAAGACCCTGCACGGTCTGGCGCTGGCCGCCGACGGACTGGCGGGCTCGGCCGGGCGCATGGACCCGCCCACCGTGAAACGCCAGGCGGAACTGGTGGCCCGGGCCGCCCGCCGGGCCGCCGCCGAATCCCGGGAACTGCTCACCGACCTGCGCCGTGAACAGGGCCTGGAGGGAGGCGTCGACCTGGTCGCGGAACTGGCGGCCCACGCCCAGCACTTCACCGACCGTCACCCGGTCACAGCCACCTTCCGCCGCCTCGCCGAGGAGACCCCGGTCCCGCCCGTACCGCAGGCGGTCGCCCGGCAACTCCTCACCGTCGCCTCCGAGGCCCTGGAGAACGCCCACCGCCACGCGGGTCCTTCCTACCTGATCGTCCTCGCGGGCGTGCAGGGCGACATGCTCCGCATCAGCGTGTACGACGACGGGCGCGGCCTTCCCGCCGGAACGACGCTCGACACCCTCCGCAGGGCCGGTCACTTCGGCCTCGTCGGCATGGTGGAGCGGGCCGCCTCCATCGGAGCCCGCATCCGGATCGGCCGCGGGAACGCGGAGAAGGGCACGGAGGTGCGTGTGGAGCTCCCCCTGGCGGCGCTGGCAGGCCCTGCCACCGGGGAGACGACCCCGTCGTCGTCCCCGCCCGCCCCCGTGCCGCAGACCTCACCACCGCTCTCGCCGTCGTTCGCGCCGCCCGAGAACGTCACGACCCCCCACCCATGACTCCGATCCTGAGAGGAGGTCGCAGCATGCCGGACGATGTCTCCCCCGTGCCCAACCGCGTTGGGGCGTCGGCTCACCACGACGCCACCCAGCACACGTCGTCACACATCCCGTTCGCACAGGCCCCCGGCCCCGCCGGCCGGCCCGGCTATCAGCGCACTGCGATCCACCACCCGGCCACCCCGACGCCGCCCCCCGCGCTCGGAGGGCCCACCACGTCCCCCTTCCCATCGACTCCCGCGGTTCCCGAACCGGCCCGGCTCCGGGTGGTGGTCGCGGACGACAACCCGGTGGTCCGGGCGGGGCTGGGCGTCCTTCTCTCCGGCCGCGCCGACATCCAGGTCGTGGCAGAGGCGGCGGACGGCCGCGAGGCCTACGAGAGGACGCTCCAGCACCGCCCCGACGTGGTCCTGCTCGACGTCCGGATGCCCGGCGTGGACGGCATCTCGGCCCTGCCGCACCTGGTCGGACTCGCGCCCGTGCTGATGCTGACGTACAGCCGCGAGAGTGAAATCGTCCACGAGGCGCTGCGCCTGGGCGCGGGCGGCTACCTGGTGCACGGAGAGTTCACGGCGGACCAACTGGTCCGTGCGGTGCGCGACACGAAGGACGGCCGCGCGAACTTCACCGCCACGGCCGCCGACGCCCTGCTGGCCCACATGCGGCTGGGATCGGCTCCGCCCCGGGGCCCCCTGCCGGAGGGGCTCGGATCGGCCCTGACGCCGGAGCTCCTCCCCGCGCACCTGGCGCCACACCTCCGCGAAACCTCGGAAAGTCTTTCGCAACTGCAACCTTCTGTGGGACAGTCTTCTCTGTCCGGGGGCCCGGTACCTGTCCCCAACAGGCGGCAGTACAAGCTGAGTTCGCGGGAGGTGGAGGTTATGGACCTGATTGCGTCCGGAATGAGCAATCAGCAGATCGCCGCCACCTGCTTCATCAGTGAGAAGACGGTCAAGAACCACATCAACCGCATCTTCACGAAGCTCCACAGCACCACCCGCAGCGAGGCGATCGCCCACTGGCTCGGCACCGCGCCCCGGAACACCGGGCGGCAGCCATGACCGAGCGATCGTGCAACGAGGGGGCCCGAGGAGCCTTTTGGGCCCGGGAATGGGCCCACGGGCCCTCTGGGACGGCACCGGTTCCCCCCTATGTTTCTCACGTCGTCAACGGCACCGGCCGGGAGGAAGCCGGTATCGAGGGCGGCACCGCAGGAACGTGCGAGTCGGCCGGCAACCGGTCGGCCGAACCCGGAGGGGAACACCATGTCGGACATCACCCTGAAGACCGTCGTCCGCGTCAACGGCTGGGCCAACACCGCCGTCGGCAGCATCCAGAAGCGCTACGCGGCGAAGGACCGGGGACAGACGGCGTTCGAGTACCTGGGCATCATCCTGGTGGTCGTGGCCATCATCGGTGCGGTCGCCGCCTCGGACATCGGAGACAACATCTCGCAGCGCATCGACGGACTGGTGACCGCCATCGTCTCTGGCTGATGCGTACACGTCCACGCGGCGACGCAGGGCAGGCCTTCCCCATCTACATCATGATGGTGGCGGGCCTGCTCTTCCTTGCGTTCGCCTTCTTCGCTGTCGGCAAGGCCTCGGCCTTGCGCAATGGTTCCCAGGGCGCGGCGGACGCCGCCGCGCTGGCCGCCGCCCAGAAGGCACGCGCCAACTTCGGGCCCGGATTCCTCGGCTCGCTGCCCGGCAACGCGCTGGACGCCTTCCTCCTCGCAGACTTCGCCCCGCCCTGCGCCGAGGCGCAGCGACTTGCCGAGGCCAACGACGCGAAGAGGGAGCTCTGCTATCCGACCTCCGGATACCTGCGCGACAAGATCACGGTCGAGGTCGAGGGGCACGAATCGGTGGACTCGCCGGTGATCCCAGGTTCACAGAACAAGAAGGCCGAGGCCAAGGCCACCGCACTCATCGAGTTCCGCTGCCCCAACCCGACGGCCGTCGACGCCAACAGTGACGGCTCGCCGGAGCTTTTCATCTTCACGTGCCTGAGCGGCGATGTCATCAAGATCGCGACGGCCGAGATCGGGCGGCCCGGACTGTGGGAGAGCGTGAGCAGAACGCTCTTCGACGTGCGGTTGGTCGACCAGTGACAGCGAAGCGAACGACGAGTAGAGGAATCGGACCATGAGCATGCGGCGGATCACGACGACCAGAAGGGCGATGACAGCTGTCTCGGTGACGGCTGCTCTCGCCCTCGCGCTCGCCGGCTGCGGTGACGACGGAGGCGAGGAGCCCGGCAACGAGGGTTCCAGCGCGCCGTCCGCCCCGGCCAGCCCCTCCGCGGAGGACAAGGGAGAGCCGCAGCAGGAGGACACCGCGGCGGGGGCGGCCGTCGACCCAAATGTGAAGCTCGCGGAGGCACGGGGGCAGGGCGGGCTCGTCCTGGTCTTCAATGAGGCCAAGCGGGACTCCGGGGGATTCCTCACAGTCCAGGGCGAGATCACCAACGAGGGAGACAAGGTACGGACCGCGTCGGCTTGGGCCGGTTCCGAGACCAGCATCGTTCAGAAGAACCCCAACTCCGTCGCCGGTGCGACCCTCGTGGACAAGGTGGGGAAGAAGCGCTACTACGTGCTCCGCGACACGGACTCCCGCTGTCTGTGCACGACGGCGATCTCATCCCTCGCCCCGGGCAAGTCCGCGCCGATCTTCATGCAGTTCCCCGCCCCGCCGCAGGGCACGACCGAGGTCGACTTCACTCTCCCGACCTTCGCCACCACCTCGCTGAAGATTTCTGGGTGAGTGCGGCCATGAAGACCACCAAGCGCCCCCGGGGGGCCCGCAGCATGGGGCAGGCCGTCGCGGTCGCCGTGCTGATCGCCGGCACCACGCTGCTCGGAGCCTCGCCCTCGTACGCCGACGACGGGCCGAGCGTCCCGCCCGGGACGGAGGCGACGTCGGAGCCGCCCGTTCCCGTCGACCCGAACGACCCGGACCTGAAGATGCCGGAGGGCGGCACCCTCGCTCCCGGCCGGGTTCTGGACATCGTCCAGGTCGTGGAGGACCTCGGTGGCGAGGAACGCCGCGAGGACAGCAACGCAGACATCAAGTTCGCGCTCCAGGCCGAAGTCCTCTTCGGCAAGGACAGCGCGAAGCTCGGTTCGGCGGCCAACGCCCGTATCGCCGCGATCGCGGCCGAGATCAAGAAGCAGAACGCGACCAAGGTCCGCGTCTTCGGCTTCACCGACAACCTCGGCTCCTCGGCCCACGGCGACGTCCTGTCCAAGCAGCGCGCCGACGCCGTGCACGGGGTCCTCTCGAAGGAGCTCGGCGCCACGATCACGTACGAGATCCGGGGTTACGGCGAGCAGTACCCGATCGCCAGCAACAGCAACGAAGAGGGCCGCAAGAAGAACCGCCGCGTGGAGGTCTCCTTCCCGCGCGGCGCGGGGTCCTGACCTCCTCCGCACCCCACGGGAGACGGCCCGGTCCGGCGCGCGACGACCATCGCGTGCCGGGCCGTTCGTCATTACGGTGGACGGCCTGCCCGAGGGCCCGTCAGGGCCGTAAACCGGCCATATTCCCTCCGAGCCCGTCACCCGAACGGCGGACCGTCGTTTGCGTTGTGGATCAAACGCATCCCCTACGGACAAGAACACGGTGGGCCCGTACGGACAAGAACACGGTGGGCCCGTCGTGCGGCCGGGACGGGATCAGGACCGGCGGCAGGCGCGGCGGGATGCGCCACACAGCGCGCCGCGGAGGCATGGGGTCGGCGGGGGTGCCGGGGTGCACGGACGAACAGGCGTCGAGGAGGGTGTGATGGGTGTGGAGGCCCACGCGACGAACGAGCGGGTGACGGGACGCACATGGACGGTGCGGCTGGACCCTGTCGGCCGCGGTCGGGCGGACGTACGCGTCTCGTGCAGCCGCCCGGCCTGTGCCGCGCAGGTGCTGCCCTCTGCGGCCGTCGGCCGTACGGCGGCGGTCGATCACCTCAAGGCCCACCTGCGCGCGGGCCCGGCCCCCAGCCCGTCGGCGTACTGTGCCTGCCGGGCCGCGGAATGCCACACCCACATCCGCCCCGCCGGACCGCGTGAGCGTCCCACGCCCTGGAGGTGTGGCGGCGCGGTCGTCCTGGCCGTCGTCACGGACCGGGAAGGGCGCTGGTGGCAGGTGATGGAGTGCTGCTCGCGCTGCGCTGCCGCGCATCCCACCGCGAAGATCGCCGCGACCGCCCCGGCTCCCGACCGGACGGCTCCTGCCTCCGCCTCCCGGCCCTCGACGGTCCCCGCGCCGACGGTGTCGGCCGTCGGCCCCCACTTCTCGCACATCGCTTCCGGGGCTTCCGGGGCAGCCGCCCCGCACGAGGTACCGGCTCCCCGGCCCGAGAGGTCCTCGCGGCCCCCGCGGCCGGCACGGCAGCGTGCCCGGCGGGGGAGGATCGCGCAGCGATCCGTCCCGCACGACCTGCGGCCCGTCGCGCTGCGGGACGAACTCACCGAACTCGGCGAGCTCTTCCGCGCCTACCAGCAGCGCGCCGAACCCGACCTCGCGATGCTCGCCGACCTCCACGCCCGCAAGGCGAAGGCCTTCAGCGCCTGGGCCGAAGTCACCGCCGACACCGGACTTCGCCTCGACGCCCAGCGAGCCGAACAGGCCGCCGCCACCGCCCGTCTCCAGCATCTGCACCGCATCGGTGAGGCCCCGGAAGGCGAAGGCCCCGCTGTGGCCCGGCTGCTGACCGCGCCCGCCCAGTGGGATCACGCACGGGCCGTCCTCGCCCACGTTGCCGACCATGCGCCCCTGCCGGGGCCGGAGGCCCGCCTCCTGGTGGTGATGCTGACGCTGCGCACCGCGCAGTCCGGTACCGGCAACCTCGTCGGGCAGGACCTCAAGGGGCTGCCCCTGACGGAACCCGAACACCTGGTGGAGCAACTGCTGGAGTGCGGCTGGCTGAAAATCGCGGGTACGGTCGAGGAGTTGATCGCCTCCCGCCCGGAGAACCCCACCCGTATCGACGTGCCGTCCCTGACGCCTGGCGAGAGCGACCCGGGCCCCTTCACCTTCGGCAGGAAGATGCGCCCCAAGCTCAGCGGCTGGGCCCAGCGAGTCGTCGGCGACAAGAAGCTCCGCAAGGCCAAGACGACGGCCGACGCCCGCCTGCTCGCCCTGGCCCTGGCCACCGGCGTCACAGCCGATGGACGACTGGGGCCCGAGGGCGAGGGTCTCGACGTGGAAGCCCTCTCCTCCTGGTGCGCCATCGCCCCCGGCGACCTCCGTGAGGTGGTGGACCGCCTGATCGCGGCGGACTGGCTGACGGAGGCGGTCCCCACCGACACGGACACCGACACGGACACCGACACGGACACCGACACGGACACCGACACGGACACCGACACGGACACCGACACGGACACCGACACGGACACGGACACCGACACGGACACCGACACCGACACGGACACCGGCACCGGCACAGACGCGGACACCCGCACCCGCACCTGCGCCGACACCGTGCTCACCGGTCAGCTGACCGAACGCGTCCTCCCCCTCACCTGCCCGCTGCTGCCCTGAGAAGCGGGAGGGGAAGCGGAAGGGGAAGCGAGCGATAGCGGCTTGGGGCTTCGGCCACCCCCTAGTCCACCCCGAGCTGCTCCGCCAGATCCGCCAGCCCCTCCGCGTACAGGTCGAACCGGTCCGAGGAGGAGGGCGGGTCGCCGACCGGGCGGGCCACATAGGCCGTGCGCAGGCCCAGCGCCTGCGCGCCGCGCAGGTCCCAGGCGTGGGCGGCGACCATCAACAGGCGCTCCGGCGGCGCCCCGGAGCCGGTGACGGCCAGCCGGTAGACCGCCGGGTCCGGCTTGTAGGCGCGGGCGTCCTCGGCGGACAGCGCCTGGTGCCAGCGCAGTCCCGCGTGGGCGTTCAGCTCCAGCAGCGCCGTCCGGCTCGCGTTGGAGAGGCCGATCAGCGGGAAGCGCCCGCCGATCCGGGCGAGCCCCGCCACGGTGTCGGGCCATGGCGGGAGGCGGCGGGCCGACCGGGCGAGGGTCTCCACCGCAGCCGGATCCTCGACCCCGGCGGCCTCCGCGACGAGCCCGGCGGCCTCCCGGTCGAGGAGATCGCTGGGCAGGTAGGGCCGGTCGCCGTCGAGGACGCGGCGCTGCTCGCGCTCGATGTGCCGCTGCCACAGCAGCAGGAGCCGCTCGGTTCCGGCGGCGCCCGGGCTGTTCGGCGGCTCCGGGGCGTCCTGGCTGCCGGGGATGCCGGGGGTCCCGGGGGCCCCGGGGGACGGGGCGGGCGCGCGGACGCCGGTGCGGAGTCCGGCGGGTTCGTCGACGAGCGCGCGGATGCCGGTGCGGAGTCCGGCGGGTTCGTCGACGAGCGTGCCGAGTACGTCGAACACGACGGCGTCGATCGTCAGGTCTGCCATGGTGAGGGTCTCCTCCAAGGTGGGCGGCGGTCCGAACAACACCACAAGGCCCGCGTCACATCCCCTACTTGACCGTGATCGATGCCACGAGCGCGTCCAGGTCCTCCGCGTCGACCGCGCCCTTCGCCGCGTTCGGACGCCCCACGAGCGGAGCGCCCTTCGCTGCCCAACGCCCGCGACCAGGACCCCGAAGAGGTACGCGAACGGGGCTGTGCCGTTCTGGGAGCCGTCCATCCCCTGTTCGGCCACGCCCTGTGCGGCCACGCCCTGCTTGGCCTCCCTGTTCGGCGACGCCCCGCTTGGCCTCCGTGTCCGCGTCCGGGCCCTTGCCGAAGACGACCGAGTGCGTCACCAAGTCGGCTTCGCCTCGGGGTCCTGGCCGCCGATCGAGCACGGGCCGCCGCCACCGGCCGGCGAGCTGATCGCGCACCGCAGGCGCTCCCCGATCTCTCCGCCGGCCCCGGCCATCGCCATCGCGCCGATGAGCAGGGCGACGAGGGCGACGCGGCCCAGGTACTCCACCGCGGTCGCGCCGCAGTCCCGCCAGTCGTACGTGTACCGGGGCGGCTCCGGGCTTCGGGTGGCGCGCTCCTCCAGGAGCCGGTCCACGGCCACCCCCGATGCCGCACCGGCCGCCAGCGAGACGCCGGGCATGAGGACGGCCTCGATGCCGACGACGTCCCCGGCGACGGCGAAGCCGTACAGCAGCCCGGCCAGCGGTACGGCGAGGGCGGCGAGCAGGTACAGGACGCCGGAGGACTCGCGGTACTCCTCGGGCAGAATCCGGGCCGAGGCCAGGACCGTGAGGAGCGTCAGGACGAGGGCGGGCAGATGGAGCAGGGCCAGCCGCCAGCCGAAGGTCTCCAGGCGCTCCTCGGTGCCCAGCAGATCGAGGAGGACCCGGCGCATGACGAACCCGAGGGCGAGATGGACGAGGCCGCCGGTCACCCAGCTCCGGGTCAACGCGAAGAAGCGGCTGCCCCGGCGGGCGTGGCATGGGGTGCCGTACCCCGCGATGTCGTGGCGTCCCGACGGTGTGCGGCCCGCGCTCCGGTCCCCCCGGCCTCCGTCACCGCTCACGGTTCACCTCTCCTCGACCCCGCGCGTGTTGCCCGACGGCTGGGAGCGTACGGCCGAGAAGCGGCCCCGGCTCGGGCCCCCGGCCCCCAACCCGGGCCCAAGTGCGCGGTGGGTCAGCTGTGTTGTGCCGAGGCGCGCCGACCGCGCCGCTTGGGGCCGCCCGTGGGCCCGTGGGCCCACGCCGCACCGGCCGCGCCTCAGTACCCTCGGATGTGCCGGTGGTCGCCGACCACGACGCCGCGAAGAACCGCGATGGGGGTGGGCGTCGATGGATGCCGGATTCTTCTACTCGTACCACCTGGGCTGGACCCGGCTGGACGCCCGGACCCTGCTGGGCGACCTGGAGGCCGAAGGGCTCCGCCCGACGCACCCGGTGTCGGGCCGCACCGTGCTCGTCAGCCTCGACTCCGCGTCCCTGGACGCCCGTTCGCCCGTCACCCGGGAGCAGCTGCTGTCCATCGCCGGACTCCAGCGGCTCCGCGAGGTGGGGTTCCGGTTGTGGACCGACGGGGGCCTCGACCTCCTGGTACGCATCCGGCAGGCCCGGGCCGGCGTCGTCGCCCTGGAGTTCTCCGTGGGGGAGCTGCCCGAGCCGCAGCGGGAACACGCGGTGAGCGCCATCCGGCGGACCGTCGGACGGGCCTCCGTGCTCTGTATCGGCTTCGTCGTCGACCGGAGCGGGGCGACGGCCGCCACCGACTGGGACGGCGTCGTCATCGAGGGCGACGCGCACCTCCACTCCTGGCCGGACGCCGTCGCCGTACGGGACGAGACGGCCGCCCGCCACCCGCAGCTGGCCGTCATGGACGGGGTGGAGATGTCACCGTGGAAGGTGTACGGGAACGAGGTGCTCGGCGTCTGAGCCGGGCCGCCGCGAACCCCCGGACACCTCCCGGACACGACCCGCACCCCGGCCCCCGGTGCGGAGGGATGCCCGCCGCCGACGTCATAATCGGCCGTATGTCCGATCACCAGCTCCGCGCCCGGCCGCCCGCCGGTCCGGCCCCGGGCCCCCGCGCCCCCGGCTCCCGGGCCGCCGCCGCGCTCCGGGCCGCCGCGCCCGCGCTCGCGGTCTACGCCGGCGCCCGGGCCCTGGGGCTCCTGGCCTTCTGGGCAGCCGCGTCGGCCGCCGGGAAGGATCCCCTGGGGCCGCTCAGCGGACGCTGGGACTCCGTCTGGTACCAGCGCATCGCCGAGAACGGCTACCGCTACACCGTGACCCTCCCGGACGGCTCCGTCCACTCCGACCTGGCGTTCTTCCCCCTGCTCCCGGCCCTGGAACGCTCCCTCTCCGAGGTGACCCCGCTCACCCTCGGCGGCGCCGGACTCCTGGTCGCCTGGACGGCCGGGCTGCTCGCCGCCTGGGGCATCTTCGCCGTCGGCGCCCAGCTGCGCGGACGGCGTACGGGCGTGGTGCTGGCCGCCCTGTGGGGGGTGTACCCGACGGCGTTCGTCCAGTCGATGGCGTACACCGAGACCCTGTTCACCGCGCTCGCCGCCTGGGCGCTGTACGCCGTCCTCAGGGGCCGTTGGATCGTGGCGGGCGCGCTCTGCGTCCTGGCGGGGCTCACCCGGCCCACGGCGGCGGCGCTCATCGCGGCCCTGGCGATCACCGCGGCCGTCACCCTCGTACGGGAGTACCGCGAAGAGCGCCGCGCCGGCCCGGTGCTGCGCCGCAACGCCCGGATGGTCGCGGGCGTGGCGCTCGCACCGCTGGGCTGGCTGGCGTACGTGGTGTTCGTGGCCGTCCGCGAGGGCAGCCCGTTCGCCTACTTCGACGTCCAGGCGCAGTGGGGCAACAACATCGACGGCGGTCGCGCGCTCGCCGCCTTCATCGCCGGCCTCCCGTGGCCCGCCGCCCTCGGCCTCTGCGCGGCGCTCGGGCTCCTGGGGTGGCTGGTGGTGCTGTGCGTACGGCAGCGGCAGCCGCTCCCGGTGCTCGTCTACGCCCTCACGATCGTCGTCATCTCGCTGATCGGCGCCGGGTACTTCGGATCCCGGCCGCGCCTGATGATGCCCGCGTTCCCCTTGCTGCTGCCGCCCGCCGTCGCCCTGCTGCGGCTGCGCACGACCGGGCGTACGGCCGCCGTCCTTGCCGTCCTGGCCTGCGCGTCCGCCGCCTACGGGGCCTGGACCCTGCTGGGCGCGGGCCCGCCGTAGCCCAGTCCCGGCGGCCTCGCCGCGTTCTCAGGCTCCGGAACCCGACGCCCCTGACGCCTTGGGTGCCCCGGAGGCGCGGACCGTCGCTCTCGGCTCCACCCGTACGCCCGGCCGTACCCCCCACCGCTCCATCGCCCCGGCCTCCGCCTCCACCACGTGCCGCGCCCGGAGCCGGGGCAGCCCGAGGCGGCCGGGCTTCATCGTGCGGACGGCCAGGACCGTGAACTTCCGGTCCAGGTACGCCACATCGATGGGGAACCGCATCCGGAAGGTGTGCACACTCCCGCACGGGGTGAGCATCATCGCCCCTTCGATCCCGTCCCGTCCGAGCAGCCCTTTGCTACGGGCCCGGTACGAGGCCGCTATCCGCAGCGGCACCTCCCGGGCCCCGGAGCCCGTGCCGGCCGTGAGCGTCCCGTCGCCATCGCGCCATGTCCTCATGGGCACCGACCGTAGCCCGCGGCGGACCCGTCCGGGGCCGATACGGCCGCGCTTGGGCCCCCGGGCCCAAGACCCCTTTTCTCACGGCCCATTAGGGTCGTTTCGTGGACGCCGTACTGCTCTCCCTCGCCGCGGTCTGGGGTGCCGTCACCGGACTGCTGATCCCGCGCGCCGCGTACCGGTTCGCCGTCGAGCCGGAGGAGCCCTGGCGTACGGCGTGCCCCGCGGGGCATCCGCTCACCGGCCCGGTCCGCGGCTGGCTGGGACCGGCCCGGTGCGCGCCCTGCGTCGCCGCCCCGGGAACGCCGGCCGCGCCCGGGGCCCGCACCGGCACGGACGCCGGGACCGGCCTGCCCGGCGTCGGTCGGCCGGGCGCCGGGTCCGGCGCGGCCTCCGCCGAGGCGGGGTGCGACACGGGGCCTCCCGGCTCCGCCGAGGCGGGGTGCGACACGGGGCCTCCCGGCTCCGCCGAGGCGGGGTGCGACACGGGGCCTCCCGCTTCCGCCGAGGCTGGACGCGACACCGGAGCCCCCGCCCCCGCCCCGTCCGCCGCTTACGCCCCCGGGGCCCTCGCCCCCCTGATCACCGTGGCCGCCTGTGTCGCGCTCGCCGCCGCCACCGGGGCCAGGCCCGAACTCGTCGGATGGCTGGCACTGACCCCCGTCGCCGTGCTCCTCGCCGTCGTCGACCGGCGGGTCCACCGGCTGCCCGACCCGCTCACCCTGCCCCTGGCCGCGGCGGCCGTCCTGCTGCTCGGCGGCGCCGCGCTGCTTCCCGGGCACGCAGGGTCCTGGACCTCCGGACTGCTGGGCGGCCTGGCCCTCGGCGGCTTCTACTTCCTGCTCTTCCTGATCAACCCGAACGGCATGGGCTTCGGGGATGTGAAGCTCGCCCTCGCCCTGGGCGTGGCCCTCGGCTGGTACGGCTGGACCGTGCTGTTCGTGGGCGGGTTCGCCGGGTTCCTGTTCGGGGCGGCGTACGGACTCGCGCTGGTGCTCCTGCGCAGGGCGGGGCGAAGGACCGGCATCCCGTTCGGCCCGTTCATGCTCGGAGGGGCGCTGACCGGTCTGCTGCTGGGGGCTCTGGCCGGGTGAGACCGGGGCCCCTCGTGCGGGCGTCCGCACGGGCGCGGAATCCGTTCGCGTGCTCCGGGTCAGCCTGACACGATTCCCGTATGTCCGAACCATCCGAAGCCGCCCCCGGCCCTGCCCCCGCCCCCGCTCCTGCCCCCGCCCCCCTCCCCTTCGACTCCGCGGCCTCCCGCGACCGGTTCGAGGCCCTCGTCGCCGAGGCCGACACCGTGTCCGTCGACGGCTGGGACTTCTCCTGGCTGGAGGGCCGGGCCACCGAGGAGCGTCCCTCCTGGGGGTACGCCCACGCGATGGCCGACCGCCTCGGCCGGGCCCACGCCGCTCTCGACCTCCAGACCGGGGGCGGCGAGGTCCTGGCCGCCGCGCCGAAGCTCCCTCCGGTCACCGTGGCCACGGAGGCCTGGCCGCCCAACATCGCCCGCGCCACCGCCCTCCTGCACCCGCTCGGGGCGGTCGTCGTCGCCGACGCGGACGAGCCGCCGCTGCCCTTCGGGGACGCCGCCTTCGACCTCGTGGTCAGCCGCCACCCGGTCACCACGTGGTGGGAGGAGATCGCGCGGGTCCTCGCACCCGGCGGCACGTACTTCTCGCAGCAGGTCGGCCCGGCCAGCGTCTTCGAACTCGTCGAGTACTTCCTCGGCCCCCAGCCGCCCGAGGTCCGCCGCGGCCGGCACCCGGAGGACGCGCGGGCCGCCGCGACGGCGGCCGGACTCGACGTGGACGACCTGCGTTCCGAGACCCTGCGCACCGAGTTCCACGACATCGGCGCGGTGGTCTACTTCCTGCGCAAGGTGATCTGGATGGTCCCCGGCTTCACCGTCGAGCGGTACCGGCCCCAACTGGCCGCACTGCACCGGCAGATCGAGGCGGAAGGACCGTTCCGCGCCCGCACCGCCCGCTTCCTGATCGAGGCCCGCAAGCCCCGGTGACGGCGGCGGGGGCCCGTCCGCCGGTCAACCAGCCTCCCCCGTACGCCAGTTCAGCCTTGCCCCCGAGGCAACGGGAACGTGCGGGCGGCCGTCCTACTCGACGGGACGCACGCACAGCGAAGGGCACAGAGAGGGAGGGGGGCGGCCATGACCCTGGAGAGGGAAGACTGCGCGGCGCCTGCCGGGCGCGCGCGGCACGGCAACGCCGACTGGCTCACGGGGGCAAGGATCACCGCGGTCCTCGGGGTCTACTACCGGCCCGAGGGTCGGGCGGGCGAGCCGGAGGCCGTCGAGTTCGTCCTCTCGGACGGCCAGTCCATCCTGCTGACCTGCGCCTCAGACCGGACGCTGCACGTCACCCCGGGCGCCTGGCCGAGGCTGCCCGACTGGTGCGTACCGGCGAGCCGGTGGCAGCACACCCCGCCCGCCCTCCTCCCGCCGGTGCCACCCGGGGGAGCGTGGACGGTCGTGGGCACTCAGGAGACGAGGGACGCCGGCGGGGAGGTGCTCCAGGCCGTCATCCGGTGCGAGGAAGGGGACTTCGTGGTGGTCGCCGGGGACACGATGGCCATCCGCTTCGACCTCCGCCCCTGACCCGCGATCCCTCGTCCCGCCCCCAGGAGCTCCACCCCTGACCCGCGAGCCGCGTCCTGGCCCCGCCCGCGCCATGCACCCCCGTACACCCCGAGTGGCCCCCGGCCCAGCCCCCGGCGCCTACGCGTGCGGCCCCACCGTCACCGGGCCGACCGTCAGTTCCGCCGTCCCCTCCATGATCGCGGCGACCCGCTCCACCTGCTCCTCCAGCGCGCGCAGCCCGGCCGGCGGCAGGGGCTCCAGCGGCTCCACCGTCACCGTGATCCGGCGGCCCGAGCGGCGCAGGTGCCAGACGCCGGCCACCGTGCCGTCCACCAGCAGCACCGGGAAGTTCCCCGCCTGTCCGCCCGCGAGAGCCCGCTCGTACGCCGCCCCCGGGAACAGCCGCTCACGGGGCTGGGAGGCGATGGTGAACGCGTCGAAGTACGGAAGCAGGCGCACGCCGCGCACCGGCGACGCCGGGAAGTCCGTGTCGCCCGCGACCACCCACGCCGGGCCCGCGTCCGCGAAGGCGACCTCCTCGATGGCCCCCGCCGCCGCCAGCGCGGCGAACCGGTCGGCCGCCCAGGGCTTCGGCGCGGCGAGCCAGCGGGCGAAGTGGGCGGAGGTGGCCGGCCCGTACGCGTGCAGATACCGCTCGATCAGCGCGGCTGGCGCCCCGGGGCCGGGCAGTGGGGTGCACCCGGGGTTGGTGTACGTCGCCTTCCGCCCCCGGTTCGGGGCGTAGACGAGGGCGCCGCGATGGCCGGCCAGGTGCAGGACCTGCCGCCAGCGCGGCCACATCGTCCGGAATCCGGGCATCACCAGGTCCCCGGCCCACGGCCCGGTCCGCGCGACGACCTCCTCGGAGAGCTCGTCGATGGTGAGCTCCGCCCCGGTCAGCGCCTCCGCGACGGCCGCGACGACCGCCTCCACCTGGTCCGGGGTCATCCGGGCGTCCTTGGAGAAGGGGTTCTTGCCCGCCGGCACGGCGGACAGGGCCCCGGTCCACAGCGGCAGGTCCGCTGCGGGCAGCAGGTGGACCGTGCCGCGCGGTCCGAACGTCTTGACCAGGGTCCGGTCGGTCCACAGGGCCGTACGGACGTCCGTGCGGGTCAGCCCGTCCCCGCGCAGCCCCACGGACAGCTCGGCCGCCGACAGCACCTGGGCGTGCGCGCCGAGCATCGAGGCCACCGCCGCGCCGGGGGTGGTGGCGCCGGGCGACGCGGTGGCGGCGGCGTCCGGGTGGAGGTGCTGGCGGGCCAGCCTCCGGGCGTTCGCCCCGGTCCAGCTCACGGTCGCAGTCGCACGGGTTCGCGTCGTCATGCCTCGAACCTAGAACCCTCAAAGGTCAGGTTCCGTCCTCTGCCACGTACGGCGTCAAGCCGACGCCGTACCGCACCCCCTCGACACCGAGGCCGACCCCGAGGCCGACCCCGGGGGCGTGCCGGGCGGCTCCGGTGCCCGGAGGGCGTCCGTCGGCCTGCCCGGAGCGCAGTCCCGCGCATCCGGAGAGTAATGGTGGAGTGGCGCGGCACGCGACACTACTTACGAAGGGTTATGGTGGAAACCCCCCCTCGGGCCGGTCCGTATCCCCCCCCACGGACCGGCCCGTTTTTTGCGGGCCGACGGTGGCACCGCCGCGCGGCCCCGGGGCGCTCCCGTTCTTCCCGGCGCGCAGGCCCCGTTGAGCCGACGTCAGCTGCGACCGGCCCAGATGTTCGTGCCCGCCGTGTCCACCGCGAAGGCGTCGATCTCCTTCAGCTCGTCGGCGGTCAGCGCCGGGCCGGCGAGGGCCGCCACGTTCTCCTCCAACTGCTTCACGCTCGACGCGCCGATCAGCGCCGAGGTCATCCGGCTGTCGCGCAGCACCCACGCGATGGCGAGCTGGGCGAGCGACTGGCCGCGGCCGCGCGCGATGTCGTTGAGGCCGTTGAGCCGGCGGACCACCTCGTCGGAGAGCAGACCCGGGTCGAGGGACTTGCCCTGGGTGGCGCGCGAGCCCTCCGGAATGCCCTTCAGGTACTTGTTGGTGAGCAGGCCCTGGGCGAGCGGCACGAAGGAGATGCAGCCCATCCCGGCCGCCTCCAGGGTGTCGAGCAGCCCGTCGTCCTCGATCCAGCGGTTGATCATGGAGTAGGACGGCTGGTGGATCAGCGCGGGCACCCCCATCTCCTTGAGCAGCCCGGCCGCCTCGGCGGTCTGCTCCGCGGTGTACGAGGAGACGCCCACGTACAGCGCCTTGCCCTGCCGCACGGCGGACGCCAGGGCGCCCATCGTCTCCTCCAGCGGGGTGTGCGGGTCGAAGCGGTGCGAGTAGAAGACGTCGACGTAGTCGAGGCCCATCCGCTTCAGGGAGGCGTCGAGCGAGGACAGCAGGTACTTCCGGGAGCCCCACTCGCCGTACGGGCCGGGGTGCATCAGATAACCGGCCTTGGTGGAAATGACCAGCTCGTCGCGGTACGGGGCGAAATCCTGGGCGAAGAGCTTGCCGAAGTTCAGCTCGGCCGAGCCGGGCGGCGGGCCGTAGTTGTTGGCCAGGTCGAAATGGGTGACCCCGAGATCGAAGGCGCGGCGCAGGATCGCCCGCTGGGAGTCCAGGGCCCGGTCGTCGCCGAAGTTGTGCCACAGGCCCAGCGAGAGGGCGGGCAGCTTGAGGCCGCTGCGCCCGGTCCGGCGGTACTCCATGGAGTCGTAGCGCGAACCGGCGGCGCGGTAGTACAGGTCGGGGGAGAGGTAATCAGTCACGTTTCATTCCTTATCACGGAGTTGTGACAGACCGGGTTGGGCCCCCGTGACCCGATCGCAGTAATGTGGCGGCTTCGGGGAATGCCGATGTGCGGCGCGGCGAAGGCCCGCGCGGCCGTGCCAGTGGTAGGGGCGCGGACCGCCGAGGGATCGTGCGGGCGGCGCAGACCGCGCGGCGATCCCCTGCGGGGGACGGCCCCCGGACCCCCGGCGACGGGGAGGGCGGGCCCCGGGCCCGTACGGAACCGAGAGGGTGAACGCAGTGAACTTCCGCGACCTGGTGTACAGGCTCTACGCGCGCCGGGTGGGGGGCCGCCTGGACCACGACCAGGTGCCGAAGCACATCGGGGTCATCCTCGACGGCAACCGACGCTGGGCCAAGGCGTCCGGCGGATCGGCCGTGCAGGGCCACCAGGCCGGTGCGGACAAGATCTCCGAGCTGCTCGGCTGGTGCAGCGAGACCGAGGTCGAGGTCGTCACCCTCTGGATGCTGTCCACGGACAACTTCGACCGGCCCGAGCACGAGCTGAAGCCGCTGCTCGGCATCATCGAGAACACCGTACGCAACCTCGCCGCGGACGGGCGCTGGCGCGTTCACCACGTCGGCACACTCGACCTGCTTCCGCCGGAGACGCAGTCGGTGCTCAAGGAGGCACAGGAGGCGACGTCCGACATCGACGGAATCATCGTCAATGTCGCCGTCGGCTACGGCGGTCGCCAGGAGATCGCGGACGCGGTGCGCTCCCTGCTCCTGGAGCACTCGGAGAAGGGCACGACCTTCGAGGAGCTGGCCGAGGTCGTCTCCACCGACCTGATCTCCGAGCACCTCTACACCCGGGGGCAGCCCGACCCCGACCTGGTGATCCGGACGAGCGGCGAGCAGCGCCTCTCGGGCTTCATGCTCTGGCAGAGCGCCCACTCGGAGTACTACTTCTGCGAGGTGTTCTGGCCGGCCTTCCGCAAGGTCGACTTCCTCCGGGCGCTGCGCGACTACGCCGCCCGCCACCGCCGCTACGGGGCCTGAGGCGTCCTGAGCACCCCTCCCGCCCGCGCGTCCGTCGATGGCTCCCCTATATAGGGGAGCCATCGCGTATGTACGGGGGTCATCGCGCGTCCACCGGGACTTCTCCACACCGTGTCATATGCGGCGGCATGGCTTCGCCGCGAAAAGGGAATACCCCTGTCAGGTCGACGTCCGGTCATCAACCAGGCGGATGTCGCGTCCAAGTGAGCGGTGCCAAGGCCGCTCGCCCGGGAGGCCCTTTGCACACGAAGGACCGTAGACAGTCTGCGGCCGACGCGGTGGCCGCGGTCCGGCCCGCGCACAGGGGCCCGATCCCGGTCCGTCCTCTCCCTTCGGGAAGCTCCGCGACCGTCCGTCGCACTCCCCGACCTCGTCCGAGGGGGTACGTCCTTCCGTGGTGACCAGCAGCAAGCGCCGCATGCCCGACCGGCGCACATACGTTCTCGACACCAGCGTCCTGCTGGCCGATCCCGGTGCCATGGCCCGCTTCGACGAGCACGAAGTCGTGCTCCCGATCGTGGTGGTCACGGAACTGGAGGCCAAACGGCATCACCCCGAGCTCGGGTACTTCGCCCGGCAGGCCCTGCGCCTGCTGGACGACTTCCGGGTCCGGTACGGCCGGCTGGACGCCCCGATCCCGCTCGGGGACCTGGGCGGGACGCTCCGCGTCGAGCTCAACCACTCCGATCCCGGCGTCCTGCCCGCCGGCTACCGGTTGGGGGACAACGACTCACGGATCCTCGCGGTCGCACGCAATCTCCAGGCCGAGGGATATGACGTCACGGTCGTCTCCAAGGACCTGCCGCTCCGCATCAAGGCCTCCTCCGTCGGCCTCCTCGCCGAGGAGTACCGCGCGGAGCTCGCCATCACGGACTCCGGCTGGACCGGCATGAGCGAACTGTCCCTCGCCGGGGAACAGATCGACCTGCTGTTCAGTGAGGAGACGCTGTACGTCCCCGAGGCCGCCGAACTGCCCGTGCACACCGGCCTGGTCCTCCAGTCCGAGCGCGGCAAGGCGCTCGGCCGGGTGACGGCCGAGGGCAACGTACGACTCGTGCGGGGCGACCGGGAGGCCTTCGGTATCCACGGGCGCAGCGCGGAGCAGCGGATCGCCCTCGACCTCCTCCTCGACGCCGACGTCGGCATCGTGTCGCTGGGCGGCCGGGCCGGCACCGGCAAGTCGGCGCTGGCCCTGTGCGCGGGCCTGGAGGCGGTGCTGGAGCGCCAACAGCACAAGAAGGTGATGGTCTTCCGCCCGCTGTACGCGGTGGGCGGACAGGAGCTCGGCTATCTCCCCGGCAGCGAGGCCGAGAAGATGAGCCCCTGGGCGCAGGCGGTCTTCGACACGCTCTCGGCGGTCGCCGGGCGCGAGGTCATCGAGGAGGTGCTCGGGCGCGGGATGCTGGAGGTCCTGCCGCTCACCCACATCCGCGGCCGGTCCCTGCACGACGCGTTCGTGATCGTCGACGAGGCGCAGTCGCTCGAACGGAACGTCCTGCTGACCGTGTTGTCCCGCATCGGGGCGAACTCGCGTGTCGTGCTCACCCACGACGTGGCCCAGCGGGACAACCTCCGGGTCGGCCGGTACGACGGAGTCGTCGCCGTCGTCGAGAAGCTGAAGGGTCATCCGCTGTTCGCCCACGTCACGCTCACGCGGTCGGAGCGCTCGCAGATCGCGGCGCTGGTGACCGAAATGCTGGAGGAAGGCCACATCTGACACGCATGTCCCTTTGATGCCGCCCGGCGAGCCAAGGAGCTTAGCCGGGCGGCATTGTGCTGCGCCGTCATTTCCGGAAAACGGGAGGGCCGAACGGGGTGTGACCTTTCCCACGCGAGACAGAATTGCCTCCCGGCGCTCCCGTCCGGCAGAGTCTTGCTTCCGTCAGGCCCCGCATACGGCACTTGGGCACCTCCAGAGGCGCCACGCACCACACAACTCAACACGAGACGCCCGTATGCCGCCCGCGAGCACCACGCGGCAGCCCCCTCACCGGGGTTGCCCATCGGGCCCGCGCCTCCCGTGACCCACGCAGTAGGGAGGCCAGTGTCAGGGGCACGAACGCGCCCGCGAGGTCACCTAAGCGGGCGATGCTGGAAGGACACCATGTGAGCCGGATCTCGGTCCGGGGGTTCGCCGTGGCATCCGCCACCGCGGTCACCACCGTTGGCGCCGTCGTAGGCGTTGCTGCGGGCGGCACACCTGCCGCCGACGACAACAACAACTTCGAGGCGGCCGCAGCCGACACCACGCTGCTCGCAGACCTCCCCGCGGGCCAGCAGGCCCAGGTCCAGACCGCTTCGCTGACGCAGCAGGCCGATGCCCAGGCCTCCGCCGCCGACGCCGCCGCGAAGAAGTCGGCCGAGGAATCGGCCCGCATCCAGGCCGCCAAGGACGCCAAGTCCAAGAAGCAGGCGGCCGAGGACCGGCTAGAGGCCGAGCGTGCGGCGGAGAAGAAGAAGGCGAAGGAGAAGGAAGACGCCGAGCGCGCCAGCCGTTCTTCCGTCCGCGACGCCGCCTCGTTCTCCGCGCAGGGCTCCTACAGCGTGGCCGACGTCAAGGCAATGGCCCGTCAGATGGTCCCCGCCGACCAGTTCCAGTGCTTCAGCAACATCGTGAACCACGAGTCGACCTGGAACTACCGCGCGACCAACCCGTCCTCCGGGGCGTACGGACTCATGCAGGCGCTCCCGGGCCACAAGATGTCGTCCGCCGGCGCCGACTGGCAGACCAACCCGGCCACCCAGATCAAGTGGGGCCTCAGCTACATGGACGGCCGTTACGGCAGCCCGTGCGGCGCCTGGTCCTTCTGGCAGGCCAACAACTGGTATTAGAGGGAGCGGGCGAAGTCCACGGGCCGCCCTCTCAACCTCGCGAGGCCCCCCACCGTCCAGACGGTGGGGGGCCTCGCGCGTGTACGGTCGCCTTCTGGCGGGGCGGGGGAGCGTGGCGAGAGGCCGCGGAGCGCTGGGTGGCGAAGATGGGGGAAGGAAAGCAAGCATGTCGAAACTACCGGGCTGGCTGGGCCGCTTCGGGTCCGAACTGACGGAGCTGGGTGCGCGACTGGACGAGCGGCGGGCGCGAGCCGCCGCCGACGACGAGGACCCCCTCGTGGCGCGCGGGACCCCCGCCGTCCCGGAGGACGACGACGCCGGGCAGGTGCCCGCGCCGCCCTCGTACGCCCCCTCGGTCGCCGCCAAGCCGGATCCGGTGGCGGCGATCCCGTGGGGGATGCGGGTCGCCGCCGAGGCCGGCTGGCGCCTCCTCGTCCTCGCGGGGACGCTCTGGGTGCTGATGCGGGTGATCAGCGCGGTCCAGCTGGTGGTGCTGGCCTTCGCCGCCGCGCTGCTCGTCACCGCGATGCTCCAGCCGACCGTGGTCCGGCTCAGGCGGTTCGGACTGCCCCACGGGCTCGCCACCGCCGTGACCGCCGTCCTCGGGTTCGTCGTCATCGGACTGGTCGGCTGGTTCGTGGTGTGGCAGGTGATGGAGAACCTCGACACGCTCTCCGACCGGGTCCGCGACGGCATCGACGAGTTGAAGCGCTGGGCGCTCGACAGCCCCTTCCACGTCACCGAGTCGCAGATCAACGACCTCGCCAAGAACCTCAACGACACCATCGGCACCAACACCGAGGAGATCACCTCCGCAGGGCTCCAGGGCGTCACCGTGATGGTGGAGTTCCTCACCGGACTGCTGCTGGCGATGTTCTCCACGCTGTTCCTGCTCTACGACGGCCGGCGCATCTGGGAGTGGTCGCTCAGGCTGGTGCCCGCCGCGGCCCGCCCCGGGGTCGCCGGCGCCGGGCCGCGCGCCTGGCGCACCCTGACCGCGTATGTGCGCGGCACGGTGCTGGTCGCCCTGATCGACGCCATCTTCATCGGGTTCGGCCTCTACGTCCTCAACGTGCCGCTCGCGGTGCCGCTGGCCGTCTTCATCTTCCTGTTCGCCTTCATCCCGCTCGTCGGCGCCGTGGTCTCCGGGGCGCTCGCGGTGGTCGTCGCGCTGGTCACCGAGGGAGTGTGGACCGCGCTGTGGGCGCTGGTGGTGGTCCTGGCGGTGCAGCAGATCGAGGGCCACATCCTGCAGCCGTTCATCCTCGGCCGCGCCGTCCGGGTGCATCCGCTCGCGGTGGTCCTCGCGGTGGCGACCGGCGGTCTGGTCGCGGGCATCGGCGGCGCGGTGGTCGCCGTACCGCTGGTCGCCGTGATCAACACGGTGGTCGGCTATCTGCGCTCGTACGGGGAACCGGGCGAGCGGGGCGGCCACCACGGGGCCACCGCCCTGTCGATGAGCCCGGCGCACGCGGCGCCCGCGCCCCCGGGTCCGCAGGAACCGCCGGGCGAACCCGCGAGGGAGAACAAGCCTCCGCAGGAGTAGGGACACGAAAAGAAGAGCCCCGGGGACGGTCGGTCGTCCTCGGGGCCCTTCTCGTATCAGGGGTGGTGCGGTGTCACTACTCGGCGAGTACGGCCTCGGCGTCGAGGGTCACACCGACCGCCTGGATCACCGAAGCGACCTTGACGGCTTCCTGAATGGTCTCACGGTCCACGCCGGCCTTGCGCAGCACCTGCTCGTGGGAGTCCAGGCACTGGCCGCAGCCGTTGATCGCGGAGACGGCGAGCGACCACAGCTCGAAGTCGACCTTCTCCACGCCCGGGTTGCCGATGACGTTCATCCGCAGGCCCGCGCGGAGCGTGCCGTACTCCGGGTCCGACAGCAGGTGCCGGGTCCGGTAGAAGACGTTGTTCATCGCCATGATCGCGGCCGCCGACTTCGCCGCGGTGTACGCCTCGGCGGAGAGGTTGGCCTTCGCCTCGGGCTCCAGCTCGCGCAGCACCTTCGGCGAACGCGAGGCGATCGCGCAGGCCAGCACGGTGCCCCACAGCTGCTGCTGCGGGAGGTCGCTGTTGCCGATGACCGAGCCGAGGTTCAGCTTCAGGTCCTTGGCGAAATCCGGTATGGCGGACTTCAGTTCGTCGAGAGCCATGTCGGTATCAGCTCACTCGCCCGAGAGGAGCGCGACCGGGTCGAGGGTGTTCTCGCCCTTGGTCCAGTTGCACGGGCACAGCTCGTCGGTCTGGAGGGCGTCGAGGACCCGCAGGACCTCCTTGGGGTTACGGCCCACGGAACCGGCGGTCACCATCGTGAACTGGATCTCGTTGTTCTGGTCGACGATGAAGACGGCGCGCTGCGCGAAGCCGTCCTCGCCCTCGATGCCGAGGTCACGCATGAGCTCGTGCTTCGAGTCGGCCAGCATCGGGAAGGGCAGGTCGGTCAGGTCCGGGTGGTCCTTGCGCCAGGCGTGGTGCACGAACTCGGAGTCACCGGAGAAGCCGAGGACCTGGGCGTCGCGGTCGGCGAACTCCTCGTTCAGCTTGCCGAAGGCGGCGATCTCGGTGGGGCACACGAAGGTGAAGTCCTTCGGCCACGCGAAGACGATCTTCCACTTGCCCTCGTAGGTCTTGTGGTTGATCTGCTCGAACTCCTTGCCGCTCTCCAGCGAAACACAAGCAGTCAGGTCGAACTCGGGGAACTTGTCACCGACAGTGAGCACGCGCTCTCCTTGCAACGTCTGGAATTCCCTTTTTGGGGGCGTTCCTGAGGGTTGGACGGACTCCACCTTGGCACAGAGTGCATTGATCGCGGAAATAGCTACACTCGGTCGAGGTGATCGGAGGTGCCTATCAGTGGGTCAGGGTAATCAGGGCATACGCCCCAAGCAGTCCGGTAAGCAGCCCAGCCTGTCGCAGCTGCGCGCCTTCACGGCGGTCGCGGAGCATCTGCACTTCCGGGACGCGGCGGCAGCAATCGGGATGAGTCAGCCCGCACTCTCCGGAGCGGTCTCCACCCTGGAGGAGGCACTGGGTGTCCAGCTCATCGAGCGTACGACGCGCAAGGTGCTGCTCTCGCCCGCGGGGGAGCGGCTCGCGGTGCGGGCCGGTGCGGTGCTGGAGGCGGTCGCCGCGCTGATGGAGGAGGCGGAGGCGGTCCGGGCCCCGTTCACCGGAGTGCTCCGGCTCGGCGTGATCCCGACCGTCGCCCCGTATCTGCTGCCCACCGTGCTCCGCCTCGTCCACGAGCGGTACGTGGACCTCGACCTCCAGGTCCACGAGGAGCAGACCTCCTCGCTGCTGGAGGGTCTCGCCGCCGGGCGGCTGGACCTGCTGCTGCTCGCCGTGCCGCTCGGCGTGCCGGGCGTCACCGAGATCCCGTTGTTCGACGAGGACTTCGTGCTGGTCATGGAGCAGGACCACTGGCTCGGTGGCCGGGCGGACATCCCGCGGGACGCGCTGCGCGAACTGCCGCTGCTGCTCCTGGACGAGGGGCACTGCCTGCGCGACCAGGCCCTGGACATCTGCCGGGAGGCGGGCCGCACCGAGGGCGCGCCGGTGACCACGACCGCCGCCGGGCTCTCCACCCTGGTCCAGTTGGTGGCCGGCGGGCTCGGGGTGACGCTGCTGCCCCGGACCGCGGTGACGGTGGAGACCGGCCGCAGCGAGGCGCTGGCCACCGGGTACTTCGCTGACCCCGCCCCCACCCGGCGGGTGGCGCTGGCGATGCGGACCGGGTCGGCGCGGGGCGGCGAGTTCGAGGAGTTCGCCGCCGCCCTGCGCGAGGCGATGGAACCCCTGCCGGTGCGGCTGGTGGCGGAGAGCCCGTAGAGCGCCCCCGCACGAAACGCAGGCCGGGGCCCCTGCCCCCGGGAGCCCCGGCCGTACGCGGATCAGGCGGGTGTCACTCGGTGCGCAGCCCGTCCGGGCGCATCATGCGCCACAGCGGCGGCAGCGAGAACAGGGTGACCAGCAGGATCAGCGCGCCCCCGGCCCCTGCCATCGGCCAGAACAGCCACCAGTCGGAGACCTCCTTCTCGATCAGGTGGACGAGCATCGCCCCGAGGCCCAGACCGCCCGCGACCGCCACCGCCAGACCGAGCGCCACCGGCACGGCGGTCTGCCACAGCACCGACCAGCCGAGCGTGGAGCGCCGGGTGCCGAAGGCCACCAGCACCGACAGCAGCCGCCTGCGCTCGCGCAGCTGTTCCAGCTGGGAGACCAGCATCGACAGGGCGATGAGCAGGAGCACCGCGCTCGCGCCCACCTGGAGCCCGGTCTGGATGCTGGCGTACTGGCGGTCGCGTTCCACCGAGTCGATCGTGACGAAGCGCATCCCGGGGTCGACCTTCGCCGCCGTGTTGCGCACGTACTCGGCGACGTCCGGCACGCTCCGGTCGACCCGGATCTGGACGGTGATCGTCGCTCCGGGCAGCTTGCCCGCGTCGACCGCACCGGTGGTGGCCATGATCCCGTAGTGGGTCTCGCCCATCGGGTCCTCGCGGCCCCGCACGGTCGGGGAGTCGGCGGGCAGCGTCCACCGCACCAGCTTGTTCCCGTAGCCGATCTCGACCACCTCGCCCTTGCGGGCGGTCTCGTCGATCCAGGCGGACATGTCCTTGTCGCCCGGCGGGTGGGCGACGAACGTGTCGCCGTCCTCGCAGGCGCCGATCCGGGCCAGCTCGCGCAGGGTCTCGCAGGTGCCGACGGTCAGCGAGGTGGTGGGCTGCACGTCCTCGTCGGCGAAGACGCCGGGCTTGGACGCGTAGGCCGCCACCGATCCGATGACCACCTCCACGCCCTTGGTGGCGCGGAACTGCTCGATGGCCGAGGTGGCCGCCTCGCCGGTGACGTCCTCGGAGTACCCGGCGAACTGGGCCCGCGTCGGGTCCTGGCCCGTCATCCGGTTGAAGTCGGCGTTCATCGAGGCGAACAGCATCTGCAGGGCGATCGCTCCCGCCACCGCCACGGTGACCCCGCTGACCGCGCGGGACGCGGCCCCGCTGCTCAACTGGAGCCTGCGGGTGGCGAGCTGCCAGGGCACCGGGCCGCCGCGCAGCCGGTTCACACAGGCCTCGACCAGCCAGGGCAGCAGCAGGGCCAGCCCGAACAGCACCAGCACGGCGCCCGCGGTGATCGGGAACGGGTTCACCGGGGCGTACTCCTCGACCCGGCCCCAGAGCGCGAGCACCACGAGACCCGCCAGCGGCACCGGCAGCCGCCACCACAGACGGCGTCCCCGCTCGCGACCCCGGCGCACGACGCCGAGCGGCTCGATCACCACGGACCGCATCGCCACCAGGGTGACGAGGACCGCCGTCAGCGGCACGGCCACCGAGATCAGCGAGGCCAGCCGGAGGTCGGGCGCCAGGTCGGCCGGGAACGCGCTGACGTCCCAGATCTCCACCGCGCCGACGAACTGCCGACCCACCAGGAAGAACGCCAGGCCGAACAGCAGCCCGAGCAGCGCGCCGAACAGCGCCTCCCCGGCGGCGATCCGCCGGGTCGTCCGGATGTCCGCGCCGACCAGGCGCAGCGCGGCCAACCGCCGGTCGCGCCGGTCGCCGCCGAAGCGCACGGCGGTGGCGATGAAGATCGCGACCGGGGCCAGCAGGACGACGCAGACCATGATGACGAGCACGATCAGCAGGGGCGGGAGGGGATCGCCCTGGCGGTCGTCGCCGTACGCGGCGATCCGGTGGCCGCCGTTGGCCGGCGTCAGGGTGTCGCTGCCCGCGTAGTAGAGGAGTTCACCCGGGGAGCGCAGCCCGGCATCCCCGATCGTGCCGGTGATCTCGTACGGGAGCCGCTCCCGCAGCAGCTCGTTGCCGGGATCGTCGAGCAGCTCCCGCAGGGCGGGGGAGACGACCATCGTGTCCGGCGCGGGAAAGCGGTCGATGCCCGGCGGCAGGACGGGCTTCGAGCCGTCGGGGCGCATCAGATAGCCCTCGACGGTCCGGTCGTGGTACTCGGTGGTCGTGTTGATCCGCAGCACCGAGCTGTCCGACTTCTTGGCGTTCGCGTCGGGCGAGTCGGAGATCCGGGCCTCGCTGCGGGCCTGCTCGCGCGCGTTCCGCTCGTCGAGCAGATGCGGTACGGAGGAGGCGAGCAGCAGGAGGGCGACGCCGAGGCCGACGCCGACGGCGGTCAGCAGCGTACGGATCCAGCCCTCGCGGCCCCCGGCGGCGGCGAACCGGATGCCGAGACCGAGGTCGCGGAGGGTCACCGCACCCCGCGAGGGCGCTGCCGGACGCGGTGGCGCCACGGGCCGCCTTTCTTCGAGCAGCGTCATACGGCGTGCTCCATGTCGCGGGCCCGGCCGTCGCGCACGGTGACGTCACGGTCCGAGTAGGCGGCGACGCGGGCCTCGTGGGTCACCAGGACCACGGCGACGTTGGCGGAGCGGGCGGCCTCGGTGAGCAGCTCCATCACCCGCTCGCCGTTGAGGGAGTCCAGGGCGCCGGTCGGCTCGTCGGCGAAGATCACCTTCGGCGACGCCGCCAGCGCGCGGGCCACGGCGACCCGCTGGCCCTGTCCGCCGGAGACCTCGCCCGGGCGCTTGGCCCCGAGGTCGTCGACCTCCAGGCGCTCCATCCACTCCAGGGCGGTGCGCTCGGCGGCCTTGCGCCGGACGCCGTTCAGCCGCAGCGGCAGGGCGACGTTCTCCACACAGGTCAGCTCCGGGACGAGCTGGCCGAACTGGAAGACGAAGCCGAAGTCGCTGCGCCGCAGGGCGCTGCGCTCGGCGTCCGACATCGCGGACAGCTCGCGGCCCGCGTAGGTGATGGTGCCGGAGTCGGGCGTGATGATCCCGGCCAGGCAGTGCAGCAGGGTCGACTTGCCGGAGCCGGAGGGACCCATCACGGCGACGACCTCGCCGGGGTGCACGGAGAACGACGCGCCGTCCAGGGCGGGCGTCGAGCCGTAGGTCTTGCGCAGATCGTGCGCGGCGAGAAGGGAGCCTTCGGGAATCACGGAGCCACCACCTTGGCGAGCTGGTCGAGACGGGCAGAGGTCAGTTCCAGCCAGCGCAGATCGGCTTCCAGGTGGAACAGGGCGTGGTCGCAGATCAACTGGTCGGCGAGGTCGCCCTTGCGCTTGCGGTCGGTGAGGACGCGCATCATCCGCAGGTGCGCCGAGCGCTGGGTGTCCAGCAGATCGGCCGCGCTGCGGCCGGTCAGGAGCGCCAGGACGACCTTGGTGTAGAGGGTCGACTGGAGGTAGGGCTCCGGCTTCTCCGGCTGGGCCAGCCAGTGCGAGACATCGGTGATCCCGGCGTCGGTGATGGCGTACCGCTTGCGCTCGGGGCCTCCCTCGCTCTCGACGCCGTCGACCTCGACGAGTCCGTTCTTCAGGAGCCGGGACATCGTCGAATAGACCTGGCCGTAGTGGAGCGGGCGGTCCTGGCCGAACTTCTCGTCGAAGGTCCGCTTCAGGTCGTAGCCGTGTCGGGGGCCGGACTCCAGGAGCCCGAGGAGGGTGTGACCGATAGACATGAGCGGAACTGTACACGGCGTGTATACCTACGGTGTATATGCGTCCGGAAAGCGACCCCGGCCCTGGGAGCGGGCCGGGGTCGCGGTGCTACGGGGCGCCCTGGGCGTCGGCCCCGGGCGGGGGCTACGGCTTGCTCGCCCCCTGCGGCGGTGTGCTCGTCCCGGGGCTACGGTGTGCTCCCCCCGGGCTCCGGCGGGGTTTCCGGTCCCTCCGGCGGCTGCTTGGGCGGCCGCCCCCGGCGGGCGATCGGACGCGCGGCCCCCGGCAGCCGGCCCGCCTCCGCGAGCGCCCGCCGCAGCAGGAACTCGATCTGCGCGTTGGCGCTGCGCAGTTCGTCGGAGGCCCAGCGGGCGAGTGCGTCGTGCACCGCGGGGTCCAGCCGCAGCAGCATCTGCTTGCGCTGCCGCGACCGGGACGCCGGTGTCCGCCGGGGAGGCGTCTGGTCGGTCACTGGTAGAGGGAGCCCGTGTTGAGGACCGGCTGGGCCGCGCGGTCACCGCACAGCACCACCATCAGATTGCTGACCATGGCCGCCTTCCGCTCGGAGTCCAGCTCCACGATGTCCTGCTCGGCGATCCGGGCCAGGGCCATCTCGACCATGCCCACCGCGCCCTCGACGATCTGCTGGCGGGCCGCGACGACCGCGCCGGCCTGCTGGCGCTGGAGCATGGCGGAGGCGATCTCGGGGGCGTACGCGAGGTGGCTGAAGCGCGACTCGATGATCAGGACGCCGGCGGCCTTGACCCGGGCGGTCAGCTCGACGGCCAGCTTCTCGGTGATCTCCTCCGCGTTGCCGCGCAGCGAGAGGCCGTCCTCCTCGTGGGCGTCGTACGGGTACTCGATGGCGATGTGCCGCACGGCCGCCTCGGTCTGGGTGGCGACGAACTCCAGGAAGTCGTCGACCTCGAAGAGCGCCTGGGCGGTGTCCTCGACCTTCCAGACGACGATCGCGGCCAACTCGATCGGGTTGCCGTAGGCGTCGTTGACCTTGAGGACGGCGGTCTCGTGGTTGCGGACGCGGGTGGAGATCTTGCGGCTGGAGGTCAGCGGGTTGACCCAGCGGAGCCCGTCCGTGCGGATGGTGCCGACGTAACGGCCGAAGAGCTGGATCACCCGGGCCTCGCCCGGAGCGACCATCTTCACACCGCTCATGCAGAAGAACGAGACGAGCGCGAGGAGAGGGCCGAGGACGAGGAGCGTGACGCCGAGAGGGCCGGCGCCGCTCCCGTTCAGCACGCCGCCGACGATGACGAGGCCGATGCCGGCGATCACCCCGAGGATCGTCAGCAGCAAGCCGATCCCGCCCCCGATGGAGTGCGCGGTGACCTCCCTGACCTGGGGGGCGGGCATGTCGGGGGCGTCGATCGCGAGGTCGTCGGCCGGGGCGCCCGGGCGGTGGTCGTCCTGGTGTGCGGTCATGGGATCCCCCGTTCGGCGCGGTCTCGTGCCGCGCTATCAATGTGATTACACATTAATGGTTCTCGCAACCTTGTCCACCTCTGGGGAGTCGGTTCCTAGGGAACGGGTGCTGATTCTCACGTCCGTAAAAGACCGGATCGCTTGTCTTTTGTCCCCGTCGGCGGTGTTAGCTGGCAGGTCTGAGCAGACTGAGGAAACCGAGCGAGCCGGTCGAACAGAGAAGCGGGAGCAACACACCAATGGGTCGAGCGGATGCGCGACGAGCCCAGGCGCGGGAGGCGCGCCGGGCCCCGAAGAGCGGCGGCATACGCAGACTCTTCACGTGGAAGAAGCTGCTGGGCGCGTTCTTCGGGATCGTCCTGCTGGGCATGGGAGCCTTCGGGGCGCTCTACGTGTACGTCGACATCCCCGCCGCCAACGCCATGGCGGAGCGGCAGAGCAACGTCTACCAGTACAGCGACGGCACGGTCCTCGCCCGGACCGGCAAGGGCGTCAACCGCCAGATCGTCGACCTGGACGAGGTGCCCAAGGAGGTCCAGCACGCCTTCGTCGCCGCCGAGAACAAGTCCTTCTACAAGGACCAGGGCGTCGACCTGAAGGGCACCACCCGCGCCCTCCTCAACACCGTCAGCGGCAAGGGCAAGCAGGGTGGCTCGACCATCACCCAGCAGTACGTCAAGAACTTCTACCTGACGCAGGACCCCACCGTGAGCCGCAAGCTCAAGGAACTGGTGATCTCGCTCAAGATCGACCAGGAGAAGTCCAAGGACGAGATCCTCGCCGGGTACATCAACACCGCCTACTACGGGCGCGGCGCGAGCGGTATCCAGGCCGCCGCCCAGGCGTACTACGGCATCGACGCCAAGGACCTGGACGCCTCCCAGGGCGCCTACCTCGCCTCCGTCCTCCAGGCCCCCAGCCAGTACGACTGGAACTCCGCCACCGACACCGGCAAGAAGCTCGTCAAGGAGCGCTGGGCCTACACCCTGCGCAACATGGTCGAGATGGAGTGGCTGACCGAGTCCGAGAGGGCCGGCCTGGAGTTCCCCGTCCCCCAGAAGCCCAAGCCCGCCCAGGGCATGGAAGGACAGGCCGGCTACCTCGTCGAGGCCGCCAACAAGGAGCTGGACAAGCAGGGCGTCTCCGCGGCGGACCGCGACGCGGGAGGCTGGACCTTCACCCTCACCGTCGACAAGAAGCGCCAGAAGGCGCTGGAGAAGGCGGTGGACGACCAGCTGGAGTCCAAGCTCGACCGCGAGGGCAACAAGGTCGACGCCACCGTCCAGGCCGGCGCCACCTCCGTCGACCCGAAGACCGGCAAGGTCGTCGCCCTGTACGGCGGCGAGGACTACATCAAGCACTACATCAGCAACGCCACCCGCCAGGACTACCAGCCCGCCTCCACCTTCAAGCCGCTGGTCCTCGCCTCCGCCCTGGAGAACGAGTCGAAGACGCAGGACGGCAGCCTGATCGGGCTCAACACCATCTACGACGGCACCAGCAAGCGGCCCGTCGTCGGCAGCGACACCCCGTTCGCCCCGCAGAACCAGGACGACCGCAGCTACGGTCAGGTCTCCGTCCAGAAGGCCCTGAACAGCTCGGTCAACTCCGTCTTCGCACAGATGATCGTCGACGTGACGCCCGCCGCCGTGAAGGAGACCGCGCTCGCCCTCGGCGTACCGGACAAGAACTTCCCCGAGCGCCCCGCCGTCACCCTCGGCACCATGAACGCCTCGACCTGGGACATGGCCGGTGTGTACGCCACGCTCGACAACCACGGCCGGAAGGTGACCCCGCATATCCTCCAGTCCGCCGAGCACCGCGACCGCACGGTCAACGCCGAGAAGCCCAAGCGGGAGCAGGCCATCAGCCGCGCCTCGGCCGACACCGTGACCAAGGGGCTCACCGGGGTCGTCGACGCCGGTTCCGGTGGAGCGGCCAACAACCCCGCCTACGACGCGGCGGCCAAGACCGGCACCTCCGAGGACAACAAGTCGGCCTGGTTCGCCGGATACACCCCGGAGCTGAGCACGGTCGTGGCCCTCTTCGGCGAGGGCGACGGCGGCCGCAAGCAGGTCTCCCTGACCGGTACGGCCAACTCCGGCCGCGCCAGCGGCAGCGGCTTCCCGGCCAGGATCTGGGCCGACTACACCCTCGGCGCCCTCGGCGGCGGGTCCGACAAGACGTTCGACCTCCAGGACGTGGAGCGCGGCGAGGTGCCCGCCCCGCCGACGCCGTCCGACACTCCCTCCGAGGACCCCACCCCGTCCAAGGACCCGACCCCGTCGGACAGGCCCTCCGAGACGCCGAGCGAGACGCCCAGCGACACCCCGTCGTCGTCGACGCCGCCGCCTCCGCCCAGCAGCACGCCCCCCACCGCGCCCCCCACGAGCCCGGAGGTGCCGCCCCAGCCCGGGGAGGACGACGGTCAGCCGGGTGAACGGCCGGGCGGCAACGGGCTGTTCGGAGAGTGAGGCCGTGACAAGGAGGGGGCGGGCCCGCGGGCCCGCCCCCTCCTTGTCATGTCGCCCGCAGCGGGCCCCTCACTGTCCCCGGGTCGCCATCTCGAACCAGACGACCTTGCCCGTCGAGAGACGCGTCGCCCCCCACCGCCGGGCCAGCCGGTTGACCAGGAACAGCCCGCGCCCGCCCTCGTCCGTCTCCCGCGCCCGGCGCTGCCGGGGCAGCTGCGGGGAGTCGTCGCCGACCTCGCAGCGCAGGACGTCGGTCCGCAGCAGCCGCAACGTCACCGGACGCTCCGCATAGCGCACGGCATTGGTGACGACCTCGCTGACCAGCAGCTCCACCTCGTCGGCCAGGTCGTCCAGACCCCAGCGGCTCAGCGCCCGCCGGGCCAGCCGGCAGGCCCGGCCCGGAGCCGCGTCCTCCGGCTCCAGATACCAGTACGCGACGTCGCTCGGCGCGATCCCGTCGAAGCGGGCGGCGAGCAGCGCGATGTCGTCGTCCCGGTCGCCCGGGCCGAGCATGTCCAGCACGTCGTCGCAGAGGGCCTCCAGCGGCGGTGAGTGGTCCGGGCCGGTGAGCTGCGCGGTCGCCGCGAGGCGCTCCCGCAGCTGCTCGATGCCCGTCCACACGTCCCGCAGCCGCGACTCCACCAGACCGTCGGTGTAGAGGAGCAGCGTGGCGCCGGCCGGGGCGTCCAGCTCGACGGCCTCGAAGTCGACGCCGCCCACCCCGATCGGGGCGCCCGGCGGCACCACCAGCACCTCGGCCCGCCCGCCCAGGTGCAGCAGAACGGGCGGCGGGTGTCCGGCGTTGGCGATGGTGATCCGGTGCGCGACCGGATCGTAGACCGCGTACAGGCAGGTCGCCATCCGGTCGCTGCCCAGGCGCTGCGCCTGCTCGTCCAGGTGGTGCAGGACCTCCTGCGGCGGCAGGTCGAGCTGCGCCAGGGTCTGCGCCGTCGTCCGGAGCTGGCCCATGATCGCCGCCGACGTCATGGAGTGGCCCATCACATCGCCGACGACCAGCGCGACCCGGCTGCCGGGCAGCGGGATCGCGTCGTACCAGTCGCCGCCGACCCGGGCCGTCTCGGCGGCCGGAAGATAGCGCGAGGCGAGCCGGACGCCGGTGGGCTGGGGGAGCGAGTCGGGCAGCATCGTGCGCTGCAGTTCGTCGGCGATGTAGGCCTCGCGTCCGTACAGCACGGCCTTGTCGATGCCGAGCGCGGTGTGTGTCGCCAACTGCGCAGCTACCAGCAGATCGCTGGCCTCGAACGGGGTGCGCTCGGTGCCGCGCACGAAGACCGCGGCCCCGATGACCCGGCGCCGGCCGCGCAGCGGGGCCAGGATCGCCCGGTGCCCGGTGGGGACGGACCGGCCGGGGCCGAGCAGCTCCGGCAGGGCGGCCCGCGCCGCCGCGGAGTCGCCGAAGACCGGCCGCACCCCGCGCAGCACCTCGGCCAGCGCACCGCCCGCCCGCACCTCGCACAGCTCGGCGGCGGGCATCAGGTCGGCCTGCGGGTCGAGGATCAGCGGTCGCAGCCGCTCGGTCTCGGAGCCGGACGCCTCGCCGCCCTCCTCGCCGCTGACGCGCAGCCGGTCGCTGCGGCGCAGCCGCAGGACGAACGGGCTCACCGGGCGCTCGTCGCCCACCGGGAGCGGGTCGCGCAGATAGACCAGGATCGCGTCGGAGAACGTCGGCACGCTGGCCCGGCACAGCCCGAGGACGATCTCGTCCAGGTCTATTCCCCGGGCGATCCGCCGGGTCGCCGCGCCGACGAAGCGCAGCCGGTCGCCCTCGCGGCGGGTGGCCGCCTGCGCCTCGGAGACGGCGGCCGCTCCTGGGCCCGGGTTCGGCGCGGCGGCCGGAGCCGGGACGCCCGCAGCGGCGGCCGCGGCCGCGGCGTCCTGCTGCCGGGGCCGGGTGCGCTCCTGCTGCCGCGCCGCCAGAGGCTGCCGGCCTTCGTGGGAGGTGGGGTGCTCCGTCACGCGTGGGATTCCGTCCGTCCGGGCCGGTTGTATGAGGCAGTCACCTCGTGGGGCGCTACTGTGCCCCGGCAAGCGCGGGAAGAACAACGGCTGTCACCGGATGCCCCCGATGAAGGGGCCGAAACCGAGCGCCTCGGAGATGGCCGACAGGCGACCCCTCCGGCGGCGGACGCGGCGAGAGGGCAGCGGACAGCGTGCACGTCTCCACCCCCTCGTAGTGGCTTGCGCGACCGAGCGGAACGTCCGGGTCCGTGGCCCGTCCCTCCGCGCGACCGGTGTGGTGACTTGTGGTCAGTTCCGGTGTGGTGCCCGCTGGTTGCGGCGATCAGCCCTCCGTGCGACCGGACCTGCCGACCGGGCCGCCCGAGGGGTCTCTCCAGGGTCTCACGACGGCATACGGGCAGGGGTACGGTCCCAGTCATCCGGCAGCGGCGGCACCTGCCACCGCGGATCGGGCCGCCAGTGCTCCCATCCGTCCCGGAACGGCGCCCCCCACCCGGTGATCACCTCGACCGCCGCGCGGCCCGCCTCCCGGACCCGGGCCGCGGTCTCCCGGTCCATCAGACCGACGTGCTGAGCCTGGGCGAACTCGTCCTCGTCGAGCCATTTCCAGCTCCGGTCGGGGTTCACGGAGATGTCGAGAAAGTGATCCTCGGAATCCACCCCTCCGGACCACCGGGTCCGGGGCTCCTCCAGGTTCACGTACCAGTTGCGGAACATCCAGCCCCGGTCCCAGAACAGCCACACCGACCACGGGTCCCCGGGCCGGGCCAGCTTCAGCACCCCGGAGCCGAACCAGGTCGAGCGGGCCGTGGTGCGCGGCGCGGTGTAGCGGGTGGCCAGCGGCTCGGCGTGCACCTGGGTGCCGTCGGCCAGCACCGGCCGCACGCATTCGGTGCCGGGCGCCATCCAGACGGCGAGCAGCTCGTCGGTGTCCTGGACGACGGTCACCGGACGGCAGATGTGCACGGGCGGGACGCCGGCCGTCCGGTGGGCCCGGCCGTTGTCGCGGTAGCGCCAGAGGATGTGATCCCCCGGCGCCCAGCGTGCGTGCTCTCCCGTACCTGTCATGGATAGATCTTACGGAGCGCTCCCACCGCCCCGCTGCGACTCGGATCACCCGGCCCCGGTCCGCCGGGCACCCTCAGGCCTCACGGGGGTGCACCCGGACGGCACCGGGGCCCCGCCCCCCGCTCACGGACGCGTCATCCGCAGCACGTCCAGCGCCTCGTCGAGCTGCTCCATCGTCAGGTCGCCGCGCTCGACGTAGCCCGAGGCCAGGACCGTCTCGCGGATCGTCGTCCCGTCCTTGAGGGACTTCTTGGCGACCTTCGCCGCCTCCTCGTAGCCGATGTACTTGTTGAGGGGGGTCACCACGGACGGCGAGGACTCGGCGTAGGCGCGGGCCCGTTCCACGTCGGCGGTGATGCCGTCGACCGTGCGGTCCGCGAGCAGCCGTGAGGCGTTGGCCAGCAGCCGTACGGACTCCAGCAGGTTCTTCGCGATGACCGGGAGCATCACGTTCAGCTCGAAGTTGCCCGCGGCGCCGGCCGTGGCGACCGTCGCGTCGTTGCCCGTGACCTGGGCGGCGACCATCAGGACCGCCTCGGGGATCACCGGGTTGACCTTGCCCGGCATGATCGACGAGCCGGGCTGGAGGTCGGGCAGCGCGATCTCGGCGAGGCCGGTGCGCGGCCCCGACGCCATCCACCGCAGATCGTTGGAGATCTTGGTCAGGGACACGGCGATGGTCCGCAGCTGGCCGGAGGTCTCCACGAGCCCGTCCCGCGCGCCCTGTGCCTCGAAGTGGTCGCGGGCCTCGGTGAGCGGCAGCCCCGTGGCGTCCGCCACCTCCGCGATCACGGCGGCGGAGAAGCCGGGCGGGGTGTTGATGCCGGTGCCCACCGCCGTACCGCCCAGGGGCAGTTCGGCGAGCCTGGGGAGGGAGGCGCGCAGCCGCTCGACGCCGTAGCGGATCTGGGCCGCGTAGCCGCCGAACTCCTGGCCGAGGGTGACCGGGGTGGCGTCCATCAGATGGGTCCGGCCGGACTTCACGACCTCCGCGAATTCGGCCGATTTCCGCCCCAGGGATTCCGCCAGGTGGTCCAGGGCGGGGATCAGGTCGGCGGTGACGGCGGCGGTGGCGGCGATGTGGATGGAGGACGGGAAGACGTCGTTGGACGACTGGGAGGCGTTCACATGGTCGTTGGGGTGGACCTCGCGGCCGAGGCGCTCGGTGGCGAGGGTGGCGATCACCTCGTTGGTGTTCATGTTCGACGAGGTGCCCGAACCCGTCTGGAACACGTCGACCGGGAAGTGCTCGTCCCAGCGGCCCGAAGCCACCTCGGCGGCGGCCTCCTGGATCGCGGCGGCGATGTCCGGATCCAGTACCTTCAGCTCGGCGTTGACCTTGGCCGCCGCACCCTTGATCCGGGCCAGCGCCTCGATGTGCGCCCGTTCCAGCCGCTGCCCGGAGACGGGGAAGTTCTCCACCGCCCGCTGGGTCTGGGCGCGCCACTTCGCGCCCGCGGGGACCTTCACCTCACCCATCGAGTCGTGCTCGATCCGGAACCCGCTGCCACCGGGCATGTCACCTGACGTGTCGACCATGGTGTTCAAACCTCCTGAAAAAGATGAGCACTTCTCTTGTTCCATGTATTCCCAAGTCGCCTACCGACCAGTAAATACCGGGGGTAACCACTATCGGGAGGCGCAATGAGGCGCACCAGCACCAGACTTCGAGGGCTCGGAAGCCTTCGCCGGCTCCGCTGCACGGTCGCGGCCGCCGTCGCTCTCGCGGCCGCCGTCGGCGGTATGGCCGCCGCCGGACCCGCGGGCGCGACGGAGTCGGGTACCAGCTCTATCGCATCCACCCCTCTCCCACCCGCACTGGAGGCCGTCCGGGCCGCCGAGGCCACCCAGCTGTACGGGAGCCCCGCCGAGCGGCCGCTCGGCGACCGGAAGACCGGGCTGATCTCGCTCGGCGACAGCGAGATCTCCGGCGAGGGCGTCGGCACCTACGACCCCGGCACCAACGGGCCGGACAACTGGTGCCACCGCTCACCGGACGCCGCCATCCACCGCACGGGCATCGCGGCGGACGTCACGTACAACGTCTCGTGTTCCGGCGCCCATACCGGAAACATCAGAATCGGCGGAAACAAGCAGTACGCCGACGAGCTCGTGCAGAGCGACAGCCTCGCGATCAAGGCCCGCAACACCCGGATCAAGATGATCGTCCTGGTCGCCGGGGCCAACGACGACCTCCAGTTCGGCCCGGTCATGACCGACTGCGTGGTCCGCTACATCAGTCTCCAGGGCCCCTGTGAGCCGAAGTACGCGGGCGGCTGGCAGGCCCGCGTCGACGCCCTGGTCCCCAAGGTCGAGCAGACCGTCCGCGACCTGCGCACCGTCATGACGGACGCCGGGTACGGAGACAAGGACTACAAGCTCGTCCTGATGGGCTACCCGAGCCCGATCGGCCCGGACTTCCGCGACAACCCGAAGTTCCCCGGCAAGCTCATCTGCGGCGGACTCGGGTACGACTCCGACACCGTCTGGGGCCGCGACACCGCCGTGCCCGCCTTCCAGGTCGGCATGCGCAAGGCCGCCGCCGCCACCGGGGCCACCTACCTCGACAACTCCCGGCTCTTCCACGGCCACGAGGTCTGCACCGAGAACACCTGGGCGCGCGGGCTCTTCATCGACGTGACCAAGCCGGGCCTGCCCGACGAGAACTCCGTCCGGCAGTCCTTCCACCCCAACGCGGCCGGCCACCGGGCCTTCGCCTCCTGCCTCACCCAGCTGTACGACTCCGGTCTGCGCGAGGCGGGCTGCGCCGACCCCGCGAGCACGGGGAGCCCGGTCCTGACGGGAGCGGCCTTCGACGACCTGTTCGCCCCGCTGAGGAACGAGGCGACCGGGACCTGCGTGGACGTGCCCGCCTCGGTCACCCGTAACGGCACGGCGATCGGCGGCTGGGACTGCCACGGCGGGCGTAACCAGAACTGGTGGTACGACGCCGGTACGCAGACGGCCCGCACCGCGCTCAGCCACGACCGCTGCCTCGACGTGTCCGGCGCCAAGTACGCCCCCGGCGCCACGCTCGTCCTGTGGGACTGCTCGGGCGCGGCCAATCAGAAGTTCGTCCGGCAGGCGGGCACCGTCCGCCCGGCCGCCGCGACCGGCCTGTGTCTGACGCTGGCGGGGGCCAAGGACCCGCTGAAGCTCCAGACGTGCGACGGCGGCGCGAACCAGCGCTTCGTCTAGCCACCGCGTGCGAGGGGGCGGCCGCCGAGGTGGGGGCCGCCCCCTCGTCACGCCTGTCTCGTCACGCCTGCCTTGTCACGTCGGCCTCGTCACGCCTGCCTGGTTACGCCTGTCTCGTCACGTCTCCCGGGCCAGCGCCTCGGACAGCGCCCCCAGCGTCGGCGTCAGGTACAGCTGCCGCAGCGGTATGCCGGGCAGCCCGCGCTCCCGGGCGAGCGTGCCGATCCGGATCGCGTACAGCGAATTGCCGCCCAGGTCCCAGAAGTCGTCGTCCGGGCCGATCTCCTGGACGCCGAGGACGTCCCGCCAGATAGTGGCGAGGACGCCGGCGGCGGCGGTGGCGGGTGCGGTCTCGCGGGGTGGTGCGGCAGGGGTCCGGCGCGCTCCGGGCGGGGGCAGCCGGGCCGGGTCCAGCTTGCCGTTCGCGGTGAGGGGGAGGGCCGGCAGCACGGTCACCGTCGCGGGCACCATGTGCGGTGGGAGCAGCCGGGCCGCCCGCTCCCGTACGGGCCCGGCGTCCTCGCCCGCGCCCGGGGCCGGGACCACGTACGCGTCGATCCGCACGGCCGCCGCGTTCCCGCCCCCGTCGCCCGTCACGGTGACCGCGGCCGCCGACACCGCCGGGTCCTCCAGCAGGACGTGCCGGATCTCGCCCGGCTCGATCCGGAAGCCCCGCACCTTCACCTGGTCGTCGATCCGGCCCAGGTGCTCCAGCGTTCCGTCGGCCAGCAGCCGCCCCAGGTCGCCGCTGCGGTAGAGCCGTCCGGCCGGCTCCAGGGGGTCCGGGACGAAGCGTTCGGCGGTCAGGGCGGGCCGGTGCAGATAGCCCAGCGCCACGCCCGCCCCGCCCACATGGATCTCGCCGGGCGCACCCGGCGGCACCGGCCGCCCGTACGCGTCCAGGACCCGGACCGTCCAGCCCGGCAGGGGCCGCCCCACCGACCGGGAACCCGCGAGGGCCTCGCGGCGGGTCACCGTGGCCGCCGTGACATGGACGGTGGTCTCGGTGATCCCGTACATGTTGACCAGCCGGCAGCGGTCCTCCGGGTGCCGGTCGAACCAGCCCAGCAGCGGGCGGGTGTCCAGCGGCTCGCCGCCCAGCACCACCAGCCGCAGGGCGGACAGGTCACCGCCCGTCCGGTCGGCCGCCGCGAGCTGGGTGAACGCCGACGGCGTCTGGCTCAGCACGCTCACCCGTTCCCGGACCAGCAGCGCGTGGAAGTCCTCCGGCGAGCGCGAGGTCCAGTGGTCCACCAGGACCAGCCGGCCGCCCGTCAGCAGCGGCCCCCAGATCTCCCACACCGAGAAGTCGAACGCCGCCGAGTGGAAGCACGTCCAGGTGTCGTCGGGGGAGAGGCCGAAGTCGTCGCGGACGGCGTCGACCAGGGCCGTGACGTTGGCGTGCGGGACGAGGACCCCCTTGGGGCGGCCGGTCGAGCCCGAGGTGTGGATGACGTACGCGGGGGCGCCGGCCTCCCGCCGTTCCGCGGCGGGGCGGGGCGGGTGGCCGGTCAGGGCGGCCGGGTCCTCGACGGTCAGCCGGACCCCGGCGTCCTGCGCGGTGCGCCCACGCCGGTCCGCCGGATGCTCCGGATCCAGCGGCACGTAGACCGCGTCCGCCTTCAGGACGCCGAGCACCACCGCCACCAGGTCGGCTCCGCGGGGCAGGCAGAGCCCCACGAGATCGCCCGGACGGACGCCGTGGGCGTACAGGCCGTCGGCGAACTCCTCTGCCCGGCGGTCCAGTTCGGCGTACGAGAGGGTGGCGGGCCCGGCGGTGAGCGCGGGGGCGTCCGGCCGGGCGGCGGCCTGGGCGGCGAAGGCCTCGTCGACGCGGCGGGGGGTGGTGGCGGGGGGCTTCCCCGTCGCCCCGAGCATCAGTTGCTCGGTGGACTCCGACTCGCTCAGCGGATCCAGTTCCTGGAGCGGTGTGTTGGGTGGACGGCTCAGCAACTGCTGCCGCACGCGTTCCACTTGATGTGCCGGTACGGGGAGTCCGTCCGGGCCGGTCGGCAGCGTGACCGGTCCGTCCCCGTCGCCCCCCACCAGGCCGAGCGCGGGCGGTTCCTCGCCCCCCACCAGACCGAGCGCGGGCGGTTCCTCGCCCGCGGCCGGGACGAGCGGTTCGGTGGCGAGCAGGTCGGCGACCGTCCGGCCGGGCGACAGGTCCGCCGTGAGCACGGCGTACCCGTCGAGCGCCCCCAGCGCGTAGGGAGGCCGGTCCCGGGCCGGTACGGGGACGGCGACGCGCACCGCGGCCGCGCCCGTGTACCGCCCGGCGGTGAACGCGAGCGCGGCGGCGAGGCTCCGGGTCTCCTCGTCCACGCGCGCGTCCGGGGGGAGCGGCCCGTCGTGCGGCGTCACCGCGTCCGGCGGCACCTCGCCCAGCAGCACCCGGGCGACGATCCGCAACGACCGGGCGTCCAGCGCGGCTCCGTCGGCGGTCAGGACGAGGTCGGCGGGGTGCTCGTCCGCGTACCGCAGCAGCACCGCGCGCAGCCGGTGTCCGGGCGCGACCGGGCGGCGGGCCTCGGCCGCGCGCCGCCGGGCGGCGGCGTCGGACCCGGCCGGGGCGGGCACGGTCTCCGTCCACAGGCGGGGGCGGCGCTCCCCGGGCCACCACAGCTCCGCCGCCGTCGCGAGGGCGGCGGCGAGCGCGGTGTCGGTGAGGGCCGGCGGCAGGCGGACCGTCAGGGCGTGATGGGCAGGCGGCACGTGCACAACTCCTCGTCCAGGGAAGGGAAACGGCTGATGCGGGCGGTCAGCGGGCGGTGAACCCGCCGTCCACGGCGACCACACTGCCGGTCACCTGCCGGGACTCGTCCGAGGCCAGCCAGAGCACCGCGTTCGCCACATCGTCCGGCTCCACCAACGCGTTCATCGGCTGGTCCCGGACGAACGCGGCCTCGTGCTCCGCGACCGGGACCTCCAGCGACCGGGCGATCTCCGCCAGCATCCGGCCCTCCATCGCCTCGTCGTCCCGCACCGAGCCCGGACACACCGCGTTGACCCGGACCTTCCGGGGCGCGTAGTCCAGGGCCACCGCCTTCGTCAGGCCGACGAGGCCGTGCTTGGCCGCGACGTACCCCGCGAAGTGCCGGTAGCCCACCAGGCCCGCCGTCGAGGCGATGTTGACGATCGAACCGGACCCCTGAGCGACCATCCGGCCGCCGACCGCGCGGATCGCCCGCCACGCACCGCCCAGATCCACATCGATCATCAGCTGCCACTCGGCCTCGCTGATCTCGTGCGCCGGGCGGCCCGAAGGGGCGGCGATGCCCGCGTTGTTGACCAGGACGTCGATCCGCCCGAAGCGCTCCTCGGCCGCCTCCGCCGCCGACTCCAGCGCCGCCAGGTCCCGGACGTCGGCCTGCCGGGTCAGCACGGCGGACCCCGCCTCGCGGCAGAGCCGGCCGGTGTGCGCGAGCTGCGAGGCGGAACCGAGCGGATACGGCACCCCGGGCAGCTCGCCCGCCACGTCCAGCAGCACCAGATCCGCGCCCTCGCGGGCGAAGGCCAGCGCACAGGCCCGGCCGAGACCGCGCGCCGCTCCCGTGATCAGCGCCGTCCGCCCGGCGAGCCGGGCCCCGCCGCCGGCCCGGCGCCCCGCGCCACCGCCGTCGGCGACGGGCCCCGGGTGGCCGCCGCCGTCGCCGCCCGTCACCGGCCCCTCGCCGCCCGCACCTCGGCGGCCACCAGCTCCAGCAGCTCGCCCGGCCGCTCGGTGAGATACATGTGCCCGCCGGCCGGCTCGGCCACCGTCAGCTTCCCCGTCGTCGCCCGGCCCCACTCGGCGGCCTCCCCCGCCCCGACCAGGGTGTCCTCCCGCCCCCGCACGGAGATGACCGGAACACCCAACGGCCGTTCCGTGGACGGCACGTACGTCTCGTGGAGCCGGACGTCCGCCCGCAGCGCCGGCAGCAGCAGCTCCCGCATCTCCGGGTCGGCCAGCGCCGGGTGGTCGTACCCGGCGAACGCCCGGACCCGGGCGGCGAACTCCTCGTCCGGCAGCCCGTCCGCCCGGTCCGTGCGCGGTGTCCAGGGGCCGGGCGCACCGCTCACCACGAGCGCGGCCAGGCGGATCGGCCCGCCCGCCCGCTCGATCCGGTGCGCCAGTTCGTACGCGAGGACCGCGCCCATGCTGTGCCCGAACAGCACGACCGGGCCGCCGCTCCCGTCCCTTTCGCCGAGGGCCGCTGTCACCTGCGCGTACGCGTCGTCGACGGCCGGGGCCGCCGAGGTGTGGGCGGGCTCGGGGAACCGCTTCTCGCGGCCCGGCAACGACACCGGGAGGATCCGCAGACCCTCCGGGGCCAGCTTCTGCCAGGGCGTGAAGAAGGAGGGGCCGGCCCCGGCGAAGGGCAGGCAGATGAGGACGGTCTCTTCGTCGGCCACGGTCGTTCCTGTTCTCTTCTCTTCTGTTCTTCCGGATGCCGCGCCCGTCTCCGGGGCCGGGCGGGCCGGTCAGTCCCCGACCATGATCGTGGTGAGGATCGCGGCGAGATAGCTCGGGTCGCGCACTCCGCACAGCTCGCGCGCCGAGTGCATCGACAGGCCGGGCACCCCGACGTCCACCGTGGTGACGCCGAGGCGGGCCGCCGTGAGCGGGCCGATCGACGTACCGCAGGGCATCGCGTTGTTGGAGACGAACGGCTGCCAGGGGGCCCCGGCCCGCTCGGCCGCCGCCGTGAACACCGCGAAGCCGGTGGAGTCGGTGGCATACCGCTGGTTGACGTTCACCTTGACCGTCGGGCCGCCGTTGGGGAGCGGACGGTGGTCGGGGTCGTGCCGCTCCGCGTAGTTGGGGTGCACCGCGTGCGCCATGTCGGCGGAGACGCAGAACGCGCCCGCCAGCGCCCGCGACCAGTCCTCCTCGCTGCCGCCGCGCGCCGAAACGGACCGGGACAGGATCCGCTCCAGCAGCGGGCTCTGCGCACCCGTCTCGGAACCGCTGCCGACCTCCTCGTGGTCGAAGGCGGCCAGCACCGGTACGAAGGAGGGCTGCGTGGCTCCCGTCGCCGCGTCCACCAGGGCGGTCACCCCGGCGTGCACCGAGACCTGGTTGTCCAGCCGGGACGCCACCACGAACTCCTGGTCCACGCCCAGGTATCCGGGCGGCTGGACGTCGTGCAGCATCAGGTCCCAGCCCAGCACGTCCGCCGGGTCCTCCCCGGCGGCCGAGGCGACCCGGCGCAGCAGCTCGCCCTCCCGCGGGTCGCCCAGCGCCCAGATCGGCGCGATGTGCCGCTGCCGGTCCAGGGCCACGCCCTCGTTCACCGAACGGTCCAGGTGAATGGCCAACTGGGGCACTCGCAGCAGGGGTTCGTCGATCTGTACGAGCCGGCTGCGCGGGGCGCCGTCCGGGCCGCGCAGAGCGAGGCGGCCGGAGACGCCGAGGTCCCGGTCGAGCCAGGTGTTCAGCGGGACCCCGCCGTAGATCTCCACGCCGATCTGCCGCCACCCAGAAGTGCCGGTGTCCGGCGCCGGTTTGATCCGCAGGTTCGGGGAGTCGGTGTGGGTGCCGACGATCCGGAACGGGGTGTGGGCGGGCGCGCCCTCGGGGACGTACCAGGCGATCAGCGCACCGGCGCGGCTGACGAAGCAGCCGCCGGTCGCCCCCGTCCAGTCGTCCGTGCCACGCAGTTCGCGGAACCCGGCCTTCTCCAGACGCTGGGCCGCACTGGCCACCACGTGGTACGGGGAAGGGCTGGCGGCGATGAAGGAGAGCAGGTCGTCGGTGTGGCTGCGGTTGGGGGCCGGAGTCATACGGCGTCCGCCTTTCCGGTGTTCGGCAGTGACTGGGAGGGTGACGGTCCACCGGGCCGGTCGGGCCCGGCGCTGGCGTCCCCGGCTGAGCCTCCGGAGCCTCGGCCCGGGGGCCCCTGCCGGGGGCGCTCCCCGAGGAGTTCCCGCACCGGCCGGTCGGGCCGGGCGCTGAACTCCGCGAGCAGGTCGGTGTACGACGCGAGAAGGTCGTGGGCGGTCGTGTGGTCCCACAGGTCGGTGGAGAATTCCAGGAATGTTCGATAACCCTTCGCGGGGTCCCGGCGCGGCGCAAGTCCGAAGCACAGTTCGCTGCGGGAAAGCGGCGGTGCCAGATCGGCCACCTCGACCCGGAGCCCGGGGATCTCGATGTCCGTGTCGACGGAGTTCTGGAACGCCAGGACGTGCGGAACCCGGTCGGGGACGCTGACAGCGCCAGCGTCCCGCATCGCCTGCATGATGCGCGCGGTGGGCAGCACATGCGCCATGGCACCGAGCGCGCCCACGCCCGTACGGACCGCGAGCTCCGCGCAGGTCTCGTCAAGATTGGCTGAATCCAGTCGTACGCGGACCATCACCGCGGTGGACGTCATCGCCACGAGCGACTCCGAGGCGGTGCCCTCGCGGTTGGCGTACGGCACGCTCAGCAAGGTGTCCTCCTCTCCCGACAGCCGGGCCAGGAACACTCCGAGGGCCGCCGCCGCGACCGCGAACGGGGTGGTGTGCCGCTCGGCCGCCAGCTTCTCCACCGCCGCCCGCACCTCACCCGTCGCGACCCCGCGCACGGTGTCCCCGTGCCCGCTCAGCTTCTTCGGGCGCGGCCGGTCCGTCGGTACGGGGACGGCGGACGGCACCCCGTCCAGGTAACGGGCGCAGAACGCGGCCCGCTCCGCCTCGGCGCCGGGATCGTGCCGCTCCCGCTGCCACCGGGCGTACCCGGGCGCCTGCATCGCCGGATCGGGCAGGCCGTGCGGGACACCCGCGGCGGCCGCCGTGTAGAGCGCGGCGATCTCCGCGAGCAGCACGGACAGCGACCAGCCGTCGGCGCAGACGTGGTGCAGGACGAACATCAGCTCCCAGCGGTCCTCCTCGACCCGCAGCAGCCGCGTCCGGGGCTGGAGCGACCGACCCAGGTCGAACGGGGCCGCCGCGTCGGCCCGGCACAGGGCGTCGGCCCGGGGCCGACGCTCCCCGACGGGCAGCCCGGTCAGATCCTCCACCGGCAGCGCCACCGGCTCGGCCGCCAGCACCTCCTGCCACCACGGCCCGTCCGGCGCCCCCTCCCGCGCGAACCTGGTCCGCAGCCCGTCGTGCCGGGCGACCAGCTCGGTCACGGCGGACCGCAGGGCCGCCGGGTCCAGCGCCCCGGTGAAGGTGATGCGCGTGGGCACGTTCCACACGGCGGGGTCGGGCATGGCGTGGTGCCCGGCGATCATCCGGGCCTGCTGGTCGCTGACGGGGGCGCGGTCGACGACGGCCACGACCTCCGTCCCGGGCCCGCCCGTGTCCGGCCCCACCGGCTTCGGCTCCTCCGTCTCCGGGCCGCCCGCCAACTGCTCCGTCATGGCCCGCAGGGTGGCGTCGGCGAAGAAGTCCGCCAGCGGGTAGTCGACGCCCAGCGTGTCCCTGACCCGGTTCACCAGGCGGATCGCGGCGATCGAATTGCCCCCCAGGTCGAAGAAGTTGCTGTCGGCGGCGAAGCCCGGCCGGCCGAGGACGGACTCCCAGACCTCGCGGAGCAGCACGGCGGTGTCGGCGGCCTTCCGCGTCCCCGGCTCCGCCGTGTCGTCCGGATCCGCCGTGCCGGCCCCGGGCGCCGGGTCCGGTGCCGCCGTCGTATCCGATGCGGCCGTGGTGTCCGGTGTGGCGGTGTTCCCGGCGCCCGGTCCGCCCGGTCCGCCCGGTCCGCCCGGTCCGCTCGGTCCGCTCGGTCCGCTCGGTCCGCCCGGGCCGTCCGGTCCGTCCGGGCCTTCCTCGACCGGGTCCGCCATCGCGTCCAACTGCCGGTCCAGCTCGACGAGATACCCCTCCGCGGTCGCCGCGTCGAACAGATCCGCGTCATAGCGCAGCCGCAGCCGCAGGCCCCCGTCCTGAACCTGGACAGCCATCAGGGCCAGCTCCAGCGGCGCCGACTCCGTCCCGGCCGCCACGCCCTCGGCCCGCAGGCCGGGCAGGTCGATTCCGGCCAGCGCCGCCCGGTCGAGGTCGACCGAAACGGTCACCAGCGGGCGCGGATTCCCCGGGTCCGGGTGGACGGCCGCCAGGAGCGCGTCCAGGTCCACCCCCCTGTGCTCGTCCGCCGCGAACAGCGCCCGCCCGGTGGCCCGTACGGCCTCCGGCGACGAGGTCGCGTCGGTGGCGGACAGCGGCAACGGCAGCAGCGCCACGTGGAACCCGACCGTGTCCGCCGTCGCGGGCGACCGCCGCCCGAACGTCGTGCCGAGCAGGAACGCGTCCTGCCCCGACCGCCGTCGCAGCACCAGCTGCCACGCCGTGCACAGCGTGGCGAAGAGGGTCACGCCCTGCTGCCCGCTCCACTCCCGCAGCCGGTCGGCCCGCTCCCGGCCCACGGTCCGGGACACCGCCCCGCCGCGCCCCGCCACCCGGCGACCGCGCGGCCGGTCCGTGGGCAGGACCAGCACCGGCGGCCGGTCGCCCAGGAGCTCGCGCCACCAGGCCAGGTCGGCCGCGTCGGCCGGCGGCTCGGGGGCGCCGACGGTCGTCCCGGCGGGGCGGTCGAAGGCCGGTGGACGTCCGGCACGGGCCGCCGTGTACAGCTCCTGGAGGTCCCCGGCGATCAGCGCGGCCGAGTGCGCGTCCGTGATGATGTGGTGCGTACCGAGCACCAGAACGTGGTCGTCGTCGGCCAGCCGGAGCAGCCGGGGCGTGAACAGCGGCCCCTCGGCCAGGTCGTAGGCCCGGCCGCTCTCCTCGGCGAGCAGCGCCCCGATCGCCCCCTCGGCGTCCTGCCCCCGGGCGTCGGTCACCGCCAGGGGGATGCGGAGCCCGTTCCGCACGACCTGGACGACGCCCGTCTCCTCCTCGGCCCGGAACACCGTGCGGAGCCCCGCGTGCCGCTCGACCAGGCCGTCCACCGCCGCCCGCAGCGCCGCCACGTCCAGCGGACCGCGCAGCCGTACGGCCCCCGTCTCGTTGTAGGCCGCCGAGTTCTCCATCAGCTGCGAAGCCAGCCACAGCCGCCGCTGCGCCGAGGTGGCGGGCGCGACCGTGTCCTCGGGCCGGGCGTCGCGCTCCTCCGTCCGGCGGCGCAGCGCGTCCAGGCGCTCCAGCCCCGACCGCAGCCGCTCCCGGTCCATCCCGAAGTCGACCAGCGCGGCGATCTCGTCCACCCCGGCCCCGTGCAGCGCGTCGACGAACGGGGCGACGCTCTCAGGCGTGCCGATCAGGGCCCGCCGGTCGCAGTAGCGGTCGTACGCGCGGCGGAACAGATAGTCCAGGTCCTCCTCGCCCGCCGCCGCCACGTCCTCGCGCCGGGACCCCGCGGCGGTGGCCGCCGAGCGCATCAGCAGCGATGACCGCAGATACCGCACCATCGGCTCCAGCGCCTCGGCCCGGGCGGTGGCGTGGTCGTCGCCGAGATACGTGTGCACCAGCACCGTCACCCGCCCGGCCGCCGGGTCGAGCCCGCACTCCGCACGCGTACGCCGGTAGTGCGCGATGTTCGCGGCCAGCTCGTCCACGGTCTGGCTCATCAGGTTGGTGACGACCCCGAGGCCGCGCCGGGCCGCCTCCTCGTACGACGCCCGCTGCCCGGAGGTGGCCAGGAAGAACGGCGGCTCCTCCTGAACCGGGCGCGGCCGGATCCGGATCTCCGCCTCCGCGCCCTCGCCCGTGCGCCGCCGCACCGCCTCCCCGCGCCAGAGCCGGCGCACCTCGTCGAGGTGGTCGAAGGCGATCCGCCGCCGGTCCGTGAACCGGTCCGGGTACAGGGCGAAGTCCCGGGCGTGCCAGCCGGTGGCGCAGCCGATGCCGACCCGGCCGCCGGAGAGGTTGTCCACCACCGACCACTCCTCGGCGACCCGCACCGGATCGTGCAGCGGCAGCACGACCGAGCCGGCGTTGATCCGGACGCTCCCGGTCTCCCGGGCCACGGCGGCGGCGAGCACGGCGGGGTTCGGGAAGATACCGCCGAAGGAGTCGAAGTGCCGCTCGGGCAGCCAGACGGAGGAGAAGCCGTGCTCGTCGGCGAAGCGCGCGGTCTCCAGCACGGTGTCGTACGCCTCCGGGGCGCCGCTGCCACCGCCGCTTCCGTCGGCCTCACCGGTCTCCGGATAGTCGCCGAAGAAGTAGACACCGAAGTCGGGTGCGGGACGGCGCGCTGCTGCCCGCCTGACGGGGGTCGGGCGGGCGGACCGGGGGAAGAACCCGCCGTCGCGCAGCTCGCGCAGCGATCCCTCCACCGCCTCCGCGACCCGGTTCACGTCGTCCTCCGTGTGGGCGGTGGAGAGGTAGAAGCTGCGCCACTCCCATACGTACACGCCGCGCAGTTGGAGGTGGTGGTAGAGCAACTCGAGGTCCGCGCGGTGCTTGAAGCGGAACATGGACCCGAAGTGGGCGAGTTCGAGCGGGAATTCCTCGTCGCGGAAGAAGGCGTTGAGCCGGTCCGCGAGCGCCTGGGTGCTGGCGTTCAGGCCGCTCTGGAGGCCGGGCCCCCGCTCGGTGAGGTGGGTGAGCACCGCGCGGGCCGCCGCCATCGACAGCGGGTGCTGCATGTACGTTCCGCCGATGAACGTGGTCTCGCGCGAGGGGCCGCCGGGCTCCCCGTACCGCCAGAACCCGCCGTCCACACCGTCGAGCAGATCCGCCCGCCCCGCCACCGCGCCGATCGGGAAGCCGCCCCCGAGCGCCTTGCCGTACGTGGCGAGGTCCGGCACCACCCCGAAGTGCGCCTGTGCGCCGCGCGGGTGGGGGCGGAGCCCCGTCAGCATCTCGTCGAAGAGCAGCACGATGCCCCGGCGGGCCGTGAGTTCGCGCAGCGCGCGGACGAATTCCACCGGCCGCAGCCCCGGGTTGCGGCACTGCACGGGCTCGACGAGGACGGCCGCGATGCCGTCCCCGAGGGCGTCGATCGTCTCCAGGGACTCCTGGGCCCCGTACTCCAGCACGATCAGCTCCGCGACCGCGCTGGCCGGGATGCCCCGGGAGACGGGCACGGCGTGCTGCCCGGGCCCGCCCGGCCGGCCGAGGACGGAGTCGATGTGCCCGTGGTACGAGCCCCGGAACATGACGACCTTGTCGCGCCCGGTGGCGGCGCGGGCCAGCCGGATCGCGGCCGAGTTCGCCTCCGTGCCGGACGAGGCGAAGGCGACCCGGTCCAGGCCGGTCAGCGAGGCGAGCAGCGCCGCGGCCTCCCCGGTGTCGGGGGACCGGGGGCCGAAGCGCAGCCCGTCCGAGAGGTGGCGGCGCACGGCCTCGGTGACGGGCTCCGCCTCGTGGCCGAGGAGGAGCGCGCCGAACCCCATGGTGATGTCGGTGTAGGTGTTGCCGTCCACGTCGGTGAGCCGGGAGCCGTGCGCCGAGCGGGCCGCGACCGGGTAGAGCATCTCCTTGGTGGCGTCCCGGAACCCGACGACGGCGCGGCTGTCGGCGAGCACCGAACGGTGCCGCTGGGCCAGCTCCTTGGAGGTGCGGGTGCGCTCGGTGAACCGCCGGACCAGGGAGGCGGTGTGGGCCCGCTGGGCCTCGTCGGCCCCCGCCCCGGCCATCCCGCCCGCCGCGTCCACGACGAGACGGGGGCCGTGAGCGGTCTCCCCGGCGGTGGGTTTCGTGTCCTGCGCCGCAACCTGGCGGCGGGCCTCCGCGAGCCGGGCGGTGAGCGCGCGGGACAGCTCCGCCGCCCGGGCCACGGCCTCGGCGGCAGTGGTGGTGGCGGTGGTGGCGGCGCCCCTCCCCGTCCCGGCCTCGGCCTCGGCGGATGCGGGTATCCCCGCGCTCATCGGCCGTCCGTCCCCGTGCTGCGGGCGGTCAGCAGGGCGACGGCCTCGGAGAGCTGGGTGAGCATCGTTGCCTGGGTCTCGGCCAGTTGGCGCAGCTGCTCGGAGAGGGCGGCGACCTCGGCCCGGGTGGCGTACGCGGGCCCGTCGACGGCAGGCGCGGGCGCGGGCACGGAAGCGGGCGCGGAAGCGAGCACGGAAGCAGGCGCGGGCACCGGCACGGACGGCGGCTCCACCGCTGCCGTCGGCGGGGAAGTCCGCCGCCCGGCTATCAGCGCTGCCGTCGACCGGGGTGTGCCCGCCTCCTCCAGGATCTCCCGCATGCTGATCTCGGTGCCGAATTCGGCCTCCAGCTGCCGCACCATCCCGATGAGCTGGAGCGAGTCCGCGCCGAGGCCGACGAAGGTACGGTCGGCGGCAACCTCGTCGGGCCGGTGGCCGAGATGGCGCGCGGTCAGCTCCAGCACTCTGTTCAGTACGGCCTGTGCGGTCATGCGGTCCTCCGTGCGGCGTGGGGATGAGTGAGCGGGCCCGCCGGTCGACGCGGGCAGCTGCGTGAGCGAGGTGAGCGAGGCGGGCGAGGTGGGCGAGGTCGGCGGGCGGGGCAGTGCCGGAGGCGTGTACGCGGCCGGGCCCCGCCAGTGCGAGCGGCGCTGGAAGGGGTACGTGGGCAGCCGCACGCGCCGTCCGCCGCAGCGGTCGAGCAGCGCCGCCCAGTCCACCGCGGCCCCGCCGCAGTGCAGCGCGGCCACCGCGCGCTCCCACCGCCGCGTCGGTACGCAGACCGCGTCCGGCAGCGACCGGCGGACCAGGCCCGTCAGCACGGCGGACGGGCCCAGCTCCAGCAGCAGCGGGGACCCGGCCAGCCGGTCCAGGACGGCGGCGAAGTCCGCCGTGCGGCGGGCCTGCGCGACCAGGTACGCGGCGTCCGGCCGCCACCCGACGGGGCGGACCGTGCCGTCGATGCCGTCCACGAACTCCGTGTGCGTCGGCCGGAGTTCCGCCTTGTCGGCCAGCACCCGGAAATCCTCCAGCGCCGGGTCGAGCAGCGCCGTGTGGAACGCCCGGTCCACCGCCAGCACCTCGTACGCCTCACCCCGCGCGGCCAGCAGCGCCCGTGCCGCGTCCACCGCCTCCGGCGGACCGCCCAGCACGTGGTGCGCGGCGCCGTTGACCACGGCGAGCTCCAGCCCGGGGACGGCGGCCAGCAGCTCCCCCACCCGGGCCCGGGGGACGAACGCGGAGACCATCGCGCCCGGGGCCGACCGCTCCAGCATCAGCCGCCCGCGCCCGCACACCAGCCGCATCGCGTCCCCGGTCTCCAGGGCCCCGGCCACGCACAGCGCCGCGTACGCGCCGACGCTGTGCCCGGCGACCCGGGCCGGGGTGATCCCGAGCCGCTCCCACAGCCGGGCCTGGGCGAGCTGGAGGGCGAACAGGGCGGGCTGCGCGAAGGCGGTGTCCCACCGCTCGGGGCCCCGTCCGCCGACGATCCGGTCCAGGAAGTCGTCCCGCCCGGTCTCCTCCCCGTACACCCGGGCACAGGCGTCGAGCACCTCGGCCACCACCGGGAGACGCGCGGCGAGTTCCGCGCCCATGCCCGGATGCCCGCCGCCCTGGCCGCTGAAGAGGAACACCGGCCGCCGCTCCCGTACGCCGTCGGCGACCCCGGTCGTGTACGCCTCGCCCTCCGGGGCCCCGGACAGGAACGCGTCGAGGCCGGCCACCGGGTCCGCCCCCGTGACGACCAGCCGGTGCGGCAGATGCCGCCGCCCGAGAGCCGTGGTGGTCAGCAGATCGGCGGGGGAGAGGGGCGGCCCGTCCGCCAGGTGGTCCCGCAGGGCGGCGGCGTACGCCCGCAGCGCGTCCCCGTCGGCCGCCGAGAGCGGCAGCAGCGCGGGCGCGGGCACGTCGCCGGAGACCGACGTGGTGCGCGGGGGCTCCGGCGCCTGTTCCAGGATCACATGAGCGTTCGTACCGCCCATGCCGATGGAGTGCACACCGGCTCGCCGCACCCCCGCCAGCGGCCAGGCACTTTCCCGTACCGGCAGCAGGAACGGGCTGTCGTCCACCGCCAGCGCCGGGTTGGGCCGGGAGAAGTTCACCAGCGGCGGGACCACCCCGTGCCGCAGCACCTCGACGGCCTTGATCAGCCCCGCCAGCCCCGCCGCGCTGTCCAGGTGGCCGATGGCCGGTTTCGTCGAGCCGAGCGCGCAGAAGCCGGTCCGGTCGGTGTGCGCGCGGAACGCCTCGGTCAGGGCCGCGAACTCGATCGGGTCGCCCTTCAGCGTGCCGGTGCCGTGCGCCTCCACGTAGCCGATCGACGCCGCGTCCACGTCCGCCGCGCGCAGCGCCCCGAGCACCGCGTCCCGCTGCCCGGCGACCCCGGGGGCGGCGAACCCCCCTCTCCCCGGGCCGTCGCCGGTCGCCTTGTCCGAGCCGTCGTTGGTGACCGCCGAGCCCAGGATCACCGCGTGCACGGTGTCGCCGTCGGCCAGCGCCCGGGCCAGCGGCTTGAGGAGGACGGCGGCGGCCCCGTTGCCCCCGACGGTGCCGTCCGCGTCCGCGTCGAAGGCCCGGACCGTGCCGGTGGGGGAGAGGGTGGAGCCCTTCACCGGGACCTGGCCGGTGACCCCCGGCAGATGCAGGGCGGCGGAGCCCACCAGCATCAGCTCCGCGTCCCCGGCGCGCAGCGCCTGGCAGGCCAGATGGACCGAGACGAGAGCGCTGGAGCAGGCCGTCGAGACGGTCAGCGCGGGACCGGTCAGACCGAGCCGGAAGGCGGCCCGGGTCGCGGTGAAGTCGGGGTAGTTGCCGACCTGGACCTGCTTGGCGGTCATCCAGTCGCCCAAGCCGGCCTCCGCCGCCAGGTTCTCCGCCAGATAGCTGTGCAGCGAGTACAGGCGGTAGCCGGAGCTGCCGTACACCCCGATCCGTACGGAGCCGCCGTCGCCGCCCGCGTAACGGTCCTCGCCGCCCGCGTAACCCCCGTCCTCCAGTGCGTGGAAGCAGCACTCCAGGAACAGCCGCTGCTGCGGATCGGTCAGCTCCGCCTCCCGCCCGCTCATCCCGAAGAACCCGGCGTCGAAACCGTCCACGTCCGCCAGGAGCGCGCTCGCTCCGCCGAACCCCGGTCGCTCGTACTCCGCCGCCGGTACCCCCGCCGCGGCGAACTCGGCCCGAGTGAAACGGCGTACGTGGCCGGTCCCCGCCCGGATGTCGCGCCAGTACGCCTCGGGGGTGTCAGCCCCCGGAAACCTCAGCGCCGTCCCGATCACCGCGATCCGGTCGTCCCTCAACGGCTTCTTCCTTTCGCAGCCCCGCACGCCCCGCACGTTCCGCCCGCCGCACTCCCGCCACCCTCAGCAGGAACACCACGGCGACGACGATGGCGGCGCCGTGGGACCAGCCCACCACGGCCAGCGGGGAGAACCGGTCGAGGGCCGCCGCCACAAGGATCATGCCGACGCCGAAGCCGAGGTTCTCGAAAGTGGCCGAAAGACCGAAGGCATGGCCGCGCAACGTGGCCGGAAGTGTCTGGAGATGCGAGGTGTACGCGACCTCGGTGAGGCCGTCCGCGGCCCCCGCGATCAGCGCGATCACCGCGGTCACGGCCAGCGGGAAGCCGGCGAACGCCGCGATGAACGCCGCCGACATCACCACCGTGCCGTAGCCGAATCCGAGCGCCCCCACAGAGCGTCCGGTGCGCTGCGCGTACCGCTGGATCACCTGCTGGGCCCCGATGTTGCCGAGCGCCCACACGCACCAGAACGCGCTGACGAACACGGCGGGGTTCGACGCGTCGAGCGAGGTGGAGTAGATCGGCAGCGCCGCGTTGTGGGACGAGGAACCGAACGCGTCGACCCCGCGCAGGGCCACCATCAGGCCCATCCCGGGGGCGGCGGCCAGCGCGAGGAAGGCGACGGGCCGCCAGCGCCTGCCGCCCGTCGCGGACGAGGCACCCGAGGCGCCCCGCTCGGCCCCGGAGCCCTCGGAGGCCGTGCCACCCGCTCCCTTGGCATCCGCTCCCTTGCCGCCGGCTCCCCTGCCTCCGGCGATCGGCAGCAGGGCCACCGTCACCGCGCAGGCCACGAACGTCGCCATGTCGACAACGAAGGCCGCCGTGTACCCCACGAGGGACACCACCACGCCCGCCGAGGCGAACCCTGCCACCATGGCCAGCGAACGGCCGGTGATCGAGAGGGAGTTCGCCCAGGCTCTGCGGTCCTCCCCGACCATCTCCGGGATCGAACTGCGCAACGCCACCATGAACAGCGTCCCGCACGCCCCGATCACCACCGAGACGGCCATCAGCGCACCGGTCAGCAGACCGTCCGGCGCCAGGATGAGCACCAGCATCACGGCGCCCTGTCCGACGTTGGCCCACAGCATGATGGTCTTCGCGCTGAAACGGACGAGCAGACCGCCCACGACCAGACCGGCGACGAATCCGGAGGCGAGCCGCACCGCCATGAACAGCCCCATGGCCAGCGCCCGGCCCGTCGTCTCGTAGACGAAGAGATTCAGCGCCACCATATTCAGGAAAGTGCCGTAGGAAGACACCGCGTACCCGGCGACGAGGAATCGGAAACGGCGCTCGGAGACCGCGGCCTCCCGGGCCTCCCGGGAGTTCCGGGCACCGCCGTCCGCCTCGTCCGCCTTCGGCCCGTCCGCACTGCCCATTCCAGTTGTCACCCGGACATAATCGTCGCGCACGGACGCCGGACGGAGGTCTCACGATTGCACAAAGGTAATCTGCATCCTTGTGAAGGACGATCATTCCCCCTCACCGGTATGTGATTGCCGTGAATCACCCTCGGACCGGTCGATACCGGAAGAACCCTGCGAGGCGGCGCTCGCGGCCTATCGTCGTGCGCTGACGGAGGGCCGCCTCCCGGCCGGCGCCGCGCCCCCCTGCCTGCGGTCCCTGCACCTGATGGTGGCCGACCAGGAATCACCCGGCTACCTCGTCCCCGTGCCGCCGGAGACCGCCTCGTTCGCCGCGCTCGCCCCGATCGAGGAGGCGATCGTCGAGCGGCGCCGCACCCTGCGCTCCGCCCGCGCCACCCTCGCCGCCTTCGAGGGGCTCTACGCCGAGATGCACCGGCAGGAACGCCCCGCCCTCACCCGGCTCTCCGGCACGGCCGTCATCGGCAAGGCCCTGGACGCCGGGGTCAGCGGCTGCCGCACCGAGGTCCGCACCGCCCACCCCGGCGGCGGGCGCCCCGCCCACGTCCTGGAGCAGTCGCTCCCGCGCGACCTGGGCAACCTGCGCCGCGGCATCCGGCAGCGCACCCTCTACCAGCACACCGTCCGCTCGGACCGCACCACGCTCGCCTACATCGAGCAGGTGACCGCCGAGGGCGCCGAGGTCAGGACCCTGGCGGAGGTCGCCGACCGGTTCATCGTCTTCGACCGGGACCTCGCCCTCATCCCGTTCTCCGACGAACCGCACACCGCCCTGCGCGTCCAGCACCCGTCGCTGGTCCGCTTCCTGGTCCGCCACTTCGACGAGGCGTGGTCCCGCGCGGTCCCGGTCCGCCCCGAACGCGCGCCGCTGCGCACCCCCGTCGTCACCTCCGACCTCCAGCGCACCATCCTCCAGGCCGTCGTCAACGGCGAGACGGACGCCGCCATCGCCCGCCGGATCGGCATGAGCCGCCGCAGCGTCGCCGAGCACATGCGCAAGGTCTCCGAGCAGCTGGGCAGCAACAGCCGGGCGCAGCTGGGGTATCTGGTCGCGACCTCGGGCCTGCTGGACGGCCGATAACGCGCGGGAGGGCCCGTCCGCACGGACGGGCCCTCCCGGTGACGTCTACGGAACGTGGGTCAGCCGAGACCCGGCCCCCGCACCGGAATGCTGGTGAACGTCGGAGCCGGGGCGGGCTCGGTGAAGAAGTCGTTGCCCTTGTCGTCGACGACGACGAACGCGGGGAAGTCCTCGACCTCGATGCGCCAGACCGCCTCCATGCCGAGCTCCTCGTACTCGACGACCTCGACCTTCTTGATGCAGTCCTGCGCGAGGCGGGCCGCGGGGCCGCCGATCGAGCCGAGGTAGAAGCCGCCGTGGGAGCCGCAGGCGTCGGTGACCTGCTTGCTGCGGTTGCCCTTGGCGAGCATCACCTTCGAGCCGCCCGCCGCCTGGAACTGCTCCACGTACGAGTCCATCCGGCCGGCCGTCGTCGGGCCGAAGGAACCGGAGGCGTACCCCTCGGGAGTCTTCGCCGGGCCCGCGTAGTACACCGGGTGGTCCTTCAGGTACTGCGGCATCTCCTCGCCCGCGTCCAGCCGCTCCTTGATCTTGGCGTGCGCGATGTCGCGGGCCACGACCAGCGGGCCGGTCAGCGAGAGCCGGGTCTTGACCGGGTACTTGGTCAGCTCGGCCAGTACCTCGTCCATCGGCCGGTTGAGGTCGATCTCCACGACGTCTCCGCCCGCCCCGTCGAGGTGCTCGTCGGTGGTGTCGGGGAGGAAGCGCGCCGGGTCCTTCTCCAGCTGCTCCAGGAAGACGCCCTCGGCGGTGATCTTCGCGGTGGCCTGGCGGTCGGCCGAGCAGGACACGGCGATGGCGACGGGCAGCGAGGCCCCGTGCCGGGGCAGCCGCACCACGCGCACGTCGTGGCAGAAGTACTTGCCGCCGAACTGCGCGCCGATGCCGATCCGTTGCGTCAGCTCGAAGACCTTCTCCTCCAGCTCCTTGTCCCGGAAGCCGTGCCCGGTGGGCGAGCCCTCGGCGGGCAGCTCGTCCAGGTAGTGCGCGGAGGCGTACTTGGCGGTCTTCAGCGCGAACTCCGCCGAGGTGCCGCCGACCACGATGGCCAGGTGGTACGGCGGGCAGGCCGCGGTCCCCAGCGAACGGATCTTCTCCTCCAGGAACTTCATCATGGAGGCCTCGTTCAGGACGGCCTTCGTCTCCTGGTAGAGGAACGACTTGTTGGCCGAGCCGCCGCCCTTCGCCATGAAGAGGAACTTGTACGCGCCGCCGTCGGTGGCGTACAGCTCGATCTGGGCCGGCAGGTTGGAACCGGTGTTCTTCTCGTCCCACATGGTCAGCGGGGCCATCTGCGAGTAACGCAGGTTGAGCTTGGTGTACGCGTCGTAGATCCCGTGCGACAGGGCCTCCTCGTCACCGCCCTCGGTCAGCACGTTCTGCCCGCGCTTGCCCATGACGATCGCCGTACCGGTGTCCTGGCACATCGGCAGGACGCCCGCGGCGGCGATGTTGGCGTTCTTCAGGAGGTCCAGTGCCACGAACTTGTCGTTGGAGGACGCCTCCGGGTCGTCGACGATCCGCCGCAGCTGCGCCAGGTGGGCCGGACGCAGGTAGTGGGAGATGTCGTGCATCGCCTCGGCGGCCAGGGTGCGCAGCGCCTCCGGGGCGACCTTGAGGAACGTCCGGCCGTCGGCCTCGAAGGTGGAGACGCCCTCGGCGGTCACCAGACGGTACGGCGTGGTGTCCTCCCCCAGGGGGAGCAGATCGGAGTACGCAAACTCTGCCATGACGGCCATTCCTCACTCGGCGACGGCGGCTGACCTCCCTCGGGCAGCGCATCCACCAGGGTAGAGCGCCGCCCCCGGGACGATCCTGTGAGGTAAGGCTCACCTGGATGCGGCCGCCGGAAGGCGGGTGCGGGGCCGGGGCACGCCGGTTGGAGGGGTAGTCGCGATCTATCGCGTTTGGGTACGCTGGGGCGGTGGACCTAGAGAAGCAGCCCCAGCAGCCCCACGCGCCGGCCGCCCGACCGCCCGCCGAAGCCCTGGACGGCGATGGCATCCGCGCCTCCGACGCCGACCGCGACCGGATCGCGGACATCCTGCGAGAGGCGATGGCCGAGGGGCGTCTGACGGCGGACGAGCACGCGGAGCGGATCGACCTGGTCTACCGGGCCAAGACCGTCGGCGAACTCCAGCCGATGGTCCGGGACCTGCCCGCCGCCTCCGGTTCCACGGCCCGCCCGGACGCCCGGCCGTACGCCTACGGCCCCGAGGCCCCCGACGGCCCCGCTGACAATCTCGTCGCGGTCTTCAGCAGCGCCAACCGCAAGGGCCGTTGGCGGGTCGGCGGCCGGACGAACGCCTTCGCGCTCTTCGGCAGTGTGGAGATCGATCTGACCGAAGCGCTTTTCGGCCAACGCCTCACCGTTATCAACGCGACGTCCATCTTCGGCAGCGTCGACGTCCGGGTGCCGGAGAACATTTCCCTGCGCGGCAGCGGTACGGGCGTCTTCGGCAGCTTCGAAGTGCGGACGCTGGAATCGCCGGACCCGGAAGCACCGGTCGTCGTGGTCAACGGCTATTCCGTGTTCGGCAGCGTGGAAGCCAGGCCGAAGCGGGGGAAGTTCGTCGCGGACCTTCAGCAGCGGCTGCGCAAACATCTCGGCTACTGAATACGACGGGGCGCATGACATACGGCGGGGCGTACGACCTCCGGTAATCGGCCATAAAGCCGCCGGGGCGCATTCGGTGCGCCGCGCGCTGGTGCCACTCAGTGCATAGGCGTACGCACAGCGGGTAGGGAGTGCTGCATCGACTCTCGCTCGCGAAGCCGTAGCCGTCGTCAGGAGTAGACCGTGCTGCAAACGCCGCATCAGCCTCTGCAGGTCGCCGCCGTTCCGGCCCAGCGGACCCCCGCCCGGGAGGACGACGCGGGCCCCTGGCATTCCGATGCGGCCTGCCGCCGCGACGAGGCCGGCCTGTTCTTCGCCCCGTCGAAGGAGCCGACCGCCGCCCGGCTGGCCCGCGAGGAGGCCGCCAAGCGGGTCTGCGCCCGGTGTCCGGTCATGGTGGAGTGCCAGGAGCACGCGCTGATGCAGCCCGAGCCGTACGGGGTGTGGGGCGGGCTCACCGCCGCGGAGCGCCGGGTGGCGCTGGCCCGGCGGCGACGGCGGGCCGGCGAGCTCACGGCCGCCGCGACGACGTCGGAGCACATAGCGGCGGCGGGCTGAACGAGTCCCCGCCCCCGGAAGTCGCGCACATACGTACGGGGGAGGAGTGCGGGGAGCGATGGCCCGCTCCCCGCACCCCTCCCGTTCCGGCGACTGCGCCGGCAGCCGTTCTGGTCGCCGACTACTTCGCGCGGTCGAAGTCGATGGCGCTGTAGGCGCGCAGCTTCGACAGCCGGTGGGTCGAGGAGATCGACCGGATCGTGCCGGACTTGGAACGCATCACGATCGACTCGGTGGTCGCCGTCTCGGCGCGGTACCGCACACCGCGCATCAGCTCACCGTCGGTGATCCCCGTCGCCACGAAGAACACGTTGTCGCCGCTGACCAGGTCGTCGGTCGACAGAACGCGGTCCAGATCGTGGCCCGCGTCCAGTGCCCGCTGCCGCTCCGCCTCGTCCTTGGGCCAGAGCTTGCCCTGGATGACGCCGCCGAGGCACTTTATGGCGCACGCCGAGATGATGCCCTCGGGCGTCCCTCCGATGCCCATCAGCAGGTCGACGCCGGTGCCCTCGCGGGCCGCCATGATCGAGCCCGCGACGTCGCCGTCGGAGATGAACTTGATCCGCGCGCCCGTCTCCCGGATCTCCTTGACGATGCCCTCGTGCCGGGGCCGGTCGAGGATGACGACCGTGACGTCCTCGGGCGTGGAGTTCTTCGCCCGTGCCACACGCCGGATGTTGACCGACACGGGCGCGTTGATGTCGACGAAGTCCGCCGCCTCGGGCCCCGTCACCAACTTGTCCATGTAGAAGACCGCGGACGGGTCGAACATCGCGCCCCGGTCGGCCGCCGCCAGCACGGCGATGGCGTTCGGCATGCCCTTGGCGTTGAGCGTGGTGCCGTCGATCGGGTCGACCGCGATGTCGACCTCGGCACCGGTGCCGTCGCCGACCCGTTCGCCGTTGAACAGCATGGGGGCTTCGTCCTTCTCGCCCTCGCCGATGACGACGACGCCGTTCATCGAGACGGTCGAGACGAGGGTCCGCATGGCCTTCACGGCGGCGCCGTCGGCGCCGATCTTGTCGCCGCGGCCCACCCAGCGCCCGGCAGCCATGGCGGCGGCCTCGGTGACCCGGACCAACTCCAGGGCCAGGTTGCGGTCGGGGGCCTCCGGGGAGACCTCCAGTTGGGACGGCAGATGATGCTCGGACATCGGAGCGCACCTTTCTGTACGGCGACGACCGGATATGAGGGTGCTGTGACTCTATCGGTAGGTCGATAAAATGAGCAGGCCGGGTCACGCATGAGCGCCTCCGGCGTCCAGGCCGTGAGCGGCACCCTGCGGCCGGGCGTGTCAGGCCGCGTGCCACCATGGATGCCGTGGCAAGCAAGCGAGGCAAGCAGACAGTCCGGGACATGCTCCTGTCGACCTTGGTGATCGCCGCCTGCGCGGGCGTCATCTACCTGTTCATCCCGAAGGACGAGAACGCCGATCCCATCAAGGCCGTCGACTTCACCGTGGAGCTGGCGACCGTGCGGACCGCCGCTCCTTACCCGGTGGCCGCGCCCGAGGGTCTGCCGAAGGAGTGGAAGGCGACCTCCGTCCGGTACGACGACGTCGCGGGCGATGCCTGGCACCTGGGCTTCCTCGACGCGGACCGCAGGTACGTCGCGGTCGAGCAGTCCACCGTCGCCGCGGGTACGTACGTCCCCGAGGTCAGCCGGAAGGCCAAGGACACCGGGCGCACCGAGACGGTGGCCGGCCGGGAGTGGCAGTACTGGGAGGGCGCGAAGTACAACGCCCTCGTCCTGCCCGGCAAGGGACACACCACGGTGGTGACCGGCTCGGCTCCGAAGGAGAGCCTGGTCGAGATGGCCGCCGCGCTGAAGACGACGCCGCCCGCCGCACCGGCTTCCTGACGCGCGGTCCGCGCCGAACCCCGTACGCGAAGGGCCCCGGAACACCAGGTGCACTGGTGTTCCGGGGCCCTTCGCGTACGGGCGGCCGGGCTCGGCCGCCAACCCCTGACGGATCCTTCGACTCGGGAGGAGTCGTCGACTCGGGCGGAACCGGGGAGTGGGGCGGAGCCGGGGGCTCAGACGGTCGTGACGACCTCGTCGAAGGAGAGGCGCGGGCTGCGGGGGAACCAGGCGTCCTCGCCCGGCTTGCCGATGTTGACGACCATCAGCGGGGCGTGGTCGTCGTCCAGGAACTCCTTCTGGATGCCCGCGGCGTCATAGCCGGTCATCGGGCCGGCGGCCAGGCCGGCGGCGCGGACGCCGATGATGAAGTAGGCGGCCTGGAGCGCGGCGTTGAGGCCGGCGGCCGACTCGCGGACCGGGCGCTCCGAGAAGAACACGTCCTTGGCCTGCGGGAAGTGCGGGAGCAGCGCCGGGAGCTCCTCGTGGAACTCGTTGTCGGCGGCCAGGATCGCGACCAGCGGGGCCGTGGAGGTCTTCGGCTGGTTACCCTCGGCCATGTGCCGCACCAGGCGCTCGCGACCCTCGGCGGAGCGGACCAGGACGACGCGCAGCGGCGACTGGTTGAAGGCGGTCGGCCCGAACTTGACCAGGTCGTAGATCGCCTGGACCTGCTCGTCGGTCACCGGCTCGTCGGTGAAGGTGTTGGCGGTACGGGCCTCACGGAAGAGGAGGTCCTGGGCGGCGGGGTCGAGAACGAGGGACATCTGGTGCAGACCTTCCGAACGTACGCGGTGGGGAGAAGACCCGAACGTACGCCAGAGATAGGTTAACTTTCAACTAAAGTCGGGCGGGAGTGATCCATTGCACAGAGCATCTGTCTTGCGCGACGGCTCCCGGCCCGAGCACGGACGCCCGTACCGCTCCCGGCCCGTGCACGGGCACCCGCGCCGCACCGAGCCCGGACGCCCGCCCCGCACCGCCGCCACCGCGGACCATCACCGCGGGACCGCTGGGAAGGCGGGCGTTGGCTCACTCAGCCCCGGTCGTCGTCCTCCTGCGGGCGGGCCAGGGCCGCGTCCAGCCGGGCGCGGGCGCCCTCCAGCCAGTGCCGGCAGACCTTCGCCAGCTCCTCGCCCCGCTCCCACAGGGCCAACGACTCCTCCAGCGTCGTGCCGCCCGCCTCCAGTCGGCGTACGACCTCGATCAGCTCGTCCCGCGCCTGCTCGTAGCCGAGCGTGCCCGTGGCGGCAGCCGTCGTCGTCCCGTCGTCGTCCGTCATGTGATCCACCCTAAGCGTGAGCTGTTACGACCATGTGGGCGCTGCGCCCCCTGCGATACGGCCGCCCGGCCGCCCGGTCTTCCGGTCCCGGCGGGCGCGGCTCCCGGGCCGCCCCGCTCTCCGGTCCCTCGCGGGCGCGGCTGTCCGGCCTTCCCCTTCCCTCCGGGCTCATCCATCCACCCGCACCGTGAACTCGCCCTCCGAGACCCGCGCCCGCAGCGGCTCGCCGGGCGCCCCGGCCTCCTCGGGGGAGCGGACCACGTGCCCGTCGGGCCGCTGGAGCACCGCGTAGCCCCGCTCCAGGGTCGCGGCCGGCGACAACGAGACGACCCGGGCGAGCGTGTGCGACAGCTCCGAATCGGCCCGGTCCAGCAGATGGCCCAGCACCCGGCGACCGCGCCCCAGGAGCGCGTCCACCTCGGCCTCGCGCTCGTCCACCAGGCGGTGGGGCCGCTCCATCGCGGGGCGGCCCAGCGCGTGCGCGAGCCCCCGCTCCTCGCGGTCCAGCAGCCCCCGCACGGTCCGCAGCGCCCGGTCCCGCAACTGCTGCACCCGCTCCAGCTCCTCGCCCACGTCGGGGACGACCTTCTTGGCCGCGTCCGTGGGCGTGGACGCACGCAGGTCGGCGACCAGGTCCAGCAGCGGCGAGTCGGGCTCGTGGCCGATCGCGGAGACCACCGGCGTACGGCAGGCGGCCACGGTACGGATCAGCTGCTCGTCGGAGAACGGCAGCAGATCCTCGACGCTGCCGCCGCCCCGCGCCACCACGATCACGTCGACCTCCTCCAGCGCGTCCAGCTCCTCGACCGCCTGCACCACCTGGGCGACCGCGTTCACTCCCTGCACGGCGGTGTTGCGGACCTCGAAGCGCACGGCGGGCCAGCGACGGCGGGCGTTCTCCAGGACGTCGCGCTCGGCGGCGGAAGCACGCCCGCAGACCAGCCCGACGAGCTGCGGCAGGAACGGCAACGGCTTCTTGCGGTCCAGGGCGAAGAGCCCCTCGGCGGCGAGCGACTTCTTCAGCTGCTCCAGCCGCACGAGCAGCTCACCGATGCCGACCGGCCGTATGTCCGTCGCCCGCAGCGACAGCTGCCCCCGGGGCGCGTACCACTCGGGCTTGGCCAGCACGACGACGCGCGCGCCCTCCGTCACGACGTCGGCGATCCGGTCGAAGACCTGTCGGAAACAGGTCACGCTCACCGAGATGTCGTGAGACGGATCGCGCAGCGTCAGGAAGACGACCCCGGCGCCCGGGCGCCGCGACAGCTGGGTGATCTGCCCCTCCACCCAGATGGCGCCGAGCCGGTCGATCCAGCCGCCGATGAGCCGGGACACCTCACCGACGGGCAGCGGCGCTTCCGCGGACGTGTTGAGAGCCATGCGTCCGAGCGTATCCGCAGCCACCGACAGGCCCCCGCCCCGCGCGGAGGCCCGCGTCGTCCGCACACCGCCGACGCCGTACGGGATACGAAGCCGTATGGGACAGGAAGCCGTACGGGATACGAAGCCGTACGGGACGCGAAGCCGCACGGGACACGAACCTGACGGGCCGCGAAGCCGTACAGGCCGCGAAGTCCTGGCAGCCCTACGGGACCGGGGCCCCCTTCCCCGCGCCGCCACCCGGACCGTCCACACCGCCACGCCGGCCCGTTCCCTGGACCGCCAGCACCACGAGCCCCACCCCGAGCCAGCAGACGCCCACCACCTGGGAGGATGCCGTCGCCTCCACGATGACCGCGACCAGCACCCCCGCGCCGACCACCGGGATCAGGACGTGCCGCCACCACACCGGCGGGCCCTCCATCCGGCGTACGGCGAACCAGCCGACCACCGACGCGTGCAGCAGGATGAACGCCGTCAGGGCGCCGATGTCCACGACGGAGACCAGATGGTCCAGGCCGTCGTCGCGCCGGGCCGCCCACACGGCGGCCACCAGCGTCACGATCGCCGCGCACAGGATCGCCACCCGCGGCACACCCGACGACGGATCGACCTTCGCGAGGAAGTGCGGCAGGCGCCGCTCCCGGGCCATCGCGAAGACCAGCCGCCCGGCGGCGGCCTGCCCCGCCAGCGCGGCGAACGCGGCGCCGATCGCCTTGCTGACCGCCACCAGATCGTGCAGCCACGTCCCCACCGAGGCGTCCACCGCGTCGTAGAACGCCGACCCCTGCGCCGCCGGGTCCGCCGCCAGTTCCGCCGAGCTCACGGGCTCCAGCAGCGCCGCGAGATACGACTGCGCCACGAACAGGACACCGGCCAGAACCAGACAGAACAGCACCGCCCGCGCCACCTTCTGCGAGCCGCCCGTCACCTCCTCGGCGAACGAGGCGATGGCGTCGAAGCCCAGATAGGAGAGCACGGCGATCGACACGGCCCCCAGCACCGCGGTCATGGAGAACCCGGAGTCCCCCGTCAGCGGCGTCAGCCAGCCGCGCTGCGCCCCGTCCCGTACGAGGACGACCACGGCCGAGACCACGAAGACCAGCAACACCACGATCTCCATGGCCAGCACCGCGAAGCCGACCCGGGCGGCCGCCCGCACGCCCCGCAGGTTGAGCAGGGTGGTCACGAGCACGGCGATCGCGGTCCACACCCACCGCGAGACCTCCGGGACCAGCGCGTTCATCGCGATCCCGGAGAAGAGGTAGGCGACGGCCGGGATCAGCAGGTAGTCGAGCATGGCCATCCACCCGGCGATGAAACCGGGCCCTTCCCCGAGCCCCTTGCGGGCATACGTGAAGACCGAACCGGCGAACGGAGCGACCCGCACCATCTGGGCGTAACTGAAGGCGGTGAACCCCATGACCACCGTGGCCACCACATAGACGAGCGCGACCGCGCCGTCGGACTTGGCGTCCAGGGTGCCGAACACCCCGACGGGGGCCATCGGGGCGATGAAGAGCAGTCCGTAGACGACCAGATCCCTGAATCCCAGCGTCCGCCGCAGCCTGCCCGGTTCCGTACTGCTGCCCGCACCGCTCCCTGCCCCGCTGCCCGAACCGCTCCCCGAACCGCTCTCCGGCACCGACGTCATCGCCCCTCCAACACCATCAGTCATTCCTCCCGAACGCGCCGTGACCAGTCTCCCGACCCGGCCGTCCTCGCGCCTGTTCGCCACGGCCTTACGATGGGTCGCATGACTGCAACTCCTGCCCGCCGTGTCCTGCTCGCCGCACCCCGTGGCTACTGCGCGGGCGTGGACCGTGCCGTGATCGCCGTGGAGAAGGCCCTGGAGCAGTACGGGGCCCCGATCTACGTCCGCCACGAAATCGTGCACAACAAGTACGTCGTGCAGACCCTGGAGAAGAAGGGCGCGATCTTCGTGGACGTCACCGCGGAGGTGCCCGAGGGCTCCATCGTGATGTTCTCCGCGCACGGAGTCGCGCCCACCGTCCACGCGGAGGCCGCCGAGCGCAAGCTCGCCACCATCGACGCGACCTGCCCGCTGGTCACCAAGGTTCACAAGGAAGCCGTCCGGTACGCCAAGGAGGACTACGACATCCTCCTGATCGGCCACGAGGGGCACGAGGAGGTCATCGGCACCTCCGGCGAGGCCCCCGACCACATCACGCTGGTCGACGGCCCCGAGGACGTCGCGAACGTCGAGGTCCGCGATGAGTCGAAGGTCGTCTGGCTCTCCCAGACCACCCTGTCCGTCGACGAGACGATGGAGACGGTCGACGCCATCAAGGCGAAGTTCCCCAACCTCCTCTCGCCGCCCAGCGACGACATCTGCTACGCCACACAGAACCGCCAGATCGCGGTGAAGAAGCTCGCCGAGGACGCCGAACTGGTCATCGTGGTCGGCTCCAAGAACTCCTCGAACTCCATTCGCATGGTCGAGGTCGCCCTGGACGCCGGAGCCCCCGCCGCCCACCTGGTCGACTTCGCCGACGAGATCGACGAGGCCTGGCTGGAGGGCGTGACCACGGTCGGTCTGACGTCCGGCGCCTCCGTCCCCGACGTTCTCGTCGACGGAGTCCTGGAATGGCTCCAAGAGCGCGGTTACGCGGACGTGGAGACGGTGAAGACGGCCGACGAGTCGATCACGTTCTCCCTCCCCAAGGAGCTGCGCCGCGACCTGCGCGCCGAGGCCGCCGCCCTTTCCGCCGAGTAGCCGGGCAAGGGGCCCGGCCTGCCCGTACCGTGGGTTCCATGGAGATCTTCGGCGTGGACATCGGCGGATCCGGGATCAAGGGCGCTCCCGTGGACCTGGACCGCGGAGACCTGGCGCGGGAGCGCCACAAGGTGCTGACACCGCACCCGGCCACGCCCAAGGGCGTGGCCGACGGCGTTGCCGAGGTCGTAGGTCATTTCGACTGGACGGGCCCCGTCGGCATCACCTTCCCCGGGGTCGTCACGGACGGCATCACGCGTACCGCGGCCAATGTCGACAAGGGCTGGATCGACACGGACGCGCGCACGCTGCTGGGCGAGCGGATCGGTCAGCCCGTCACCATCCTGAACGACGCGGACGCGGCCGGAGTCGCCGAGATGACCTTCGGCGCGGGCAAGGGCCGCGCGGGCACGGTCATCATGCTGACCTTCGGCACAGGCATCGGCAGCGCGGTCTTCACCGACGGCCTGCTCGTCCCCAACACCGAGTTGGGCCACCTGGAACTGCACGGTCACGACGCGGAGAAGCGCGCCTCCACGAAGGCCAAGGAGGACGAGGACCTCAGCTGGCAGCACTGGGCGCACCGGGTCCAGAAGTACCTGCTGCACGTGGAGATGCTGTTCTCGCCCGACCTGTTCATCATCGGCGGCGGGGTGAGCCGCAAGGCGGAGAAGTTCCTGCCGCTGATCGAGAAGGTCCGGGCCGAGATGGTCCCGGCCCAGCTCCAGAACAACGCGGGCATCGTGGGAGCGGCGATGGCGGCGGCGGGCCAGGCACAGAGCAAGGGGTGAACGGGCCGGACGGCACCACGGGCGCCGGCAGCGGAGACGGGCCGACAGCCGCTCAGGGACGCTGAGGGCGACGGGCGACCGCGCCCGCCGCCGGGGCACCGGCCCGTACAGGCTTCGCCGCCGCGGCCCCGGCGGCGGCCCGGGGGGTCCGCTCGGGCGCGGTGCCGCGCCCCTGGGCCAGCACATACCGTCGCCGGGCCCGCATCTCGCGCACCTTGCGCACGGAGGCGATGACCCCCGCGATCAGCGTCCCGCCGTACAGCCAGCCGGCGTGCACGGCGAGGGCGGTGACGAGGCCCATGGTCTGACCGGCGAACCCTTCGGACCCCCCGGAGATCGGAAACACTCCGACGGCGAAGGCGATGGGCACACTGATCGGCGCGGTGACCAGGTCGGCGGGCCGGACCCAGAGGGCGGTCAGCGCGCTGACGGGCAGGAAGAGCAGCCCGTAGACGAGCTCCGAACCATCGAACAGCAGCCGGTCGACGCAGGCGAGCACGAACATGGTGAGGGCGGCGAACAGCCCGGCCCCGATCCCGGTGAGCCGGGGGTTGGGGAACCGCCGCAACGCGAGAACCACGGGCGGCACGCTGCGCACCCGTACGCGGTACACGGCGGAACTCTCGTCGCCCGCCCGGCCCGGCGCGGGCGGGGCGGGCGCGGCCTGCGGGGGCTGCCTGCGCTGCGGGGGACGTGTCCTGTGCTGCTCCACCTGCACAACGTAGGTCGCGGGGGGCGGGGAATCAGGCGTTGGACACGCGCTTTGGCCGACCTTGGCGTTGCGTTCGATGTCACACGGCCGAAAGGCGCGCTGTTCGGGCCGGCGGAAGAGGCCCGGGCGATCGCCCGCTTCGAACCGCAGGAGGGCCCGGCAGTGCCGGGGCAGCGGGCCGGTCCCGCCCAGCGGGAGCCAGTGCGGCCAGCGGGAGCCAGTGGGAAGGACCCGTGAAACCGCACTGTCCGGGCCCGCGGGGCAGGCCCGTAAACTGGAGAATCGGTCCACTCCGGGACCCGGCCGAACAGCCGAGCCGGACCCGGACGCCCATGCCCCCTCCTCACTCCAGGAAGTCGCCAAAGTGTCGCTCACGATCGGAATCGTCGGTCTGCCGAATGTCGGCAAGTCGACCCTGTTCAACGCCCTGACCAAGAACGACGTGCTGGCGGCCAACTACCCGTTCGCCACGATCGAGCCGAACGTCGGCGTGGTCGGCGTCCCGGACCCGCGCCTGAACAAGCTCGCGGAGATCTTCAGCTCCCAGCGGCTCCTCCCGGCGACGGTGGACTTCGTCGACATCGCCGGCATCGTCCGGGGTGCTTCGGAGGGCGAGGGCCTGGGCAACAAGTTCCTCGCGAACATCCGCGAGTCCGACGCGATCTGCCAGGTCATCCGGGCCTTCAAGGACGAGAACGTCGTCCACGTCGACGGCAAGGTCTCGCCGAAGGACGACATCGAGACGATCAACACCGAGCTGATCCTCGCCGACCTCCAGTCCGTCGAGAAGGCCGTCCCGCGCCTGACGAAGGAATCCCGCCTCCAGAAGGAGAAGGTCGCGGTCCTCGCCGCGGTCGAGGAGGCCCAGAAGATCCTGGAGTCCGGCCAGACGCTGTTCGCCGCGGGCATCACGGCGGCCACCGAGAGGGGCCGGCTCCTCCACGAGCTGCACCTGCTCACCGTCAAGCCGTTCCTGTACGTCTTCAACGTCGACGAGGACGAACTGGTCGACGAGGACTTCAAGAACGAGCAGCGCGCCCTGGTCGCCCCGGCCGAGGCGATCTTCCTGAACGCCAAGATCGAATCCGAGCTGATCGAGCTCGCCGACGACGAGGCGCTCGAACTGCTCCAGTCCATGGGCCAGGAAGAGCCCGGCCTCGCCACCCTCGGCCGCGTCGGCTTCGAGACCCTGGGCCTCCAGACCTACCTCACGGCAGGCCCGAAGGAAGCCCGCGCGTGGACCATCAAGAAGGGCGCCACGGCCCCGGAGGCGGCCGGTGTGATCCACACCGACTTCCAGAAGGGCTTCATCAAGGCGGAGATCGTCTCCTTCGCCGACCTGGTGGAGACCGGCTCGGTCGCCGAGGCCCGCGCCAAGGGCAAGGCCCGCATGGAGGGCAAGGACTACGTCATGCAGGACGGGGACGTGGTGGAGTTCCGTTTCAACGTCTGACGGGCAGTCAAGAGATGTGCCCGGCCCTCTCGTTGGTGGGTCGGGCGCAGGTGTACGTCCGCGTGCAGTCCTTGTGCCGCGAAGCGCTGAGGTGTTGGGGACGGGTCTGGTGGGTGCGACTGCGGTCGGCGTTCAGACTTTGACGACCTCTACGGCGGGGCCGCACAGGAGCGTCAGGTCCTCGGGATCGGAGGTCAGGACGGTGACCGGCTGGGGTGCGGTGCGGGCGATGACGGCGAAGGCGGCGTCGATGGCGTACTTGTGGCCATGGAGGCGGTGGCTGCGCAGGAGGGCTGCGGCCCGATCGGTGATCTCCTTGGTGACGTCGTGAACGTCGACGCGGGAGAGGACCCACTTGATCCGGGCGGGGTGAATGCGCTCGTAGTCGGCCTCGAGGGTGGTCATGGCGCTTGTGGCCACGCGGATGCCTTCCTCCGATGCCGCTTGGATCAGGGCCATGACGGTGCGGTCCTTGCGGTAGAGCTTGGAGAGGCCTTCGCTGTCGAGCAGTAGGGTGCCGGGCATCAGGCTGCGGCCCCGCCGACCTGCCGGTGGTCATGGCGCAGCAGCGCGCGGGCGGCTTCGACCTCCTCGCGGGTGAGCTCGTCATTGTCGGTCGCGAAGTCGGCGACGATCTCCCGGAGCTTGTCCACGGCGACCCGTTGTTCGAGGGCTTCGGCGACGTAGGAGGAGAAACCACCGGGCCCGACGTGGGCGCGTACGGCTTCGGCGAGGTCCTCGGGCAGGCTGATCGAGTACTTCTTGCTACTGCTCATGGTGCCCATGCTACCGGTGGTCGTAAGTCTCTGGGTGTACATGGTCGTGGCCGCGCGGACTGTGCGGACGGGTATCCGTCCGGTCCGCAGAGAGTCCGCAGGACACCCGTATGCGCCCGTCGCAGGCCAACGCGAGCCAACGGAGAAATGGCTGGTCAGGGCCTTGGATGGGGCTCCTTCGCAGGTCAGGGTCAGACCGCAGGCATCCCGCTTCAACGTGTAGCCGCTGACGTATCAACACGTCGCTGACCTTGCAAACATGCAGGTCAGGGAAGGCCCGACTCTTCGGAGTCGGGCCCTTTGCTTTTTTGGTGCTGGGATGGTGCTGAGTTACCTGCCGTCATCCCTGGTCATTCGTACCGTGCTGGGTTTGCGCTGGGACGCGGATGCGCCGCCGACGCCAGGGTCCATGCTGATGAGCCCTCCCGAGACTGCGAGCCGATCGTCGCGGGGAGCGCAGTCTGCCGTGCCCGGGTTCGTTCTTGCCGGCTTCCACTGTCGCGGACAACGAAGATGCCCACAATGCCATCGCTGCATACTTCTTCACCGACGAGCCGGCCATCAACGCGATCATTGTCGCCCTCGCGGATGCCTTTTACGAAGCGGCAGTCGATCAGCAGGTGGATTCACCTGAGTAGGCGCTGTGGTCAGACGTCCTTGATCTGTACGCGGTCGCCGCACAGTTTCGGCTCATCCTCACGGTAAGACGTCCGTACGAGGACGGGTGCCGGGGAGCGGAACGCCATCGCGGCTACGAGTGAGTCGATGGCGTACTTGGAGTCATGCAGGCCGCCGGCGTCGCTCAGCAGTTGCACCGTGGTGAGACTTTCCGCCTGGGGCCGGCACGAGGATGGTCACGCCCACGCCCGAGCGGCCTCGATTCGTCCGATCCTGTCGATCAACAGGGAGCGCCGCCCCTGCGAGCAGGGGGTGGGCCGCGCTTTTGCGGGAGCGCTCCGCTCCCGGCAACCCGACTCACCGTATCCGGTCACCGCCAGGAGTCGCACTCGCGCTACGCGCAGCCCTGATCTGCCGCACTCGAACTCATCGGAAGAGGGGGTTACTCGTCGGACGCCGCGTCCGCCGTGGATCGTGCGGTGCTCGGGTGCCGGTCGTGGACCGGGCGGGCCGAACGGTTCCCTGCGGGCCAGAAGGGGTAAATAGCTCAAAAGGTCCCCTTGGGGAGGCTGATTCGATGCCGTGGTTCGCTTGGCTGCTCGCCGCCGCGGCGCTGGGCGCTGCGGAGTTCTTCACTCTCACCCTCGTTTTCGGGTTGCTGGCCGGTGCGGCGCTGGTCGCCGCCGTCGTGGCCGGAGTGGGCATCGGTCTGCTCGGCCAGCTCGTGGCGCTCGGACTGGCGGCGGTGGCCGGCCTCGCCCTCGTCCGTCCTGTCGCGCTGCGGCACATGGCGCAGGGGCCCCTGACCTACGAGGGCACCGACGCGCTGATCGGCAAGCGGGCCGAGGTCATGCAGGAGGTCACCGCGACCCACGGCCTGATCAAGATCTCCGGCGAGGAATGGTCCGCCCGCGCTCTCGACGAAAGTCTGGTGATCCCGGTGGGCGCCCTGGTGGACGTCATGGAGATCGAAGGCGCCACAGCCGTCGTGTATCCCCGCGAGCTCCTTCCGTGAACGGCTGAGCACGCGGGGCGGGAATGTCTGGGAGTCCCTGGGGGGACGTAGGAGGAAGAATGGATCCGGTTGTCATCCCGATTCTTGTGGCGGCGATCGTCGTCGTCTTTCTCGTGGCCGCCACCGTGCGCATCGTTCCGCAGGCGCGCCGCTACAACATCGAGCGTTTCGGCCGGTACCGCCGAACGTTGCAGCCCGGCCTGAACTTCGTCCTGCCGGTGGCGGACCGGGTCAACACCAAACTCGACGTGCGCGAGCAGGTGTATTCGTCCGACCCCAAGCCGGTGATCACCGAGGACAACCTCGTGGTCAACATCGACACCGTGCTCTACTACCAGATCACCGACCCGCGGGCGGCGGCGTACGAGGTCGCCGACTATCTGCAAGCCATCGATCAACTCACCGTGACCACCTTGCGGAACGTCATCGGCAGCATGGACCTGGAAGGGACGCTCACCTCGCGTGAGGAGATCAACGCCCGGCTCCGTGCCGTCCTCGACGACGCGACAGGGAAGTGGGGCATCCGGGTCAACCGCGTCGAGATCAAGGCCATCGATCCGCCGAACACCATCAAAGAGGCGATGGAGAAGCAGATGCGGGCCGAGCGTGACAAGCGCGCGGCCATCCTGCACGCCGAGGGCGAGCGGCAGGCCAAGATCCTCACCGCGGAGGGCACGAAGCAGAAGGACATCCTGGAGGCGCAGGGTACCCAACAGGCCGTGATCCTCCGGGCGGACGGCGAGTCGAAGGCGGTGGAGCTCGTCTTCCAGGCCGTGCACCGCAACAACGCCGACGCGAAGGTCCTGGCCTACAAGTACCTGGAGACGCTCCCGCATCTGGCGCAGAGCGACAACAACACCTTCTGGGTGATTCCGGGCGAGCTGACCGAGGCGATCCGCACCGTCACCAGCGCGTTCGGCGACCAGGCGTCGGGCACCGGGCCCCCGCCGGGTGCGCAGCGCGAGGACGCGACCGAGGCCGACGCCTCGGACAAGGACCATGTCGGGGCCCCGGAGGTCGAGGCGAACTCCACGCTCGCGCTGGACGCCGTCGCGGCCGCCGACGAGGCCGCGAAGCAGGCCGCCGTCGCCGTGAGCGACGCGAAGGCGGAGGCGGAGGCGGCGGGAGAGGCGCGGCGTCCGGGGCGGGGGCCCGCGCCCGGCGGCTGAGCGGCGGGCTCGCCTCCCCGCGGTCCCGGCCCGCTGTGGGGAGCCGGCCCGGCGCCGTCGTACGGTGTCAGGCCCCGTTACGGCGGTGGTGCAGGTCCACCGCCCTCTCGAGGGTGCGGTCGATCCCGGCGGCGACGGTGGTGTCGGTGTTGTTCAGGTGTCGCACGATCGCCGCGCCCGCACCCGAGACCGCCGGGGGAGGGGCCGCGAACGTACGGAAGAGCGGCGGCACCCCGTAGATCTCGCGGAGGACCTCCTCCACGACGAACTCGTTGACCGGTCGCCGCTCGACGCGGTGAGCGGCCGCGACCTCGTCACTGAACGCCGCGAGGTCCTCGATGCCGCACCGGTCGCCCAGTCGCCGCGAGATCATCACGGCGATCACCGAGACGAGGAATCCGTTGAAAGCGATCCGGTCGCTCGGCGACAGCGCCTCGTCGAGCGCCTTCGCCCTGCGGTCCTTGAGGACGAGGCACCTGATCTGGTCGCGGAATCGTGGCTCTACGCGCACTTCCCCACCTCCTGCTCGCTAGCTGGGCTGCTCGGCCGCCGCACGACGCTGCGGCTACTCGACGTGGGTGAAAGACATGAGCACGGCCAGCACGGCGTCCTCGAACGACTCGTACCGGCCGACCTCGTCCGCACGGAAGACACCATGAGGCCGCACGACGGCGAAGGCGCTCCACAGCCCCAGGTAGTGGTCCAGATGGCCGGCGTGCAGCGTCTCCTCGCCGTTGTCCAGGACGAGGTGGACGGTCTCCTCGCCGGGGTCCGTGGCGGGCTGCGCCTGGAGCACGAACCGGTGGCGTCGGAGGGACTGCCCGAGCGCCTCGCTGATTTCGGGGATCGACATGTCGCACTCCCTGTCCTGTGCCGTGCGTTCCATGGGCCGGCCCGGCCGGTTCGGGTCGGCTTGGGCCGCTCCGAAGGTCCGGGTCGGGTTCGGGGTTCGGGGTTCGGGGTTCGGTCAGTTCCGACGGCGGCGGAGTCCGGCCGCGTAGGCGCGGAGGTTTCCCGGGCCGACGGTCCGGTAGTAGCGGCGTGCCGTGCTCGCCAGCTCCGACCTGAGCGGCCGCAGTCCGATGAAGTCGGACAGGACGCAGGCCTGTTCCGCCTCGTCGAGCGTCGACCACTCCCCGTAGGTCCCGCCGCAGGCATCGACCAGGACGTCGAGGCACTGCGCCAGAGCCAGCGACTCCGAGCCGTCCCATGCGGCCGACCAGCGTTCGCGCGGTACGCCGGTCCCGAGCGCGGCCACGGCGGCGAGGACGGCGAGGGTGGGAGCCCGGTCCACCGGATCCGGACGGGCCGGCTCGGCGTGCTCCTCCCCGGGCTGCCCGGGTGGCCCGATTCCCAGGCGGATGCGCTGTTCCAGGCCGGTCAGCCGCTCCTGGGCCGCGGTGTTGCCCCGGCGCGCGGCGAGGGCGTACCAGTACAACGCCCGGTCCTGGTTCCCGTACCGCTCCTCGTAGAGCTGCCCGAGGTGGAGTGGGGCGACCGGATCGCCCGCCTCGGAGGACCGCACGTACCACTGCGTCGCCTCCTGGAGGGCCTTCCCTCCGACCGGCCCCGGCTCGATCCCCTGCATCCTCGCCCGGACCCGGCCCTCGGCGATCTGCCCGAGCCGGTTCATCGACGGCGTGTGCCCGGCCGCGGCGGGACCCTCGTACATCGCCGCGATCGCGGGGAGCCGCTCGACGCCCTCCTTGCTCTCCCGCCGGTACGCCTCGCGGTAGACGGCCTCCGGATCGGCGCCCGGCTCGGGCGGGAGCTCGGGGGCGTTGTTGCGGGCGAACACCCAGCGGGCGGCGTGATTCTCGATGCGGCGGCCCGGTTCGGGGCGTCCGTTCGCGACGAGGTGGTCGGAGACCGCGCCGAAGATGTGGTCGAACGTGAGGCCGGCCGGTGCGCCGCTCAGGCCCTCGTACACGGTGTCCACGAGGGCCTTCGTGAAGTACGTCTGCGCGTCGGCGACCGTCTCCAGCTCGTGCCAGGAGGTCTCGAACGCGCCGCTGCTCATCATCAGGTACGCCCCGGGCCCCGGGGGCAGGTGGTCGACGGAGAGGCGCCCGTACTCCTCCGTGGCGAGCCCGGCGTAGCAGCAGTCGAGCACCGCGACCTTGACCCGGGCGTCGCTGGCGCGGAACGCGTCCCGCACGGCGTCGAACGGGAGTCCCGTGGCGGCCGTGAAGTTCGCGTCCTGCCGGGTGTCGCCCACGGTGAGGCAGAGCCGCTCGCGGTGGTCGTAGATCCCGTGTCCGACGTAGTAGAAGAACGCGACGTCCTCGGCCTCCATGAGCGTGGAGATGAGTTCACGGTGGGTCGTGCCGAGCGTGTCGCGGTTCCGGAAGGTCACGATGGAATCGTCGGGCCAGGGCCCGCACACCGGGTCGCGGAGCAGACCGTCCATCCGGTCGAAGCTGCGCTCCACCGCGGGCACGTCGTTGAAGTCCTCGTCCGCGTACTCCCAGGTGCCCATGAGGACCGCACGTGACCGGGAGTAGTCCCGGTTCGCGGGTTCACTCACGGCGGTTTCCCTCACGGCGGGTTCACTCATCGTCGAGCAGGCGCTCGACGATCTCGAAGACCTTCTGCGGGTCGTCGAGATTCCCGCCGGAGAGCGTGACCGTCCGGTCCCCCCGGGTCAGCTTCACGGTCACGGACGACCTCCGGGACCTGATGAACGCCGGCAGGGTCCGGATCGCGACGGCGAGCACCGCGGAGGAGGGTACGAGCAGCTGGATCACCTCGGCGGCGCCGAGTTCGCCCGCGCCGGGGCGGGAGCGCTGCCGGGTGACGACGGCGCCCGGAACGGCGTCGAGGCGTCGGGAGAGGGGGCCGACACCGGCCGGCTCGGAGAGGGTCAGAACGACTTCGTACCCGGCGTCAGTGGACCTCGCGTCCGGGGGCCCCGATCCTGTGGGCTTCGCGTCCGAGGAACGCGCCTCTGTGGACTCCGCGTCCATGGATCCCGCGTCTGTATAGGGCTCGTGGGGAGAGTTCGGTACGGGCATCGGCCCTCCAAGTCAACAGTCCGCTCGTTCCAGGACCGCCTGTGGCGGCTGTGCAGCCGTCTCAGACCTCTACGCGCCGAACCCGGTTGTAGTACATCCCGACGTCCTCGGGCGCGTGCAGGCGCACGGTCTCGCCGTCGTCGCTCACCATGCAGACCCAGCCGGGCGGTGCGGAATCGGGCTTCGCGAGGGTGAAGGGGCCTTCCCCGTTGATCGCCCACACCGTGCTGCCCAGGCCCACGGTGTGACCGTCCTTCGTGCGAAAGTTTGCGGCCATGCAGCAGTCGTAGCACCCCTCATCTCACCCAGGGGCCTCTTCACGGAACTTCGACAACCTGAAGCCGGGCTACCGGTCACCGGTGCGAAAGGCACGCGGCGACCGGGCCCGGCACGCCCTACCGGCTGTCCGCCTCCACCCGCAGTTCCGCCAGTTCCGCCGGCTTCTCCGGGTCCTCCGAGCGGACCGTCACGCGGACCTTGCGTGCTGTGTCGCCCGAGAGATAGGGACGCCAGAAGCGGCCGTCGAGGGAGGTCTCCACGGTGTGCGAGGCGGGGGCCGTGTCGCCCCAGGCCGGAGTCACGGAGGTGAGCCGCAGGGGCCGCGTGCCGAGGTCCACGGTCAGGGTTCCCTCCGCGCCGTCGGGGGACCAGGACGTCGCCGGGGCCCCGTCGACCGCCGCCTCCGCGTACAGGCCGGGGGCCTCGGACGTCGCCGTCACCGGGCGGCAGCGCGCCGCGTCGGCCGTCGGGGTCAGGTCGGGGCGCCGGGTGGGCAGCTCCAGCGTCGAGGAGAGGCGGCGCGGGCCCTTCGCCGTGTGGACGGTGAACGGGGCGCCGGAGGTCAGGCGGACCGTGGTCGTCCGGGGGCCGACAGTGACCTCGTACCCGGCGTCCCGGTACCGCAGGCCCTTCAGCGTGACGCCCTCGTGCAGTTGGGGCGGCAGCGTCGGATCCAGGCGCACGCCGTCCTCGCGGAGTCTGAGCCCCGTCAGGCCGTGCGTGAACACCTGGAGGAAGCCGCCCTTCCCGGTCAGGAAGTCGTCGGCGGGGAAGCCGGACAGCGGGTCCTCGGCGCCCGCCTTGTCGCCGCGCGCCTCGGAGAACAGCTCGTACGGTCCCCGCATGAACGGGCGCACCGCACGCTGGAGGTAGGTGTACGCCGAGCAGCCCGGCTCCCCGATCGCCGCCGCGTCGATCGCGTGGACCGAGTCCGTCATCGCCGGGCCGTCCGGGTCGGTGCGGGCCGCGTAGTAGTCCAGGGTGGCCGCCGCGGCGCCCGGCTCCATCGGCCATTCCAGCGGGTAGGTCAGCAGGACGGTGTCCGCCTGCTTGATCGTGGAGCCGTTGTAGCCCGCGTACTGGAGGAAGACCTTCTTCTCCGCGTCGTACGGGATGCGCAGGCCGTCCGCCACCTCGTTCCAGGCGGCGGGCGGGCTCTGGCCGAGGAGCCGGGCGGCGCGGGTCGCGTTGCGCAGCGCGGTGGCGGCGACCGCGTTGGTGAAGACGCCGTCGTCGACGCCGTTGCTGTACTCGTCGGGGCCCGCCACGTCGTGGATCGAATAGCTGCCGTCCGCGTTCGCGGTGGCGCGCGACTCCCAGAACTCGGCGATGCCCCGCAACAGGGGCCAGCCCCTCGACGCCAGCCAGTCGCGGTCGCCGGTGGCGAGGTAGTACTGCCAGGCGGCCAGCGAGACGTCGCCCTGGAGGTGGTTCTGGGTCAGGCAGTGCGGCGGGTCCCAGCTCTGGCACTCGGAGTCCATACGGCCCCGGCTCGCGCTGGTCCAGGGGTAGAACAGGCCCCGGTGGCCGTACTTCTCAGCGTTCGCGCGGGCCGCGTCCCGCGTGCGGTAGCGGTATTCGACGACCGAGCGCGCCAGCTCCGGGCGGGTGGCGAGCAGGCCCGGGAACATCCACGTCTCGGCGTCCCAGAACACCATGCCCGCGTAGTTGTCACTGGTCAGACCGGCCGGGGCGATGCTGTCGGAAGAACCGCGCCGGGTGCTCGCCAGCAGCCCGTACTGTGCCGAGCGCAGCCAGCCCTGGAGCCGGCGGTCTCCCGGGACCAGCACATCGGCGGCCCAGGCCTCGCGCCAGGCGGCCTCGTTCGCCGCGAAGACCCGGTCCCAGCCGCGCCGCGCCGCCCGGTGCGCCGCCTCCCGGGCGTCCCCGGCCGGGGCGCGGGAGGTCAGGGCGGTGTCGACGCCGACGTACTTCTCGAACGTGTACGTCCGACCCGCGCGGACCGGGGCCGCCGCCCGGGGCGTACGGGCCCCCGGCCGCAGGGTCTCGACGACGCCCGGGCCGCGCCGCATCGTCTGGGCGACGGCCCCCTCGATCCCGGTGCCCCGTGTCCGGAACGTGCCGTCCGCGCGCAGCGTGATCCGGCGCGCGCCCCGGTCGTCGAGCCGGCCGGTGACGGTCGCGGTGCCGCTCCAGCGCGGCGTCATCCGCAGCCGTACGGCTCCGGTGTGGACGTCGGACCGGTCGGCCAGCACCTCGTAGACGAGGTCGGTGGCCCGGCCGTCGGCCGTCGTCCACCGCAGGGAGGTGCGCACGAGGCCGCAGGAGAGGAAGACCGTCTGCCGGTAGTGCGAGATCCGGCCCGCCGGGGTGTCCGGGCCGAGGGTCTCCTCGCCCACGCCCACATCGATGTTCGTCCAGCTCGGGAGCGCGGCGATCACCTCGCGGCCCTCGGAGACGGCCTGGTCCCGGGCGTAGAGCCCGGAGACGAACGCGCCGTCGTAGCGGGGGGTGTAGAGCGGCCAGCCGGTCTTCTCGCCGGTGGTCGCGTAACCGGCTCCGACCGGGGGGACCCGGTGGCCGAGGTAGCCGTTGCCGATGTACGGGTCGTAGCCGGCGGCCTCCCCGAAGCGGGTGGACGTCGGCGCCCAGGACGTCCCGGGGCCGCCCTGACCGCCCGTCGTGCCGCAGGCGGGCACGGCCTGGCGCGGGTACGGGGGCGGTGCGGGGGAGCCGGACGGGTGGGCCGGACCCGGCAGCGGTACGGGGCCGGGGGGCTCGGAGGCGTCGGCGAGGGGCGGCAGCGGTGCGATCAGGACGGCCGCGACGAGAGGCGCGAGGACGGAGATGCGCGAGAGGCTCACAGGACGAAGGTAAGGACGCGCGGGTGCGGTCGGCCGTCACGGCACGCGCGCCCCGGCACCGGGCCTGCGTCCGACCGCCGGATGGAGCCGGATGGAGCAGGTCCCGCGCCCGTGGTCGCGCCCTCGCGCCGGGCGAGGGGCGTGGCTTCCTCACGCCGTCGTGCCCGTCCTCGGGTCGGGCGAGGGGCGTGGCTTCTTCACCGCCGTCGTGCCCGTCCTCGGGTCGGGCGAGGGCGTGGCCTGCTCACCCCTCCGACACCGTCAGGAACGTGCCGCCCGAGGCCCGTACCGCCGCCAGGATCTGCCGGGTGCGCGGTCGGCGGGGGAGGGCGGTGCCGTCCGCGTGGGTGGAGGAGACCACGGCGGCCGGGTCGGCCGGAGGGAGGTCGTCCGCGCCCGCGTGGAGGGCGGCGGCCAGCGGGGAGACCGCCTCGGCCGGACGCCGATCAGCCTGGACCCCGCGCGCAGTACGCGGCGGTCGACGTGCCGACGTTGCCGGTGCTGTCCGCGACGGCGGGGGGAGACCGGCGGGGCGGCGAGCGGCAGGAATGAATTCCTCGTAACGCCACAATGAATCGGCCCGCCCGGAAAGCCCGTTCGGCGCCACCCCCCGCGCGGGGGTGGAGTCCGGGTCCCAGGGACCACGGCAGACCGGGCAGCACCAGGTCAGGGCGGTGATCCCGGGCCGGGTCCCGTCATCCGGGCAGTGACAGGCCGTCATGTCCGCCGGCGTGTCAGGCGTAGGGCAGGTGAACGACACACGTATGGCACAAGCCAAGGCGCCCTTGTGAGTTCGTCATGGATCGGTCAATCTTTCGCTGGCAGCAGGGCATGCGGCTCACCGGACGACGCAGAAAATGGGGCGTTCGGCCGGCTGATTTGTCATGCCCCTGTCGGGAGTCGTCGTGTGGCTCCGGCACCGCCCCCCACCAGAGCACCGCCTATGAGGAGGACCCCTCAGATGTCAGTGACGCGTCACACCCCCCAGGCCCGTCGAAGACTCGCCGCGGCGACCGTCATAGCCACCGCAGCCGCCGTCGCCCTGGCCACCGCCGCCCTCCCGGCGACCGCGGCCGAGCGCGCGCCCGAAGGCGTGATCCTGAACGCCGACGCCCCCGGCACCATCAGCGACAGCTACATCGTCACGCTGAAGGACTCGGCCGCGAAGTCCGACTCGGCCCAGGGCAGGGCCCTCGCGAAGAAGTACGGCGCGGGCATCGAACGCACCTACCGTTCGGCCCTCAACGGTTACGCGGTCGAGGCCTCGGCCGCCGAGGCGAAGAGGTTCGCCGCCGACCCGGCCGTCGCGTCCGTCTCGCAGAACCGCACCTTCACGGCTTCCGCCACCCAGAACAACCCGCCCTCCTGGGGCCTCGACCGGATCGACCAGCGGAGCCTGCCGCTGGACCAGCGCTACACCTACCCCGACAAGGCCGGCGAGGGCGTCACCGCCTACATCATCGACACCGGGGTGCGCATCAGCCACAGCGACTTCGGCGGCCGGGCCTTCAACGGCTTCGACGCCGTGGACAACGACAACGTGTCGCAGGACGGCAACGGCCACGGCACACACGTGGCGGGCACCGTGGCGGGCACCGCGCACGGCGTGGCCAAGAAGGCCAAGATCGTCGGCGTGCGGGTGCTGAACAACAGCGGCTCCGGCACCACCGCGGGGGTCGTCGCGGGCATCGACTGGGTGACGGCCAACGCCGTCAAGCCGGCCGTCGCCAACATGAGCCTCGGCGGCGGTGCCGACTCGGTGCTCGACGCCGCCGTGCGCCGGTCCATCGCCTCCGGCGTCACCTACGCCGTCGCGGCGGGCAACGAGTCGACCAACGCGAGCACGAAGTCCCCGGCGCGCGTCGCCGAGGCGATCACGGTGGGCTCGACGACCAACACCGACGCCCGCTCCAGCTTCTCCAACTACGGCTCGATCGTGGACATCTTCGCCCCCGGTTCCTCGATCACCTCGTCGTGGCACACCGGCGACACCGCCACGAACACCATCTCCGGCACGTCGATGGCCAGTCCGCACGTGGCCGGCGCGGCCGCGCTCTACCTCGCCGACAACCCGGGCTCGACCCCCGCACAGGTCTCCGCCGGCCTCGTCGCGGCCTCCACGCCCGGGGTCGTCACCAACCCGGGCAGCGGCTCGCCCAACCGGCTGCTGTACGTGGGCGCGGGTGGCACCACGCCGCCTCCGGGCAAGAAGTTCGAGAACACCACCGGTTACGCGATCAACGACAACGCCACCGTCGAGGCGCCGGTCACCGTCACCGGAGTCACCGGTAACGCCCCGGCCGCGCTGAGCGTCCCGGTCAACATCTCGCACACCTACATCGGCGACCTGAAGATCGACCTGGTCGCGCCCGACGGTTCGGTCTACAACCTGAAGGCGTACGGTTCCGGCGGCAGCAGCGACAACGTGGTCACCACGTACACCGTCAACGCCTCCTCCGAGGTCGCCAACGGCACCTGGAAGCTCCGGGTCAGCGACAACGCGAACGCCGACACCGGCCGGATCAACAGCTGGGCGCTCCAGTTCTGACGACGCTCCGGCGCGTTGGTTCCGAACACGCTCCGGCACGCTGAGCCGAAACCACTGAACCACTGAACCGCCGAGTCCCGGAAGTCGGGCCGGGGCGGCCGCGTCACGCGGCCGCCCCGGCCCTTCCGGCGCCGGTGTCAGCGGCGGTTGAGCCCGCGGTCGACCGCGGTGATCAGCTCACCGTTCTCGGTGTCCCCGTCCAGCGACCAGAACATCGCCCCGCCGAGACCCTTGTCCCGGATGTACGAGGCCTTGGCGCGCAGCACCTGAGGGTCGTCGTACGTCCACAGCGTCGTGCCGTCGAACAGCCACGCGTGGCCGTTCTTCACATCACGGTGGACCTTGTACGTCCCCGACGCGGCCAGCTGCTTCAGGACCTTGTAGTCCTCGTAGCCCGCCCCCCAGGTGGCCGGAGCCGGGCCCGTGGCCGGCTGACCCATGCCCGTGCCCCCGCCGCTCACTCCGGTCCAGCCCTGGCCGTAGGTCGGCATGCCCATCACGAGCTTGTGCCTGGGTGCGCCGCGGCGCACCCAGTCGCGCACGGTCTGGTCGACGCTGAAGTCGTTCTTCGCGTACAGGGCTGACTGCTGGGCCGTCTTCTTCTCGCCGGAGACGTGGTAGTCGTAGCCCTGGATGTTGACGAAATCGAAGTCCTTCATGAGGCGCTTCACGTCGAAGCCCGCGTCGATCGCCTTCGGGTTGGCCGCTACGTAGGCCGACAGGTCGTAGTGGATCGGCTTCGGTTTGCCGTGCCCGTGCCCGTGCCCGCCCTTGCCCTTGGCCGCCTTCTCCTTGGCCTTCGCCTGGCTCTTCGCGTAGGCGTCGAGCTGGGTGCGGAACTCGTGGATCAGGGCGGTGAAGTTCTTCTTGTCCTCCGGGCGGAAGACGGTGCCTTCATTGCCCGCCGAGCCGGGCCACTCCCAGTCGACGTCGATGCCGTCGAAGACGCCGGCCGCTGCGCCCTGGCCGCCGCGGGCCCCGTCCACCGGGAGGTTGCCCTTGATGTACAGGTCGAGGCAGGAGGCGACGAGGGCCTTGCGGGAGGCCGCGGTGCGGGCCGCGTCGGAGAAGTGGGTGGAGTAGCTCCAGCCGCCCAGCGAGATCATGACCTTGAGGCCGGGGTGCTTGGCCTTCAGCTCGCGCAGCTGGTTGAAGTTGCCCGCGAGCGGCTGGGTGTCGGTGTCGGCGACGCCGTCGACCGATCCCGCCGCGTCGAGCGGACGGGAGTAGTCCGCCCAGGCGTCGGCCTGGCCGGGGATGTTGCCGGTGAAGCACTTGCCCTCGGCGTTGACGTTGCCGAAGGCGTAGTTGATGTGGGTCAGTTTGGCTGCGGCCCCGCTGGTGTCCAGGTCCTTGACCTGGAAGTCCCGTCCGTAGACGCCCCATTGGGTGAAATAGCCGATGCTCTTGTACGCGGGGCGGTGGTGGCCCTTGTCACGGTCGCCGCCGTTGCTCCGGTCGTGGCCGGCGCTGGCCGTGGCCGCGGGCGCGATGCCCCCCAGCAGGGCCAGGGCGACGCCGGCGGTGGTCATTCGGGACAGGTTTCTTCGGCGCATGAGGCTCGTTCCTGTGCGTGAAGCGGTGCGGAAGGGAGGCGGAAGGAAAGCGGAAGGAAGCGCGGGAGCCGTGCTGTGCACTGGAATGTATTGGTCTGGACCAGAAATGTTCAAGAGTCCGGGAGTTGTCGGCCCTCGGCAGTGGGGTCCCTGTGGGGATGCCGTGAAGTCGGCGCGGCCGTGTCGGCCGGTGCGGCGCTGGGCAGGATGGCGTCGGAGAACGTCCGGTACCGACCTGGTGTCCGCGTCCGATGTATGCGTGGAGCGTCACAAGGTCATCACATTGGGTGAAACTCTGGCCTATGCTTGCGATGCACAACCAACGGTTGTCAGGCTGTCGCAGACTGTCAACCTGTTGGGAGTGGCCTGTGACTTTCGGTGAGCAGCCCGCCTATCTGCGCGTGGCGAGCGATCTCAGGGAGAAGATCGTCAACGGCGCGCTGCCGCCTCATACCCGCCTGCCGTCGCAGGCTCGCATCCGGGAGGAGTACGGGGTCTCGGACACCGTCGCCCTGGAGGCGCGGAAGGTCCTGATGGCGGAGGGGCTGGTCGAGGGGCGCTCCGGCTCCGGCACCTATGTGCGCGAGCGTCCCGTGCCCCGCCTGATCGCCCGCTCCGGCAACCGGCCGGGCAAGGGGGCCAGCCCGTTCCGGCAGGAGCAGACGGCGGAGGGGGCGCGCGGGACCTGGGAGTCCCGCAGTGAGCAGGAGGGGGCGAGCCCCGAGATCGCCGAGCGGCTGGGCGTCGAGCCGGGCGACCGCGTCATGCGCACGCACTACGTCTTCCGGGAGGCGGGGGAGCCGGTCATGCTCTCCACCTCCTGGGAGCCGCTCGCCGTCACCGGCCGGACGCCCGTGATGCTGCCCGAGGAGGGCCCGTTGGGCGGCTGCGGGGTGGTCGACCGGATGGCCGCGATCGACGTCGTCGTGGACAACGTCGCCGAGGAGGTCGGCGCGCGCCCGGGGCTGGCGGAGGAGCTCCTGGCGCTGGGCGGCGTGCCCGGCCATGTGGTCATCGTCATCGGGCGTACGTACTACGCCTCGGGCCGGGCCGTGGAGACGGCCGACGTGGTGGTGCCGGCGGACCGGTACCGGGTCGCGTACCACCTCCCGGTGAGATGAGGTGAGGTGACGCCCCGTCGGGCCGGTCGAAGGGCGTCGACTGGGGTTGTTGGGTCATGAGGGGGGCGCATTTTGCGGGTGCGCCCCTTTCGTGATGGCCGGATGCGTATCTCTTTGTGCAAACCCGCCTGCACTGAGTGAAGGTCAGGCGTACGCTCGGGCATATGCGTACTGCGGTTTCCTGGGGATCCTTAGAGACGTGCACGCCGGTGGGAAGAGGGGCGATATGCGGGGGAGCGACACGATGAGCGACAGCGGCGCCGTGCTCGCTTGGCAGGTGATACGGCAGGACGACGGTGGCAACCGCTATCGCGTGGGCAGGTACGCCACGCAGGCCGAGGCGCAGAAGGTCGCCGACGGCCTCGACGACCGCCATCGCCACCAGGTCTACCGGGTGGAGCGCGTGGGGCAGAGCACCGGCCCCTGACGTGGTGGACGGCCCCGAGGGGCGCCGGGAGGCCGTTCCGCGTCTCCGGAGGCCCCGCGGTCTTCCCCGGTCGCCTTCGGGCTCCCGCGCTTTCTAGCGGCGCGCCCGCCCACCGACGTTCCCGCCGGCGTGCCCGCCCTCGTGACCGCGTTCGGTGCGTCGGCGGGCGGGGCGGTAGGGTCCCGCCCGGACCCGGGGGCGCGAAAGCCGCCGGGGGCGCGGCGAGCGGGGCGGAGCGGTGACGGTGCTGATCGACACGGTGGCGTGGGTGCGGATCGAGGGCGGCAGGATCCTCTGCGCGCGGCCCCGGGGCAAGGACGTCTTCTACATCCCGGGCGGCAAGCGTGAGGGTGCGGAGACGGATCTGCAGACCCTGCTGCGGGAGATCGAGGAGGAGCTGACGGTCGGCCTGATCCGGGAGACCGTCGTCCACGCCGGGACGTATGAGGCCCCCGTGGACGACCGGCCCGACGCCGCCGTCGTGCGGATGAGCTGCTATTACGGCGACTACCGGGGCACGCTCGCCGCGAGCAGCGAGATCGAGGAGATGGCGTGGTTCTGCTTCGCCGACCGGGCCCTCGTGCCGCCCGTGGACCGGTTGCTCTTCGACGACCTCAGGGCGGCGGGGGCGCTGAGCTGATCCCGGCCGTGGCGTGCGTCGGCACGGTCCGGGCCGCTGCACCCGTCTGCATCAAACGGCAGGTTGTGCGGTAGTGAGCAACAAATGGTGGGTATGGGCTGTTTAGTCCCCATTTGCACAAGGGGTGAGGCCGTGGTCGTCCCTGGGAAGTGATCGGCGTGATCGATACCGAAGGCGACTGCGCCGAGTGGGCCTTCCCCGCCGAACCCGGCTCCGTGCGCAGCGCCCGGCACGCCGTCCGGGGCACGCTGGGTTCCTGGGGCCTCGACGCAGCGGTGGGTGACCTGGCTGTCCTGCTCGTCAGCGAGCTGGTGACCAACTCCCTCCGGTACGCCTCCGGGCCCATCGGCGTACGCCTGGCACAGGCACAGGCACAGGCACAGGCACAGGCACAGGCACAGGCACAGGCACAGGCACAGGCGCACGGGGACGCCCCGCTCGCCGACGTCGCGCCCCCGGCCTCGGTACTGCTGGTGGAAGTCTCCGATCCGCTTCCGGATCCACCCACCGAACGCAGTGCGGGACCCGACGACGAAGGCGGCCGGGGCCTCCAGCTCGTGGCCTGTTCCGCACGTCGCTGGGGCACCCGTCGCGGAAAGAGTGGCAAGACGGTGTGGTTCGAGCTGGCTCTCCCTGGTTAGGAGAGTGGGGGACGCACAGCGATCACCAGAGGTCGGGCAGGACCTGGCTGAAAGGGACTGAGACCTTGCTGTGATCGTGAACGCCGTGTCGGTCGGGGCCGTAGTGCTGAATACTGCGGGCAGGACCGGTCCGGTGTGTGAGCTGGAGGGGACGGTCGCGTGAGCGAAATACCTGGGACAACGGGTGATGTCGGCGATGTCGTCGGGACCACGGGCGACGTCGTGTGGCAGAGCAGCCCGCCCGGCTCGATCTACGACTACATCAGAGTCGCCTCCTTCTCGATCGGACCCGACGGTCTGATCGAGCAGTGGAGCAGCCGGGCCGCCGGTCTGTTCGGCATGTCCTCGACCGAGGCGATCGGCCGCGACCCGGTGGAGGCCTTCATGCCCGCCGAACTGCGCGCGGACGGTCAACGCAGGGTCGGCGAGATCCTCGACGGCAAGGAGTGGACGGGCCTCGTCCCCTTCCGGATGCCGGGCGAGGGCGGGGCGCACGGCGTCGCCGAGGTCTATGTGATGCCGAGTCTGACGGGCCGGGGCGAACGGGCCGCTCTCTGTATCGTCGTGGACGTCCGGGCCCTGCGGCGCATCGAGACCGACCTTGCCGCCTCTCAGGCCATATTCGGCCAATCTCCTTTCGGCTTCGTGCTGTTCGGCACGGACTTCGCCGTCGTCCGGGCCAACCAGCGGTTCGCCACGGTCTTCGGCGGTGCGGCCGACGACCACCGCGGCCGCACGGTGGAGGACTATCTGCCGCGGGCCGAGGCCGACCGGCTGTCCGCCACGCTGAAACGGGTCCTGGAGACCGGGGAGTCGGTCACCGACCTCCAGCTCGTCGGCCCCGCGCCCGGCGGCACCGAACGCCGCCACTGGTCCATGAACCTCTACCGGGTGCACAGCGGGGCCGGCCGCCCCGTCGGCGTCGCCGGACTCGCCACCGACGTCACCCGTCGGCACATCGCCGCCCGCGAGGCGGCCAGCGCCCGCCGCAACCTCGCCCTCCTCAACGAGGCCAGCGCCCGCATCGGCAATTCCCTGGACCTGGAGACCACCGCCCGCGAACTCCTCGACGTGGCCGTCCCCGGCTTCTGCGACCTCGCCGCCGTCGACCTCTACCAGGGGCTGCTCACCGGTGAGGAGGCCGCTCCCGGCAGCTGGGCGCCCGCCCACCGCGAATCCGCCGGAGGCTCGGCCGAGCTGCGCCGGGTGGCCCACGCCAGCGCGGTCGCCGACGCCCTGCCCACCGCCGTGGCCGGCAGCGGCCCCCCGGGCCCGGACGATCTGCCGCCCGCGCTCGGCTCCGTCCACCGCTTCCCGTTCGGCTCACCGTGCGCCATGGCACTGCGCTCCGGCCGGGTCGAGGACGTCCCCGGCGACGAGATGGGCTTCGTGCAGTCGACGCTCGCCGTGCCGATGGTCGCGCACGACACCGTCGTCGGCCTCGTCCAGTTCTCCCGTACGAAGGGCAGCGAGCCGTTCGGGGAGCGCGACCGGGCGCTGGCCACCGAACTGGCCGCCCGCGCCGCCGTCTGCATCGACAACGCCCGCCTCTACCGCCGTGAGCACGAGCGCGCCCTGATCCTCCAGCGCAGCCTCCTGCCCCCCGGCGACCCGGAGGCCGCCGGTCTCGACATCGCCTGCCGCTATCTGCCGGGCAACACCGCCACCGAGGTCGGCGGCGACTGGTTCGACGTGATCGAACTGCCCGGCCACCGCACCGCCCTCGTCGTCGGCGACGTCATGGGCCGCGGCCTGCGCGCCGCCGTCGCCATGGGCGAACTGCGCACCGCCGTGCGGACCCTGGCCCTCCTCGACCTGGAGCCCGCCGAAGTGCTCTCCGCCCTCGACGAGGTCGCCCGCGGCCTCGGCTCCCCGGGCGCCGGCGAGCGCAGCGAGGGCCTCGGCGGCAGCGGGGGAGCGCAGTGGCCCTCCCGCGCCGCGCAGAAGTCCCGCGAGGCGGACCTCTCCGAGGTGTATCTCGCGACCTGTGTGTACGCGGTCTACGACCCGGTCACCCGGCGATGTACGTTCGCCAACGCCGGGCACCTCCCCCCGGCCGTCGTCGAGCCCGGCCGGCCCGCCCGGCTCATCGACGTACCGCCGGGCATGCCGCTGGGCGTCGGCGGCGAGCCGTTCGAGGAGGTCGAGGTCGAGCTGGCGGAGAACGCCCTGCTCACTCTCTACACCGACGGCCTCGTGGAGTCCCGCGACCAGCCGCTGGACGAGGGCCTGGACGCGCTGCGGGCTGTCCTCACCGGTCCGCAGATGGAGCTGGAGGACGCCTGCGACCACGTCCTCAGCACCCTCGACACCCGGCACGGCGAGGACGACATCGCCCTGCTCATGGCCCGCATCCAGGGGCTCCCCGGGGAGGCGGTCGGGGACTGGACCCTGCCGCGCGAACCCCGCTCGGTGGGGCGCGCCCGTGAGCTGGCACGCATCCAGCTGGTCGCCTGGGACCTCGACGACCTGGTCGACACCACCGAACTCCTCGTCAGCGAACTGGTGACCAACGCCCTGCGCTACGGCGAGGGCGAGATCCGGCTCCGGCTGCTGCGCGACCGCACCCTGGTCTGCGAGGTGTGGGACGCCGGCCTCGTCCAGCCGCGCCGCCGCCGCGCCCGCGACACCGACGAAGGCGGCCGCGGCCTCCAACTCGTCGGCCTGCTCAGCGCCGCCTGGGGTTCGCGCCGCACTCCGCGCGGCAAGACCGTCTGGTTCGAACTGGCCCTGCCGGACGGGGCCCCGGCCGCCGAACTCTCCGTGGCGCAGCTCCTGAGCATGTACTGAGCCCCGCGCGGTTCGCGAGGGCGCCGGCTGACACGGCATCCGTCCGAGCCGCGAAGGTGCCGACCGCGCCCGGCTCACCGGGCGTCACGCGCCCGTCTTCAGGGCCGCGAGCCGGGCCTCGACCTCCGCACTGTCGCCCAGGCTGTCCAGCTCCTCGAACTGGGCGTCCAGCGAGGAGGCCGCCAGCTCCTGCTTGCCCAGCGCCTTCGCCTCCTCGCGCCGCACCTTGTCCTCGAAGCGGCTCAGCTCGCTCGTCGGGTCCAGGACGTCGATGCTCTTCACGGCGTCCATCATCTGGTTCTGCGCCTGCGCGGACTTGGAACGCGCCACCAACTCGTCGCGCTTGGCCTTCAGCTGGGAGAGCTTGTCCTTCATCTGGTCCAGCCCCGACTTCAGCTTGTCCACCACCTCGCTCTGCGAGGCGATCGTGGGCCCGGCCGCCTCCGCCTCCTGCTCGGACCGGAGCTGGCGGCCCAGCGCGACCTTCGCCAGGTTGTCGAACTTGTCGGCCTCCGCGACCGACCCCGCCCCGCGCAGTTCGTCGGCCTTCCGGCTGGCGGCCAGCGCCTTGCCGCCCCACTCGGCCGCCGCCTCGACGTCCTCCTTGTGGTCCTGCTCCATCAGCCGGAGGTTGCCGATGGTGGCCGCGACCGCCTGCTCGGCCTCCGCGATGTTGTTCGTGTAGTCCCGGATCAGCTGGTCCAGCATCTTCTGCGGGTCCTCGGCCTGATCGATGAGGGCGTTGATGTTGGCCTTCGCGAGCTGGGTGACGCGGCCGAGGATGGTCTGCTTGGACATGGGACGGCTCCTTGGAGATCGAGACGGGTCATGTGGCTGTGGTCCTGTCCTGTCCTGCCGGTCGTTCAGAAGCGGCCGCCCCCGCCCCGGCGGCCCCGCGTTCCGCCCCCGCCGAAACTGCCCGGCCCGCCCCCGAAACCGCCGGACCGGCCGCCGCCGAACCCTCCGCCGAAGCCGCCGCCCAGGCCCCCGCCCCGGCCGCCGCCCCCGAACAGCCCGCCGAGGATGATGCCGCCGAGCACCGCCCCGCCCATGCCGCCGCCTTGCGGGGAGCCGGGCCCCCGCACGGAGCCGAAGCCACGGACGTCCTGCTCGGCCAGGCTCATCGCCTGCCCGGCCAGCGCGTCCGCCTGCCGCACCTCGGTCAGCGCCCCCTGCGCGTCCGCGGCCGACAGCTCCCGGGCCCGCTCCCACCGCCGCTGCGCCTCCGCGAGCCGGGTACGGGCCTGGCTGCCGACCGCACCCCGGTGGGTCGTGATGTAGTCGGCCGCCGCCCCGATCGCGGACCGGGCGGTGAGCATCGCCTGATCGAGGAGGGCGCGGGCCTTCGCCTCGCCCCGCTCCTGGTCCCGGGCCCCCGCCAGCGCCTCGTCCAGGGCCGCGTCCGCCTCCTCGACCCGGCGCAGCGCGTCGATCGGGTCGTACGGTCCCGCGGCCGTCGCGGCCCGGACATCGCCGAGCACGGCCTCGGCGCGGGCGATCCGGCCGCGCAGGTCGGCGGTCGACGCGCCCTCGGCGGTGCCTTCGAGCAGCCCGCCCGCGTCCGCGAGGTCGGTCTCCGTCTCGGTCAGCGCGGCGGGCAGCTTCCGCGCGGCCTCGCCCAGCTCCGCCGCCCGCCGGTCCACCGAGTCCAGCAGCGTGCCCGCCTGGCCCACCGCGCCCTCGGCTCCCCGGATGTACACCGCGGCCCGGGAGTTCTCGCCGGCCTCGACCGCCGTACGGGCCTGCGCCACGGCCGAGGCCGCGAAGACGAGCCGGTCCTTCGCCTGTTCGACGTCGGCCGCCACGGGTGCGGCGGCGCCCTCCCCGTACCGCTCGCGCAGCCCGGCGGCGCCCGACTCGGCCGCCGCGACCCTCCCGGCGAGGTCGCGGTGCGTGGCGTCCACGCTGGCCAGGGCCTCCGGAGCGGTACGTTCCAGAGCGCGCAGCCGGTCGAAGTCCTCGGCGACGGTGTCCAGGCCCTCGTTCGCGGTCGCGCACCGCCGCAGGATCTCCTCCAGCATCCGGCGGCGGGTCGCGTCGTCCTCGGGGAAGGCGTCGTCGAGCTGCTGGCGCAACCGGAACGACTGCGTCAGCTCGTCCTTCGCCCGCGCGACCGCCGCGGTGAAGGGCTTCGCCGCATCCTCGCCGAACTGGGCGGTGGCGAAGCCGAGTTCCTCCTCGCTGGTGCGCACCGCGTCGTCGGTGTCCACCAGCACCTCCTTGGCCCGCCCGTCCAGCTCCGGCAGCGGCGTCGGCGGCTCCGGCGCACCGCCGGCCCCCGCGCCCCGGCCCCACCCGGTGGCCGCCGGGGTGGTGCGGGTCGTCGTGCGCCGTTTGCGCCGGGCGTACGCGTAGGCCCCGACCGCGCCCACGCCCACCACGACGGCCACCGGCAGGACGAAGTCGCGGACGCCGGTGGAGTCGGAACCGCCCGTTCCGGGGTCGGCGGGCCCCGGGGTGATGGCTGGGGCGGTCACCGGGCGACCGGCCAGTACGGAGCCGTAGCCGCCGGCAGCGCCGATCGCGGCCCCCGCCCAGTCGTTCTCCCGCAGCGCGGGTTCGATCGCGGTGCCCGCCACGTCCCGCAGCTGTTCGTCGGTGAGCGGGGAGCCGGCGTCGACGGAGTAGGCGTACTGCCGGTCGTGGGTGGCGACGGAGAGCAGCACGTCGTCCAGGCCCAGGCCGTTGCGGTGGGCGGTCTCGTCACTCCACGTCTGTCCGGACCGGCCGGAGAAGTCACGCACGTACACCACGAAGAGCTGGACGCGCTCGTCGGCGTACAACCGGTCGAGTGCGTCCTCCACCTGCCCCGTCCGGTCGCCCAGCGCCCCCACCCGGTCGGTGATCTGCCCGTCCCGGGACAGCTCGACGGGGTCGTCGGCGCGGGCGGTCGCGGCGGCGGGGAGCACCAGCCAGGACACGGCGGACAGCACGGCGATCAGGCCGGTGAGAGGGCCGGCGATCAGGCCGGTGAGGGGCCCGGCGAGGCGTGGTCCGGCGGGAGACCGGGTGGGAGACCCGGTGGGGGGTCCGGGAGGAGACCCGGCGGGAGATCCGGTGAACCGGCCGGGAAGCCGGGCGCTGCCCGGGGCGGTGCTCCGGATCCTTCGCGGTCGGTGAGATATCACGTTTGTGAGGCTATGTGTGCTTTTTTGCCTCCGCGACCCGGCGTTCCGCCGACTCACGTCGGCTGTTCGCATGAAAGGGCGCGGGAAAGAGACCTCCCCGCGCGTGTACGGAGAGACGGAGGCCGCCGCCCGTCGTCAGATGGGGCGGACGTGGCGCGTTCCGGGGCCCGGTGCCGGAGGCCGACGGTGCCGCGCCGGTGAGGCCCGGCACCCACGAGGGGCCCGGAGTCCGGAGGTGGCGTGTGACTGGGCTTCAGCTGTCGGTCGTCGTGCCGTGTTTCGACGAGGCCGAGGTGATCGAGGCCTTTCACGCCGCCCTGATCGGCGTCCTGGAGCCCCTCGGGGACAGTTTCGAGATCTGTTACGTGGACGACGGCAGCCGGGACCGCACCCGCCTGCTGCTGAGCGCCCTCGCCGCGCGCGACCCACGGGTCCACTACACCGCCTTCAGCCGCAACTTCGGCAAGGAGGCCGCCATGCTCGCCGGCCTCCGCATGGCGCGGGGAGCGGCTGTCGTCATCATGGACGCCGACCTCCAGCACCCGCCCGAGCTGATCCCCCGCATGCTGGAACTGCACCGGCACGGCTACGACCAGGTCATTCCGCGCCGCGACCGCGCGGGCGACGGCGTGCTCCGCAGCACCCTCAGCCACACCTACTACGCGCTCGTCCGCCGCTGCATGGACGTGGAGCTCATCGACGGGTCGGGCGACTTCCGGCTGCTGTCCCGGCGGGCGGTGGAGAGCGTGCTGTCCCTTCCCGAGAGCAACCGCTTCTCCAAGGGGATCTTCTCCTGGATCGGCTTCGACACGGTCACCTTCCGCTACCGCAACAGCGAGCGGGTGGCGGGCCGGTCGAAGTGGGGCAGCAGACGGCTGCTGAACTACGGCATCGACGGACTGCTCTCCTTCAACAACCGGCCGCTCCGCCTCGCGATCTACACCGGCTTCTGGGTCTTCGTCTCGGCCCTGGTCTACGCCCTGTGGACGGTCGTGGGCGTCGTCCTGCACGGCGCGGACACCCCCGGATACGCCACTCTCCTCACCGCCGTCGTCGCCCTCAGCGGCATCCAGCTGGTGACGCTCGGGGTCATCGGCGAGTACGTGGGCCGCATCTACCACGAGGCGAAGCACCGCCCGCCCTACGTCGTGCGGGAGACCGACGCGACCCGGCAGGCGCTGCCGGCGGGCCCGCCGCCGCGCCCGCGACTCACCGGGGGGCCGGGCGAACCCGCCGCCCCCGCCCCGGCCGCCGCGACCGGCACCCCCGCCGCGGTGGCCGAAGCCCCCGCCCCCGCCCCCGCCGCCGGGACCGGTGCCCCCAGCCGGTCCCGTACCGTCCGCCAGTTCGGCAGCTTCGTCCTCATCGGCTGCGTGAACACCGCCGTCTACCTCGGGATCTACGCCTCGCTGAACCGCTGGATCCCCTATCTGACCGCCCATGTCATCGGCTTCGCGGTCAGCATCGTGTGCTCCTTCCTGCTCAACTCCTACGTCACCTGCCGGACGAGGCCGACGTGGCACGCGTTCGTCCGCTATCCCCTCTCCAGCCTGGTCAACCTCATGGCGTCCGGAGCGCTGCTCTACGGGGCGGTGAGCGGCCTCGGGATGGACAAGAACCTCGCCGCGCTGGCAGCGGGCGTCCTCGTCACCCCGGTCTCGTTCCTGCTGGCCCGATGGGCGATCACCTCGGGCCGGTCCAAGGCCGCCACGGCGGCGCCGTGGGCCGAACCGCTGCCCGGCCGCCCGGCACCCGAACCGCTGCCCACCCGCTCGTCCCAGGAGGGGTGACGTCCGCGATGTCCGACGACGTTCCCGTGACCGCCGCCCCGGAGCGACCGCGGAGGGGCGAGGAGACGCCGGACCCGGCCGGGCGTCCGTCGGACCGCCCCTGGACCGCCCTCTGGGTGAGCGCCCTCGCGCTGCCGCCCCTCGCCCTGCTCGCCGCAGCCTCGTGGTTCGGGCGGTGGGTGAGGCCCGGCGCGGACGACTGGTGCTTCCTGCCCGCCGTACGGGACGACGGCGTCACCGGCCTCGTGGGGAAGTTCTACTTCGACGACAACGGGCGGGTCGCCAACGCCCTCCTGGTCGGCGCGTACGCGAAGTTCCAGGTCGCGGGTCACCAGTGGTTCCCCCTGATCAGCGGGGTCCTGGTGCTCGCGGTCCTCTGGGCGGTGGCCGTCCTGGCCCTGCGCCGGGCCCGGCTGCGCACCCCGCGCGGGCTGCCGCTCCTGCTCGCGGCCCTGACCACCGCGCTCTTCCTGTTCGTCACGCCGAACACGTACAAGACGTTCTACTGGCCCGCGGCGTCCGTCTCGCACACCCTGCCGCCCGTCCTGGCCTGCGCCGCCCTGATCCCGTTCCTGCTCGCCCGCTCCCGCCGGGGGCGGGTCATCGCGCTCGCCGTCGCCGCGCTCACGGGCGCCTTCCTCGCCACGCTGTCCGAGGAGACGGCGGTCGTCGTCGTGACGGTGCTCCTGACCGCGCTCCTGCTGTCCGGCCGCGTCGTTCCCGCCCCCGACCGGGGGTTCGTCCGGCGCTGGGGCGCGGCGGGAATCGCCGGGACGGCGGCCGGGGCCGTCGTCCTCATCACCTCACCCGGATCCATGCGCCGCAGGGACCGGTTCGGCGCGGAGACCACCTCCCTGCTCGCCCCCGACTCCCTCACCGCGTCGCTGCGCGCGTTCGCCGAGATCGCCGTCACCGTGGCCACGACCTGGCAGTACGCCGGGGCGGTCGCGGCCGGCGTACTGCTGGGGCTGCTGTGCCGACGGGCGGACGGGACACCGCCCCGCCCGCCCGCGCGCAGCCCCCTGCTCGCCGCCGCCGGAGTGCTCGCGCTCCTCGTCTCCGGCTACCTCTGCACGGTCATCGCCTATCCGGTGTTCGGCGCCCGGGTCAGCGACCCGGGCGCCAACCGGCTGTGGAACGACTACCTCCTGCTGTACGTGATCCTGCTCGTCGGCGCGGGGTCCCTGCTGGGCCTGGCCCTCCGTCGGCACACCCGCCGCACCGCCCCGGCGAAGGCGGTGTGCGCCGCGCTCTGCGTCCTCGTCTGCGTCGGCCCGGCCGTGGCGCTCATCCATCTGGACACCGCGATGCGGGCCCGGGCCGAGAAGTGGGACGCCCAGGACCGCCGGCTCCGCGCGGGGGCGGAGGCCGGGAAGCGGGTCCTGCCGTACGAGCGCCTGGTGATCAGCAACATGCTGGAGCCGTTCAGTCAGGGCGGGCGTTCGTACTGGCCCGGCGGGTGCGTAGCCGACCTGTACAGGCTCGACCGGGTCACCGACGGGTCCAGGGACGCCCCGTGACGAGAACTCAGGCGTACGTGTAGAACTGCGTGTGGTCCAGCATGCTCTGCGGGGTCGTGTTCGGCCAGGGCGGCATGGTGTCGTTCAGATCGATCACATCGACCGTCCCGCCGGCGGGGAGGTACTCGGCGCTCGTCGGATGGAGCGCGTGCCAGTCGGCCCAGAGCTTGTCGACGAACGCGTGGTGCAGCCAGAACACCGGATCGTTCGGGGAGACGCTCGTCTCCATATGGCCCCAGACCCAGGTGTGCACCCGATTGTGCATGCTCATGTATCCCGCGGAGCCCTCCAGCGCGGAACGGAAGCCCGCCGAGCCGTCACGGAAGGGCGGGGAGTCGTACGTGGGCATGGCGAGGGCCGCGTCGACGTCGGACCGGGGCGGGAGCGAGGGAACGCGGTAGGCGAGCTGACGGGCGAGGAAGGCGCGGCTGTCGACCGAGACGTTGATCGTCCAGTCTCCGCCGGAGTGCGCGAAGGGCCCGTCCATCACCTGGTCGTCCAGCGGGCGCCCGGTGCCGCCGAGAAAGTCCGGCGCCCAGAGCGAGGAGCCGACGGTGTTGTCAACGGTCCAGTCCCAGTAGGGGATCGAGACCGACGCGTCGATCTTCTGGAGCTCGTTCTCGAAGTCGATGAGGAACTTGCGGTGCCAGGGCAGGAACGACGGCCCGAAGTGGCCCACGTACACGCCGGAGTTCATGTCTATCGAGAACCGCGTGCGATGGGCGAGGACGAACTCGTCGTACACCCCTAGGCGCTTGACCTCCAGTACCGCGTCGACGAAGGCCTTCTTCTCGGGGGCCGTGAGGTTCGCCTGGTTCTTCCGTACGGTCATGGCTGCTGCTCCCGGCTCAGGCGGTGGGGTCGAACGGAACGACGACGGCGCCCTTGAGCGAGATGACCGCGGTGCGGGCGGCCTCCAGCGGGGTCGCGAATCTCTCGTAGTGGTTGATCGTGCTGCTCCAGCCGCTCTTCCCGTGCTGCATCACGGGAAGCTCGCGGCCGTCGATCAACACGCGGTAGCCGGCGCCGTGCCCGGCGTGCCCGGCGTGTGCGTGCGCGCTCGCGGGGGTCTCGGCGGGCGTGCCCTGGATGCGGCGGCCCTTGAAGACCTCGTCGAAGGAGCCGGATGCTCCGGTTCCGCCGGGTGCGGTGCCGGAGCCTCTGGTTTCGGCCGCCACGGTGTCCGTGGACGCGGCGGCCACACCGACGAGCGCTCCGCTCGCGGCGACGCCGATGACGGCCCCGAGGGCCTGACGACGGGTGGGTCTGAACATGGCGGATGTACCCCCAGAACATGGCGGAGGCGGCCCTCCCTGGTCGTTGTCCGGGGCCGCCGTGACCATGTCTACACGGGGGTGACCGTCCGCATAAGCAGGGAAAAAGGGGTTGGGTCTCATATGGACACGTCTTCATGGACATAGGGCGACCTCAGGGCGGACACAGAGGTGTCATCGGCCTCCCGTGCCGCTCCGCGGCGGTGCGTGAGGCCGCGGAGGGCGCAGGTCTTGCCGCGTAGGCGCCCTACGGGTGAAGGATCTTCGGTATCCGTCGCGCCGTCGCCCAGCGGAACGATCATCTGCGCATGGCCGGAAGTAGAAGTGTGCGCTCGCTCCGGGGCGGGTGACCTCGCCCGCTCACCAGGGCGGTTCCCCGGTCGCGCCCTGAAGGGCCCCGGACGGGCCGTCCGCGTCCAGGAACGGTTCCGTCGCGCCGTCGACGAGCAAGACCTGCTTGCGCGGGCCGCCTCTGTGACCGTGGCCGTGGCCACGGCCGCAGGTCCGGACGACCGGACTCGTTCCGTCCGGTGGGTGATGGTTCTGTGCGGGCCGGGCGACTGCTCGATGACCATGTCCTGGGTCTGTGACAGCGCTGTCCTGGAACGGCACACGGGGACCTCTGCGGCCCTCGACCCCGCATAGTGATCAAGGAATACCCGGGCGGTCGAACTCGCTTCGGTGCCTCGACCACGACCACGACCACGCTTACGACCACCAAGGGGATCTGTCATGTTCGGCAACCGTCGAAAGTCCTTCCTCGTCTCCGCCGCCCTCGTGGGCGGCGCCCTGTTGATGACGGCGTGCCAGGACACGGAGGACGGCGCCGCTGCGGGCCCCTCCGCCACCGACGTGCCCGCCGCGGACGTGTCCGGGGCCGACGCGGCCGGGACCGACGCCTCGAAGGGCGCCGACAAGGGGGCGGAGCAGGGCGCCGAAGTTGGGTCCGACGCGAAGGACGGCGGCAGCGCGGAGGGGTCCGGCGCCGACGCCGGCGACGGCACGAAGGTGCCGGTCCAGCAGACCTGCGGCGCCAACGACATCTCCTGGAGCACCCGGTCCGAGAGCCAGGCCGGCGGCTACATCCTGGTCATGGCGAAGGCCAAGCAGGGGATCACCTGCATCCTGCCGGCCGCGCTCCCGACGGTGGCGTTCGGCTCCGACGGCACCCAGGCGGGCCCCGCCGAGCAGGCGGTCGGCGACGCGGTCACGCTGAGCGGCGGCACCACCGCCTACGCCGGGGTGAACCCGAAGACCACCAACACGGACGGCGGCAAGGAGCTGGACTCCATCATCGTCGGCGTCGGCAACGAGGACCCCGACCCGGTCTCCCTCAAGGTCGGCACCATCACGGTCGACAAGCCGGTCGTCACCAACTGGCACACCGCCCCGGCCGACGCCGTTCCCTCCGCCTGAGAGAACTGACGCCGGGGGCGGTGCGTTGATCGGGAGACGTGGATCCGCTCCGGTCCTATTCGGCGGGCTGGTGGACGCGGGGGAGTCCCAGGTCCGGCAGGTCGAGGTGGAAGCCGCGCCCGCGACCGGTCATGGTCCCGTCGTAGGCGAGGTCGGCCAGGCCGATGCCCAGGTGCCGCAGTTCCTCGACGAGCATGCGGGCCCCCGTCGCGGCGTGCGCGGCTTCGTCCATGGCGTCGGGGAAGCGTCGTTGCCAGACCGAGCGGGAGGCGTCCCAGCCGTTCCGCGCGAGCCGGTCGGGGTCGGCCGCGTCCGGCTGGTGCAGGTAGCCGGTGGCTTCGATGACGAGACCCAGATCCTGGCTCCAGCACTGGACGAAGCGCTGCGGATCGTCGGCGGATCCGAGGTGCAGGATGAATGCGCCGGGGAAGAACGGGGTGTCGTGGTCGAGGGAGCGCAGGGTTTTCGCCAGGCGCTTCTCCACGTCTTCCCATGTCGTGCCGGAAACGGGCGGCACGGTCGGCAGGTCCGCCTGCTCGGCGGCGCGCCAGCGGCCCCAGGAGTAGCCGCTTCCGGCGGCGTCGGCGTCCGCGTCGGGAGGCAGGAGTTCGAGGCTCACCTCGCCCTCGTCGTGCGAGTGCACGAGGAGGCAGGCGCCCGGGAGTCGCCACAGCATCCACGGGCCCGAGTCGCCTCCCCACATCGCGGGCGGGCCCAGCTCCTCCTCCATGACCCACCAGGCGGCGCGGACGAGACCGGCGGCGGAACGTATGTCCTCGGCGGGCAGGTCGACGACGCGGACGTTCAGTTTGCGCACCTGCTCGGGTGTTGAGGCGTCGGCGATCACCGTGCCGTAGCCGCCCCAGGGCCCCTTCCGGGGAGCGAATCTGCGCCAGACCTGGCCCGCGACCTCCTTGGGCTCCCGGAGTTCCCAGCCCAGCTCCGAGGTGGCGTGCTCGAAATCCGTCAGGCTCCACGAGCCGAAGCGGAGCGGAGTGACCTCGCGCACCAGCTTGCGGAAGATGTCGTCGTCGAGCCAGCTGCCCCGGGGGATCCTGTTCTCCATCCGGCAGACAGTAGTGGTCCGGTGGTGACGGGGTTGCGCGGGGCCGATGCCGGCGGACCGGCTCCTGGGGGACGACGCCCACCGTGACCAGGGATGAGAGGTGGAACATGGAGGCACGCGACTCACAACTCGCGTTCGGGCAGCAGGTTCTGGACACCCAGCCCTTCAGTGTCCTGCTCGGCGCGCGGCTGGGGGCCTTCGGTGACGGGGCGGCGGTCCTGGAGCTGGACGGGGGCGGAGGATCGTCCGCAGGCGGACGCCTGTCGCCTTCCCGGTCGAAGGCTTCCCGCGAACCGGTGCACGGAAGAGGGTTGGGGCGGTCGGTCACGCCGAGGACGCGCATGTCCTCACCGGCCGGGGCCTGATGGCGGTAGTACCGGTCGAACTCGTCCTTCAGGTACGCGGACAGCGGACGGCGCACGACGTGCACTCGCCCCACCGTTCGGGTGCGGACCCCGTGCATCCAGTCATCCTCGTAAGGTCCTGGGTAGCGGGCCCCTTCCTTGAACGCTTGAATCTCGTCCGCTTCCTGCGGGACGAGATAGTGAGGCAGTGTTTCCAAGCGCCACGCTTCCGATCGGAAGTCACGGAACTTGGCTGCCCACTCGTCACCAGCCAAGAGCACGGATTGCCTCCCGTAGTACAGCCTCCGGGATCTCGACCAAGCCCTCACCGGACGGCGGGGTGAACGCGTCCGACAGGTCGCCTTGCACGACGAAGGAGCCGGAAGGGGGGCGCTAGACGTTGGGGCAGTCGCCTTGCCCGCAGGGGCCGCCGTTTCCGTTGTCGCCGGTCAGTCGCTGTAATTCTTCGCGAGCCATGCTCGAACCCCCAGGGGTGGTGGAGGGCCCAGGAGGGCCCTGTTGACCATGAAGGTACGGGCGTGGCCTGAGGGCGTCTGTGCGGGATCGCGACTATGCGCGTTGTCGCATGAAGAGGGCCCCGGCCCATGGGACCGGCCGGAGGAACGCGGCAGTCCGGTCAGGCGGAGGGGAGCGGAAGTGCGCCGAGGGCGGGTGGACTGAGGTGAACAGCGCTGAGGACGCACCGACGAAGCCGTCCGACGACACGTGGCGTACTGCTGGCCGTGCTGGTGGGGATGGGCTGGTAGTCCAGGCAGGAGGTACGGGATCGAGCCCGGGGGCCTTCGGTCCGCCGGCCGGAAGGCCTCCCGAGCTTCATGGGCCGCCGGGCCTCAGATCCCGCAGCTGGGCGCGGACCAGAAGCGGCCGCTGCCCCCGGCGACGTGGGTGTGGTCGTTGTGGCCGGGGTAGCCCGGGCCGAGAATCTCGGTGAAGCCGTGGTTGCGCGCCGCCTGGGCGAGGGCGCAGAAGCCCTGGGCGCCCGCGCCGAGGTCCGCCGCGTGCCCGTACATGTGGCGGCTGTTGGCGGCCCCGCCGACCGCGCTGTTGCAGGACACGCTGCGGAAGCCGCCGTTGACGGTGATCGGCCGGTCCCCCATCGCGTGCCGCATGGCCTGGAGCTTCCACATGGTCACCAGGGCGTTGGCGCGTGCCGTGCCGGCGCTGACCTTGCCGCCGGACCAGTCGGAGTTGCAGCGGTTCAGCTCGGCGTAGGTGAAGTTGACGGGGGTGCAGTCGTCGTCCTGCAACGCGTAGATCTTGCTGAACGTCTGGGCGCCGGCGATGCCGTCGGCGGCCAGCCCGTACGCGGCCTGGAAGCGCTGCACGGCCGCCTTCGTGGCCGGGCCGAAGGCTCCGTCGATGGCGATCTGGTTCCCGGTGCCCGGATAGCCGGCGACCCGGATCTGGAGCTGACGTACGGCTTCGCCGCTGGAGCCTTCCCGGAGCGTGCCGCTCCAGGTGTAACAGGCGTCGGCCGTACCGACGTCACCGGCCGACGCGGAACCGGGGGCCGGGGTCGTGGACGGGGTCGCGGAGGCGGTCGGGGTGCCGCCGAACGCGAGGGCCGCGCCCGCGAGGGCCGAGAGGAGGAATCCGATGGGGCGTGATCGCATGGGGGCAACACCTCATTGTCGTCAAGCTGTCCATGGGGGATTCCGAGCCTCGGGCGCAGCGCGGAGAGTGTCAAGGTCATGTCAACATGCTGCCAAGAGTCCGGCCACGTGGCGGGGTGACAGGATGGGAGTATGGCGATAAATCGACCGTGGGCGGGGCTTCACGGCGACCTGCGGCCAGCGAGGTCCTCGGCCCTCGCAGGGCCGCGTCACCCTCGGGAGGACCGTGTGCTCACAGCACAGCAATGGATCGATGCTCTGGGGCTCGAACCGCATGTGGAGGGCGGGTACTTCCGGCGTACCTTCCAGGCGGATCACCGTCCGCCGGTGCGGACCGCGCGAGGCGAACGGCCCCTGCTCACCTCCATCCACTACCTGCTGACCGAGGAGTCACCGATCGGGTACTGGCATCTCAACCGGTCGGACATCCTCCACTTCCACCATTCCGGTGCTCCCCTCACCTACCACCTGATCCACCCCGACGGCCGCGCGGAGTCGATGCTCCTCGGCCAGGATCCGCACCAGGGGCAGGCGCTGACTCTCGCCGTTCCCGGCGGCGTGTGGAAGGCCACCTCTCTCGACGGCGGCGACCACGCGCTGATCAGCGAGGCAGTGGCCCCCGGCTTCGACTACGCGGACATGACGCTCGGGGACCCCGACGACCTGACCGCCCGCTTCCCCCGGCACGCGGCGCTGATCCAGCGTTACTGCCGCCCGGACTCCGCGCGGGGGCCGGCGGATCACGCCGGAGGCTGAGCGACGACGAGCGTCGCACTGCCGGGCCGCCGGCGTCAGGTGAACGGGACGAATGAGTCCAGCGATTCGGGCAGGGTCTGGCCGCCGTCGACGGTGAGCGTCTGACCGGTGACGAACGAGGCTTCGTCGGACGCGAGGAAGAGCACGGCGTGGGCGATGTCGGAGGTCTCGCCGAGCCGGCCGGCCGGGATCGCGGCGGCCATGCGCCGCAGGTAGTCCTCGCCCAGATCGCCCAGCCCCTCGGTGCGGACGTTTCCGGGCAGGACGGCGTTGACGGTGATGCCCGCCGGGGCCAGTTCCAGCGCGGCGCTCCGGAGGAACCCCAGCTGGCCCGCTTTGCTGGCCCCGTAGTGGGACCACCCGCTGTAACCCGTGGTCGGCCCGGTGATCGAGGAGGTGAGCACCACGCGTCCGTGTCCCGAGCGTTCCATGGCCGGCAGGAACGCCTTCGTCGTCAGGATCGTGCCCCGCAGGTTGACGGCGAGGACATCGTCCACATCCGCGGCCGTCATCTCCCTCAGGGACCTCTCGGGGAAGACCCCGGCGTTCGCGCACACCACGTCCACATGCCCGTGGCGCGCCTCGGCCTCGTCGGCCATCGCCTCGATCGCGCTCGGGTCCCGGAGATCCACGCCCAGACCGGCGACCCGGGATCCGGTGGCCCGCGCGAGCTCGTCCGCCACCGCGCGGGCGGCCTCCTCGTCGCGCCCCGTGACGATGACAGCGGCGCCACGACGGGCGAACAGTTCCGCGATGCCCCGCCCGATGCCCCGCGTCGCGCCCGTCACGACCACGGACCGCCGTCGCCAGTCGGTCTCCGTCACCATCAAGCTCCTCCGTACCCCGCGCCCGTACGCCGTGACCCCACGTAGCCACTCCGGCGATGATCGACACGCTAAGTCACTGGTGGTGGATGTGTTCCGAATCGGTGAACTCCGGCCGAATACCGCCCCGGTTCCGGCCGAGAACAGAGAAGCGGGGGACGGGGGGCGGAACCGGGAGGCGGAGGCGGACCGGAGGCTGCGGTTGCACCTTCCGTAGCGGCATGTGGTCCGGTGGACTCACGCCCCGGTCCGGTCCCTGGAGAAAAGGTCCCCGCTCATGCACTCGTCCTTCCTGCCGCCCCGCCGGATCAAGATCGGTGACGCGGCGGCCTTCGCCGGCAGCACTCCGCGGGCGATTCGCCACTACCACGAGATCGGCCTGCTCCCGGAGCCCGAGCGGGGCGGCGACGGCCGCCGCCGGTACGGCTACGAGGACATGATCCGCCTGCTGTGGATTCGCAGGACGGCCGGCGCGGGGATCGCCCTGGACGACATCCGTGACGCCTTCACCACCGGTACGGACGGCGCAGAAGGCATCGCGGGCATCCTGGAACGGTTGGAGGAAGCCCTCGCCGAGCAGGAGGCGGAGCTGCGGCGGCAGCGGGCCGCCGTGCGGCGGATGCGCACCGAAGGCAGCCGGATGGGCCTGCTCTCCGACCTCGTCACCGGCCGCCTCAAGACCCTGCCCGCGGGCTCGCTGCGCCCGGCGGACCTGGACACCCTGCTGGTCACCGAGCGGATCTTCGGCCCGCTCGGCGCGGCTGTCCAGGCCACCCGCTTCGTCGTCCTGGCCACGCATCCCACCCTGCGGGAGGAATCCGACCGCGTCGACGAAGCGGAGGAGGCACTGGACGACAGCGTCGCCGTCGATGACCCACGGGTGGCTCACGTGGCCGCCGAGCGGCACGCCTTCGAAACCGCCCTGCACGCCGCCATCGAGGAGTCGGGTCTGGAGAAGGACGACGACGCCCTCTTCGACGCCTGGGAAGCGGCGCACCCGGCTTCCGCCGATGACGGCGGGGGAGAGGGCGAGGCCGGCCCCGGCCCCGGCAGGCAGGAGGCCGACTCCATGAGCGTGTTGGACGCCGTCGGCAAGATGCCCTACGACTTCTCCCCGGCCCGCCTGCGCTGTATGGAACTGGCCGTTGAGCTCTCCGCGCACGACGCCCCCGGTTCCTAGCGGCACATCAGGCGACGCACGCGCGGTAGTTCACGGCACGCGAACTGATTCCCGCACGGGACGGGCTGGTGGGTCAGCGTCTCGGCGACCTCCACCGGCTTCCGCTCAGCTTCTGGGAGACCCTGGCCACCGCAGCAGAACAGCTGCGACTGGAGAAGAGTGCGGCCTGGTGTCACTGGCGCGGCTACGAGACCCGCCACGGGATCATCCGAGCCGACCTCACCCTCCGCCCGGCCGCTGAAGCACGCCGGCGGACGCCCATCCCGGGCGCCGGAGTCCCGCGACCGATGTGACACATCGGCCACCGAACCGCGACCGGCGAACCCGCTCTCGACATCGCCCGGCTCTGGGTGGAGTCCACGCCCTTGCTGGAGCCCGGGGGACACGCCGCGGTACTACTCGCGCCCCTGGACCCCTCGCGGTGGCAGCACCTTCGGCCCGGCCAGGTGATCACCATGCACGAGGACCGATCCATGGCAGGCACGGCGGTTGTCCTGGAGATCCAGCGTCCCCCGGCCATTTTCACCACATAGGAACAAGCACAGGCGACTCGTGCCGCTGATACAGAGAACGTCCCCGGCCGCCCAGCCGACCACCAGCAGCCCCGCCCGTCAGCTCCCGGTCCTGTTGCCCGCTCGGTCAGGCCGACGGCCCACAGGGCGAACGGTGCCCGATGCGCCACCGGAACAGAGCCTGCCCGCTCTGTGCGGCCCACAGCCACTTCTCGGCGAGGATGGCGAGGAGCCCGGGGGCGGCTCAATCCGTGAGAGGCAGGCGCTGATTCCAGACCAGGGTGTACCGCCAGAACAGCCGCCGACGCAGCCGCGCGCCGGGCAGCACGCGGCGGGCCTCGCGAACGATGTCCGGGAAGGCCGTGGTCGCCGGTCGGGTCGGTGCGGTCATGGCGACGGGTCGGGGTGTTCTGCGCCCCTTGTTCTTGATCCAGGCCATGGCGATGTTCGACGGTACGGCCACGGCGTCGATCAAGTAGTCGCTCGGGGAGTGTGGGCGGTAGAGGCCGACGACGATCAGAGTGCCCCCGGGAGCCAGGCGCTCGCGGAAGCGGGTGAGTGCGTCGGTCAACGGCATGTGGTGGAGGGTGGCGACACAGGTGATGACGTCATAGAGGCCGGCCGGTACGTCCTCCAGTGCGTCCCCGACGGAGAAGGTCACCGGAACCCCGGGAGCGGTGCGTTCCCGCGCGCGTTCGACGACGGCGGGGTCGGCGTCGATGCCCTGCACCGCTTCGGCCCGGGAGGCCAGCAGCCTGGCGAGGTCACCACTGCCTGATCCGACGTCCAGGGCGCCGGCGAAACGTCCGGGGAGCCGGCGCAGGATCCACCGGTGGTAGTGGGCGTTGTGATCCCACGGGTGGGTGGCGTGGAACCGGTCGAGTGCGCGCAGGAGGCGGGGGAGTACGGCCGTCATGACGTGAGTCCATCAGAGCCGAGCCGTCGCCCGTGGTGGGGGAGGGGCGTCAACCGCTCGGCCGGGCACCGGCCGACCCGGGGCGTCGGTAGACGTCAGGAGGTCCTTCGTCGTGGGGCTACGGTTCAAGCCGCGCGACCCCTCCCGTTTCGAGGGCCGCCCACAGAGCGCTGTCGGGACCCAGGGCGATGCCGTGCGGCTCGGACGACGGTGACGGCACGGTGTACTCGGCGATCTCGCCGGTACCGCTGATGTGGCCAATGCGTTGGTCCCCCATGCGGTGAACCAGCAGTCTCCGGTGGAGGCCGCGACGATGGCGTGGGGTCTTGCCGTGCGGTCGGGGAGCGGGAACTCCTCGACCGTGCCGTCCACCGAGATCCTGCCGATCTGGCCTGCCGCGATCTCGACGAACCACAAGGCCGTGCCGTCGCCGGTGATACCCACGGGTGCGGCGCTCGGGGTGGGGAGCGGGTGGATTCCGGTGGTCCTGGGACCGGGTGAACCACAGTGCTCCGTCGGGCCCGGGGGTGATGACCGTAGGGCGACACTCGGGCGATTCCAGGGGGTACTCGGTGAGTTCGCCGTCGAGGGTGAGGCGGGCGATGCGGCCGCTGTGCGCGAAGGTCAGCCACAGTGCGCCGTCAGGTCCGGTTGTGATGCCGTACGGACCAGCGCCCTTGTCTGCCACGGACATCTCGCTCACGGCCACGACAACTCCTTGGAGGGGCGGGGCGGGGATGGGGCGGGGATGGGGGGATGGGGTGGGGATCAATCGACGTTTCCGGACGATGCCGCAGCTCGGTCCGGCAGCAGGTCGAGAATGATCGCGGCGAGGTCGGCGGGCCGGGCCATGGGGATGTTGTGGTTCGAGCTGATGTCGGTCAGCCGGCGGCCGGGGACGGCGTCGACGACGGCACGCACCTCGTCGCGCCGCGAGGCGTAGAAGCCATCCTCGGCCAGCACGATCGTCGTCGGACAGCTGAGGCGGTCGTACACCTCGATGCTCGGGAAGACTTCCGCGTCGGGCTCCACGGCGGTGACGGTCGCGATCTCCTCGATGGCCGGCCGCCGTACCCACCGGTGGCCGCGGCGCAGGAAAGAGCGCCGCGTGACCTCCTCGACGAGTTCGTGCCGTGCTCCGGCGTTGAGCCAGTCCCCTCCGGCCTCCCGCACGCACTGCGCGACATAAGCGCGCATCTGGTCGTCGTCCGCTTCCCAGCCGTAGCGGAACATCGCCCGCAAACGGTCCGCCGCCTCGGTGGTCCGCGCGGCGGCATGCTCGGCGAGTGACGCGTTACGGTCATCGAGCACCACGCCGTCCACGATGCAGAGGGCGGACGGTTCCACGAGGCCACTGGCGGCGGCGGCCGTCACGGCGTACCCGCCGGTGGAATGGCCCACCAGCACGGGGTGGTCCCAGCCCAGCGCGGTGACGACGCCACCGAGGTCTCGCCAGTACTGCTCGGGTCCGGTCGAGTCGAGCCGGGTCTGCCCGTGGCCACGCAGGTCGATGGCGACCGGATGACACGTGCTCACCAGCCGGGACGCCACATCGGCCCAGGCGGCGGCGTTCTGTCCGCTGCCGTGGACCAGCAGGACCCCTTCACCGCGGCCGCCGAAGTCCACACCCGAGAGGATGCCGTCCAGGACGGGGAGTTCGATCTCCGTTCCGATCATCACCGCACCCTTTCTACCGAAAGCCGCCAAGCGCAACCGCATTTCTGGCAGCAGTTCGGCGCGGGGCAGGTTGCCTGCCCGGACAGCGGGACGCCCCACCACGCGGGCACGGTGGGGCGTAGCCAAGCGGAGGAGGCGGTCAGGCGCGGGTGTCGAAGCCACCGGCCTTGACGCCCGCCACGAAGGAGGTGAACGCCTCGATGGCGACGGCCAGGGCCGGGCCGCCCGGGTTCTTCGAGTCGCGTACGGGGACGATGCCGGTGGCGGACGCGGTACGCGGGGCCCACTCGACGCACGATCCGCTGTTGCTGTAGGAGGACTTGACCCACTGCTGGGTCGTGGATTCGGTCGTCACGGGGTGCCCTTTCGACGCTGGTGGATCATGTCCACGGTATCTGTCTGCGACAGAGAAACGGCCTGCAACTGATGGTAGGCCCTCACCATCGGGATGACAGAGCTGAGTTCACGGTCCAGATGGCCCTGCGTCTCGGACTCGACGTAGGAGACCACGGACCGGTCCTGGAGCGTCAGCAGATTCACCAGTCGATCGAAGGGCCGCTGCTCGCCAATGCGGAAAGGGGCGATCTGCAGCATGGTGTGGGACTGCGCGGCGAAGTCGGCCAGGTACTGCAACTGGGCGTCCATCACGGCAGGACTGCCGATCGGCCGGCGGATGCAGCTCTCGTCCAGCACCGCGATCAGCATCGGCGGCACGGTACGTAACAGGGCGCCCTGGCGTTCCATGAGTAGCGAGACGCGCTGATCCGCCTGTTCGGGGGTCATGACGCCCCGGTCGACCGCCCCGCGCGCCAGCGCCTCCGCGTACTCCCGGGTCTGGAGCAGCCCCGGAATGACGCCCACCTCGAACAGCCTGATCTCCGCGGCCCGGCCCTCCAACGTCACGTACTCCGGGAAGCCCTGCAACAGCACCCCGTGCTTGATCTTGCGCCACTCGCGCTCGAACGAATCAGCGGTCCCCGTGTAGCTCATCGCCACGTCAACGGCGATCGAGAACTTGCGAGTTGGGGACTTGTGGCACAATTCCACGCCGGAAACGTGCCGCCCCGTGTAGCCGATGCGCGCGCCGAGGTCGTCCTGTTTCCAGCCCCGTGCTTCGCGCTCCCTACGCAGACGTGCTCCGTAGGCCGCCTCGGGGCCCCCGTCAGGGTTCACATCCTTGCGGTTGACCAACGTATCCCCCAGATTCGAAACGTTGAAGACGTCTCCACGCTAGGCCACGCTGAGTCGCCCCGGTAGTCATTCGACTACAGAGAGGAGCGATCGGTGTACGGCGAGAACGTCAGCTCGAATACGGAGCGATCCCCACACGTCCCGGCCCCCGGGACCCTCCTCGCGGACACCAGTCGCGGTGACCGCGTGGGGGAGTTCCAGGGCGTCGCCGGTCCGTACTGGTCCCTCCGGCCGGTCGGCGGTGGGCGCGAGTGGGAAGTCGAACCGCGCTACGTACGGCCCGCGTTGCTCATGGAGCAGCTTCGGGCCCGTACCGCGCGGCTCAACGCCCGCAGCCGGGGAGAAGTGCTGTGACGGCGGCGACTGCTGCGGTTCGTGGTGGCATGGAGCGTGGCGCGTGAGGAACCTGGACTACGTCGCCGCCGTCACGGCCACGGCCGGCGGCCGGGCTCTCCCGCTCGGCGGAGTCGCCCTGCCGAACCGCCGGCTCGTTCTGCGCTGGCTCCGGCGGCAAGCCCTGCGGCTGGCGGACGGACACGGGCGCGACCCGGCCCGGGCCGCCCCGTGGCTCGCTGCCGGAGACGTCCGGCCGGTCACCTTCCACGGCTCCGACGCCCCCGAGGCGCTCCGGGCGTGGGCGGGCGACCACGGCAGCCAGGACCACGCCATGAGCACGCTGGCCTCCGGACTCCCCGCCCTGCTCACCGTGGTCGACCCCTTCGTCGGGCTGCGCGTCACCCTCGGCGGGTGGCCCGTGGAACTGTGCGGGTGGGCGGCGGCAGCCTCGGCGAACCACCCGTATCCGCCCCGTACGGAAGGGGTCTGAGCCCGTGCTGCAATGCACCGCCGTGACCCAGGTCCCGTACGCCGAAGCGCTGCTGGCGCTCGCCACCATGGAGGGCGGGCCCGTGCACCCACCAGACGTCCTCGACCAGGACGACTTCCTGCTCTGCGAACTGGCCGACCACGACGAGTCGGCCGAGCACGCCGCGCACCTGTGGGCGGCGGACGTGCCGGACGATCGGGACCTGTGGTTCCTCTGGTCGGGGACCGGCGCCCACCGTGTGCACCGGCTCGACACGCTGCGGCTGTGCCCCGCCGTACTGCGCGAACTGGCGACCCGCACGGTCACCACATGCGCGTACTTCGACCACCATGCCGGGCCGCACTCCTTCTCCGTGACCGACCCGCTCGGCGACCTCATCGCCGAGCACGTCCACAGCGAGGTCCGGCGACTCGTCTCCGAGGACGACGCTCCCTGCGCGCCCGATGCCACCGACGTACCCGACACCGACGCGCCGTGACGGCGACCGGAGGTTCCACCCCATGAACCAGTGCACCGCCGTGGCCCTGCTGCCGCCCCCGGAGTTCCTGATCCGGTTCGCCGCTCCGGGCGGCAGCCGCCCGGAGGCCGGCCACCTTCTCTGCGAGCTGGCCGCCGACCACGAAGGCGACGACCACGCGATGGCGCTGTGGGACGACGACGCGAACCGCACCGCCGTCTGGGCCCGCTGGAGTGGCGAGCGGGCGGCTCTGTCGGAGCTGGCCTGGTGCGGGGCGATCGATCCCCGGGACGAGGACGCGTGCGGGCTGTTCGCCGACCACCCCGCCGCCCACGACTGGGACATCGTCGATCCGACGCTCGCGGCGGTGGACGCGGTCCTCGCTCAGGAGTTCCCGCATCTCGCGCGGTGGCGCGGCGGCGCGTGATGAGACGTCATCGTGAGTCACCTCGGATGGAGGTTCCTGCGGCGACGGCCCGGGCCGTGGGGCCGAGGCCGTCGCCGGGTCGGGAAGCAGGGCCGGCTTCGGTGTCAGGCTCGGCCGGTTATCCGGCCGACCCTCTTCTTCATCGCCTTGTCGTCGTAGATGGTGATCGTCACCGTTCTGCCCTCCGGGATGTCCAGGTTCACCTTCTTGACGTCCCAGGCGTTGGACGGCGCCTCACTCGGTGGCCGCGTCCAGTTCCTGGGCCTCGATCAGTTTCCGTAGCTCCGGCAGCGTCTTCTTCGATGCCTGCTCGATGTAGAGGGTTCCGCCCGCCGGATGATCCACGGTCACGGCGTAGACAGGATCCACACCCTCGATCGCGTACACGGTTACCCGCTCCGAAGTCGCTTCCTGCTCACCCTCGTTGGGAGTGTCGTTACATCCGGGGACGGTACCTGCGCCCAGCGGTCTGCCCGCCCTGACCCCGTTGCCGTCGTCTTCTTCATGGGGATAGAGCGCGTGGCCGAGATAGGTGTGACCCTCGTACTCGAGCAGGGCCGCGCAGGAACTGCCCGCACTCCCCTGCGTGGTACCCGCCCCAGCACAGGACGTGGGCATGATCAGGGCCGCCGCCGCGAGCGTCGCCCGCACACTCACCGACCGCGCGAACCTGCCGCGCGCCGTCCGACTGCCCATCTGCTTGCCCGTCATGAACCGACCTCCCTCAGCTGCCGCTACCTGCGGCCTGCCGAGCCTTCGACGGCACAAGGCCGCGAACGGTTCGCTCGTTCTCCAACGGCACGATGAGAGCCACACGTCGGCGTCCACGATCCATGGCCGAGTCGCCCCACACCATGACCGGCCAGATCGTCACACCGGTCCCGCCAGACCAGGACACCTCAGCAAGAGCATGTTACGAGCTCTGTGCGGATTTCTTTCCGGACCTGTACATCAGAACTCCGACGCCCAGAGAAACTACTGGCGCTGCCATCACCGGAACGAACTTCGCGCCATCGGCCAACATGACGACGACTGATATCACCATGACCACAGTCATGGCGAGTATCAGGATCCCGAAGACCTTACTTATTGTTGCCTTCTCGTTGGTCATGCGGCGGCCCCTTCCCTTTTGTCCGAACCGACTTGGCTGTCTGTCAGGCGCGCCCACGCTTCCCTCTTTGAATGAAGAAGCAGCCGATGACGGAAACGCATCCGATGATCGCCAGCAGCCCCCACCCTCCGCCGTTTCCGGAAGCGATCAGGAAAACAGAAAGGGCGACACCTGCGGCGGCGAATGCGGCGGCGAACTGGACATACCGCTTGACGACGGCGCGTTGCTCCATCGTCCATCCGACGTGCGGCTCCGACATCTTCATTCCCCTCGTCTGCCCCCGGGTTCGCGGGTGAATCCCACGTCCACTCCGCCCCCGCAGAAGGCCCGTGGACGCGAATTTCGCGCGACACGACGCGACGACCCTGCCACTCTGCCGCCTGGGGCCTTCCGCCCCGGACAGGCGCGACTTGTGACGGCACAGGGTGGGCGATCGATGAGTTTCACGCTGGAAGGACCGGTTCTGGAGGGCACACGCGTGCGCCTGGAGCCGCTGGGGCGGCGGCACGCGGCGGGCCTGGCCGAGGCGGCCGAGGAGGACCGGAGTTCGTACCGGTTCACCTGGGTGCCCACCACAGCGGAGGCCGAGGAGTACGTCGACCTCCAGCTCGGCCGTGCGGCTGCCGGAAGGATGGCCCCGTACGCGCAGGTGGACCCGACTGCCGGGTGCGGGTCGAACAGCGCATCGCTCGGGGCCCCGCGCACCGGCAGCCGGCCCCCGTGGCGCGGTAGCCCGTCCGGCCGACTGCCGTCATCCGGTCTGTCCTCCGCACGAAGGACAGACCGGCCACAACCTCAGATCGAGAACCGCTCCCGCTCCAGCAGCGGCCGTACCCGGCTCCGGAAGCCACCCGTCCGGAACGGGCGTTGCAGCAGCCCCGGCCGCAGCTCCTGGGCGAGGGCCGCGACGATCATTCCCTGGTCCAGGGCGAGCATGAAGTCGCTGACCCGGCCCGTGGACACGTTCACCGAGTCCCGGAAGCCGAGCCCGTCCCCGTACGCGCCGAAGTCCCGTGCCAGCGCCCGCAGGTTGGCCACCGCCTCCCGGCCCGCGTACGGCAGGGCCAGGAAGGAGGCGTGCGGGGTGACGACGCCGTTGCTGAACGCCGAGGGCGGCGGCAGGGGTTCGCCGTCCGTGGTGTGCGTGCGGTCGGTGTTGGAGGCGTAGCCGTCGACCGCCATGCCGAGCGCGTCGACCCCGTACTCCTGGTAGCCGTCCTCGGGGACGTTGGAGGGGGAGAAACCCCAGTAGCCGTACTCCGCCTCCCGCAGCCCGTGGTCGATCTGGCCGCGTACGTAGCGGTGGTGGGTCACGCCCCACGCGCGCGGCGACCACTGCCGCTCAGGTACGAACAGCGGCACCATCAGCGCCTCGAACATCGAACCGCCCCAGCTGGGGACCACCTTGCGGCCGCGGTGGGTGTAGTGGCCGTTCCAGACGCGTACGCCGTCGACCGTGACGTACCCGCCGCCCGGCTTCTGCTCCTGCTCGTGCTCCGGCAGCATCGTCCGCAACAGGTGCCAGTAGTGGTCGCCGGGGAGGGAGCCGTCCGCGATGCCGAGGTAACTGGCCATGCGGGGCTCGGTGTTGAGCGCCCCGTAGTGGTGCGGGGTCGGCTCGTCCGTGTCGGTCCAGACGCCGCCGCGCAGCTGGCCGGGGCCCGCGACCGGGTCGGCCGGGTCGTACGGGGTGTAGAAGTAGGACCAGTCGGCCGTGGCCAGGACGCGGTGGATGCGGGGGCGTAGCTCCGGGGCCGCGTCGGCGGCTATCCGCAGGCCCGTCACCAGCCAGGCGTTGTCGACGGAGGACAGGAACGGGCGGACCGGGTCGCCGGTGCCCGGCCACCGGGTGAGCACCGAACCGTCGTGCGCGTCGTACCAGTTGAGCCAGAAGCCGTGGTGGCGTTCCAACGTCTCGACGGCGGCGACGGTACGGGTCAGGGCCCGGAGCATCGCGCCTTCGCCGATCACGCCGAGGCCCGCGGCCGCGACCGTCGACCACAGGCCGCAGCCGATGTTGGTCGGCGAGGTCTGGGCGGACTGGGCGGGGGCGCCGGGGCCGCTGAGGTCGATCTTGTCGGTGACGAGGCCGAAGTCGGTCGTCATCGCCTCGATCGAGCGGTACGTGTCGCGGAACCAGGTCTGCAGGAGGCGTGGGTCGGCGGGGGCGGCGACAGCCGCCGGGGCGGTTACGGCTCCGAGCGACAGGGCCGCGGCCCCGGTCCCTGCGGCGGTGAGAAACGTGCGACGGTCCATCGTTCCGGCTCCTGGTGGCAGAAGGGGGAGGGGAGGGGCAAGTCGTGGTGCTCGGCCGTGCGGGGGGAATGCGAGGTCGTGCGGGCGCGTGGGAGGTCGCGCCGGGCGTGCGGTGTTGTGCGGGCGCGTGTGCTGTCGCGCCGGGCGTGCGGGGGCTTGGTGCCGGGGGGTCGGGGGCCGGCGGTCGTCAGGATCCGCCGGCCCCCGGCCCACCCGAGGGAGCCGTCAGGTGGCTCCCCGTGCGGAGGGGCAGCCCCGGGGGTGGATCAGGCTGCCGTGCGCGGGAGTTCGCGGGTGCGGCCGAGCGAGCCCAGCCACTTCGCCGAGTCGCGCGGGGTGCGCTCGAAGGTCTCCCAGTCGATGGCGATCAGGCCGAACGTGGCCTTGTAGGTGCCCCATTCGTAGTTGTCCAGGGCGCTCCACGCCAGGTAGCCCCGGATGTCGATGCCGTCGGCCAGCGCGGCGGCGACCTCGTCCAGCGCGCCCGCGTAGTAGTCGGCGCGGCGGCTGTCGTCGTCGGTGGCGATGCCGTTCTCCGTGACGATCAGCGGGACGTCGCCCACCACCTCGGCCGTGTGGCGCAGCGCCTCGCCGACCGCCGTCGGGTAGTACTCCCACGTCGTCAGCGTCCGCTCGACGTCGTCGGCCGCCGGGATCGGTCCGTCGGGGCCGATCCGCGTACGGGTGTAGGACTGCACGCCGATCCAGTCGTCGCCGCGCGCCGCCTCGATGAAGACGTCCTCGCGCGGGTGGCGGTAGGCGGCGGTGACGTCCTCCGCGCCGGGGAGGGCCTGGTAGACCTGGTTGGCGATGGTCCAGCCGACCTGGATGCCCGCGTCCAGGGCCCGGACCTCCTTGACGGCCGCGTGGTGGGCGGCGATGACGGCCGCGGTCGTCTCGTCGTCGGGGGTGGGCAGGCCGGCGGGCGGGAAGCTGTTGTCGCCGCGCTTGGCCTGGCCCGCCATGACGGCGATCATGTTCGGCTCGTTGATCGTGCAGACGTGGCTGACGCCCTCGGAGATGACGGGGGCGCAGGCCGCCACGTACCGCGCGAACAGCTCCACCGCACCCTCGGCCGTCCAGCCGCCGCGCGCCTCGAACCACTGCGGGACGGTGAAGTGGTGCAGGGTCACCATCGGGCGCAGGCCGCGCTCGATCGCTCCCTCCACCATCCGCCGGTAGTGGGCGAGCTGGGCACGGGAGAAGTGACCTTCGACCGGCTCGATGCGGGCCCACTCGATGGAGAAGCGGTAGTCGGTGAAGCCGAGCGAGGCCAGCAGGTCCATGTCCTCGGGCCAGCGGTGGTAGCTGTCGCAGGCGTCCAGGCTCGGCTCCGCGATGTGGGTGCCGGCGGCGTGCTCCTTGACCCACCAGTCGCAGTCCGTGTTGTTGCCCTCGATCTGGTGGGCGGCCGTGGACGCGCCCCAGAGGAAGCCCTCGGGGAACGGGACGGGTGTCTTCTGGTCCGAAGCAGGGGTGTGGGTCATCGCGACATGTCTTTCTGTGGTGGTGAGGGGTGTGGCCGCGCTCGGTTACGGGGTGGGGTGCGGCCAGTTACGTGAAGTGCCCGGGCGGACGCGTTACTTCATGCCCGCCGTGGCGATGCCCTGCGTGAAGTGCCGTTGCAGCGCGATGAAGACGACCAGCACCGGCAGCACGATCAGGAAGGCCCCGGCCATCAGCATCCCGTTGGAGCCGCCGGCCTTGTTGGGGTCGGTGGCGAAGGTGGCCAGGGCCACCGGGAGGGTGTACTTGTCGGGGTCGTTGGTCGCGATCAGCGGCCAGACGAAGTTGTTCCAGGAACCCAGGAACGTGAAGATCGACAGGGTCGCGAGGGCGGGCTTCACCAGCGGCATCACGATCCGCCAGAAGATGTACCACTCGCTCGCGCCGTCCATCCGGGCCGCTTCCAGCAGCTCGTCCGGGATCGACTGCATGAACTGGCGCATCAGGAAGACCCCGAAGGCCCCGGCGGCGAACGGCAGCACCAGGCCCGCGTAACTGTCGATCAGCTGGAGCTTGCTCATCAGCACGAACAGCGGCAGCAGCATCAGGTTGCCGGGCACCATCAGCGCGCCGAGCACCAGGCCGAAGACCTTGTTGCGGCCGACGAAGTTCAGCTTGGCCAGGGCGTAGCCGAGCATCGAGCAGAAGACCAGGTTCGAGACGGTCACCAGGACCGCCACGATCACCGAGTTCATGAAGTACAGCGGCAGGTCCAGCTTGTCGAGCAGCTGCCGGAAGTTCTCCAGGGTCCACTCGGTGGGGATCCACACCGGCGGGCTGGCCGACAGCTCGCTCTGCGTCTTGAAGGCGGAGAGACCCATCCAGAGGAAGGGCGCCGACATGACCAGCAGGCCGAGCGAGAGCAGGACGTAGACCAGAGGGCGGGAGACGTTCCGCTTTCCGGCAGGCCGCTTCCCGGCGGTGTTCTTCAGGGGCTCGACCGCCGCGTTGCTGCTGTTGGCACTCATTTCGTGTTGTCCTTCAGCAGTCGGAGCTGGAGCACCGTGATGCCCATGATCACCACGAAGAGGACGTACGCCATGGCGCTCGCGTAGCCCATGTGGAAGAAGTTGAACCCTTCGCGGTACATGTTCAGCGAGACCGTGAGGGTCGAGTCGGACGGGCCGCCCTGGGTCATCACGAACGGCTCCTCGAACACGTTGAGATAGCCGATCGTCGTGATCACCGTGGCGTAGAGGAGGGTCGGACGCAGGAGCGGGACCGTGATGCCCCGGAACTCCTGCCAGACGCTCGCGCCGTCGAGCTTCGCGGCCTCCCGCACCTCGGTGGGGATCGCCTGGAGGCCCGCGATGAACAGCACCATCACCGTGCCGACGTTCCGCCAGACCGCCATGACGATCAGCGACGGCATCGCCAGCGTCTCGGAGCCGAGGAAGTCCGGTGCCGTCCAGCCCACTTCGGAGAAGAGGCCCGCGATCAGCCCGTCGCTCGGGTCGAGGACGAACCGCCAGACGACGGCCACCGCGACGATGGTGGTGACCACCGGGGCGTAGAAGCCGACCCGGAAGAAGGTCCGCGCCCGGTCGATGCCGTTGTTCAGCAGAACGGCGACGACCAGGCCGACGCCGATGGTCAGCGGTACGCCGACGACGACGAAGTACCCCGTGTTGAAGAGGGACTTGAGGAACTTCTCGTCGCCGAAGAGGTTGACGTAGTTCTCGAACCCGATGAAGTTCGCTTCCCACGGGCGCGTCACGTTGCGCAGCCCGAAGTCCGTGAAGCTCATCACCAGCGTGGCGAGGATCGGGAACGCCATGAAGACGGTGAACAGGACGAGGAACGGGGTGGAGAACAGCCAGCCCGCCGCGTTCTGCACGCCCATCGACGGCTTGCGTCCCCGGCTGCCCCCGGTGGCCGGGGACGGTGCGACCCCGGCCTTCCGTGGCCCTCGGGCCTTCTCGGTCGTGGTGCTCATGGCTACTGCTTCACGAGGCCTTCGATCTCGGACTGCGCGGTCTTGAGCGCGTCCTCGGCGGAAGCCTTGCCCTGCGTCACCTTGGCGATGGCCTGGTCCACCTTGTCGGTGATCTCGGTCCAGTTGGCCAGGGACGGCGAGGACTTGGCGGTGTCCATCTGCTTCTTGAAGATCTGGAGGTCGGCGTCGTCGGCGAGCGCCCCGGACTCCCACGCGGAGGTGTTGGCTGGCAGGTCCTTCGTCCGCTCGTACCAGTCGGCCTGGCCCTTGGTGTCGGTCAGGTACGTGATGAACTCGGTGGCCGCTGCCTTGTGCTCGCTGTCCTTGGAGACGACGAGGGAGGAGCCGCCGGCCATGGAGGTGGAGGAGGCTTCCGCCGGGACGTTCGCGATGGCCCACTTGCCCTTGAGCTGCGGCTGGCCCTCGTTGAGGAGCGTCACGTGCCAGGGGCCGCCGAAGAACATCGGGACCCGGCCGTTGCCGAAGTCCTTCACCACGTCGTAACCGGGCTGCACGGACTTGTTGGAGAGGCCCTTGTCGAAGTACGAGCCGTACTCCTTCAGCGCCTTGACCGCCTCCGGGCTGTCGACGACGGCCTCGCCCTTGTCGCTGACGATCTCGCCGCCCGCCGAGTACAGGAAGGAGTAGAAGTTCTGCACGGTGTCCAGGCCGCTGGGCTGGATGGACAGCCCCCACTTCGTACCGGCCTTCTCCTGGTACGCGGTGGCCAGGTCCTTCAGCCCCTTCCAGTCGGTCGGAGCCTTGGTCACGCCGGCCTTCTCGGCCAGGTCCGTGCGGTAGTAGAGGACCCGGGTGTCGACGTACCACGGCACGCCGTAAGCCGTGCCGTCCACCTCGCCCTGCTCCCAGCCCGCCGGGAAGAAGTCCTTCTTGTCGAAGACCTTGGTGTCCACCGGCTCCAGCACGCCGAGCTCGGCGAACTCGCCCAGGTAACTGCCGCCCATCTGCGCCACGTCGGGCAGGGTGCCCGCCGCCGCTGCCGAGACGAGCTTCTGGTGGGCGACGTCCCAGCCGATCGGGGTCACCTTCACCGTGATGTTCGGGTTGGCCTTCTCGTAGACCTCGGCCACGTCGGCGAGCTTCTCGCCCTCGGCCCCCATGGCCCACACGGTGAGCGTCTGCTTCTCGTCCGCCGCGACGTCGCCGCCGGAGGAGCCGCAGGCGGAAAGGGTCACGGCGAGCGCGAGCGCTACGCCGGCGGGGGCGGTTCTGGCGATGCGGGACATGGGAGGGCTCCTCCTTGAGCAATCCGGATGCTGCGCGATGTATGCGCTGCCTGTAAGCGCATACATCACTCTGCGCCAGTCTTTCGGGAATCCGCAAGAGGGTGCTGGGTCACACTCGTGCAACGTGCTCGACACCCTGACGCCTTGTGGTTGAACCGTAAACGCACTGTTTGTGGAAGAACAGGCGATGTGACCGATTCGTCGTTGGAGGTCGACGCCGGGGTCACACCCGGCGTCCCTGCGGTCGGCGTCTACCCTCGCGGCATGGCCTCATCCGTCGCCTTCTCCCACGACTTCCCGTTCGATCCGGCCTACGGGTACGGCGCCCCGGACGCCCTGCTGGGCATCCCCGCCCCGCCCGCCCCGGACGGTTTCGACGCCTTCTGGCGGGGCCGGTACGCGCGAGCCCGCGCCGTCGACACGCGGCCGGTCCTCGGCCCGGTCGAGGAGGAGCGCGACGGCCTCCGCATCCACGGCGTGACCTATACCTCCGTGGGCGGCGTCCGGCTCGGCGGCTGGCTCGCCCTGCCCGCCGAGGGGCTCGTGCGGTACGGATTCGTCGTCGGGCACGGCTACGGCGGCCGCCAGGAGCCCGGCCGCGACCTTCCGGCGCCGCTGCCCGGGGCCGCCGTGATCCTGCCGTGCGTACGGGGCATGGGGGAGCGGGGCCGGGTCGACTCCATCCCGGACCTGGCCGCCGAACACGTCCTGCACGGCATCGGCTCCCGCGACACCTACGTCATCGGCGACTGCGCGGCCGACCTGTGGTGCGCCGCCTCCGCCCTCACGGCGCTCGTCCCGGAGCTGGCAAGGGCCGGCCTCCTGGGCGGACCCCGCCTCGGCTACCTGGGCGAGAGCTTCGGCGGCGGGCTCGGGGCCCTCGCGCTGCCCTGGGACGACCGCTTCGGCGCGGCCCAGCTCACGGTCCCGACCTTCGGCAACCACCCGCTGCGCCTGACCCTGCCCTGCGTGGGCAGCGGCGAGGCGGTCCGGGCGCACCACCGCGAGCACCCCGAGGTCACGGATGTCCTCGGCTACTTCGACGCGGCGACGGCGGCGACCCGGCTGACGGTGCCCACGCTGGTCGCGGCCGCGCTGTTCGACCCGGCCGTGCCGCCGCCGGGGCAGTTCGCCGTGCACAACGCGCTGTCCGGCGAGCGTGAACTCCAGGTGCTGACGGCGGGGCACTTCGCGTACCGGGGCATGGTGGCCGAAGCGGCGGAGCTGGACGCGAACCGGACGCGGTTCTTCGGGGAGCGGCTGACGGCGGGGCCGGATCCGGTGGCCTGAGGGCCCGGGCGCCCGGCGGGCCCGGTTGACTCATGGGCCGGTGCGTCGTCCGGTGACGGCCGTCAGCTCGGGCGGCGACCACGAGGGCCGGGCCGTGTCTCCGTGCCGGGCATGGCGGTGCAGTCGCCTGCCGGAGCGCCCCGCAGCTCCGAGCAGCGCCCCGCCGTCACATCACGGACGACAGGAGTCACGGGTTGCGGAAAGTTCGGCTCTTGTGGGTGACTTTGCCCCAGAGAGACAGCGCAGCTGTCAGTGGTCCCTGCTTGACTGAGGCCATCGAACCCAGGGAGCGAGTTATGCCGACTGTGATCCATAGGACGCGCAGCGAGCTTGAGACCCAGCGTGAGCACCTGTTGGCCAGCGTGAACATGACCTACGACGAGCTCGCGGAACGCGCTGCCACCTACAGCCTCAGCATGAACGAGCTGGACGTGTGGCACACGATCGAAGGTCTCGACTACCTTCTCGAAGGTGACTGCTGAAGAGGCCAAGGCCCTCGACGTGTCGGCGGCGGATTTCGCTGACCAACTGACTGCCCTGACGCGGGGTGTCCTCGGAGAGGACACCCCGCGTTTTCATGCGATCAACATGGGTTCCAAGATCAGGGTCTCGCCGATACGGGAGGACGAAGTCCTTCAGCGCATCCCGGTCAGCATCGGTGGGGAGCAGCGTCTCAGCCTCATGGTCCGGTTCTACTGCTGTTGGGACGGGTCCAGTACGTTCATGGCCACCGATCAGGCCGACGTGCACGTCTTCTACGCCGGGAGCCCCGACCCGTTGTTTCGCTTTGAATACGTGCGGCGCAGCAGGGAGCCGCCGGGTGCTCACGTGCAGGTGCACGCGCATCGCGATGAGGTCGCCTACCTTCTGCGGCTGGCGGAGAAGGGGCGTCCGAAGCAGAAGTTCAACAGGCTTCCGCGCTTGGCGGAGTTGCACCTGCCGGTCGGCGGGCACAGGATGCGCCCGGCGCTGGAGGACGTGCTGCTTTTCCTGAAGCGGGAGTTCGCGATCGACACGGTCGACGGCTGGAAGGCCGTGATCGACGAACATCTGCGCAGTTGGCGGCTGATGCAGCTGAAGACGGCAGTCAGGGACGCCCCCGGCTCGGCCGCCCAGGTTCTGCGCAGCCTTGGGTACGCAGTGGTCGAGCCGGTGGTGCCTGGGGCGCGCCAGGCGTCGGACGAGGTCAAGCTGTTCTGGCCCTGACGCTCAGGCATGCCGTGCGGAGCCGGTGAGTACCTGCTCGATCCCAGCCGCCCGCCCCTCCCGCGCGCCGCAGGCCGGCTCAGCCGCAGCCGCAGCTCGCGCGGCGGGTCACGGAGACCGGCAGCTCCAGCGAGACCGGGGCGCGGCCCGGGTCCGCAAGGCGTTGGACCAGCAGCTCCACCGCCTGCTCGCCCAGCTGCCGGATCGGCTGCCGGACGGTCGTCAGGGGCGGGCGGACGATCCGGCTCAGCGGAATCCCGTCGAACCCGGTCACGGCGATGTCCTCGGGCACCCGCACCCCGCGCCGCTCCAGCGCCTGGAGCGCGCCCACCGCCATCTGGTCGTTGGCGAACAGCATCGCCTCCGGCCGCTCCACCCCCGTACCCTCCGACCGGTCCAGCAGGACGCCCGCCGCCCGCGCGCCCTCGGCCTGCGTCATCATCCCGGCGCGCAGCTCCGGCCGGGAGGGCACCGGAAGTCCCGCCTTCCGGCACCCCTCCTGGAAGCCCCGGAACCGGGCCTCGGCGTCCGGTGAGTTCTCCTCGCCGCCGATGAACGCCAGCCTGCGCAGCCCGTGGTCCTCGATCAGGTGGCGGGTCAGTTCGCGCTCGCCCTCGGCGTTGGCCACCACGATGTGGTCCAGGTGGTCGATCTCGCGCGGTCCGGAGAGCATCACCACGGGAAGCCGGCGCGATATCACCTCCAGGTCCTCGGTCGGCACGGTCCGCGCCAGTACGGCGAACCCGTCGACCCGCCCCGCGACCTTCGCCACCAGGCTCTCCGGCCCGCCGTCCAGCGCGGCGGCGATCAGCAGGGCGTAGCCGTGCCGCCGTGCCGCCCGCTCCATGCCCCGGATGATCTGGTCGGAGTAGAGCATGACGGCCTGGTCGTCGTCCGCGTCGCTCGCGGCGGCGGAGATCTCGGCGTCCTGGTCCGCGAAGTCGGGGAAGCACAGCCCGAGCACGCCCGTCGTCCGGCTGGCCAGGCCCCGGGCGCTGCCGGACGGCACGTACCCCAGCTCGCGGGCCGCCTTCATGACCTTCGCGCGGGTCTGGGCGCGTACGGAATCGGGGTTCCGGTACACCCGGGAGACCGTGGCAATGGAGACGCCCGACCGCTCGGCGACGTCGTACACCGTGGGGGCGCTCACTCGACCGACCGTCCGCTTCTTCTTCCGTAGCGCCGCGCCTGGCGCGTGTGCTGGTACCGGGCCGGCGGCCTGCTCGCCGCCCGACGCGCTCACGAGGCTCGTGAAAGCGCATTCACCCTAGATCGTGGGCCGCGGGGGGAGCAAGGCCGCCCGGGGCCGCGCCGAGCGTGCGCCGGGTGTCGTGCGGCCCGCAGGGGCGAAACGTTCCTCCGGCCGAGTGAGCTTGCACCCGCCGCCCGCCGTGTCTGCGCCCCCTCGCGCGAGGGGGCGTTTCAGTGGGCGGAAGGAAGCAGTGTGATCAACTGCAAATGCCACCACATACGCACTATCCGGTCCATTCCGGTACGGGGTGGTCCGGGCCGGCCCCGGAGGTATCAGCCATGTCCCACGTCGGCGTCCCGCGCGGGACGGTTCGAAAGCGTCGATCACTCGCGCTCCTCACGACGGGGGTGCTCACGATCCCGGTGCTGGCCGGCTGCACCTCCGGCGGCGAGGAGACCTCCAGGGGAGCGCCCCAGGACATCGCACCCACCGCCCGTCAGGCGGTCGCCGACGGTTCGACGGTGAACTGGGCGGTCGACGCGCTGCCCGCCACCTTCAACGCCTTCCAGGCCGACGCGGACAGCGCCACCACCCGGATCACCGGAGCCCTGCTCCCGACGCTCTTCCCGATGGACAGGTCCGGGCGGCCGAAGCTCAACCCGGACTACCTGGAGTCCGCGAAGATCATCGAGCGCGAACCGAAGCAGGTCGTGCTCTACAAGCTCAACCAGCAGGCGGTGTGGAGCGACGGACGGGAGATCGGGGCCCCCGACTTCGTCGCCCAGTGGCGGGCACTCGGGGGCAAGGACTCCGCGTTCTGGACCGCCCGCAACTCCGGTTATGAGCGGATCGAGAAGATCGAGCGGGGCGCGGACGACCTCCAGGTGCGGGTCACGTTCTCCAAGCCGTACGGGGACTGGCGCTCGCTCTTCTCACCGCTCTACCCGAAGGAGGTCACCGGCTCGCCGGACGCCTTCAACGACGGCGCGCGCACCACCCTGAAGAACACCGCCGGGCCCTTCGTCCTGCGCGCCGTCAGCAAGACGAAGGGCACCGTCACGCTGGCCCGCAACCCGCGCTGGTGGGGCGACAAGGCCAAACTGGACACCCTCGTCTTCCGGGCCGTCGCCGCCGGGGACCGCACCGAGGCCCTCGCCGACGGCACGGTGGACGTCGCCGACATCGACGCCGCCACCGCCGACCGCATCGCGCTCGCCCGCCGCGACCGGGGCAGCAACGGCCAGCCGCCCGCCCACGGCCCGGGTTCCGCGACCACGCCCGCCGCGGCCCTGCGCTCCTGGGCACTGGCGCACGGCTCCGACGAGGAGGCCGCGGAGATCGCGCAGGCCGCCCGGGAGAAGAACCGCAAGGCCGTCGTCGCGTACACCGCGGAACAGAAGGCCCTGCGCGACTTCGCGGTCCGCAAGTCCCTGGAACCCGCCTACACCCAGCTCGCGCTGAACGGCGAGTCCGGCCCCCTCGCCGACGACCGGGTCCGGCGGGCGGTGGCCCGCGCCCTGGACCGCGAGGAGCTGGCCCGGACGGTGCTGGGGCCGCTGGGCCTTCCGGCGAAGCCGCTCGGCAGCCACCTGGCCCTCGCGGGACAGCCCGGCTACAAGGACGGCAGCGGGGCGCTCGGCGACCAGAACACCAAGGAGGCCCAGGCCCTGCTGGCGGACGCCGGCTGGACGCGGGGCGGCGCGGCGCAGCCGCCCAAGGACACCAAGGCGGGCAGCGAAGCGGAGAAGAAGGGCGACAAGGGCGACAAGGGCGAAGAGAGCGACGCCGAGGGCGCGAAGGAAGACGCGGAGAAGAAGACCGCCGAGGGCGCGAAGAGCGAGAAGGCCGGGCAGGACCCCGAGGAGAAGGCCGAGCAGGCCGAGAAGAAGGAAGCCGGGGGCGAGAAGGCCGAGCAGGCCGAGAAGAAGGAAGCTGAGGGCGAGAAGGCCGACCGGGCCTCCGACGACAGCGCCGCCTCCCGTGACGAGGGCCTCTACATCGTCGGCGAGGACAACAAGCCCGGCGCCCACACCCCCGCGCGGGCCGCCTCCACCGGTGGAGCCTCCGCCATCCACGTCCTGGCTCCCGGCCGGACGGCCGCCGCCCAGAGCGCCGCCCTGCGCCGACAGGCCGGCGCCCTCGGCGAGGACGGCGCCGTCGCCGCCCAGGACAAGCAGCCCGGGGGAGCCGCCGGGGCGTACGCCCCCGTCGGCACCGCGGCCCCGGCGCCCGCCGCGGCCAAGGGGCAGCTCGGCAAGGACGGCAAGGCGCTGACCCTGCGCTTCGTCCTCCCCTCCGGCCCCGGCTCCCAGTCGCTGCGCAGCGTCGGCGACAAGATCGCGGTGATGCTGGAGAAGATCGGCATCGGCACGGAGATCATCAAGGTTCCCGACGAGAGCTACTTCAAGGACCACGTCGCCTCCGGCGCGTACGACCTGGCGCTCTACTCATGGCCCGCCACCGCCTACCCGGCCACCGACGGACGCCCGATCTACGCCAAGCCGGAGCCCGCCACCGACGGGTCGCTCCTCGTGGAGCAGAACTACACCCGGGTCGGCACCGACCACATCGACCAGCTCTTCGACCAGGCGGCCGCCGAACTCGACGAGAAGGCGGCGCGGGAGCTGTTGAAGCAGGCGGACGCCCGGATCTGGGCGGCCGCCGGGTCGATTCCGCTCTTCCAGCGCCCGCAGTTGGTCGCGGTCGACAAGAAGCTCGCGAACGTGGGGGCGTTCGGTTTCGCGGCCCCCCGGTACCAGGACATCGGGTTCAAGAACCGGCAAGCAGCCGGTTCCCCCGCAGACCGCAAGAAGTAGCGGTCAAATACCACACCCTCGCGCCGCCAAGCTCAGATGCACCTCAAAACCCTTGCCCGCCGGTTCCGCCGGCGGGCAGTGTGGTGTCTGCCCTTGACCCGGGCCGTTCATCGCTTCACCGCTCCTCACCCCCACAGCTCCGCCCGCGTTCCGCCCACATTCCGGCCATGCGAATGGCCCGGCAGTACCTTGACAGCGGCTGAATATCGCCTGAATCACACGGGAAGACCGCGTCCGCGGATCGCTCCGGGAAGCCCGTCGGGCCCCGGGCCCGTACGATGGGACGAGCCGTGGCGTGCCGCCCGGCGGGCGTACGAGGACTCGAAGACCGACTGAGACGCCTGATCCCACGATCCGAGAGAAGCGCAAGCCACCCATGCCCACGCGCCACGACATCCGTAACGTAGCCATCGTCGCCCACGTCGACCACGGCAAGACCACGCTGGTCGACGCCATGCTCAAGCAGGCCGGAGCGTTCGCCGCCCACGCCGCCGAGCACCTCGACGACCGCATGATGGACTCGAACGACCTGGAGCGTGAGAAGGGCATCACGATCCTCGCCAAGAACACGGCGGTGAAGTATCACCCCAAGGACGGCGGGGACCCGATCACGATCAACATCATCGACACCCCCGGCCACGCCGACTTCGGCGGCGAGGTCGAGCGCGGTCTGTCGATGGTGGACGCGGTCGTGCTGCTCGTCGACGCCTCCGAGGGTCCGCTGCCCCAGACCCGCTTCGTGCTGCGCAAGGCGCTGGCCGCGAAGATGCCGGTCATCCTGTGCATCAACAAGACGGACCGCCCCGACTCCCGGATCGCCGAGGTCGTCGACGAGACGTACGACCTGTTCCTGGACCTGGACGCGGACGAGGACCAGATCGAGTTCCCGATCGTCTACGCCTGCGCCCGTGACGGCGTCGCCTCGCTGACCAAGCCCGAGGACGGCACCGTCCCGCCGGACAGCGAGAACCTGGAGCCGTTCTTCAACACCATCCTGTCGCACGTCCCGGCCCCGGAGTTCGACGCGGACGCGCCGCTCCAGGCCCACGTCACCAACCTGGACGCCGACAACTTCCTCGGCCGTATCGCGCTCTGCCGCGTCGAGCAGGGCGAGCTGCGCAAGGGCCAGACGGTCACCTGGATCAAGCGCGACGGCACCATGTCCAACGTGCGCATCACCGAGCTGATGATGACCGAGGCGCTCACCCGCAAGCCGGCCGAGGTGGCGGGCCCGGGCGACATCTGCGCCGTCGCCGGATTCCCGGACATCATGATCGGCGAGACGCTGGCCGACCCCGAGAACCCGATCGCGCTCCCGCTGATCACGGTCGACGAGCCGGCCATCTCGATGACCATCGGCACCAACACCTCGCCGCTCGTCGGCAAGGGCGGCAAGGGCCACAAGGTCACCGCCCGCCAGGTGAAGGACCGCCTCGACCGCGAGCTGATCGGTAACGTCTCGCTCCGGGTCCTGGACACCGAGCGGCCCGACGCCTGGGAGGTCCAGGGCCGCGGTGAGCTCGCGCTCGCCATCCTGGTCGAGCAGATGCGCCGCGAGGGCTTCGAGCTGACCGTGGGCAAGCCCGAGGTCGTCACCAAGCAGATCGACGGCAAGACCCACGAGCCGATCGAGCGCATGACGATCGACTCCCCCGAGGAGCACCTCGGCGCCATCACGCAGCTCATGGCGACCCGCAAGGGCCGTATGGAGACCATGACGAACCACGGTTCGGGCTGGGTCCGCATGGAGTGGATCGTGCCTTCCCGCGGCCTCATCGGCTTCCGTACGGAGTTCCTGACGCAGACCCGCGGCACCGGCATCGCGCACTCGATCTTCGAGGGCCACGAGCCGTGGTTCGGCGAGCTGCGGACCCGTCACAACGGCTCGCTGGTGGCCGACCGTTCGGGCTCCGTCACGCCGTTCGCGATGGTCAACCTCCAGGAGCGCGGCGTCATCTTCACTGAGGCCGGCACCGAGGTCTACGAGGGCATGATCGTCGGCGAGAACTCCCGCGCCGACGACATGGACGTGAACATCACCAAGGAGAAGAAGCTCACCAACATGCGTGCGGCCTCCGCGGACACCACGGAGAACGTGGTCCCGGCCCGCAAGCTGTCGCTCGAGCAGTCCCTGGAGTTCTGCCGCGAGGACGAGTGCATCGAGGTGACCCCGGAGACCGTGCGCATCCGCAAGGTCGTCCTGGACGCCAAGCAGCGTGGCCGCACGGCCTCGCGCGCCAAGAACGGCTGACACCACCGGACCGAACGGCTGACGTCAGGCCCGTAGCGAGGCTGACACCCGGTCCGTACGGCTGACACGTGGCCCCCTGGGGCCGTGAGGACCGCCCGGAAGCCCCCGAGGGCTTCCGGGCGGTCCTGTGTGCCCGCCCGGAAGTCCTGGGAGTCCCGGGGGTGTCCGGGGAGCCCCGGGGGTGTCCGGGGAGCCGCGGGGGCACGGAAGGCCCCGCGCGTCCCGGAGCCGCGGACTCCGTATGGGGAGACGGTCGGCGTCCTCCCGGAGTCCGCCGGACGGCCCGTCAGCACAGGCATTGACAGGAGGCCCGGCCCACCACGGACACTGTGGTGGGCCGGGCCTCCGTCAATCTCTTTTTCTGACCAAGGTGTCCGGATATCGGGGGTCGCTCTCCGGAACATGTGTTAACAGTCCGTTTCGGGCGTGTCTGTCTGGGATCGCTTTGTCCGGATTTCGGGCACGCAGAGGGTGCTGATGTTGTCAAACCGAGACCCTTTAAGTGTGGTTTACAGCCCGGCCGTACTCAATAGTTGGCTGCATTGAGCTCGGGTCAATGGGTCACGCACTGTGGGGAGTGCCGACTCACGAGCACACTCGGGGCACTGAACGATCACCGTCAGGGGTGTCGGTGAATCTCTCCAGTGCCCCTCTTGTAGTCAAAAGTGGACTCATGAGGAGGAAACCCATGCGCGGTGCCAAGAGCGCCAAGTGGGTCGCGGGAGCGGCCGTCATCGCCCTGGCCGCGACTGCCTGTGGCGGAAGCGACAGCAGCGACGAAGGCAAGAAGAACACGTCGGGTCAGCCCGCCGGTTACGTCTCGATCGACGTCGGTGAGCCCCAGAAGCCTCTGATGCCGGCCGACACGAACGAGAGCAACGGCTCCTACGTCATCCAGTCGCTGTTCACCCAGCTGCTGGACTTCGACGACAAGGGCGAGATCGTTCTCACGAACGCCGAGTCCGTGGAGTCCGAGGACTCCAAGACCTGGACCGTCAAGCTCAAGGCCGGCTGGAAGTTCCACAACGGTGAGGCCGTGACCTCGCAGTCGTACATCGACGCGTGGAACTGGTACGCCAACGTCGAGAACAAGCAGCAGAACGCGTTCTGGTTCTCCGACATCAAGGGCTACGCGGACGTCCACCCCGAGAAGGGTGCGCCGAAGTCCAAGGAGATGTCGGGTCTGAAGGCCGTGGACGACACCACGTTCACGATCGAGCTGGCGGAGAAGGTTCCGTACTTCAACTACAAGCTCGGCTACGCGACGTTCGCGCCGCTGCCCAAGGTCTTCTACGACGACCCGAAGGCGTTCGGCCAGAAGCCGATCGGCAACGGCCCGTACACGTTCGAGAAGTGGACCCACAAGAAGCTCATCCAGGTCAAGGCCTGGGACGAGTACCAGGGCCCGAACAAGGCTGCCAACAAGGGCATCCAGTTCAAGAACTACTCGACCGTCGAGGCCGCCTACTCGGACGTCATCTCCGGCAACCTGGACATGATCCGCCAGGTCGGCCCGCGCGACCTGCCCAAGTACAAGACGGACCTCGGCGACGGCGCGATCGAGCAGCCCTACGCCGCGATCCAGACGCTGGTCCCGGCGTTCTACAACGCCACGTTCAAGGACATCGACCCCAAGGTCCTCCAGGGCCTGTCCATGGGCATCGACCGTGACACGATCACCAAGACCGTCCTGAACAACACCCGTACCCCCGCGACGAGCTTCACGCCGCCGCAGGTCAAGGGCAACCAGCAGCTCGAGTCGGACTTCCTGAAGTACGACCCGGTCAAGGCCAAGGCCCTCATCAAGGAGGGCGGCGGTGTCCCGCAGAACAAGTTCACCATCCAGTACAACGCCGACGGCGGGCACAAGGAGTGGGTGACCGCGGTCTGCGAGTCCATCCGCAACGCCACCGGGGTCGACTGCGTGGGCGACGCGAAGCCGGACTTCCCGACCGACCTCGAGGCTCGTGACAACAACCAGGTCAAGGGCATGTACCGCGGTGGCTGGGTCGCCGACTACCCGGTCAACGTGAACTTCCTCAAGGAGCTCTACCACTCCAAGGCGGAGTCGAACAACGGTCGCTTCTCCGACAAGGAGATCGACGACCTGATGGCCAAGGGCGACAAGGCGGACTCCCTGGAGGAGTCGGTCGCCGCCTACCAGGAGGTCGAGAAGGCGCTCGTCGAGAAGATGCCGGCGATCCCGCTCTGGTACTACCGCATCAACGGCGGCCACGGAAAGAACGTCGACAACGTCAAGGTCGACTTCCACGGTGACCTCGAACTGACCGGCGTCACCACCAAGTAACGCCTGCGGGTCATTCCCCAACTGGCCGTCATCCGCCCGTGCTGCCCCTCAGCGCGGCCGGAGGCGCGGGGGCCGCCTCTGCGAAGAGGTGGCCCCCGCGCCGCAGTTATCCCCACACGGAGGCACCCATGGGGCGCTATGTCGCACGACGACTGCTCCAGATGATCCCGGTCTTCCTCGGGTCGACCCTGCTGGTCTTCCTGATGATGTACGCACTGCCCGGCGACCCCGTCAGAGCGCTTGCCGGTGAACAGCACGTAGATCCGTCGCAGATCGCCGCTCTGAAGGCCCAGTACGGCCTCGACCAGCCGATCTGGCAGCAGTATTTGAACTACCTGGGCAATCTGTTCCAGGGTGACCTCGGTATTCAGATCGGGACACAGCGTCCGGTCGCCGAAGTCATCTCGGACGCCTACCCGATCACCGTCAGACTGGCGATCTTCGCCTTCGTCTTCACGGTCGTCGCCGGGATCTCGCTCGGCATCGTCGCGGGCCTCAAGGCCGAGTCCCTCCGGGACCGCGGTCTGCTCGGTCTGACGCTGGTGCTGATCTCCATGCCGTCCTTCGTGCTGGGCTTCCTCGTTCAGTACCTCTTCGCGTTCCAGCTCGGCATCGCCAAGCCGAACGTGAGTCTCGAACCGACCAACACCGAGTTGATCATGCCGGCCATCGTGCTGGCATCGCTGTCGCTCGCGTACGTCGCCCGCCTCACCCGTACCTCGGTCGCCGAGAACATGCGCGCCGACTACATGCGTACGGCTGTCGCCAAGGGCCTGCCGCGCCGCCGCGTCATCGGCGTCCACCTGATGCGCAACTCGCTCATCCCGGTCGTCACCTTCCTCGGCACCGACATCGGCGCCCTGATGGGCGGCGCGATCGTGACCGAGGGCATCTTCAACATCAAGGGCGTCGGATCGCTCGTCTTCGAGGCTCTGGGCAAGCGTGAGGGTGCCACCGTCGTCGGCGTCGTGACGCTGCTCGTCGTCGTCTATCTCATCTGCAGCCTGCTCGTCGACCTGCTCTACGCGGTCCTGGACCCGAGGATCCGGTATGCCTGACACCACCGCACTCAAGAGCACCGACGCCTCGGCCGCCCCGGTCGACGCGCCGCCCGCCACGGACGCCGGCCCCGCGCCGGGCAAGCCGCGCAGCCTCTGGTCGGACGCCTGGCACGACCTGCGGCGCAACCCGCTCTTCATCATCTCGATGGTGCTGATCCTGCTGCTCGCCGTGATGTCGATCTTCCCGGGGCTGTTCACCAGCGCCTCGCCGAGGGATGCCAACCTGGCCGAGCACTACCTCCAGCACCCGAACTGGGGCCACTTCTTCGCCCCCGACTGGCTCGGCTACGACGGACAGGGACGCTCGATCTACGCGCGTCTCGTCTACGGCGCCCGCGCCTCGATCACCGTCGGCGTCGTGGTGACCCTCGCGGTCACCATCACCGGCCTGGTCATCGGCATGCTCGCCGGCTACTTCGGCGGCTGGATCGACACGATCCTGTCCCGTATCACCGACGTCTTCTTCGGTGTCCCCTTCATCGTCGGCGCCATGGTCATCCTGACCAGCTTCGAGAAGCGCTCGGTGTGGGTCGTGATCCTTTCGCTGGCCTTCCTCGGCTGGACGTCGATCGCGCGTGTCGCCCGTGGCTCGGTCATCACGATCAAGCAGGCCGACTACGTGGTCGCCGCCAAGGCGCTCGGCGCCTCCACCTTCCGGATCCTGACGCGGCACATCCTGCCGAACGCCATCGCTCCGGTGATCGTGGTCGCCACCATCGCGCTCGGCGGTTACATCGCCGCCGAGGCCACCCTGTCGTTCCTCGGCATCGGTCTCGCCGAGCCGACGGTCTCGTGGGGCATCGATGTGTCCGCTGCGAAGGACCAGCTCCGCAACGCGCCGTACGTCCTGGTCATCCCCTCGGTGATGGTCTCGATCACGGTGCTGTCCTTCCTGATGTTCGGCGATGCGGTCCGCAACGCCCTCGACCCCAAGATGCGCTGAGGGAGGCGTTCGTGACCACCATCGACAAGACGGCTCACGTCCCCGCACCGCGGGAGTCCGTGAGTGGCGACGGTCCACTGCTCGACGTCCGTGACCTGCACGTGGAGTTCCACACCCGCGACGGTGTGGCCAAGGCGGTCAACGGTGTGAACTACACCGTCAGCGCCGGCGAGACGCTCGCGGTGCTCGGCGAGTCCGGCTCCGGCAAGTCCGTGACCGCGCAGACCATCATGGGCATCCTCGACATGCCGCCGGGGAAGATCACGCAGGGCGAGATCCTCTTCCGCGGCCAGGACATGCTCAAGATGTCCAACGAGGAGCGCCGGAAGATCCGCGGCCGCAAGATCGCGATGATCTTCCAGGACGCGCTCTCCTCGCTGAACCCGGTCCTCTCCGTCGGCTACCAGCTCGGCGAGATGTTCCGCGTGCACCAGGGCCTCTCCAAGAAGGAGGCCAAGGCCAAGTCCATCGAGCTGATGGACCAGGTCAAGATCCCGGCGGCGGCGGCCCGTATCTCGGACTTCCCGCACCAGTTCTCCGGCGGCATGCGCCAGCGCATCATGATCGCCATGGCGCTGGCCCTGGAGCCGGACCTGATCATCGCGGACGAGCCGACCACCGCGCTCGACGTGACGGTGCAGGCCCAGGTCATGGACCTGCTGGCCGAGCTCCAGCGCGAGTACAACATGGGGCTCATCCTGATCACCCACGACCTCGGCGTCGTCGCCGACGTCGCGGACAAGATCGCCGTGATGTACGCGGGCCGGATCGTGGAGACGGCCCCGGTCGGCGAGCTGTACAGCCGCCCGGCGCACCCGTACACCAAGGGCCTGCTGGAATCGATCCCGCGCCTGGACCAGAAGGGCCAGGAGCTCTACGCGATCAAGGGCCTCCCGCCCAACCTGACGCGTATCCCCGCGGGCTGTGCCTTCAGCCCGCGCTGCCCCAAGGCACAGGACATCTGCCGCACCGACGTCCCGCCGCTCACCCCGGTGACCGAGCAGGACGGCCTGGAGCTCGTCGGCCGCGGCAGCGCGTGCCACTTCTGGAAGGAGACGATCCATGGCTGAGCTCAAGAAGGAGCCCGTGGACGCCACCCCGAACGTCTCCGACGTGGAGACCGTGGACGCCGCGACCGAGGCGGAGGCCGTGGCCGCCATCGACGCGCCCGTCAGCCAGGGTGAGCCGATCCTCCAGGTGCGGAACCTCGTCAAGCACTTCCCGCTCACCCAGGGCGTCCTCTTCAAGAAGCAGATCGGCGCGGTCAAGGCCGTCGACGGGATCTCCTTCGACCTGTACGCCGGTGAGACCCTCGGCATCGTGGGGGAGTCCGGCTGTGGCAAGTCCACGGTCGCCAAGCTCCTGATGACGCTGGAGCGGGCCACCGCCGGCGAGGTCTTCTACAAGGGCCAGGACATCACCAAGCTGTCCGGCCGCGCGCTGAAGGCCGTGCGCCGCAACATCCAGATGGTGTTCCAGGACCCGTACACCTCGCTGAACCCGCGGATGACGGTCGGCGACATCATCGGTGAGACCTTCGAGATCCACCCCGAGGTGGCCCCGAAGGGCGACCGGCGCCGCCGCGTCCAGGAGCTCCTGGACGTCGTCGGGCTGAACCCGGAGTACATCAACCGGTACCCGCACCAGTTCTCCGGCGGTCAGCGCCAGCGCATCGGCATCGCCCGGGGCCTCGCGCTCAACCCGGAGATCATCATCTGCGACGAGCCGGTCTCCGCGCTCGACGTGTCGGTGCAGGCGCAGGTCATCAACCTGATGGAGAAGCTCCAGGACGAGTTCAACCTGTCCTACCTCTTCATCGCGCACGACCTGTCCATCGTCCGGCACATCTCCGACCGGGTCGGCGTCATGTACCTCGGCAAGATGGCCGAGATCGGCACGGACACGCAGATCTACGACCACCCGACGCACCCCTACACCCAGGCGCTGCTGTCGGCGGTCCCGGTCCCCGACCCGTCGGCCCGTGAGGGGCGCGACCGGATCATCCTGACCGGTGACGTTCCGTCACCGGCGAACCCGCCCTCGGGCTGCCGCTTCCGCACCCGGTGCTGGAAGGCGGAGGAGCGCTGCGCGACGGAGGAGCCCCTGCTGGCGATCCCCGAGCGCTTCGTCGCGGGAACCACTCCCGCCACGCACGAGTCGGCGTGCCACTTCGCCGAGGAGCGCGACGTCGTGCACGCGGCGTGACCGCTTGCGGTTCCTGAACGGCGGATGCCCGGTTCCCCGAGGGGGGCCGGGCATCGTCGCGTCCGCCCGCGCCCCCGCCCGTACGGGGTAAGCCCACATGCGATACCTGGCGTAATGAGGTGATATGAGGCATTGAGCTACTCGATGACTCTAGGAGGCACTTCATGCGCGGAGCCACACAGGTCAGGTGGGCCGCATGTGCGGTGGCCGTCGCCCTGACAGCCACGGCCTGCGGCGGCGGCGGTGGAGGTGGTGACGGCGGCAGCGGCGGCGCCGACGGCATCGTCAGCTCCTCCTGGGGAGACCCGCAGAACCCGCTGGAACCCGCCAACACCAACGAGGTCCAGGGCGGCAAGGTCCTCGACATGGTCTTCCGCGGACTGATCCGCTACGACCCGAAGACCGGGGAGGCCCAGAACATGGTCGCCGAGTCCATCGACTCGAAGGACTCCCAGAACTTCACGATCAAGCTCAAGGACGGCTGGACGTTCTCCAACGGCGAGAAGGTCACCGCCAAGTCCTTCGTCGACGCCTGGAACTACGGCGCCGCGCTGAAGAACAACCAGAAGAACGCCTACTTCTTCCAGTACATCGAGGGCTACGACAAGGTCCACCCGGAGTCCGGCTCCGCCTCCGCCGAGACCCTCTCGGGCCTGAAGGTCGTCGACGACCTGACCTTCACCGCCAAGCTCACCCAGAAGTTCTCCCTGTGGCCCGACACCCTCGGCTACTCCGCCTTCGTCCCCCTGCCCAAGGCGTTCTACGACGACCACGACGCCTGGCTCTCCAAGCCCGTCGGGAACGGCCCGTACACCATCGAGTCGTACGCCAAGGGCTCCTCGATGAAACTGCGCAAGTGGGACGACTACCCGGGCGACGACAAGGCGAAGAACGGCGGCGTCGACCTGAAGGTCTTCACCGACAACAACACCGCCTACACCGACCTGACGTCGGGCAACCTCGACCTCGTCGACGACGTGCCCGCCTCCCAGCTCCGCAACGTCGAGGCGGACCTCGGCGACCGGTACATCAACACCCCCGCCGGCATCATCCAGACCCTGGCCTTCCCCTTCTACGACAAGGAGTGGGACACCGACGACGCCCGCAAGGTCCGCCAGGGCCTCTCGATGGCGATCAACCGGGCGCAGATCACCGACCAGATCTTCCAGAAGACCCGCACCCCCGCCTCCGACTGGACCTCCCCGGTCCTCGGCGACGACGGCGGCTTCAAGAAGGGCCTCTGCGGCAAGGAGTGCACGTACGACAAGGCCGCGGCCAAGAAGCTGATCGACGAGGGCGGCGGCATCCCCGGCGGCCAGCTGAAGATCTCGTACAACGCGGACACCGGCTCCCACAAGGAATGGGTCGACGCCGTCTGCAACAGCATCAACAACGTCATGGGCGACAACAAGTCCTGCGTCGGCGGCCCCGTCGGCACCTTCGCCGACTTCCGTGCCCAGGTCTCCACCCAGAAGCTGAAGAGCGCCTGGCGAGCGGGCTGGCAGATGGACTACCCGCTGATCCAGAACTTCCTCCAGCCGCTCTACTACACCAACGCCCCGTCCAACGACGGCAAGTGGAGCAACAAGGAGTTCGACGGCCTGATCGACAAGGCCAACGCCGAGAGCGACAGGGCGAAGGCGGTCACCACCTTCCAGGACGCGGAGAAGATCCTCGTCACCGAGATGCCGGTCATCCCGCTCTGGTACCAGAACGGCAGCGCCGGCTACTCGGACCGGGTCGACAACGTCGCGCTGAACCCGTTCAGCGTCCCGGTCTACGAAGAGATCACCGTCAAGTGACGCGCTGAGCGACGCCGACGGCCGGGACGCCCGACACCAGCGCCCCGGCCGTCCGCGCACCCGCACCCTTTGCCCGGACCCGCCAGCCCCAACCCCCGGAGCCCCTCATGGGACGTTATGTGATCCGGCGGCTGCTGCAGATGATCCCCGTCTTCTTCGGCACCACGCTGTTGATCTTCCTCATGGTGAACGTGATGGGCGACCCCATCGCGGGCCTCTGCGGCGACCGCCAGTGCGACCCGGCCACCGCCGCCCAGCTGCGCTCCGAGTTCGGCCTCGACAAGCCGGTCTGGCAGCAATACCTCACCTACATGGGCAACGTGTTCACCGGCGACTTCGGCACCGCGTTCAACGGGCAGAAGGTCACCGAGCTGATGGCCACGGCCTTCCCCATCACGATCCGGCTCACCGTCGTCGCGGTCGTCTTCGAGGTCGTCATCGGCATCAGCCTCGGCGTCGTCACCGGCCTGCGGCGCGGCCGCCCCGTCGACACCACCGTCCTCATCCTGACGCTGGTCGTCATCGCCGTCCCGACCTTCGTCACCGGCCTGCTGCTCCAGCTCCTCCTGGGCGTCAAGTGGGGCATCATCAAGCCCTCGGTCTCCGCCGACCCCACCTTCGACGAGCTGCTCGTCCCCGGACTGGTCCTCGCCTCGGTCTCGCTCGCCTACGTCACCCGGCTCACCCGGACCTCGATCGCCGAGAACGCCCGCGCCGACTACGTACGCACCGCCGTCGCCAAGGGCCTGCCCCGCCGACGGGTCGTCGTACGCCACCTGCTGCGCAACTCGCTGATCCCCGTCGTCACCTTCATCGGCACCGACGTGGGAGCCCTGATGGGCGGGGCCATCGTCACCGAACGGATCTTCAACATCCACGGCGTCGGCTACCAGCTCTACCAGGGGATCCTGCGCCAGAACTCCCAGACCGTCGTCGGGTTCGTCACGATCCTCGTCCTCGTCTTCCTGGCCGCCAACCTGATCGTCGACCTCCTGTACGCCGTACTCGACCCGAGGATCCGCTATGCCTGAGCCGCAGTCATCGGACGGAGCGATCTCCCCGGCGGGAGCCGGCGGCCCCACGGACCTCGCCATGGCGGAGGGCGCCAGCCTGGAGAGGAACCCGGCCGGCCCCGACGGCACGGGCCCGGCAGGCAAACCCCGCAGCCTCTGGTCCGACGCCTGGCGCGACCTGCGGCGCAACCCGGTCTTCATCATCTCCGCACTGGTCATCCTCTTCCTGGTGACCATCTCCATCTGGCCCTCGCTCATCGCGAGCGGCGACCCCCTCCAGGCCAACCTGGACGACGCCCAGAAGGGCTCCGAGCCCGGCCACCCCTTCGGCTTCGACCCGCAGGGCCGCGACGTCTACACCCGGGTCGTCCACGGCACCCGCACCTCGGTGACCGTCGGCATCTGCTCCACCCTCGGCGTCGCGATCCTCGGCAGCGTGCTCGGCGGCCTCGCCGGCTTCTTCGGCGGCTGGTGGGACTCGATCCTCTCCCGCCTCACCGACGTCTTCTTCGGCATCCCCGTCGTCCTCGGCGGCCTGGTCTTCCTCTCCGTCGTCACCAGCTCCACCGTCTGGCCCGTCGTCGGCTTCATCGTCCTGCTCGGCTGGCCACAGATCGCCCGCATCGCCCGGGGCTCGGTCATCACCGCCAAGCAGAACGACTACGTCCAGGCGGCCCGCGCGCTCGGCGCCTCCAACTCCCGCATGATGCTGCGCCACATCACCCCGAACGCCATCGCCCCGGTCATCGTCGTGGCGACCATCGCGCTCGGCACCTACATCTCGCTGGAGGCGACCCTCTCCTTCCTCGGGGTCGGCCTGAAGGACCCGGCCGTCTCCTGGGGCATCGACATCTCCGCCGCCGCCAACTACATCCGCAACGCCCCGCACATGCTGCTCTGGCCCGCCGGAGCGCTGGCGGTCACCGTGCTCGCGTTCATCATGCTCGGCGACGCGGTGCGCGACGCCCTCGACCCCAAGCTGCGCTGAGGAGCCGGTTGCCATGTTGCTCGAAGTGCGCGATCTGCACGTGGAGTTCCACACCCGCGAAGGCATCGCCAAGGCCGTCAACGGGGTCGACTACTCGGTGGCCGAGGGCGAGACGCTCGCCGTCCTGGGCGAATCCGGCTCCGGCAAGTCCGTCACCGCCCAGGCGATCATGGGCATCCTCGACATGCCGCCCGGGAAGATCGCCGGCGGGGAGATCCTCTTCAAGGACCGGGACCTGCTGAAGCTCAAGCCGGAGGAGCGGCGGAAGATCCGCGGCCAGGAGATGGCCATGATCTTCCAGGACGCCCTGTCCTCGCTGAACCCGGTCCTCACCGTCGGCGAGCAGCTCGGCGAGATGTTCGTCGTGCACCGCGGCATGTCCCGCAAGGACGCGAAGGCCAGGTCGGTCGAGCTGATGGACCGGGTCCGCATCCCGGCCGCCAAGGACCGGGTCGGCAACTACCCGCACCAGTTCTCCGGCGGGATGCGGCAACGCATCATGATCGCCATGGCGATGGCCCTGGAACCGTCCCTGATCATCGCCGACGAGCCGACCACCGCCCTCGACGTCACCGTCCAGGCCCAGGTCATGGAGCTCCTCGCCGAGCTCCAGCGCGAGCTCAACATGGGCCTCATCCTGATCACCCACGACCTCGGCGTCGTCGCCGACGTCGCCGACAAGATCGCCGTCATGTACGCGGGCCGCATCGTCGAGACCGCCCCCGTGCACGACATCTACAAGGCCCCCGCCCACCCGTACACCAAGGGCCTCCTGCGGTCGATCCCGCGCCTGGACCAGAAGGGCCGCGAGCTCTACGCGATCAAGGGCCTGCCGCCCAACCTCACCCGCATCCCGCCCGGCTGCGCCTTCAACCCCCGCTGCCCGCAGGCCCGGGACGTATGCCGCAGCGACGTGCCGCCGCTCTACGAGGTGGACGAGCGGCGCCGGAGCGCCTGCCACTTCTGGAAGGAGACGCTCGATGCACGCTGACCGCGACGAGAGGGCGGGGACCGGCGGCGGCGCGGCCGGCTCCACCCTGCTGTCCACGGCCCGGGAGGACGCCGTCACGCCGTACACGGAGGGCGACCCGATCCTCCAGGTACGCGGGCTCGCCAAGCACTACCCGCTGACCCGGGGCATCCTCCTCAAGCGGCAGATCGGCGCGGTCCGGGCCGTCGACGGCGTCGACTTCGACCTCTACGCGGGCGAGACGCTGGGCATCGTGGGGGAGTCGGGCTGCGGCAAGTCGACCGTCGCCAAGATGCTCGTCCACCTGGAGCGCCCCACCGCCGGCGCGATCCGCTACAAGGGCGAGGACATCGCGAAGCTGTCCGGCCGTGCGCTGAAGGCCGTGCGCCGCAACATCCAGATGGTGTTCCAGGACCCGTACACCTCGCTGAACCCGCGGATGACGGTCGGCGACATCATCGGTGAGCCGTACGAGATCCACCCCGAGGTCGCCCCGAAGGGCAGCCGTCGGCAGAGGGTGCAGGACCTGCTGGACGTCGTCGGGCTCAACCCGGAGTACATCAACCGCTATCCGCACCAGTTCTCCGGCGGCCAGCGCCAGCGCATCGGCATCGCCCGCGGACTCGCCCTCAACCCGGAGATCATCGTCGCCGACGAACCGGTCTCCGCGCTCGACGTCTCCGTCCAGGCGCAGGTCGTCAACCTCCTGGACCGGCTCCAGGCGGAGTTCAGCCTCAGCTTCGTCTTCATCGCCCACGACCTCTCGATCGTCCGGCACATCTCCGACCGGGTCGGCGTGATGTATCTGGGCCGGATCGTGGAGATCGGCTCCGACGCGGAGATCTACGACCACCCCACCCACCCGTACACCCAGGCGCTGCTCTCCGCCGTCCCCGTACCGGACCCGACGGCCCGCGACCACCGGGAACGGATCATCCTGCACGGCGACGTCCCCTCGCCCGCCAACATCCCCTCGGGCTGCCGCTTCCGCACCCGGTGCTGGAAGGCGCAGGAGCGGTGCGCACTGGAGGTCCCGCTGCTGGCGGTCCCCGCGGAGTTCCGGCTCGTCGACACCCCGGCCCGGCACGACTCGGCGTGCCACTTCGCGGAGGAGAAGCGCGTGGTGCCGCCGGAGGGCGAGCTGGAGGCCCCGGGGCCCGCGCGGCCGGGACCGGAGCCCGAGGAGACGCCGGGGCACTCGGAGCCGGAGCACGAGGGGAAGCCCGGGCGCACCGGGGGCGAAACGTCGTAGAACCGCGTCATACGCGTTAACAAGCAGGCAACTTCGCCGTCGTCGCACCGATATACGAACGTCCCATGCTGAACGGCGTACGGCCGTGCGGGTGCCGTGGTCCGGCCGGAGCGTCGTCCTGCCGCTCCGGCCGGTCGCCCGCCGCCACCGTCCCGTTCCCCACGTCCCGTTCCGTACAGCCGGTGCCGTACGGTCCGTCCCGTACGGCTCCGTCCTGACCCCGTACGGCACCGTCCTGACCCCTGTGCGGGCTTGTTCATCCGTTCGGGGCCATGGAGTATCACCGGGTGACACTTACACGGGGAGCAAGAATCACCGGTGCCGTTCTGTGCGCGGTGCCGGCCCTACTCATCATCGCCTGGCTGGTGCGGGACATCCGGGCCGCCGAAGGGCCGTTGGCGGTCTGGGAGTACTGGTCGGGCACCGCCGACCTCCGGGACGCGCCGCGGACGACCACCTCGGCCACCAGCCTCGTCCTCCTGCTGGCCTACGCCGCCGCCGCGGTGGCGGCCCTCCGATCCGCCTCCGCCGCTTCGGTCCTGATCGTCACCGGCGTCGTCACCTTCGCCCTGCGGCTGCCCGGTGTCTGGACCATCTCCGACGCCTCGGCCCCGGAGGACCTCCGCGACCGGGCGCTGCTCACGACGTACGTCGCCCTGGCGGCCGGGCTCGCTCTGATCGTCGCGGGGGTGGCGGGCCGTCGCCCGGTGCCCGAGGGCGCGGAGCGCCCCGCCGGTCCGGGGCGCGGCGCGGGGGTGGCCGCCTTCCTGCTCCTGGGCTTCCAGGGGGTGCTCGTCGCCGCCTGGGAGATCCGGCAGCCGTTCGTCTATCCTTCCGATCTCTATCCCGGGTGGTTCATCGGCGGGGGACCTCTGACCCTTCCGCTGACCGAGGGGCCGCCCGGCTGGGTCGCCGTGGCGCACGTCCTGATGTTCCTGGTGGCGGCCGTCGGCGCGGTCGCCGGTGCGGCCCACGCGCGACCGCTCGGCCTGATCGCGGGCGGGTTCGTGCTCTCCTCCGGGGTGCTGGGCACGGCGCGCATCGTCCATTACGAGATGTACGAGCAGTTCATCGACATGGACATCGAGGCGCAGCTGAACATGCTGACCTCGATCTCCTCGCTCGTCGCCGGGCCCATCGTGATCCTCGTCCTCGCCCGCAAGGGAGCCGGGCGGACCCCCGCGGGCGGCGCCCCGGGCCCGTGGGGCGGCGACGGACCGTGGGGCGTCCAGCCCCCCGGCCACCCGCCCCCGCAGGCGGTGCCAGGCCAGCAGCCGCCCGTCCCCGGCTTCGGACCCCCGCCCTCCTCCCCGCCGCCCCGCTGGTGAGCGGGTGACGGGGAGGCCGGGCCGGACCGGCCGGAGGCCGCTCAGGCTCCGGTCAGCCCCAGCGACCGCTTGAGGAAGTCCACCTGGAGCAGGAGCAGGTTCTCCGCGACCTGCTCCTGCGGCGTCATGTGCGTCACCCCGCTCAGCGGCAGCACCTCGTGCGGACGCCCGGCGGCCAGGAGCGCGGAGGACAGCCGCAGGGCGTGGGCGACCACCACGTTGTCGTCGGCCAGGCCGTGCACGATCATCATGGGCCGGACCTCTGCGGCGGGCTCGGAGAGACCGTCGTCGGTGAGCAGCGAGTTGTACGCGTACACCTCGGGCTGCGTCGCCGGGTCGCCGAGATAGCGCTCGGTGTAGTGGGTGTCGTACAGCCGCTGGTCGGTCACCGGAGCGCCCACCACCGCCGCGTGGAAGACGTCGGGCCGCCGCAGCACCGCGAGCCCCGCCAGATAGCCGCCGAAGGACCAGCCGCGGATCGCCACCCGGGACAGGTCGAGCGGGAACCGCCCGGCGAGCCCGTGCAACGCCTCGACCTGGTCCTCCATCGTCATCACGAGGTTGTCCCGCACCGCCTTCTCCCAGCCCGGCGAGCGGCCCGGCGCGCCCCGCCCGTCCGCCACGACCACCGCGAAGCCCTGGTCCGCGAACCACTGCGAGGTCAGGTGGGCGTTGTGGGCGGCGACCACCCGGCGGCCGTGCGGACCGCCGTACGGGTCCATCAGGACCGGAAGGGGACCATCCGCCTCCTGGTAGTCCGAGGGGAGCAGCACGGCGCACGGAATCCGCCGTGCGCCCCCCTCGGTGAGCGTCACGCGGGCGGAGAGCACCGGCTCCTGGGCCGAACTCGGGACCCGCGTCAGCCGCTTGCCGTCCCGCACCACCCACGCGGCGGCCCCGGGCTCATCGGGAACGGCCGAGACCAGGACCGCGAGACCGCCCGAGCGGACCGCGGAGTGCACACCCACCCCTTCGGAAATCCGCTCGATTCCCAGCTCGTTCACCCGGTACACATGGATCTGCCCGACCTCCGGCTCGACCGCGTCCTCACCGGCCACCGCCGAGACCAGGATGTCGGACTCCCCGATGTCCAGCACCGACTGGACGTGCAGCTGCGACCCGGTGAGCAGCCGGTCCCCGACCGCCAGCACCCGCGCGCCGCCCTCGTCGACGATCCGCACGAGCCGCCCGTCCGGGGCCCACGCGGGCACCCCGGGGAAAAGATCCAGCCACACGGGGTCCTCGTCGACATGCACGATCCGGGTCGCACCGGCCTCCGGGTCCACCGCCAGGTACTGCTGGCTGCGCTGGTCCCGGGCCTGGACCAGCAGCAGCGGGGCACCCGCGGACGACCAGTGCACCTGGGCCAGGTACGGGAAGGCGGCCCGGTCCCAGACCACTTCCCGGCGGGACCCCTCCAGGTCCATGACGAAGAGCCGCACCTCGGCGTTGGGCGTGCCCGCCGCCGGGTAGGCGATCTCGGCGGGCCGGCGCTCCGGATGCGCGGGATCGGCGATGTACCACCGCTGTACGGGGCTGTCGTCGGCCCGCGCGACCAGCAGCCGGTCCGACTCCGGCGACCACCAGAAACCGCGGTAGCGGTGCATCTCCTCGGCCGCGATGAACTCGGCCAGACCGTAGGTGACATGGGAGTTCTCCGGCTCGGCCAGCGCCCGGTCGCCCTCGCCCCCCGCGCCCACGACCCGCAGCGCGCCCTGGGCGACGTACGCGATGTGCCGGCCGTCGGGGGACGGGCGGGGGTCGATCACCGGGCCCGGCACCGGCAGTGCCCGCGCGGTCCCGGCCCGCAGTTCGGCCACGTACACCTTTCCGGACAGGGCGAACGCGGCCAACTCCGCCGCCGCGTCCACCGCGTAGGAGACGATGCCCGACGACCCCTCCCGGGTCCGCTCGCGCCGGGCCCGCTCCTGCGCCGACAGCTTCTCCGCCGCACCGCCCAGCAGGACTTCGGGATCGGCGGCGACGCGCTCCTCGCCGGTCGCCGGGTCGAGGACCCAGAGCCGGGTGGTGCGGTCGGTTCCGGACATCGACCGGAGGAAGATCACGCGCGTCTCATCCGGTGAGACGGTGAAGGCGCGAGGTGCGCCGAGAGTGAAGCGCTGGGTCCGTGCTTGCTGGCGGGGAAAAGACAGCTTCTGCGAGGTCATGACCCCGAACTTAGCTCCGAACTCCGCTGTGCGGTGCGGTCCGTGCGCCCCTCGTGCTGCTGTGCCCCGATCAATGCGTTGGCACGGATAGTTATGATCCGTAGCGCTAGGTGGGTAGGAACCTGCTGACTTCGCGTACCCCCGTTCCGACCGTCCGAACGTACCGATGGAGGTGAACCGCCGTGGCGCTCTCGATTTCGGCGGTAGTGCTGCTGGCGATCATTGTTTTCCTGCTGATCCGGAAATCCGGACTGAAGGGAGGGCACGCGGTGGTCTGCATGCTGCTCGGGTTCTACATCGCGAGTTCGTCGGTCGCGCCGACCATCTCCGATCTGACGTCCAACGTGGCGGGGATGATCAGCAGCATCAAGTTCTGACCGCGCGCCGGGGGCGGGCCGGGGGGTGAGGAGGCGCGAGGCACGGGGCGCGGGGGCACGGGGGGCCTCCGGGCTCGTAGGGTGGTCCCCATGAAGGACCTCCCCGCCCGCCGTCTGCTGCTGGTGCACGCGCACCCCGACGACGAGTCGATCAACAACGGCGCCACCATGGCCAGGTACGCGGCCGAGGGCGCCCACGTCACCCTGGTGACGTGCACGCTCGGCGAGGAGGGCGAGGTCATCCCGCCCGCGCTCGCCCGCCTCGCCGCCGACCGGGACGACGGGCTGGGCCCCCACCGCGTCGGCGAGCTGGCCGCGGCGATGAGGGAGCTCGGCGTCGACGACCACCGCTTCCTCGGCGGGGCCGGCCGCTACCGGGACTCCGGAATGATGGGCGCCGAGCAGAACGGCCGCCCCGGCTCCCTCTGGTCCACCCCCGTGGACGAGGCGGCGGCCCACCTCGTCGAGGTGATCCGCGAGGTCCGCCCCCAGGTCCTGGTCACCTACGACCCGGACGGCGGCTACGGCCACCCCGACCACATCCAGGCCCACCGCGTCGCGATGCGCGCCGCCGACCTGGCCGCCGACCCGGGGCATGGCACCGACGCGCCGCACGTCGTCGCGAAGATCTACTGGAACCGGGTGGAGCGCGCCGTGGCAGAGGCCGGTTTCGAGCGGCTGCGCACCACCGCCCCCGGTGCCTTCCCCGGCATCGCCTCCGTGGACGACGTCCCGGGCGTGACCGACGGGGAGCTGATCACCGCGGAGATCGACGGATCGGCGTACGCCGGGGCCAAGTCGGCGGCGATGCGCGCCCACGCCACCCAGATCGCGGTCGACGGCCCGTTCTTCGCCCTCTCCAACGGCCTCGGTCAGCCCCTGTTGACGACCGAGTGCTACCAACTGGTGCGGGGCGTACCGGGCGTGCCCGAGGGGGAGCGTGAGAGCGACCTCTTCGCGGGCCTGCCGCCCGCCGCGGACGTTACGGGAGCCACGCGCGCCGCGGGAGGCACCGCGTGAGCGGGAACCCGGGCCAGGGCCGTGGCCGCGCCGGTTCCTCCCACGCGCCGCGGCGGAACGTGCCACCCAGGGAGGCCGGTCCGACCGGTTACGCGGCCCGGCCGAACCCGGCCCGGATCGCCGCCCACTCGGGCCTCGCGGTCCTCGGCGTCCTGGTCGCGATCGCCGGCGCACTCGTCCAAGCCGCCTGGTTCCCGGGCGGGTTGATCATCGCCCTGGCGGCCGCCGCGGGCCTCTTCTACGGCGGCCGGATCCTGACCCGTACCCAGATCGGCGCGCTCGCCCCGGCGGGGGGCTGGTTCGTCACGGTCTTCCTCCTGCTGAGCGGGCGACCGGAGGGCGACTACGTCTTCGGCGACGAACTCGGCCTGGTGCTGTTCATGCTCGGCGGGACGGCCGCCGCTGTGATGTGCGCCACCACCTCCAAAGTGCCGCAATCAGCCATCCGCAACGGCCGGTCCGGTACGTGAAGTGCCAAGTCCGGGTCGGAACAGACCCCCACAGGTGTGATGCACGGGTGGAGGTTTCACCCGGTCGCGGAGTGTCCGACGGCGGCGGCCAGTATGGTGGTGCGCGCGCCGAGCCGTCCCCTGGCCTGCGGCATGGGGGAAGTACGGGCGGCGGAGCCAATCGGGAGAACCTGCTTTGAGTCGTGAAACTGACAGTTCGTCCTCCGGGCCCCAGGGCCGCGGCGGAGCCGCGTATCCCTCGGGTACGCCGCCGTACGGATCCCGCCAGTATCCGTCGCTCCACCCGTCGCAGGACGGCTCTGACGAGAACCCGGAATCCGTGGCTCCGCCCCGGCCCGAGGAACCGAAGACCGAGACGACGCTGACGACGCGCATCCGGATCAATATCCCCGGGTCGCGTCCCATCCCGCCGGTCGTGATGCGTACGCCGATGGCGGAGAGCGACATCGCCGGCGGTCCTTCGGGCGCGGAGCGCACCGGCGCCACCCCGCGCCCCGGCACGCCGCCGCCCGCGCCCGGAGCCGGGCCCGCGGACCGTTCCGCGGGCCCGAACGGCGCGTCCGTCGCGGACCGGCCCCGGGACGGCGGCCCCGCCGCCGACCCGACGCCCGGCGAGAAGCCGGCCCGGGAGAAGAGCGGCAGCGACTGGTTCGCCCCGCGCAAGGCCCCGGCCACCGGCCCGGGAGCAGCCGCTCAGGGCACCGGTGCGCCCGGCGCCCCCGGCGGTGGCGCTCCGTCCGGCCCCGGCGGCGCCCAGGGCCCCGGCGTGGGCGCCCCCGGCGGCCCGAGCGCGGGCGGGTCCGACGGCGACGCGGGCCGCTCGCGCCCCGACCTGCCGTACTTCTCGGACGCCCCGCAGCCCGGCGGCGGACCGGGAGCCCCCGGCCCCGGCCGCAGCTCGCTCGACAGCTACGGCACGGAGCCCCCCGGCGGAGGCCCGCGTTCCACCCCCGGTCTCGGCGTGCGTCCGCCCGGTCCGTCCGGCCCCACCACGGGACCGGTCACCGGCAGCTCCTCGCTCACCCCGAACCTCGACGGCGTCCCGGGCCTCGGCGGCCCCGGCCCCGGTCCCGGCCCGATGGTCCCGGGCGCCCCCGGCGGCGTACCCCCCCGGATGTCCGACGACACCACGATCCTCAGGACGCAGCCCCCGGCGCCCGAGCCCGGCCCCGGCCATGTCTCGGGCGATACGCTGACCAGCGGCATCCCCGTGGTGCCCAGCGAGCCCCGCGTCGCGTTCCCGGGCGGCCCGGGCACCCCCGGCGGCCCGGTGGCCGGCGGACCTCGGGGCAGCTCCGGCGGTCCGGGCGGACCCGGTGTTCCCACGCCCGGCCCCGCCGCCCCGCGTCCCGCGTCCCAGGCCGCCGCTTCCGCCCCCGCGAAGAAGGGCCGCTCCAAGCTGGTCCTCCTCGGAGTGGCCGCGGTCGTGCTGCTCGGCATCGCGTACGGGGCGGGCCTCCTGCTGAACCACTCCGAGGTCCCCAAGGGCACCACGGTGCTCGGCGTCGACATCGGCGGCGGCACGAAGGAGGAGGCGGTCACCAAGCTCGAAGCCGCCCTCGGGGAGCGGGCCAAGACGCCCCTGACGCTGTCGGTGGACGGCAAGGAGGAGAAGCTCGACCCCGAGAAGGCCGGTCTCACCCTGGACAGCCAGGAGACCGTGCGCGGCGCGGCGGGCAGCGACTACAACCCCGTCTCGGTGATCGGTTCGCTGTTCGGCGGGGAACGTCCCGCCGATCCGGTGATCCCGGTCGACGAGGAGAAGCTCGGTGTGGCCCTCACCGACCTGGCCGGCGCTTCCGGCTCGTCCAGTGACGGCACGATCCGCTTCGAGCCGAACAAGGCCGTGGCGGTGCCGGGCAAGCCGGGCAAGGCGCTGGACGCCGGCCAGTCCCTGATCTCGGTCCGGGACGCCTACCGCGCCCAGGTGCAGACCGGGCAGGCCCGGCTGGTCGAACTCCCCGTCACGACCAGCGAGCCCACCATCACCAAGGCCGAACTGGACCGGGCGATGAAGGAGTTCGCCGAGCCCGCCATGTCCGGCCTGATCACGATCAAGGCCGGCCCCAAGGAGATCCAGTTCGGCCCGGCCCGGTCGCTGCCGCAGATCCTCTCCATGAAGCCCGTGGACGGCCGACTGGTCGACGTCTACGACAAGCAGGCGATCGACAAGCTCCTGGACGGCGTCTTCGACGGCATCATGGCGGTCAAGGGCGACGGCAAGAAGCACCAGGTCGGCGCGGACGACGTGGCCCAGGCGATGAAGACCGCCCTGGCCGGGAAGACCCCCGCCGAGCGCACGGTCACCATCGACCTGACCGGCCAGGGCTGACCCCCGCACCGAACAGCGCTCCGCCCTCCGCCCCCGCCCGGGAACGCCCCCGGCCGGGGGCGGAGTCGTCGGTGGGCGGGTTCCGGGCCGGTTCCGGGCGGGGCTTTCCTCCGGCTTCCTCGTCTCGTGAGAACTTTCAGAAGCAACCTGGTGGGTGACCGGTTCCCGGACGGAGTCGCTGACGTGGGCCCGGCCGCGCGGTGAGCCGGTACGGCGCGGCGGACGCGCGGGGTGCCGTCGTCTTCGGGGCGGTGGGCGGTGGGCGCTGCGCGGGTACGACTCGACGGCCCCCCCGCCAAGGTGACCTTTCGTGCGCGCCGCAGTGCTCCGATGGCAGGGCCGTTTGTCCCGTGCTCCCCTAAGCTAATTTTGCTCACTAAAGCTACTATTCGCACAAATAGGCCTTTTCGTTTTCGGCCAAGGAGAGGCGTCGGTGCCCGGAGGGTTCCGGGCCTTCCTCCGGCCTGGGCGCGTGCGTGCGGGGCGGGCTGTCTGGGGTCCTGGTCAGGTTCGGTCACCAGTAGTTCCGCAGTGTCCCAGAGCGCGACCCGGGCACCGGTTCCACGACTTTCCGGAGGACCACGTGAAGAAGAAGGTCGCCGACCGCTCGGCCGAGCCCGTCGTCGCGCCCTCGTTCTCGCCGGTATCGCGTTTCTGGCGGCTGGCCCGTCTGCTGCCCGTCGTCCTCCTGCTCGTCGGGATCGTCTTCCAGTTCCTCACGCCCCTCCGCCTCAACGGTTCGCCGTTCTTCGTGGCCGCGCCGCTGGTCGCGGCACCGATCTTCAGCCTCGGGAGGACTGTCGCCTTCGGAGGTGCGGCCTTCGTCTTCGCCGCCACGCTCCGGTTCGTGGCGGACATCAGGGGAGAGGACTCCGTCGTGCGGAGCATGGCGCCGCAGCTCACCACGATCGCCTTCGCCACAGCCATCGCCGCGCTGGTGAACGTCTTGGTACGCCTGAACAGTGAGCGGCTCACCTCTGCACACGAGGTGGCCGAGGCCGCCCAGCGCGCCGTACTGCCCACTCCGGCCAAGCGCGTGGCAGGGCTGCACGTGGCCGCCCGGTACCAGGCGGCCCAGCGCGAGGCGCTGATCGGCGGCGACCTCTACGGCGCCCGCTCCACCCCTCATGGCATTCGCCTGGTGATGGGCGATGTCCGGGGAAAGGGCATGGCCGCCATCGAGACCGTCTCCGTCGTCCTCGGGGCCTTCCGGGAAGCCTCGGAGCAGGAGGAGACACTGTCCGGGGTGGCGCGGCGGCTGGAGGGAGCTCTCGTGCGGGACCGCGCGGACCGGGACAACACCGATGAGGAAACGTTCGTCACCTGCGTCCTCGTGGAGATCCCCACCGGCCACCAGGTCGTACGCCTCCTCAACTGCGGCCACCCCGCACCACTGCTCCTCGGCGGGGACGGAAGCGTCACCCCCCTCATGCCCAGCACGTTCCGGCTGCCACTGGGCCTACTCGAACTCGCCCCGTCACCCGGCCGGCACGACACCTGGGAGTTTCCCCCGGACAGCACGCTGCTCCTGTACACCGATGGCCTCTCCGAGGCCCGGGACGCGACCGGAACCTTCTACGATCCGGCAGCCAGGCTGACCGGCCGGACCTTCCCGACCCCCGCCCGACTGCTCGGCGACCTTGTCGACGACGTGCAGGACTTCAGCGGCGGACTCACCGAGGACGACATGGCCCTGCTCGCTGTGCACCGCCCGCCGGCGCCGACGGACGGACGAGAGTCACACCTGGTCGCCGGGGTGGACAGGCGGGCACGCCGCACGCGGGGGACCATGGGGCCATGAGTTCCCCCGCCGGTCCGGAGCGCCCGCCCCGTGAAGCCGATCGGATCAAGGTCTGGTTCCGCCTGGCCCCGCGCGAGGGTCGGCCGCCCTACGACACCGAGGGGCTGTGGGCGACGTGCCTCGGCCCGGACACCGCACGGGTGGACAACACGCCCTTCCTCCGGGACGGGGTCGCCGAGGGGGAGACCGTACGGTTCCGCACGGACGACGACGGGGTCCACTGGGCCGTCGGCCGCGTGGCCGACTCGGGCAACTGCACCGTACGGGTGCTGCCGTTGCCGGACGGGCCGCTCGGGCACGACGCCCGGGCCGTGCACGAGCGGTTCGCCGGCTACGGGCTCACCGGCGAGGTCTTCAGCGCCGAGTTCCCGCTGGTCGCCCTGACCGTGCCGGGCGGCGCGGACCTGCGCGGGGTCAAGGAGCTGCTCGCCCGTGGCCGGGACGAGGGCTGGTGGCACTTCGAGGTCTCGTGCGTCACCGACGCCTGGCGGGCCGCGTAGCGCGCTGGGCGTTACGCCCCGCGGACCGCAGGGTCCCGGGGTGCCGCGGTGGCGGGCTGCCCAGCACCTGAGGCGCTACGCCCGGCGGGCCGCGGGCCACCGGAGTGCCGCGCCTGGCGGGACTCAGGCACCCGGCTTGCCGCGTCGGCGGGCTGCGCGCCCCGTCACGCCTCCGCCTCGCCGATCTTCCGGATCACCCGGGCCGGGTTGCCCACCGCCACCACGTTCGCGGGCAGGTCCTTCGTGACGACGGCCCCCGCCCCGACCACGGTGTTCTCACCGATGGTCACCCCGGGGCAGACGATCACCCCGCCGCCCAGCCAGACGTTGTCACCGATGGTGATCGGCTGCGCGGCCTCCCACTTGGCGCGGCGCGGCTCGGGGTCGATCGGGTGGGTCGGGGTGAGCAGCTGGACGTTCGGGCCCATCTGGACGTCCGCGCCGATCGTGATGCGGGCGACGTCCAGGAGGACCGCGCCGAAGTTGATGAACGTCCGGGGGCCGATGGCGGTCTGGTAGCCGTAGTCGACGCGCAGCGGCGGCCGGACCTCGGCGCCCTCGCCCAGCTCACCGAGGAGCTCGGCGAGGGCGGCGCGCCGGGCCTCGGGGTCGGCGGCCGACGTGGCGTTGAAGCGCTCGCTCAGCACGGCCGCGTGCTGCGCCTCCGCCGCCAGTTCGGGGTCGTCGGCGATGTAGAGCTCGCCGGAGAGCATCGCTTCCTTCTGGCTGGGCCTGGCGTTGTCGCTCATGTGGTCTCTTCCGTGCGGGGTGTACGGGACGCCCGAGGTGATCCGTCCGCTTCCGGCAGTCTGCCCCCGACGTCCCCGGACCGGTCACGCAGTCCCGGGGCCAGCGCCAGCGTCACCACCACCGAGAGCCCCGCGACCGCCGCCATGCCCGTCGTGGGGGAGGTCAGCTGGGCGATACCGCCCGCCACGGCCGCCCCCACGCCCTGCATCGCGAGCATCCCCGAAGAGCTGAGCCCGAGCGCCTGGCCGCTCAGCTCCTGCGGGGTGAGGGCCATGAGCCGTTCCTGGAGCAGCAGACTCGCGGCGAAGCCCACGCTCGCCAGGACGACCGCCGCCAGCGCGAGGGGCAGCTCCGGACGCAGCGCGAAGAGCAGATAGGGCGCGGCGAGCAGCAGCCGCAGCGGGGACCCCAGCCGCGCCCGCCACCGTGCCGTGACGAACCGCCCGACCAGCGTGTCCCCGGCCAGCATGCCCAGGGCCCCGCCCGCGAAGAGGAGCCCGGCGTGCCCGGGTGCGTACGCGACGTACAGGGACTCGGCCCCGACGACGAGCCCGTTGGGCACCCACAGGGCCAGGAACACGTACCGGCGCGGCGTGGACGACCAGAGCAGCGCGTTCGTCCGCCGCGTCTCCCGGACCGACGGGCGGCCGGTGGCCCGGGGCGGCCGGGCGGTCAGCCCGAAGCGGGTCACGGCCGCCGCGACGACGTACAGGCCCGCCCCGATCAGCAGTGTGCCGCGCGCCGAGAACACCGCCACCAGCAGCCCGCCCACCGCGAACCCGCAGATCTGCGTCGCGCCGCCCGTCATGTTCAGCACGGAGCGGCCGAGCAGGAATCCCTCGCGCGGAACGATCTCGTTGAGCAGCCCGTACCGTACGCCCCCGCCCGGTGACGCGGCCGCGCCCACCACCAGCAGGACGGCGAACGCGGCCCACAGCGGCAGTCCGGGAGCGGCCTGGACGCAGGCGGCCCCGGCGGAGAGCAGCGCCAGGGCGGTCAGCGCGGCGCGCGGCGGCAGCCGGTCCGCCGCCGACAACAGGGTGAGCGCCCCGGCCACCTGGGCCAGCGACGGGCCGAACATCGCCAGGGCCGACAGCAGGGGCGAGCCCGTCCTCGCGTACACGAGGGTGCCCAGCGCCAGACCGGTCGCGGTCTGGGCGGCCGTCTGCACGGAGACGGCGGCGAAGAAGGGGGAGAACTCCGGGGTCCGGAACAGTTCGCGGTAGGTGCGCATGGGGTGGAGTCTCCGGACACCGTCACCGGGACCGTTACTGTTTCGCGCGGACGCGAAAGCCCGGACGGGCGGGGCGGCGGGGCGGCGGGGTCGGAGGGCCGACGGAGAGCGGGGCGGTGGAGTCCGCGGGCGGCGGAGAGCGGGGCGGCGGGGCGGCGGGGTCGGAGGGGCGACGGAGAGTGAGGCGGTGGGGCGCGTGGGCTGGTGGCAGATCGGTGCGGACACGCTCGCGAACAGCCGGTTCGTCGTCTCGCCCCTCGCCGAGGCCGTCGCGAGCCTGCTGGTCCTGGAGCGGGCCACCGCCGCGCATCCTGGTGAGCGGGCCTGGCTGGAGACCCACCTGCCCGCGTACCGGCGGTGGAAGGCCGATCACCCGGTCTCCGCGCTGGTGATCGGCTCCGCCCTCGCACCCCGCTGGACCGCCGACTTCCTCGTCCCCGCGCCGGCCCCCGCCCCGCCCGGCCAGGCCCCGCCCTCCTTCGCCGCCGAGCTGGCACCGGTCCGGGCCACCCCGCCCGGCCGGGCCCGCGCCGAACTGGCCGAGGCGCTGCGCGGGCCGTTGCCCGCCGCGCTGGACCGGGACGACCTGGCCGAGCGCGCCGCCGACGGCGTGGAGTGGGTCTGGACGCACACCGTGCTGCCCGACTGGCCGAGGCGGCGGCGGATCCTGGAGGCCGATGTGGTGGCCCGTTCCGCACAGTTGGGCCGTGGTGGCTGGGCCGAAGCGGTGAGCGGCATGCGTCCCGGCGTCCGTTGGCTGGGCGGCAGCCGACTCCAGATCAACACCTACGACAACCCGCCCCGCGAACTGGGCCGCGCCCCATTGCTGTTCGTCCCCGTGACCCCGTACCAGTCCTGGGTCTGCTGGGACATCCCCCACAGGTACGGGCTGGTGTACCCGTGCTCCGGCGCGCTCACCGAGGCCGGGCGTGTTCCCGTGCCCGCCGCCCTGGGCGCGCTGATCGGTCCGGCGCGGGCGGCCGTCCTGGCGCTGCTCGCCTCCCCGCTCAGCACGACGCAACTCGTCGCGCTGACCGGGCAGGGACTGGGCTCGGTCGGCCGCCACCTGCGGGTCCTGCTCGACGCCGGACTGGTCCGCCGCCGTCGCGCCGGCCGCTCCGTGCTCTATTTCCGTACGGAGGCCGGCGACGTCCTGGTGCACGGCGCAGGCTGAGGCGGTTGTGAGAGCGCCCCTCTCGCGCCCCCGCACGCCCCCGGCCCGCACCCGTCCCGGCCTGGGCGACAATCGCCTACCCATCAGTACGCCGTGCGCTCCGCGTGGTGGGCGCGCATGTACGAGTCGTGACAACAGTGACTATGGGCACCGCTCATCGTTGTGACAACTTTTCCCTCGCCACGAAAGAACCGAGCGAGGGGGCCGTGCGTGAATCCGGAGTACGCCGCGTACTGCCAGGCGGACCGCCGCTTCTACGACGCACCCCACCGCTCCCCCGGACCGGGCGGAGCCGCCGATGAGGAACGCTCGTTCTACGCTCCGCTCCGTGGCGCCGTACCCGCCGGGTGGACGCGCACCCGGCGCGGGGACTGGCTCGCGTACAGCCCCGACGGGCTGCGACTGCCGCCCCAGGGCTGGAAGATCCACGTCTCGGCCGCCCTCGACAACGCCGCCTCCGTGCTGGAGCGGGTCGTCGCCCACTGTCTTGACCACCGGCTGGCCTTCAAGTGCGTGCCCAGCGCCGGGCTGTTGGCCCTGCGGAACGCCAAGTACGCCGACCGGGCCGGCAGCGGGAAGTTCATCACCGTCTACCCGCCGTCCGACGAGGCGTTCCCCGAGGTGTGCACCGCCCTCATGCGGCTGCTGGAGGGCGAGCACGGCCCGTACATCCTGAGCGACCTGCGGTGCGGGAACGGGCCCGTGCACACCCGGTACGGGGCGTTCGCCGCCCGCTTCTGCTCCGGTCCCGACGGGCGACCCGTGCCCGCCGTCGCCGACCCGCGCGGCCGGCTCGTCCCGGACGACCGGGGCCCGTCCTTCCGCGTCCCCTCCTGGGTGACCCCGCCCGGCTTCCTCACGCCGCACCTCGAAGCCCGCGCCGCCGTGGGCCTCGCGGACCTCCCGTACACCGTGGAGAAGGCGCTGCACTTCTCCAACGGCGGCGGTGTCTACCTCGGCCGCGACACCCGCACCGGCGAACAGGTCGTCCTCAAGGAGGCGCGGCCGTACGCCGGTCTGGCCGCCGACGGGGCGGACGCCGTGGCCCGGCTGGAGCGCGAACGGACCGCACTGGAGCAACTGGCCGGGCTGGACTGCGTGCCCGCCGTCCGGGACGTGTTCGAGGTCGGCGACCACCACTTCCTGGTCCTCCAGTACATCCCCGGCGCCACCCTCAACACGGTCTTCGCCCGCCGCTTCCCGCTCGCCCGGCAGCACCCGTCACCCACACTGCTCGCCGAACACGCTGCCTGGGCCGCGGAGTTGTACAGGCAGGTCGAGCGTGCCGTCGAGGCGGTCCACGACCGCGGCATCGTCATCAGCGACCTGCACATGAGCAACGTCATGGTCGACGAGGAGAACGCGCGCATCGTCCTGCTCGACTTCGAGGCAGCCTCCCCGGCCGCCGAACGCCGCCGCCAGATCGTCGCCAACCCGGCCTTCGTCGCCCCGCCCGACCGGCGCGGTGCCGACATCGACCGCTACGCGCTGGCCTGTCTGCGGCTCGCCCTGTACCTGCCGCTCACCACCCTGTTCGGCATCGACCGCACCAAGGCCGCCGGCCTCGCCCGGGACATCGCCCGGGTCTTCCCGGTCACCGAGGAGGAGCTGCGGCCCGCCGTCGCGGAGATCCTGCGCGACACGGGGCAGCCCGGGGCGGGCGTCACCGCCGTGCCCGCCACCGCGTCCGTTCCCGCCCCCGGCGACTGGCCGCGCAGCCGTGACGCGATGGTCCGGGCCATCACCGCCTCCTGCACACCGGAGCGTGAGGACCGCTGCTTCCCCGGGGACATCGCCCAGTTCGCCACCGCCACCGGAGGCCATTCCTTCGCGTACGGGACGGCCGGAGTGCTCTACGCCCTCCACGAGACGGGCGCCCCGCCGTGCGAGGAGGCCGAGGACCGGCTCCTGCGGCACGCCAAGGACCCGGCGTCCGGCAGCCCCCTCGGCTTCTACGACGGGCTCACCGGCATCGCCTGGACCCTGCACCGGATCGGCCGCACCGCAGAGGCCGCCGACCTCCTCCGGATCATCCTCGACCAGCCCCTGGAAGGGCTCGCGCCCGGCCTCCACAACGGGTACGCGGGCATCGGCCTCGCCCTCGACGACCTGGCCCGCACCGCCTCCGCGACGGACGCCCCGGCGCTGTCCGCCGCGGCCGCCCGCTGCACCGCCCTCGCCGTGCGCGCGCTCGCCGACGGTCCGCCGTCGCCCCGCACCGGGCTGCTGCACGGCGCGAGCGGCATCGCCCTGCTCCTGGTGCGCCGGTACGCGACCACCGGGGAACCCGCCCTGCTCGACCTGGCGGCCACCGCCCTGCACCGCGACCTGGAACGCTGCCGGACCGGCGACGACGGCGAACTCCTCGTCGTCGAGGGCAAGCGGCTGATGCCGTACCTCGGTTCGGGCAGCGCCGGCATCGCGGCCGTCATCGACGCCTACCTGGCCCACCGCCCGGACCCCGCGCTCGAAGCGGCCGGACGGGCCCTCCTGCCCGCCGCGCTCTCCGCCTTCTACGTCCAGCCCGGACTACTCCGGGGCTCCGCGGGCCTCCTGCTGCACCTCGCGGCCACCCCGCTGTGCGACGAGGCCGACCGGCAGCGTGCGATCGCCCGCCACACCGACCTGCTGGGCAGTCACGCCCTCGCGTACGGAGACGGACTGGCCTTCCCCGGCGAGCAGTTGATGCGCCTGTCGATGGACCTGGCCACCGGGACCGCCGGCGCTCTCCTCGCCCTGGGCGCCGCGCTCGGCGGCTCCACCGGACTTCCCTTCCTGCCCGCCGCTCCGGCGGCGCCCCCCGGCCGCGCGAGCGGCCCCACGGACCGGCCCCGCCAGGGGTCGTAGCAACACACCGTTCAGCACCACCAACGTCCCCGAAAGGACACATCATGGCGCTTCTCGACCTTCAGGCGATGGACACCCCGGCCGAGGACTCCTTCGGCGAGCTCGCCACGGGCAGCCAGGTCTCGCTGCTGGTCTGTGAGTACAGCTCGCTCAGCGTGGTCCTCTGCACCCCGTGACCCGCACCGGCCGGCCCATCGGTGTTCCTCACCGGTGGGCCGGCCGGCCCACGTGCGCGCAGAAAGGCCACCCCGTGCGGCTGCACCCACGCCCGGGCACGGAGTCCGGCATCCGGCGGCTCGCCCGGCAGCACCCGGCGGCCCTTCTCTGGCTCCTCCTCTGCTCCACCGGCGGGGCCCTCGCCGCCCTCGCCCTGCCCGCCGCCCTGGGCCACACCGTCGACCGGCTCGTCGCCGGCGGCCCCGTCCCCTGGTCGGGACTGCTGCTCTGCGCGGCCCTGACCCTCGCGGAGACCGGGTTCGACGCGGCGTCCGCCGTGACCGGCACCAGCACCACCGCCCGGCTCACCGCGTCCCTGCGCACCCGCACCGCCGCCCAAATCCTGGCCGCCGAACCCCGCCGCGCCCTCGCCCTGCCCACCGGCGACCTCACGGCCCGGCTCACCGCCCGCACCGCCGACGCCGCCTCCGCGCCCGTCACCGCCGCCGGAGCCGTCTCCGGCGTCCTGCTGCCGCTCGGCGCACTCGTCGGCCTCCTCCTCATCGACGTCTGGACGGCCGCCGCCCTCCTCCTCGGCGCCCCCCTCCTCGTCGCCCTGCTGCGCGCCTTCACCCGCCGGACCGCCGACGCCGGGGCCGACTACCAGCGCGCCCAGTCGCTCATCGCCCACCGGCTCACCGAGGCCCTCGACGGAGCCGACACCATCCGTGCCGCCCGCACCGGCGCACGTGAGCACCGCCGCGTCCTGGAACCCTTGACCGCCCTCGCCGAACACGGCAGGCGCACCTGGTCCGTGTACGGGCGGGCCGTCGGCACCAGCGGCCTCCTGCTGCCCCTGCTCATGCTGCTGGTCCTGGCGGTCGCCGGCCTCCGGCTCGGCGCGGGCGCGATCGGCGTCGGCGACCTGGTCGCCGCCTCCCGCTACGCGAGCCTCGCCGTCGGCATCGGCGCCCTGACCGGCGCGCTCGGCGCCCTCGCCCGCAGCCGCGCCGCCGCCCGGAGCCTGGAGCCCCTGCTCACCCTCGCACCGCTGCCGCACCGAGGCCTGGGCCCGGCGCCCGACGCCCCCGGACACCTCGAACTCCGGGACATCGGCGTCGAACAGGACGGCGGCCCGCTGCTGGCCGGCATCCACCTCACCGTTCCCGGCGGCACCTCCCTGGCGGTCGTCGGGCGCTCCGGCTCCGGAAAGTCGGTGCTCGCCGCGGTCGCCGGGCGGCTGCTCGACCCGGACACCGGAAGCGTGCTGCTGGACGGCGTCCCGATGGACGGCATGGAACCGGCCCGGCTGCGCCGCGAGGTGGCGTACGCCTTCGCCCGCCCGGCCCTTCTCGGCGGCACCGTCGAGGACACGATCGCCTACGGCCCCTGGACCGCGTCGCCCGAAGCCGTACGCGACGCCGCCCGGGCGGCCCGCGCCGACGGGTTCCTCGCGCTGCTCCCGTACGGCTACGCCACGCCGGTCGCCGACGCCCCGCTGTCCGGAGGCGAACGCCAACGCCTCGGCCTGGCGCGCGCGTTCGCCCACCCCGGCCGGCTGCTGATCCTCGACGACGCGCTGTCCAGCCTCGACACCGTGACCGAGCACCACGTCCGGCGCGCACTCGACGCGCGGGCCGGACACTGCACCCGCGTCATCGTCGCCCACCGGCTGTCCTCGGCAGCGCGGGCGGACCGGGTCGCCTGGCTGGAGGACGGCAGGATCCGCGCGACCGGCCGCCACGACGAACTCTGGGCGGACCCGGACTACCGGGCGGTCTTCCGCACGGACAGCAGCACGGACACCCCCGCCGAGGACGCCGCGCCCGCGAGCCGTACGCCCGCGAGCCGTACGCCGGCCAGCCGTACGCCCGTGACGCCGACCGCCGGAGCGGAGGCCCGGTGAAGGCCGACAGGGCTCACCCCCGGCCCGACGGGCGACCTGAGGCTCGCCCGCAGCGCGCCGCCCAGGACGAGGCCCGCCCCGGGAGCGTCGCGCCGGAGCGCGGAGGACAATCCCGGCGCGGCGGGCAGCGGCACGGCGCTCGCCCCCGCCGCGACACGTCGCTGCGGCGGGTCGGCCGTGCGGCCCGGCCCTTCCTGCGGGCGCGGACCGGTGTGATCCTGCGGCTGGCGGGCTGGTCCCTGCTGGAGTTCGCCCAGACCTTCCTCGGCGGATTCGGCGTCGCCCGCGCTCTCGACGACGGCTTCCTCGCCGGAAGCCCGCGGACCGGCCTCCTCTGGCTGGCCGTCGCCGCGCTCGCCGTGCTGCCGTCCGTGCCCGCCGCCCGCGGGGTGTTCGGCCGGCTCGCGGACCTCGTGGAGCCGCTGCGTGACGGACTGGTCCGGCGCGCGGTGTCCCGGGCGCTGTCCGGCGCGCTCGACCGGGCCGGCGACGTCAGCACCAGGTCCCTGTCGCAGGTCACTCATCAGAGTGAGATCGCGCGCGACGGCTGGGCCGGGCTCGTCCTGACGCTCCGCTCGTTCGTCTTCACGGCGGCCGGGGCCGTCACCGGCCTGCTGGCCCTCTCGCCCGCCCTCCTGCTGATCGTGCTGCCCCCGCTGGTCCTCGGGGCCGCCCTGTTCCTCGGCACCCTGCCGCCGATGGCCGCCCGCCAGCGCGACTACCTCGCCGCCGACGAGGCGTTCGCCGCCCACGCGGGCCTGCTCGCCGCCTCCGTACGCGACATCGCGGCCGCCGGGGCCGCCGGGCGGACGGTGGCCGAGTCCCGGACCCTCGCGGAGGCGCAGCTCGCCGCCTCCCGTTCGTTGGCCCGCTGGTCGGGCGTACGGGTGCTGGCCCTCGCGGTCTGTGGCCGGTTTCCGCCGCTCCTGCTGCTCCTGGGCGCGCCCTGGCTGCTGCGGAACGGGCTCACGCCGGGCGCGCTGGTCGGTGCGCTGACCTACCTCACCCAGGCGCTCGCCCCCGCCGTACAGGCGCTGATGACCATGCTGGGCACCGCCGGGGGCCGGCTCGTCGTGGTCCTGGACCGGTTCACGGACGCGCCGCCGCCGCCCGCCGACGACCCGCCACCGCCCGCCCGGAAGGCCGCCCCACCGCCACGCGGGACCCCGGTCGCCGAGCTCCGCGCGGTCAGCTTCGCGTACGGGCCGGGCGCCGAGCCCGTCCTGGACCGGCTCTCCCTGACGATCGGGGCGGGGGAGCACCTCGCGGTCGTCGGCCCCAGCGGCAGCGGCAAGTCGACCCTGGCCGCCGTCCTCGCCGGGACCGAGCGGCCCACCGGGGGAGCGGTGCGGTGGCGGGGGCGGCCGGCGCGCCCGGCCGACGCCACCTCCGTACGCGTCCTGCTGCCCCAGCACGCCTACGTGTTCAGCGGCTCGCTGCGGGACAACCTCCGCTACCTCCGCCCCGACGCCCGGGACCGGGAGATCGCGGCCATGGCGGACGCGCTCGGCCTGGACGCGCTGCTCTCCCGGCTCGGCTCCCTCGACGCGGCCGTCGAACCGGACCGGCTCTCCCAGGGCGAACGGCAGCTGATCGCCCTGGGCCGGGCCTACCTCGCCGCCCCGCCGCTGCTGATCCTCGACGAGGCGACCAGCCGGCTCGACCCGGCCGCCGAGACCCGCGCCGAGCTGGCGTTCGGGGCCCTGCCGGGCGCGCTCGTCGTCGTCGCCCACCGGCTCAGCTCGGCCCGCCGCGCCGGACGGACCCTGGTGATGGACGGCCCGCGCACCCAGTGCGGCACCCACGGTGAACTCCTGGGATCCTGCGCCCTCTACCGTGACCTGGCCGGCCTCTGGGAGCCGGAGGACGAGGAAGGGAAGGGGCGGCGCGGCATCAGATCCACCCCGCCTCCTTCGCCCGTCTGATCGCGTCCAGCCGATTGCGCGCCCCGGACTTCCGTATGGCGGCGGCCAGATAGTTGCGGACCGTCCCCGGCGTCAGGTGCAGCCGACCGGCGATCCCGGCCACGGTGTCGCCCCCCTCGGCCATCGAGAGCACACTCAACTCCCTCGGCGACAACGGCATGTCGGCCACCTGCAGAAGACTGAAAGCCAGCGACTCGTCGATATGCCGTCCCCCGTCCGCCAGTTTGTGCATCACCTCGGACAGGTCGTCCACCGGGCGGTACTTGTCGATGTAGCCGAGCGCTCCCGCCTCGTACGCCCGTCGCAGGCCGCTCGGCCGGTCGCTACGGGTGAGCACGGCGAGCGGGAACGGCTCGCCGTGCGGTGTGGTCATCGTCTTCACTTCGTCGAGGACGTCCATGACGCCCGGACAGTCGAGGTCGGTGAGGAGCACATCGGGACCCGGCGCGCTCAGCGCGGCACGTATCGCACCGCGTTCGGCGGTGCGGACCTCGATCCCCCGCCCCGTGCCGAGGAGCGACGCCAGCGACGCGCGCCACAACGGCACGGTGTGGACCAGCAGCACGGTTGTCATCAGTCTGCCCTCAGCTTCTCTCTTCCGGCCCCGCCCGGCGCGGGACGCGACGGGCCGTAAGCATCCGGTGACGGGTATCCAGTTGAGCGCATGGGCATTCGCGTACGCCGACAAACGGGCTGAATACCGCCCCCGTTGGGCGCGGAAGGGGGCGTTCGGATGCAAGACGGGAGCGCACATCGCTCGCGGACCCGTCCGTCTCGCCACCCCACGGGCACCGGAAGGGCGGCGAAGGGACGTCGGCGGGGCGGATTTTGGCCGCGCTCCCGCCGGACGGCCGGTTCAGTTCAGCAGGGCGCGCGCGGCGTGGGCCTTGCGCCGGATGTTCTCGGCCGTCGTCGGCTCGATCCCGTCGAGGATCTCCGCATACTCCTCCATCTCCGCCGCCCCGCGCAGGAATTCACCGCGCTGGACCAGGAGCTGGGCGCGCTCGAAGCGGAGTCGGGCCGGATGCGAGGGCAGGAGCAGCGACAGCTCCACCGCCCACAGGGCCACGTCCGTGCGCTCGGGCCGGGCCGCCGCCCACGCCCGGACGTTGTTCAGGATCCGCAGCACGATCTCCAGCGGCCGCGCGGGCGTCATCATCGACGGCTCCAGGGCCGCTCCGGTGGCCCCCGCGACCAGCAGCTCCGCGTCCTGCCCGGTCAGCGGCGCGCCCCCGGCGAACGGATCGGCCAGCACCGGGTGTTCCCGATCGCCGAAACCGACCACGAAGTGACCGGGCAGCGCCACCCCGTACACCGGTGCGCCCGCCCTCCTGGCGACCTCGATCCAGACGACCGACAAGAGGATCGGCAGGCCCCTGCGGCGGCGCAGCACCTGCTGGAGCAGCGAGGAGTCCAGCCGCTGGTAGTCGACGGAGGAGCCGCCGAAGCCGCAGCGCCCGCCCAGCAGTCCGGCCAGCGCCGAGGCCCAGGCGGCGGGGGAGCGGGAACCGTACGGCAGCAGCCCGGCCAGCCGGTCCAGCTCGATCTGCGCGGCGTCGATGCCGTACGGGTCGGGGACGGCCTCCCCCGGAGTCACCGGGCGGACCTCGGCCGGGCCCACCGGTCCGGCCTCCGCGCCCAGCAGCAGACAGAGGAGGGCGAGGTCCGGCCGCTCGGACCGGGCCTCCTCGGCGAACTGCCGCCGCCGCTCGGCCGTTCCGGGATCCAGCGCGCTCATATGCGACCCATGTTCCTGTCCCTGCTCACGTGCGTCGATCCGCCGGAGGACCCGGCGCGGGGCCACCGGCGCCCGTCACGCCGAGCGGTAGTGGTGGTAGCGGTGGTGGGCCGCGAAGCCCATGCCGTCGTACAGCGCCCGCGCGCCCTCGTTGTCCTCCTCGACCTGGAGCCAGGCCGCCGAAGCGCCCTCTTCCAGTGCCCGGCGCGCCAGCGCGGCCATCACGCTGGTGGCGAGACCACGCCGCCGCTGCTCCGGAGCGACCTCGACCGCCATGAACCCCGCCCAACGGCCGTCCACGACACACCGCCCGATCGCGGCCGGCGGGGCGGCCGGATCCGCGTCCGGGGTTGCTGCGTCCCCGGGGTACCCCGGCACCGTGGCGAACCAGACCGAAGGGCCGCTGCCCAGCACCCGCAGCACAGGGGGGCCGGGGGTGGAGAAACGCTGGTAGCGGGCGAGCCAGGCCGCGTCCGGTTCGCGGGTCAGACGGACCGCCCGCACCTCCGCCCGAAGGTCACCGACCGGCGCCAGCGCGGCGATCCGCACCTCCGCCGAGACCTCGCGCCGCCAGCCGTGCCGCTCCAACTCCGTGCACAGCAGCTCCTGCGTGCCCTCGGCCCCGGTCGCCGCCTGGACGTACGCGGGCAGGCCCCGCTCCTCGTACCAGTCCCGGACCCGTTCGAGTGCCTCGCCGAGCGGCAGCCCCGGATCGCCGAGCGGCAGCGCGGAGTTGGCACGCCGGGTGAAGCCCCCGGCGGCGCGCAGCCGCCAGTCGCCCAGCGCCTCGCTCTCCACGGGCTGCCAGGCGCGCGCGGTGACGGAGGCCAGCTCCCCGAAGGAGGCGGCGGGACCGCGACGGCGGGCCGGGGCGGCGGGAACGACCTTGCCCGCGACCAAGGAGGATTCCACGATGTGGACGGATTCGCCGCTCTTTCGTGTGATCGAGAGCACATCGTCGTTCCATGATGTGAGCACCCCGACCACGTCGGTGAACTGCGCGCCCGTGCCCCCGCCGTCCGTCCGGCGCCGAACGGACACCCGTTTGCCCACGTCAGCGGGTGTGATGCTGACTTCCAGCCGTCCGCCGATGGTGAATTCCACAGCTCTGTCCGCCCCTCCTGTTCGGATCGTGCCCGAGAACGGAGATACTAGAGGCGGGCATCGACGACGCCGCGCTCCCGCGCGAGAGCCAACGCCCTACCGAGGAGGAACGACAGCGTGACCTACGTCATCGCGCAGCCTTGTGTCGACGTGAAGGACAAGGCCTGCATCGAAGAGTGCCCCGTCGACTGTATCTACGAGGGCCAGCGGTCCTTGTACATCCACCCGGACGAGTGCGTCGACTGTGGAGCCTGTGAGCCGGTCTGCCCGGTCGAGGCGATCTTCTACGAGGACGACACTCCGGAGGAGTGGAAGGACTACTACAAGGCGAACGTCGAGTTCTTCGACGACCTCGGCTCTCCGGGCGGTGCTTCGAAGCTCGGTCTCATCGAGCGCGACCACGCGTTCATCGCCGCACTGCCGCCGCAGAACCAGTAAACGGCGGCACCACGCGCGCGGCCCGGTCCCGTACGGCTTGTCACCGTGCGGGGCCGAGGCGTTTCCCGTACCTCCGGGACCACCAGCGGCCCCGGTGGCGCGGGGGCCGCCATCGGGCCCCGGCAGCGCCGGGGCCGTCAGCGGGTCTCCGTACCGGGGGCCCGTCACCGCGCGCCCGTTCCGCCGCCCCGTAGAGAACACCCGAGAAAGCAGAGCGCCGTGTCCGCAGTCTCCTCCCGCCTCCCGGTCTTCCCCTGGGACAGGCTCGCGCCCTACAAGTCGACGGCCCAGGCCCACCCGGACGGCCTCGTGGACCTGTCCGTCGGCACCCCGGTCGACCCGGTTCCCGAGCTGATCCGGCGGGCGCTCGTCGCCGCCGCGGACAGCCCCGGCTATCCGACGGTGTGGGGTACCGAGGCCCTGCGGGACGCGCTCACCGGCTGGGTGGAGCGCCGCCTCGGCGCGGTCGGCGTGACCCACGCCAACGTACTGCCGGTCGTCGGTTCCAAGGAGTTGGTTGCCTGGCTGCCGACGCAGCTCGGGCTCGGAGCGGGCGACAGGGTGGCCTACCCCCGGCTCGCCTACCCGACGTACGAGGTCGGCGCCCGGCTCTGCGGCGCGGAGCCCGTCGTCTACGACGACCCGACCGAGCTGGACCCGGCGGGGCTGAAGCTGCTCTGGCTCAACTCGCCCTCCAACCCGACGGGCAAGGTGCTGCCCAAGGACGAGCTGACCCGGATCGTCGCCTGGGCGCGCGAGCACGGCGTGCTGGTCTTCAGCGACGAGTGCTACCTGGAGCTGGGCTGGGACGCCGAGCCGGTATCCGTGCTCCACCCGGACGTCTGCGGCGGCCACCACGACGGCATCGTCGCCGTCCACTCGCTCTCCAAGCGCTCCAACCTGGCCGGATACCGGGCCGCGTTCATCGCGGGCGACGCGGCCGTCCTGGGCGAGCTGCTGCTCATCCGCAAGCACGGCGGGATGATGACGCCCGCTCCCGTCCAGGCTGCCACCGTCGCCGCGCTCGGCGACGACGTGCACGTGTCCGAACAGCGCGCCCGCTACGCGGACCGGCGCCTCGCCCTGCGCGCGGCGCTGGAGGCGCACGGCTTCCGGATCGAGCACAGCGAGGCGAGCCTCTACCTGTGGGCGACCCGCGACGAGCCGTGCTGGGAGACCGTGGCGTACCTCGCGGAGCTCGGCATCCTGGTCGCGCCCGGCGACTTCTACGGCCCGGCGGGCGCGCGTTTCGTCCGGGTGGCGTTCACCGCGACCGACGAGCGGGTGGCGGCGGCGGTCAAGCGCCTGTCCTGACTCAGGGCGTGGCCTGGCGACGCGACGCGCCGAGGGCCTCGGGAGTGCGCACTCCCGAGGCCCTCGGCGCGTTTCTGGTGCTGCGATGACGCGGTGCCGCGATACTGCGGTGCTGCGGTGCCGCGGTGGAGATCAGCCGCCGATCGGCAGACCGCCCAGCGGGAGGCCGCCCTTGGTCAGGGAGTCGGTGGGCAGGCCACCGCCGAGCGCGTCGGTGGGCAGACCGCCCCGGGTGACCGCGTCGGTCGGGAGGCCGCCGCCGGCGGCCTCGGCCACGCCGCCCACGGCCCGGCCCGCGTTGCCCGCGGCCTGGCCGACGGTCTCCTGGGCGGCCGGGATGGCCACCCCGGCGGACGTGCCGACGGTCTTGCCCGCGGCCGGGAGCGCCGTGCCGACGAGGCGGCCGCCGGTTTCGCCGGCCGCCTGGGTGCCCTGCTGGACGGCGCCGTCCACGGTGTCGCCGAGACCGGCGCCGTCCAGCGCGGTCAGTCCGCCCAGGTCCGGGGTCGCCGGGAGATCTGCGGCGCTCGCGACGCCGGCCGCACCGACCACGGGGGCCGCGCCTGCGGCGATCAGCAGCGCGGCACGAGCGATCCGACGGGTCAGGGGGAGGGACATGATGCTCCTTCAGCGGGTGGTGCACGAATCTGTCTGTCCGGTGATCGGACGCACTGACAACCGCTTCGGGGGAGGGGGAGGTTGCGGTGGGCGAAGGTAAAGACTGAGTAAGGGGTCCGATTATCCGCATCGGAAGAACCCGGGCAAACGATCCATACCGCCGCTGCCCGATGAACCGTAACTTCCCTTGGGCGGCAAGGGAATCGGAGCAGGCCCCCGACGTTGCGAGGAGGCCCGCGGAAAGCGTCCGGAGTCATGCCCCCGGGGCCCGTACGGGTGACGGGGCGTACTACTGAACGACCTGGATCCTGACCGCCGTCGTGCCCGATTCCTTACCCTTCGCGCGTTCCGTCCGCCAGCCCGAACCGGCCTCCCAGACCCGGTCCGCGTAGCTCACACGCTCGATCCGCAGGGCCTCGGACTGCGCCACTGCCCAGTGCGCCAGCTCCCAGCCGCGCTGCGGAGCGCCCTTGCCCCCGGACCGCGCCGCGGCCGCCGGGACCGGCACCGAGACGGTCGACGCCGCGGACGCGCCCGCGGCCACCGCGCCGGGCAGCACGTCCTTGCCGAAGGCGCGCACCAGCTCGGTCCGCACCCGCGCGGCGTCCCCCGGGCCGTCCGCCGTGGCCGTCGACGGGGTGCAGTTCAGCGAGGCCGGCCCGCGGCCGGTCAGCGCGGCGGCCAGCAGCGCGGCGTCCGGCTCGTGCTTCGCGTACGCCTGCGGGAACCCACTGCGCTGCACGCGCTGCGCGGCCACGGTCAGCGGGAGGCGCGAATAGCCCGGCACCTCGGCCAGGCCCTCGTAGAACTTCTCCGACGAGTACACCGGGTCCATGATCTGCTCCACGGTGCCCCAGCCCTGCGAGGGCCGCTGCTGGAACAGGCCCACCGAGTCCCGGTCGCCGTAGTCGATGTTGCGGAGCGTGGACTCCTGGAGCGCGGTCGCCAGCGCGATGGTCACCGCCCGCTCGGGCATGCCCCGGGTGGTGCCCACCGCGGAGATCGTCGCCGCGTTGACGGCCTGGGCGAGGCTCATCTCGTAACGCTGCGTCCCGTCCCCGTCCCCGTCCTTCGCCTCCACCACACAGCGCGGCGGATTCTTCGACCCGGACGAGTCGTACTGCACGGCCAGATATCCGCCCAGCGCCGCGAGCACGGCGAGGGCGGCCCCGTAGCGGAGGAGGCGTCGTCGGCGAGGGCTGGCTGTCCTGGGCACGGGCCCACCGTACTGGAGGGTACGGCCGGGGGCCGATACCCCAGTCCCTTAGGGTCGGGTCCATGGCCGACAGCACCCTTGACCTCACCCTGGACGGACCGGCGCTCACCGCCCGGCTCGTCGACCTCCCCTCGGTCAGCGGGGAGGAGACGGCCCTCGCCGACGCGATCGAATCGGCCCTGCGCGCCCTGCCCCACCTCACCGTCGACCGCCACGGCAACAACGTCGTAGCCCGCACGGACCTGGGCCGCGCCGAGCGCGTCGTCCTGGCCGGGCACATCGACACCGTGCCGATCGCCGACAACGTCCCCTCCCGCCTCGACGGGAACGGGATCCTCTGGGGCTGCGGGACCTCCGACATGAAGTCCGGCGTCGCCGTCCAGCTCCGGATCGCCGCGACGGTCCCCGAGCCCAACCGCGACCTGACCTTCATCTTCTACGACAACGAAGAGGTCGCCGCTCACCTCAACGGCCTCGGCCACATCGCCGACGCCCACCCCGAGTGGCTCGTCGGGGACTTCGCCGTCCTGCTGGAGCCCTCCGACGGCGAGGTCGAGGGCGGCTGCCAGGGCACCCTGCGGGTCCACCTCCGTACGACGGGGGAGCGGGCGCACTCCGCACGCAGCTGGATGGGGTCCAACGCGATCCACGCCACCGCCCCGATCCTGGCGAAGCTCGCCGCGTACGAGCCCCGCCGCCCGGTCATCGACGGCCTCGAATACCGCGAGGGCCTCAACGCGGTCGGCATCGAGGGCGGCGTCGCCACCAACGTCATCCCGGACGCCTGCACCGTCGTCGTCAACTACCGCTACGCCCCCGACCGCACCGAGGAGGAGGCCATCGCCCACGTCCGCGAGGTCTTCGCCGACTGCGGCGTGGCCGAGATCGTCATCGACGACCACTCCGGCGCCGCCATGCCCGGCCTGTCCCACCCCGCCGCCCAGGCGTTCATGACAGCCGTCGGCGGCACCGCCCGGCCCAAGTTCGGCTGGACCGACGTCTCCCGCTTCGGCGCGCTCGGCGTCCCCGCGGTGAACTACGGACCCGGTGACCCGATGTACGCCCACAAGCGCGACGAGCACGTGGCGGTCGCGAAGATCACCCACTGCGAGGACCGGCTGCGCTCCTGGCTGACCGGCTGACCGCCCGACGTACGGCATTCCCCCGTACGTAACCTCCGCCGATCTAGGCTGGCCGTACGCAGTACGACACGACCCAGCGCGACGCGGGTCGGTGGAGGGAGCGGAACATGGGCAACGCCGAAGACGCACGGATCCCCGAGGGTGCGGAGGTTCCCGAGGGCGCGGTCAGCCCCGAGGAACAGTGGCTGGGCCCGGTCCTGCGCCGCAGGGAGCAGGTCCAGCCCGGCACGACCGACCAGCGGCTGCTGGACTCCGAGGGCGACTCCGAGTGGGTGCACACCGACCCCTGGCGGGTGATGCGCATCCAGTCGGAGTTCGTCGAGGGCTTCGGCGCGCTCGCCGAACTGCCGAGCGCGATCAGCGTCTTCGGCTCGGCCCGGACCCCGGACGGATCGCCGGAGTACGAGGCCGGCGTCCAGCTCGGCAAGGCGCTGGTCGACGCGGGCTTCGCGGTGATCACCGGCGGCGGCCCGGGCGCGATGGAGGCCGCCAACAAGGGCGCCCGGGAGGCCAAGGGCGTCTCGGTCGGCCTCGGCATCGAGCTGCCCTTCGAGTCGGGCCTCAACCCGCACGTCGACATCGGCGTCAACTTCCGCTACTTCTTCGTCCGCAAGACGATGTTCGTGAAGTACGCCCAGGGCTTCGTGGTTCTGCCCGGCGGCCTCGGCACCCTGGACGAACTCTTCGAGGCGCTGACCCTCGTCCAGACAGGCAAGGTCACCCGCTTCCCGATCGTCCTGTTCGGCACGGCCTACTGGGGCGGCCTGATCGACTGGCTCCGCGACACGGTGGTGGCCCAGGGCAAGGCCTCGGAGAAGGACCTGTTGCTCTTCCACGTGACGGACGACGTGGAGGAGGCGGTGACGCTGGTCACGAAGGAGGTCGGCCGCTAGCCGCTTTCAGGCCCGCCCTCCCCTTCGAGCCTGCCAGGCCACCTCGGACCCGCCCGGCAACTTCGAGCCCGTCCGGCGATTCCCGTCCGGCGATTGAGGACGTCTTTGACGTGAGGGGCCTCCGGGCCGGTCGGAACACTCGGCCGGCCCGGCCACCCCGAGCCCGCCCGGCGTTTGAGGGCATCGGCACCAGCCCCTCCGGCGCTTGAGGAGCGGGGGCCGGGGACAGCGCCCCGGCCCCCACCCGCCGCGGGCAGGCGGCGACCTACGCCAACCCCCTCCGCGCCACGGCAGGCGCCCGGTGCCCGGCGACGGACGCCACCATGTCCAGGACCTGCCGCGTCTCCGCCACCTCATGCACCCGGTACACCCGCGCCCCCAGCCACGCCGAGACCGCCGTCGTCGCCAGCGTGCCGATGACGCGTTCCTTCACCGGCCGGTCCAGCGTCTCGCCCACGAAGTCCTTGTTGGACAGGGACACCAGCACCGGCCACCCGGTCTCCGCCATCTCCCCGAGCCGCCGCGTCGCCTCCAGCGAGTGCCGGGTGTTCTTCCCGAAGTCGTGCCCCGGATCGATCATGATCCCGTCCGGTCGCACCCCGAGCTCCACCGCCCGCTCGGCCAGCCCCACGGTCACCCGCAGGATGTCCGCCATGACGTCCTCGTACGCGATCCGGTGCGGCCGGGTCCGCGGCTCCGCGCCGCCCGCGTGCGTGCACACGAGGCCGGCCCCGTACCGCGCGGCGACCTCCGCCAGCTTCGGGTCGACCCCGCCCCACGCGTCGTTCAGCAGGTCGGCCCCGGCTTCGCAGACCGCCTCGCCGACATCGTGCCGCCAGGTGTCCACGCTGATCACCACGGACGGGTGGCGGCGGCGGACCTCGGCGACGAACCCGACCGTACGGCGCGCCTCCTCCTCGGCGCTCACCTCCTCGCCGGGACCTGCCTTCACCCCGCCGATGTCGATGATTGCGGCGCCCTCGGCCACCGCCCGGTCGACCCGGGCCAGCGCCGGCTCGTCCCCGAAGGTGGCGCCCTGGTCGTAGAAGGAGTCCGGGGTCCGGTTCACGATCGCCATGATCACCGGCTCGTGCGGTCCGAATTCCCGCCGCCCCAGCCTGAGTGCACCGCTTCGCATCCCGTTCTTCCTCCTCAGATAGCCCGCCTGCGACCCTAAGGCCTTGTCGGGCCGGCCCCGACTTGTCCGTGCCGCATGGCACGATCGGAGCCGGACGAGGTTTCCGCCCCCGGGGAGATGCGCGTGTTCTGGTTCTTGCTGCTCACGATGGTCGTGGTCGTCACCGCGGTCACCCTCGCGGTGGTCGGAGGCGGTGGGAGCGCCGTGCTCCAGGACGTCCCGCCCGACCGGTTCACCGATCCGCTGCCCGCGACCCGCCCGGTCGGCCGCGCGGACATCGAGGCGCTGCGCCTGCCGATGGCCCCCCGTGGCTACCGGATGGTGGACGTCGACGAGGCGCTGTCCCGGCTCGGCGCCGAACTGGCCGAGCGCGACGCCCGGATCGCCGAGCTGGAATCCGCCCTGGCCGGGGTGCAGGCGGCCGCGGTGACGACGGGCACGGACCTGTTCGAGCAGCCGGGCGACCGCCCCGCCGAACGGGCCGGCCGGGAAGGCGTCCAGGACCGTGCCGAGGAGGACGGGCGATGAGCGGCGCTGCCGTGGCCGCACCCGACGGCGGGCTGCGCTGCCCCTGGGGCCTGTCCGCCGAGGACTACCTCGCCTACCACGACACCGAGTGGGGCCGGGCGGTCCACGGGGACGACGCCCTGTTCGAACGGCTCTGCCTGGAGGCCTTCCAGTCCGGGCTCTCCTGGATCACGATCCTGCGTCGCCGCGAGACCTTCCGTACCGCGTTCGAGGGATTCCGGATCGAGGCGGTCGCGAAGTTCACCGAGGCCGACCGGGAGCGGCTCCTGGCCGACCCGGGGATCATCCGCAACAAGGCCAAGGTCGACGCGACCCTCGCCAACGCCAAGGTGCTCGCCGAGTGGCGGGAAGGGGAGCTGGACGAGCTGATCTGGTCGTACGCCCCCGATCCGGCCGGCCGGCCCGCCCCGCGCAGCCTCTCGGACGTCCCGGCCGTCACTCCGGAGTCCACCGCGCTCGCCAAGGCCTTGAAGAAGCGCTCGATCCGCTTCGTCGGCCCCACCACCGCCTACGCGCTGATGCAGGCCTGCGGACTGGTCGACGACCACCTCGCGGACTGCGTGGCGCGCGGCGGCGGGGCGGCGCCGCGCTGAGCCGCGGCTACTTCCCCAGGTAGACCGGCTTCTCCTTGGCCAGGAACGCCTCCACCGCGATGGTGTGGTCCTGCGACGCGCCCGCCCGGGTCTGGAGTTCGTCCTCCTTCTCCAGCGCCTCGGCGAGCGTGTGCCCGGCGCCGTACGCCATCGACTCCTTCAACGCCGCGTACGCCACCGTGGGGCCGTCCGCCAGGGCCCGGGCCGCCGCCGCCGCCTGCTCGGCGAGCTCGGCCGCTGGGACGACCCGGTTGACGATCCCCAGCTCCAGCGCGTCCTGCGCGGAGATCGACCGCGGGAAGAACAGCAGATCGGCGGCGCGGCTCTGCCCGACCAGCCGGGGCAGCGTCCAGGACACGCCCGAGTCCGCCGTGAGTGCGACGCCCGCGAACGAGGTGTTGAAGGAGGCGGTGTCGGCGACCACCCGGTAGTCGGCCGCGAGCGCGAATCCGAACCCGGCCCCCGCCGCGACGCCGTTCACCCCGGCGACGACGGGCTTCGCCATCTCCGTGATCGCCCGCACGATCGGGTTGTAGTGCTCCCGCACCGTGCTCAGCGCGTTCCCGCCGCCCGCCTCGCGGGTGGCCGAGAGCGTGGCGACGTGCTCCTTGAGGTCCTGGCCGACGCAGAAGGCGCGCCCGGTGGCCGTGAGCAGCACCGCCCTGACCCCCGCGTCCGCCGATGCCGCCAGCAGCGCGTCCCTCAGCGCGACCTTCGCCGCGGTGTTCATGGCGTTCATCGCACCGGGTCGGTTGATCGTGATCGTCGCGAGACCTTCGCTCACGTCGTACAGGACGGTGTTCGTCGGCTCGTCGGCCATTCCGGTATCCCCTCGCTGCGCGGGCATCGTTGCCACTGCAGGCAAGCATGGCCGATCCGGAGCTGGGCAGAGATGTGACCTGCGTCTAACAATTGGCTCTCCCCCGGGGGTCCGGGGCGGCGCAGTATCGCAGCCGGATCGCCGAATTGGGTGGTTTTGAGAGAGCGCGTTGCGCAAGCGATGCAGACCGATGTTGGTCATCGGGGTCATTGATGCGGGATAATGGCGAAGAAGCAATGTGTTCGATGCCGGTGAGGCAGCGCCTGTCATGGGGCCGCCGGTTGCGATGAGCTGGTTTCAGGAAGGGGAACGAGCATGGCGGCCATGAAGCCGCGGACGGGCGACGGCCCGCTCGAGGTGACAAAGGAGGGGCGGGGCATCGTCATGCGCGTTCCGCTCGAAGGCGGCGGTCGGCTTGTCGTCGAGCTGACTCCGGACGAGGCCGATGCGCTCGGCGACGCGCTGAAGAAGGTCGTCGGCTGACGCGGAACGCCCATCACCTGCACCACTGCCCGGTACGGAATCCGTAGATTCCGTACCGGGCAGTGGTGCGTCCTGACGGGGATCTCCGCGCTCACGGGGGTTCTCCGTGCTCACCACGGAGTTCCCCGCGCTCATCACGGGCTCTTCGCGCTCAGCCGCGCCGGACCGCGCAGAGCAGGCCGTCGCCGACCGGCAACAGGGTCGACATCAGCTCCTGGCTCTCGCGCACCGCCCGCAGCAGATCCCGCAGCCGCAGCACCTCGGCCGGCTGGGCCGCGGAGTCGACCGTGCGGCCGTCGGCGAAGACGCCCTCGAAGCAGACCAGCCCGCCGGGGCGCAGCAGGCGCAACGATTCAGCGAGCACGTCGAGACTCTCCAGCCGGTCGCCGTCGCAGAAGACGAGGTCGTAACCGCCGTCCGCGAGCCGGGGCAGGACGTCCAGGGCGCGGCCGGGGATGAACCGGGCCCGGTTGGTGGCGAAGCCCGCCTCCCGGAACGCCGCCCGGGCGAACTGCTGACGCTCGGGTTCGGGGTCCACCGTGGTCAGGACCCCGTCCGGCCGCATCCCGTGCAGGAGATACATGCCGGACACGCCGGTGCCCGTGCCGATCTCCGCCACCGCTTTGGCGTCCGCTGCGGCTGCCAGCAGGCGCAGCGCAGCGCCGGTGCCCGGTGACACCGAGCGAAGCCCCAGCTCGCGGGCCCGCTCCCGGGCCCCGTGCAGTGCTTCGTCCTCGGCGACAAAGGCGTCGGCGAACGCCCAGCTCGTCTGCCGGTTGGCGGTAATGACCCTCTCCTGACCCCGTAGTTGGCGCAACGGTGACTGTATCCGCTGGACCCGGGAACCCGCAGATGGGACCGGGCGTTGTGCATGACGTGGGGAAAGCGCAGTGACCGGGTCCGCGGATCGGACCGGCGAGCTGCGGGAAGTCCCGGGCTGACGCCCGGCCCCAGCAGGGAAAAAGGCTTATCCGGAGCTAACGGGCGAGGTGGCTATGGTAGGGGCTCCACTGGACACCACCAGAGCCGATAGGGGAGGTGCGGCTGCGCCTGTGGACCGGGGAGGGATGCTGCGGCGTCTCCTCAGGTCGGCCGGTGAGCCGAAATCCGTGACCAACATTGCTGACCGTTCTTCCGAAGACTCCGCAACGACCGCGACCTTCGCCTCTGATGCGGATTCTCAGGCGTGGACCCCGCCCTCATGGGAAGAGATCGTCAGCACGCACAGCGGCCGCGTGTACCGCCTCGCCTACCGGCTGACGGGAAACCAGCACGACGCCGAGGACCTGACCCAGGAGGTCTTCGTCCGGGTGTTCCGCTCGCTGTCGACGTACACACCCGGCACCTTCGAGGGCTGGCTGCACCGCATCACGACCAATCTCTTCCTGGACATGGTCCGGCGCAAGCAGCGCATCCGCTTCGACTCGCTCGGCGACGACGCGGCCGAGCGCCTGCCGAGCCGTGAGCCGTCCCCGCAGCAGGTCTTCAACGACACCCACTTCGACGCCGACGTGCAGCAGGCGCTGGACACCCTCGCGCCCGAGTTCCGTGCGGCCGTGGTCCTCTGCGACATCGAGGGTCTCAGCTACGAGGAGATCGCCGCCACTCTCGGGGTGAAGCTCGGCACCGTCCGCAGCCGCATCCACCGCGGCCGCTCGCACCTGCGCAAGGCGCTCAAGCACCGTTCGCCCGAGGCCCGCGCCGAGCAGCGCTCCCTGGCGGACGCGGTTTTGGCAGGGGAGGGCGGAACGGCGTGAGCGGCACAGGACCCACCCCCGCGGAAGCGCATCTGGGGGACCGACTCGCCGCGCTGGTCGACGGCGAGCTGAAACACGACGCCCGTGAGCGGGTCCTGGCCCACCTGGCGACCTGCGCCAAGTGCAAGGCCGAGGCCGATGCCCAGCGCCGCCTCAAGAGCGCCTTTGCCACGTCGGCCTCACCCTCGCCCTCCGAGGGCTTCCTGGCCCGGCTACAGGGCCTTCCCGGGGGGCCGGGCGGTGACGACGCCGGTTCCTCCGGGCCGTTCGGCGGCCGGGGGCCCTTCGCCGACGAGTTCTTCCCCGGGCTGCGGCCCTCCGGCGGCAGCACCCGCGCCGACACCGCACCCTCCTCCCTGGACGGCTTCGGATACCTCCCCGCCCCCCACGGCTCCACCGCCGTGCTGCCCGGCGGCCCCGCTTCCGGTTCGGTCTTCCGCATACACGAGGTGGCCCGCGACGCGGACCGCTCGCCCTGGCGCGGGCGGCGCTTCGCGTTCGCCGCGGCCAGCGCCGTCTCCCTCGCGGCCATCGCGCTGGGCGGCACCCTGCCGCTGGACTCCGGCCCCGAATCCTCCCTGCGCGCCGAGGGCGCCGGGAACAACGCCACCCCGCTCGACGCCGCGACCCGCGCCGAGAACGGCGCGAAGGCGGTCAGCCGCCGGGGCGGCGGCGCCCTCGTGGTGACCGGCGACGGCCGGGCGGCCGAGCGGCCCGCGTCCGGCACGGCCTCCGCCGGGACGAACCGGGTGCCCTCGACACTCACCGGTGCGACACCGATGGTTCCGGCCGGCTCCCCTCCGGCGAACCGGCAGGGGCCGTCGACCGCCCCGCCGCTGTTCGGCGTCCAGACCTCGGGCGGGCACCCCTCCACCTTCCCCGTGCTGAACGTGTCCGTGTCGCCGCTGATACGCCCGGCGGCGCCCGGTACCCCGCTGCTGGCGGCAGCCCTCGGCACCGGTGCGGCGCCGACGACGGGCCCCTCCCCGGTTCCCTCGGGGCCGCCCGCCAACGATCTGGCGAGCCCGCTTTCCCCCCGGCCCTGACCGGACCCTGCGCGGGGATTCGCAAACCTGGTTGAATTCCGGTGAGGGACGCCTCGGTGGGGCGTACAGAGGCCAGTTGCGGGGAGAGCATGGACGACGGAAAGCCCACCGGACCGCAGGCGAAGTGGTGGAGCCGCCCCCCGGCGGGGCGCGCCGACCACACGGAGCCGGACAGCGGGCCGGCCCCGTCGGACGCTCCGCCGACCGAGGACCGGGAGCCGACGCCCCCGGCCACGCCCCCGGACGCCGCCTCGACCCCGGCTCCGGACAGCGCGACCCCGGCTCCGCCTTCCGACGCCGTCGGCCGGGCGGCGGTCCACGGCAGCCAGGACGTTCCGGGGCCCCGCCCGTCCGGGACCCCGCTGCACGAGCCCGACGAGTACAGCACCCCGCCCTACGGCGGCCCCGGCCCCTGGGCGCCCGCCCCGCCGGTGCAGCGGCCCACCCCCGCCCACGGCACCGTCGTACCGCCGGGCGCCGGAGCACCGGCCCCGCAGTACGCCGCGACGAACGGCGGCGGAATCCCGGCAGCCCCCGCGTCGGCGTCCGCCCCGGCGCCGCGATCCGTGCCCGCCGACGGTTTCCCGCCCCCGCACGCCCAGTCCGCCGACGGTTTCCCGCCCCCGGGGCCCCACGCGCAGCACCAGGCGCCCGCCGCCCACGCACAGCACCCGCCGCAAGGAGCCCCCGGACTGCCCCAGGGAGCCCCCGAGCACCCGGGGCAGCACCCCGTACCGCAACCGCACGCGCAGCAGCACACGCAGTGGCTCCAGTACGACCCGTGGGGCGCTCCGGGGCAGCCGCTGACCCGGCCCGGGCCCCCCGAGGGCAGCGAACCCGGCCGCGGGAAGAAGCGCCGGGGCGGTGCGCTCATGGGCGTGCTCCTGCTGACCCTGGTCGCCAGTGGCGTCGGCGGCGGCGTCGGCGCGTACATCGAGCGCAACGGCGGCCTGACCACCGTCGAGCTGCCCCAGGCGGGCCGCGACAACGGTGACCGGCCCCCCGAGAGCGTCGCCGGCATCGCCGCCAGCGCCCTGCCCAGCGTGGTCACCCTGCACGTCAGCGGCACCGCCGAGTCCGGCACGGGCACCGGTTTCGTCCTCGACGGCCGGGGTCACATCCTCACCAACAACCACGTCGTCGCTCCCGCCGGGGCGAGCGGGGACATCACCGTGACGTTCAGCAGCGGCGAGACGGCCTCCGCCGAGCTCGTCGGCAAGGACAGCGGCTACGACCTCGCGGTCGTCCGGGTCCGCGGGGTCTCCGGGCTCAAGCCCCTGCCCCTGGGCAACTCCGACAACGTCCAGGTCGGCGACCCGGTGGTGGCCATCGGCGCCCCCTTCGACCTGTCCAACACGGTGACCTCGGGCATCATCAGCGCCAAGCAGCGGCCGATCACCGCGGGTGGTGAGAAGGGCGACGGCAGCGACATCAGCTACGTCGACGCCCTCCAGACCGACGCCCCGATCAACCCGGGCAACTCCGGCGGGCCGCTGGTCGACACCCAGGCCCACGTGATCGGCATCAACAGCGCCATCCGCGCGGCCGACAGCGCCCGGGGCCCCGAGGCGGGCGGCCAGTCCGGCTCCATCGGCCTCGGCTTCGCGATACCCATCAACCAGGGCAAGCGCGTCGCCGAGGAACTGATCAGCACCGGCAGGGCCACCCATCCGGTCATCGGCGTCACGCTGGACATGAAGTACACCGGCGACGGCGCCAAGGTCGGCACGGAGGGCGCAGACGGCGCGCCCGCCGTAGCGAAGGACGGCCCCGCGGCCAAGGCGGGGATCCGCTCCGGCGACGTCATCACCCAGGTCGAGGGAGAGCGGGTGCACAGCGGCGAGGAGCTGATCGTGAAGATCCGGGCCCACCGCCCCGGCGACGAGCTCGACCTCAAGCTGACCCGCGGCGGCGACGAGCGGACGGTGACCCTGACGCTCGGCTCGGCGAGCGGCACGTGACGTCCACCGCGAGGTACCGCCCGGACACCTTCGGCAGGTACCTTTGAGCGGTCCGGGCGGCTGGGAGGCCCGGGCCGCGATCGCACGGAGAGCACGCGGAGAACACGAGGAGCAACAAGGTGTTCAATGACATTGGCGCACTGGAGCTGTTGACGCTCGGGGTGCTGGCCGTGCTGGTCTTCGGCCCGGACAAGCTGCCCAAGCTGATCCAGGACGTGACGCGTACCATCCGCAAGATCCGCGAGTTCTCGGACAGCGCGAAGGAAGACATCCGCTCGGAGCTGGGCCCGCAGTTCAAGGACTTCGAGTTCGAGGATCTCAACCCCAAGACGTTCGTCCGCAAGCAGCTGATGGACGGCAACGACGACCTGGGGCTGAAGGAGATCCGCGAGAGCTTCGACCTGCGCAAGGAGATCTCCGACGTCACCGACGCGGTCAACGGGCGCACCCCGACGACGTCCGATACCGCCAACAGTGCGGCGAACGGCTCGGCGGACGGTGCGGTGACCAGCCTCACCAAAACCGGCGACACCGCCCCTGACCTGCTGAAGAAGACCCCGCAGCAGACGCAGCCCGAGCGCCCGCCGTTCGATGCGGACGCCACCTGACCCCTGGTCAATCCCGACTCGTCCGGACCGTATGGCTATTCTCCATCTGTCCGGTTGCGAGGATGCCCAAGCCCGCGGGGGGCGGGCCGCTCCGGATCATGACTGATCGAGGAGGCGGCCGCGCAGATGGAGACGACGAGTCGGATTGATACGGACGGTGTCCCGGGCACGGCCACGGCGGAGGAAGGGCCGGCGAAGCGGCGTACCGTCGACGGCTACCGGGACGCGACCTTCCCCTGGTACGGCCTGGACGAGGCCTTCACCGGCCCGCGCTGGCTGATGCAGGTCGGCGTCGCGGCGGACGGCACGGTCCAGCACGGCGCGACCGGGCACGGCGACGAGCCGTCGGTGAAGTCGGACGGCTCCACCGACAAGGAGAGGTTCGCGGCGGTGATCACCGTGGCGGCGAGCCCGGTGAGACGCAGCGGTGACGGTACGGGCGTGCTGGACGCCACCACGGTGTCCTCGGCGGCCTGGCTCGCGGGCTCCGGCCTGCTGGCGTACACCTGGCCGCCCCAGATGGACCACACCCTGCGCGACGACTGGCTGGACCAGCAGACCGAGACGGCGTTCACCCTCGCCGACGACCTCGGCAGCGCGCCCTGGTCGACGCTCTCCCTCCCGGTGGACGGCGTGCCGGTGGAGTTCCACTACCGCGAGTCCGAGTTCGGCTGGATCCTCGCCGGATCCGCCCACGAGGGCGTGCACATCGGGGCGTACGGACGCGGGATGAGCGCGTACGGCCTCGGCTTCGCGGCCATCAAGGACATCGGGACGTACGCGTAGCAACGCGACAGGGCGGGCCGGATGACCACCGGCCCGCCCTGTGCTGCCGCGACGAACGTCAGAACTTGTTGCGCGGGGTGATGCCCAGCGACATGCCCGACAGACCGCGCTGACGGCCGCCCAGCTTCTCCGCGATCGAGCGCAGCGCGCTGCCCGCCGGGGAGTCGGGGTCCGACAGGACGACCGGCTTGCCCTCGTCGCCGCCCTCGCGCAGCCGTACGTCGATCGGGATCGAGCCGAGCACCGGCACCTCGGCGCCGACCGTGCGGGTCAGCCCCTCGGCGACCCGTGCGCCGCCGCCCGAGCCGAACACGTCGACCATCTCGTCGCAGTGCGGGCACGGCATGCCCGACATGTTCTCCACCACGCCGACGATCTTCTGGTGGGTCTGTACGGCGATCGAGCCGGCCCGCTCGGCCACCTCGGCCGCCGCCTGCTGCGGAGTCGTGACGACCAGGATCTCCGCGTTCGGCACGAGCTGCGCGACCGAGATCGCGATGTCGCCGGTGCCCGGCGGCAGGTCCAGCAGCAGGACGTCCAGGTCGCCCCAGTACACATCGGCGAGGAACTGCTGGAGCGCCCGGTGCAGCATCGGACCGCGCCAGACCACGGGCGCGTTGCCCGGGGTGAACATGCCGATGGAGATGACCTTCACGCCGTGCGCGGACGGCGGCATGATCATGTTCTCGACCTGGGTGGGCTTGCCGTCCGCGCCGAGCATCCGGGGCACGCTGTGCCCGTAGATGTCCGCGTCCACGACGCCGACCTTCAGTCCGTCGGCCGCCATCGCCGCGGCGAGGTTCACCGTCACCGAGGACTTGCCGACGCCGCCCTTGCCGGAGGCGACCGCGTACACCCGGGTCAGCGAGCCGGGCTGGGCGAACGGCACCTCCCGCTCGGCGGTGCCGCCGCGCAGCGAGCTCGCCAGGTCCTTGCGCTGTTCGTCGCTCATGACGTCGAGGGTCACCTCGACCCGCGAGACGCCCTCGACCCGGGCGACCGCCTCGGTCACGTTCCGGGTGATCGTCTCGCGCATCGGACAACCGGAGACCGTGAGATACACCGTGACAGCGACTACACCGTCAGGATCGATCTCGACCGATTTCACCATGCCCAGCTCGGTGATCGGGCGGTGGATCTCCGGGTCGTTCACTGTCGCCAGTGCCTCAAGCACCGCGTCTTCCGTAGCCATACCGACGATGTTACGGCGCGGAGGGCTACGGGCGGGTAGCCCTTCAGCGGTCGCCTTCGTCACTCTCGGCCGGGGACAGCACCTGCCGGTCCTCCATGTCCCTCACCATGTCCTGGAGTTCCGAGCGGATCCAGTCCCGGGTGGCGACCTCGCCCAGGCCCATGCGCAGGGCCGCGATCTCCCGCGTCAGGTACTCGGTGTCGGCGATGGAGCGCTCGTTCTGCTTCCGGTCCTGCTCGTGCGTGACCCGGTCGCGGTCGTCCTGCCGGTTCTGCGCGAGGAGGATCAGCGGCGCGGCGTAGGAGGCCTGGAGCGACAGCATCAGCGTCAGGAAGATGAACGGGTACTGGTCGAAGCGCAGGTCCTTGGGCGCGAAGATGTTCCACAGCACCCAGATGATGATGATCAGAGTCATCCAGACGATGAACCGCCCGGTCCCCAGGAACCGCGCGATCCGCTCCGAGAACCGGCCGAACGCCTCCGGGTCGTACTCCGGCAACAGCCGCCGGCGCGGGTCCTTCGGCTGGTCCAGCCGGGTGCGCGGGGGCCGCACCAGGCCCGAGGCGCCGGTCGACACCGCCTTCGCCCGATCGTCACCCGCCATGGCCGATCCCCTCCTCCCCGTGCAGATCCGTCTCGCGCCAGTCGTCCGGCAGCAGGTGGTCCAGGACGTCGTCCACGGTCACCGCGCCCAGCAGCGAACCGGTCTCGTCCACGACGGGCACCGAGACCATGTTGTACGCGGCCAGGTAGCTGGTGACCGTCGGCAGCGGGGTGTCCGGCGACAGCGGCACCAGGTCGCTGTCGACGATCGAGCTGACCAGGGTGAACGGCGGGTCGCGCAGCAGCCGCTGGAAGTGCACCGTGCCCAGGTACTTCCCGGTCGGGGTGTCGTCGGGGGAGCGGCACACGTACACCTGCGCGGCGAGCGCCGGGGACAGGTCCGCCTGCCGCACCCGGGCCAGCGCGTCGGCCACCGTGGCGTCGGGCAGCAGCACGATCGGCTCGGTCGTCATCAGACCGCCCGCCGTCCGCTCCTCGTACGACATCAGACGGCGGACATCGGCGGCGTCGTCCGGCCGCATCAGCGCCAGCAGCCGCTCCTTGTCCTCCTCCGGCAGCTCGGAGAGCAGGTCGGCCGCGTCGTCGGGGTCCATCGCCTCCAGGACGTCGGCGGCCCGCTCCTCCGCGAGCTTGCCGATGATCTCCACCTGGTCGTCCTCGGGCAGCTCCTCCAGGACGTCGGCGAGCCGGTCGTCGTCCAGGGCGGCGGCGACCTCCGCCCGCCGCTTCGGCGAGAGGTGGTGCAGGGCGTTCGCCACATCGGTGGGCCGCAGCCGCTCGAACGTGGCGACCAGACTCTCCGCACCCTGGCCGTGCTCGTCCAGCGAGAAACCGCTGACCGCCGACCACTCCACCGTCAGGGTCTCGCCCTTGCGGCGCAGCGCCCCGCCGCGCCCCTTGCGGACGAAGTACTTGTCGATCTCCCAGTCGCGGCGGGCCGGCAGCTGCTGGATGGCCACGTCCAGGACGGTGACCTCCTCACCGTCCTGGACGTGGCCCTCCACCAGCCGCACCCGCCGGTCCAGGAACTCGCCGAGGACGAGACGTTCGGTGGGCCGCTGTTCGAAGCGCCGCATGTTGACGACGCCGGTCGTGATGACCTGGCCGGACTCGACGCCCGTCACCCGGGTCATCGGCAGGAAGATCCGCCGGCGGCTGATCACCTCGACCACCAGGCCCAGGATGCGCGGCGGGCGTCCGCCGACCCGCAGCATCGCCACCAGATCACGGACCCGGCCGACCTGGTCCCCGTTCGGGTCAAAAACGGGTACGCCGGACAGATGCGAGACGAAGACCCTGGGGGTGACCGCCGCCATCCTCGGCCTCCTTCGTCCGTCCGTGTCCACCGTGTCGTCATGTTCCGCGGGACGGCCCTCGCCCGGCCGTCCCGGCCCGACACCGCCGGCCAGCGGATTTCGCCGGTACGCCGGGATCAGGCTAGCCCTTAACCCCGCACCGCGCCCCGGCGGACCGGTCCGTACGGCTGGCTGCCGGGAGGCACGCGCCTCCCGGGTACGCTGCCGTCTGCCACCCCCGATCGCCGTTGAGAGGCAGTGCGCCCGTGACCTCTTTCGCCCCGGCCGTGCGGAACCATCGCCGGACCGCCCTCGCTCTCGTGCTGTGCGGAGGGCTCACCGCGGCCCTGGCCGCCTGCGGCACGGAGGAGGACCCGGACAAGGGGACCAACGGCGTCGCCAGACTCTCCGCCACCGAGATCGACGAGAAGGCCAGAGCGGCGGCCGAGGCGGCGAGCGCCGTACGGCTGTCGGGCACGCTCGTCAGCAAGGGCGGCACCTACCGGCTGGAGATGAGGCTCAACGCCGAGGGCGGCATGGGCTCGGTGACCTCCAAGAAGCAGAGCTTCGCCCTGCTGCGGGTGGACGACGAGCTCTACCTGAAGGCGCCCGCGGAGTTCTGGACCCACGAGGAGAGCGGTGGCGGCGAGGGCGGGTCCTCCGACGTGGCGGCCGCCGACAAGCTGGGCGGCAAGTACGTGAAGGTCCCCGAAGGTGACCCCAGCTACCGTCAGCTGCGCGGCTTCACGGACAAGAAGGTCCTGCTCGACGGGCTCCTCGCGCTGAACGGAAAGATCAGCAAGGGCGGCCGGGACACGGTCGCCGGGCAGCGCACCATCCAGATCCTGGGCGGCAAGGGCGAGGGCGGGGCGTTCGACGTGTCGCTGGAGGACCAGCCGTACCCGGTCCGGGTGGCCCGGGGCGGCGGCGGGGGCACGGTCACGCTGGCCGACTGGGGGCAGGCCTTCCCGCTGGAGGCGCCCCAGGAGGACGACACCGTCGACTACGGCGGCCAGCTCCCCAAGTCCTCCGGCTGAGCGACCCGGACCGCGTGCCCCGGCTCAGCGCTTCCCGCGACGCTTCAGCAGTAGCCGGGGGAGCGCCGCCGGGGCCGGCCGACGGGTGGTGGCCCCGGTCGGCAGCGGAACGGCCGCCAGCGAGGTGTCCGGCAGCGCGGTGCTGACGGTGTCGGGCGTCAGCCGCACCACGGTGCACTCGCGCGCCCACCGCTCCGTCATCGACTCGGCGTCCGGCGCGTTCAGCCGCTTGCCCTTCAGCTCGGCGACCGCCGCCTCCCACTCCTCGGAGCGCGGCGGGAGGAAACGGCACACCGCACTCCAGGCGACGATCCGGCCGCCCTTGTCCTTGCTCCGTACGGTCACCCCGGCGCGGCCGCCGTCGGCCAGGCCCTCGGGCAGCGGCTGCTCGCCGGGGCCGCCGCCGACCAGGTGCGCCGCGCCGTCGTGCCACACGTGCCAGACGGCACGGGCCGGCCCGTCGCCCCGCACCCAGACGAGACCGGACTTCTTCGTGGCCTCCTCGACGAGGGCCCTCTCCAGCAGGTCGGCGGCGGCATCGGGTGCGGCGGCGTCAGTCATGGGCGCGAGCTTACTCAGCGACCGGCGCGGGGCTCAGAGCCAGCCGTTGCGCTTGAGGATGCGGTGGATGGAGAAACAGACCACCCCGATGACGCCGAGCACCAGCGGATAGCCGTACTTCCACTGGAGCTCGGGCATGTGGTCGAAGTTCATGCCGTAGACACCGCAGATCATCGTCGGCACGGCGATGATCGCCGCCCAGGAGGTGATCTTGCGCATGTCCTCGTTCTGCGTGACGGTCGCCTGCGCCAGATTCGCCTGGAGGATCGAGTTCAGCAGTTCGTCGAAGCCGAGGACCTCTTCCTGGACCCGAGCGAGGTGGTCGGCGACGTCGCGGAAGTACTTCTGGATGTCGGGGTCGATCAGCCGCATCGGGCGCTCGCTCAGCAGCTGCATCGGCCGCAGCAGCGGCGAGACGGCCCGCTTGAACTCCAGCACCTCGCGCTTGAGCTGGTAGATGCGGCCCGCGTCCGAACCGCGCGGACTGCCCTTGGCCGGGGTGGAGAAGACATCGATCTCCACCTCGTCGATGTCGTCCTGCACCGCCTCGGCCACCGCGATGTACCCGTCGACCACGTGGTCGGCGATGGCGTGCAGCACGGCGGAGGGGCCCTTGGCGAGCAGCTCCGGATCGTCCTGGAGGCGGTGGCGCAGCGCGCGCAGGGAGCCCTGGCCGCCGTGCCGGACGGTGATGACGAAGTCCCGCCCGGTGAAGCACATCACCTCGCCGGTCTCCACGACCTCGCTGGTCGCGGTCAGTTCGGCGTGCTCCACGTAGTGGATCGTCTTGAAGACGGTGAACAGCGTGTCGTCGTAGCGCTCCAGCTTGGGCCGCTGGTGGGCGTGGACGGCGTCCTCGACGGCCAGCGGGTGCAGCCCGAACTCCCGGGCGATGCCCGCGAACTCGGCCTCGGTCGGCTCGTGCAGACCGATCCACGCGAAGCCGCCCTCCTCCCGCACCTGGAGCATCGCCTCGTGCGGGGTCGGGGCCGTGGGCGTCGCCAGCCGGCGGCCGTCGCGGTAGACGGCGCAGTCGACGACGGCGCTGGAGGCGGACGGGTCGCGGGTGGTGTCGTACGCGCTGTAGGGGGCGCTGTTCTTACGGAGGGACGGGCGCAGGGACGGGCGCACGGCGGCGCGCAGGTCACGGATCATCGACATGGCTGGCTCCTTCACGGAGGGCCGTCGGCGAGGGCGTGGAACAGCCCGGAACGAGGACGTGTGCTCACGTCCGCAAAGCGGGCGGCACCGCGCGGGCGCGATGACGGCGTTCGCTACAGACAGGCAAAAACGAAGGGCTCTTCCGTCGCGCGAACTGCTGTCGAGGAGTCATCCGGACACGACGGCGATGTCGGCACCGGGCGACCGACTAGGCGTCGGATCAACGGGAAATACGAGGCGCGGAAGAGCGGTTGGTACTGCACGGTCGACTTGGATCCATAGCAGTCCCCACCTCCTCCGGCCGGTCCCCCGTGGGGGACGACATGTCGTCGGGACGAAGAAGAGCGACGCTTCTGCGTGCTGTCCCGACCGGCGGCCAGGCTATCAGCCGCCCAAGGCCCAATCCCGTACTTTGCCCGTTCCCTACGCGATCTATGCTCGCGGGATGGCAGAAATTCTCGCTCTGGTCGAGGCCCGGCTCATCTCCGCCCTCGGGGAACCGGACGCCCGCGCCGACGTGACGTTCCTGGGCACCGACCGCATCGAGGTGCTGCGCTTCCTCGACGGCGACGTGGTGCGCTACGCGACGCTCGGCATGTCCGGTCAGCCGATGGCCGACCCCACCTCCCCGCTCGCCGACCCGGTGAAGGGCCCCCGCGCCGAGTTGATCCTCTCCGTACGGGGCGGAATCGCCGACACCGACCAGGTGCTGCGCCCGCTCGCCGTGCTGGCCGCGTCCCCGCAGGTCGAGGGGTTGATCGTGGCCGCCGGAGCCTCGCTGGACCTGGGGGAGCCGCTGTGGACCGGGGCGCCGTTCACCTCGGTCCTGGTCGCGGAGTCCGGTGGTCTGGTGGAGGACCTGGAGCTGGACGAGCCGATGGACCCGGTGCGCTTCCTGCCGCTGCTGCCGATGACGCACAACGAGGCCGCCTGGAAGCGGGTGCGCGGCGCGCAGGAGCTCCAGGAGCGGTGGCTGACGCACGGTACGGACCTGCGCGACCCGCTGCGCACCTCCGTAGTCCTGGACTAGCGCGAAGAATCCGCGGGTTCGGCCTCATCGCTCGTCTTCGTGGGTGATCTGACCGGCCGCTGACTCGCAGCCGGACGGGGACGGGCTCCCGCTGTGACACTCGCCCGGCCCGAGCCACGCTGCGGACGGGTGATCGTCCTTGACGCGAGGACCGGCGGGGAGGACGGTTGGTCTCTATGAGGGGCGAACCCAGTTGCCCGAAGTGCGGTGGCCGGGTCAGGGCGCCCGGTCTCTTCGCCGACGCCTGGCAGTGCTCCGTGCACGGCCAGGTCCACCCGATGCAGCCGGTCATCCCGCCGAGCGTCGAAGGTCTCGGCGTCGTGGTGCACCGCGCTCAGGTTCCCGTCTGGATGCCCTGGCCGCTCCCCGTGGGCTGGCTGTTCACCGGGGTAGCCAGCGCGGGCGACGACCGCAGCGGCGGCCGCGCGAGCGCCGTGGCCTGCTCCGGGCCCGGACCGCTGGGCGGGATGGGCGAACTGCTGCTGGTCGCCGAGGAACTGGGCGTAGGGCTCGGCGCACGGTACGCCGGGATCGACGGCCCGGACCCCGGCCGCCACCTGGACGTCGACTCCGCCCCCGACGCCAAGGTCCACGCCGCCGGCCGCCCCACCCCCCTCTGGCACGTCAGGAACGCTCCGTCGGACCGCGCCGTCTTCGCGGGCGAGGCACGGGGGCTGTGGCTGTGGGCGATCCTGTGGCCCGAGCAGTCGGGGCTGCTGATGTACGACGAGCTGGTCCTCACCGACCTGCGGGACGCCGGGGGAGAGGTGGATCTCCTCCCCTGCGGAGCGCTCACCCCCCGCCTGCTCACCGTCCCCGAGGCGCCGCCCCGGCAGGCGACGGGCGAACGGTAGCGGCGGCGAGCGCGGCTCCGGCGCGGGCCGGGAGCCCGGCCGTGGGCGGCCGGAGGCCGGACGCGCGGCGGTTATCCTTGAGCGGTCCCCCGTCCGCCCGCGAGCCCTGGAGTCAAGCGTCGTGCGCATCGACCTGCACACCCACTCCACCGCGTCGGACGGCACGGACACCCCCGCCGAACTGGTCGCGAACGCGGCCGCCGCGGGGCTGGACGTCGTCGCGCTCACCGACCACGACACCGTGGGCGGCCACAAGCAGGCCATCGACGCGCTGCCCGAGGGGCTCACCCTCGTCACCGGCGCCGAGCTCTCCTGCCGCGTCGACGGCGTGGGCCTGCACATGCTGGCCTACCTCTTCGACCCCGCCGACGCGGAGCTGGAGCGTGCCCGGGAACTCGTCCGCGACGACCGGGTGCCGCGCGCCCAGGAGATGGTCCGCAAGCTCCGCGCCCTCGACGTCCCCATCACCTGGGAGCAGGTCGCCCGCATCGCCGGGGACGGTTCGGTCGGTCGCCCGCACGTCGCCGCGGCCCTCGTCGAACTCGGCGTCGTACCCACGGTCTCGGACGCCTTCACGCCCGACTGGCTGGGTACCGGCGGCAGGGCGTACGCGGAGAAGCACGAGTTCGACCCCTTCGAGGCGATCCGCCTGGTGAAGGCGGCGGGCGGGGTCACCGTCTTCGCCCACCCGGCCGCCGTGAAACGCGGCGCGGTGGTCCCCGAGTCCACGATCGCCGCCCTCGCCGAAGCCGGCCTCGACGGCGTCGAGGTCGACCACATGGACCACGACGGGCCGACCCGGGCCCGGCTGCGCGGCCTCGCCCGCGAACTGGGGCTGCTCACGACCGGCTCCAGCGACTACCACGGCACCCGGAAATCCGTCGAGCTCGGCGCGTGCACCACCGATCCCGAGATCTACGGCGAGATCACCCGGCGCGCCACGGGAGCCTTCCCGGTGCCGGGCGCCGGCGGAGCCGGTCTCCGCTAGGCGGCTCTGCCGGGTCACGCCCGGACAGCTCCTGGGCCCCGCCCACTCTCACCGCACCACCTTCCGCACTTCCCGCGCGCCCCTGTGCGTACCGCCGCGTGCCCGACCGGGCGCCGACCACCGCCCGGACCCCGCGCCCCCCTTACCGCCCGCTCTTCTCTCGCAAGGCTCACTGTGTTCGACGTCGCTGTCTTCGGATCCCTTTTTCTCACCCTATTTGTGATCATGGACCCGCCCGGGATCACGCCGATCTTCCTCGCGCTCACCGCGGGCCGCCCCGCCAAGGTGCAGCGCAGGATGGCGCTCCAGGCGGTCATGGTCGCGTTCGGCGTGATCGCCGTCTTCGGTCTGCTCGGTCAGCAGATCCTCGACTATCTGCATGTCTCCGTGCCCGCCCTGATGATCGCGGGCGGACTCCTGCTGCTGCTCATCGCGCTCGACCTGCTCACCGGCAAGACGGACGAGCCGACGCAGACGAAGGACGTCAACGTGGCGCTCGTACCGCTGGGCATGCCGCTGCTGGCCGGGCCCGGCGCGATCGTCTCGGTCATCCTCGCGGTGCAGCACGCCGACGGCGTGGGCGGCCAGCTCTCGGTGTGGTCCGCGATCGTCGCCATGCACGTGGTGCTCTGGCTGGCCATGCGCTACTCGCTGGTCATCATCCGCGTGATCAAGGACGGCGGCGTGGTCCTGGTGACCCGGCTCGCCGGCATGATGCTCTCCGCCATCGCCGTCCAGCAGATCATCAACGGCGTCACCCAGGTCATCCGGACCTCCTGACCCCTCCCACGCACCACAGCGCCCCCGCACGGACGTTCCGTGCGGGGGCGCTTCGTCTTTAGCGGCGCAATGCGATGAGGCGCGCGGCCTCGTCAGGCGTCATGAGCCCATGAGCGTTACGAAGCCGAGCCGTCGGCCGGCCGGATGTAGAGGCGCCGGCCCGTCGCTGCGGCCTGCTGCACGATCCGGTTGACGGAGGCGGCGTCCACGACGGTGCTGTCCACGGCGGTACCGTCGACGTCGTCGAGTCGCATGATCTCGAAGCGCATAGGGCTTCCCTTCGTCTGATCCTCCTGCTGGAGAACTGCTGGCACCGGTGGGGCGTCCCACCGGCAAGACTGGGAACGCGAGGCTTCCCTCGCGTTCCACGTGGGTGACAACGCATTGCCTCCAGCAAACATTCCCTACGCTAAGGAAATTTTTTGGATGTCTAAGTACCCGTCGGTAGTCACATCACCACAGACCATGAGGTTCGCATGAACGAGGCGGACCCGCGGTCCATCGACGGAGCCGGTCTCGGCGCCCGCCTGGACCGCACCAACGAGCTGCTCCAGCGCATGCTCATCGAGGTCTCCAAGACCCCGTCGACGCACGCCATCTTCGTGGACGCCGGCTATGTGTACGCCGCGGCCGGGCTGCTCGTCACCGGGACCGAGGACCGGCGCTCCTTCGACCTCGACGCCGAAGGGCTGATCGAGGCCTTCATCGACAAGGCCCGCACGATCTTCGCGGACAGCAGGCTGCTGCGCGTCTACTGGTACGACGGGGCCCGCCGCCGCATCCACACCACCGAGCAGCAGGCCATCGCCGAACTCCCCGACGTCAAGGTGCGGCTCGGCAACCTCAACGCCAACAACCAGCAGAAGGGCGTCGACTCGCTCATCCGCACCGACCTCGAATCCCTCGCCCGGCACCGCGCCATCAGCGACGCGGCGCTCGTCGGCGGTGACGAGGACCTGGTCTCGGCGGTCGAGGCCGCTCAGGGCTACGGGGCGCGTGTGCACCTCTGGGGCATCGAGGCCGCCGAAGGACGCAACCAGGCCGAACCGCTGCTCTGGGAGGTCGACAGCCAGCGCACCTTCGAGCTCGACTTCTGCCGCCCCTACGTCACACGGCGGCCCGTCACCACGTACGAGGACGACAGCCCCGCCCCCTCCCGGGAGGACGTCCGCTTCGTCGGCGCACAGATCGCCGCCGCCTGGCTCGCCGCGCGCGGCCGGGAGTCCCTGGCCGACCTGCTGCCCGGCCACCCCTATCTGCCGGGCTCCGTCGACCAGGACCTGCTGGTGGAGGCGGAACGCCTGCTCCAGCACTCGCTGCGCGGCCACGCGCACCTGCGACGGGCGCTCCGGGACGGCTTCTGGCAGCACCTGCAGTCGCAGTACTGACGGAAGCGGGGCGGCCGGTGGCGGCGCCTCCGGCGGTCGGCGGGACGCGGCGGGGGGCGCCGCCGGCGCGTCAGACGGCCGGCAGACCGTCCCAGAAAGCGGCCAGCGCCTTCGCCGTCTCCGACGGGCGGGCGGTGTTGGGGGAGTGCTCGGCGCCCGCGATCGTGGTGCGGCGGGCGCCGAGACGCCGCGCCATGGAGTCGAACAGCTCCACCGGCCACACGTCGTCGCGCTCCCCGGACAGCACGTGGACGGGCAGGCCGACGGCGGCCAGCTCGTCCACCCGGTCCGGTTCGGCGGCCAGCTGGGCCCCGGTGGCGATCAACTGGGCCGGGTCGTGGGCGAGCCAGCGGTGGCGCATGTCCGCACCGTCGCCGGTGTCCGCGTCCTGCGGCGGATCGAGCGCCCGCATCGCCTCCCACACCTCGTCCATGGACAGCACGGACAACGCGTCGCTCAGCATCTTCACCTTGTCCCGCTGGGCCGCGACGACCTCAGCGGGCCCCGAGGACATCAACGTCAGCGAGCGGAACGGGGTGGCGTCCAGCAGCACGGCGGCGCGGGCGATCTGACCGCCGAGCGAGTGCCCGAGCAGATGCAGCCGACCCTCCCCGCCGCCCAGGGCCGCCGCCTGGGCCAGCACATCGAGGGCCAACTCGGCCTGGGCGTAATGCTCCTGGCGGCCCGTCCCCTTCGATGCGTACTGCCCCCGGCCGTCCACCGCGACCACTCGGTAGCCCGCCGCGCACAGCGGCTCCAGCAGCGCGATGAAGTCCTCCTTGCTGCCGGTGTATCCGGGCAGCAGCAGGGCGGTGGCCCGTTCGGGGGTACGCGGTACGGCGTCCAGGACGGCGAAGTCGCCGCGCTCGGTCTCCAGGACACGGGCGCGGGCGCAGGGCGGCGGGGCGAAGGTGGGCGGGCGGCTCATGCGACGAGGCTATCCCCGTCGCACGCGTCCACGCCTCACCGGGCAGCTCATCCGGCGCGAGCGCCGGGAGCCCCTCACGGCGGCACGGGGCAGCGGAAACGGCTCCGGCCCCCGCGTGTGCGGGGGCCGGAGCCGTAGGTGGTGCTGGGTCGCCGTGAGCGTCAGCTCTCGGTCGTCGTCGCCGACGCCTGGCCCGCCGGGCGGGTGGCGCGACGGCGGCGCGGCTTGGCGTCCGCCTCGGCGGCCTCGCTCACCACGGCCTCGGCCTCGGAGACCACTGCGGCCTCCTGGGTCGCGGTCGAGGTGACGCTGCGGGTGGCACGGCGGCGGCGCGGCTTGGCGTCCGCCTCGACGGCCGGGGCCTCGACGGCGGGCTGCTCGGAGGCGACCACCTTCGCGGTGGCCTTCTTCGCCGAGGCCTTCGTGGCGACCTTCGCGGTGACCTTCTCCGTGGTCTCCGTGGTCTCCGTGGTCTTCTCCGGCTCCGCCTTCGCCCGGGACTTCGTCGTCCTGGTCGCCCGGGCCTTCGGCTCGGCCGACGCGGCCGTGGTCCTCGGCTCCGACGTGGCCTTCGTCGTGGCGCGGGCCGGACGACGACGCGTCTTCACCTCCGGCTCAGGCTCGGCGGCCGGGGCGATCTGGAAGTCGACCTCGTCGGCCGGCTTCACGATCCGGGTGCGGCGGCGCGGCTTGAGCGCCTTCGGCTCGGCGACCGGCTCCGTGACGCCCGCGGCGACGGCCACGGTCTGGAACTCGGCCGGGGCCGGCGTGGCCGGAGCCGCGGCGACGGGCGAAGCCGTCTCCTCGGCCACCGGCTTCACGGCGGCGCGGCTGCGACGGCGGCGCGGCTTGGTCTCCGGCTCGGCCTCCGCGACCGGCTCGGCCACCGGTGCGGCCTCGATCACGGGCGCGGCCTCGGCCACCGGAGCGGGAACCACCGGAGCCTCGGCGACCGCCACGGCCGCCTCGGTGACGGCCTCAGGGGCGCTGACGCGGGTACGGCGGCGACGACGCGGCGTACGCGGTGCGTCGTCGGACGCCTCGGCCTCGGCGCCGGCCGGTGCGACCGCGGCGACCGGGGAGGTCTCCTTGGCCGGTGCGGGCACCGTCGCGGAGGCCTCCTCCGCCGCGGAGCCGCCACGGGTGCGGCGGCGCTGACGCGGCGTACGGGTGCGGGGCTCGCGCTCCTCACGGGCCGGGGCCGGTGCGGCGGCCTTGCGGCCGCGGCCGCCGGTCTCGCCGAGGTCCTCGACCTCCTCCGCCCGCAGACCGGCACGGGTCCGCTCGGCGCGCGGCAGCACACCCTTGGTGCCCGCCGGGATGCCGAGATCCTCGAAGAGGTGCGGCGAGGTGGAGTACGTCTCGGGCGGGTCCGGGAACTTCAGGTCCAAGGCCTTGTTGATCAGCTGCCAGCGCGGGATGTCGTCCCAGTCCACCAGCGTGATCGCGATGCCCTTGGCGCCCGCGCGGCCGGTGCGGCCGATGCGGTGGAGGTAGGTCTTCTCGTCCTCCGGCGACTGGTAGTTGACGACGTGGGTCACACCCTCGACGTCGATACCGCGCGCGGCGACGTCGGTGCAGACCAGCACGTCGACCTTGCCGTTGCGGAAGGCGCGCAGCGCCTGCTCGCGGGCGCCCTGGCCGAGGTCGCCGTGGACCGCGCCGGAGGCGAAGCCGCGCTTCTCCAGCTGCTCGGCGATGTCGGCCGCCGTGCGCTTCGTACGGCAGAAGACCATCGCGAGCCCGCGGCCGTCGGCCTGGAGGATGCGGGAGAGCAGCTCCGGCTTGTCCATGTTGTGGGCGCGGTAGACGTGCTGGACCGTGTTCTTCACGGTCGTGCCCTCGTCGTCGGGCGACGTGGCGTTGATGTGCGTCGGCTGCGACATGTAGCGGCGCGCGAGGCTGATGACGGCACCGGGCATGGTGGCCGAGAACAGCATCGTCTGACGCTTGGGCGGCAGCATCGTGATGATGCGTTCGACGTCGGGCAGGAAGCCCAGGTCCAGCATCTCGTCGGCCTCGTCGAGGACGAGCCCGCGGATGTGGGAGAGGTCGAGCTTGCGCTGGCCCGCCAGGTCCAGGAGACGGCCCGGGGTGCCGACGATCACGTCGACGCCCTTCTTGAGGGCCTCGACCTGGGGCTCGTACGCCCGGCCGCCGTAGATCGCGAGAACGCGGACGTTACGGACCTTGCCGGCCGTGAGCAGGTCGTTGGTGACCTGCTGGCACAGCTCGCGGGTGGGGACGACGACGAGCGCCTGCGGCGCGTCGGTCAGCTGCTCGGGCTTGGCGCGGCCCGCCTCGACGTCGGCGGGGACGGTCACACGCTCCAGGAGCGGAAGACCGAAGCCGAGCGTCTTGCCGGTGCCGGTCTTGGCCTGGCCGATGACGTCGGAGCCGGAGAGCGCTACGGGGAGCGTCATCTCCTGGATGGGGAAGGGGGATGTGATGCCGACAGCCTCAAGGGCTTCGGCCGTCTCGGAAAGAATACCGAGGTCGCGGAACGTAGTCAGGGTGCTGCCTCTTCTGTGAGACGCGGTCCGAGGCGAACGCTGGGGGTCGTACCGTGCCGGGGTTGGTCATCCGGCCTTGGATGGGCCGGGTGGCGCGGGACCACTGCCGTCGCTCGAGCGCTCGTGCCGCTGAGGGGGCCCCTCAGCTGCGGTCGTACGTGTCGTACGCACCGCGTGGAGGGCTGTCGGGTCGGAGCCGATCGGGCCACCGACCGGGCATCCTCATTCAAGGGCGCGCCTCTGGCACAGCACAGTGCTCAGTAAGCGCAATACCACTGTACCCCGGATTCGCGCATGTGTGTTGGACGAATTCATCGGAACGGTATGAGGTCCCCGGCTGACCAGGCCCTTCCGCCCTGCGTGGAGCGGGCTATCGTTCCGTTCATGGAGACGCCTGACCACGCCACTGAGACCCCCGCCGAAGCTTCCGCAGCCACCGGGATCGCCGCCCAGGACTGGGCCACCGCGGCAGCCGACCCGCAGTACCGCGCCGCGGTCGTGGACCTGCTCGGCGCCCTCGCCTACGGAGAGCTGGCGGCCTTCGAGCGGCTGGCGGAGGACGCGAAGCTCGCGCCGACACTCGGCGACAAGGCGGAGCTGGCGAAGATGGCCGCTGCCGAGTTCCACCACTTCGAGCAGCTCAACCAGCGGCTCACCGCCGTGGACGAGGACCCCACCGCCGCGATGGAGCCGTTCGCCAAGGCGCTCGACGACTTCCACCGCCAGACGGCGCCGTCCGACTGGCTGGAGGGCCTGGTCAAGGCGTACGTTGGCGACTCGATCGCGAGCGACTTCTACCGCGAGGTCGCGGCCCGGCTCGACACCGACACCCGGTCCCTGGTGCTGTCCGTGCTCGACGACACGGGCCACGGGAACTTCGCCGTGGAGAAGGTGCGCGCCGCGATCGAGGCCGACCCGCGGCTCGGCGGACGGCTCGCCCTGTGGGCGCGCCGGCTGATGGGCGAGGCGCTGTCGCAGGCCCAGCGGGTGGTCGCCGACCGCGACGCCCTCTCGACGATGCTGGTGGGCGGCGTCGCGGACGGCTTCGACCTGGCCGAGGTGGGCCGGATGTTCTCCCGGATCACCGAGGCCCACACCAAGCGGATGGCCGCGCTGGGACTGGCCGCGTAACACCTCGCTACTGGGCCGCCGCCGCAGACCGGGAGAGGCGGCGGCCGCGTGGTCGGATCAGGAGCGACAGCGTCACCGCCCCGACGGACACGGCTCCGATCAGTGTCGTCAGGACATGGCCGGTACCCAGCGCGGCATGCGTCAGATACGCGCCGAACAGGGCGCCCAGCGCGCCCGTGAGATATACCGCACGGCCGGTCGGCAGTCGGTCGGCCAGTGATCGGAGCGCCGCCCAGGACAGGGCGAGTCCGAGGACGGCGGCGCCGAAGGATTCCCAGATCACAGAGGATCACCTCGCGAGGGGTGTGCGGGGCGGGCAAATCGGTCGTAGGCGGTACTACCCCCAGCCTGTGAAAAGCAACCCTCCGGCGGACCGTTGCGACCCGTACGGGATCCGGGACGGACGGGCAGAGCGACCGGCGGACGACACAGGAGCGGCCCGGCGGGGACATCCCCGCCGGGCCGCTCCTGTGATCAACGCGTCCGGTGGACTACAGCGTCCCGAACCCCACCCGCCGGGTGGTCGGCTCACCGATCTCCACATACGCGATCCGGTCGGCCGGCACCAGGACCTTGCGGCCCTTGTCGTCCGTGAGGCTGAGCAGCTCCGCCTTGCCGCCCAGTGCCGCGGCGACCGCGCTCTCGACGTCCTCGGCGGAAAGCCCGCTCTCCAGAACGATCTCGCGGGGCGTGTGCTGCACCCCGATCTTGACCTCCACGGCTATGTCCCTCCGACGGTCAGTCCTTGCGCGGCGAACCGCGCCGTACGCAGCCACATTAGCCCGGCGGAAGCGGGCCTCATGGCCCGGTCGGCAACGCCCGCAGCGAACACGGCGTCGGACCGTTCCCCGCCGGAGGGCTCAGGTCTGCTCGGCGCCGTGCAGCGGGAAGCCCGCGATGCCCCGCCAGGCCAGCGAGGTGAGGAGCTGGACGGCGGTGTCGCGGGGGATGGTGGACCGGCTGGAGAGCCAGTAGCGCGCCACCACCTGGGAGACGCCGCCGAGGCCCACGGCCAGCAGCATGGACTCGTCCTTGGACAGGCCGGTGTCCCCGGCGATCACGTCGGAGATGGCCTCGGCGCACTGGAGGGACACCCGGTCGACCCGCTCGCGCACGGCGGGCTCGTTGGTCAGGTCGGACTCGAAGACCAGCCGGAACGCGCCGCCCTCGTCCTCCACGTACGCGAAGTAGGCGTCCATCGTCGCCTCGACGCGCAGCTTGTTGTCCGTCGTGGAGGCCAGCGCCGTGCGCACGGCCTGGAGCAGGGACTCGCAGTGCTGGTCGAGCAGGGCCAGGTAGAGCTCCAGCTTTCCGGGGAAGTGCTGGTAGAGCACCGGCTTGCTGACTCCGGCCCGCTCGGCGATGTCGTCCATCGCGGCGGAGTGGTAGCCCTGCGCGACGAAGACCTCCTGTGCGGCGCCCAGCAGCTGATTGCGCCGGGCGCGGCGGGGAAGGCGTGTACCCCGCGGGCGCGCGGCCTCTGTCTGCTCGATGGCTGTCACGCCGCCTCCCAAATATGTGTTCCAGCACAGCCGGTCCGTGCACGCTGCGCCGTACAGCCATCGTACTTTTGGGTAACCCGGGTATGCGCGGCGCGGACGCAGAATTTCATGGACCGGACGGCTGTGGAAGCCACAGTTCTCCCTGGTCGTGAGCAAACCGGGGCGTACTACCGGTAATCGTCCTCGTCCAAGGGGATCACCCTGCGCTGTTCCGCCGCATCGGCCTCATTGGCGGTGTCCGGATCGACGCTCTCCGCCGGTTCGTCGTCCTCGGGCCGGACATCCGTACGCTGCTCGGCGGCGTCGGCCTCCGGGGCCTCGGGCCCCGCCTCGTCCGGTTCGGCGTTCTCGAAGGTGTCCGGGTCGCTCGGGTCGACCGTCATGGCGCAGCTCCCTTCCTTCCCTGAAGCGTAGGAGCTACCCGCCTGCCCCGCGATGCGACCTGTGACGGCGAACACATGAAGGGGGACGTGATCGTCTCGTAACATTGCCGTATGTCTTCGACCGAGCTGCCGGGTGTCCAGGCCGCCGCCGCCGCGGTGGCTCCCACGGTCAGTGCCGTCCGGGTCGCCGACGGCGAACGGCTGCGCTCCGTGTCGCTGGCGGGGATCGGCCTGAACGTCCGCTGCCGGCCGGGCGACCGGACCGGACTGCCCCCCGCGCTGTACGTGCACGGGCTCGGCGGCTCGTCGCAGAACTGGTCCGCGCTGATGCCGCTGCTGTCCGACCTGGTCGACGGCGAGGCGGTCGACCTGCCCGGATTCGGGGACTCGCCGCCGCCGGACGACGGTGACTACTCGGTGACCGGACACGCGCGCGCGGTGATCCGGCTGCTGGACGCGGAGGAGCGGGGGCCCGTCCACCTGTTCGGCAATTCGCTGGGCGGCGCCGTCGCCACCCGGGTCGCCGCGGTCCGCCCCGATCTGGTGCGCACCCTCACCCTGATCTCGCCCGCCCTGCCGGAGTGGCGGGTGCAGCGACCCGCCGTCCCGACCGGCCTCCTCGCGGTGCCGGGAGTCGCATCCCTGTTCGCCCGGCTGACGAAGGGCTGGACGGCGGAGCAGCGGACGCGCGGAGTCATGGCACTCTGTTACGGCGATCCGGCACGGGTCTCCGACGAATCCTTCCGCAACGCGGTGGCCGAGATGGAGCGACGGCTGGAGCTGCCGTACTTCTGGGACGCGATGACGCGTTCGGCCCGGGGCATCGTCGACGCGTACACCCTGGGCGGCCAGCACGGACTGTGGCGCCAGGCCGAGCGGGTGCTCGCACCGACCCAGCTCGTGTACGGCGGACGGGACCAGCTCGTCTCGTACCGGATGGCACGCAGGGCGTCCGCGGCCTTCCGCGACGCCCGGCTGCTGACGCTGCCCGACGCGGGGCACGTGGCGATGATGGAGTACCCGGAGGCGGTCGCCCAGGCGTTCCGGGAACTGCTGGACGATTGCGGCGGGAGCTGATCCGGGGCGTGGGACGACACAGTCGAAAAGGCTCCGGGGCGATCCGCCCGGACGCGGCCGGAACGGAACCGGGCGGCGAGCGCGCCGCGGCGAGGCCCGCGCCCGGCGGCGGCCGGCGCAGACGGGCCGCTCCCGCGCCGACCGGTGACGGGCGGGGCCCGTTCTCCGCCGACGCCCCGCAGGTGCGCGGCGGCCACCCCGAACAGCGTGAGCAGGGTGGCGGCTGGGGCACCGGACCGGTGCCCCGCTACGACCAGGGGTCCGGCGCCCCCGCGCCCCACAACGCCCCCCATCCCCAGCCGCCCCACCCGTACCCGGGCCGGTACTCCGGTCCGGACAACCGGCCCGCCGACGCCCGGCCGTATCCCGGCGGGCCCGCCGGGCCCCAGGACGCCGCCGCCCGGCAGCAGGCCGTGGCGCGCCAGGTGTCCGCCCAGCGCGCGGCCCAGCGCGCCGCGGACGGCCGGGCGGCGCAGCAGCCGACGCCCGCCGGGGCCTCGGTGCCGGGCCCGCGCCGGGAGTTCGTCGACGCCTTCGACGCCGACGCCACGCCCGGCGCCCCCGCCGCGCCGCCGACCGAAACCCCGGACGGCGTGGACGACACCGACATCGACACCGACCCCGAGGCCGGGGAGCCGGACGAACGCGCCGCGCCCCGGGGCGGCAGGGGGCGGACGTTCACCGGCATCGCCGCCGCCGCGGTGACCACCGTGCTCGCGGTCGTGGTGGCCGGACAGGTCGCCGAGGACTCCGGCGACCGTGCGGCCGCCGCGCGCGCCGCCGAGGTGGAGCGGCAGGGCCCGGGCGACGACGCCTCGCGCTCCGACGCCCGCCCGACCCCGAAGGAGCCCTCGGCGAAGCCCGAGGTCAAACCTCTCTCGTACGCGGACAAAATGGCGCAGCCGTTTCCGCTCGCCGCGGACCTGAGGGCCAGCGGCACGTTCGAGGCGGTGCCCGGACTCGCGAAGGCCCCGGGAAAGGGGCAGAAGCACCGCTACCGTGTCGATGTGGAGAAGGGCCTCGGCCTCGACGCCGGCCTGTTCGCCGAAGCCGTGCAGAAGACGCTCAACGACGACCGGAGCTGGGCGCACAACGGCGCTATGACCTTCGAGCGCATCTCGTCGGGGACCCCGGACTTCGTGATCACGCTCGCCAGCCCCGGGACCACCGCCGACTGGTGTGCCCAGTCCGGTCTCGACACCACGGTCGACAACGTCTCCTGTGATTCCGCCTCGACCGACCGCGTCATGATCAACGCCTATCGCTGGGCGCAGGGCGCCGCCACCTTCGGCCCGGACAAACTGCTGCCCTACCGTCAGATGCTCATCAACCACGAGGTCGGCCACCGCCTGCGCAACAACCATGTGAACTGCCGCACCCCCGGTGCCCCGGCTCCGGTCATGCAGCAGCAGACCAAGACCCTCGAGATCGACGGCATCAAGTGCAAGCCCAACCCCTGGGTGTATCCCACCGGTTGACCCCGGCCCGCGCGGCCCGCAAGGGGCTGGCCCGGGCCTGACTCCCCGTAACGAGCGACCGCTGTACCGCGACGGAACGCGACCGGGGCGGGAAAGTTACGACGGTTCACCCCTTTCGGTGGCGCGACGGACAACCGTCCGTCGCGCCACCGACGTATCCGCTTACGGTCGTCCCGCTGCAAGTCGCCATTCAACGGCGGCTGCCCACAAGGGAGATCGGGGGTGTATTCGTGCGGATCGGACTGCTCACCGACGGTGGTTATCCGTATGCGACCGGTGAGTCCAGACTCTGGTGCGACCGACTGGTGCGCGGGCTGCCGCAGCACGAGTTCGACCTGTTCGCCCTGAGCCGCTCCGCCCACCAGGAGGACCAGGGCTGGGTCCGGCTGCCGCCCCGGGTCAGCCGGGTGCGCACCGCGCCGCTGTGGACCCCCGAGGACGGCACCCTGCGCGGCAGCGGGGAACGCGGCCTGCTGGCCCGGCTGGTGACCGGGGGCGAACGGTCCTACGGGCGGCGCGACCGCAGGCGGTTCACCGACCGCCTCACCGCCCTCGCCACCGCGATCTGCACCGCCGAAGAGGCCGGTACGGGGGCGGTCGGGGGCCCCGGCGCGGAGCTGTTCGCCGAAGGGCTCTACGGCCTCGCCGAGCTGGCCCGCGAGCGCGGCGGACTCCATCTCGCCCTGCGCTCCGAGGACACCGTCCGGATCCTGGAGGCCGCCTCTCGCGCCCGGGGCGCCGGCCGCACCGTGCAGAGCGCCACCGTCCCCGACCTCCTCGCCTTCGCCGCCGAGCTGGAACGCGCGCTGCGACCGCTCTCGCTGGACTGGTACGACCAGGAGAGCCTCGGGGCGGTCGACCTCTGCCATGCGGCCTCCGGTGGAGCGGCCGCGCTCCCGGGGCTCCTGGCCAAACGCTTCTTCGGCGTGCCGCTGCTGGTCACCGAGCACGGCGTCCCGCTGCGCGCGCACTACCTGGCCACCTGCGACACCCCGTACGGAACACCCGCGCGCGCCCTCCTCGCCGGATTCCACGGCCGCCTCACCACCGAGGTCTACCGGCAGGCCGCGATCGTCACCCCCGCCAACACCCACGTCAGCCGCTGGCAGCGGCGCTGCGGAGCTGACCCCGCCAAGCAGCGCACGGTCTACCCGGGCATGGCGGCCGAGCGCTTCGGCCAGGTCGGCGAGGCCGCCGAGCGCCTCGCCGCGGCCGTCGGGGGCGAAGGCGCGGGCGGTCCCGACACGCTGGTCTGGGTCGGCCGGATCGAGCCCGCCAAGGACCTGATCGCCCTCCTCCACGCCTTCGCCGAGGTCCGCCGCGCCGAGCCCGGCGTCCGGCTGCGCGTCTTCGGCGCCCCGGCGGACGGCGACGAGGCCACCACCTACCTCGCCCACTGCGAGGCCCTGGCCGCCCAGTTGTTCCCGGATGAGGCCACCGGCGCGCAGACCGAGGGCGTCAGCCCGGTCACCTTCGAGGAGATCGGCGGTCCCGAAATCCCCGACCTCGCCGAGGCCTACGGAGCGGGCGGCGTGATCGTGCTGTCCAGCGTCGTCGAGGGCTTCCCGGTCAGCCTCGTCGAAGCCATGTTCTGCGGTCGGGCCACCGTCTCCACCGACGTGGGAGCGGTCGTCGAAGTCGTCGGCGGCACCGGCCTGGTAGTGCCCCCGCGCAACCCCAAGGCCCTCGCCGACGCCTGCGTCGCACTGCTGCGCGACCCCGAGCGTCGAGCACGCCTGGGGGCCGCCGCGAGGGCCCGCGCGCTCGAACTCTTCAGCGTCGAACAGAACCTCGCGGCATTTCACGGCATTTACCTGGAGCTGATCTCGCACACTCCGGTGCGCCGCGAGGCCGACACCGTGGACGCCCACGGCGACCCGCTGCCCTTCGCCACCCCGCCGGAAGCCCGCCTCCTCGGCCACTGGACCCAGCCCGGACCGCACCACCGTCCACAGCCGGACCCCGAGCAGTGCGACGCCTCCGTACCGAGCCGGGCGTCCGCGGCCGGGAGCCGGCCGCCGGCCCGGCCCGGGGAACCGGAGCCGGGGCACACGCGGGGGCCGGAGTCCGAGGGCGTCTGCGCGATCGCGTCCGGACCGGCGGGGGACGGCGATGCGTGACCACCCGGCCTTTAACGAACCGGCCTTTAACGAACCGGCCTTCCACGAACCGGCCTTCCACGAACCGGCCTTCAACGAAGCGAGCTTCCCCGGCTCCGGACGCCGCCCCGACCACGGAGACCCCTCGATGACCCGTCCGGACAACCCGGCGACCCCCGCTGCCGCCCCGCAACGCCCCGCGGAGATCCGGCCCCGCACCACGGCGCGTCGGGCGTCGGGCGCCGCCGTCCGCCGGGGCCCGGCCGACCCGGTGAAGTCCCTCCTGCACCACCACCGCGACCTGTGCGAACGGGCCGTGGGCCCCCTGGAGATCGCCGCCGGACTGGAGGCGCACGGCCTCACCGACCGCACCGCCGCCCGCTACCGCCACCGGGACGTCTTCGCCCTCGCCGAGGAGCTGTACGCCCGTGTGCCGCCCCGTACGCGGGAGCGCGCCGCCGACGGGCCTCCCGGCCCCGGTCCCGACACCGACGCGCGGGCCGCGTGGACGCTCCTCGCCCTGCTCCCGGGCGCCGCCTGCCTGGCGACCGCCGGGGTGCTCCGGGCCACCGAGGGCGTCCTGGGCGACGGGGCACGGGCCCTCGTCACCGCCGTCGGGGCCGTCCTGGCCTGCCTGGCGCTCCGGGCGTGCCTGGGCCGGGGCCCTCTGCGTGCCCCCGATGGAGCGGGCCGCGCCGGCATGTACGGCTGCTGGCTGCTGAGCTACGCGGTGTACGGCGAGGAACTGCTCGCCCAGGTCATGACCGGCGGCCCGGACGGTCCGTGGGACGGCACCCCGGCCCCGCTGCTCGGTCTCGCCGCCGCTGTCGCCCCGGCCGCCTGGTGCATCCATCTCTTCACCGTCCACGCCCACCGCAAACTGACCGGCAGCCGCGCCCTGGAGGAGTTCGGTGCGGGCGTGCGCCCCCTGCTTCTGACGGCCGTCGCCCTCTTTCTCGGCGCGCTGCTGCCCTTGCTGTACCTGGCCCACATCGGCCTCGGCGGAGGCACGCCCGTCGCGGCCGCCGCCCTCGGGGTCCTGTTCTTCGTGGCCCGGCTGCTCGCGGCGCACGGGCTGCCCGAGCCGGGCACCGTCGCGCTCGCCGCCGCCTGCGCCGTCGAGGCCGGGGCCCCGGCCCTCGTCCTCGCCGCCCGGCTCCCGGGGCTCGAACCCCTCGCCCGGCCCGTGAACGCCCTCGTCTCGGCGGGCGGGACCGGAGCCGTGTCCGCCCTCGCCTGCGGCGGGGCCGCCGTCGGCCTCCTGCTGCACGCGGCGTTCGCGCTCTCCCGCGCCTCCGCCCACACCCGGACCTGAGCCGGCCCCACCGACGTACCACCGCACGCCCCACCCACGAACCACCGCACGACCCGCCTACCGACCGCCGCACCAGCCACCCCACCCCGACCGTTCCACCGCTTCACCGCCCCACTCCCGCGGAGCCGACGCCGCGGGCTCGTCCAGCACCGCACGACCGACTCGATGACCTAGGAGAAACCCGCCATGACGCCCCAATCCCCCGCACCGGCAGTGAGCCGTCGGCACCGAGGCGGTGCGCGATGAGGGTGCTGCTGCTCGGAGCCAACGGATTCCTCGGCCGCTTCGTCGCCGACCGTCTGCTCGCCGATCCGGCCGTCCATCTCACGGCTCTGGGCCGCGGCGACGACGCCGACGTCCGGTTCGATCTCGCGGGCGGCAGCCCCGGGGCGCTCACCCGCTTCCTCGACGCCGTCCATCCCGGAGTCGTCGTCAACTGCGCGGGCGCCACGCGCGGCGGCGCCCGTGACCTCACCCGGCACAACACCGTCGCCGTCGCCACCGTCTGCGAGGCCCTGCGCCGCAGCGGCTGCGGGGCGCGGCTCGTCCAGGTCGGCTGCGCCTCGGAGTACGGGCCCTCGCAGCCCGGGTCCTCCACCGCCGAGGACGCGGTCCCGCGCCCCGGCGGCCCGTACGGCGTCAGCAAGCTCGCCGCCACCGAACTGGTCCTCGGCTCCGGACTCGACGCCGTCGTCCTGCGGGTCTTCTCGCCCGTCGGCCCCGGCACCCCCGCCGGCTCCCCGCTCGGCCGGCTCGCCGAGGCGATGCGCCGGGCCATGCAGTCCGGCGACGGCGAGCTGAAGCTCAGCGGTCTCGGCGTGCAGCGGGACTTCGTCGACGTACGGGACGTGGCACGGGCCGTCCACGCAGCCTCGCTCTCCGCCGCCCAGGGCGTCGTCAACATCGGCACCGGGCGGGCCGTCCGCCTCCGCGACGCCGCCGCCGTCCTGGCGCGAGTCGCCGGGTACGCGGGCGCGCTCCACGAGCTGGACACGCCCCCCCGCCTGCCCATCGGGGCTCCGCGCACCTCCGCCGAGTCCGTCATGGAGCACCTCGCCGCCACTCCGTCCCCGTATCCCGACGGCTGCGGCGCCTGGCAGCAGGCCGACGTCCGTACCGCGCGGGACCGGCTCGGCTGGCGGCCCCGGATCAATCTGGAGGAGTCCCTGGCGGACATCTGGATGGAGGCGGCGTGCCGTATCTGACCGCTCCCGCCGACGCCCGCCGCACCGCGGGCGGCGAGCAGCTCGGCTTCGGCGTCCCCGGCTACGCCCACCCGCTGCTCGCCCCCGCCGAATGGGCCGAACTGGCCCGCCCCGGCACCCCGCTGCACTGGGCCGTCCTCAACATCGCGGACGGCCCCGGCTCCCGGCCCGACCCGCACTGCCTGGAGGCGGCGGGCAGGCTGCGCAACGCCCGCGAACGCGCCCTGCACGGCGGCTCCCCGGACGACACCGTCCGGGCCTCCGGCGGGAGACTGCTCGGCCACCTCGACCTGGCCTGGGGCGAGCGGCCGTTCGAGGAGCTGATCGCGGACGCCCGGTCCTTCATCGACTGGTACCGGACCGGCGGCTTCTACCTCGCCCGCTGCCCCGCCGAGCGGGCCGAGCTGCCGGCCGTCCGCAGGCTCACCGGTACGCTCCACGCCCTGCTGGCGGAGAGCGACAGCGCCGACGACGGGGGCCGCCTGGTGCTGGGCCACGGCACGCACCCGTATCCCGGGTACGCGGAGGCGGCCGACCAGTTGGTCACCTTCCAGGGCCCGTGGACCGACTACCGCTGGTCCCAGGTGGCGGAGTGGACGGCCGACTATCCACCGGAGCGGTTCGCCCACCTCGTCCACGGGGTGCCGCGCACCCACCTGGAGGAGGCCATGCGCATCGCCCGCTGGCAGGGCGCCGGGACGATCTTCTTCACGGACCGGAACGACCGGAACGACCGCGACGAGCGAAGCGGACAAAGCGATCCATTCGCGGCGCTGCCCAGTTACTGGGACGAAATCGTCTCGCGGATCGGACCTGGTATCTCGGAATGAGAAGGGGCGTGGCAGTGTTACGGGGAGAACAACCGTACGTAGTCGACCGTAAGAAGCCGGTCTACGTAGAATCCGACCACCTGCATTGTTGAGGTTCCTGTGTCGCTGCCACCCCTGGTCGAGCCAGCTGCTGAGCTCACCGTCGACGAGGTCCGCAGGTACTCCCGCCACCTGATCATCCCGGATGTCGGGATGGACGGGCAGAAGCGCCTGAAGAACGCCAAGGTGCTGTGTGTCGGTGCCGGCGGCCTCGGCTCGCCGGCCCTGATGTATCTGGCCGCGGCCGGTGTCGGCACGCTCGGCATCGTGGAGTTCGACGAGGTCGACGAGTCGAACCTGCAGCGCCAGATCATCCACAGCCAGGCCGACATCGGCCGGTCCAAGGCCGAGTCCGCCAAGGACTCGGTGCTGGGCATCAATCCGTACGTCAACGTGGTCCTTCACGAAGAGCGGCTCGAAGCCGAGAACGTGATGGAGATCTTCGCGCAGTACGACCTGATCGTGGACGGCACGGACAACTTCGCCACCCGCTATCTCGTCAACGACGCCGCGGTGCTGCTGAACAAGCCGTACGTCTGGGGCTCGATCTACCGCTTCGACGGCCAGGCCTCCGTGTTCTGGTCCGAGCACGGGCCCTGCTACCGCTGCCTCTACCCGGAGCCCCCGCCGCCGGGCATGGTCCCCTCCTGCGCCGAAGGCGGCGTACTGGGTGTGCTCTGCGCCTCCGTCGGCTCCATCCAGGTCACCGAGGCCATCAAGCTGCTCGCCGGGGTCGGCGACCCGCTGGTCGGCCGCCTGATGATCTACGACGCCCTGGAGATGCAGTACCGCCAGGTCAAGGTCCGCAAGGACCCCGACTGCGCGGTCTGCGGCGAGAACCCCACCGTCACCGAGCTCATCGACTACGAGGCCTTCTGCGGCGTCGTGTCCGAGGAGGCGCAGGAGGCTGCGCTCGGCGCGACGATCACTCCCAAGCAGCTCAAGGAGTGGATCGACGGCGACGAGAAGATCGAGATCATCGACGTCCGCGAGAAGAACGAGTACGAGATCGTCTCGATCCCCGGCGCGAAGCTGATCCCGAAGAACGAGTTCCTCATGGGTACCGCCCTCCAGGACCTCCCGCAGGACAAGCGCATCGTCCTGCACTGCAAGACGGGCGTCCGCAGCGCCGAGGTCCTCGCGGTCCTCAAGTCCGCGGGCTTCGCCGACGCGGTGCACGTCGGCGGCGGCGTGATCGGCTGGGTCAACCAGATCGAGCCCGGGAAGCCGGTGTACTAGGGCATTCCGTACCGATGCCGTACGGAAGGGGCCGGTCCGCGCACGCGCGGGTCGGCCCCTTCCGTGTGCCCGGACTCCCGGGCCCCTCCTACGAGCAGGTCGTGCCGTCCTCCGGGACCTTCCCGTCCAGGAAGTAGGCGTCGATCGCCGAGGTCACACAGTCGTTGCCGCCGTAGGCCCCGTGCCCCTCGCCCTTGTTGGTCAGCAGAACTCCGACGCCCTTGCCCAGCTCGTCCGCCATCCGCCGCGCCCCCTCGTACGGGGTCGCCGGGTCGCCGGTCGTCCCGACGACCAGGACCGGACCCGCGCCCGGCGCGCTGGTCTCCGGCGTCTCGTGCTCCCCCTCGACCGGCCACTGGGCGCACCAGCCCGCGGTGTCCCAGGCCAGGAACGGGCCGAAGACCGGTGACAGCTTCCGGAATTCCGGCAGCAGCGCACGGGCCTCGTCGACGGTGGGACGGGACGCCGAGTCGGCGCAGGAGATCGCCCGCTGCGCGTGGTTCTGGGTGTCGTAACGCCCCTGCTCGTCCCGGCCGTTGTACGAGTCCGCGAGCCGGAGCAGACCATTGCCCGTTCCGGCGTTCTCCGCCTCGTCGAGCGCGGCCGTCAGGGCGGGCCAGTCCGATGCGGAGTACAGCGGGGTGACGATGCCGGTGATGGCGAGCGACTCGCTCAGTTCGCGGCCCGAATCGGTCGGCAGCGGGCTGCGGTCGATGCGGGCCAGCAGCCGGGCGATGCGCTCGGAGCCCGCCTCCGGGTCCTGGCCGCGGTCCTCGAGGTAGTTCTCCAGGGCGCGCTGGAATCCCGTGGCCTGGTTGCGGGCGTGCCCGGTCCCGTCGGCCGTCGGGTCGACGACCGCGTCCAGCACGGTGCGTCCCACCTTGCGCGGGAAGAGGTGCGCGTACGTTCCGCCCAGCTCCGTACCGTAGGAGAAGCCGAAGTAGGACAGCTTCTCGTCGCCCAGGACCTCGCGGATCAGGTCCAGGTCGCGGGCGGCGTCGACCGTCCCGACGTGCGGCAGGATCGCGCCCGAGCGACGTTCGCAGCCGGCGCCGAAGTCCGCGGCGTCCTCGATGAACGCCGTCTCCTCGGCCGCCGTGTCCGGAGTCAGGTCGACGTTCCGGTGGGCCTGCTCCTGCTCCTTGTCGGTGCGGCACCGGACCCCGGAACTGGCCGCGACGCCACGCGGGTCGAAACTCACCAGGTCGTAGCGGGAGTTGAGCTTCGCGTAAGCGTCGGCCGAGCGCGGCAGTATTCCGACGCCGGATCCGCCGGGCCCGCCGAAGTTGAAGAGCAGCGAGCCGAGCCGCCGCCCCTTGTCCCGGGCCTCCTTGCGGACCAGTGCGACGGAGAGCGTCTCCCCGGACGGCTCCGCGTAGTCCAGCGGTACGTCCACGTTCGCGCAACGCCAGGCGGACCCGGGGGCCTCGCCGGCCCCCGGGTCCGGGCAACGCTTCCAGTCGAGGCGCTGCGAGGTGAGGGCCGAGGGCAGCCTCGGCGTCCTGGGGGAGTCCTCGGTGTCCGTCGGCGTGGGCGCGGCGGAGGCGTCGGCCGGGCGGCCGTGGGCCGGCTCACTCACGTCCGGCTCCGTTCTCAACAGGCCGCAGCCGGCGAGCAGTCCCGCCACGAGGAGAGCTGCTCCTGTCCTGACGGCGGCCCGCTGGACACGACGGTGCGCACGCATGATCCGGCTCCCCTGGGGTGGTGACGCGTCGGGCGGCTGAGCTGTGTGGTCATGCTAACCGCCGTGCACAGCAGGGGAGTCGTGGGCCGGAGTCAGCCGCAGACGGTGCCGGACTTCGGCACCGTACCGTTCAACAGATAGCCGTCGACCGCCCGTTGCACACACGCGTCCTTGCTGTTGTACGCCCCGTGCCCCTCGCCCTCGTAGGTGAGCTCGACGCCGACGCCCTTGCCCAGCTTCTCCACCATCGCCTTCGCGCCCGCGTACGGGGTCGCCGGGTCGCCGGTGTTGCCGATGACCAGGATCGGGGCGGAGCCGGGGGCGCTGACATCCGGGGTCTTCCAGGCACCCGCCACCGGCCAGCCGGTGCAGCTCATCAGGCCCCAGCCCAGGTAGTCCCCGAACAGCGGGGACGCCTTGCGGAACGCGGGCAGCGCCGCCTTCGTCTGTTCCAGGGAGAACCGCTGCGAGCTGTCCGCGCAGTTGATGGAGATGTTGGCGGCGTTGGAGTTGTCGTACTGCCCGTCCTCCGAGCGGCCGTTCAGCGAATCGGCCAGGGCGAGGAGCAGCCCGCCGTTCCCGCCGCCCGCCTCGTCCAGGCCCTGCTCCAGCAGGGGCCAGGTCTCCTTCGAGTACAGCGCGGACGCGATGCCGGTGGTGGCCAGTGTCTGCGTCAGCGCCCGGTCGCCGAGCCCGTCGACGGGCTCCTTCTCCAGCTCGGCCAGCAGATCGGCGATGCCCTGCTCGACCTCCTGCCGGGTGGCCCCGGGCAGCGCGCAGTCGTCACGCTCCGCGCAGTCCTCCGTGAAGTTGTCCAGGGCCAACTGGAACCCCTGGGCCTGACCGATGGCGGACTGCTCGGCGTCCTTCGTGGGGTCGACCACCGCGTCGAAGACCGCCCGGCCGACCTTGTCGGGGAAGAGGTGGGCGTAGACGCCGCCCAGCTCGGTGCCGTACGAGATGCCGAAGTAGTGCAGCTTGTCGTCGCCCAGCACCGTGCGCATCAGGTCCATGTCGCGGGCGGCGTTCGTCGTGCCCACGAAGGGGAGTTCGGGGCCGGAGTTCTCCTCGCAGTCCGCGATGTAGTCCTTCTGCCCCTGGACGAACTGCTTCTCCTCGGCCGCGTCGTCCGGGGTGGAGTCCTCCTGGTAGAAGGCGTCGAGCTGGGCGTCGTCGGCGCACTCGACGCCTTCGCTGCGGCCGACCCCGCGCGGGTCGAAGCTCACCAGGTCGTACCGGGTGCGGAGCTTGTCGTACTCGGTGCCGAACGCGGGCAGCGTCGCGACGCCGGACGCGCCGGGTCCGCCGAAGTTGAAGACCAGCGAGCCGATCCGCCGCTTCGGCTCCTTGGCCTTCGCGCGCACCAGCGCCAGTTCGATCGTGCGGCCGTCCGGCTCCGCGTAGTCGAGGGGTACGTCCATGAAGGAGCACTCCCACACCACTCCGCCGGGCAGCGGCGACGGCGACTCGCCGCCGCCCTGGGCCGAGTTCGGGGGCGGGCACGGGGACCATTCGAGCTGCTGGGACGCCAGGTCGTCGGCGGTGGAGGACGGAGAGGCGGTCGAGGCCCCGGTGGGCGTCGTGGACCCCTCCCCGTCACCGTCGTCCGAACAGGCGGCCAGCGGCAGCAGCATGGTGGCGGTGGCGGCGAGGGCGGCGGCACGCAGAGCGGGGGAAGTCCTCATGCTCCCATCGTGCGGCGGGGCGCCGGGGAGCGCGGCCGGGCGCGGTCCATGCGGGTGGCGGTGGCCCCTGCCACCGCCGGGCCCCCGCTCGCCCGCAGGGGCCCGGCGGCGGGCCTGCTCGCCCGGCCCGGGGCTCCGGCTACAGCTCGCCCTTGCGGGTGAGCTGGTTGAAGGCGATCCACCCCGGCAGCACCGGCAGCCACAGCGTCATCACGCGGTAGAGCAGCACCGCGGGCGCCGCGACCTCCGCCGGCAGACCGACCGCGATCAGGCCCAGTGTGAGCGCGCCCTCGACCGCGCCCATTCCGCCCGGCGTCGGGGCCGCCGAGCCGATCGCGTTCCCCGCGAGGAAGACCACCGCGATGCTCGCGTAACTCAGCTGGGGGACGCCCGGGCCGCTGAACGCCCGGATCGAGGCGTCCAGGCAGAGCACGAACAGGCCGGTCAGCAACAGCATGCCGCTGATGCCCGTCAGCAGCTTCTGCGGCCGCTGCACCACGTCCAGCATGCGCGGCACGACCCCGGCGAACAGCGAGCGCACCCGCGTGACCACGAACTTCCGCAGGAACGGGACCGCCGTCACCACCAGCACCAGCACCGCGACCGTCAGCAGACCGGCGATCACCGTCCGGGACGGGGTCAGCGAGTCCGGAGTCCGCTCCGTACCGGTGAGATAACCGAACAGCGCCAGCAGCATGATGTGGGCGCCGAGCCCGAAGAGCTGCGAGGCCCCGACGCTCGCCACCGCGAGCCCGGGGCGCACCCCGGCGCGCTGGAGGAAGCGGGTGTTCAGGGCCACGCCCCCGATGGCGGCCGGCGCGACGATCTTCACGAACGAGCCGGCCACCTGCGCCTGCACGGTCTTCGAGAACGGCACCCGCTCCGGCACGAAGCCCAGCAGGCTCATCGCCGCCGCCACGTAGCTCAGCGCCGAGAATCCGAGGGCGGCCGCCACCCAGCCCCACTCCGCCTGCTCCACGACCACCCCGAAGTTCGCCTGGGTGACCTGCGAGATCAGGAAGTACGCGGCGATGGCCCCGGCGATGAAGCTGAACAGGGTGCGCGGTTTGATGCGCTCCAGGCGTACCGGTTCGACCGGGGCCTGCGGGCGGATCAGCAGCACCTGACGCCGGATCTGGGCGAGCAGATCCTCCTCGCGGGCCTCCTCCAGCGCGTCGTCCATGGCGCGCTTCTCGGCCTGCTTCTCGGTGCGCAGCGACTTGCGCTCCGCCTTGGGGCTTGTCCTGGGGCCCGCCTTCTGTTCGGTCGTCCGGTCCGCGCCGTGATCCGGGAGCGTCCCCCCGGTGGACTCCTCGGTGGCCCGCGTCTTCGCCTGCTTGGCCGCCTGCGAGGCCTCCACCACCGCTTCCCGCTCGCGCTGCGAACGCTCGCGGGCGATCCGGCGCAACGTCGCCCGGGTGGAGCGGCTCAGCGCGATCGGCTGGAGCAGCGGCAGACAGTCCGCCACCGCGTCCGGGCCCAGCACGGCCAGCGCCCCGGCGACCGACCGCTCGGCCCCCACCCGCAGCCCCAGCGTGGTCAGCAACTGGGCCACGTCCATCCGCAGCACCAGATCACCGGCGGCGATCTCGCCGCCGCGCAGATCCGTCACGAACGCCCTGCCGGAGCGATCCACCAGGAGCGCGTCACCGGTCAGCCTGCGGTGCGCGATCCGGCGCGACTGGAGGGCCTTCACCTGACGCCAGGTGCCACGCACCAGATCGTCGGTGATCTCCTCGTCCTCCATCGAGTCCAGCGTCCGGCCGCCGATGTGCTCGTAGACGAGCATCACCGCGTCGGGGCCCAGCTCCGAGGTGGCGATCAGCTTGGGCGCGTTCGCCCCGGCGGCGATGGCCGCGTACGCGAGCAGCGCCTCCTGCTCCAGCGCCTGGCGCAAGGACTGGATCGAGCGCCGCTGGGTGATCCCGCGCAGTGTGAGCCGCCGCCAGGCCCGGTAGAAGAACCCCTGGGCCTGCTGTTCCCGGTCGACGACGGTGACGTCCAGCGGGGGGCCGTCCTCCAGGGTGACCAGATAGCGCCGCCCCCGGTCGCTCTGGTCGGCGTGGTCCGGGGCGTCCTCGGTGCGCATCGCCGCGACCGGGCGGAAGCCCACGTGCCGCAGCCCCGCCATCAGGTGCTGGCCGGTGGGGCGGACGTTCGGCGAGCCGACCGCGTACAGCGTCCCGTACGCCACGGTCCAGCCGATCAGCACGGTGAGGATGATCGAGAACGGGGTGGTGTACCCGCCCACCAGCATCGCGAACGCGTCGAGCAGCAGCACCACCCACAGCACCACGCGCCAGCGCGGTCGCCGTGCCATCCCGACCGCCGTCATGTACGCGATGACCGGCGCGAGGTAGCCGTGCACCGGGTCGGTCAGACCGCCGGCCGTCTGCGGCTGGGTCAGCGCGTCCTGGATGGTGCCGGGCGCGGACCGCGAGACCCACAGGTCGGTGGCGAGCGTCACCCCGTGGGCGAGCACGGCCGCGAGCACACCGTCCGCGATGCGCAGCCCGTCGCGTTTGATGAGGCGTTCGATGGCGAAGGCGACGGGCACCAGCAGCACGGCGATGCTGGACACCAGACCGGCGATCTTGATCAACAGATCGGGCGCCTGTTCGGTGCCCTTGGAGATGTCGTCCTCCAGGCCGGTGGTGGTGCCCTGGGCGAACGCGGCGATCGAGAACAGGACCGCGATCGCGAGCACCCCGATGAGCAGCCGCATCAGGTCGGAGGGGCGGTGCACCCGGGCGGGGAGCAGCGGCTCGTCGCCGGAGACGCGGTCGGTCAGAGCGGCCTCGGCCGAGGCCAGGGTGGAGCCGGCCGGATGTCCGGTGGTGGACGTCGTGGGGCCGTCGGCACGGGGCGCTCCGGAGGACTCGGAATCGCCGTGCGGGCGCTCCCCGGCATCGGAGGCGTCCGCCGCCTTCGGTGGCTGCACGCCCTGCTCCTTCATCGCCTCTGGTCCGTCTTCGTGTTCTGGTATCACCGGTCACCGCCCGCATGATGGTGGCACGGCCCGTAGACGGAGGAGGGCATCAGGGTGCATCGCACGGGCGCGGGAAGCGCAACATACGCTCGTTTCCACCCGTGTGCACGCGGTGTGCCCGGACGGATACCGTTTCGGCCGGGCTGTCGGTGGCGTACGGCAGGATGGGACGGATGAGCCAGGACCAGACGGACGAGGGCGGGTCCGGCACCGCCCCGACCGGCGCCGAGCTGCCGGAGTACGCGGAGCGCGTCCTCGATGTGACCGACCTGATCCCGCCCGGCCGGGTGATGACCTACGGCGACATCGCGGAGTGGCTGGGCGAGGGAGGACCCCGCCAGGTCGGCCGGGTCATGGCGCTGTACGGATCGGCCGTGCCGTGGTGGCGCGTCGTCCGCTCCGACGGGACCCTGCTCCCCGCCCACGAGCTGCGGGCGCTGGACCACTACCGCGCCGAGGGCACCCCGCTGCGCGAGGCGTCGCACCGGGCGGAGGGGCACATTCCGCGCATCGACATGCGGCGTGCCCGCTGGGACGGTGGCGTGCGACCGGACGACGGCGGCGGTGAGGGCGGACAGACGGGAGCCGCGCGTGACGCGCGCGGTGGGGACGGTGACGCGCGCGGTGCGGGCGGTGACGCGCGCGGTGCGGGCGGTCTCCCCGACCGTGCGGACGGTCGGGGGGACCGTGCGGACGGTCGGGGCGAGAAAGCTCACACCTGACAGCTTCCGCCATCGGCCCCCCGTCGATACGGCCCCACACGACAGCGCACGTGACGGCGGCAGCGCACGTGACGAGCGACGCGGCACAGCCGCTGCCGCCCGTGCCGTCGCTGGCGTAGCGTCGTCATCGCGCGGCACGCGCCGCCCCTTTCCTCTTACCCGTCCGCACCGACCCCGTCCCCGTCCCTCATTACCCGTACACCCGCGTACACCCACCAGGACCGGCGATCCACGTGAGTTCCTCCTCCACCCGGCACAGTCCGCACCGTGAGTCACGGCCGCGGACCACGGGCGCGTACCGCCTGGTCCGCACTCCGCCGGGTTCCGTGGATCCCCCTCTCCTGGACGCAGGCCAGCGCGCGGTGGTTGACCACCCGGGCGGTCCGCTGCTGGTCCTCGCCGGGCCCGGCACCGGGAAGACCACCACCCTCGTCGAATCCGTCGCAGCGCGGGTCGACCGGGGCACCGACCCCGCCCGCGTCCTCGTCCTCACCTTCAGCCGCAAGGCCGCCGTCGAGCTGCGTGACCGGATGGCCGCCCGCCTCGGGGCGGCCCGGGGCCCGCAGGCCACCACGTTCCACTCGTACTGCTACGCCCTGGTCCGGGCCCACCAGGACGCCGACCTGTTCGCCGATCCGCTGCGCCTGCTGTCCGGACCCGAACAGGACGTCACCGTCCGCGAGCTCCTCGCGGGCCAGCTCGACCTGGAGAAGGAGGGCCTGGCCCACGTCCGCTGGCCGGACGAGCTGCGGTCCTGCCTGACCACCCGCGGCTTCGCCGACGAGGTGCGGGCCGTGCTCGCCCGCAGCCGTGAACTGGGCCTCGGTCCGGACGCGCTGGCCGCCTTCGCCCGTCGCACCGGACGCCCGGACTGGACGGCGGCGGCCCAGTTCCTCGCCGAGTACCTCGACATCCTCGACGCCCAGGGCGTCCTGGACTACGCCGAGCTGGTGCACCGCGCGGTCCTGCTCGCCGAGCGCCCCGAGGTGGCGGAGCGGCTGGCCGGGAGTTACGACGCGGTGTACGTCGACGAGTACCAGGACACCGACCCGTCCCAGGTGCGCCTGCTGCACGCCCTGGCGGGCAACCGGGGGCGCGCGCCGGGGTACGCCGAGGAGCCCGGGGCGGCAGCGCGCGGCGGGCGGACGCTGATCGCCTTCGGCGACCCCGACCAGTCGATCTACACGTTCCGGGGCGCCGACGTGAACGGCATCCTCGACTTCCCGGACACTTTCCGCCGGGCGGACGGGGGCCCCGCGCCCGTGGGCGTCCTCACCACCTCCCGCCGCTCCGGGGCCGGACTTCTCGCGGCGACCCGGCTGCTCACCCGCCGGATGCCGCTGACCCGGCTGCCCGCCGACACGGTCCGTGCCCACCGCGATCCCGCCGCCGTCCGGGACGGGGGCGAGGTCGAGACGTACACCTACCCGACCGCGTCCACGGAGCTGGAGAACATCGCGGACCTGCTGCGCCGCGCCCACCTGGAGGACGGGGTGCCGTGGCAGGAGATGGCCGTGCTGGTACGGGCCGGAGGCCGCTCGCTGCCCGCCGTCCGCCGCGCCCTCACCTCCGCCGGAGTCCCCCTGGAGGTCGACGGCGACGACCTGCCGCTGCGCCACGAACCGGCCGTCGCCCCCCTGCTGACGGCGCTGCGGACGGTGGCCGCGGCCGCGCTGCACACCGCCCGTGCCGACGAGGAGCCGGACGCCGCCGGTGCCGACGAGGAGCCGGACGCCGCTGGTGCCGACGAGGAGCCGGACGAGGCGGCGGCCCCCTGGCTCGACTCCGAGACCGCCCTCACCCTTCTCACCTCCCCGCTCGGCTCCATGGACGCCGCCGACCTGCGCCGCCTCGGCCGGGCCCTGCGCGACGAGGAGCGCGCGGCCGGGATCCGGGTCCCCGCACCCTCCGACGCACTGCTGGCCCGCGCCCTCGCCGAGCCCGAACGGCTCGTCACGCACGACCCGGCGTACGCCCACGGCGCGCAGCGCCTCGGCATGCTCCTGCGCAAGGCCCGCGAACTCCTCGAAGGCGGCGGCACCGCCGAGGAGGCCCTGTGGACCCTGTGGAACGGCACCCCCTGGCCCGGCAGGCTGGAGCGGGCCGCGCTGCGCGGCGGGGCTGGCGGGCGCAACGCCGACCGCGATCTCGACGCGGTGTGCGCCCTGTTCGAGACGGCGGCCCGCGCCGAGGAGCGCACCGGCGGGCGCGGGGCCCTCAACTTCCTCGAAGAGGTCGACGCCCAGGACATCGCCGCGGACACCCTCTCGCGGCGGACCGCCCGCCCCGACGCCGTACGCCTGATGACCGCCCACCGTTCCAAGGGCCTGGAGTGGCGGCTCGTCGTCGTCGCCGGGGTCCAGGAAGGGCTCTGGCCCGACCTGCGCCGCCGGGGCTCCCTCCTGGAGGCCGACCGGATCGGCCGGGACGGACTCGCCGAACCCCTCACGCCCGGGGCCCTCCTCGCCGAGGAGCGCCGGCTCTTCTACGTCGCCGCCACCCGCGCCCGCGACCGCCTCGTCGTCACCGCCGTGAAGGCCCCCGCCGACGACGGCGACCAGCCCTCCCGCTTCCTGACCGAGCTGGGCGTCGAACCCCGCGACGTCACCGGCCGCCCGCGCCGCCCCCTCGCCGTCGCCGCGCTCGTCGCCGAGCTGCGCGCCACCACGGTCGACCCGGCCGCCTCCGACGCGCTGCGTGAGGCCGCCGCCCACCGCCTCGCCCGGCTCGCCGCGCTCACCGACGACGAGGGGCAGCCGCTGGTGCCCGCGGCCCACCCGTACCGCTGGTGGGGCCTGGAGGAGCCGACCCGCTCCGCCGTCCCCCTCCGCGACCGCGACCAGCCCGTCACCCTCTCCGGCTCCGCGCTGGACCAGCTCGCCAACACCTGCGCCCTCCAGTGGTTCCTGGGCCGCGAGGTGAAGGCCGACGCCCCGGCCACCGCCGCCCAGGGGTTCGGCAACGTCGTCCACGTACTCGCCGACGAGGTGGCCTCCTCCCGGACCCCCGCAGACCTGGACGTCCTCATGGAACGCCTGGACTCGGTGTGGAACGGCCTCGCCTTCGACGCCCCCTGGAAGTCCGAGCAGGAGAAGGAGCACGCCCGCGCCGCCCTGGAACGCTTCCTGCACTGGCACGTCCTGGACCGGGGCGGCCGCACCCCCGCCGCGAGCGAGCACGGCTTCGACGTGACCCTGGAGGCGGGCGAGTACGCCGTCCGCATCCGGGGCTCGATGGACCGGGTCGAACAGGACGCCGAGGGCCGGGCGTACGTCGTCGACTTCAAGACCGGCAAGGGCGCGCCCACCAAGGACGAGGTCGCCGCCCACCCCCAGCTCGCCGTCTACCAGCTCGCCGTCCGCGAGGGCGCGGTCGACGAGGTCTTCGACGGCCGGCGACCGGAGCCGGGCGGGGCCGAGCTGGTCCAGCTCCGCCAGCCCGCGCCCAAGAAGGAGGGCGGTGACGCTTTCCCCAAGGTCCAGGCCCAGGAGCCGCTGGCGGGGGAGTGGGTCTCCGGGCTGCTCGCCACCGCCGCCGGAAAGGTCCTGGACGAACGCTTCACACCCACCACCGGTACCCACTGCGCCCACTGCGCCTTCCGCGCGTCGTGCAGCGCGCAGCCGGAGGGGCGCCAGGTGGTCGAGTAGGGCCTTTCGTGGGCATCGGCCCGGGTTGTCAGTGGCTCCGGTTACCGTTTCTCACGTGTCCCCGCGCCTCACCGATCCCGAGCAGCTCAAGGAGCTCCTCGGGATCCCGTTCACCCCGGAGCAGATGGCCTGCGTCACCGCGCCGCCCGCCCCGCAGGTGATCGTGGCCGGAGCCGGGTCGGGCAAGACCACCGTGATGGCCGCCCGGGTCGTCTGGCTCGTCGGCACCGGACAGGTCGCGCCGGAGCAGGTCCTCGGCCTCACCTTCACCAACAAGGCGGCGGGCGAGCTGGCCGAGCGCGTCCGCAGGGCACTGATCGCCGCCGGGGTCACCGACCCCGACGTCATCGACCCGGACAACCCCCCGGGCGAGCCCGCCATCTCCACGTACCACGCCTTCGCCGGCCGCCTCCTCACCGAGCACGGCCTGCGCATCGGCCTGGAGCCGACCACCCGCCTCCTCGCCGACGCCACCCGCTACCAGCTCGCCGCGAAGGTGCTGCGCGAGGCCCCGGGCCCCTACCCGGCGCTCACCCGGTCCTTCCCCACCCTGGTCAGCGATCTTCTGGCGCTCGACGGGGAGCTCTCCGAACACCTCGTACGGCCCGGCGCGCTCGACACGTACGACACCGAGCTGCTGAGCGCCCTGGAGCACACCAAACTCAGCAACGCCGACCTGCGCAAGATCCCCGAGACCGCCGAGGCCCGCCGCTCCCTCCTCGCCCTCACCGAGCGCTACCGGGCCGCCAAGCGCAGCCGGGACCTGGTGGACTTCGGCGACCAGATCGCCCTCTCCGCCGAGCTGGCCCTGACCCGGCCCGAGGTCGGGAGGATCCTGCGCGAGGAGTTCCGGGTCGTCCTCCTCGACGAGTACCAGGACACCTCGGTGGCCCAGCGACTGCTCCTCTCCGCGCTGTTCGGCAGCGGTACGGAGTCCGGGGAGGGCGGCCGCACGCCCACCGGCCACGCGGTGACCGCCGTGGGCGACCCCTGCCAGGCGATCTACGGCTGGCGCGGCGCGTCCGTCGCCAACCTCGACGACTTCCCCGAGCACTTCCCCCACGCCGACGGCACCCCCGCCACCCGATACAGCCTCAGTGAGAACCGGCGCAGCGGCGGCCGTCTCCTCCAGCTCGCCAACGGCCTCGCCGAACCCCTGCGGGCGATGCACGAGGGCGTCGAGGCGCTTCGCCCCGCCCCTGGGGCCGAGCGGGACGGCATGGTCCGCTGCGCCCTGCTGACCACGCACACCGAGGAGATCGACTGGCTCGCCGACTCCCTCGCCCACCTCGTGCGCACCGGCACCCCGCCGGGCGAGATCGCCGTTCTGTGCCGCACGGCCGGGGACTTTCCCGCGATCCAGGCGGCGCTGGTCGCCCGGGACGTCCCGGTCGAGGTCGTCGGCCTCGCCGGGCTGCTCCACCTGCCCGAGGTGGCGGACCTGGTCGCCGTCTGCGAGGTCCTCCAGGACCCGGGGGCCAACGCCTCCCTGGTCCGCCTCCTCACCGGACCGCGCTGGCGCATCGGCCCCCGCGACCTCGCGCTCCTGGGCCGCCGCGCCCGCCTCCTCGTGCACCGGGCGGGCCACGCGGACGACGCCGACGCGGACCAGCGGCTCGCGGAGGCGGTCGAGGGCACGGACCCGGCCGAGGTGATATCGCTCGCGGACGCGCTGGACACCTTCCTGGTCGTGGGGGACGCGGCCGACGACGGGCTGCCGTTCTCCGCCGAGGCCCGCGTCCGCTTCGCCCGCCTCGCCCGGGAGCTGCGCGACCTGCGCCGCTCGCTCGCGGACCCCCTGATGGACGTCCTGCACCGGGTCCTGGCCACCACCGGCCTGGAGGTCGAGCTGTCCGCGTCCCCGCAGGCGCTGGCCGCCCGCCGCCGGGAGACCCTCGCCAACTTCCTGGACACCGCGGCCCGGTTCGCCTCCCTGGACGGCGAGGCGACCCTGCTCGCCTTCCTCGGCTTCCTGCGGACCGCCGCACAGTACGAGAAAGGCCTCGACAACGCGCTGCCCGGCGGCGAGAACACCGTCAAGGTCCTCACCGCCCACAAGTCCAAGGGCCTGGAGTGGGACGTCGTCGCCGTACCCGGACTGGTCACGGGCCAGTTCCCGAGCGACCGGGCCCGGGAGGCGTGGACCGCCCAGGCCCAGGTGCTCCCGCACGCCCTGCGCGGCGACGCGGAGACGCTCCCGGCCCTCGACACGCACGACGGCCTCGACGCCAAGGGGATCAAGGCGTTCAAGGTGGAGATGAAGGAGCATCAGCACACGGAGGAGCTGCGGCTCGGGTACGTCACCTTCACCCGCCCCCGCTCCCTGCTCCTCGGCTCCGGCCACTGGTGGGGCCCGTCCCAGAAGCGGACGCGCGGCCCGTCCGCCTTCCTCGAAGCGCTGTACGAGCACTGCGCTGCGGGCCACGGGGAGATCGAGGCCTGGGCGGACGAGCCCGCCGAGGACGAGGAGAACCCGGCCCTCGCAGAGCGGGACGCCGACCTGGCCTGGCCGCTCCCGCTCGACGCCGACGCCCTCGCCCGCCGCCGCGCCGCCCGGGACACGGTGCTGGCCCACCTGGAGCGGCTGGCCACCGGTGAGCCTCCGCACGAGCCCGATGCCCCACGGGTCGACGAGGAACTGTTTGACCCTGAGCCGTTCGACGGGGAGCCGTCCGACCCTGAGCCGTTCGACGGGGAGCCGTTCGACAGGGACTGGGACTGGGACGCGCTCCCCACCGAACGACCCCCAGGTGCACCCGGGACGGCACCGGACCCGGCCCCGGCCCCGGCACCCGATACCGCACCGCACCCACCCCCACACATCCCGGCCGCCCGCCACCCCCAGGAGGCCGGTGCCGCGGAACGGCTCACCCCCGAGGAGGCCCGCACCCTCGCCTCCTGGGACCGGGACCTGGACTCCCTGGCCGGGGAGCTGCGCCGCGCCCGCGCCACCGTGCGCGAGGTCCTCGTGCCCGCCGCGCTCTCCGCCACCCAGTTGCTGCGGCTGGCCGAGGACCCCGACGCCTTCGCCCGGGAGCTCGCCCGGCCCATGCCCCGTCCGCCCCAGCCCGCCGCCCGCCGGGGCACCCGGTTCCACGCCTGGGTGGAGTCGCGGTACGAGGAACTGCCGCTGCCCATGCTCGGCCCCGACGAACTGCCGGGGGGCGACGAGAGCGATGCGGAGATCGCCGACGAGCGGGACCTCGCCGAGCTGAAGGAGGCGTTCGAGCGCACCGCGTACGCCCGGCGCACGCCGTACCGGGTGGAGACCCCGTTCCAGATCACCCTGGCGGGCCGCGTGATCCGGGGCCGGATCGACGCCGTCTACCGCACGGGCGACCGGTACGAGATCGTCGACTGGAAGACCACCCGCCACCGCACCGCCGACCCGCTCCAGCTCGCCGTCTACCGGCTGGCCTGGGCCGAACTGCACGATCTGCCGCTCGAAGAGGTCACCGCCACCTTCCTCTACGTACGCAGCGGGGAGACCGTCCAGCCGCGGGGACTGCCCGGCCGGGCCGAGCTGGAGCGGATCCTGCTGGACGAGCCGGCCCCCGAGGACGGATAGGCTCAAGAGCATGAGCGAGACCCCGGACAGCGCCGTCCGTACGTACACCGAACAGCACCGCGCAGCCTTCCTCGACGACCTCGCGGAGTGGCTGCGCATCCCGTCCGTGTCCGCGCAGCCGGAGCACGACGGGGACGTACGGCGCAGCGCGGAGTGGCTGAGCGCCAAGCTCAAGGAGACCGGCTTCCCGGTCGCCGAGATCTGGGAGACCCCCGGGGCGCCTGCGGTCTTCGCCGAGTGGTCCAGCGAGGACCCGGACGCCCCGACGGTCCTGGTCTACGGCCACCACGACGTGCAGCCCGCCGCCCGGGAGGACGGCTGGGCGACGGATCCGTTCGAGCCGGTGATCCGGGACGGCCGGATGTACGGGCGCGGCGCGGCCGACGACAAGGGCCAGGTGTTCTTCCACACCCTCGGGGTCCGCGCCCACCTCGCCGCGACCGGCCGCACCACCCCCGCCGTGAACCTCAAGCTGCTGATCGAGGGCGAGGAGGAGTCGGGCTCCCCGCACTTCCGCGCCCTGGCCGAGCAGCGGGCGGACCGACTCGCCGCCGACGCGGTGATCGTCTCGGACACCGGCATGTGGGACGAGGACACCCCGACCGTCTGCACGGGCATGCGCGGCCTCGCCGAGTGCGAGATCGAGCTGTACGGCCCCGCCCAGGACATCCACTCCGGATCGTTCGGCGGAGCCGTCCCCAACCCGGCCACCGAGATCGCCCGCCTCGTCGCCGCCCTCCACGACGCGGACGGCAAGGTCGCGATCCCCGGCTTCTACGACGGGGTCACCGACCTCACCGACACCGAGCGGGCCCTCTTCGCCGAGCTGCCCTTCGACGAGGCCACCTGGCTGCGCACCGCGAAGTCGGAGGCCGCGGCCGGCGAGGCCGGGTACTCCACGCTGGAGCGCGTCTGGGCCCGCCCCACCGCCGAGGTCAACGGCATCGGCGGCGGCTACCAGGGCGTCGGCAGCAAGACGATCATCCCCTCCTCGGCCCTGGTGAAGATCAGCTTCCGGCTGGTCGACGGCCAGGAGCCCGACCGCGTCCAGCAGGCCGTGCGGAGCTGGGCCGAGGCCCGTATGCCGGCGGGCGTCCGCCAGCGGATCGCCTTCCAGCCGGCCACCCGGCCCTGCCTGACCCCGCTGGACCACCCCGCCCTCCAGGCGGTGGCCCGCGCGATGGGCCGGGCCTTCGGGAAGAAGATCCTCTTCACCCGCGAAGGAGGATCCGGCCCCGCCGCCGACCTCAGGGACGTGCTCGGCGCACCCGTTCTCTTCCTCGGCATCTCCGTACCCTCCGACGGCTGGCACGCCCCCGACGAGAAGGTCGAGCTCGACCTGCTGCTCAAGGGTGTGGAGACGACCGCCCACCTGTGGAGCGAGCTGGCCACGGCACTGCGCTGAACGCCGTACCTGCTGACCGCCCGTATTTGCTGAATGCCCGCGACCACTGCACGCCCGGAATCGGAACTCCGCTGAATCCTCTGCACACCCTCCACGTATCTGTGCACACCCGATCCACCCAGGGGGAGTAGGAAGCACCTGTGAGCACCTTCGACAACGCCACCGCAGACCGCCCGATCGGCCTCACCTCGCCGAGCGGCATCGACCGCGCGGCACACCACCGCCTCGACGAGGCGTGGCTGGCCGTGGCGTGGAGCCACCCGACGACCCGCGTCTTCGTCGTCTCCGGCGGGCAGGTGCTGATCGACGACACCCCCGACGGGGGCACCGAGATCGTCATGACCCAGGCCTTCGAGGCCCCGGTCACCGAGACCCACCGGTATTTCCTCGGCACCGACGAGGACGGCGTCAGCTACTTCGCGCTCCAGAAGGACTCGCTGCCCGGCCGCATGGACCAGTCGGCCCGGCCCGCCGGGCTCCGCGAGGCGGGGCTTCTCCTCGGCCCCCGCGACGCGGGCCTGATGGCGCACGCCGTCGCCCTGGAGAACTGGCAGCGGCTGCACCGTTTCTGCTCCCGTTGCGGCGAGCGCACCGTCATCGCGGCGGCCGGCCACATCCGCCGCTGCCAGGCCTGCGGCGCCGAGCACTACCCGCGCACCGACCCGGCGGTCATCATGCTGGTCACCGACGACCGGGACCGGGCCCTCCTGGGCCGCCAGGTTCACTGGCCGGAGGGCCGCTTCTCCACGCTCGCCGGATTCGTCGAGCCGGGGGAGTCGATCGAGCAGTCCGTGGCCCGCGAGGTCTACGAGGAGGCCGGGGTCACCGTCGGCGAGGTCGAGTACATCGCCAGCCAGCCCTGGCCGTTCCCCTCCAGCCTGATGCTCGGCTTCATGGCGCGGGCGACCACCTTCGACATCACCGTCGACGGCGAGGAGATCGAGGAGGCCCGCTGGTTCTCCCGCGAGGACCTCACCGCGGCCTTCGAATCCGGCGAGGTCATGCCCCCGTTCGGCATCTCGATCGCGGCCCGCCTGATCGAGCTCTGGTACGGAAAGCCGCTCCCGAGGCCCGGCAGCGCGAAGCGGACCGACTGAGCACTCCCGGACGCACCGCTGCCCCCGGCGGTGCCGGGGGCAGCGGTGTGCGCGACGGGCGGTCGTCCATCGGCCGGGATCAGGCGGCGAGCGCCTGCTTCACCTGGGCGAGCGACGGGTTCGTCATGACCGACTCGGTGCCCGACGGGGCCACGATCAGCAGCGTGGGGACCGTCTGGTTTCCGCCATTCGCCTTCTCGACGAACGCGGCCGACTCCGGGTCGTGCTCGATGTTGACCTCGTTGTACGCGATGCCCTCGCGGTCCATCTGGCTCTTCAGCCGACGGCAGTAGCCGCACCAGGTGGTGCTGTACATCGTCACAGTGCCCGCCATGTCGCTGGCGCTCCTTCGTCTCGTCCGTACGCTGCGCGGCCGGCAGCGTCACCAACGGTCGGGCCGCTGTCGAGGCCCTTCCGCATGGATAGGGAACGCACGGGACGCGGCCACCATTCCCACCACGCCCCGTGTCGGCCCCGTCTCGGCCCCGGTCCCGGCCCCGTGCCGCGCTGGCCGGTACGACGAATACCTCACCCCTGTGGACAACCGCCGCATCCGCCCCGTGGGACCTGGCAGCATGGCGGGGTGACAGCAGCAACGCACTCCACCCTCTTCCCCCAGGTTCCCGAGACCCCGGACGCCGTGCTCGACGGGCTCGACCCCGAGCAGCGCGAGGTGGCTCTGGCCCTGCACGGACCGGTGTGCGTGCTGGCCGGAGCGGGTACGGGCAAGACCCGCGCGATCACGCACCGCATCGCGTACGGGGTGCGTGCGGGCATTCTCCAGCCGGCCACGGTGCTTGCCGTCACCTTCACCAACCGGGCCGCCGGAGAGATGCGCGGCCGGCTGCGACAGCTCGGCGCGACCGGCGTCCAGGCACGGACCTTCCACTCCGCCGCCCTCCGCCAGCTCCAGTACTTCTGGCCGAAAGCCGTCGGTGGCGAGCTGCCCCGGCTGCTGGAGCGGAAGGTGCAGCTGGTCGCCGAGGCCGCCGCCCGCTGCGAGCTCCGGCTCGACCGCAACGAGCTGCGGGACGTCACCAGCGAGATCGAGTGGGCCAAGGTCACCCAGACCGTCCCCGCCGATTATCCGGCGGCCGTCGCCAAGACCCAGCGGGACGCCCCCCGCGATCCGGCGGTCCTCTCGCAGATCTACTCCACGTACGAACAGCTCAAGCGCGACCGCTCGGTGATCGACTTCGAGGACGTGCTGCTGCTCACCGTCGGCATCCTCCAGGACCGGACCGACATCGCCGACCACGTGCGCGGCCAGTACCAGCACTTCGTCGTCGACGAGTACCAGGACGTGAGCCCGCTCCAGCAGCGGCTGCTCGATCTCTGGGTCGGGGACCGGGACGATCTCTGCGTCGTCGGCGACGCCAGCCAGACGATCTACTCCTTCACCGGCGCCACCCCCGACCACCTGTTGAACTTCCGCACCCGCCACCCGGGGGCGACCGTGGTCAAGCTGGTGCGGGACTACCGCTCCACGCCCCAGGTCGTCCACCTCGCCAACGGCCTGCTGAGCCAGGCCCACGGCAAGGCGGCCGACCACCGGCTGGAGCTGGTGTCGCAGCGTGACAAGGGGCCCGAGCCCGTCTACGCGGAGTATTCCGACGAGCCCACGGAGGCCGAGGGCACCGCCCGGCGGATCCGCGATCTCGTCGCCGCGGGCGTGCCGGCCGGTGAGATCGCCGTCCTCTATCGCGTCAACTCCCAGTCCGAGGTCTACGAGCAGGCACTCGCGGACGCCGGGGTGCCTTACCAGCTGCGCGGCGCCGAGCGGTTCTTCGAGCGGGCCGAGGTCCGCGAGGCGGGCACCGCCCTGCGCGGCGCGGCCCGCGCCGGAGGCAACGACTCGCTCCTCGACGGGGCGGAGGACCTGGCCGCCCAGGTGCGGGCGGTGCTCTCCACCAAGGGCTGGACCAGCCGGCCGCCCGCCGGGTCGGGAGCCGTGCGTGACCGCTGGGAGTCACTGGCCGCGCTGGTGCGCCTCGCGGAGGACTTCGAGACGGCGAGACCGGGGGCGACCCTGACCGACCTGGTCCGTGAGCTGGACGAGCGGGCCGCCTCGCAGCACGCCCCGACGGTGCAGGGCGTGACGCTGGCCTCGCTGCACTCGGCGAAGGGCCTCGAATGGGACGCCGTGTTCCTGGTCGGCCTGACCGAGGGCATGATGCCGATCGCCTACGCCAAGACCGACGAGCAGGTCGAGGAGGAGCGGCGCCTGATGTACGTCGGAATCACCCGCGCCCGCGTCCACCTCTCGCTCTCCTGGGCCCTGTCCCGGTCACCGGGCGGCCGGGCGAGCCGACGGCCGACCCGTTTCCTGAACGGGCTGCGCCCGGGCTCGACGGCCTCGGGCTCGCGGAGCGGCGTCGGCGGCGGCGGAGGGATCGACCGGGGATCCGGCCGGGCCGCCGTCGAGCGGACCCCGGCCGTCGAGCGCAAGCCCAGGAGCCCGGTGCGCTGCCGGGTCTGCGGACGCACGCTCACCGACGCGGGCGAGATGAAGCTGATGCGCTGCGAGGAGTGCCCCTCGGACATGGACGAGGCGCTGTACGGGCGGCTGTACGACTGGCGTGCCGCCCAGGCGGCCCTGCTGGGGCAGCCTGACTTCTGCGTGTTCACCGAGAAGACGCTCATGGCGATCGCCGAGGCGGTGCCGTCCACCGCGGGCGAGTTGGTCGTCATCGCCGGCGTCGGCAACCGGAAGTTGAGCCGCTTCGGCACCGATGTTCTGGCCATCTGCGCAGGTGAGGCGATTGATGGCGGGTCCGAGGAGGGTGCGGACGAGAGCTGAGGAAAACTCGTCGAGAAAATAGTTTGCGCCCGCCCCAGTCGTCACCATAGGTTCTTAACCACGGGAACAGCGACTTCTCTGAAGCCCTGATTCCGTGCTGTACTTATCCGAATACGCAGGACCGGTCCCGGCCGGTCCCCCTGAGACGCCGAGAGGAGGCGATTGAAGTGATCAGCATCATCGAAACCCAGAAAATGACCGATCTCTCGGTCGTCTCCGCCTGCTCGCTCGGCCTCACCCGCTCCTCGGTTGCCTCGCTTCGCGCCACCGGTCTGTCCGGCGTCTCCGCCGTCCGTCCGCTGTCCCTGGTGAGCCTCCCCGTGACGCGGGAGCGTAATGAGCGACCGATCGAGGCACCGGCGGCAGCAGTAGCGAAGGCAGCACAGGCTCAGGCCTATGCCTTTGCGGCAGCCGGTGCCGGAGCCGAGAAGCAGACGCAGCACCACCACACGATGTGGGCCTTCCGTGGGCCTGAACCCTGGAGCGATCCAGCCTGATCCAGCATCAGGCCGGCGCCTTCAGGGCCGCGGAACCCCACTCGGGATCCGCGGCCCTTTTGTTTTGTCCGAACGGACAGGACAGAGCGAAGGAGCCTCGGGACAAGCAGGACCTGGTACCAGCAGCCGCCAACCGGCCAACAGGCCGGCACGACCAGACGAGGACACCACCCACCGTGCACATCGAAACGCACGCCCCGTCAGTACCGCTTTCCACCCCGATCTCGCCGCCCGGCTCCACGGAGGACTCCGCCTTGACCCCGCTCACCACGCTCACCGCGCTCGACGACGCCATCGAGAACCTCGGCGTACCCGTCCCCTGCCGTTCCTACGACCCGGAGGTCTTCTTCGCCGAGTCGCCCGCCGACGTCGAGTACGCCAAGTCCCTCTGCCGTACCTGCCCGCTCGTCGAGGCCTGCCTCGCCGGGGCGAAGGACCGCCGCGAGCCGTGGGGTGTCTGGGGCGGCGAGCTCTTCGTCCAGGGCGTCGTCGTGGCTCGCAAGCGTCCGCGTGGCCGTCCGCGCAAGAACCCGGTCGCAGCGTGATCGCGACCCGTGGGGTCCCCGCCCCCACGCGCAGGCTCCGCCTCGGAACGATCGACCGTCCCCAGACCCATGACCCCCGGAATCAGGCACCGATGATCACCCCCACGAAGGAGCCCGTCGGCTCCGCCACCCCCGACGTCACCATCATCGGCGCGAACGACTCGCGTCAGAACAGGACCCGCGAAATGCAACTCATCCCAGAAGCCATGGCGCGTGCGCATATGCGCGACCGCCTGCGGGAGGCCCAGGAGGACCGCCAGTCGGCCCGCCTCATCGCCGCCCGCCGGATGCAGCGCCGAGCGGAGCGCGCCTCGCTGCGCGCCCGCCGCGCGCTGGCCATGGCGGTCATGCACTGACCGTGCACCCATCACCGCACCGCGGGGCCGTCCGGACACGGACGGCCCCGCGGTGCGGTGTACCGCCGCCCATCAGGTCACGGGGATATCGTCAGAAGGTGGACGAGGAGACCCATCCCCCCGAACAACCCACCGAGCACAGCGTGGTGTGCGCCCGCTGCGGCACCGCCGCCGAGGGCGACCCAGCCCCTCCGACCTGGCTCTGTTCCGTGGAGGACGGACGACGTCTCCTCTTCTGCGAGGGCTGTGCCCGCCTCCACATCCGCGCCATCGAGAGCCGCCTCGACTCACTCTGGTGGTAACCGATGCTCCCTGATCTCTCCTACGCCTGGACGGGCTTTCCCTCCGGCTCGCCCTCCTCCTCGGCGTACTCCGTCTCCTCCACCTCGGTGTCCTCGACGTCCTCGGCGTCCTCCGCGAGGAACCCCGGCAGCCACGCCTCGAGCTCGTCGCGCAGCCGGACCGTCGCGCCCAGCTGGCACAGCACCCCGATCGTGCTGAGCGTCACCCGGTGGATGAGGACGTAGGACGGCGGGAGATTCAGCTGCCGGCCGAGCTGATGGGCGGGGGAGCGCGGATCGGCTATGCGGGCCGCCTGTTCACGGATCCAGCCCCGGCTGAAGGTGAACTCCTCCACCTGCGTGGGCTCGATGATCGGGAGCAGGTAGTCGAGCACCGCGTCCGGGTCCAGGTCGATCGACTCCTTCACGAAGCCCTCTTCGCGCAGCAGCCCGTACACTCCCGCCGCGTCGCCCTCCAGCGTCAGCCGCAGGGAGTCGCCGATGTTCCGTGGCAGCCCGCCCGGCAGCCGGTCGACCGTGCCGAAGTCCAGCACCCCCAGCCGCCACGACCCGAACGAACCGCCGTCCTCCTCCGCGAGCGCCGCGTCGTCCGAGAGCTCCGCGTTCTCGGGACGCTCCGCGTTCTCGGGACGATCCGCGTTCTCCGGTGCCGGGGGCAGCAGCCGGAAGTTGCCCGGGTGCGGGTCGGCGTGCAGCAGACCGGTGCGTGCCGGGCCGGAGAAGAGGAAGCGGGCCAGCAACTGTCCCGCACGGTCCCGCTGTTCCGCCGTTCCCTCCGCGATGACCTCGGACAGCGGTATCCCGTCGATCCACTCCGTCACCAGCACCTGGTCGGACTGGTGCACCACCTGAGGGATCACCACATCCAGGTCGCCCTCGAACTCCGCCGCGTGCTCCTGCTGCGCCCGGGCCTCCAGCTCGTAGTCCAGTTCCTCCGATACCCGGTCCCGCAACTCCTTGATCAGCGGCTTGATGTCCATCCCCGGGACCAGCGGGCCGAGCAGCCTGGCGAAGCGGCTGAGCTGGGACAGGTCGGAGAGCAAGGCCTCGCCCGCGCCGGGATACTGCACCTTCACCGCGACCTCGCGGCCGTCGTGCCACACCGCCCGGTGCACCTGCCCGATCGAGGCGGCAGCCGCCGGCGTGTCCTCGAACTCCAGGAAATACTCCCGCCAGTCCTCCCCGATCCGTGTCGCGAGAACCCCGTGGACCGTGCGCGCGGGCAGTGGCGGCGCGGCCTCCTGGAGCTTGGTCAGTGCGGCCCGGTACGGGCCGGCGACCTCCTCGGGCAGGGCCGACTCGAAGACGGAGAGGGCCTGGCCCAGCTTCATGGCCCCGCCCTTCAGCTCGCCCAGGGTCTTGAACAGCTGGTCCGCCGTGCGCTGCTGCACCTCACGGGCGACCAGCTCGGCCGACTTTCCGCCGATCCGCTTGCCCAGACCCCATGTGGCACGGCCTGCGAAGCCGAGCGGAAGCGCGGCCAGCTTGGCCGTACGCGTAACCGCCTTCCGGGGAAGATCAGACATGTGCCCCTCCAGTTCCCAGACCGCCGTGCCGCTCGTGCCTCCGGGATCTCTCCGGCGACGGCGGTCACCCCGCCATTGTGTCCTGCGCCGGAAGAGCACCGGAGGGCCGTTCCCGCATAGCACCCCCGGCCGCCCCGCAGGAGCAGTCCGCATGCGGGCCGATCGCCTCGGAGCGCCAGTCCAGCAAGGGCAGAGCGGCCTCCCAGCGAGCTCCGGTACAGGCAGGGAGGTCCCCGTCGAGAAAGGCCAGGGCATGTGCCGCGGCGAGACCGGCGACCGCCGTCGCGAGCCCCAGATCGCAGGCGGGCACGGCTCCCCGCCGCCCGGAACGCCACTGCGCCAGCATCCGGGGCCACTGTGGATCCCGGTCCGCGCGGTGCAGCTCCAGACAGCCCGCGCACCCGGTGCCCCCGGGCAGGACGAGAGGCCCGACCACTCCGGTGGCCTCGATCACACCCGCATAGAGATGAGGAGTGCCCGACGCGATCCAGGGACCGGCCGTGTCCGGGACAGGCGCGTACACCGCGAGGCCGTCCCGGGGAGCGACCACGATCAGGGACAGACCGGGCTGCCCGGCGCTCCCCGGCAGGTCGGCCGCCACTTCGTCCGTCCTCGCCCGCCGGGGAGTGGGCCCGGGCGCGCACCGGCGGACGAGCCGACGGGCCGCCACGTCGCGCCGTTCCCCCACGGAGGCCGGGGGGAGCCCCCCGGGCGCAACGTCCCAGTGCTCGGCCCGGCCCCCGTCGAGCACTTCCACGTGCCCCACTCCGGCGCCCGACAGCACCGAGGCGATGGACGCCCCGACCCGGCCCGCTCCTCGAACCTGTACCCGCATCGCCCGTCGGGCCGCCATCCGGCGCGCACCGCCGCCCGGCTCGGGACGGACGACCGACAGGGAGGCCACATCGGGGCGCTGGCGGTCCGTCACCTCGGCGCGACGGCAGAGGGCATCGGCCCCCGGACCGGCCGACCTCGGGTCGTCCAGAAGCCCGGCCTCCGCCAATCGTGCGAGCAGGGTGTCCACATGACGGCCCGACAGGTCCAGGGCGCGGGCCTCCTCGTGCAGCAGCGGCAGTCCTCGCGTGCCGTCGAGCAGTTCCAGAAAGCTCCCCGTGGCGAGGTCCACCGGTCCGAGCGTCACGGCGTGTGCGGGTGTCACGCCGAATTGCACGGTGTTCCGTCCGCGCCAGGCACGGCGCAGTGCGGGCTTCAGCATCGGATACATGATTTCTCCCCCTGAGCGGTGTCGCGGGCACAGCTGTGCCCGCAGACCGGTTGATCCACGAGTCTTTCCGTAGGACCTCCGCCAGAATGCGGGCCCGCGCCGAACCTTGCCCGGAGTTGTCCACAGGCGCAGGTCATTAGTCATTCAAGCTCTTGGTCGTTCAGGCATGTGGTCGTTCGCATGGTGCGTGACGCGGTACGGATCGCCGCCGACCGATCCCGGGGGCGGGACTTCCCCCACGGACAGCGGGTAACGTCGTGGCGTGCCCGCCGACCCGTCGTCCGGCTTCGCCGGGGAGACCCCCGCGCCCAGCGCCGGAAGCCATCAGCGCAGCGCGGCAGCCCATCCGGCCCGCGCTGCGGCGACGAGCGCGGTCGAGGTCCGCAGGAGCACCCGGCGCAGGAGAACGGTCTCCGCGTACCGCGAGGGCGACCGCACGATCGTGCTCATCCCCGCCCGGATGTCGGAGGCGGAGGAACGGCGCTGGGTGGGCGTGATGCTGGACAAGCTCGCCGCCCAGGAGAGCAAGCGTGTCCTGGGTGACACCGAACTCGTCGAGCGTGCCGGGCGGCTGTCCGCCCAGTATTTCGACGGTCGCGCCAGGCCCGTCTCGGTGCGCTGGGTGACCAACCAGAACACCCGCTGGGGTTCGTGCACCCCTGCCGAGGGCAGCATCAGGCTCTCGCACCGGCTGCAGGGCATGCCGGAGTACGTGGTCGACTACGTACTCCTCCACGAGCTGGCACATCTGCTGGTTCCCGGACACGGTCCCGGGTTCTGGCGGCTGCTGGAGGCCTATCCGCGCACCGAGCGCGCCCGGGGGTACCTGGAGGGCGTCGTGGCGGCCGGGCGGCTGCCCCACCTGCCCGCCGCCCGCGAGGAGTGACCGGGGCCGGTCGCGTTCGCCGATTCTGTACCGGGTGTGTACCGGCTTGGTCCGATGCCGTTGTTTGCGGTTAGCCTGACGCGACGCATTTACCTTCTGGATGGGGGACGGTCGTTACGCATGGCCAGGGAATTCCAACGCGGCCACAAGGCCAAGATCAGTGATCTCACGCCGGGGACGGATCTGTACGTAGGCGTGCAGATCGCGGCCCCGGGGCTGACTTTCGACATCAGCTGCTTCGGCCTCGACGCCCATGAGCAGCTCTCCGACGACCGGTACTTCATCTTCTTCAATCAGCCGAAATCGCCCGAGGAGTCCATTCAGCTCCTCGGCGCGCAGTCCGGTGACACCGAGTCCTTCCGCGTCACGCTCGACCGTATTCCCGCAGCCATCCAGAAGCTCTCCTTCACCGCGACGCTCGACGGTTCCGGGCAGATGTCACAGATCGGTCCGGGATACATCCGGATCGTCGCCGGTGGCGAGGAAGTGGTGAGGTACGCCTTCACCGGGTCGGAGTTCACCACCGAGCGCGCCGTGATGCTCGGTGACTTCTATCTGAAGGACGTCTGGCGCTTCGCCGCCGTCGGCCAGGGCTTCGACGGCGGTCTCGACGCGCTCCTGAAGAACTTCGGGGGCGAGGTCGCCGAGGAGGAGGCGCCGCCCGCCGCCGTCCCGGCCGCCGCTCCGGGCTTCGCCCCGCCGGCCCAGGCCGCAGCGCCCCCCGCCTTCGGCGCGCCGCCTCCGGCCCCGGCCCCGCAGCCCGCACCGGCCTTCGGCGCCCCGTCCGCGCCCTCGCCGCCGCCCGCACCGCAGCAGCCGATGCACGCGGCGCCGACGATCGCGGCCCCGATGGCTCCCCAGACGCCGCAGGCGCCCCAGGCCCCGTCCCCGTACGGCCAGCCCCAGCCGCCGCAGCAGCCTCAGTTCGGCCAGGTGGTCCCCGGCCAGGGCCCGCCGCCCGCCGCCCCCTTCGGCCAGCAGGTCCCCGCTCCCGCCGCTCCCTTCGGCCAGCCGGCCCCCGCTCCCTTCGGTCAGCCCATGTCGGCCCCGTACGGCCAGCAGCCCCCTGTCGGGATGCCGCAGGGCGTGCCCCAGGGAGCGCCGGCCACCGGCGCGGGTCTCCAGGCGGCTCTGCAGCCGTACAAGGAGACCGCGACCGGGCAGCGCTGGACCCCGCAGAACCAGCAGCTCATGCGGGTCGACCTGACCATGGGCGGATCCGGGGTCCTGGCGCGCCAGGGCAGCATGGTGATGTACCAGGGCAAGGTGGACTTCGGCTACAAGAGCGCCGGGTTCGTCGGCCGCGCCGTGGGCAATGCCACCGGCCAGGAAATGCAGCTCATGCGCTGCACCGGCCGCGGCCAGGTCTTCCTCGCCGAGGAGGGCTCCCACCTGCACCCGATCGAACTGCAGGGCGATGCCATCTGCGTCTCCGCCGAGAGCGTCCTCGCCTTCGACGAATCCCTCCAGTACGAGGTTCGCAGGGTCGAAGGGCACGGCATCCCCGGCGGCGCCCTGTTCACCATGCAGTTCCAGGGCACCGGCACCGTGATCGTGAAGACCCACGGCACCCCGGTCGTCCTGCCGGTCACGCCCACCACGTTCGCCGACTGCAACGCGGTGGTCGCCTGGTCGGCCGCCTCCCAGGTGATCGTCTCCAGCCAGGTCCGGCTGCGCCGCAACGCGTACCCCGGACACAGCGGGGAGACCGTGAACCTCCAGTTCCGGGGAGCCCCCGGCAACTTCATCGTCGTCCAGCCCTACGAGGTCTGAGGGAGCCCGTCATGAACCAGCAACTCGCGGGCTTCGCCCCGACCCCTGTCACGGCCCGTATGGAGAACCACGGCAAGACCATGCTCAAGGTCGCCATGGCCTCCGGGCAGGACCTCTTCGCGCGCACCGGCTCGATGGTGGCGTACGAGGGCTTCATCCAGTACGAGCCCAACCCGCCCGCCGCCCGGCAGATCGCCTCCCAGTGGATCACCGGCGAGGGCGCGCCCGTCATGAAGTGCTCCGGCGACGGACTGCTCTACCTCGCCGACTACGGCGCCGACGTGGTCGTCATCAACCTCGACAACGACTCCATCTCGGTCAACGGCACCAACCTCCTCGCCTTCGACGCCCACCTCACCTGGGGCGTCGAGAAGGTCAAGGGGCTCGCCAAGTTCGCCGGACAGGGCCTGTGGAACGTCGTCGTCCAGGGCACCGGATGGGTCGCCGTCACCTCGCGCGGCACCCCGATCGTCGTCGACTGCGGACGCGGCGAGGACGAGACGTACGTCGACCCGGACGCGCTCGTCGCCTGGTCCCCGAACCTCAAGGTGAAGGGCAAGCGGAGCTTCAAGGCCGGCTCGCTGATCGGCCGCGGCAGCGGCGAGGCGTACCAGATGGCCTTCTCCGGCCAGGGCATCGTCGTCGTCCAGCCGAGCGAGGACAGTACGGACCGGCTGCGGATCCGGAACTGACGGGGAGGGAGAACACATCATGCAGAGTCCGCTTTTCAGTCACACCGAGCAGCAGACCCAGGACCGCTACGCGATCCAGAACCCACAGCTCCTGCGGGTCTCGCTGACCGGCCACGACGACGTGCTCGCCCGCAAGGGCGCCATGGTCGCCTACCAGGGCCTGATGGACTTCGACGGGGAATACCAGTCCCAGGGTCAGCGCCGCGCCCGCGCGAACACCGGCGAGGGCCTCGACCTGATGCGCGTGTCCGGCCAGGGCACCGTCTACCTCGCCAACCTCGCACAGTACATCCACGTCGTGGACGTCGACCGCGAGGGGATGACCGTGGACAGCTCCTACGTCCTCGCGCTCGACTCCTCGCTGCACACCGAGGTCATCGCGGTGGACAGCCAGTACGGGATCTCGGGCAGCGGCAAGTACCAGCTCAACATCTCCGGCTCGGGCAAGGTCGCCCTCATGACCTCGGGCCAGCCCCTGATGATGCAGGTCACACCCGAGAAGTACGTCAACGTCGACGCGGACGCGATCGTGGCCTGGTCCAGCTCCCTGCGGGTGCAGATGCAGGCCCAGACGCACTCCTCGGGTGTCTTCAGGCGTCGCGGCAACACCGGAGAGGGCTGGGAGCTGAGCTTCCTCGGCCAGGGCTTCGCCCTGGTCCAGCCGAGCGAGGTCATGCCGCCGCAGAACGCCCAGATCGGCCAGGGCGCCCGCGCCCAGTTCGGCGCGGGCCAGCAGGGCTCCCACGGCCAGAACCAGAACAACGCCTGGAACTGACCCGCAAGCCACAGCGGTAAGGGGCGGCCTCTCGGAGGCCGCCCCTTACGCATCTGGGCCCGCGGCCTGTCGCTACAACCGGGACCGCGTCGCCTCCAGCAGGCGCACCACGGACGCGTCCGCCACCCCCGGCACGTCCGCGTAGCCGAACCAGCTCAGCTCCAGGGACTCCTCGCTGATGCGCTCCGCCGCTCCGGCCGGGGCCAGCGCGGCGTACTGCACATCGAGGTGCCAGTTGCAGGGAGCCGGAATCGGGTGCCGGTCCAGCCGGACCGGTCCGCCGGGCAGCAGGGTGAGCCCCGTGATGCCGGACTCCTCCGTCGCCTCACGGAGCGCCGCCGCCTCCAGGGTGACGTCCCGCTCCTCGCAGTGGCCGCCCATCTGGAGCCACATCCGCAGCTTCCGGTGCAGGGTCAGCAGAACCCTCTCCCGCTCCGGATCGATCACGAGGACGCTGGCCGTGACATGCCCGGCCCCGCACGCCTTCCACATGCCGTCCTCGTGCTGTGCCAGGTGTTCCAGGTAGGCCTGACGCAGCTCCGCCTGGTCACCGGCCTCGTCCTCCTGGGCATAACCCTTCAACACGAGAACGGCGTCGTCGCGCAGGGTCACTGGTCGCGGCCGTCCTTGCCCTCGCTCGTGCCCTCGTCGTCGTCGCCCTCGTCCGTGCCCTCCACGGGCCTCGGCTTCGGCTCGTCCGCCGCCGCGGGCTTCCGCGAGCCCTTCGCCGCCTCGCCGAGCATCTTGTCCAGCTCGGAGAAGTCGGCCTGCTCGTGATGGACGAAGCCGTCGGGGTCGTCCAGGTCGTGGGCCGTCGGCAGCATATCCGGGTGGGCCCAGAGCGCGTCCCGGCCCTCCAGACCCCGGGCGTCCGTGAGCGAGGCCCACAGACGCGACGCGTCCCGGAGTCGGCGCGGGCGCAGCTGGAGACCGATGAGCGTGGCGAACGTCTGCTCGGCCGGTCCACCGGAGGCCCGGCGCCGGCGCATCGTCTCGCGCAGCGCGTCGGACGAGGTCAGCCGGGACTTCGCGGCCTCGTGGACCACCGCGTCCACCCAGCCCTCCACCAGCGCGAGAGCCGTCTCCAGACGGGCCAGGGACGCCTTCTGCTCGGGCGTGTCCTCCGGCTGGAACATGCCCTGTTGAAGGGCGTCCTGCAACTGCTCCGGCTGGGACGGGTCGAACTGGCCGACGACGTCCTCCAGCTTGCTGGTGTCTACCTTGATGCCGCGGGCGTACGCCTCGACGGCGCCGAACAGATGCGACCGCAGCCACGGCACATGGGCGAAAAGCCGCTGGTGAGCGGCCTCGCGAAGGGCCAGATACAGCCGCACCTCGTCCTGCGGGACGCTGAGGTCCTTGCCGAACCGCTCCACGTTCAGCGGGAGCAGCGCGGCCTTGCCCGCCGGCCCCAGCGGCAGCCCGATGTCGGTGGAACCGACCACCTCACCGGCCAGCACGCCCACGGCCTGCCCGATCTGCTGGCCGAACATGGCGCCGCCCATCGACCGCATCATGCCGATCAGCGGGCCCGCCATGGCCTGCATCTCCTCGGGCAGCACATCGCCCATCGCCAGGCCCACCCGCTCGGCCACCGGGTCGACCAGCTGCTGCCAGGCGGGCAGCGAGGCCTCGACCCACTCCGCGCGGCTCCACGCCACGGTGGAGACCGAACCGGACGGCATCGACGTCACACCGTCCAGCCAGAGGTCCGCCAGCCGCAGCGCCTCGTCGACCGCCGTGCGCTCCGACGGGCCGACGCTGGCGTCCTTGGATCCGTCCGGGGCGCCCTGCGAGACCGTCTGGCGGGCGATCTGCTTGGCCATGTCCCAGTTCACGGGACCGCCCTCGTAGCTCAGCATCTGACCGAGCTGCTGGAAGGCGGCGCCGAGATCGTTCGGATTCATCGAGCCGAACATTGCGGCGAACGGGTTGTCCCCGCCCGCCCCAGGCCCGAATCCGAACGGGCCCCCGGGCCCGCCCGCGCTCTGCCCACCTTCGGTGGGGTCCTTCTTCTTGCCCTCGTCGCCGTTCTCCGGCTCCTCCGGCGGAAGGCCGAATCCGAATGGGGTGTCACTCACGGGTTTCCTCGGCTCGTAGGGCCGCCGGCTCGAACCGACGGCGACTGCCCGACATCACCATCCAGCGTAGACACCACGCCCGCTTCGGGCCTCAGTGCTCCGCCGACTCCCGGCCTGCGGCAGGATGGACGCCACCTGGTACGTACGCGTCATTCGGGTACGTACTGAAGACAACCGCTGGAGACGCCCGGTGAGTTCCCCAGATCCGCAGGTTCGCGCAGCGCGAAACCTGACCGACCCCTCGCCCGAGAGCACACCCGAGACGAAACGCCCCAGGACCTCCAGAAACCGGGGCCCCGTCGTCGCGGTCACCGGCGCCGCCACCGGTATCGGCGAACTGCTGACCGCCCACCTTGCCGCATCCGACGCGATCAAGCAGGTCATCGCGATCGACGAGCGTCGGGGAGAGGTCTCCGAGGCGACCTGGCACATCCTGGACGTACGGGATCCGGCGATCGCCGAGAAGCTGCGCGGCGCGGACGTCGTCGTGCACCTGGCCCTCGATCTCGACCTGGAGACCGACCCCGCCGCACGTACCGCGTACAACGTACGTGGTACCCAGACCGTGCTCACCGCCGCGGCCGCCGTAGGGGTCCACCGCGTGGTGCTCTGCACCTCCGCAATGGTCTACGGGGCGCTAACCGACAACGATGTGCCGCTCTCCGAGGACGCCGAACTGCGCGCCACCGCCGAGGCCACCGGCGTCGGCGACCTCCTGGAGATCGAGCGGCTGGGCCGCCGGGCCCCGCGCGCCCACCCCGGACTCAACGTCACCGTCGTGCGCCCCACCGTCCTGGTCGGCGGCACCGACACCGCCCTGACCCGCTACTTCGAGTCCCCACGCCTCCTGGTCGTTGCCGGATCACGCCCCACCTGGCAGTTCTGCCACGTCGAGGACCTGGTGACGGCGCTGGAGTACGCCGCCCTGGAGAAGATCGACGGCGAGTTCGCGGTCGGCTGCGACGGCTGGCTGGAGCAGGAGGAGGTCGAGGAGCTCAGCGGCGTGCGCCGGATGGAGCTGCCCTCCGCCGTCGCGCTCGGGGCCGCCGCCCGGCTGCACCGGATCGGCCTCACCCCGTCCCCGGCGGGCGACCTGGCGTACACGATGCACCCCTGGGTGGTCAGCGTCAGTCGGCTGCACGATGTGGGATGGCGGCCGAAGTGGACGAACGAGGAGGTGCTCGGAGCCCTCCTCGAAGAGGTCGAGGGCCGCCACACGCTCGCCGGACGTCGCCTCGGCCGCAAGGACGCCACCGCCGCCGGAGCCGCCGGAGCGACGGTCGCCCTGCTCGGCGCGGCCGCCGTGGTGCGCCGCGCCCGCAAGGCCCGCCGCCGCATCTGACGCTCAACGGCCCCCGAGGCCCTGTAGGAGGCTCCAAACCGGCAGGCCGACCGCCGGAAGAACAGGCAATTCCGGGATGTCGGAGCCGTACGGCACGATGGGAGCATGGCACCCACCCACGACCATCCCGGCGAGCACGCGGCGGCCGACCCCATCCGGCTGCTGGCGATCCGGGACACCCCGCTCTCCGTCGACGAGGTCTTCCGCGCCGTCGGCGACGACGCGGCGGGCGGCATCGCGCTCTTCGTCGGCACCGTGCGCAACCACGACGCGGGACAGGACGTCGGCGCGCTCGGCTATTCCTGTCACCCCTCGGCCGAGGACGAGCTGCGCCGAGTGGCGGAGAAGGTCGTCGCCGACCACCCGGTCCGCGCACTGGCGGCCGTCCACCGAGTGGGTGAACTGGAGGTGGGCGACCTGGCCGTGGTCGTCGCCGTCGCCTGCCCGCACCGCGCCGAGGCCTTCGACGCCTGCCGCAAGCTCATCGACGACCTCAAGCACGAGGTTCCGATCTGGAAACACCAGCGCTTCTCGGACGGCACGGAGGAGTGGGTCGGAGCCTGCTGAGCGCAAACCGGACCGGAGCGCATCAGCCCCGATTTGCGTAACGGCACCCCCGCCACGAGCGTTGGTCTTCCGGATCGTTAATCTTCTGATCGGGCATCCGGTCGCTCATGGGGTAGGGAGGTCGTGATGGCGGCACTCGCTTGGCTGTTGATTCCACTTTTCGCTGCTGTCGGTGGTGCGATATGGGCGAGTTGGGCTGCCCGCAATCGCACGACCGGCGACGTCACCGAACTCGCCGGCTACGCCAGGTTCCGTGACGCGATGGAGAAATCGCACTCCGGTTCCGGGGCTCTCTGAGAGATCGACGCGCACCGCGTGACCACCTTCCGCCGTGTTCCGGTCTCCCCGTACGGACCGGCCCCGGCGGTGCACTGACAGGCCCTTCCCGTACTGTCGTTCCATGCCACGCAGCACCGCGACGATGCTCGCCTCCGCCCTCGTCCTCATCGCGCTGCTCTGCGCAGGCGTGCTGATCAAAGTGCCGTATGCGGAGATGTCCCCCGGACCGACGGTGAACACCCTGGGCGACGCGCGTGGCGAGCCCGTCCTCCAGATCACCGGTCGCAAGACGTACCCGGCATCCGGGCACCTCAACATGACGACGGTCCGCGTCACCGGGGCGGACTACCGGATGAACATCTTCGCGGCCGTCTACGGCTGGCTGGCCCACGACAGCGTCGTGGTGCCGCACGACACGCTCTATCCGGACGGCAAGACCGAGGAGCAGTCCACCCAGGAGAACGCCGAGGAGTTCAGTCAGTCCCAGGAGAGCGCCAAGGTGGCCGCCCTGAAGGAGCTGGACATCCCGGTCGCCACCCAGGTCGTGGTCTCCACGGTGGTCAAGGGCAGCCCCTCCGAGGACAAGCTGCACGCCGGCGACGTGATCAAGGCCGTCGACGGCACCGTGGTCAAGGAGCCCGGCGACGTCGCGAAGCTCGTCACCAAGCACCAGCCCGGCGAAGACGTCACCTTCACCATCATCCCGGCGAAGACCGCCGCCGCGGCCGAGAAGGCCGGGCGCGCCCCCGAGGGCGGCGAGGAGATCACCATCAGGACCGCGAAGGCCCCCGCCGCCGAGGGCGACGGGGAGGAGGGCGGGAAGGACCGGGCGATCGTCGGGATCAGGGCCGGGACGGACCACACGTTCCCGTTCGAGATCGACATCAAGCTCGCGGACGTCGGCGGGCCGAGCGCCGGACTGATGTTCTCCCTCGGCATCATCGACAAGCTCACCCCGGGTGATCTGACCGGCGGCAAGTTCGTCGCGGGTACCGGCACCATCGACGACGCGGGCGCGGTCGGCCCGATCGGCGGCATCAACATGAAGCTGGTCGGCGCCCGGAACGCCGGCGCGCGCTACTTCCTCACGCCCGACGACAACTGCGCGTCGGCCGCCGCAGACACGCCGGCCGGGCTCACCCTGGTGCGGGTCAAGACCATCGAGGACGCCACGAAGTCGATGGAGCAGATCCGTACGGGGAAGACCGCCGGCCTGCCGAGCTGCTCGGCCGGCTGACGGCCGCGCCGCCCGGGAACCGTACGACGGCCCCGGGCAGCGGCCCGATCAGGACTCGAACGTCGCCGCCAGCGCCTCGGCGAGGCCGGGCACCAGACCGGCTCCGGTCAGCACCTCGGTGGGGGAGTCCTTCTCGCGCAGCCGTACGGCGGACTCGCGGGCCCCGTCCCGCAGGACGGCCACGGTCATCCGCACCTCCTGCCGGTCGGCGTGCTTGGCGACCCACTGGGCCAGCTGCTTGTCGTTCAGACCGTCCGGCACGGAGGCCTCGGCGGACGGCGGCAGCATCAGCCGCTCCACCGTCATGGCGCAACCGACCACGGCGTCGGGCCAGGCGATCGTGCCGAGGAAGTCGTCGAGCGCGGTGCCCGGGGGCAGTTCGTCCTGCTCGATCGGGGTGAGCGCGGCGACGGAGGAGCTGGGGTCCTCAAGGCCCAGCTGAGCGGCGAGACCGGGCTCCTGGACCCGCAGCTGTGCGGTGTCGACCAGGGCGAACAGCCGGGCGGGCTGGTCCCAGCCGAGGTTGGAGGCATAGGCGTCGATTTCGAGGACGGCGACGGTGAGCGGACTCGCGGCCATCGGGGGTCCTGAGGGGGAAACGTTGGGCATGGGCAATATCCTGCCTCCTTCCACCCCGGGAACGGGAACTAGGTAAAGCCTCAGTAAGTTGCATAGGTGGGCTCTAGGATCGCTGGGCCTGTTCACACGACCGCGAACTACGAGGTGCGCACGTTGGCTTTCCAGATGCCGGACCGCGGCGGAGGCCCGACCGGGCCACGGATCAGAGTCGGCCGCCCGTCCCGGCGCGCCCGTACCCTGCTCATGACTTTGGGGGTCCTGGCGGTTCTCGCCATGGCCTTCGTCATGTTCGCCGGGTTCTGGACGGACTGGCTCTGGTACAGGTCGGTCGCGTATTCATCCGTCTTCACCACCACCCTGTGGACCAAGATCGGGCTGTTCCTCGTCTTCGGACTGCTGATGGCGATCGCCATCGGTGTGAACATCTGGCTCGCGCACCGGCTCAGGCCGCCGCTGAGCGCGATGTCGCTGGAGCAGCAGAGCCTGGACCGCTACCGGATGAGCATCGCCCCCTACAAGAAGTGGGTGCTGCTCGCCGTCACGGCGCTCGTCGCGCTGATCGGCGGAGCTTCCGCCTCCGGCCAGTGGCGCACGTGGCTGCTGTACGTCAATGGCGTGCCGTTCGACCAGAAGGACCCCCAGTTCGGGTTGGACGTCGCCTTCTTCGCCTTCGACCTGCCGTTCTACCGCTTCCTGCTGGGCTTCGGCTTCGCGGCGACGGTGCTCTCGCTGATCGCCGCCGCGCTGACCCACTATCTGTACGGCGGGCTGCGTATCACCAGCCCCGGCGCCCGCGCCACCGGAGCGGCCACCGGCCACCTCTCGGTGCTGCTGGGCATCTTCGTCTCCCTGAAGGCCGTGGCGTACTGGCTCGACCGGTACGGGCTGGCGGTGAAGTCCAGTGACTTCAAGGCCGCGGACAACTGGACGGGCCTGCGGTACGTCGACGCCAACGCCTACCTCCCGGCGAAGACCATCCTGTTCTGCATCGCGGCCATCTGCGCCGTGCTGTTCTTCGCGACGCTGTGGCGCCGCACCTGGCAGCTCCCCGTCATCGGCTTCGGCCTGATGGTGCTCTCGGCGATCCTGATCGGCGGGCTCTACCCGGCGATCGTGCAGAAGTTCCAGGTCCAGCCGAACGAGCAGGCCAAGGAAGCCGAGTTCATCCAGAAGAACATCAATGCCACACGCGACGCGTATGACATCGATGACGCCAAGGTGGACGACTACGACGGTCAGGCGACCACCAAGGACGACACCAAGTTGCGGGCGGCGGCCAGCACGGCCGCCAGCTACCGGGTGATGGACCCCAACGTCGTCTCCCCGGCCTTCCAGCAGCTGCAGCAGCGGAGGAACTACTACCAGTTCCCCAAGACACTGGACGTCGACCGCTACAAGGACAAGGACGGCAAGGAGCAGGACACCGTCATCGGTCTGCGTGAGCTGAACATCCAGGGCCTGCCCAAGCGGAACTGGATCAACGACCACTTCACGTACACCCACGGCTACGGCGCCATCGCGGCCCGGGGCACGACCACCGGGACGAATCCGACGGGGTCTCCGGACTTCAGCGAGTCGGGGCTGCCCACCACCGGTGAGCTCGGCAAGTACGAGCAGCGGATCTACTACGGCGAGAACACCCAGCAGTACTCCATCGTCGGCGGGCCCCAGAAGGAGCTCGACTACGAGGAGGACGGCGAGAAGACCACCAGCTACAAGGGCGACAGCGGGGTCAGTCTCTCCAACACCTTCAACCGCGCCGCGTACGCGGTCTCCTTCAGCGAGCCGCAGATCATGTACTCGGGAGCCATCGGTGAGGGCTCGCGGATCCTGTACAACCGCACGCCCAAGGAGCGCGTCGAGGCGGTCGCCCCGTGGCTGACCATCGACGGCGACGCCTACCCGGCGGTCGTCGACGGCCGGATCCAGTGGATCGTCGACGCGTACACCACGAGCAACGGCTATCCGTACGCGTCCCGGACCACGCTCGGCGACACCACGGCCGACTCGCTGACCACCAACCAGCGCGCGGTCGTCGCCCAGCAGAACCAGGTCAACTACATCCGCAACTCGGTGAAGGCCACCGTCGACGCCTATGACGGCAAGGTGAAGCTCTACGAGTGGGACACCAAGGACCCGGTCCTGAAGACCTGGCGCAAGGCGTTCCCGGGGACGGTCGAGTCCCGCGGGGAGATTCCGCAGGAGCTCATGGACCACCTGCGGTATCCGCAGGACCTCTTCAAGGTGCAGCGCGAGCTGCTCACCCGCTACCACGTCGAGGACCCCGCGCAGTTCTACAGCGGCAGTGACGCGTGGCAGGTGCCGGACGACCCGACCAACAAGGAGCCCGGCTCCGTCCCGCCGTACTACCTGAGCATGAAGATGCCGGGCCAGGACGAGCAGCAGTTCTCGCTGACCACCACGTTCACTCCCCGAGGGCGCCCCAACCTGGGTGCCTTCATGGCGGTGAACGCGGACGCGGCCAGCAAGAACTACGGCGAGATGCGGCTGCTACGGGTCACCTCCACCGTGAAGGGCCCGGGCCAGGTACAGAGTGAGCTCAACGGCAACGACGACGTCGCCGAGTTCGTGAGGAACCTCAAGGGCACCGACTCGGACATCGAGTACGGCAACCTGCTGACGGTTCCGCTGGAGGGCGGGTTCCTCTACATCGAGCCGGTCTACACGCGCGGTGGCAACCAGAACTACCCGCTGCTGCGCAAGGTGGCCGCCTCGTACGGTTCGAAGATCGTCTTCGAGAACAGCCTCGGGGAGGCGCTCAACGCCGTCTTCGGGGTCGAGGACGACGGGACCACGACACCGCCCGACACCGATGAGCCGCCGGGCGAGACCGACGAGCCCCCGGCCACCGGCAGCGCAGCGCTCAAGAAGGCCATCGCGGACGCCCAGAAGGCGTACTCCGACGGTGAGAAGGCGCTGCAGGAGCAGGACTGGCCGGCCTACGGCAAGGCCCAGGAGGCTCTTCAGGACGCCCTGGAGCGAGCCGCCGCCGCGCAGCCCAAGGCGGGCGGCGAGGGGGACAAGGCCGACGGCGCCGAGAAGCCGGCGGGCGATGCCAAGCCGGACAGCTCGGCCGAGCCCGCGAGCGCCGGTCCGCCGGCGGACGCGGACAAGGCGGATCCGGCGAGGGAGCCGGATGCGGCCGCAGGGGCCGAGAAGGGCTCCGACCAGGGCAGCTGAGCAGAGTCCATCCCGCGTCGTGGTACGGTTTGAACACAACGACGCGGGGTGGAGCAGCTCGGTAGCTCGCTGGGCTCATAACCCAGAGGTCGCAGGTTCAAATCCTGTCCCCGCTACGGAAAAGACGAAGGCCCGGATCCCAAGGGATCCGGGCCTTCGTCGTGCCTGTTGTGCGTGCAGGCCGTGTCGGTCCCAAGCTGTGGGCGTGAAGTGCGGTTCGCTGGGCAGCAGTTGCTTCCGAACGTGTTTGACTTGTCTCCCTGTGGGCATGTCGACAAAACGCTGTAGTGACCTCACTGACCGCGATATACCAGGTGTACGCGGGTTACAGGTGGTGCGACGATGGTATTTATGGGGGACAGGGCAACTCTGTTGGAGACAGGGCGGTTTGTGCAGCGGCGCGGCCAAGATGGGGAAAGCGCGGTAGACGCGGCTTTCGCTGCCGCCATCGCCGGGGCGGGCGCACCGGTCCAGCGGACCGGCGCCACCGACGCGAGCGCCACCGCGACCGCGTCCGACGAGGACACCACGGACGCGGTCGACGCCGCGGACAGCGCCGAGAGCGAGGCGCGCCACCGGCGCGCCGCCGACGCGGGTGACACCGCGTCCATGAGCGTCCTGGGCGCGCTGCTGCTGCGCCGCGGCGAGCTGGACGGCGCCGAGCGGTACCTGCGCGCCGCCACCGCCGACGGGGACCGCGCCGCCGCGAACAACCTGGGCGTCCTGCTGCACCAGCGCGGCTACCCGGACGAGGCCGCCGGCTGGTGGCGCATCGCCGCCGTGGCCGGATCCGCCGCCGCCGCGCACGCGCTCGGCCGGCACTTCCGCGAGCGCGGCGACGAGCCCGGCGCGGAGTACTGGCTGCGCCAGTCCGCCGAGCAGGGCCACGCGCTGGGCGCGTACGCGCTGGCCGACCTGCTGGAGCACCGCGGCGACGTCGGCGCCGAGCGCTGGCTGCGCGCCGCCGCCGAGCAGGGGCACCGTGAGGCCGCCTACCGGCTGGCCCGCGCCCTGGAGCGGAAGGCCGTCGAGGACCCGCACGAGGCCTTCGGCCTGGGCCGGGGCCCCGCTTCCGGGCGAACCGGAACGAGCCTCGGCCTCCCCGGCGGCGCGCCCGCACCCGCCCATGACGCACGGGTGAGGGGTTCTGCGGGCGTCAGGAGCGCGGCCGACGGCGACAGCCCCGTGGCGGGACCCGCCGTCGGCCGGGTCGGCGAGGCCGAGCAGTGGTACCGCCAGGCCGCCGCCCGGGGCCACCGGCGCGCCGCCCTGCACCTCGGCGCGATCCTGGAGCAGCGCGGCGAGCTCAGGGAGGCCGGACGCTGGTACCTCACCTCCGCCAAGGACGGCGAGCCGCGCGCCGCCTGCGCGCTGGGCTTCCTGCTGCGCGACGCGGGCGACGAGGAGAGCGCCGCCGTGTGGTGGCTGCGCGCCGCCCAGGACGGCGACGGCAACGCCGCCAACGCGCTCGGCGCGCTGCACGCCGCGCGCGGTGAGCAGCAGACCGCCGAGCGTTGGTACCGGGCCGCCATGGACGCGGGTGACGTCAACGGGGCGTACAACCTCGGCCTGCTCTGCGCTGCTCAGGACCGCACCCCGCAGGCCGAGCAGTGGTACCGCCGCGCCGCGTACGCCGGACACCGCGAGGCCGCCAACGCTCTCGCGGTGCTGCTCCTCCAGGCCGGCGACCACACCGGGGCCGAGCCCTGGTTCTCCAAGGCGGCCGAGGCGGGCAGCGTCGACGCGGCCTTCAACCTCGGCATCCTGCACGCCGGACGCGACGAGGACCGTACGGCACTGGGCTGGTACGAGCGCGCCGCGGCGGCCGGGCACACCGACGCCGCGCTCCAGGTCGGCATGGCCCTGCTGCGCGACGGCGAGGACCGGGAGGCCGAGCGGCACCTGCGTTGCGCCGCGGGCGGCGGCAGTGCCGAGGCCGCGTTCCGGCTGGCCGGGGTGCTGGACGCGCGCCAGCCGCCACCGGGACCGCCCGCGCTGGGCGAGCCGATGCCGGAGAAGACCGAGTGCGAGGAGTGGTACGAGCGGGCCGCCCAGCAGGGGCACCGCCGTGCCCAGGTCCGGGTCGGCATGCTCGCCGCGGCCCGCGGGGACGTGGAGAGCGCCACCCACTGGTACCGGGAGGCCGCCGAGGCGGGCAGCCGCAACGGGGCCTTCAACCTCGGGCTGCTGCTGGCCCGCGAGGGCAGCGAGCGCGAGGCCGCCCTGTGGTGGAGCCGTGCGGCCGCCGCAGGGCACGGCCGTGCCGCGCTGCGCCTGGCGCTCCTCGCCGCGCGCCGGGGCGAGCTGACCGAGGGGCAGCGCTGGTGCGCGCGAGCGGTGGAGCTGGGCCCGGCCGAGGTGGCCGAGCGGGCCGCGCGGCTGCGCGAGGCGCTGCACCAGGAGCTGACCGCGTAACCCTGTCGGGCCCGGCCCACGGGTCGGCGTGAATGAATTTGCGCCGTCCGACCTGCTGACGTAATGTTGCATTCACCGACGCGGGGTGGAGCAGCTCGGTAGCTCGCTGGGCTCATAACCCAGAGGTCGCAGGTTCAAATCCTGTCCCCGCTACTGAAAGACGAAGGCCCGGATCTCATCGAGATCCGGGCCTTCGTCATGTCCGGCGACCTGAGAAGCCGGGCCCGCCCGGAGGTGGGCCCGGAGAAGGGGTCGGGTCAGGCGGTGGCGGCGCAGCTCGGGCAGATGCCGCGGTACGTCACCTCGACGCCGGAGACCATGAAACCGTAACGCTCGTCCGTCGGCAGGTCCGCCAGCGGGTTGCCAGCGGGGTGCACGTCCCTGATGGCGCCGCACCGGGCGCACACCAGGTGATGGTGCGGGTGGTGCGCGTTCGGGTCGTAGCGCTTGGCCCGGCGGTCGGTGGAGACCTCCAGCACCTCACCGAGGGACACCATCTCGCCGAGGGTGTTGTAGACGGTGGCGCGCGAGATCTCGGGCAGTCGGGAAACGGCCCTCGCGTGGACCTCGTCCGCCGTCAGGTGTACGTGGTCCCCGTCGAGGACCTCGGCCACGACGCGCCGCTGTGCCGTCATACGCCAGCCGCGTCCACGAAGTCGTTCCAGCAGGTCGCTCATGCAGCCCAGCCTAACAGTGGGGGAACCGAGTCCCGATCGGGTGTGACTTTGGATGCTCGCTTGACTTGGACAATGTCCATTGTAGGATCGAGACCGGCATACGCCAAGGGACAGGCTGTGCGGAACATCGGACCGACGACCGAGGTCGGCCGATCACTGATGTGCAGGACATGACGCAGGAGGCGCACGTGACGCAGGGACCGCTCACCACGGAGGCCGGCGCGCCGGTAGCCGACAACCAGAACAGCGAGACCGCTGGCGCCGGCGGTCCGGTTCTCGTCCAGGACCAGGCGCTGCTGGAGAAGCTCGCCCACTTCAACCGCGAGCGCATCCCGGAGCGGATCGTGCACGCCCGCGGCGCCGGCGCGTACGGCACCTTCACGCTGACCCGCGACGTCTCGCAGTGGACCCGGGCGAAGTTCCTCTCCGAGGTCGGCAAGCAGACCGAGACCTTCCTGCGTTTCTCCACCGTCGCGGGCAACCTCGGCTCCGCCGACGCCGTGCGCGACCCCCGCGGCTTCGCGCTGAAGTTCTACACCGAGGAGGGCAACTACGACCTCGTCGGCAACAACACCCCGGTGTTCTTCATCAAGGACGCCATCAAGTTCCCCGACTTCATCCACACCCAGAAGCGCGACCCGTACACCGGCTCGCAGGAGGCGGACAACGTCTGGGACTTCTGGGGGCTGTCGCCCGAGTCGACGCACCAGGTGACCTGGCTCTTCGGCGACCGCGGCATCCCGGCCACGCTGCGCCACATGAACGGGTACGGCTCGCACACCTACCAGTGGAACAACGAGGCCGGCGAGGTCTTCTGGGTCAAGTACCACTTCAAGACCGACCAGGGCATCAAGAACCTCACCCAGGACGAGGCCAACAAGCTCGCCGGCGAGGACCCCGACAGCCACCAGCGCGATCTGCGCGAGTCGATCGAGCGCGGTGACTTCCCGTCCTGGACGGTGCAGGTCCAGGTCATGCCCGCGGCGGACGCGGCCGGCTACCGCTTCAACCCGTTCGACCTCACCAAGGTGTGGCCGCACGCGGACTACCCGCCGATCGAGATCGGCAAGCTGGAGCTCAACCGCAACCCGCAGAACGTCTTCGCCGAGGTCGAACAGTCGATCTTCAGCCCCGCGCACTTCGTGCCGGGCATCGGCCCGTCCCCGGACAAGATGCTCCAGGGTCGGCTCTTCGCGTACGGCGACGCCCACCGCTACCGCGTCGGCATCAACGCCGACCACCTGCCGGTGAACCGCCCGCACGCCACCGAGGCGCGGACCAACAGCCGGGACGGTTTCCTCTACGACGGCCGTCACCAGGGCGCCAAGAACTACGAGCCGAACAGCTTCGGCGGCCCGTTCCAGACCGATCGCCCGCTGTGGCAGCCGCTCCCGGTCACCGGCACCACCGGTAACACCGCGGCCCCCGTCCATGCCGAGGACAACGACTTCGTGCAGGCGGGCAACCTCTACCGGCTCTACTCGGAGGACGAGAAGACCCGGCTGATCGAGAACCTCGCCGGGTTCATCGCCAAGGTCTCGCGCGACGACATCGCCGAGCGCGCGATCAACAACTTCCGCCAGGCGGACGGCGACTTCGGCAAGCGGCTGGAAGCCGCGGTCCAGGCCCTCCGCGGCTGACCAGAGCCTGCCGTCGACCGTGGGCCGGATCCCCTCGCGGGGGCCCGGCCCACCGGTCGTTCCGGCGTCGGACAGACGCCGGGAGGGCCCTCAGCCGGCGGCCGCGACCGTACGCCGGACGGGCGCCCAGCAGCGGATGATGTCCCGCACCGACACGATGCCCACCGGCCCGTCGCCGTCCAGCACGATCAGATGCCTGAATCCGCCGTGCGTCATGGCCTCCGCTGCCTCCTCCAGGGTCCAGGCCGGGGCGGCGAACACCACGTCGGTGGTGGTGTGGGCGGACGCGGTCTCCCGGTCGGGGTCCAGCCCCGATCCGAGCGCGTCGAGGATGTCGCGCTCGGTGATGATGCCGAGCCCGCAGGTGTCCGGATCGTGGACGACGGCTGCTCCGATACGGCGGGCCGACATCAGCCGGGCCGCCTGGCGGAGCGTATGGGTGGGGCCGATGGTGAGGACCACCGTGCTCATGGCGTCACGGACGAGCATGTAACGAGCCACCTCCTCGGTGAGCCGACTCCGTGAGTCGATTCACAAGTTCACAAGTGGGGGGGACTCTCAGAGTCGCACCCTCGGGGCGGGTCGACAAGGGGTGGGTGAAGCGCGGAAAGGGCGCGCGAAAAAGCACATAACGCGCCCCCTCCGGCACGTTTCACGGACCGTAGGATTTCCAGCGGACTCGGAGCGACGCGGTCAGTACCGCTGGTTCAGATAACCCAGCAGCTCGTCGTGGAGCGGCCCGTTGGAGGCCGCCGCGTTCCCGCCGCCGGGACCGTCCACCCCGTCCAGCGAGGTGAACCGGCCCCCCGCCTCCTGCACGATGATCGCGGTCGCCGCCATGTCCCACAGGGAGAGCTCCGGCTCCGCGCAGATGTCCACGGAACCCTCGGCGACCATCATGTACGGCCAGAAGTCCCCGTATCCCCGCGTACGCCAGCAGGCCCGGGTGAGGTCCAGGAGGCCGTCGAGTCGGCCCTGCGCCTCCCAGCCGGCCAGCGAGGAGAACGCGAACGAGGCGTCGGCGATCCGCTCCACCTTCGACACGTGCATCCGGGTCGCGGAGGTGAGGCTGCGGCCGGTGAACGCGCCCGCGCCCTTCGCCGCCCACCAGCGCCGGTTCAACGCGGGCGCGGAGACCACGCCCATCACCGGCTGGAAGCCTTCCTCGCCCGCCTCCATCAGCGAGATCAGCGTCGCCCACACCGGTACGCCGCGCACGTAGTTCTTGGTGCCGTCGATCGGGTCGATCACCCAGCGCCGCGGTCCGCTGCCCTCGATCCCGTACTCCTCGCCCAGGATCGCGTCCCTCGGTCGGGCCCGCTGCAGGTGGCCCCGGATCAGCTCCTCGGCGGCCTTGTCGGCCTCGCTCACCGGCGTCATGTCCGGCTTGGTCTCCACCTTCAGGTCGAGAGCCTTGAACCGGTCCATCGTCACCGCGTCGGCGGCGTCCGCCAGTACGTGGGCCAGGCGCAGATCATCGTGGTAGTCGGGCATGCCGTCACAGTATCCAGCGCCGCCGGGCGCGGGCTACAGCGCCCCCGCGCCGCCCGGCCCCTTGACAGCCCCCGGGAGCGCGTCAACTCTGAACCGCAGGGTCCCGGGGCGGGGGAGGCGACGATGCCGACAGCGCGGCAGGCACTGTTGGACGCCGCGCACAGGGCGCTGGACGAGGGCCCCTGGCGCACGGTGCGCATGGTTGATGTAGCGGCCGTGGCCGGCGTCTCGCGGCAGACCCTGTACAACGAGTTCGGCACCAAGGGCGGACTGGCCGGGGCCCTGCTGCGGCGTGCCGCCGACGGCTATCTCGCCGGGGTGGACCGTGCCCTGACCGCCCCCGCCCCCGACCGTCCGGCCGCCGTCGCGCTCTGGACCGTCCGCGCCGCCCGCCAGGACGCGCTGGTCAAGGCGCTGCTCACGGGGTGCTGGGCGGAGGGGCTGCCCCGCCCGGAACACCGACCGGGCCCCCGGGGACGTACGGCCGGAAGACCGCCGCCGACCCCGGAGGAGCTGGTCGCGCTCGTACGGGACCGGATGGTGGCGGTGTCGCCCGGGGCCGCCGCCGGGCGCTGCGAGATCGCGTTGCGCCTCGCGCTGTCCTGTGTGATCGTTCCGGTGCCGGGCGACGACGCCGCGGACAGCCGTGCGCTCGGGCTCGTCAGGGAAGGGGCGCGGGTCGCGGTTCCGACGGCGGGTCTCAGTGGGCCGAGCCGGACAGCTGGAGGCCGATCACCCCGATGATCACCAGCGAGATCGACACCAGCTTCAGCGTGGAGACCACGTCGCCGAGGAAGATCATGCCGTAGATCGCCGTTCCGGCCGCCCCGATCCCGGTCCACACCGCGTACGCCGGACCGACGTCGAGCTTCTTCAGCGCCAGGGTCAACAGACCGAAACTGCCCAGCGCGAACGCGGCGAACGCAATGGTCGGCCAGAGCCGGGTGAATCCGTGGGAGAGCTTCAGACACACGGCGAAGCCGGTCTCCAGCAGTCCTGCGACCACGACCAGCAGCCAGGGCATCGTCGGTTGCCTCCCGCATAGGTGACCGGCATCGGTTCGGGAACGTACCCGGTGGACGGCGCGATGCACCGCCCGCTCGGTGCGATTATGCCTTTACCAGTCGTTGAAGCCCGCAAACATGCCCGCGCCGCCCCGGCCGATTCCGGCCGGAAGGGACGTCAGTCGCCCTCGCGCCGTTCCCGGGTCGCGAGCAGTCGGCGCAGGGAGTCCAGGCGTGCCGGGTCGGCGTGCCCCTCCCTGACCCAGGTGTCCAGCGCGCATTCCGGCTGGTTCTCGTCGTGGGTGCAGCCGCGCGGGCAGTTCTCGGTGCCCGGTTGCAGGTCCGGGAAGGCGTTGATGACCCGGGACGGGTCCACGTGGTGCAGCCCGAAGGAGCGCACGCCCGGAGTGTCGACCACCCAGCCCCGGTCACCGGGCAGCGGCAGCGCGAGGGCCGAGGTGGTGGTGTGCCGCCCCCGGCCGGTGACCGCGTTGACGATGCCGGTGGTCCGTCGCCGGTCCTTCGGCACCAGGGCGTTGACCAGCGTCGTCTTGCCGACCCCGGAGTGCCCGACGAAGGCGGTGACGCGGTCGTTGAGGAACTCACGCACCCGGTCCGCCGCGTCCCCGCTCTCCAGCTCCTCGCGGCTGGTCACGATGTACGGGACGCCCAGCGGGGTGTACGCCTCCAGCAGCTCGTCCGGAGACGCCAGGTCGGACTTGGTCAGCACGAGGAGCGGGGTGAGGCCGCCGTCGTACGCCGCCACCAGACAGCGGTCGATCATGCGCGGGCGGGGTTCCGGGTCGGCCAGCGCGGTGACGATCGCCAGCTGGTCCGCGTTGGCGACGACCACGCGCTCGTACGGATCGTCGTCGTCCGCCGTGCGGCGCAGCACCGTACGGCGCGGGGAGATCCGCACGATCCGGGCCAGGGTGTCCTTCTCACCGGAGAGATCGCCGACGATGGAGACGGTGTCGCCCACCACGGCGGCCTTGCGGCCCAGCTCGCGGGCCTTCATCGCCACCACGGTCCGGCCCTCGACGAGGCAGGTGAGCCGGCCCCGGTCGACGGTGAGGACCATGCCGTCCTCGGCGTCCTCGTGCTTGGGCCGGATGTGCGTCCGCGGCCGGTTGCCCTTGCGGTTGGGGCGGACGCGGATGTCGTCCTCGTCGGGGTTCTTCCCGTAACGGCGCATCCTCTAGGCCCCGAGCATTCCGGTCCACATGTCCGGGAAGTCCGGCAGGGTCTTGGCGGTCGTGCCCACGTTCTCGATCTCCACGCCCTTCACCGCCAGGCCGATGATCGCCCCGGCGGTGGCCATGCGGTGGTCGTCGTACGTGTGGAAGACGCCGCCGTGCAGCGGGCGCGGGCGGATGCGCAGCCCGTCGGCCGTCTCGGTGACATCGCCGCCGAGCTCGTTGATCTCCTTGGTCAGCGCGGCCAGCCGGTCCGTCTCGTGCAGCCGCAGGTGGGCGACGCCACTCAGCGTGGAGGGGGAGTCGGCCAGCGCCGCGACCGCCGCGATGCCCGGCGTCAGCTCGCCGACCTCGCCGAGGTCCACGTCGATGCCGTGGATACGGCCCGTGCCGGTGAAGGTCAGCCCGCGCTCGGTCAGCTCGCAGCTGCCGCCCATCGCGGTGAAGATCTCGCGCAGCGCGTCGCCCGGCTGGGTGGTGCGCTCGGGCCAGTCGGGGATCGTGACCCGGCCGCCGGTCACCAGGGCCGCGGCCAGGAACGGCTGGGCGTTGGACAGGTCCGGCTCGATCGTCAGGTCCCGGCCGAGCAGCGCGGAGGGCGAGACCCGCCACACGTCTCGCTCGCCACCGGTCTCCGGCTCGTCCACCTGCGCGCCGACGGCCCGCAGCATGTCGACGGTCATCCGGATGTGCGGCATAGAGGGGAGCGTGGAACCGGTGTGCCGGACCTCCACGCCCTGGTTGAAGCGCGGCCCCGACAGCAGCAGCGCCGAGACGAACTGCGAGGAGGACGAGGCGTCGATCGCCACCGGGCCGCCCTCCAGCGCCCCACCGCCGTGCACGGTCAGCGGCAGCGCCCCGCGCCCGTCGTCGTCGATCCGCGCGCCGAGCGCCCGCAGCCCCTCGATCACGCCGGTCAGCGGGCGCTCGTAGGACCGGGGGTCGCCGTCGAAGCGGACCGGACCGTCGGCGAGCGTGGCGACGGGCGGCAGGAAGCGCATGACCGTGCCGGCGTTGCCGACGTCGACCGCCGCCGGACCGTGCAGCCCCGCCGGGATGACCCGCCAGGCCTCGCCCGAACTGTCCGGGGAGGCCGCGGCGGACGGGCTGGAGGCGGACGAGGAGGAGACGGTCTCCTCGATCCCGACGCCCATGGCACGCAGCGCGTCGGCCATGAGCAGGGTGTCGCGGGAGCGCAGCGGGCGGCGCAGCCAGCCCGGCTCGGCGGCCAGCGAGGCCAGCACGAGTGCGCGGTTGGTGACCGATTTGGATCCGGGCACGGTGACGGTCGCATCGACGGCCCCGCTCGCGTGGGGGGCGGGCCAGAGGGCGGGGTGCACGGAACTCTCGGTCATGGCCATCACTTTAGTGGCTCCGCGCCGACCTGGATCCTGACCGAAAGGGCGGAAACCGGCCCGTAACGAGAGAGTGGGACGGACCGCCGCGACCCAACCCGCCCTCACCGCCCCAGCAGCCACCGCCCGCCGCCGATCAGCGAGCACAGCGACACCGCATGGAAGAGGAACAGCCACAGCACCGCCGGGGCGTGGGTCAGCCGGGCCAGCTGGTCCGCGTCGGAATCCGGCGCGCCGCCGTGACGCCGCTTGGACTGGAGCTCGAACGGCGGCCGCACCCCGCCCAGCAGCAGGAACCACACCACCGCGTAAGCGAACGCCGACTGGACGTCCGAGGAGGCCAGCCAGGACACCAGCAGGAACGCGGTGCCGGTCAGGATGACGGTGAGGGCCCCGTACACATTGCGGATCATCACCAGCATCACCGCGAGCAGGGCCGTCGCCACCCACAACAGGAGGGTGATCCTGCCGTTCGTCAGCAGCCAGGCACCGCCCAGGCCCAGCAGTGAGGGGGCCGTATAGCCCGCCGCCGCCGTGAGGATCATGCCGATCCCCGTCGGCTTGCCGCGGCTCACGGTCAGGCCGCTGGTGTCCGAGTGCAGCCGGATGCCGGAGAGCTGCCGCCCGGTGAGCAGCGCCACCAGACCGTGGCCGCCCTCGTGCGCGATGGTGATGGTGTTGCGCGCGAGCCGCCATATCGGGTTGGGCACGACGGCGATGAGGGCGAGCGTGGCCGTCACCACCACCAGCCACTGCTCGGGAGCGGACTGGGTTCCGGTGACGCGATCCCACAGATCGCCCAATTCGGTGCTGTTCATCGGCCGGGCGGCTCCTTGCGGTCGGGGTGGGCGGTCGTGGCAGTCTGGCACTTATGTGCGGACGGTATGCGGCGAGCCGGAACCCCGAGGACCTGACCGGGCTCTTCGGCGTCGAGAAGTGGGAACCCACCGAGACCCTGGAGCCGGACTGGAACGTGGCGCCGACCAAAGAGGTCCACGCGGTTCTGGAGCGTCCTGTTAAGGACGCCGACGACCAGCGTCCGGTTCGCCAGCTGCGTGCCCTGAGATGGGGGCTCGTGCCGTCCTGGTCGAAGACCCCCGAGGGCGCCGCCCGGATGATCAACGCCCGCGCGGAGACCGTGCACGAGAAGCCCTCCTTCCGCCGCGCCTTCGCCCAGCGCCGCTGCATCCTGCCCGCCGACGGCTACTACGAGTGGGTCACCGGCTCGGAGGAACGGCGGCTGGAGGAGACGAAGGGCAAGAAGCGGGCCCGCAAGCAGCCGTACTTCGTGACCCCCGCCGACGGGTCGGTCTTCGCCATGGCCGGACTGTACGAGTTCTGGCGCGACGCGACCCTGCCCGGCGACCACGAGAACGCCTGGTGGGTGACGTGCTCGGTGATCACCACCGAGGCGGAGACCACCCCGCTGGCCGTCGCCCCCGCCGAGGGGCCCGGCGCGCTCGCCGACATCCACCCCCGGATGCCGCTGATGCTCACCCCCGACCGCTGGGACGCCTGGCTGGACCCCACGCACACGGGCCTCGACGAGCTGCGCGCGCTGCTGGAGCCGCCGCCCGGCGGGCTGATGCGCGCCTATCCGGTCGCCACCACGGTCAGCAACGTGCGCAACAACGGGCCCGAGCTGCTGGAGGAGCTGGCCGCGCCGGAGGAGTCCACGCTGTTCTGAGCCCCGGGCGGGAGCCGCGCGGCCGCGCGGCGGGACCCGGGAGGCCGCGCGGGAGAGGATGGCGGCGTGAGCCGTCAACCACGTACGCAGAACGTCACCACCGACGCCGGTGAGGCCCGGATCACCTGGGTCCGAGCGCCCGCGCCCCGCCTCGTGCTGGCCGTGAGCCACGGGGCGGGCGGCGGCATCGAGGCCCGCGACCTGAAGGCCCTGGCCGCGACCCTGCCCGGGCACGGCGTCACCGTCGCCCTGGTGGAGCAGCCCTGGCGGGTGGCCGGAAAGAAGGTCGCGCCCGCCCCGAAGACCCTGGACACCGGCTGGCGCGGGCTCTGGCCCGCCCTGGCCGCTCCCGGGCTTCCCGTCGTCTCCGGGGGCCGCAGCGCCGGGGCCCGGGTCGCCTGCCGTACGGCGACGGAGCTGGGCGCGGCCGCCGTCCTCGCGCTCAGCTTCCCGCTGCACCCCCCGGGCAGGCCCGAGAAGTCCCGCGCCGACGAACTGCTCGGCGCCGGAGTGCCCACCCTGGTGGTCCAGGGCGGCAACGATCCGTTCGGCCGGCCCGACGAGTTCCCGCCCGGCCCGTACGAGCTGGCCGAAGTGGACCACGGCGACCACGGGTTCGCGGTGCCGAAGAGGTCCGGGGCGACCGAGGAGCAGACGATGCGCGTCCTCACCGACGCGGTGGCCGGGTGGATCGCGTCACTCGGCTGACCGGATCAGCCCCGGGCCTCACGCACGTGGCACAGGCTCCGGGAATGCTCCGCCCGAAGGCGCTGTTGTTCGGGACGTCGGTACAGATACGTGGTACCTCGAACAACGTGGAGAGGGAGTCCGTCGCATGGGTTCGACCATCTGCCCCAGCCGCTCGAACGCCGCTGACCTGGAGTGGACCGTGCTGCCCGCGGCGAGGACCAGCCACGAGCGGCCGCCGGGCGGTGCTGATCGACAGCCCGTCTCGCGGCGAGGTCGACTATTCTCCGATGCGAGCGGGTCCGGTTTCGGCTCCGCCACATCGTTGGAGGAGGTGGGTCCGGTCACTGGGACCGACACAGGGACCGACGACGGCCGTGCACCGGAGACGTCCGCCGAGCGCAACGCGCGCTTCGAGCGGGACGCCCTCGGTTTTCTCGACCAGATGTACTCGGCCGCGCTGCGCATGACGCGTAACCCGGCCGATGCCGAGGACCTGGTCCAGGAGACCTACGCCAAGGCGTACGGCTCCTTCCACCAGTTCCGTGAGGGTACGAACCTCAAGGCGTGGATGTACCGCATTCTGACCAACACCTTCATCAACTCGTACCGCAAGAAGCAGCGGGAGCCCCAGCGCAGCGCCGCCGAGGAGATCGAGGACTGGCAGCTGGCACGGGCCGAGTCGCACATGTCGACCGGTCTGCGTTCGGCGGAGTCCCAGGCGCTCGACCATCTCCCGGACTCCGACGTGAAGTCGGCGCTCCAGGCGATTCCCGAGGAGTTCCGCATCGCCGTGTATCTCGCCGATGTCGAGGGCTTTGCCTACAAGGAGATCGCGGACATCATGGGGACTCCCATCGGTACGGTGATGTCCCGGCTGCACCGCGGCCGCCGCCAGCTGCGCGGCATGCTGGAGGACTACGCCCGCGAGCGCGGGCTCGTCGCGGCCGGCGCCGGTGACTCGGACGATCGGAAGGGCTCGGCCTCATGAGTTGCGGAGAGCCGCACGAGACGGATTGCTCGGAGGTCCTCGACCATCTCTACGAGTTTCTCGACCGGGAGATGCCCGAGGGCGACTGCACCAAGTTCGAGGTGCACTTCGAGGAGTGCTCCCCGTGCCTGGAGAAGTACGGCCTCGAACAGGCCGTGAAGAAGCTGGTCAAGCGCTGCTGCGGACAGGACGACGTCCCCACCGACCTGCGCTCCAAGGTGATGGGCCGGATCGACCTGATCCGGGCCGGCGAGGCCGTGCCCGAGCAGGATCTGACCGTGCAGGACACCGACCGGTCGGCGTCCGCCGCCGAGTAGTCCACCCGCAGACGCACCGGCGGATCCCCGAGGTCCGGTGGGACGGCCGCTGTGCCCCGATCGCCCGGGCACAGCGGCCCACGCATGTCCGGGGCAGCGCTGGTGCGGCTCGGCCCCGGCACCGGGCGGGTCCACCGGCGACCGGCGGCCCAGGCGCTGGGACGCGCCCTCGCGCGGGCGGTCTGACCCCGGCCGGAGCTGGGTAACCCATGGGTAATGAGCGGGCGTCCGGCCGGGCATGGTTGGATGCGAAAGCAGAGCGGATGACGAGGGTGTCCAGTCGGGACAGGCGGGAATCGTGAGGATCTTCGGGAAGGTACGGCATCGGCCGTCCGCCTCTTGGCGGCAGGCCACGGACCGCGCGTTCACGCTGATCGGCGACGGCCGGTACGAGGACGCGGGGGCGCTGCTGACGCGCGCGGCGGATCTGGAGCCCTGGCTCTCGGAGTCCTGGTTCAATCTGGCGCTGCTGCACAAGTTCCGGCACGACTGGGAGCAGGCGAGGGCGGCGGGCCTGCGGGCCGTCGCCCTGCTCGACCGGGAGTCGGGCGCCCCGGACTGGTGGAACGTCGGGATCGCGGCCACCGCGCTCCAGGACTGGCCGCTGGCGCGGCGGGCCTGGCAGGCGTACGGCCTGAAGGTCCCCGGCGGCGGTCAGTACAGCGCGGCCACCACCGAGCCGACCGGTATGGAGCTGGGCAGCGCCGCTGTGCGGCTCTCGCCGGAGGGCGAGGCCGAGGTGGTCTGGGGCCGTCGGCTCGACCCGGCCCGGATCGAGGTGCTCTCGATCCCGCTGCCGTCCTCCGGGCGGCGCTGGGGCGAGGTCGTCCTGCACGACGGGGTGCCCAACGGCGAGCGGGTCACCGCGGCCGGACCCTCGTATCCGGTGTTCGACGAGATCGAGCTGTGGGCCCCCTCACCCGTGCCGACCTGGGTGGTGCTGCTGGAGGCGGCGACCGAGGACGACCGGGACGCGCTGGAGAAGCTGGCATCGGACGCCGGGTTCGCCGCCGAGGACTGGTCCTCGTCCGTACGGCTGCTGTGCCGGGCGTGCTCGGAGAGCCGGATGGAGAGCGACGAGGGCGACGGGGAGCACCTGGACCCGCACGACCACAGTGAGCCGGGCCACCCCGGGCCGTTGGGCCACCGCACCGCGGGCGCCGGAGACCTGTGGGTCCCGGAGCGCGAGTGCGGTCTCGCGGCCCCCGCCGGGCTGGTGCGCGGGCTGCTGGACGGCTGGGTCGCCGACAGCCCGGACAGCCGCGAGTGGCGGGATCTCGAAGAAGTCTGCTGACCTCTGCCCGTAGGCTGTACGCGCACCGATCGCGGTGCTGTTCCTCCGAGCGCCCCGAGTACCCGGGCGCTCGGGTCACCGAGTCTGAGGTTTTGCAGGAAGGCGTACGGCGGACATGTCGCAGCAGGAGACGGACGGGCGGATCGGAGTGGACGACGAGGGGTTCCTCGTCGACACGGAGGACTGCGAGGAGCGCGAGGCGGCCTACCGCGAGCGCGGCACCTCCCGTCCGATCACGGTCGTGGGCAACCCGGTGCTGCACAAGGAGTGCAAGGACGTCACCGCGTTCGACGACGAGCTGGCGCGGCTGATCGACGACATGTTCGCCAGCCAGAAGACGGCCGAGGGCGTCGGCCTGGCCGCCAACCAGATCGGCGTCGACCTGAAGGTCTTCGTCTACGACTGCCCCGACGACGACGGGGTGCGCCACACCGGCGTCATCTGCAACCCGGTCCTGGAGGAGCTGGCCCCCGAGGCGCGGGTGCTGGACGACTCCAACGAGGGCTGTCTCTCGGTCCCGACCGCGTACGCCTCGCTCGCCCGCCCCGACTACGCGGTGGTGCGCGGGCAGGACGCGCAGGGCAATCCGGTCAAGGTGCGGGGCAGCGGCTACTTCGCGCGGTGCCTCCAGCACGAGACGGACCACCTGTACGGCTACCTGTACATCGACCGGCTCTCCAAGCGGGAGCGCAAGGACGCGTTGCGGCAGATGGACGAGGGCACTCCGCGTTACGAGGTCGTCCCGAACGCCTGAGGACGCCCCCTGCGGGGACCCGGTACCGGTTCGCCGGTGCCGGGTCCCTGTTCGTTTCCGTTCCACCCCTGGCAGATAACTGCAGTTTCCCCAGGGGTAGTTGACGCGCGTAGCTGTCTGGGCCAGGCTCGCCTGCACATCGACCGTGACGTTCAGAGGGAGACCCCTGTGCTGAGACGCACCGCACGCGTTCTGCTCGGACTTGTCATGACCATTACTTTCGCTCTGGGGGGTGCGGTGCTGACCGCCGGCACCGCCCAGGCCGACGGCTGCTACACCTGGACCCGCACCCTGAAGGCCGGGGCCACCGGCAACGACGTCACCCAGCTCCAGATCCGGGTGGCCGGCTACCCGGGCTACAACGCGGTGCTCGCCATCGACGGCTCGTACGGCCCCGCCACCACCGCCGCCGTCAAGCGGTTCCAGGCGGCCTACGGCCTGGCCGCCGACGGGATCGCCGGGCCGGCCACCCAGTCCAAGCTCTACGCGCTCCAGGACAACGACTGCACGCCGATCCACTTCACGTACCCCGAGCTGAACAAGTGCAACAGCACCTGGGCCGGCGGGAAGGTCGCGGCGGGCACGGCCAAGGCCAACGCGCTGAGCAGCATGTGGAAGCTGGAGGCGCTGCGCCACGCGCTGGGTGACCAGTCCATCCGGGTCACCAGCGGCTTCCGCTCCGTCTCCTGCAACGCGGCCGTGGGCGGGGCCTCCAACAGCCGCCACATGTACGGCGACGCGGTCGACCTCGGCGCCTCCCCGCACTCGCTGTGCACGCTGGCCAAGCAGGCCCGCTACCACGGCTTCCGGGGAATCCTCGGCCCGGGCTACAGCGGCCACAACGACCACGTGCACGTCAACCAGGGCCCCAGCCGCTTCTGGTCGGCGCCCAGCTGCGGTATCTGACCCGCCGCGGACGACGGGCAGCCGGTGACCGTGCCCGGCGGCGCTCAGGCGACGTCGGGCACGGAGGTGGTCGCCGGACCCCGGAAGGTGCGGCGGTAGGCGTTCGGTGTGGTGCCCAGCGCCCGTACGAACTGGTGTCGCAGGGTCGCCGCCGTACCGAAGCCCGTCCGCCCCGCGATCGTGTCGATCGTCAGCTCGGACGTCTCCAGCAGGTGCTGGGCCAGCAGCACCCGCTGCCGCAGCAGCCACCGGTAGGGCGTGGTTCCGGTCTCCTGCTGGAACCGCCGGGCGAAGGTACGCGGCGACATGTGCGCCAGCGTCGCCAGCTGCTCCACGCTCATCTCCTGGTCGAGGTGCTGTTCCATCCAGGCCAGTGTCGATCCGACCGTGTCGCACGAGCTCCGGGGCAGCGGGCGGCTGATGTACTGCGCCTGCCCGCCGTCCCGGTGCGGCGGCACCACCATGCGCCGGGCGAGGGTGTTGGCCGCCTCCTGGCCGTACTCCTGCCGGATCAGATGCAGACACGCGTCGATCCCGGCGGCGGTGCCCGCCGAACTGATCACCGCGCCCTCGTCCACGTACAGCACGTCCGGCTCGACGACCGCCTTCGGGAAGCGCCGCGACAGCTCCGCCGCGTGCCGCCAGTGCGTGGTGCAGCGGCGGCCGTCCAGCAGCCCGGCCGCGCCCAGGACGTACGCCCCCGAGCAGACGCTCAGCACCCGTGAGCCGCGCGCGACGGCCCGGCGCAGGGCGTCGAGCACCTCCTCGGGATACTCGCGCCGCACGAAGTGGCTGCCCGCCGGCACGGCGATGAGGTCGGCCTCCTCCAGCCGCTCCAGGCCGTGCGGCGTGGAGATGGTGAAGCCCGCGTGGGTGTTCAGGACGGGCCCCTCGGCGGAGACCACCGCGAAATCGTGCACCGGCAGGCCCTCGTCGCTGCGGTCGAGGCCGAACACCTCGCACAGGACGCCGAGTTCGAAGGGGTGGACCTCATCGAGGAGGAGGGCGGCGACATTGGTCAGCATGGACCGAGTGTGGCAGCTATTTGATGTCCCATGGCAGTCCTGCCACTGATGTTTCTCGTACCGGCGGTCCAGAGTAGAGGCATGAACACCTTCCTGAACTACCTGGTCGTAGCCGCACTTTTCGCCCTCGTCCTCGCGCCCGTGGCCCTCGGCGTCGCCCGCGATCGCCGCATCGACCGCCAGCTGCGGGAGGCGGAACGCGGTCGGCGGGCGGCCGGGCCCCCGCAAACGCGGAGCGCCGCGCGACCCTACAAGGTCACGCGGCGCTCCTACCCGAAGGGTTGGGCGAAGGCCTGAGGGAGCGCCTTGCCGGTCGGGCCACGCCCCGGCATGGCCGTCTCCGGAGGCGACGCCGGCTCAGCCGACGACGGAGAAGAAGACGGAGGTGTCCTCCGCCCACCAGAACGAGCCCTCACCGTCGGCCCATTCGGAGTACCAGCCGTCAAGGGCCTCGGTGAGCTCCGTCAGTGCGTACCGGAGCTCGGGATCGATCCGGCCCGACGCCTCGCGGTAGGCCTGGATGGCGGGCCCGGCCTTCTGCATCGGCCAGCACCCGATCTCCGGTGACCCCTCCAGGGGCCGGGGAACGTGGAAGGCGATCTCGGACGGCGGTCCGCTGTAGATGTACTGACTGGGCAGCAGGTCGGCCGCGACGCCCGCCGTGCTCAGCTCGTCGTCCAGAGTCGTGAAGACGGTGATGGGGCTGCGGTAGCTCGCCAGCGTGGATATGTCACTGGCGTTGTGGTCGATGACGATCTGGAGAGCCGCGTAGTAGGCGCTTCCGGCCCATTCGGCAGGGGAGTCGGCACGCCCGGAGACGAGTTGATCCAGGGCGTCCTGCACCGGCAGCCCCCAGTCCACGCCCTGGTGGTCCAGACCGTCCTGCCGGGCTCGGGCCGCCTCCCGCATCTTGTCCAGCAATTGCAGGTCGTCGGCGGTCAGGTCCTTCGCGGGAAGGAATCGCGCGATCTCTCCGCGGTTCGCCATGCTGTAGTTCACGATCTTGCTCATGGGCGCATTCTCCCAAGGCCGTCCGCCTCCGTCCGCGACGTTCGACGCCGTCCGACCGGCGGCACAGCCCCGCCTCACCGCGCCGGGCCCGGAGGGCGGCGGCGGCAACAGGCAAGGTCCCGGACACCGACCGGTGCCCGGGACCGCCTCGTCAGGGTCTAGAAGTCGTCGTCGAACCCGACCGAGCCCTCCACGGCCACCTGGTAGGCGGACGGGCGGCGCTCGAAGAAGTTCGTCAGCTCCTGGACGCCCTGGAGCTCCATGAAGGAGAACGGGTTCTCCGAGCCGTACACCGTCGGGAAGCCGAGGCGGGCGAGCCGCTGGTCGGCGACGCACTCCAGGTACTGGCGCATCGACTCGGTGTTCATGCCCGGCAGGCCCTCACCGCACAGGTCGCGGCCGAACTGCAGCTCCGCCTCGACCGCCTCCCTCAGCATGTCGGTGACCTGCTGCTCCAGCGCGTCGTCGAAGAGCTCCGGCTCCTCCTTGCGGACGGTGTCCACGACCTCGAACGCGAAGTTCATGTGCATCGTCTCGTCACGGAACACCCAGTTGGTGCCCGTGGCGAGACCGTGCAGCAGACCGCGCGAGCGGAACCAGTACACGTACGCGAACGCGCCGTAGAAGAACAGCCCCTCGATGCAGGCCGCGAAGCAGATCAGGTTCAGCAGGAAACGGCGGCGGTCGGCCTTCGTCTCCAGCCGGTCGATCTTCTCGACCGAGTCCATCCACTTGAAGCAGAACTGGGCCTTCTCGCGGATCGAGGGGATCTCCTCGACCGCGTCGAACGCCGCCGCCCGGTCGTCCGGGTCGGGCAGATAGGTGTCCAGAAGCGTCAGATAGAACTGGACGTGCACGGCCTCCTCGAAGAGCTGCCGCGACAGGTACAGCCGCGCCTCGGGGGAGTTGATGTGCTTGTACAGCGTCAGCACGAGGTTGTTGGAGACGATCGAGTCACCGGTCGCGAAGAACGCCACCAGTCGGCCGATCATGTGCTGCTCGCCCGGCGACAGCTTGGCGAGGTCGGAGACGTCGGAGTGGAGGTCGACCTCCTCCACGGTCCAGGTGTTCTTGATCGCGTCCCGGTAGCGCTCGTAGAAGTCCGGGTAGCGCATGGGGCGCAGGGTCAGCTCGAAGCCCGGGTCGAGCAGGTTCTTGTGGTCGTCGGTGCTCATTACTGGCAGGCCTCGCAGGACTCGGGGTTTTCGAGGGAGCAGGCGATGGCGTCCGCGTCGGGAGCCGACGCCTGCTGTACGGGAATGGGGGCGGCGGCCGCCGCCTGGCCGGACGCGGCACGGGCGATCCGGGTCGCCGGGCGCGAACGCAGGTAGTACGTCGTCTTCAGCCCCTGCTTCCAGGCGTACGCGTACATCGAGGAGAGCTTGCCGATCGTCGGCGTCTCCAGGAACAGGTTGAGCGACTGGCTCTGGTCGAGGAACGGCGTACGGGCCGCCGCCATGTCGATCAGGCCGCGCTGCGGGATCTCCCACGCCGTGCGGTACAGCGCCCGCACGTCGTCGGGGATCCAGGCGAAGCCCTGCACGGAGCCGCTCGCCTCGCGCAGCGCCTCACGGGTGCGGGCGTCCCACACGCCGAGCTTCTTCAACTCGTCCACCAGGTAGGCGTTGACCTGGAGGAACTCACCGCTGAGCGTCTCGCGCTTGAACAGGTTGGAGACCTGCGGCTCGATGCACTCGTACACCCCGGCGATCGAGGCGATCGTGGCGGTCGGGGCGATGGCCAGCAGCAGCGAGTTGCGCATGCCGGTCTTCGCGATCCGGGCGCGCAGGGCGTTCCAGCGCTCCGGCCAGTTCAGCTCGGTGTCGTAGTGGTCGGGGTGCAGCACCCCGCGCGCCGCCCGGGTCTCGGACCAGGCGGGCAGCGGACCCGACCGCTCCGCGAGGTCGCAGGACGCCTCGTAGGCGGCCAGCATGATCCGCTCGGAGATCTTCGTGGAGAGCGCGCGGGCCTGCGGCGAGTCGAACGGCAGGCGCAGCTGGAAGAAGACGTCCTGGAGCCCCATCGCCCCCAGGCCGACCGGCCGCCAGCGGGAGTTGGAGCGCCCGGCCTGCTCGGTCGGGTAGAAGTTGATGTCGACGACCCGGTCCAGGAAGGTCACGGCGGTCCGCACGGTGGCGTCCAGCCGGTCCCAGTCGATCGAGCCGTCCGCCACGAACGCGCCGAGGTTGACCGACCCCAGGTTGCAGACGGCCGTCTCACCGTCGTCGGTGACTTCGAGGATCTCGGTGCACAGGTTCGAGGAGTGGACGACGCGGCCCGGCTCGGCGGTCTGGTTCGCGGTCCGGTTCGAGGCGTCCTTGAACGTCATCCAGCCCTGGCCGGTCTGCGCGAGGGTCCGCATCATCCGGCCGTACAGCTCACGCGCCGGAATCGTCCTGCGCGCCAGCCCCTTGGCCTCGGCCGCCCGGTAGGCCGCGTCGAACGCGTCGCCCCACAGGTCGACCAGCTCGGGCACATCGGCGGGGGAGAACAGCGACCACTCGGTGTCCGCGTCGACCCGGCGCATGAACTCGTCCGGGATCCAGTGCGCCAGGTTCAGGTTGTGCGTACGCCGCTGGTCCTCGCCCGTGTTGTCGCGGAGCTCCAGGAACTCCTCGATGTCCGCGTGCCAGGTCTCCAGGTAGACCGCCGCCGCGCCCTTGCGTCGGCCGCCCTGGTTCACCGCCGCGACGGAGGCGTCCAGCGTCTTCAGGAACGGCACGATGCCGTTGGAGTGCCCGTTGGTGCCCCGGATCAGCGAACCCCGGGCGCGGATGCGGGAGTACGACAGACCGATGCCGCCCGCGTGCTTGGAGAGCCGCGCCACCTGGTGGTAGCGGTCGTAGATCGAGTCCAGCTCGTCCTTCGGCGAGTCCAGCAGATAGCAGGAGGACATCTGCGGGTGCCGGGTGCCGGAGTTGAAGAGCGTGGGGGAGGAGGGGAGGTAGTCCAGCCGGCTCATCAGCCCGTACAGCGCGGCGACCTCGTCCAGCGCCCGCACCGACTCGTCCTCGGCGAGGCCCGCGGCCACGCGCAGCATGAAGTGCTGCGGGGTCTCGATGACCTGCCGGGTGATCGGGTGGCGCAGCAGGTAGCGGCTGTGCAGCGTCCGCAGACCGAAGTAGCCGAAGCGGTCGTCGGCGCCGTCCGCCAGGGCCTGGTCGACGAGCTGGTCGAGGGCGGCCGAGTGGAGCGCGACGAACGCGGCGGTGCGGTCGGCGATCAGGCCCTCGCGGTGGCCCACGGCGACCGAGGCGGAGAAGGACGTCGCGCCCTGGCCCGCGGCCTCGTCCGCGATCGTGCGGGTCAGCAGCCGGGCGGCCAGCCGGGAGTACGCCGGGTCCTCGGAGATGAGCCCCGCGGCCGCCTCGGTGGCCAGCGAGCGCAGCTCGGCCTCGTCGGAGCGGGCGTTGCGTCCGCGCAGCGCGGCGGCGGCGACCCGTCCGGGGTCGGTGTCGGGAAGATCGACGGTGAGGTCGGTCAGGGTCCGCAGCAGGGCGGTCCCGGGTCCGTCGTTCGTGCCTGCTCCGGACGTGGTGGAGGCAGCGGATTCGGTGGCTGAAACCGGATCGGCGGGCGCGATGGTCACTGGGCTTTCCCTCGCTCGGCAGGGGCCGGCGGCAGGCGGGGAAGCCGGGCAGCGCGAAACCCGGGGCAGGGCGGCACAGCTGACGGCGTCCACCGGCCTATCCGCGAGACCCGGACGTATGGCGTCCGGTTCGGTCGAGCCGGACGCGCTGTCGACAGGTCTTCGGACTTGCGGGTGTGCACATGCACACCGATCACACCGTTGCGGGACAGTTCCGGATTCGCACCGGATTCCCCTGCGGCGACAGCGAGGTCGAGCATACATGTGGGGGCCGCCGGATGAAGCGGCCCCCACATGTTGTGTCGCGACGATTCAACGCGCCCCTCAGGAGGGTGCCTCCAGCTCCAGCCGGAAGGTCATGAGACGTAGCCCCGGCACCGGTTCCCAGTCCCGTCCGGGGGTCCGTGCGAAGCCGAGCCGACGGTAGATCCTATGGGCTCCGAGCATGGCCGACTGTGTCGACAGCACCAGCGCCCGCACACCGTCGGCGGACCGGGCGCGCTCGACGCACGCCCGCACGAGAGCCTCCCCCACGCCCCGCCCGCGCCCCTCGCGGGCCACGGCCAGCATCCGGAACTCGGCCTCGTCCGGACCGGCGATGTCGCGCCACGGGGTGCCGGGTGCCGCATACGTCACGCCGCCGAGCACCGCCCCGTCCGCGTCGAGCGCGACGAGGACCTCGGCCTCGGCCGCGCGTTGCTCCACCGCCCGCAACTTCAGCAGATACGGGTCCTGCGGGCCGCCGTCCAGCAGCCCGTCGCCGAGATACGCCTCGGCGGTGATCCCGCCGAGGACGGCGTACTCGGCGGGCTCCGCCGCCCTGATCGTCAGGTCCATCACCCACTCGCTCCCACGTCAGCTCCTCCGTCGGCCACTCGCCTCTACGTCGGCCACTCACTCCCGCGTCAGTCGCTCGCTCCCCTGTCAGCCGCTCGCTCCCACGTCGTTGTTGGGCGCGCCGTCGCCCACCGGCGGCAGGTCGCCGCGTTCGACCGGCTGCCGCCGCGCGGTCTCGTCGGCAGGCGGCAGCACCCGGTCCAGCTCGTGGTCGTCGGCGCGGTGGGCGGCCCGCGCCGCCGACCGCAGCGTCGCCCGGTCCACCTCCTCGGGCGCCCCGCTCAGGGTGACCACGAGTCCGCCCTGCTCCCGCGCGTAGGCGTGGCCCGACTCCGTGGCCCGGTACCACTGTTCGCCGTCCCGCTCGCACGTCTTCAGGGGCTCCTGACCGCCGGCGGGCGCGGGGTCCTTCGTGCAGTCGGCCCCGGCGTGTGCCCGGCGCTCCACCCGCAGCTGGATCTGCCCGCCGTCGGGCGTGGTGTAGACGCTGCCGAACCCGTCGTCGCCGATCACCCCGACCGACTGGCGGGCCAGGGTGTACCCCGGGACTTCGGTCACCCACACGTGCTCCGTGACGGTCTGCGCGGCCAGCGCCCGCGCCTCCAGCTCCGCCCGGTCGGGCGCGGGGTCGGCCGATCCGCTCCGCGCCGCCTCCGCGTCGGGCGCCACCTCGGTGCCGCAGCCCGTCGCCGCCGCCAGGCTCAGCGCCAGCGCCAAGGTCGCGAGTACGGGGCGGTGCCGGGGCGGCCGGGGCGGCCGGGGATGCGGTGTCATGGGCACATCCTTTCGTACGGTGAGGGCTCCGCGCACCGGGAATTCGGCGGCGCCCGGGCCGGTGCGAGGGCGCGAAAAGGGGCCGCCGCGCCCGGGAAGGGGTGCGGCGGCCCGAGCTTCGGCCGGTGCGCTCAGCAGCAGCGGAAGCCCTCGCGGGGATCCGCCTCGCGGGCGTCCATGCGGCTGCGTTCGAAGGCGCGACGGCTCATCACCGGCGTGTCCGGATCATGGGTCCTCGCGTGCGCGACATAGCGGTCGTACGTCGACTCGCCGGTCAGCTCACGGACGTACCAGCGGATCCGTCCGGCCACCCGTCGTACATCCGCGACCGTCATGTCCGGCTCCCCGTCTCCGCCGCCTCCTTGCGGATGCCGCCCTCGGGGCCGACCCCGGCGGCGGCCAGTTCGGCCTTCTCCTCCTTGGTCGCGAAGAGCGAGGCCGGGGCGACGAGCTTGGACTCGACGTAGGGCGTCTCGTGGAGCCTGACGCTCTCCGGGTCGCGGATGGCCTTGTAGCACACCCGCCCGGCGTCCACGAGCACCACGATGATGAGGAGCGCGAAGAGCGCGCTCAGCACCCCGTCGACGGTGGAGTTGGTGACGACGGTCCGCATGTCGTCCATGCTCTTCGCGGGGGCCAGCACCTCGCCCGCGTCGATGCCCGCCTGGTACTTGTCGCGCTGGGCGAAGAAGCCGATCTTGACGTCGTCGGAGAAGATCTTCTGCCAGCTCGCGGTGAGGGTGACCGCCACGTCCCAGGCGAGCGGGACCGCGGTGACCCACGCCCACTTCAGGCGACCGGACTTGACGAGCAGGGTGGTGCAGACGGCCAGCGCGACGGCCGCCAGCAGCTGGTTGGCGATGCCGAAGAGCGGGAACAGCTGGTTGATGCCGCCCAGCGGGTCGTGCACGCCGACCCAGAGGAAGTAGCCCCAGCCGCCGACCACGACGGCGCTGGCGAACCAGACGCCCGGCTTCCAGCTGACCTCGCGGAACGGCTTGTAGACGTTGCCCAGCATGTCCTGGAGCATGAAGCGCCCGACCCGGGTGCCCGCGTCCACGGTGGTGAGGATGAAGAGCGCCTCGAACATGATGGCGAAGTGGTACCAGAACGCCTTCATCGCGGTCCCGCCGACCACCGCGGAGAAGATCTCCGCCATGCCGAGCGCGAAGGTGGGCGCGCCACCGGTCCGGGAGAGCAGGCTCGCCTCCTCGACGTCCTTGGCGGCCTGGGCCAGGGCGTCCGGGGTGATGGTGAAGCCGAAGCCGGCCACGGCCTGGGAGGCGGACTGGACACTGTCGCCGATCACGCCGGCGGGTGCGTTGATGGCGAAGTAGAGGCCGGGGTCGATGATGCAGGCGGCGATCATCGCCATGATCGCGACGAACGACTCGACCAGCATGGCGCCGTAGCCGATCATCCGGATCTGCGTCTCCTTCTGGACCATCTTCGGCGTGGTGCCGGAGGCGACCAGGGAGTGGAAGCCGGAGAGCGCGCCGCAGGCGATGGTGATGAAGACGAAGGGGAACATCGAGCCGGCGAAGACCGGGCCCGAGCCACTGGAGGCGAAGTCGGTGACCGCGGGCATCTTCAGGGTCGGCAGGGCGACGACCACGCCCAGGGCCAGCAGCCCGATCGTGCCGACCTTCATGAAGGTGGAGAGGTAGTCCCGCGGGGCCAGCAGCAGCCACACGGGGAGCACGGAGGCGAAGAACCCGTACACGATCATCCAGATCACCAGCGTGCCCGGCTCGAGCGTGAAGAAGTCCGCCCACGACGACTCGGCGACCCAGCCGCCCGAGACGATCGCGAGGAGGAGCAGCGCGACGCCGATGAAGGAGACCTCGCTGACCTTGCCGGGCCGCAGGGTGCGCAGATAGACGCCCATGAAGAGGGCGATCGGGATCGTCATGCCGATGGAGAAGACGCCCCACGGCGAGTGCGCGAGCGCGTTCACGATGACCAGCGCGAGGACCGCGAGCAGGATGATCATGATGATGAAGACCGCGACCAGGGCGGCGATCCCGCCGACCGGGCCGATCTCGTCGCGCGCCATCTGGCCGAGCGAACGGCCATTGCGGCGCGTCGAGAAGAAGAGCGTCACCATGTCCTGGACGGCGCCGGCGAAGATGACGCCGACGACGAGCCAGATCGTGCCGGGCAGATAGCCCATCTGCGCGGCGAGCACCGGGCCGACCAGGGGCCCCGCCCCGGCGATGGCGGCGAAGTGGTGGCCGAACAGGACCCGGCGGTCGGTGGGGTGGAAGTCGACGCCGTTGTCCAGCCGTTCGGCGGGGGTCGCGCGGTTCCTGTCGGCCTTCAGGACGCGGTTGGCGATGAAACGGGAGTAGAAGCGGTACGCGATGGCGTACGAGCCGAGGGCCGCTGCCAGCATCCAGGCGGCGGAGACCTCCTCACCCCGCGAGAGCGCGAGGGTGGCCCAGCCGATGGCGCCGACCAGGGCGACCAGGCTCCAGACCACGACGGACCTGGGGGAGATGCCCCGTTTCCCCGGCGCCTGCGGTGCCGATGGTGCTGGTGCGGGCGTGTTCGCCATGTGGTGACTCCGTCCCCTCGCTGATCACCGGTGCAATGGGCAGGAAATCTAGGGGACGCGTCCGCCCAGCGTCACCCCCCGTCCGCATTGCGGTCCGGCAACGGTGATGTATCGCACGGGGACACGGGTGCCGCCGCGTTTTGGTTCACCCGGGACACGTCGGCCTTCGGGCCGGTCAGATCCAGCCCCGGCGCGCCGCCTCCGCGCCCGCCTGGAACCTGCTGCGGGCCTGCATCCTGGCCGTCAGCTCCGCGTTCATCCGGCGCACCGTGCGCAGGGACACCCCCAGCCTGCGGGCGGCCGTCGCGTCCGTGTGCCCCTTCGCCAGCAGGGACAGCAACTCGTCCTCCTGCGGGGTCAGCCCGTTGCCGTCGCGGCGGGGAGCGGAGCCGAGCGGGGTGGCGGTGGCCCACAGCTGCTCGAACAGGAGCCGGGCCACCGCGACGGCCCCCTTGCTCCGCAACTCCAGCGCGCCCGCCCGGCCGTCGTCGGGGTCCAGCGGCACCAGGGCCACCTCCCCGTCGACCACGACCATGACCAGCGGCAGGGTGGGCAGCGTACGGCTCTCCGCGCCGAGCAGGCCCAGCCGGTTCACATAGCGCAGGGTCGAGGGGTCGTTGCGGAAGCTGTCCTGATAGATGCTGCGGAGCCGCACGCCGCGCTCCAGCGCCCGCCGGTCCAGCGGCCCGCTGGCCTCCAGCGTGTCCGGGGACTGCGCGCCACCGGGCAGCAGCGAGAGGCACTCCGTCCGGGCCAGCTCGGCCAGTTCGGTCAGCCGCTCGCGCACCGCGTCGAGCCCCTCCAGCCGTTTGACGACGTCGAAGCCTCCGCCCGCCCGCCGCCCCCGGTCCGTCGTGAGGGCCGACATCGCGTCCCGCGCGATCTCAAGCCCCCGTTGCTGCCGGGCCAGTTCGGCCTCCCGGCGGGAGAGGAGGAACGGCAGGCTGGCGGCCGGGTCCAGCGCGCGGAAGACCGGCGGGCCCTGCTCCGTACCGCGAGGGCCGTCATCCAGCAGGCACAGCTCGGCCAGTTGGTCGAGAGCCCGGCGCACATCGTCCTCGCTCCGCCCGAGCCGCGCCACGATCTCGTCCAGCCGCAGTTCCGGCTCCTCCAGAACGAGCCGGTACACCAGCTCCGTCCGTGCTTCCAGCCCCAGTACCTCTAACATCTCTGGCTCCCCCGCAGATGTCACGCCGTCCCCGCACTCCCGTACGGGACGCCACTTCAGCACCGGGCGCGAGTGTAGGGCCGACCTGTTGTGAAGGTATAGACCAGGTCCACGGGATGGATGGACCCCGAGCGGCCGCACGTGGCCGGAAAGGCCGAGGCCGCCGCGCGGCCGGGACGGGCGCCGACGGGGGCATGAATGGCCGCAAGGTGCCTGGCAGTTGCCTGCCACCACCGCATCGTCCCAGGCGGCGGGCCCCGTACGGCCGCCCGCGGAGCTGGCACCCTGCTGCCCCGCAACTCCCGGCCACCCGGAGACCGTGGCCTCCGGGGAGGCGATGGCGACAGGATCAGGCCGTCACAAGCCATTCACACACCGCTACATCTTCGAGGAGCTCCCGATGCGTGCGTTCCGTTATCCGACCCGCCGCCCCTCGCCGGCCGTACTCGCCGCCACGGGCCGGGAGGGCTTCTCCTGGGGGTGACCCCGGGAGGACGGGACGCCTCCGTGTTCCTGGTGACCGCGCTCCTGGTGCGTACCGAACCCCCGCACCCCGACCGGTGGACGGCACGGGACCTGGCCGGGCGGCTGCGCGCCCACCGCGCCGGCGCCCGCGTCCAGAGCACCGGACCGCACCCCGGGGGCCCGGTCCACGTGTACGTCTCCGAGAGCCCGGACGGCTCGGTCCGCGCCGCGCTCTACATGGAGAGCCCCGACTTCGTGCACGCCGAACTGGCCGCGCTGGACTTCCTCCTGACCCTCCTGAGCGCCGCGCGCCCCGCCTCCCTCGGCTGGCGGCCCGCGGCCCTCGGAGGCCCGGACCCGCACCGACCCCCCGAACCGAGAGGACCGGACCCGCCATGCCACGGGAGCGCCCCACCGTGTCAGTGATCATCCCCAACCACAACTACGAGAAGACCCTGCGGGCCTGCCTCGAATCCGTCTACGCCCAGACCCTGCGCCCTCGGGACGTGGTCGTCGTGGACGACGCCAGCACCGACCGCTCGCGCGACATCGCCCGCGAGTTCCCCTGTGTGCTCGTCGCCCGCCCGGACAACGCGGGGGTCTCCGCCGCCCGCAACCTCGGCGTCGCCGCCTCCGCCGGCCAGGTGCTGTTCTTCCTCGACTCCGACATCGCGCTGGCTCCCGACGCGATCGAGAACGCCGTCGACCTGCTCATGGACGACCCGGAGACCGGCTGCGTCCACGGCGTCCTGGACCCCGAACCGCTCTTCGACGACGGCCCGGTGGAGGTCTACCACTGCCTGCACGCCCATTTCTGGCGACACCGCAGCGCCGGAGTCGTCGGCACCGCCTTCTTCGCGCTGGCCGCGATCGAGCGCCGCGTCTTCGAGGCGACCGGGCCCTTCGACGAGAACCTCCGCGACTCCGAGGACGTCGAGTACAGCGACCGCCTCGCCGCCACCCACCGCATCCGCCTCAGCGAGCGGGTGACCGGCCGCCACGACGACGTGGACCGGCTGCTGCCGATGCTCGCCGAGCAGTACCGCCGCTCCCAACTGCTCGTCCCCGTCGCCGCCCTCGAGCGCCGGCGCGGCGGTGGGCTGCGCGCCAACCGCACCGGCGGCGTCCTGGCCGCCGGTCTGGTCCCGCTCACCCTCCCGCTCGCCCTGCTCACCCCCTGGCTGCTCGCCGTACCGCTGGCCTGCGCCGTGGCCTTCGCACTGGCGGACCCGGGGCTGTCGCGTTTCGTGGCCCGCCGTGAGGGGTGGCCCTTTCTGCTCCGCTTCACCGCGCTGCACTTCGCGGTGCACCTGGCGCTCGTCCTCGGCGCGGTGGTCGGTGGGCTGCGCTGGCTGGTCGACCCCCGTTTCGGTCCATCCGCCCGGGGCCGCCGCGACCGGTCCGCCCCGGTGGCCGCCCCGTGAGCGCCGGAGTCGACCAGGAGCGCGGGGCCGCCGGGGCGGGGAGGCCCGGGGCGCCCGAGGCCGGTCCCGGCACGCCCGGGGCACCCGAAGCCGGGCCCGGGAAGCCCGGGGCCGGAGCGGGGATGCCCGGGCCCGCGGCACCCGAAGCCGCCGCCCGTCCCTCCCGCCGCGCCCGGCTGCTGCGCACGGCCGCCGCCCTCGTGCTCGTCGCGGCGACCGCCTTCGCCGTGGGCGGTTCGCTGCGCGGCGCCGGTACGGAGATGGCCGAGGCAGCCGCACGGCCCGGGGGAGTGCTCCTGCTCGTCGCCGCCCTGCTCGCCAACGCGGCCGGGCTCGTCCTGTCGATGCTGTCCTGGCGGGTCCTCGTCGTGGACGGCGGCTCCACGGTCCGCACCAGTGACACCGCCCGGATCTTCTTCATCGGCGTCATCAGCAAATTCGTGCCCGGCCGCATCTGGGGCGTCCTCGCCCACATCCAGCTCGGCAAGGCCGTCGGCATCGCCCCCGAGCGGATGATCGCCGCCTTCGGCCTCGGCCTCGTCATCGGGATGACCACCGGGGCCGCCGCCGGTCTCCTCGTCGCACCGGCCGTGTTCGGCACGGGCGCCTGGGTCTTCGCCCCGCTCGTCCTGCTCGCCGCCGCCGCCGTGGCCCGGCCCGGCTGGGTGGGCCGCCTCGTCGCGTGGACGATGCGGCTGGCCCGCCGCCCGGACGGAGCCGCCGATGGCTCGCCCCGGGCCCTGCGGCTCTCCATCGGCTGGGCCTGCGCCTCCTGGGCCGTCTCCGGACTCCACCTGTGGGCGATCGCCGTCCTCCTCGGCGCCCCGCCGCTGCTCTCCCTGCCGGTCTGCGTCGGCGGCTTCGCCCTGGCCACCGTCGCCGGAAGCCTCGCCTTCGTCCTGCCCGACGGCTGGGGCGCCCGCGAACTCGTCCTCCTCGCGCCCCTCGGCGCGGTCATGCCGCTGTCCGCCGCCACCGCGGCCGTCATCGCCAGCCGGCTGGTCTGCGTGCTCAGCGAGGTGACCGCCACCGGCGCCGCACTCGTCTGGGCCCGCGCCGCCGGACCCCTGCCCACCCCCCGACCCGCGCTCCAGGAAGGAGCCGCATGACCTCCGACGCCACCCCCCTGCTCACCGTGGACGACTGCGAACAACTGTCGACGAGCCAGGTGCACGAGCTGTACCGGTCCCACGTCAACAAGAGCCAGGTCTCCCTGATGACCTCCTTCGGCTTCGGCCGCGAACTCGTCGACCACGCCGAGGGGTCCTGGATCCACACCCGCGACGGCCGCCGGATCCTCGACTTCACCGGCGGCGTCGGCGTCCTCAACCACGGGCACAACCACCCGCGGATCCTCGCCGCCCGCCGCCGCTTCCAGGAACAGCGCCGGATGGAGGTCCACAAGACCTACTTCTCGCCCTACATCGCCGCCCTCGGCCACAACCTCGCCCAGCTCCTCCCCGGCGACCTGAACCTCTCGTTCTTCCCCAACTCGGGGGCCGAGGCCGTCGAGGGCGCGGTGAAACTCGCGTACAAGTACCACGGCGGCCGCCGGCGGCAGATCCTGCACGCCGACATCAGCTTCCACGGCAAGCTGCTGGGCTCCGGCAGCCTCACCGGCAGCGCCCAGAACGCCTTCGCCTTCCCCGGCATCCCCGGCGTCTCCGCCTTCCGCTACGGCGACCTCGGCTCGGTACGGGATGCGGTCGCCCAGGCCCGGGACGCCAAGGGCCGCTGCGACGTCTACGCGATCCTCATCGAGCCCTTCTCCGCCTCCACGATGACGGAGTGCTCCGAGGAGTTCCTGCGCGGACTGCGGGAGCTGTGCACCGAGGAGAGGATCGTGCTGATCTTCGACGAGATCTACACCGGCTGGGGCAAGACCGGCAGCCTCTTCCACTTCATGCGCTACCCCGGGCTCGTCCCGGACGTGGTGACCACCTCGAAGTCCTTCGGCGGCGGCAAGTCCTCCGTCTCCGCCTTCGTCGCCCGCGAACCCGTCTTCCGCAAGGCCTACGACAGCCTGGGCGACGCCATGCTCCAGTCCACCAGCACCACCTACTACGGCTTCGGCGAGGAGACCGCCACCGCGCTGGAGGCCGTCAACATCGCGGTCGAGGACGACTATCCGGCCCGCGCCCGCGCCATCGAACGCGTCCTCGCCCCGGGCCTGGAGCGGCTGCGCAAGCAGTACCCCGACATCATCGCGGACGTCCGGGGCGCCGGAGCGCTGTACGGGATCTTCCTCGACGGCGGCCCCCGCCTCCTGGACCTCGCCGCGAAGATCGCCCCCGGCGGCCTGGCCCGCGACCCGCTGCTGCGCACCAAGGTCATCACCTGCGCGGTCGTCAACGCGATGTACCACGACCACGACGTGTACATGTACTACACGCTCAACGGCCGCAGCCCGCTGGTGGCCGCGCCCTGTCTGGTCGCCGGAGCCGACGAGGTGGAGATCTTCCTCGACGCCTTCGACAAGACCCTGGCCAAGGGCATGAACCGGCTCCTCACCGCCTTCCTCAAGGACAAGGCGGTGTCCCGATGGGCGGCCTGACCATCGCCGTGACGGGAGCCGCCGGCATGCTCGGCTCCCACCTGGTGGCCCGGCTCGCCGCCGACGGCCACGACGTCGTCGGCGTCGACCTGCGCGACGACCCCCGCCCGCCCGCCGGGGCACGGCACGTCGTCGCCGACATCCGCGACGCGGCGGCGCTCGCCCGCGCCTTCGACGGGGCCCACGCACTGGTCCACTGCGCGGCGGCGCTGCCCAGCTACCCCGTCGACCAGATCCGCTCCATCACCGTCGACGGCACGCGCACCGTCCTGACCGCCGCGCACCGGGCCCGGGTCGACCGCGTCGTGCACATCTCCTCCACCGCCGTCTACGGGCTCCCCAAGCGGGTCCCCACCCCGGAGGAGCACCCCCGCGAGCCCGTCGACCCGTACAGCAGGGCGAAGGCCGAGGCCGAGGAGGTCTGCGAGGAGTTCCGGGCGCGCGGGATGTGCCTGCCGGTGCTGCGCCCCAAGACCTTCCTCGGGCCCGGCCGCATGGGCCTCTTCTCGATGCTCTTCGAATGGGCCGAGGAGCGCCGCAACTTCCCGGTCCTGGGCCGGGGCGACGTCCGCATCCAGATGTTCGGCATGGCCGACCTCGTCGACGCCGTGGTGCTCGCCCTGAACGCCCCGCCCGAGATCGCGAACGACGTCTACAACCTGGGGGCCGCCGAATTCGGCACCCTGCGCGAGGACTTCCAGGCCGTGCTGGACGCGGCCGGGCACGGCAGACGCGTCGTCCCGCTGCCGGCAGCACCGGCACTCGCGGTCCTGCGCCTGCTGGAGCGCACCAAGCTCTCCCCGGTCTACGGGCGGCTGCTCTTCAAGCTCCTCGACGACAGTTACGTGGACATCGGCCGGGCCACCGAACGGCTCGGCTTCCGTCCCGCGCTCTCCAACCAGGACGCCATCCTCGGCACGTACGCGTGGTGGCGCACCCAGCGGGGGGCCGGCACACCCGCTCCCGGAGCCGGCCGGACCAGCCGGGACCCGTGGCGCCAAGGGGCGCTCGGCCTGGCCAAGGTCTTCTTCTGATCCCCTGGAGCCCTGCCGTGGACATCACCCGGTCCTCACCCGCGCCCGTGCGCGTGGTGGCAGTCCCGCCCGAGCCCGAACCCGCCGACCTCACCGTGCTGCCCGAACCCATCGCCGTAGAACCGCTTCAGCCGCTTGAGCCACTACCGACCGTGACCGCGAGCGCGATCACCGCGACCACGAGCGCGACGACGACCACGAGCGCGACCGCGACCGACGTGCGGGGCCGTCGCCGCCGCAACCGCCCCCGCGACCTCCTCGCACTCCTGCGCCCCGGCCAGTGGGTGAAGAACCTGGCCGTCGTCCCGCTCGCCCTGCTCGACACCCACCCCTGGGGGACGACCGCCTTCCTGCGCACCGGCTGGGCCGTCCTCGGCTTCACCCTCGCCTCCGCGCTCGTCTACGTCGTCAACGACCTCGCCGACCGGGAGCGGGACCGGCTGCACCCGGCCAAACGCCACCGTCCGATCGCCTCCGGCCGGGTGTCCGCCGCCGCCGCCGGAGCGCTGACCGGCGTCCTCGCCCTGTCGCTGACCGGCTGGGCGGTGGCCGGCCCCGCCTGGCAGTGGTGGCCCACCGCCCTCTACCTGGCGCTGAGCCTCGCCTACTCCCAGGGGCTCAAACACGTACCGCTGGTGGACGCGTTCATCGTGGCGACCGGCTTCGTGCTGCGGCTCGTCCAGGGGTCGCTGCTCGTCGGCGCCCGGCTGTCCGAGTGGCTGGCGCTGTGCGTCTTCTCGCTCTGCCTGATGCTGGCGCTCGGCAAACGCCGGCACGAGATGACGGCGGCGGGCCGGGCCCACCGTCCCGCCCTGCGCGGCTACACGCTCGCCTTCCTCGACCACCTCGTCGTCCTGGTCGCCGTGCTGACGGCCGTCAGTTACGTGCTCTACCTGCGCGACGACGCGGCCCTCGCCGCCGGGGCCTCCCTCGTCACCCTGCTCTCCGCCCCCTGTGCCGTCTTCGGCCTCGCCCGCTACCTCCAGCTCCTCCTCGTCGAGGAGGGCGGCGGCAACCCCGTGCACGTCCTCTTCCGCGACCGCGCCACGCTCGTCAACGCGGCGCTGTGGGCGGTGCTCGTCGCCCTCGCCCTCCTCCTCCCGCAAGCGTCCGCATGACCCACCGACCGCCCGAAGGCGCCGCCCCATGAACCGGAAGCAACCGCTCGTCTCCGTCGTCATCCCCAACTACAACTACGGCCGCGCCCTTGAGCTCTGCCTGCGGGCCGCCCTCGCCCAGACCTACGAACCGCTGGAGGTGCTGCTGATCGACGACTGCTCCACCGACGACTCGGTCGCCGTCGCCGAGGCCTGCGGCGTCCGGGTGATCAGCACCGGCGTCAACAGCGGAGTGGCCACCACCCGCAACACCGGGGCGGCCCACGCCCGGGGCGAGATCATCGTGTTCGTCGACTCCGACGTGGCGATGGAACCGGACGCCGTCGCGAACGCCGTCGCCCTGCTCGACTCCGACCCCCGCATCGGCGCGGTCTGCGGCACCTACGACGCCGAACCCCTCATCCGGGACAGCCTGATCGAGGAGTACCGCTGCCTCCACCAGTTCTACTGGCTCGCCGAGACCGAGGGCCGCATCGGCACCCTGCACACCGCGATCTGCGCCATGCCCGCCCGGGTCTTCGCCGAGATCGGCCCCTTCAACCCCCGGCTGCGGCACACCGAGGACGGCGACTACGCCGCCCGGATCTGCCGGAGTTACGAGGTCCACAGCTCCACCACCGTGCGCGGCCGGCACGACCACGACGACACCTGGCGGGTCGTCCTGCGCAAGGTCTTCCACCGCACCCGGCTGCACATCCCGCTGTACGTCCGCCGCGGCGACCTCCCCGGCGGCATCGCCACCGGGCCGCGCGCCGGAGCCAGCGTCGCGGCCCTGCTCGCCCTGCTGACCCTGCCGCTCGGTCTGATCGCCCCGCCCTGGCTGCTCGCCCCCGCCGCCCTGCTGGCGTTCACCCTGCTCGCGGACACCGCCCTCCACCGCTTCGTCCTGCGCCGCCGGGGCCCCCTGTTCGCCGCCTACTTCGCCCTCACGCACACCGTGGTCAACGCAATCATCGCGGCGGGCGCGGGCGTCGGCGTCCTCCAGTGGCTGACCTCCCGCCGCTTCCGACGGCTGTACGAGCCGGGGGAGCACCTCGCGCCGGTGCGGGCCGCCACATGACCGGGACCCTCACGCCGGGCCCGGTGGCGGATCCGGCCGCGCCGCCCGAGCCCGCAGGGCCGGCCCGCCGGTGGCCCGGCCGGCTGCTGTTCGCCGTCGCCGTCCTGTGGGCCCTGTTCGTCGCCGCCCGCGCCCTCCTCAGCGGCCGGTGGTGGGCGTGGAACGGCCTCGGCCTCGCCCCGCCCGTCCTCCATCTGCTGTTCCCGCTCGCCCTGCTGATCCCGGCCGCCCTGATCCGGCACGGCAGACGGGCGGCGGTGGGCGTCGTCCTGCTCTCGCTGCTGCTCGGCTCCTGGCAGACCGGGCTGCACCCCGGGGCGCTCCTGCGCGGGCGGCCCGCCGTCCCCCCGGACGCCTTGCGGGTGGTCAGCTGGAACACCTTCTTCTGGGACCAGGACAGCGACACCGACGCCTTCTACGCCTATCTCAGGTCCCGCTCCGCCGACGTCTACCTCCTCCAGGAGTACCAGAACGCCCGGGGCGACGAACCCGCGCCGATCGACGACCTGGCAAGGCTCCGCAAGGAGTTCCCCGGCTTCCACATCGCCACCGAGGGCGAGTTCCTCACCCTGTCCCGCTTCCCGATCACCTCGACGCGGGCGCTGCGCCCCGACGGGCTCGCCCCGCCCGACACCTCCTGGGCCGACTACTGGAACGTCCGCGTCCTGCGCACCGACATCGACGTCGACGGCGAGACCCTGTCCCTCTACAACACCCACCTGCCCGATCTGCTGAACGTCGACCGCAACCCGCTGACCCCCGCCTACCACCGCTCCGTACGGCAGCTCTCCGAGCGCCGCGAGAGGCACTTCGAGGCGCTGCGCGACGACCTCGACGCCAACGGCCACCCGGTGGTCCTCGCCGGGGACCTCAACGTGCTGCCGGGCACCGGGGACCTGCGGTGGTTCGACGGGCTGCGGGACGCCGCCGACGCGGGGGACTCGGTGTACCCCGCGACCTTCCCGGTGAACGGGCCGGCGCTCTGGCGGCTCGACTGGGCGTTCGTCTCGCCCCGGATCGACCTGCACCGGCAATCCGTCCAGGACCCGCCCGCCGCCCTCTCCACCCACCGGCTGATCGATCTCCGCCTCTCCCTGCCCGCCCCCGGGGCGTCCGCCCCGGCCACCGAGAAGGACCGGTCATGACCCGGCGCTCCGCGCGCTCGCCCCGCTTCGACGTGACGATCGTGCTCACCTACTACCTCCCGTACACCAGCGGGCTCACCGAAGTGGCCCGTACGGTCGCCGAGGGGCTGGCCGCACGGGGCCGCCGGGTCGCCGTCGTCGCCTGCCGGCACGATCCGGACCGCCCCGCGCGGGAGACCGTGAACGGCGTCGAGGTGTTCCGCGCCCCGGTCGCCGCCCGGCTCGGCCGCGGGGTGATCAGCCCCGGGTTCGCCCCGCTCGCCGGGCGGATCGCCCGCGCCTCCCGGGTCGTCAACATCCATCTGCCGATGCTGGAGGCGGGGCTCGTCGCCCGCCTCGCCGGGGACACCCCGGTGGTCGCCACCCACCACGACGACGTCTGGCTCGCCGGGGGCGCTCTCGCCCCGCTCCAGGTGAAGGTGGTCGACGCCTCGGTGGCCGGGGCGCTGCGCCGCTCGGCCGCCGTGGTCGTCAACAACGTGGACCACGCGGAGCATTCGCGCCACTGGCCCCTGATGCGCGGGCGCCGGCTGCTGGCCATCGCCCCGCCCTGCCGCGAACGCGAGCCCGCCCCCGCCGCCTTCCGTGAGACGGCGGGCCCGCACTTCGGCTTCCTCGGCCGGATCGCCCCGGAGAAGGGGCTGCACCACCTGGTCGACGCGTTCCGGACGATCCCGGACCCCGAGGCCCGGCTGCTGATCGCCGGCGACTACTCCAAGGTCGCGGGCGGCAGCGTCGTCGGGGCCCTGCGCACACGGGCCGGCGACGACCCCCGTATCCGGTTCACCGGCTTCCTCGCCGACGACCGGGTGGCGGGCTTCTACGCCTCGCTGGACGCCTTCGCGCTGCCGTCCGTCGCCGAGGAGTCCTTCGGCATCTCTCAGGCCGAGGCGATGATGCTCGGCGTCCCCTCGGTCGCGAGCGACGCGCCGGGCATGCGCGTGCCGGTGTCGGAGACCGGTTTCGGCCGCCTCTTCCCGCCCGGCGACACCCGCGCGCTGGCCGAAGCCCTCCTGGAGGTGGCCGCCTACGCCCCGGAGCGCCGCGCCGAGGGAGGCCGGGACGCCCGCGCCCGGTACGGGACGGACAGTTGCCCGGACGCCTACGACGCGCTGTTCCAGGAGGCCGGGGCCGTACAGGGAGCCCCCGCGTGAGAACGGTCGGCGTCCTGGTGGCGGGCGACGGGGCGAACGCCGCCTGGCCGGGCGGCGGATGGGTGCTGTGGGCGGCCGGGGCGTGGGCGGTCTTCCTGGCCGCGCACCTCGTCCTCAACGGCCGCTGGTGGTTCTGGCTGCTGCCCTCGCTGCTGCCGCCGCCCGTGTTCGTCGCCCTGCCCGCCCTGCTCCTGGCACTCTCCTGGGCGACGGGGGACCTCACGGCCGCCGTCGTGGCGGGCGCGGCCCTGCTGTCCGGGGCCCGGCAGTCCGGTCTCGTGCCCGGCGCGCTCGTACGGCGGAAGCGCCGCCCGCCACCGCCGCCGGACGGGGCGGTGCGCGTCGTGTCCTGGAACACCCAGCACTGGTGCCAGTCCACCGACCCGGAGCCCTTCTACGCCTTTCTGCGCGGGCTCGACGCCGACGTCTACCTCCTCCAGGAGTACCACCACGACGAGTTCGACGGCACGTACCGCCTGATCGACGACGAGCGGCGGCTGCGCGAGACCTTCCCCGGCCACCGGGCCGTCATCGCCCGCGGTCTGATCACCCTGTCCCGGCTGCCGGTCGCCGCGACCGTCGGGACGACCGCCCGCCGGACCCTGCGGGTGGACCTGGAGATGCCGGGCGACGGTCGGATTCTCGCCACCTTCAACGTCCACATCCCGGTACAGCTGCGACTCGTCAGCCCGTTGCGCGCAGACTTCTACCGCGCGGTCCGCACCCGGGCCGCCGACCGGGCACGGGAGTACCGGGGGCTCCTCGAAGACGTCGCCGACTGCCCCCATCCGGCCCTGATCGCCGGGGACTTCAACACCACCGCCGCGATCGGGGACGCCCGCCGCATCGCCCGGCTGGGCTCCGACGCGGTCGCCCTGTCCGGACGCTTCTGCCCCACCTCGTGGCAGGCCCGTCCGGGCCTGCGCTGGTGGCGGCTGGACTGGGTGCTCACCACACCGGGCGCCCGGGTCCACCGCTACCGCTTCCGCGATCCGCGCGGCCTGTCCGACCACAGCGTCCAGGAGGTGTCCGTCTCGCTCGCCGAACCGGACCACCGGACGCTCGCCGACCACCGATCCCGCCACCACGACGAAGGAACTCACCATGCGTTACCGCTACCTGGGAAAGACCGGCCTGCGGGTCAGTGAACTCTGCCTCGGCGCCATGACGTTCGGCCGGGAGGCCGACGAGACCACCAGCCACGCCCTGCTGAACCGCTTCACCGAGGCGGGCGGCACCTTCGTGGACACCGCCGACATCTACTCCGCCGGAGCCTCCGAGGAGATCCTCGGCCGTTGGCTGAAGAGACAGCGCCGCGACGACGTGGTGGTCGCCACCAAGGTGCGGTACGGCACGGGGGAGGGCCCCAACGACCGCGGCCTGGGCCGCAACCACCTGATCGCCGGGGTCGAGTCGAGCCTGCGCCGGCTGGGCACCGACCACATCGACCTCTACCAGGTGCACGCCTGGGACCCGGGCACCCCGCTGGAGGAGACCCTCGCCACCCTGGACGCCCTCGTCGCCTCCGGGAAGGTGCGCTACATCGGGGCCAGCAACTTCTCCGGCTGGCAGCTCCAGAAGGCGATCGACCTGAGCCGGGGACATGGCTGGGAGCCCTTCACCGCCCTCCAGCCGCTCTACAACCTGCTGGACCGGTCAGCCGAGTGGGAGCTGATGGAGGTCAGCCGCAACGAGGGCCTGGGCGTCATCCCGTGGAGCCCGCTGCGCGGCGGCTGGCTGAGCGGGGCGATCCGGCGCGGTGCGGAGCGGCCGCCCAAGGGCACCCGGGTGGAGACCGCCGAGCGGCTCGGCTGGGGCGAGTCGTGGAGCGCGTACGAGGGGGACGAGCGCACCTGGCGGGTGCTGGACGCCCTGCACGAGGTCGCCGGACGCACGGGCCTCGCGGTGCCGGTGCTGGCCCTCGCCTGGCTGCTCGGCCGGCCCGGGGTCACCGCCCCCATCGTGGGCGCCCGCACCCTTGAGCAGCTGGAGACCAACCTGGGCGCGGCGGACCTGGACCTGGACCCGGCCGACGCCGCCCTGCTGACCGCGGCGAGCGACCAGACGCTCCCGTACCCGTACAGCGTCATCGAGACCGACCCCGAACTGCGCTGACGCACCCCGCGTGACCGAAAACGGGCGGTGGCCCGGGGAGTCCGTCCCCGGGCCACCGCCCTGTGCGTACCGCGCCTGAACTCCGGCGGTCAGTCCGTCGGGCGCTTGAGGCGGGCCACGAACTTGTAGCGGTCGCCCCGGTACACCGAGCGCACCCACTCCACCGGTTCGCCCTGGCCGTCCACCGAATGGCGGGACAGCATGAGCATCGGCAGCCCCACGTCGGTGCCCAGCAGCCCCGCCTCGCGCGGGGTGGCGAGCGAGGTCTCGATGGTCTCCTCCGCCTCGGCGAGGCGCACGTCGTACACCTCGGCGAGCGCGGTGTAGAGCGAGGTGTACTTCACCAGCGAACGGCGCAGCGCCGGGAAGCGTTTGGCCGAAAGATGCGTGGTCTCGATCGCCATCGGCTCCCCGCTGGCGAGCCGCAGCCGCTCGATGCGCAGCACCCGGCCGCCCGTCGAGATGTCCAGCAGACCGGCGAGTGTGTCGTCCGCCGTCACATAGCCGATGTCCAGCAGTTGGGACGTCGGCTCCAGTCCCTGGGCCCGCATGTCCTCGGTGTACGAGGTGAGCTGGAGGGCCTGGGAGACCTTCGGTTTGGCTACGAAGGTGCCCTTGCCCTGGATGCGTTCCAGCCGACCCTCGACGACCAGTTCCTGGAGCGCCTGGCGCACGGTGGTGCGCGAGGTGTCGAACTCGGCCGCCAGGGTGCGCTCGGGCGGAACCGGGGTGCCGGGCGGCAGGGTGTCCGTCATGTCGAGGAGATGCCGCTTGAGCCGGTAGTACTTCGGTACGCGCGCTGTGCGCGTACCGGTACCGGTCTCGCTCCCCGTACTGCCCCCGTCGGCGCCCATGGCCCGCCTTCCCGACTGCTGCGTTGCTGCCGTCACCGGCTCCTCCGTCTGTCGCGGCTCACATGGTGGCACGGTCCGGTCACGGGTCGTCGCCCTCCCTTAGGTGTCGGTCCTATAACGGACGCGAGTGCACTTCTTATACACCCTTGACACCCCTAAAGGTCTAGGCCAAGCTCCCGGTACTGGTCTAAACCATTAAAGACCAGGTCCAGCCCCAGCAGAACTCGTCGAATGTCTTCGCGGTGGGTGGGGTTGCAGCATCCCTGAGGAGGGTTTGACGTGAAGCGCAAGCTCATCGCGGCTATCGGTGTCGCGGGCATGTTGGTTTCGGTCGCGGCGTGTGGTTCCGACGACAAGAAGTCGTCCGCGGACCCGAAGGACCGCAAGGAGAACCTGACCGTCTGGCTCATGGGCGAGGCCCAGTCGACCTGGCCGGAGCTGGTCAAGGACGTCAACGCCGAGTTCAACAAGAAGTACCCGGGCGTCAAGGTCAAGGTTCAGTACCAGCAGTGGGCCGACAAGGTCAAGAAGCTGGACACCGCCCTCGGTGGCGACAAATTCCCTGACGTCGTGGAACTCGGCAATACCGAGACCATGCAGTACATCCTCAATGGTGCGCTCGGAGAAATCGACCCCAAGAAGTACGAGAACTCGGACACCTGGATCAAGGGTCTGAAGGACACGTGTTCCTTCGAGGGCAAGACCTACTGCGTTCCTTACTATGCCAGCGCCCGTCTGGCCGTGTACAACAAGGACATGCTGAAGGCCGGCACCGGCACCGACGCTCTCCCGCAGACCGAGACCGAGTTCCTCGCCGCGATGGACAAGGTCTCCGCCGAGCTGGGCAAGAAGGACAAGCGCGCCTCCTCCCTCTACTTCCCGGGCCGTTACTGGTACGCCGCGATGTCCTACGTCGCCGCCTACGGTGGCGAGATAGCGTCGTACGACGAGGGCAGCAAGGAGTGGAAGGCCGCTCTGTCCACCCCGGAGGCCCAGAAGGGCATCCAGCACTTCGTCGACCTGGTCAAGAAGTACAACAAGGCCGACGTGACGAAGGACGAGCAGGACCACGCCAACGTCATGGCCAACGAGAAGGCCGCGGTCATCTACGGCCAGGCCTGGGAGGCCGGCAGCGTCACCACCGGCGAGAACGGCAACCCGAAGCTCGAGGGCAAGATCGCCACGGCCGGTATGCCCGGCCCCGAGGGCAAGGCCCTCCCGTCCTTCATCGGCGGCTCGGACCTCGCCACGATCTCCAAGTCCAAGATCCAGGACCTCGGCGAGGAGTGGATCTCCCTCTTCACCAACGCGAAGTCCATGGAGGTCCTCGCGTCGAAGAACATCCTCCCCAACAACGAGAAGCAGCTTGAGCCGCTGAAGGCGAAGCCGGAGACCGCCGCCATCGCCAACGCGGTGCCGGACGCCTGGTTCACGCCGATCGCGCCGGGCTGGGCCTCCGTGGAGAAGGAGGAGATCCTCCAGAACATGCTCCTGGAGATCGTCAAGGGCGCCTCCGTCGCCGACGCCACCAAGAAGGCCGACGAGAAGATCGACGCGCTGATCAACAAGGAATCCTGACCTTCCGATCGCCAGGCGGGGGCCCGGCGCCAGCGCCGGGCCCCCGCTCCTTTCCCCGCAAGTGAACGCCGTGAATTCCGGGGCCCGCCCCGGACCCGCGATGGAAGGTCAGCCACGTGTCTGCCGCTGATACCAAGGCCGCCGGGCCGCCGGTCCCCGTACCACCCGACCCGCAGGCGACCGGGAAGTCGTCCTCCCCCGACGATGCGCCCCGGGTGCAGAAGAGGAAGCGGAAGAAGGGTGAACTCCTCCCCTATCTCCTGATCCTCCCGGCGATCGTGGCGATCGCCGCCGTCTACCTCTACCCGCTCGGCAAGACGGTCATCATGTCCTTCCAGGACATGGGCCGCCGTGAGCTGTGGTCCGGAGAACCGGCCCCCTGGGTCGGCTTCGAGCAGTTCACCAACATCCTCGGCGACTCCGAGTTCTGGTGGGTCACCTTCCGCACCGTCGTCTTCATGGTCATCTGCGTGACGCTGACCATGGGACTCGGGCTGCTGGTCGCCCTCCTGATGCGCAAGCTCTCCACCTGGGTCCGGCTGGTGCTCACCGCCTGCCTCATCGCCGCCTGGTCGATGCCGCTGATGGTCGCCGCCTCGATCTTCCGGTTCATGGCGGACTCCGACTACGGTCTGATCAACACCCTGATCGCCAAGGTCGTCGGCGAGGACTGGCTCGGACACAACTGGTACCTCGACCCGATCCAGGGCTTCGGCATCATCACCCTGCTGGTCGTCTGGGGCGCCATCCCGTTCGTCGTCGTCACCCTGTACGCCGCTCTCACCCAGGTCCCCCAGGAGCTGGAGGAGGCCGCAGCCCTCGACGGCGCCAGCGCCTACGGCATCTACAAGTTCGTCACCTGGCCGGTCATCAAGCCGGTCTTCACCATGGTCGCCACTCTCTCGGTGATCTGGGACTTCAACGTCTTCGGCCAGATCTGGCTGCTGCGCGGCAACAAGCCCGAGCCGGAGTACGAGACCCTCGGCCTCTACTCCTACTCCAAGGCGTTCGAGTCCACCTCCTTCAGCCAGGGCACCGCGATCGCCCTGATCACGGTGCTGCTGCTGTCCGGCGTGGCCGTGTACTACCTGCGCCAGCTCATGAAGACGGGAGAGGTCGAATGAGCAGCTCGACCCAGACGACACAGGCGCTGCGGCCCGACCGCAAGAAGAGCCGGCTGCACTTCGACCTCATCGGCCTCGGCATCGCCCTGGTCATGGTCTTCCCGGTCTACTGGCTGGTCATCAGCGCCCTGCGGCCCAACCGGGAGATCCGCAGCTACGACCAGACCCTGTGGCCCACGTCGATCACCTTCGACAACTTCGTCCGGGCCACGGAGCAGCCGAACTTCGCGACCGCCATCCAGTCCAGCCTGATCGTCGCGGTCACCGCGGTGGTCGGCGGCATGATCATCGCGACCCTGGCGGCCCTGGCGATCGGCCGGTTCCGGTTCTTCGGCCGCAAGGCCCTGGTCCTGATCATGATCCTGGTCCAGATGCTGCCGCCGACGGCGATGCTCATCCCGATCTACGCCCAGCTCAACGCGATGGGCGGGATCGACGAGTACTGGGGCCTGATCGTCGTCTACCTCGTCTCGACGCTGCCCTTCGCCACCATCATGATCCGCGGCTTCGTCGTGAACATCCCGGTGGAGCTGGAGGAGTCCGCCATGGTGGACGGGTGCACCCGCTTCCAGGCCTTCCGCCGGGTGATCTTCCCGCTGCTCGCCCCCGGGCTGGCCGCCGCGTCGATCTTCGCCCTGGTGAACGCGTGGAACGAGTACCTCTTCGCGTACATCCTGATCAACGACAACTCCAAGTACACGCTCAACGTATGGCTCATGACGTTCACGACCGAGCGCGGAACGGACTACGGCGCCCTCATGGCCGCGTCGACCATGATCGCCATTCCCGTCGTCGTGTTCTTCATGATCATCCAGAAGAAGATGGCCGCAGGCCTCACTTCCGGCGCTGTGAAGGGATAGTGCGGGCCCATGACCACCCTCGTTTCCACCACGGACACCGTGACGCGCGACGCGCTCGCCGTGCTCCAGCCCGGGTTCACCGGCACCACCGCCCCGGACTGGCTGCTGCGCCGCGTCGGTGAAGGCCTCGCCTCCGTCGGCCTGTTCGGCCGCAACATCACCTCGCCCGAACAGCTCACCGCCCTCACCGAGCGGCTGCGCTCCGAGCGGGAGGACGTCCTCGTCGCCATCGACGAGGAGGGCGGCGACGTGACCCGCCTGGAGGTCACGCACGGCTCCTCCTTCCCCGGCAACTTCGCCCTCGGCTCGGTGGACGACGTCCACCTCACCCGGGCCGTCGCCCAGGAGCTCGGCCGCCGGCTCGCCGAGTGCGGCGTCAACCTCAACTGGGCGCCGTCCGCCGACGTCAACTCCAACCCGGGCAACCCGGTCATCGGTGTGCGCTCCTTCGGCGCCGACACCCGCCTGGCCGCCCGGCACACCGCCGCGTACATCGAGGGGCTCCAGGCCGCCGGCGTCGCCGCCTGCACCAAGCACTTCCCCGGACACGGCGACACCGCGGTCGACTCGCACCTGGCGCTGCCGCGCATCGATGTGGACCTCGACACCCTGCACGCCCGTGAACTGGTGCCTTTCCGGGCGGCCATCGCCGCGGGTTCCAAATCGGTGATGAGCGCGCATATCCTGCTTCCCGCACTCGACCCGGACCGCCCGGCGACCCTGAGCCCGCAGATCCTCACCGGTCTGCTGCGCCAGGAGCTGGGCTACGACGGCCTGATCGTCACCGACGCCGTGGAGATGGACGCCATCGCCGGTACGTACGGCATCGAGCGCGGGTCCGTCCTCGCCCTCGCGGCGGGCGCCGACGCCATCTGTGTGGGCGGCGGCCTGGCCGACGAGGAGACGGTGCTGCGGCTGCGCGACGCCCTCGTCGCGGCCGTGCGCGGCGGGGACCTGACCGAGGAGCGGCTCGCCGACGCGGCCGCCCGTGTACGAGCCCTGGCGTCCTGGACGCAGAGGGTTCGGGGGGACATCCGGGAGTCGGGCGCGGCAGTGCAGGAGGGGACCGCGCCCGGCACCGGAGTCAGCTCCGACATCGGTCTGACCGCCGCCCGCCGCGCGGTCCGGGTGACCGGCTCCGGCGACCGGCTGACCGGGGCGGCGTACGTGGCGTCGTTCAGCGCCGTGACGAACATCGCGGTCGGTGACGAGACCCCGTGGGGCATCGCCGCCGAGCTGGACAGGATCCTGCCCGGCACCGGCACGGACACGTACACCGACCAGACCGCCGCCCCGGCGGACGCGATCCTGGCGGCGGCGGGGGAGCGGCGCATCGTCGCCGTGGTCCGCGACGAGCACCGGCACGCCTGGATGGGCGCCGCGCTCGACGCACTGCTGGCGGCCCGCCCGGACACGGTCGTGGTCGAGATGGGGCTGCCCCAGTCGGACCCGCGCGGCTCGCTGCACATAGCGACCCACGGAGCGGCCCGGGTCTGCGGCCTGGCGGCGGCGGAAGCGATCACCGGCACGAGGGTCTGACCCACTTCCGGGCCCGTCCGGCGATCTTCCGGGCCCGTCCGGCGATTGAGGACAAGGCCTCACACCGGACGGGCCCGCAGGCCGACCACGCCTGTCCCGTCCGGGCCCGCGGACAAGGCCTCGGACCGGCCACATCAAGCCCGTCCGGCGATGGGGGACACCACCTCACGCTGGACGAGCGGCACCGGGCACGGCACACCACGGCTAAGGGCCGGGACACCGACAGGTGTCCCGGCCCTTAGCCGCGCGAGGGGCGGGCCCTACAGCCCCTGCCACCCCGGCTTCGCCGCATACGTGGCGCGGAAGTAGTCCGCGAGCTTCAGCTTCGACGCAGCCGCCTCGTCCACCACCACCGTCGCATGCGGATGCAGCTGGAGCGCCGAGGCCGGCACGATCGAGGCGACGGGCCCCTCCACCGTCTGGGCGACGGCCTCCGCCTTGCCCTCACCGGTGGCCAGCAGGATCGGGTGGCGGGAATCCAGGATCGTCCCGATGCCCTGCGTGATCACGTGGTGCGGCACCTGCTCGATGTCGTCGTCGAAGAAGCGCGCGTTGTCGACCCGGGTTTGCTGCGTCAGCGTCTTGATCCGGGTACGGGAGGCGAGCGAGGAGCACGGCTCGTTGAAGCCGATGTGCCCGTCCGTGCCGATGCCCAGGAGCTGGAGGTCGACGCCGCCGGCCTCGGCCAGCGCCCGGTCGTAGGCCTCGCAGGCCGCCTGGACGTCCTCGGCCGACCCGTCGGGGCCCATGAAGGAGGCCGCGGGGAGCCCGAGCGGCTCGATGACCTCGCGCAGCACCACGGAGCGGTACGACTCCGGGTGGCCCGCGGGCAGCCCGACGTACTCGTCCAGCTGGCAGATCCGGGCGCGCGACGCGTCGACCGCACCGGAGGCGACCTTCGCCGCGAGCGCGCGGTAGATGGGCAGCGGGGTCGAGCCGGTGGCAACGCCGAGCAGGGCGTCGGGCTTGCGGGCGATCAGCGCGGCGATGGCCTCCGCGATCAGTTCGCCGCCTGCCGTGGCGTCCGGGACGATGACAACTTCCACGCTGTGCCTGCCGATCTGACTAGGGGAGGAGGTGGTATAGACCAATCAATCTCCCAATTTAGCAGAATCGGGCAGCCGTACGGTGAACAGTCCGCCCATCGGCACGCACGCACGTACACACGCCCGCCCCGGTCCGCTGGCGGCGCACGGCCTTGCCTGGTCGACTGGGGAGGCACGACCGGAACGGCGCGGATCGCGCACCCGCGCACGCGCCGTCCCGTACGCCGACAGCGCAGGAGGCCCCCACATGTCCGCCACTCCTCCGGCCGATCCGGGCGGCCAGGGCGACGAGCCCGGCCGCATCATGTCCGGCGAGATGGCCGAGCAGCCCGCGATGCTCCGCCGCATCCTCGAACAGGGCGCGCCCCGCATCCGCGAGGTCGCCGCCGAGATCGCGGCCCGGAAGCCCCGGTTCGTGCTGCTCACCGCCCGGGGGACGTCGGACAACGCGGCGCTGTACGCCAAGTACCTGCTGGAGATCCGCCTCGGGCTGCCCTGCGGACTGGCCTCGATGTCCACCACGACGGCCTACGGCGCCCGGCCGGACCTGCGGGACGTCCTGGTGGTCACCGTCAGCCAGTCGGGCGGCTCGCCGGACCTGGTGGCCTCCACGAGGGCCGCCCGGGAGGCCGGGGCCGTCACCCTCGCCGTGACCAACAACCCGGACTCCGCGCTGGCGGCGGTCTCCGAGTACCACATCGACATCCTGGCGGGCCCGGAGAAGGCGCTCCCGGCCACCAAGACGTACACCGCCTCCCTGCTCTCCCTCTACCTCTTCGTGGAGGGCCTGGGGGGCCGCGACGGCACCGAGGCCGCCCAGGCCCTGCCCGACCTCGCGGGCACGATCCTGGGCCGCCGGGCCGAGGTCAAGGCGCTGGCCTCCCGCTACCGTTTCGCCGAGCGCATGGTGATCACCTCGCGCGGCTACGGGTACCCGACGGCCAAGGAAGCGGCCCTGAAGCTGATGGAGACCAGCTACATCCCCGCTCTGTCCTACTCCGGCGCGGATCTGCTGCACGGGCCGCTGGCGATGGTCGACAACATCTCCCCGGTGATCGCCGTGGTCACCGACGGCCGGGGCGGCGAGGCCCTCCAGCCGGTGCTGGACCGGCTGCGCGGACGCGGCGCGGACCTCTTCGTGGTCGGCCCCAAGGCCCAGGTGGAGGCGGCCTCGGCCGGCTTCTCCCTGCCCACGGCGGGCGTCCCGGAGGAGTTGCAGCCGATCCTGGAGATCCTGCCGCTGCAACTGCTGGCGTACGAGGTGACGATCGCCCGGGGCCAGGATCCGGACGCGCCCCGCGCCCTGGCCAAGGTCACGGAGACCCGCTGATATCCCCGAGGCGGAACGGCCCCGGAAACACCCGCGGGCCGCGGCGCCAGAGCGGGACCCTCAGCCCACCCGGCACCGCAGCCCGGAGCTTCCGGCCGACGGTGTGCGGTGCCGTCGGCCACTGGAGGCGCCGGCGCAGTCAGGGCAGAGAGTGCCGGAGCCTCGGTCCGCTCTCCTGTGCGGGGAGAGCGGAGGTCGTGATGAACATTGTGGACTAGACCAATTGCCTGTGTCTATCCATGTGCACGACATTCTCGGGTGGGGTCCGCGCCCGCCCGCCGTCCTGCCCGTGGCACGGCCCGGCGGGCCGATCGGTTCGAGGCCTCCGGTAACCCCGGGTACGCTCCACACGTGCCCTCCATGAACGACCTCGTCCACCAGCACACCGCTCTGAGCGACACCGACCTCGAGTGGCTCCATCTGCTGGTCTCGGAGTGGCAGCTGCTCTCCGACCTGTCCTTCGCCGACCTCGTGCTGTGGGTCCCCACCCGCGACGGCACGCGGTACGTCTCCGTCGCCCAGATGCGTCCCAACACCGGGCCCACCTCCTACCAGGACGACATGGTCGGCCATCTGGTGCCGCGGGGCCGCCGCCCGCTGCTGGACGCGGCCCTGGACGAGGGCCGGATCGTGCGCGAGGGCGACCCGGAGTGGCGCGAGGAGGTGCCCGTACGGGTCGAGTCCATCCCCGTACGCCGCGAGGGGCGGGTGCTCGGCGTGATCGCCCGCAACACCAACCTGCTCACCGTGCGCACCCCCTCCCGGCTGGAGCTCACCTACCTCCAGTCCGCCTCCGACCTGGCCCAGATGATCGCCGCCGGGTCGTTCCCCTTCCCCGGCCAGCAGGTCGACATGGACGCCTCCCCGCGCGTGGGCGACGGCCTGATCCGGCTCGACGCCGACGGGATCGTCCAGTACGCCAGCCCCAACGGCCTCTCCGCCTACCACCGCCTCGGCCTCGCCTCCGACCTGGTCGGCCACCACCTCGGCACCACCACCGCCGAGCTGGCCCCGTCCCGGGGGCCGGTGGACGAGGCCCTGGTCAAGGTGGCCAGCGGTTACGCGCCCCGCGAGTTCGAGGTCGAGTGCGCGGGCGGGGTGATCCAGCTGCGGGCCATCCCGCTCAAACCCAAGGGTGTCCGTATCGGCTCCCTGGTCCTGCTCCGTGACGTCACCGAACTGCGCCGCCGCGAACGCGAGTTGATCACCAAGGACGCGACCATCCGGGAGATCCACCACCGGGTGAAGAACAACCTCCAGACGGTGGCGGCCCTGTTGCGCCTCCAGGCCCGCCGGATGGATTCCGAGCAGGGCCGCGAGGCGCTCAACGAGGCGGTCCGGCGCGTCGGTTCGATCGCCATCGTCCATGAGACGCTGTCCCAGAATCTGGACGAGCGGGTCGAGTTCGACGAGATCGCCGACCGGGTCATCGCGATGGTCTCGGAGATCTCCCCGGGCAAGGTCACCTGCCGGCGCACCGGACGCTTCGGCATCCTCGACGCCGAGGTCGCCACCCCCCTCTCCATGGTGCTGACGGAGGTTCTGCAGAACGCCCTGGAGCACGCCTTCGCCGTGGCCGACCACGGGACGGTGGAGGTCTCCGCCGTGCGCGGCGGATCGCCCACCGACGGGCGGCTGCTGATCACCGTCACCGACGACGGGCGCGGGCTGCCCGAGGGCTTCGACCCGAAGCGGGCCGGCAACCTCGGGCTCCAGATCGTACGGACACTGGTGGAGGGGGAGTTGGGCGGCACGTTCGGCATGGTCCCGGCGCCCGAACGCGGCACCCAGGTGGTGCTGGACCTCCCGGTCCGCGCAGACAAGTAAGAGATCCCGCACCGGCAAGCAAGAGGTCCCGCGCCGACCGGCACGGAACACGGAACACGCACACAGCAGAGCGGGCCCGGACCGTGGTGACGGTCCGGGCCCGCTCCGTGATGCTCACGTTGCGATGCGCTCCGGGGTACTGCGCGCTGCGACTCGAAGGCGGGGCTGTGCGTACGCTCTGTACGCGCCGCCGGGCTGAGGCTTGGTGCGGTTCTCGCTCAGGCGCTTGCGTTGCGCGCCCGGTTGCGAGCGGCGCGGCGCTTCATCGCGCGGCGCTCGTCCTCGCTGAGGCCACCCCAGACGCCGGAGTCCTGGCCGGACTCGAGCGCCCACTGCAGGCACTGCTCCATGACGGGGCAGCGGCGGCAGACAGCCTTGGCTTCCTCGATCTGCAGCAGCGCAGGACCGGTGTTGCCGATGGGGAAGAAAAGCTCAGGGTCTTCCTCACGACAAACGGCGTTGTGACGCCAGTCCATGGCTGCTACCTCTCCTTGGTATTACACGTCTGTTGCTTGTGAATGTGAACGCTTTCACGAATCCCCCCGTAGATGACGGGCCGACCCCCAGAAGGACTGGGTGTGGTCTGTGATGGTGAGGAGGGGTTCTGGCTCTCAGTGGAGGCCGGTGTTGCGGGCCGTCTCGATCGCCATGTAGAGATTCGCAAACCTCGGCGGCGGATACAACCCCTTCTGGAAAGTTTTTTTTGATTCCTCGGTGTCGACTAGGTCACAGGCGCACTTCTTAGGGGTGGGACCCAGTCCAAACGTTCGAGTTAAAGGACTTTAGGCCCTTCCACTCACACAATCACACGCAGTGCACGGCGTACGCCTGTGAACGTCACGCTCGTACGCAGTCCCAGGTGGTCGCCGTCCATCTGGAAGGGCAGTGGGACCTTTGAATGCAAGGTGAAGTCCGTGAGGTCATGCCGTGAAACGGCATGCTTGCCGCGCGGCCCCTTCTCGGGGCTCGAAGTGAGCAGCTGGGTGCCGTACCGGGCCACCGCCGGGGTGGACAGACGCTTCAGTCCGAGGACGTCCAGCGCGGTGTCGAAGGAGGCCTTCGGTGAGGCGTACATCGGGCGATTGCCCAGGTAGGTCCAGGGGGCGGTGTTGCAGATTATGGAGAGCGCGAGGTCGGTCACCGGGTCTTGGCCGGGCACGTCGAGCGTGATCTGCCCGTGTCTGCGGTGGGCCTCGTTCAGGAACTGCCGCACCACCTGGCGCACATACAGGGCGTGGGTCGAACGCTTCCCGTGCTCGCGTTTCTGTTCGACCCGGCCGATGACCCCCGCGTCGAATCCGAGGCCGGCGCAGAAAGTGAACCAGCGTTCGGGGACGGACTCGTCCTCGGTCCCCGGGGTGCCGGCCGCCAGTCCGAGCCCGACCGTGCGTTCGGTCCGGTTCTCCAAGGCGTCCAGGATCGCGCCGGTCGCCTCCACCGCGTCGTTCGGCAGCCCCAGGGCGCGCGCGAAGACGTTGGTGGACCCGCCAGGAACGACGGCGAGCTTGGGGAGGCTGTCCACGTCCGGGCCCCGGTGCAGCAGCCCGTTCACGACCTCGTTCACCGTGCCGTCACCGCCGAGGGCGACCACCAGATCGATGTCGTCGCTGTCCGCGGCCCGGCGTCCCAGATCCCGTGCGTGCCCCCGGTACTCGGTGGTCACCGCCTCCAGCTTCATCTCGCTGGCCAGCGCGTGGATGAGCACGTCACGGGTGCGGGCACTGGTGGTGGTAGCAGCTGGGTTGACCACGAGAAGTGCGCGCATGACAGCCAGCCTACCTACCGGGCGGTCCGGTGCTGTAGGGCGTCCCGTTCGGATCATGTCGGGCTCGCGAGGTCCGGCACGCGCTCCCCCGAGCTCTCGGCTTCGCTCGCACAGGGAGGGAGCCCCTCCGGCGTTGCCTGCCTCAATCCTCCGCCTTGCGGCTGCACGCACCGGCTCCCGCTCCCTGATCCGACCTGATCCGAACGAGAGGCCCTGGTCCCGGTCCACTGCGCTCCAGTTCGGTGACGGAACGTGACCGGCCGCCCCGTCGTGCACTCGAACGGGGGAGGCTCCTCCCTACCCCGGCTTCACTTCCGGGTCCCCGGGATGCCAACCTGAAAGGCGTGAGTACTCAAGCGACCCCCTCCACGCCGTCACCCTCCGCGGCGGAGCGCCCGACCAGGATCACCGTTCTCGCCGGGGTCAACGCCCTCGAAGGCCTGGCGCTCGCCGTCGGCGGTGTCTACATGCTGGTCATGGGGGTGCTCGGGAAGCTGGAAAGTACACAGCAGGCGGAGACGGTCGGGATCACGCTGGTCGCGCTCGGCGCGATCCCGCTGGTCGCCGCCCGCGGGCTGCTGCTGCTGCGCAGCTGGAGCCGCGGGCCCGCGCTGATCACCCAGATCATGGCGCTGCCGGTGGCCTGGACGCTGCTGCGCTCGCAGGGCGCGCTGATTCCCGCCGGGATCGTCCTGGCGGCGGTCGCCGTCACCGGCCTCGTGCTCACCCTCAAGCCGGCGACCACCCAGGACCTGGGCATCCGCCGGGGCCCCGGGGCGACCCCCGGGGCCTGAACCGACGGACGCCCTTCTCGCCCTACTCCTCGACGAGCAGCCGCTCACGCAGCTGCGCCAGGGTCCGGGCCAGCAGCCGGGAGACGTGCATCTGCGAGATGCCGACCTCCTGGGCGATCTGCGACTGGGTCATGTTCCCGAAGAAGCGCAGCAGGAGGATGCGCTTCTCGCGCGGCGGCAGGTCCTCCAGGAGCGGTTTGAGCGACTCCCGGTACTCCACGCCCTCCAGCGCCTCGTCCTCCGAGCCCAGCGTGTCCGCGACCGCCGGCGACTCGTCGTCCGTGTCCGGCACGTCCAGCGACAGCGTGCTGTACGCGTTGGCCGACTCCAGGCCCTCCAGCACCTCCTCCTCGGAGATGCCCAGCCGCTCGGCCAGCTCGTGCACCGTCGGCGAGCGGCCGTGCTGCTGGGAGAGCTCCGCGGTGGCCGTGGTCAGCGACAGCCGCAGCTCCTGGAGACGGCGCGGCACCCGCACCGCCCAGCCCTTGTCCCGGAAGTGGCGCTTGATCTCGCCGACCACGGTGGGCGTGGCGTACGTCGAGAACTCCACGCCCCGGTCCGGGTCGAACCGGTCCACGGACTTGATCAGCCCGATCGTGGCCACCTGGGTCAGGTCGTCCAGCGGCTCCCCGCGGTTGCGGAAGCGCCGGGCCAGGTGCTCCACCAGCGGCAGGTGCATCCGCACCAGCCTGTTGCGCAGCTCGGCCTTCTCGGCCGAACCGTCGGGCAGCTCCCGCAGCTCGAAGAAGAGGGCCCGGGCCCCGCTGCGGTCGTGTGGATCGTGGTGCCCGTGCTCGCTCATCTGGCCCGCCCGCCCTGCCTGCGACTGCTGCTCCACCGCGACGTCGATGCTCTCGGGCCCGTCCGCTCCGTCCACCGGATGCGGCCGGGCCTGTTGCTCCGGGATGCCTGCTGGGCGCACCACCCCGGATCGGATCGTCTCGTCCCGCACAGGACCGTCCCCGTTCCCGTCGCTCACGCCGGCCCGGGGCCCGCGCCGCGCTGTTTGTAGAGGCTGATGCTGACCGTACGGTCGTCGGCGACCGTGGAGTCGACCTTGCCGGCCAGTGCGGAGAGCACCGTCCAGGCGAAGGTGTCGCGTTCTGGCGCCCGGCCGTCCGTGGTGGGCGCCGACACCGTCACTTCGAGGGAGTCGTCGACGAGTCGGAAGACGCAGCTGAGGACGGAGCCCGGCACGGCCTGCTGGAGCAGGATGGCGCAGGCCTCGTCGACCGCGATACGAAGATCCTCGATCTCGTCGAGAGTGAAGTCCAAACGCGCTGCTAGACCGGCCGTGGCCGTTCGCAGCACCGACAGGTAGGCACCCGCAGCGGGCAGCCGGACTTCTACGAAGTCCTGATTCCCGGGCTCGCCTGCGATCTGGGACACCCTCACCTCCAAGGTGGCACAAACTCTTTCGAGGTTCCGGGAAGGGTGGCCCGGAGCCATGCGGTCCGTCGACGGTTCTTCGGCTCGGCGACGTTATCGGATCCATGATGCCGTGTCGTACGGGCCCCACACCCCGACCGTCACTCATGGTAAGACCATGCGTACGTACAGTGGCTAGGGGGCTGCGGCGTCCAATTGCGAAGAACCGGCGCCGCATTGACGTACCCAGGCGTCAGACGATCGAACCGTCCTCGAAGCGCCGGCGCCGGCTCTCGCCCGTCTCGAAGCTCCGCATCACCGGGTGACCGGTCGCCCGGACGTGTCCGGTGGCGTGCCGCGGAGGCTACGGACCGCGGCAGCCGACGTCCCCACGGACCAGGCGGAGCCGCAGTCGCACGGGGTGACTGCCCGCCTCCACGGGTTCGGGGCGCGGCCCGCCGAGTGGCACGGGCCCGGGCGTGGCGGACCGACGTCGAGATGATGCGCACGCCGCCGCGCCGGCTGGACCGGGAGGAGGCGGCTGCCTACCGGGAGACGGGCGGTTCCTCGACGGGCCGTGCGTCGGGGGTGCCGGTGATCACGGCGCTCACCCGCGTGCCCGGCGCGAATGCCCCCTCCTCGGTCATCGTGGTCAGCGCGAACAGCAGCTTGGCGACGTAGACGCGTTCCACGGGCAGCCCGTGCCGGCCTTCGAAGTCCGCGGCGAAGGCCTCCAGCTCCGGGGTGGAGCGGGCGTAGCCGCCGAAGGCGAAGCGCTCGTCCAGCGACCAGTTCCCGGACGGGCCGCCGAACGCCTCGCGCTGGAGCCGCTCCACCTCCCGCCCGAGGAAGCCGCCGCGCAGCACCGGGACGCCCAGGGCCCGTTGCCCGGGGCCCAGGCCGGCGGCGAGTCCGGCCAGGGTGCCGCCGGTCCCGCAGGCCACGGCCGCCACCTCGCACTCTCCGGCCAGCTCGCGCCCCAGCTCCGTACAGCCCTGTGCGGCCAGCGCGTTGCTGCCGCCCTCCGGGATGACCTCCACGTCCCCGAACAGGCTCAGCAGCCCCTCCAGGACCTCGGAGGAGGCCTTCGCCCGGTACGTCGTACGGTCCACGAAGTGCAGGCGCATGCCGTCGGCCGCGCACCGGGCGAGCGACGGGTTGAGCGGCCGGCGCGCCAGCTCGTCGCCGCGGACGACGCCGACGGTGGGAAAACCCAGCAGCCGCCCGGCCGCCGCGGTGGCCCGGAGGTGGTTGGAGTAAGCGCCGCCGAAGGTCAGCACGGCGCGCCCGGCGGCGGCCTCCAGGTTGAGGACGAGTTTGCGCCACTTGTTGCCCGGCAGGTCGGGGTGGATCAGATCGTCCCGCTTCAGGAGCAGTCGAACGCCTCGGCGCGCGAACCGGTCGTCCTGCACCTCCTGCAAGGGGGAGGAAGGCCGGGGCCGAAGTGCACGGGCGAGGTCTACGGGCGGGCTCACCCTCCCATTGTCGCTGTGCCCTCTCGCCGGGCGGTCACGGAGTCTGCGGTACGCCCCGGTCCCACCGCTCCTCGGCGTGCTCCGCGAACCGGTCGACCATCCCGCTGTCCCCTCGGCGGCGCAGGTGCACGTGGAATCCTCGATCGAGGTTGGTTCGTAGGAGTCGAACTCCCCCTCGGTGATCCGGATCAGGGCGCGGTGGAGGCCGGGGGCGCGGGCCGCCCAGCACGCGACCAGGAAGGCCCGCGACGCCCGCACCACCTTGAAGGCCGACCTCCGAGGAGGACGGTGCGGGCGGTCCATCACAGCCCGTGAGGACCCGGGCGGCAAGCGCGGGATCTCAGGCCCGGGCAGTTGACGACCTGACTCGCCCCGTGGCGCGCGAAGTGTCCGTCGCGGACCTCCCGCAGCGGGGAGGGCACCCGGGGCAGCAGGGGAGGGCGTCGAGGCGGGGCGGGCCGTTCACCCGCCCATGGTCGCCTCTCGCCGTTTCTCCGCCGTTTCTCCGCCGCTTCAGGAGGAGGCTTCAGGCAGAGGCCAGCCAGAGGTCCGGGCCGAACACCTCGTAGTGGACGTCGGCGGGACGGACGCCCGCCTCCAGCAGCTGGGCCCTGACGGCCCGCATGAAGGGGAGCGGGCCGCACAGATAGGCGTGCGTCCCCGGTCGTACGGTGATGCCGGCCAGGTCGACGAGGCCGGTGCGGTTCGCGGGCTGCCCGGCCTCCGGGGCCTCGTACCAGAAGTGCGCCTCGGCGTCCGGGAGCTTCTCCGTCAGCCGGACGTGGTCGGTGCGCAGGGCGTGGTCGGCCGGTGAGCGGTCACCGTGCACGACGGTGACCGGGCCGCCGTGGCCCTCCTGGGCGAGATGTTCCAGCATCGACAGCATGGGGGTGCAGCCGATGCCCGCCGATGCCAGCAGCAGGGGCGCGTCCAGGTGGTCGAGCACCAGGTCCCCGTAGGGGGCGGAGACGCGCAGCAGGTCACCCGCGCGAGTGTGCTCGTGCAGGTGCCGGGAGACCTCGCCGTCGGGGGAGCCCTGGCCGCGCACGCGCTTCACGGTGATCGACCGCAGCCGGGAGCCGGGGGCGCTGGAGAGGCTGTACTGGCGTATCTGACGTGCGCCGTCCGGGAGTTCGACCTGTACGGAAACGTACTGGCCGGGCCGGAAGGCGGGCGGGGGCGTGTCCTCGGCGGGGTGCAGCAGGAAGGTGGCGACGTCCTCCGTCTCCTCGACCCGGGCGGTCACCTCCCAGGTGTCCCACACATCGCCCGCCAGGACGCCCCGCTGCGCGTAGAGGCGCTCCTCGACGGCGATCAGGGATCCCGCCATCAGCCAGTAGACCTCGTCCCAGGCGGCGGCGACCTCCGGGGTGACCGCGTCGCCCAGGACGTCGGCGATCGCCGCGAACAGATGGGTGTGCACCACCTCGTACTGCTCCGGGGTCACCCCGAGCGAGGCGTGCTTGTGGGCGATCCGGTCCAGCATCACGTCGGGCCGGGTGCCGGGGTGCTCGACCAGCGCGGTCGCGAACGCGGCGATGGACCCGGCCAGGGCCTTGCGCTGGTCGCCGGAGGCCTGGTTGCCCCGGTTGAACAGGTCCCGCAACAGCTCGGGGTGGGCGGCGAAGAGCTTCTCGTAGAAGAGGTCGGCGATGTCCCCGATGGCCGCGCCGACGGCGGGAAGGGTGGCACGGACAGTGGCTGCGGACCGGTCGGAGAGCATGACGGAACTCCTTAATGGAATGTGAGATGCGTATTCAAGGGCAGAGGTCGTGCCGCGTCGGTGCGTGGGCTCGACCGCGCGAGGTTCAGTCGCGCGGGGTCCAGTCGGGCGGTGGGCCGCTGCCGATGCCCAGCAGCAGGGGGCCGGTGGGGGAGGCGACGAGGTCGGTGACGGTGATCGGGTCCAGCGCGGCGTAGAAGGCCTCCTGGGCCCCGCGCAGCGCTCCACGCAGTCGGCAGGCGGAGCGGAGCGGGCAGGGGGTGTCGCCCTCGCACTCGACTACTTCCTCCGGCCCCTCCAGCTCCCGCACCAGCGAGCCGATGGACGCGGAGCGGCCGGCCGAGGTCAGGGTGAGTCCGCCGCCCCGGCCGCGACGGGCGTCGAGGAGGCCGAGGTGCTGGAGCCTGGCGACGACCTTCGCGGTGTGGGTGTAGGGGACCCGCATGGTGGCCGCCACCTCACGGGTGGTCGGCGGCTCCCGGCCCTCGGCGACCGCCAGCCGCATGAGGACGCGGAGCGCCACGTCGGTGAATCTCGTCAACCGCATGGCCCCACCCTAGATAAGTTGCATGAGAGATGCAAATTAAGCGGTCCGCCGGGCGACAGGGAGCAACGTGCCCCGACCGAAGGCGGATTAGTCGCACTCTTTTGTGTAATGGCGACCCGGTCCTCCTGCTGAAAGGCTTTTGCACGCAGGTCAGCCCAAGATCGAAAGGACGTCAGATGTCCGTTGGTGAAGAGGTTCGCGACACGCAGGCGCCGCCGCAGCAGAGTCTGGGGACGGCGGCTGCGCGGAACCTCGCGACGACCACCAAATCCGCGCCGCAGATGCAGGAGATCACCTCGCGGTGGCTGCTGAGGATGCTGCCGTGGGTGCAGGTACAGGGCGGTACGTACCGGGTGAACCGTCGGCTCAGCTATTCGGTCGGCGATGGCCGGGTGACCTTCGTCCAGACCGGGGGCCGGGTGTCCGTCATCCCCGCGGAGCTGGGGGAGCTGCCCGCCCTGCGGGAGTTCGGGGACGAGGAGGTGCTCGCCGAGCTCGCCCGCAGGTGCGAGCAGCGGGACGTGGCCGCGGGGGAGGTGCTCGCCGCCTCGGGGGACGCGGCGGACCGGGTCTTCCTGCTGGCGCACGGCAAGGTGGCGAAGGTCGGATCGGGCCCCTACGGGGACGAGACGGAGCTCGGGGTCCTCGCCGACGGCGCGTACTTCGGCGACCAGAGCCTGATCGACGGCGACGCCGTCTGGGAGTACACCGCCCGGGCGCTCACCCCGTGCACGCTCCTCACCCTGAGCCGTGCCGACGTGTACAACCTCGCGGAGCGCGCGGCGCCACTGCAGGACCATCTCGCCGGTCTGCTCTCCATTCCGCAGCAGCGGACCAACCACTACGGGGAGGCGGCGATCGACCTCTCCGCCGGCCACGTGGGGGAGGCGGTCGTCCCGCACACCTTCGTCGACTACGACGCGGCGCCGCGTGAGTACGAACTGAGCGTCGCCCAGACGGTGCTGAAGGTGCACAGCAGGGTCGCCGATCTCTACAACCAGCCGATGAACCAGACCGAGCAGCAGTTGCGGCTCACGGTCGAGGCGCTGCGTGAGCGCCAGGAGCACGAGCTGATCAACAACAAGGAGTTCGGACTGCTCAACAACTGCGACTACGGGCAGCGGCTCCAGCCGCACGACGGGGCGCCCAGCCCGGACGACATGGACGAGCTGCTCTCACGCCGCCGCGGATCCAAGCTCTTCCTCGCCCACCCGAAGGCCATCGCCGCCTTCGGCCGCGAGTGCAACCGGCGCGGACTCGTCCCGGAGAGCGTCGACATCGGCGGCCACCACGTGCCCGCCTGGCGGGGGGTGCCGATCTTCCCGTCCAACAAGATCCCCGTCTCCGACGCCCGCACCACCTCCATCATCTGCATGAGGACCGGCGAGGCCGAGCAGGGCGTCATCGGCCTCCAGCAGACCGGTATCCCCGACGAGATCGAGCCGAGTCTCTCGGTCCGCTTCATGGGGATCGACGAGCAGGCGATCATCTCCTACCTCGTGACGGCGTACTACTCCGCCGCCATCCTGGTACCGGACGCCCTCGGAGTGCTGGAGAACGTCGAGGTCAGCCGCTGGCACTGACCCCGTTCGCCCCCCGGGGGCCCGGGCGGCAGCCGCCGCCCGGGCCCCCGGGCCCGCACCCCATCGCCTCGCCCCAGGGAGTGACCGTGACCATGACCAGTACGGACGCAGCGACGGAAGGGCACGAGGCCGCGGCGCTCCTGGAGCGCACCCGTGCCGTCGTCGACCCGCATCTGCGATCGGCCGTGGAGTCGCTGCCCGGCGGCATACGCCGCATCGCGATGTACCACTTCGGCTGGGAGAACGCCGACGGAACCCCGGCCGCCGGCCAGGCGGGCAAGGCCATCAGGCCGGCCCTGGTGCTGGCCGCCGCCCGCGCGCTGGGCGGCGATCCGGAACGCGCCGTCCGGGCCGCCGTCGCCGTCGAACTCGCCCACAACTTCACCCTGCTCCACGACGACGTCATCGACGAGGACACCACCCGCAGGCACCGGCCCACCGCCTGGGCGGTCTTCGGCGTGCCGGACGCCATCATCACCGGCGACGCCATGCTCGCCCTGGCCCAGCGGCTGCTGGCCGAGGATCCGCACCCGGCCGCCGCCCGCGCCGCCGCCCGCCTCTCCTCCTGCGTCATCGAGCTGTGCGCGGGCCAGCAGGCGGACTGCGCCTTCGAGGAGCGCGGCCCCGACGAGGTCACGCTCGACGAATGCCTCGCCATGGCCACCGCCAAGACCGGCGCGCTGCTCGGCTGCGCCTGCGCGCTCGGAGCCCTCTACGCCGGGGCGGAGGACCGGGCGGTCCGCGCGATGGACGGGTTCGGGCGGGAGGCGGGCCTCTCGTTCCAGCTCATCGACGACCTGATCGGCATCTGGGGCGACCCGGACCGCACCGGCAAGCCCGTCGGGGCCGACCTCTCCGCCCACAAGAAGTCCCTGCCCGTGGTCGCCGCCCTCACCTCGGGCACCCCGGCCGCCGCCGAGCTCGCCACGCTCTACCGGGGACCCATGACCACCGCCGCCGAGGTGAGCCGGGCGGCCGACGCGGTGGACCGGGCCGGCGGCCGGGACTGGGCCCAGGTCTGCGCCGCCGACCGGATGGCCCGCGCGGTCCACCACCTCTCCCGGGCGGTCCCCGACCCGAGCGCCGCCGGCGACCTGCTGGCCCTGGCCGAATTCGTCACCCGCAGGACCAGCTGACCCCCTCGTGCGACCGGCGCCGCCCCATCAACTCTAGTATTCCGGAGGTGGTTTGGGCGAAAGCGGCACGGAGGGGCGGCAGCCGGTCATGGGCATACGGATTCAGCGGGCGGAGCAGCGCGACCGGGAGTCGGTCGTCTCGGTCATGGAGGAGGCGTTCCACCACGACCCGGTCAGCAGTTGGGTGTTCCCCGACGAGGCGCACCGGCGCGCGGTCCACGGCAGGTTCCTCGGCGTCTTCGTCGACGTCGCCCTCGCCGAGGGCCGTATCGACATCGCCGAGGACGGCGCCGCGGTGGCGCTCTGGCTGGCGGTGCCCGCCGGCGCCCCCGAGGAGGAGGACCCCACGCCCGCCCTGATGCGGCGGACCGCCGACCCCGACAACGAGCGGTGCGAACTGGTGGGCAGACTCACCGGAGCCGTGCACCCGCACGACCGCGCCCACGCCTATCTGCTGATGATCGGCGTCTCCCCCGATCGCCAGGGAGAGGGCATCGGCGCGGAGCTGATCGGCGTGGAGCTGGAGCGCTGCGACCGGGAAGGGGTGCCGGCCTATCTGGAGGCGAGCAGTGCCCGGAGCCGGGCGCTGTACGAGCGGCTCGGATTCCGCTTCCTCGGCCGTGCCGTCGACCTGCCGGACGGCCCGCCGATGTACCCCATGTGGCGTGAACCCCAGGCGGGTTGAACCCGCAGGGGGGGTACGGAAGTGCCGCCCGGGGCAGGGGCTACAGTCCCTGCTCATGACAGATGAGTCGTGGGCCGGCTGGTACCGGGACCACAAGGGTTCCGACGCCGTCGTTCTCACCACGGACGGGCGGCAACTCCGGATCCGGATCAGAGGGGTCGATTTCGAGGGCGAGAGCTTCGACGACCTGGGGCCGGTCGCCGGCATGCCGCCGGAGAGCGGGATGTTCGCCCTCGCGGACGGCGCGCTCACCGACTGCGTACTGGAGTGGGATCTGCCGCTGCCCGTCCTCGTCGCGGGCACGCTCCGACACGCCACGCTCGGCTGCCTGCTCTCCCTGCGCCGGGTCGACCCGGACCTCCACCTCGCCCTCCACCTGGACGGCGCGGTGTACGAATCGGCCCGTGCCGAGCGCGACTTCAACGCCGCCCTGACCGCCGTCCAGCGCACCCTCCCGGACGGCGTCCGGATCCAGACCTGTATCGCCTGCGCCTTCTCCGACTACTTCCCCGCCCCCGGGCGCGGGCTCTCCGGCGGGCTCGCCTGTTTCCGGGGGGCCAAGGACGCCTATCGGGACTCGGTGGGCGAGGGCGACGTGCTGGAGCTGTGGGACCAGCGGTCCGGGTTCGTCCAGGAGGTCTGGAGCTGCCACGAGTTCGAGGTGCGCCCGGCCGACGGCGCCGGCACCGGCCACCGGGGAGCCTTCCCGCTGGAACTCGCCTGACGGGCGGCCCGCGCCCGCCCGCCGGGACCCGGGGCGGACCGGCCTGACGGACCTGCCCGGCCGGTCTGCCCCGGCCCGACGGCCTGCCCGACCCGGGACGGCCCTGCGCCCGAATCGCCCGCGTCCGCCCCCGTACCGCGCCCGCCCCGTACCCATCCCGGTACGGGGCGGACGCGCTTCACCCCGTTGCTCTCGCCTCATTGTTCTACTAGCATGCGAACAACGGAGGTTTTCCATGACAAGCAAGAACCTTGGCCGCGCAACGCTCGCGGCCCTGCCCTTTGTGCTCGCTCTCCTCACCGACCTCGTCGTCCACCTCACCGTCAAGGACCGGCTGCCCGCCCGGCTGGCCGTCCACTTCGACGTCGGCGGCTCCGCCGACGGCTACATGGGTGTCACCGCCCATCTCCTCTACACCGCCACATCGCTGCTCGTGCTCGGCGCGCTGTGGGCCTTCATCGCGGTCAACGGCAAGCTCCACGGCCGCGCCCACCTGTGGTTCATCGGCGGCGGCTTCGCCGTCGCCGGGTTCCTCGGATACCTGTTGACCGCCGTCCTGTTCGTCAACGTGGACGCCTCCGAGGGCGGACCGGCGGACGGCTTCCCGCTCCGGCATATCGTCGTGGCCGTCGGGGTGGCCGTCCTCGCCGGGTCCCTCGGCCTACTGGCGTCCCGGCTCGTCCCCGCGCCCGACGACCCCCGCGGCGACCGGGATCCGGCGAGCCGGGAGCGGATCGCGCTCGCCGACGGCGAGGTGGCCGGCTGGGCGCGCGGGATCGGCGCGTGGTGGGTGCCCGTCGCCGTGCTGGTGTTCCTGGCGGCCGGTGTCACCGTCGGCCTGGAGCAGAGCTGGTTCGTCGGGGGTCCGCTCCTTCTCCTCGCCCTGGTGACGGTCACCTTCTGCCGTCCCCACGTCACCGTGGACCGGCGGGGCCTCACCGTCTCGGGCCTGCTGCCCCGGCCCCGGGTGCGGGTGCCGCTGGAGCGGATGGCGGGAGCGGACAGTCGTCGCGTCAACGCGGTTGCGGAGTACGGAGGTTGGGGCTATCGGATACGTCCCGAGCGCAGCGGTGTCATCACTCGATCGGGCGAGGCCATCGTCGTCAGCCTGACGAGTGGCCGCGAGTTCGCCGTGACCGTCGACGACTCGGCCACCGGCGCGGCCCTGCTCAACACCCTGCTCGACCGGCAGCGGACGGGGCGCTGACCATGCTCTTCCGGGTCGATCCGACCTCCACTGTCCCGCTCGGCGACCAGATCGCCGCCTCGGTCCGGCGGGCGGTCGCCGAGGGCGCGGTGGCCCCGGGCGAGCGGCTGCCCGCCGCCCGGGTGCTCGCCGACTCCCTCGGCGTGAACGTCCACACGGTGCTGCGCGGCTACCAACGGCTGCGCGAGGAAGGCCTCATCGAGCTCCGCCGCGGCCGGGGCGCGGCGATCACCGCGGGCGCCTCGCCCCAGCGGGCCCGGCTGCTGGAGCGCGTCCGCGAAGCCGTCGCGGACGCCCGGGACCTCGGGATGACCGAGGACGAACTGCTGACCCTCGTCCGCGGCGAGTTCGACGCCTGACCGGCACGGGGGCGCGCACGCCCGGCGCCGGCCCGACCGGCACGGGCGCGGACCGCGCAGAGGACCGTTCCGCGCACGGAACGGTCCTCTGTCGTGTGGGGGGTGCCGGCCGGTCCCGGGACACGGGCCCGGCCGTCCGCCGCCGGACCGCCGGTGCGTCCCGGTGTCAGGAGGCGGAGCGGGCGAGCGCGGCCAGGCCGTTCTGCCACAGCTGGTTCACCCGGGCCCGCTCGTCGGCGTCCGGCTGGGCGTTGGTGCAGGACGGGCCGGGGCCGCCGCCGGACATCAACTCGCTGCACGGGCCGGAGTAGTTGTCCGGCAGGCCGAGCACGTGCCCGGTCTCGTGCGTGGTGACCCGGGTCGAGTCGTACTGCTGGTTCTGGGCGTAGTCCAGGAAGATGTACCCGCGACCGTGCCCGTCGGTGCTCGCGTAGGAGCCCCGGGGGTCGTTGCCCTCGCGGTAGGTGAAGTCGGCGTTGGAGCCTTCCTGGAGCTGGACGTTGGAGACCGAGCTGTTCCAGATCCGCGTGCTGTTGGCTATCTCGCCGCGGAAGGACGGCGCGCTCGACGCGTTGTAGGTGACCGTGACGGCCTTGATGCCCGGGTCGGCGGCGCGCTTCTCGGCGACGGACTTCATGACCGCGTCGAGGAAGGCGCGGTTCGCGGCGGCGTTCTCGCCCGAGCCGTTGTACGCGGCGATGGTGGTGGTGGAGGGTGCGGCAGGGGCCGGAGCGGCGGCGACCACGGGTGCGGTGCCCAGCGCGGCGACGAGGCCGAGCCCGGCGGCGGCGGTGGCGACAGCGGTCCTGAGGTGTCTCATGGGGGGATTTCTCCTACCTGTCCGATCGAACCCGCGCCGTGGGGGTGTCCGCTGGGCGGACAAGACGTGGGGCGGTACGGGGAAGAGTGTGGTGCAGCGCACAGTCGGGGGGATGATGTCGAACGGTGATAGCTCCGCCCTATCGCCGCCCGGATCCTCTCCCGCCGCACGTCAGTCGCCCGTGGGCATCCCATGCTCACGTCACGGGCACGGCATCGTCACATGTGTCAGGACCCAACACTCCCTGAATTGACGCTGTTTGGTGGGGTTGCGACGTCTGGTGCGCGGCGTACGGCGGTCGTAGTCTCCGCTGCATGGAGCTGGAGGTGAGGCACCTCAGGGCGCTCTGCGCCATCGCCGACGCGGGCAGCCTGCATCAGGCGGCCCGACGCCTCGGTGTGAGCCAGCCCTCCCTGACCACCCAGCTCCGGCGGATCGAGAACGTGCTCGGCGCCGAGCTGTTCCGCCGCGAGCGGACCGGCTGTCGTCCGACCTCCGTGGGGCGGGCCGTCCTGAGCCGGGCCCGGCCCCTCGTGGATGGCATGAACGACCTGGTCGCCGAGGCGCTGGCGGAGGCCGAGGCCGCCCGGCCGCGCGGATCCCTGCTGCGCATCGGCTGCACCGCGAGCCGGGTCATCGGCGGCTGGCTGCGCCGGCTGCGGGCCGCCCTGCCCGGCACCGACATCTCGCTGCGGGTCGACGTCTCCGCCCACGCACTTCTGTGCTCGGTCGAGGCGGGCCGCCTGGACGTCGCTTTCGTACACGAGGTGGAGGGTTCCCCGCTCGCCGTGCCGGAGGGCCTGGAGCAGCGCGTACTCGTCGAGCGGGAGCCGCAGTTCATCTCGCTCTCCCGGGACCACCCCGCCGCCCGCCGCCACGTGGTGGAGCTCGGGGACCTGGCGGGCGACCCGTGGATGGTCGATCCGACGGTGGACGGCGAGTGGGACGGGGTGCGCCGGGTGCTCGGCGCCGCCGGGCTCAACCCGCCGGTCCTGCACGGCGACTACCTCACCGCCGCCTCCCTCGTCGTGCTCGGCGAGGCCGTCGCGCCCTGCCAGCCGACGTCGGGCCCGCGCGACGACATGGCGATCCGCCCGCTGCTGGGGGACCCGCTCGCGGTGCGGCTGCTCCTGGTCTCCCGGCCCGGGGCGGACATCGCGGTGGTGTACGCGCAGTTGGAGGACGCCTACCGCGACGCGGCGCGGCGGGCCGGCGGCTACCACGAGTGGCTGCTGCGCCACCGCTCCCCGCTGGCGCGCACGCCCTGATCCGCTCGCTCCGCCGTCGCTCCGCTAGCGCCGGTGGCGTCCCGCCGGCCCGCGCCCCGGCCCCGCGTCGGCGAGTTCCCCGTTCTGCTGGCAGCGTGCTCGTGTTCCCCCGCCGCCTTCCGGCGGGCAGAGTCGTCCCATGAGGCTTCTGATGCTGGGCGGTACGGAGTTCGTCGGACGGGCCGTCACCGACGCCGCGCTGGAGCGGGGCTGGGACGTCACGGTGTTCCACCGGGGCCGCCACGCGCCCCCGCCGGGCGTGCGCGCGCTGATCGGGGACCGGACCGCGGGTGAGCGCGGACTCGCGGCGCTGGCGGCGGGCGGGCGGGACTGGGACCTGGTCGTCGACACCTGGAGCGGCGCGCCCGCCGCAGTCCGCGACGCCGCCCGTCTGCTGTCCGGCCGGTCCGGGCACTTCAGTTACGTCTCCAGCCGCTCGGTGTACGCGCACCCGGCCGCCCCGGGGCTCGACGAGGACGGCCCGCTGGTGGCCGGCGCCTCGCCCGACGACGGCGCGGACGTGCCGTACGACCGGGCCAAGCGGGGCGGTGAGCTGGCCGCCCTCGACGCCTTCGGGGACCGGGCCCTCCTGGCGAGGGCCGGGCTGATCATCGGCCCCGGGGAGAACATCGGCCGGCTGCCCTGGTGGCTGGCGCGGATCGCCCGGGGCGGACCCGTGATCGCCCCCGGCCGGCCCGGGACCGAGCTCCAGTACATCGACGCACGGGACCTGGCGGACTGGATCCTGGACGCGGCGGCGGGCGGGCTGCACGGCGCGTACAACACCGTCAGCCGCCCCGGCCACACGACCACGGGCGAGCTGCTGGAAGCCTGCGTCCGCGTCACCGGGTCCGACGCCGAGCTGCGCTGGACCGATCCGGAGGTCCTGCTGGCCGCCGGGGTCGAGCCCTGGAGCGACCTGCCGATCTGGCTTCCCCCGGGCGAGCTGTACGACACGCTCCACCGGGGCGACCCCACCAAGGCGTACGCCGCGGGACTGCGCTGCCGCCCGGCCGAGGAGACCGTCGCGGACACCTGGACCTGGCTGCGCGCCCTCGGCGGCGTCGCGCCCCAGCGCGCCGACCGCCCGGCCGTCGGCCTCGACCCCGTGCTGGAGGGGAAGCTGCTGGCTCTCTGACGTACCGCTTCCGGCCTGCGTGTCGCGGCGAAGAAACCTCCTATAGGCCTACACAAAGAGACAAGGGCGGCGTGTCATACAAAATGACTAAGCGTTAACCATGCATATTGCGCGGCATGGAACAGAAGGCGCGCAGGCGCGGCAACGCAATCCGGGCAGCAGTGACAGTGGCCACGGCCGCGGCGATGGTGGGCGTGCTGGCCCCGGCGGCGGGTGCCGATCCGCTGCCGGGCGGACTGGGACCCTGCCTCGGCAGCTCCTGCCCGCCCAGCTGGAACGACCCCAACAACGGCCCGGTCACCAACTTCGACAGCAACATCAACGTCTACGTCGGCGGGGACTTCCTCGTCCGGGAGGCGGCGGCCGAGGCGGAGGGGAAGGTCGTCACCCTCGGCAGCTTCGACATGGACAAGCGGGACGGGGTCTCGCAGATCTACAACGTCGGCATCGCGGGCGTCGGTTCGCGGGTGCCGCCGCCGGACGGCTCCGACTACCTGACGGCGGGCGGCGACGTGACCATCGCCGCCGGCGAGCGCCTGCTCGCCGAGGAGGGCACGCACTCCGGCCGCGTCGCATACGCGGGTGAGCTCACGGGCACCGTGAACCCCACCACCGCCCCGCGCTTCGACGAGGACGCGGCCGCCCCGTACACCGGGCTGCGCCCCCAGCTCACCGAGGCCAGCCAGTGCTACGCGTACGACGGCGACGAGCACCGGGAGGCGACGGGCACGTGGGTGAAGACCGGCGACGTCATGACGTTCACCGGCGACGGCTCGTCCGCGATCCAGATCTTCGACGTGGACGCGGACCTGGAGTCGGAGGCGGGCGGTAACACGGGGTTCGTGTTCAACGGCATCCCCGAGGGCGCGACCGTCCTCGTCAACGTCTACGGCTCCACCCGCAGCGTCGCCACGTTCATGGGCTCGTTCCCCAACGAGGGCCTCCGCGAGAACCTGCTGTGGAACTTCCCTGACGCCACCGACCTCTCCTTGACCGGCCCGGCCCAGTTCGAGGGCAGCGTGCTGGTGGGCCAGCCGACGAGCACCACCGTGCTCAGCATGAGCGGCACCAACGGCCGCTTCTACACGGCGGGTTCGCTCACCCACACCTCGGCGGGCGCGTCGGGCGGCCAGGAGATCCACGCGTACCCCTTCGACGGCGACCTGCCGACCTGCTCGCCCGACCCGACGCCGACGCCGACGGATCCGACGCCGACGCCGACGGACCCCACGCCGACGCCGACGGATCCGACGCCGACGCCGACGGATCCGACGCCCACGCCGACGGACCCCACGCCGACGCCGACGGATCCGACGCCGACGCCGACGGACCCCACGCCGACGCCGACCGACCCGACGCCCACGCCGACCGACCCGACGCCCACGCCGACGGACCCCACGCCGACGCCGACGGATCCGACGCCCACTCCGACGGACCCGACGCCCACGCCGACGGACCCGACGCCCACGCCGACGGACCCCACGCCGACGCCCACGGATCCGACGCCGACGCCGACGGACCCCACGCCGACGCCCACGGATCCGACGCCCACCCCCACGGATCCGACGCCCACCCCCACGGACCCCACGCCCACCCCCACGGACCCCACGCCCACCCCCACGGACCCCACGCCCACCCCCACCCGCACCGGCCACCCGCCGCACCCCACGCACTCGCCGAGCCACCCGGGTGAGCTGCCCGACACCGGCTCCCGGGGCGGCGAATGGATCATCGGGTCCATCGCGGCCGCGCTGGTCGCCGCCGGCGGCACGGTCCTCGTGGCCACGCGCAGGGCCCGTCGCCGCACCTTCTAGCAGGCGCCGAGCACCGCCCGCTAGCGTGGTTCGATGACCGAACCGCTGCTGCACCTGGCCGAAGCACCTCTCTGGGAGGCGGCCGGCGGGACAGGGACGTACGAGATGTCCACCCGCGGCCGCACCCTCCAGGAGGAGGGCTTCATCCATCTCTCGCTGCCCCACCAACTCCCCGGTGTGGCCCGGATGCTGTACGGGGACGACGACCGGGACCTCGTGGTCCTGGTCGTCGACCCCGCCCGCCTCGCCGACCCCGTCCGGTACGAGGCGATGAAGCCCGGCGGCGAAAAGTTCCCGCACCTGTACGGACCGCTCCCGGTGGGCGCGGTCGTGGAGGTGCGGCCCTGGGACGGAGGACGACGAGAGGAAGACGAACCCCAGTGATCGGCCCCCTCATCGCGGTGACCGGAGCGACCGGAGCGGTCGGCGGCCGGGTCGCCCGACGGCTGGCCCGGACCGGTGTACCCGTACGGCTCCTCGGCCGCGACCCCGCCCGGCTCCCCGACCTGCCCGGCGCCGACCACGCGCCCGCCGCCCGCTACGGCGACGCGGAGGCCATGCGCCGGGCCCTCGACGGGGCCCACACGCTGTTCCTGGTCTCCGCCCACGAAAGCCCCGACCGGGTCCGCGAGCACACCACGGCGATCGACGCCGCCGTGGCGGTGGGAGTGGAGCGGATCGTGTACGTGTCCTTCCAGGGGGCCGCTCCCGACGCCACGTTCACCTTCGCCCGCGACCACTGGGACACCGAGGCCCACATCCGTACGGCCGAGCTCCGCCACACCTTCCTGCGGGACAACTGGTATCTGGCGGGGCTGCCCGCGATGACCGGGACCGACGGGGTGCTGCGCGGGCCGGGCGGCGACGGACGGGTGGCGGCCGTCGCCCACGAGGACATCGCCGACGCGGCGGCGGCCGTGCTGCTGGACGAGGGCACTGACCACGACGACCGGGTCTACGACCTCACCGGGCCCGAGGCGTTCACCCTCGCCGAAGCGGCCGACGAACTGACCCGGGTCACCGGGCGCCCCGTCGTCTACGTCCCCGAGACCCGCGAGGAGGCCTACGCCTCCCGGGCCGGCCACGGGGCCGAGGACTGGGAGGTGGCCGGCTGGGTCACCTCGTACGAGGCCATCGCCAACGGAGAGCTGGCCGCCGTCTCCGACGCGGTGCCCACGCTCACCGGGCACCCGGCCAAGAGCTTCGCGCAGTTCCTGGTCGAGAACCCGGACAGCTACCGGCACCTGCTGGCGGGCGGCTGACCTGGCGGCCCCGCCTCACCGCCACGGGATGTGACGCCACGGACTGCCCTCGCTCTCCGCCAGCAGACGGTGGGCGAGGACGTTCTGTTCGTAGAACGTCCCGTACTCCTCCTCGTCGAACCGCAGCACCCGCCCCAGCGCGTACCCAGCCGAGAAGTCCTCCCAGGAACGGTGGGCCGACTTGCTCAGCGCCCCCGCGTAGACGATCGCCTGCTCCGCGTCGGCGGGGGCGCAGTAGCGCGCCGACAGCCCCCAGCGCGCCAGGTTCACCGCCCGCCCGTAGTCGTACGCGACCGTCGTGCGCACCCGGCCGTCCGGCGGCAGCAGCCCGTCCGCGCGGAACCGGGCCTCGTAGCGCATGATCCGGCGCACGAGGTCCTCGATGCCCCTCACCGTGCCCGCGTCGGCCCCGAGGTCCTGGGCGTGACCGGCGGCGGTCTCGCGCCACAGGTCGGCCGAGGGCAGCTCGCCGAGCCCGGCCGCCAACTGCTCACGGGCCCGCAGCACGAAGTCCGGCTCCGGCGGGCTGTTGCGGGCTTCCAGCAGCACGTCCAGCTGCTTGCGCCACTCGGTGTGACCGGTGATGCCCCAGGAGTCGCGCAGCTGATCGCGCTCGGTGGTGTAGTCGCGGCAGACCGTTCCGATCTCGTTCCACGGCACCGCGTTGCCGATCGCCAGGTGCGCCCCGCAGGCCAGCCCGTACGCCAGCGGCCCGCGCAGCGCGCCGTGGCGCAGCGCGAGCAGCCGGTTCTCCGGGAGACGGTCGTTCTCGGCGTACGCGCGCTGCCACAGTGCCAGCTCCGTCGGGCCCGTCGGCAGCAGCAGTTGGCCGGGCGTCCCCACGTTCACCCCGAGGAAGACGTGCGGGTCGGGCCAGCCGAACTCGGCGGCCCAGCGCAGCGAGACCCCGTGGAAGACCCAGTCCGGATGCCAGGACGGCAGCATGCCCCGGGTGAGCACCGGCCGGCAGACGAAGCCGGCCGGGTCGTGGTGCGCGCGCCAGGTGATGGTGTCCGGCTTCGCGTCCACCTCGGCGCGCGGGGCCGGGATGTACAGCTGCGCCCCCGCCAGCGCCGCCAGTTGGGCCCGCGCGTCACCACGCAGCGCCGCCTCGTGGAGGAGCTGTTCGGTCTCGGCCGGCGGGACCCAGGGGGCCGGGGGAGCCGCGAGGGGGTTCGGATGGATCGAGAAGTTCATGACCACGCGATGTTCCGGTAGGGGCTGGTGGGGTCCTGGACGAGGATGCGGTGTTCGGTGAGCGACTGCCGGTACGTGGGCTCGGCCGCCTCCGGTCCGTCGTCCTCGGCCCGGTGGACCACCCGGGCCATGAGGTAGCCGAGGGAGAAGTCCGCCCACGAGGAGTAGGCGGCCCGGGCGAGTCCGCCGATCCGCAGCATGTCCTGCTCGGCCTCGTGCGGTTCGCCGTACCGGGCGCCGAGCGCGAGACGTACGACGTTGACCGCCCGGCCGAGGTCGAAGGCGGCCAGGGTGTCGACGCGGCCCTCCGGGGCGAGTGCGCCGTCGGCCCGGAACTTCTCCTCGTACAGGGTGATGTACCGCAGCGTCCGGTCCGCCACCGCCCGGTCGTCGGCGTCGCGCGCGGCGAAGGCACGGGCCACCGCTTCGGACCACTCCTCGTGCGCCGGTGTCCGTCCCAGCCGGTGCGCCAGGGTCTGCCGGGTCCGCAGGACGCCTTCCTGGACGCGGCCGACCAGCTGGTTCTTCATCAGGGAGGCGAGGCGGTCGCGGTACTCGGCACGGTGCGGGATGCCCCACGGGCTGCGCAGCCTGGCCCGGTCGGTCGCGTAGTCCTCGTAGGCGGCGCCGAGTCGGTTCCAGATCAGACCGTTGGTGACGGCCAGATGGGCGCCGAGAGCCAGCCCGTGGGCGAGCGGCCCGTGCAGCGGCCCACCGTCGTCGGTGAGCAGGACGCCCCGCTGCGCCCCGCCGGAGTGCTCGTCCGCCCTCGCCCAGGCCTTCAGCCGCCTGGGCCGGGCGTCGACCATCGCCGCGTACGGGGTGCCGTGGTTCACCGCGAGCCGGCGCACGTCGTACGGCCAGATCCGGGCCAGCTCGCCGAGACTCACCTCGCGGAAGACCCACTCCGGGTGCCAGGGCGGCAGCATGCCCTGGGTCAGAACCGGGACACAGGGCCGCCCCGAGGCCTCGTCGCGGATCGCGGGCAAGGGGGCCGTCCAGCCGGGGATGTCCGCGTGCAGCCGGGCGACGAGCACGTACAGCCGGGTCCGCGCGAGCAGTTCCACGACCGCGTCGGCGCTGCCGCCCGCGACGGCCGCGGACAGCGCGCGCTCGATCCCGGTGGGCGCCACCACGGTGCCGCCCGCTGTTCCTGCCCCGTTCCCCGTCGTCACGGAGCCGATCCTACGAAACGGGCCCCACGCCGGGTGCGGGAGGTCAGGGCCCGGCCGGGCGCACCAGCCCCGACTCGTACGCGAACACCGCCGCCTGGGTCCGGTCGCGGACGCCCAACTTGACCAGGATCCGCCCCACATGGGTCTTCACCGTCTGTTCCGCCACGATGAGCTGCCGGGAGATCTCCGCGTTCGACAGGCCGCCCGCGATCAGCGTCAGCACTTCCGTCTCGCGCTCCGTCAGCTCCCCGACGCGCGCCCTGAGCGGTGGGCGCGGGGCCCCGGCCGTCCGGGAGAACTCCACGATGAGCCGCTTGGTGATGTTCGGCGAGAGCAACGCGTCGCCCGCCGCCACCACCCTCACCGCGTGGGCCAGTTCGTCGGCCGAGGCGTCCTTCAGCAGGAAGCCCGAAGCGCCCGCGCGCAGCGCCTCGTAGACGTACTCGTCGAGATCGAAGGTGGTCAGCACCAGCACCTTCACCGTGGAGCCCTCGGGGGAGGTGATCCGCCGGGTCGCCTCGATACCGCCCAGCTCCGGCATCCGGATGTCCATCAGAACGACGTCCGGGACGAGTTCGGCGACCTTGGCGATCGCGTCGAGCCCGTTGACGGCCTGACCGACGACCTCGATGTCCGGCTCCGCGTTCAGCAGGACCGTGAAGCCCTGGCGGACCATCATCTGGTCGTCGGCGATCACGGCGCGGATGGGCGGTGTCATGGGGCGTCCTCGGTCGTCTTGGTTGTTCCGGTGGGCAGGAGCGCGGTGACTTCCCAGCCGCCGTCGGGTGTGGGGCCGGTGGCCAGCTCGCCGCCGAGCATCGCCACGCGTTCGCGCATCCCGAGCAGGCCGTGGCGTACGCCCGGGGAGGGCGGGGCCGGGCGGTCGGGCGGCGAGTTGACGACCCGGACGGTCAGACCGGCGGGCCGGTGGCCGATCACCACCTCGGCGCTCGCGCTGGGCGCGTGGCGCATCACGTTGCTCAGGGCCTCCTGCACGATGCGGTACGCGGACAGCTCGACGCCCGGCGGGAGGGGGCGGGGATCGCCGGTCGTGGAGCGGGTGACGGCGAGACCGGCCGAGCGCACCGTGGCGAGCAGGCCGTCGAGGCCGTCGAGGCCCGGCTGCGGGGCGTGCCGCGCACTCTGCGACGGGGCGTCCTCCGAGCGCAGGACGCCCAGCACCCTGCGCAGCTCGGTGAGGGCTTCCAGGGCGTTCTCACGGATGCCGGTCAGATTCTCCCGCAGCTCCTCGGTGGGGTGCTCCACCAGATGCGGGGCGACCTGCGCCTGGATGGAGATCACCGACATGTGGTGGGCGACCACGTCGTGCAGCTCGCGGGCGATCCGGTTGCGCTCCTCCAGCAGGGTGCGCCGGGCCCGCTCCTCGGCGGTCAGTTCGGCCTGGACGACGAGGTCCTTACGGGCCAGGCGCAGGCTGCGGAGTGCGGTGCCCAGGACGAGGGAGGTGGTGAACACGAGCACGGCCACGGCCGGGGTCACGTGCGGCAGCGGCGGCGTGCGCAGGGCGACGGTCAGCGCCGCCGCCAGCGAGATCGCCAGCGCGGCCACCGCGCGGCGCGGCCGGACACGCAGCGCCAGCAGGAACAGGGCGCCGCCCTGGAGCGCCGCTCCCGCGAAGGGGGTGGGAAACAGGAACTCGAGGCCCGGGGACGTAGGGCGGCCCGGGGGGACGGCGGCCACGGTGGCCAGCACCGACACGATTCCCAGCGCGGTCGCCGCCCACCAGGCTCCCACCGGACGGATCGTTCCGGCCACCAGCGCCGCGGACTGCGCGACGGCCACCAGAACCGCCAGGCCGCTGACCGCCGCGCCGTACGGGGTGAGCTCGACGGTACGGATCACCGTGACACCGACCGCGATGAGCACCAGCAGCACCAGGAACACCGGGCGCCACACCGGCGCGTTCGGCTCTCCCATGCGCGGCACCCGGTCGGCGGGCGCCGCCCACAACTCCTCGTGCAGGGTGCGCGGCACACGACCCGCCGCCGCCCGCAGCCGTACCGCCCTCGATGACGTCACCGCCCCCACAGCCCCCTCGGCTCCCTTGCTGCTCAGACTAGGCACGACGTGCGTGTCCCTTCCGCTCGGGGGAGGAGTCTCCCAGAGACTCCCGTACGACGAGGGAGCTCCCGCCGGGGCGCCGCCCGCCCTGCTCGTAACCCCGGAACGCGGCCCAGCACACCAGCAGGGCCAGCGCGAACACCGGCAGCCAAAGCAAACGGGCGAGCACCCAGCCGGCGCCGTCGGGCACGGTGTGCAGCCCCGGCAGCGGCCCGTCCGCGAGCAGCGCCGCACTCGTCGTGACGGTGATCATCGCGGTCTGGTGCCACAGGAAGACGGTCATCGCCGACAGGTTCACCACCGCCACCACCGCCCAGACCGCCGGCCTCCGCAGCGCCCGGCGCAACGGCCCGAGCAGTAGGAGGGCCGCTCCGCACTGCGCCAGGCCGAACGCCGCGGCGGCCAGGCTCGGCGGATCCAGATTGGACATCCGGCCGCCCGGAACGCCGACCATGGCGGCCGGATACCCGGCCCACAGGACGAGCGCGACCGCCGCCCCGGCCCCACCGAGCAGCAGCGCCCAGCGGTCCGTCCGGCCCCGCGCCCCGCCCCGGGCCACCAGCGCCCCCAGGCAGTAGGGCACCAGCCAGCCCGCGACCACGCTGATCCACCCCAGCTCGCGAGGACCGCCGAGTCCGAGGCGCACGAGGTCGACATGGAGCACCACCACGAGCGGCCACACCGGGTGCAGCCGCGCCACCAGCGGAGTCAGCGCCGTCAGCGCGGCGAAGACCAGCAGGAACCACAGCGGGGACCAGACCAGCTTGACCAGCGCCCGGACCGTCGCCTCGCCCACCCCGGCCACCAGCATCGCGACCGCCGCGAGCGCCCACACCACGAGCACCGCCACCACCGGCCGGAACAGACGCCCCAGCCGGCCGCGCACCCACCGCCCGTACGGCACGCGGCGCTGCCGGGCCGATGCCCAACTCCCCGCCGCGACCTGCCCGCCCACCAGGAAGAACACCGCGAGGGTCTGGAACACCCAGGAGACCGGCGTGAGTTCGGGCAGGTACGTCAACGGGCTCGCCCCGCGCACCGTGCCGCTGTCGGTGACCAGCGCGGTCACCAGCCAGTGCCCGCCCACCACGCCGAGGATCGCCAGGGCCCGCAGGGCGTCGACAGCCCGGTCCCGGCCCGGCGGCGTGGCGGCCTCGATCCGTGCGACGAGACCGGTCATCGGGAGGCCTCCAGCGGTTCGGCGCCCACGGTGATCCGGGCCAGGTTGGTCAAGGAGCGCGAACCGGGCAGCAGATAGTCGCTGTGGCCGCCGTCGCCCGCGTCGAACACCTCGGCCCCGAACCGGTCAGCCACCGGATCGGTCCCGAAGCCGACCGTCGCGACGAACGGCACGCGCACCCGGACATGGGGCACCCGGGCGATCCAGTCCCCGCCGCTCCGGCCCGCCCACACCCGGGCCCCGGTGCGCAGCGAGGCGGCGTCCCGGGCTCCGACCCCGGGGCTCCCGTAGAGGACCATGGCGTCGGCCGCCGTCCCCGGCGCGGACCGGGCGCAGATCACCGAACCGTAGGAGTGGCAGAGCAGGCTGATCCGGGCGCCGGGGAGCAGCACGCGCAGCCCGTCCACCAGCGAACGCAGCCCCGGCGCGGCCTCGTCGGCGCGACCGGTGGTCAGCACGGCCGGGCTGACGGTGCCGGGCGTGTGGTAGCCGAGCCAGGCGACGACGGCCGCGCCCTCCCCCAACTCCCGGTGCAGCGCCCGGGCGTCACGCCGCAACCGCCAGTACGCGTCAAGCCCGGCCCCGGCACCGGGCACCAGCACCGCGATCCGCCGGGCCGCGGGCAGGTCCCCGACGACCTCGGTGCTCCGACCACCGTCCCGCCCGTCGAACGCGAGGAACTGCCGCCCAGGCGCGGCCATCGCGCGCAGCGAGGCCGCCCGCCGGAGGTCGCCGTGCTCCGCTGCCGTCCGTTCGGCCGCCCGGATGTCCTGCCGGCTCACCGCGTACCGCCGGGCGAGCGCCGCCGGCCCCGCGTCCCGCAGCGTCCCGTGAGCGGTCGGCGCGGGGGCGGGCACGGCGGCGGGCCGGGCCGCTCCGGACACCGGCACGGCCACCGCGAAGGTGACGAGCGCGGCGAGCAGGGCGCGGAGCCGGCGGGGTCTGCGCGGGCGGTCGGGCATGGGGTGAGGTCCTTCCGTACCAGGGGCATCGCGTGCTTCCGGTACAGAAGTTATGGACGGGGAGCGGTAGTCGGCGTCCCGCTGGAGAGGGCACCTGCGGGGTGGCTCTCAGGTATGACGCGGGGGACGCGGGCGGGGGCGGGCCGGCCGGATCCCGTCGGTGGGGCGCGGTGCGAGCGGTGCGTGCCGTGCGGCGTCGGCCACCAGGGGCCAGAGGGCGGCATGATGTCAGCCCGGCCTGTGCGGCGCGGCGTCAGTCCCGGCCGGTGTGCTCCAGGATCGCGGCGGCGAGCGGGGCGTGCACCTCGCGGGGGAGTGCGTGGCCCATGCCCGGGATCTCGACGAGCCGCGCGCCGCGGATCGCCTGGGCGAGGTGTTCGGAGTGCGGGGGCGGGAAGACGGGCTCGGCGAGGGCCGAGACGACCAGGGCGGGCACGAGGGTCCTGGCGAGCTGCTCGGTGCGGTCCATCCCGGAGTAGTCGGCGCGGGCGTGCGCGGAACCGGCGCGGTGATGCCCGGTGTGCTCGATGATCCGGCGCTCCAGGGCCCGGGCGCGGTCGACGTCGAAGGGGATCACGCCGCCGCCGAGCGCCCGCCAGTGCTCCACGCGCCGCTCCAACTCGGCCTCGGGCCCATGGTCCTCCACGGGCCGGGCCCACAGCTCCAGCAGGGCGGGCGCGACGCCGGGAAGCTGCTCGGGCGGGACGCCAGCGCCGTCCGGGGCGGTGTAGGGGACGGAGCTGAGCGCTCGCGTCCCGAACAGGGTGGCGCTGAGCAGCCGCTCGGGGTGGTCGGCGATCAGCAACTGGGCGAGCATGCCGCCCAGCGACATCCCCACGACGTGCGCGCGCTCCACACCGAACGCGTCGAGCACGGCCACGGCGTCCTCGGCCAGCGCGGTGAGCGGGTAGGGCCGCTCGTCGAAGGCCCAGGTGGACCGGCCGGTGTCCCGGTGGTCGTAACGGATCACGCGATGTCGGGCGGCGAGCAACTCCACCAACTCGTCGGGCCAGCCGAGCCCGGAAGCCTGCGCGCCCATGACCAGCAGCAGGGCGGGGGCGTCGAAAGCGCCGTGCTCCTGGGCCCACAGGCGTATGCCGGGGGCGACTTCGACGAAGCGTTCCATGGTGGACCTCGCTGTCCTGATGAACCGAAGGAGAGACGCAACGTTGCGTCTCGTTAAAAGAGTAGTGCATCGTCAAGTGCGAGGCCAGTGGTGGCAGAAAGAAGGCCCGGCCGCCAGCCGCAGGCGGGCCGGCCGGGCTGCCGCGGTCGTGCCGCCTGCCGACGGGCCTGATAGGGCTCGGTGAACCGCCGGGCCGTCTCGGATTAAGGAGTGTCGCTCCTTGTCAAGGAAGTGAAGGCACTCCACGCCGTTTCGGAAAACCGCAGTACGGATCCGCCTGGTTCCTTCGAATCACGTATCGCTATTCCTTCTCCTTCGAGCGCGGCGGCCTCCACGCATCCCTGAGACCCTCCCGGCCCAGGAGGCTCACTCCTCGAACTCTTGAACCAATTGAGCTCCGTGTTCATGTCCGTCACCTTCTCTTCCGCTCCTAGGGTGCCTCTGGTTCGGAGAATTCTGCTTCGAGCTCCGCGCGGAAGGCGTCGGCTGACTCCGCTTCCGCGACGCCGATCGTGCGATAAATCTTCAACGCCTGCCGAATGGTAATGAGGGCGGACCGGCGGTCGCCGAGGTGCGCCTGGCATCGGGCGGTGCCCTCGATCGCCTCTGCCTCGGTAAAAGGGTTGCCGACCTGCCGGGCGAGGCGTCGAGCACGGCGGAAAGTGCCCAGCGCCTCGGTTGGATCCGTCTCGGCCCGGAGCGTCCCCATGCTGTACACGACTTGGGCTTCGCCATCAGGATCCCCTGATGCGCGGAAGAGTTCCCACGCCCGTCGGTACAGGTCGGCGGCGCCAGGCTTGCCGGCCGCCTGTTCCAGGCGGCCGACGGCGTGGAGTGTATTCGCCTGTCCGAGCCGGTCACCGACCGATTCGTAAAGGGTCAGGGCTCGCTGGAGGAATGCGGAGGCCGCGACACGATTGCCTGTCGTCTCCGCCAGGCGACCCAGGTCGTGGGACGTGTTCGCCTGCCCCAGACGGTTGCCGACCGCTTCGTAGAGAACCAGTGCCTGCCGGTGTGACGCGAGGGCTGCGGCATCGTCCCCGACCACCTGTTCCGCACGTCCGATGTCGTGCAGTGCGTGCGCCTGGCCCAGGCGATTCCCAATACTCGTGTAAAGCAGCAGGGCCTCCTGGTGAAGATCGACCGAGAGGCTGTACCCACCTGTTGCGTAGCGAGCCTGCCCAAGCATATTCAGAGCGTTCGCCTGTCCGATGAGGTTTCCCGTTTGCCGGTACAGGCTCAACGCGCGCAGGTGCAATTCCGCCGCCCCCGAATAGTCTCCCGTGGCCTGCTTTATCCGCCCCAGGCCGAAGAGGCTGATCGCCTGTCCCAGACGATTTTCGAGCTGTTCGTGAAGCGCCAGCGCCTTCTGTTGCAGTTCTACGGCTTCGGACCCGCGCCCCGTGATCTGCTGTGCATTGCCCAGCATATTCAGGGCATTGGCCTGCCCCAGTGGGTTTTCGAGTGTCCGATACAGGTCAAGCGCCAAGCGAAGGGTTTCCTCGGCGGTCGCGTAGTCACCCATAGCGGATTCAATCCGCCCGAGGTCGAACAGGGCGTTCGCTTGTTCGAGAGGGGTGCCGAAGTCCCGCGCCGATTCGGCAGCCGCTCGATGAAGCGCCGCGGCTTCCGGCCAAGGGCCCTCTTGCCGCAGATGAGACGCCAGCGCGGCCGTAAGCCCGATGGTGTGCCGGCTAGCGTTCTGGGGTTCCGTTTCTATGCAGGCCAGCAGGTTGACGCGTTCGGTGCGCATCCACTCCAGGGCCTGTTCATGGCTGCGCACGTCCGGGACGGCGAAGGTGGAGGGGCAGGAAGGCCCGGGTCGTTCGACGTCAGTGAGATACCGGTCCGCCGATTCCGCCGCCTGCTGATAGTAGGACTTCATGCGTGCGATCGTTCGGTCCTGCTCAAGTGGGGGATCTCCGGACGAAAGCGTCTGGGCGAACGCGCGGATGAGGTCATGGAACCTGTAGCGGTAGGTGGATATTTCCTCGACGAGGTGTTCCGAGTGCAGGAAGTCCAGCATGCGCCGTGCCTGAGCCACTGAAATGTTGCCCAATGCCGCCGCGGCGAAGGGGTCGATATGCACCCCGGCGTGCATGCCCAGCCTGCGGAAGAAGCGCTGCCTGTCGGCGGGAAGCGCACGGTAGGACAGGTCGAACGCGGCGGCCACCGCACGGTTGCCGGCCTGGAGCTCGTCCAGGCGGTCCAGCGCTGTGGTGAACTCGTCGACGAAGGCCGTGAGCTCACGGTCCGGGTGATGTGCCAGACGGGATGCGAGCAGGCTGATCGCGAGGGGCAGGTGACCGCACGCGGCGACCGCGCCGCTGATGGCGTCGCTGTTCGCGTCCGTCCGCTCGCGCCGTGTGAGGCGAACGAAGAGGTCGCTCGCCTGGTCGGGGGGCAGCGTTCCCAGAGATGTCAATGTCGCCCCGTCCAGGCCCAGGAGGCGTCGGCGGCTGGTGATCAGGACCAGGTTGGCACGGTGGGACGGCAGCAGCGGTTCGACCTGGGCCACGTCGGCGGCGTTGTCCAGGACGAGCAGCATGCGGCGGCCGGTGAGCCGGTCGCGCCACAGCGATGTGCAGGCCTCCAGGTTGCCCGGTACGTCCTTGGGCGCAATACCGAGACCGACGAGAAGGGTGGTCAGAACCCCGTGTGGGTCCGCCGGCTGACGCCCAGGAGTGTGTGCGTGCAGGTCGACGAAGAGCTGCCCGTCCGGATACCGGTCGGCAAGGATATGGGCGGTACGGGTGACCAGGGCCGTTTTGCCGACTCCTGGCATGCCGTCGATGGCGTGAATGGTCAACGCCCCGGAGGACACGGTGTCCGCGCGCATGATGCGCAGGAGTTCACTGTCGCGGCCGGTGAAGGCCGCGATGTCACGAGGGAGTGTGCGCAGTGCGACGACGGCGTCGGGAGGCGGTGGGGCAGCGAATGTCGCGTGCATGTCGTTGCCCGCGACAAAGATCTGAGCGTGTCCCTCGCCGTGGACCTCCTGTCGAACCCCGGATGAGGGGGTATCGCCGCTCAGTTCGCTCATGAGCCAGTGATGTGCTGGTCCCGTCCGGCCATGAAAATCCGCGCGTTGTCCCGTGCGTCCGCCTTCATGACAGCCGCTGGAGTGCCCCGGTCGTTGGCGTAGGAGGCTGCCGGAGTGAGCGTCCGGTCAATCAACTCTCGTATTTCGGACTCCATGTGAGGGGCTGAGTCGAGTAGCCGCTGAAAACGTTCTCCCCATGCCACGGTCAAGGCGTCCTCACCCGACTGATTTCCCTCCTGGTCTATGGTCAGGACCTGGGTGCGAAGGCGATCAAGGTCGGCATTCAGGTCGTCTGTTCGATTCGCGTGATGCTGCCTCCACCAGTCGGCCACGGCGTCACGGCAGTGCTGCCAGCTATCAGTAGCCATTGCCGCGACAAGTGCGCTGCCTGCCGCCAGCGTAAGGGGATCCATACCCTTCACCTCCCCTGTGAGTGTGGAGCCGTGATCGGTGTTAGCGCGCTACCTACCCAACCAGGCCCAAGAGTAAGCCTGATCAAGGTCGATCGACACCGTCGGTGGCGCGCAGAAATGGCGGGTTTCCACCTCGAAGAAGAGAGGGGGCTCGTCTTCGAGGTACAGGAGCTCCCCTTCGCTCCCCGGCTACTGCTGATCAAAGGGAAAGATCAATTTCTCCTCTTGAACTGGTAGGGCAAGATCTTTCGGGTGAGGTAGTTGACCATGAGTTCGTAGTGGTCTCGTCGGCCGTTGAAATCTTCTTTGGTCCGCCACGAGATGACGTCCTTCGCTCTGGCCCGCTTGTAGTCACCGAAGGTGAGCGAGTCGCCGGAGCGGGAGGCCGGGACCGAACCGGCTGGGAACACAGCGTGAGGGTGCGCGCAGCGTGCAGGGGCATCGCATACGGAGCACGGCAGCCACCGCGGCGACCGGTCTGACCGGAGTGCCCGCCCTCCAGGGAGCCGCGGGCGGGCGTAGGCGGGGCGGGCACCGGAGCGGACGGAAAGCTCGGGACCGGAGCGGGCCGGTCCCGAGCGTGCGCGACGTCCTCGTGCGCGTCCTGACCTCGTAGGTGAGTTGCTCGACCGCGAAGGTGTCGGATGTCGACTTCAAGGCGGGCGCCATCCGCGTCGCATGTCACCGACGCCCTGTCGGCGCGCCTCGCCGCACGGCGCTCGGGAAAGTGGCTGTGCGACGGAGGAAGGTAAGCCTCTCGACATACCGCCACTGGAAGAGTGAACTGAGTGTAACTACGCCCGGAGAACGGAGCGGCGGAGAACGAGGTGGCCGAGCGTGAGGGCCGCGAACCCGTCGAGCTGCCGCACATGGTGACTCATGGCCTGCCTTACTTCTTAGCCTCCGCGCTCGTCTCCGGCGGGGTGAGCGTCAAGCCGCTGCCCGGGCGAAGAAGACCGCACCCGGCCCGCCATGGACGCCATGCTCGGCGGCCTGCGGACCGGGTGCGGACCGGTAGGCGACATGACCAGCGAAACCGCAGGTCAGACGGCCTAACCGTAGATCAAGCCTTCTTGGTCTCCCAGAAGATCCGGTCGACCTCGGCGATGAGGTCCAGAGCCTTCTGACCCGTCTTCGGGTCGTTCGAGCCCTTGGCCGCGGAGAGCGCCTTCAGGGTGTCGTTGACCAGCTGGTGCAGCTCCGGGTACTTCTCGAAGTGCGGGGGCTTGAAGTAGTCGCTCCAGAGCACCGAGACGTGGTGCTTCGCGAGCTCGGCGCGCTGTTCCTTGATCAGGACGGCGCGGGTGCGGAAGTCCGCGTCCTCGTTGGCCTGGTACTTCTCCTGGACGGCCTTGACCGACTCGGCCTCGATGCGGGCCTGGGCCGGGTCGTACACGCCGCAGGGCAGGTCGCAGTGGGCGCTGACCTTCACCTTGGGGGCAAACAGGCGGGAAAGCATGGAGCTGTCCTCCTCGTGATCGTCTTCTCAGGTGGGACATTACTCCGTGGAGCGCCGCTTTCCGTGGCTGCCCCAGGGGCTTAGGTCAAAAGTCCGGTGTGAGAATCGGGCCGTCGGCCGAATGTACGGAGTGGCACTCGGGTGATGTGCTGACGATGTGATGGAGGAGGAACCGGAAGGTGCCGGAGATGCCGGGGCGGCGACAGGTGTCCGGAGGTGGGCGGGTGACGCGGCGTCCGTTGCGGGTGGTGGAGGTGACGGGCCCCTCGATGGTGCCCACGCTTTACCACGGCGACCTGCTGCTCGTGCAGTACGGGGCACCCGTGAGCCCCGGTGACGTGGTGATCCTGCGGCACCCGTTCCAGCAGGACCTGCTGGTGGTCAAACGGGCCACCGAGCGGCGGCCCGGCGGCTGGTGGGTGCGGGGCGACAACACGTTCGCCGGCGGGGACAGCACCGACTACGGGACCGTGCCGGAGGAGCTGGTGCTGGCCCGGGTGCGGGCCCGCTACCGGCCCCTGGCGAAGGGTCAGCGGTCGGTGACGGCGGTGCTGGGCTGGGCGGTCTCCGCGCTGCGGCCGGTGCGCTCGGCCTCCTCGCGCTTGCGGGCCCGGTAGGCGGCCACGTTCGCGCGGGTCGCGCAGCGGTCCGAACAGTAGCGCCTGGAGCGGTTCGTGGAGGTGTCCAGGTAGGCGTTGCGGCACGGCGCCGCCTCGCACAGGCCGAGGCGGTCCACACCGTGCTCGGTGAGGTGGAAGGCCAGGCCCATCGCCGCGATGGCCGCGTAGCCGGCGGTCGCGTTCGACGGGTGGTCGGCCAGATGCATGTGCCAGTCCGGCCTGCCGTCCTGGTCGCGTACGTCGTGCCCCGAGATCTGCGGGCTCACCGGGAACTCCAGCAGCAGCGAGTTCAGCAGGTCGACCGCGAGCGTCTCGTCGTCGCCGTCCGCCGCGTCGAAGACCGCGCGCAGCCGTGCCCGTACGGAACGGAACCGGGTCACGTCCGCGTCCGTCGTCCGCCGGGCCGCCTGCTGGTTGGCTCCGAAGAGCTCCCGGACCGCCTCGACGGAGGTGAGGGCGTCCTTGTTGCGGGCCGGCTCCTCGGTGTTGACCAGGCGCACGGCGTAGTCCGAGTAATAGGCCAGTTCCACTTGTAGTCCTTACGGTGTCGGTCTAGAGTCGGGGCGTCGGCCAGTGTAATGGTCGATTGACGTAAACGGGCATTACGTGGAGGTTGGCGTGACGGAGACGGCTACGGGCACCGACTGGCAGTCCTGGCAGGAGAGCTGGGACCGGCAGCAGGAGTGGTACATGCCCGACCGCGAGGAGCGGTTCCGGGTGATGCTGGACATGGTCGAGGCGGTCGTCGGACCCGAACCGCGGGTCCTCGACCTCGCGTGCGGTACGGGAAGTATCACGGACCGGCTTCTCAAGCGGTTCCCGAACGCCACGAGCACCGGAGTCGATCTCGACCCCGCGCTCCTGGCCATCGCCCGCGGCACCTTCGACGGAGACGACCGGGCGGCCTTCGTCACCGCCGATCTCAAGGACCCCGACTGGACGGCCCGGCTGCCCCACACCTCGTACGACGCCGTCCTCACCGCCACCGCCCTGCACTGGCTGCACAGGGACCCGCTCACCACGCTCTACAGGCAGCTCGGCGGCCTCGTCCGGGACGGTGGGGTGTTCATGAACGCCGACCGCACGATCGACCCGGCCACCCCCCGCATCAACGCCGCCGAACGCGCCCACCGGCATGCCGCGATGGACCGCGCCAAGGCCGCCGGGGCGCTGGACTGGGCCGAGTGGTGGGCCGTCGCCGCGAAGGACCCCGTCCTGGCCGCGCCCACCGCCGAGCGGTTCGCGATCTACGGCGAGCACGCGGACGGCGACATGCCCTCCGCCGACTGGCACGCCCGCACCCTGCTGGCCTCGGGCTTCGGTGAGGCCCGCGCGGTCTGGGCGTCCCCCTCGGACACCCTGGTCCTCGCCGTCAAGTAGCCGCCCGAAACTGCCGCTCGCGAACAGGGGCAGCAGCACGGCGGTGAGAGGGGCGGTACGGGCTTCGGGCCCGTACCGCCCCCTTCTTTCTTCGTCGATGCCCGCAACCTCCGCCGGGGCCCGGCGCACTGGAAGGGGGAGACGGTCCGCCTCCGCGGGCCGGGGAGCGGAGAGAGATGGGGGCAGGGAATTGTCAGTTCCGGGGAGGGGTCCGTATGCGGGCCGATGACGACGCGGCGCTGCACGAATTCGTCGAGGGCCGGCGCACCGCACTGTTCCGCAGCGCCTACCTGCTCTGCGGCGACCGGCACGAGGCCGAGGACCTCGTCCAGAGTGCCCTGGTCAAGGTCGTCCTTGGCGGCCGGAGGCACGGGCGGCTCGACAACATCGAGGCGTACGCCCGTAGGACGCTGGTCAACACGTTCATCGCGAGCCGGCGCAGGTTCTGGCGGCGGGAGCGGGCGTACGGCGAACTGCCCGACCGCCCGGGGAACACGGCCGACACGGACACCGGTCTGGTCGTCAGGGAGGCGCTCGCCCGGCTCACGGCCAGGCAGCGGGCGGTGCTGGTGCTCCGCTACTGGGAGGACCTGAGCGTGGAGGCCACGGCCGAGGCGCTCGGGATGCGGACGAACACGGTCAAGAGCCACACGGCTCGGGGCCTGGCGGCGCTGCGCGCCGGGATGGCGGAGGAACTGGTATGAACGACGTCCGTGAACTGCTCGACCGCGCCGCCGAGGGAGCGGGGAAGCCCGCGTTCTCCGCCGGGGCCGTGTACGCGAAGGCCGACCGGATCCGCAGGCGCCGCCGCGTCGCCGCCTCCACCGCCGTCCTCGCGGTGGTCGCCGCCGGGGCGTTCGCCCTGCCCCGGACGGGCGGCGACGAGGACCCCGCGCACACCTCGGTGGCGTCGGCCGGGCCGTCCGCCTCCCCGACGCCGTCGGCTTCGGTTCCCGCGTCGGACAAGGCCGGACGGCTGGCCTCGCTCCTGCCCGCGGATGTGGGGAGGATCGAAGAGGTCTCGCTCGCCGTGCTCATCAAGAAGGCGACGCCCGAACAGGCGCGGACCACTTACCTCGGTCCGCTGGACGGGCACTACGCGTTCCGCCGGGACGGCGGCGTCGGCTACCTGTTGCTCACCCTGGAGGACCGGGAGGCGGTGGAGAAGAAGATGGGCCGCCCGGCCGATCCGGACGAGGACCTCTGCGTCCGGGTGGGCCAGGAGCCGTCCCGTTCCGACTGTGAGCGGGAGGTGCTCCCCGACGGCCGGGTCCTGACGACGTGGCGCGACACGATGGACGTCGAGGGTGAGGACAGCGTCGACTGGGGGCCCGAGCTGGTCGGCCGGCTCATCCACCGGGACGGCTCGCAGTTCCTCGTACGCTCCAGCACCGGCTTCGAAGGAACCGGCACCCAGGGGCCGTTGCTGTCGGAGCCTCCGCTCTCCCGGCAGCAGCTGAAGCAACTGCTCACCGGCCCGGAGGTGCTGCCGAGGGACTGAGGGCGCGAGCGCCCACGCGCGGTGGGCGGCCGCACACGCGGGAGGCACGCGGGAGGGCGGTGCGGGACCACGGCCCGCACCGCCCTCCCGTACGCGGGCCTACAGCACCTTGGACAGGAACGACTTCGTCCGGTCGTGCTGCGGGTTGGTCAGCACGTCACGCGGGTGGCCCGACTCGACCACCACGCCGTCGTCCATGAAGACCAGCGCGTCTCCCACCTCGCGGGCGAAGCCCATCTCGTGGGTGACGACGATCATCGTCATACCGTCCTCGGCCAGGCCGCGCATGACGTCGAGGACATCACCGACCAGCTCCGGGTCGAGTGCGGACGTCGGCTCGTCGAAGAGCATCAGCTTCGGCTCCATCGCCAGCGCGCGGGCGATGGCCACGCGCTGCTGCTGCCCGCCGGACAGCTGGGTGGGGTAGTTACCCGCCTTGTCGGAGAGGCCCACCCGGTCCAGCAGCTTCTCGGCGCGGGCCCGGGCCACGGCCCTGGACTCGCCCTTGACCTGGACCGGCGCCTCCATGACGTTCTCGATGGCCGTCATGTGCGGGAACAGGTTGAAGCGCTGGAAGACCATGCCGATGTCGCGCCGCTGGAGGGCGACCTCGCTGTCCTTCAACTCGTAGAGCTTGTCGCCCTTCTGCCGGTAGCCGACCAGTTCGCCGTCGACCGAGAGCCGGCCGGCGTTGATCTTCTCCAGGTGGTTGATGCACCGCAGGAAGGTCGACTTGCCGGAGCCGGACGGGCCGATCAGGCAGAACACCTCACGCGGGGCGACCTCCAGGTCGATGCCCTTGAGGATGTGGGCGGCGCCGAAGGACTTGTGGACGCCCTCGGCCTTCACCATGGGGGTGGTCATGCGGAGACACCTCCGGAGGGCCGGTTGCTGAACGCGGCGAGGTTGACCTTGACGCGCTGCAGCGGCGTGAGCGGCAGCGAGCGCAGCGAGCCGCGGGCGAAGCGGCGCTCCAGGTAGTACTGGCCGACGCTGAACACGCTGGTCATCACGATGTACCAGATGGACGCGACGAACAGCATCTCCATCACCGCGTACGACGTGGAGCCGATCTGCGAGGTCGAGCGGAGCAGCTCGTTGTACGTGACGGCGTAGACGAGCGACGAGGTCTTCAGCATGTTGATGAACTCGTTGCCGGTCGGCGGGATGATCACGCGCAGCGCCTGCGGGAGGACCACACGGCGCATGGTCTTGCCCTGGGTCATGCCCAGCGCGTGCGAGGCCTCGGTCTGGCCCTCGTCGACCGACTGGATGCCGGCCCGGCAGATCTCCGCCATGTAGGCCGCCTCGTTCAGCGCGAGCCCCAGCAGGGCGCACATGAACGGGGTCATGACGTCCGTCATCTCGTCCTTGTAGATGAACGGGATGTTCAGGACCGGGAAGATGAGCGCCAGGTTGAACCAGAGCAGCAGCTGTACGTAGACCGGGGTGCCCCGGAAGAACCAGATGTACAGCCAGGCGACCCAGCTGGTGACCGGGTTCTTCGACAGGCGCATCACGGCCAGCACGACGCCGAGGATGACGCCGAGCACCATCGCGAGGACGCTGATCAGCAGGGTGCGGCCCGCACCGGCGACGACCGTGCTGTCGAACAGCTTGTCGCCCACGGCGTGCCACTGGATGTTGCCCTGCGAGAAGGCGTACCCGAGGGCGACGAGGAGGCCGATGACCACGACGCCGCTGATCCAGCGGCCGACATGGCGGACCGGAATGGCCTTGATGTTCTCCGGGGCCGGGGTGGCGCCCTTGGAGACGGACACCGGGCCGGCCGGTGAACCGGCGGGTGTCTTGTCGAACTTGTCAGTCATGGTGACTGCCCTTCAGTGAAGCGTCCGGTCACTTGCCGCCGTTGATGGCGGCCTTGTCGATCGCTCCCGTACCGGCGCCCCACTTGTCGAGCACCTTCTGGTACGAACCGTCGGCGATGATCGCGTCGACGGCCTCCTTCAGGGCGTCGCGCAGCCCGGTGTTGTCCTTCTTGACGGCGATGCCGAACGGGCCGGCGTCGACCTGCTCGCCCACGACCTCGAACGCCTTGCCGCCGTCGGCCTTGCGGGCCAGGTCGACCGCGACCGGGTAGTCGTTGACGCCGGCGACCGCGCCGCCGGACTTGACGCGGGTCTGCGCCTCGGTGTCGTTCTCGAACGACTCGATCTTGACGGCCTCCTTGCCGCCGTCCGTACAGGCCTTCGACTGCGTCTTGAGGGCCTTCTCGTACGTGGTGCCGCGCTGCACGGCCGCGGCCTTCCCGCAGAGGTCCTCGATGGACTTGATGTTCTGCGGGTTGCCCTTCTTCGTGTACACGGCGGTGCCGGCGAGGAAGTAGTCGACGAAGTCGACGCCCTCGCCCAGCTTCTTGCCCGACTCGTCCAGGCCCTCCTGGCGCTGCTTGTTGTCCGTGATCGACGACATCGCGATGTCGTGACGCCCGCTGTTCAGGGCGGTGATCAGACCGTCGAAGGAACCCGAGGTGAACTCGAACTTCACGCCGAGCTGCTTGCCGAGAGCCTCGGCCAGATCGGGGTCGACGCCCACGATCTTTCCGTTCTCGACGGACTCCATCGGGGCGTATTCGGCATTCGTGCCGACCTTGATCACACCGGACTTCTGGTACTTCTCCGGCAGCTTCGAGAAGAGCGGTGCGCCGCTCTTGGTCTCCTTGCCGCTGCCTCCCTCCTGGGAGGAGCTGTCTGTCTGGTCGCCACAGGCGGTGAGCAGCAAGGAGCCGGCGACCGCGATGGCGCCGATCGCCGCAATCCGGGACTTCGCGGTCGTACGACGCGTGGTGCTTGCGGTCATGTCGGGATCCTCCGGCAGGTGAGGGTGAGGTGCTGGTGGGCGGCTTGGCACGCACCTTCGAGTGTCGCCACCTTGTGTGATGACGGCATCCTGCCATTCGGACTGGCTCATGCAGGGGTCCGGCCATGTCAAAATCGGATAACGGGCGACCCCCGAACATCAACGGCCGGTGCGCGAGAACCGGACCATCTGTGGGGATTCATTCCCCCTGCCGGAGAATCTTCGGCATGTCTTGACTGGTGGGCGGCATTTATGCCGGTTTGCCGACTTGTCCAGATATTCGACTATGAGTCACGTCACCGCGTCGATATGGACTCGTCCGTAACACCGTTCGTCCGGTAAGAAAGACGTTTACACCCCTCATCCGGGGCTCAGGGCGCGTGTGCGGCGCGCCCGCGCGTACGTACCACCTATCCCTGCCGGGGCGGGCCAACCGCCCGGTGCGGGGCGCGTACGCGGTGCCCGCCCACCCCTCCTCAACCAGGAGTGGCCACCCTCAAACGATGAAGACTTAAGGGGTCAACACCATGGCAGCGGAGATCGTCAATCCTCGCAGCGACAGCACCATCGACAGCACCGCCGACAGCGCCATCCAGCGCACGAGCGCAGTGGACACCGGGGCCGACGAGCCCTTCGATCCGGCCTTCGCCCTTCACCGGGGCGGGAAGATGGCCGTGCAGGCCACCGTCCCGATCCGGGACAAGGACGACCTTTCCCTGGCGTACACGCCGGGGGTGGCGAAGGTGTGCAGCGCCATCGCCGACAACCCCGAGCTCGTCCACGACTACACCTGGAAGTCCCAGGTCGTGGCCGTCGTGACGGACGGCACCGCCGTGCTCGGCCTCGGCGACATCGGGCCCGAGGCGTCCCTCCCCGTCATGGAGGGCAAGGCCATCCTCTTCAAGCAGTTCGGCGGCGTCGACGCGGTGCCGATCGCGCTCGCGACCACCGACGCCGACGAGATCGTCGAGACCGTCGTCCGGCTCGCCCCCTCCTTCGGCGGGGTGAACCTGGAGGACATCTCGGCGCCCCGGTGCTTCGAGATCGAGCGCAAGCTCCAGGAGCGGCTGGACATCCCGGTCTTCCACGACGACCAGCACGGCACGGCCGTCGTCACCCTCGCCGCCCTGCGCAACGCCGCGAAGCTCTCCGGGCGGACGCTCGGCGATCTGCGCGGTGTCATCTCCGGCGCGGGCGCGGCGGGCGTGGCCATCGCCAAGTTCCTCCTGGAGGCGGGGATCGGCGACGTCGCGGTGGCCGACCGCAAGGGCATCGTCAGCCGTGACCGCGACGACCTCACCGAGGTCAAGCGCGAGCTGGCCGAGCTGACCAACAGGGCCGGTCTCTCCGGTTCGCTGGAACAGGCGCTCGCCGGTGCGGACGTCTTCATCGGCGTCTCGGGCGGGACGGTCCCGGAGGCGGCGGTGGCCTCGATGGCCCCCGGCGCGTACGTCTTCGCGATGGCCAACCCGAATCCGGAGGTCCACCCGGACGTCGCGCACAAGTACGCGGCGGTCGTGGCGACCGGGCGGTCGGACTTCCCGAACCAGATCAACAACGTGCTGGCGTTCCCGGGCATCTTCGCGGGCGCGCTCCAGGTCCGGGCCTCCCGGATCACCGAGGGCATGAAGATCGCCGCGGCGAACGCGTTGGCCGACGTGGTCGGCGACGAGCTGGCGGCGGACTACGTGATCCCGTCGCCGTTCGACGAGCGGGTCGCCCCCGCGGTCACCGCGGCGGTGGCCGCGGCGGCCCGTGCGGAGGGTGTGGCTCGGCGCTGATGTCGCGTTGAGCGGTTGCGGGTGGGCGGGGCCTGTACCGGTACGGGCCCCGCCCGCTTTCTGCCTGCGGGCCCGGCTCGGCCGGCCGCAGGGGCTGGCTCGGGAAGGCCGCCCCGCTTGGTGCGCGTCACACGTGCGGGCGGTTCCGCGGGCCGCCCCGGCCCGCCTATCGTCGAGCCATGTTCGCCGCCTACGCAGCCCGCATCGATCCCGACCAGCCCGTCGACGGCCTGGAGCTGGGTGATCGCCCGGCCCCCGAGACGCGTCCCGGGTGGACCACCGTCACCGTCCGGGCCGCGTCCCTCAACCACCACGACCTCTGGTCCCTGCGGGGCGTGGGCCTCCCGCAGGAGCGGCTCCCGATGATCCTCGGCTGCGACGCCGCCGGCGTCGACCAGGACGGCAACGAGGTCGTCCTGCACTCCGTCATCGGGCAGTCGGGGCACGGCGTCGGGCCGAAGGAGCCGCGCTCCATCCTCACCGAGCGCTACCAGGGCACCTTCGCCGAGCAGGTCACCGTCCCCACCTGGAACGTCCTGCCCAAGCCGAAGGAGCTCAGCTTCGCGGAGGCCGCCTGTCTGCCGACCGCCTGGCTCACCGCATACCGGATGCTGTTCACCAACGCCGGGGTACGGCCCGGCGATTCCGTGCTGGTCCAGGGCGCCGGCGGCGGGGTCGCCACCGCCGCGATCGTGCTCGGCAAGGCCGCCGGGCTGCGGGTCTTCGCCACCAGCCGGGACAAGGCCAAGCGTGAGCGGGCGGTCGAGCTCGGTGCGCTGGAGGCGTACGAGCCCGGCGCCCGGCTGCCGCAGCGCGTGGACGCCGTCATCGAGACCGTGGGGGCCGCCACCTGGTCCCACTCCGTGAAGTCGCTGCGCCCGGGCGGCACCCTCGTCATCTCCGGGGCCACCAGCGGAGACCGGCCCGCCCACGCCGAGCTGACCCGGATCTTCTTCCTGGAACTGAGGGTCGTCGGCTCCACCATGGGGTCCAAGGACGAGCTGGAGGACCTGCTCGCGTTCTGCGCGACCACCGGGGTGCGCCCGGTCATCGACGAGGTGCTGCCGCTGGACCGCGCCGGGGAGGGGTTCCGGCGGCTGGAGTCGGGCGACCTCTTCGGAAAGATCGTGCTCACGCCGACCTCCTAGCTCCGCCAAGAACGCTTCGGTGACGTGTACTTGAACAAGCGTCAGCTTTGCTGATGGGATGCCGCCCATGCGAATGGGCAGAGCACTCATGGCAGCCGTCGTCGCGTCCGTGCTCGCGGCGGGGGCCCTCGCCCCCGCCGCCTCGGCGCGCCCCGTATCCGCACCCCTACCGGCGTCCGAGTCCCGTGAACGTGCCGTCCCGCCACTGACCGACGACCGGGGGCGCACCCTCACCCTGCGCGGCTGGAACGTCGAGGACAAGGCGAACAGCGGCGAGGCCGCCCTCACCGCGATCACCGAGCGGCACTTCCGCGACCTGCGCGCGAACGGCTTCAACTTCGCCCGGCTGCTGGTCTTCTGGGACGACCTGGAACCCACGCGCGGCCAGTACAGCGAGCGCTACCTCCGGCGCGTCGAACGCGTCCTGGACGGGGCGCGCAAGCACCGCGTCCAGGTCCTCATCGACGCCCACCAGGACGTCTTCGGGCCCGCGTTCGGGCACCGTGGCATCCCCGCCTGGGCCACCAGGACCGACGGACTGCCGTTCACCCCGAACCCCGACGACTGGTTCTCCGAGTACTTCGAACCGGCCGTCCAACGAGCCTTCACCCACCTCTACGAGGACCCCGACCTCCAGCGCGCCCAGGCCGCCATGTGGCAGGTCATTGCGGAACGCTTCCGCGACCACCCGGCCGTGATCGGCTACGACCTGATCAACGAGCCGATGGGGGAGCTCCGCGCGGGCGAGGACCTGCCGACCGCCGCCCGCCGGATCGAGGCCCAGCACCTCACCCCGATGTACAACCGGCTGGCCCGTGCCGTCCGGGCCAAGGACCGCGACACCTGGCTCTTCGTCGAGCCGACGCCCATCGTCGGCGAGGGCGTCCCCACCGGGCTCGGCCGGATCGAGGACCGCCGGACCGTCTACGCCCCGCACTTCTACAACACCGCCATGGAGGCGGGCGCTGACTACGACCCGTCGGCCGGCTGGATCGAGGCGTACGAGGCCGCGGTCACCGCCTATCCGGCCCGCCACCGGATGCCCGTGGTCGTCGGCGAGTGGGGGCCCCTGAACAACTCCCTCCCCCGCATGGGCCGCTTCTACCGCGAGGCCGTCGACTCCCTGAACCGCTACAGCTCCGGCTGGGCCGGGTACGTCTGGTGCTACGGCGGCGGCTACTGCGCGGTCGACGAGCGGGGCCGCTTCCGTACGAACAAGGAGCGGACGGCCACTCCGTACGCCCCGGCCGTCGCGGGGACCGTCCGCTCCGAGGCGTACGACGCGGACACCCGGTCCTACCGCCTCGCCTACCGTGCCGCCGCCCGCCCCGGGGTGACGGAGCTGTCCCTCCCGCCCTCGCCCCGGGGCTGGCGTGTCTCCGTCACCGGCCCGGGGCTGGTCGCCGGCGGCCCCGGCGCGACCTCGCGCGGGAGCTGGCCGGTCGTACGGGCGTGGCCCGGGAGCGACGTGGTGGTGACCGTGCGGGAAGGTGGCCCCTATGGACGAACTGACCACCCCTGAAGGGTTTCTGCTGCGCCCCTGGGAGCCCACCGACGCCTCGGCGGTGCTCCGCGCCTTCGCCGCGACCGAGATGGACCGCCAGACGGACCGGCCGGTGTTCGACCGGCCCGGGGCGCTGGCCTGGATCGCGGACCGCACGCGCGAACGGGGAGCGCGCACCGGCTACTCCTGGGCCGTCGTGGGGGAGGCGGGCGAGGCCGTCGGCTGTGTCGCCGTCGACGCCGTCAACCTGACCCACGACACCGGCTGGGTCTCCTACTGGACCACACGGGAGGCGCGCGGCCGTGGTGTCGCCCCGGCCGGTGTGCGGGCCTTGGCGCGCTGGGCCTTCGACGAGCTCGGGCTGTACCGGCTGGAGCTGGGCCATCGCACCGACAACCCGGCCTCCTGCCGGGTCGCGACCCGGTCCGGATTCGCGCCCGAGGGCATCGAGCGGGCCAAGCTGCGCTACGGCGACGTCCGGCACGACGTCGAGCGGCACGCCCGCCTGGCCGACGATGATGTCAACTTTGATTGACGGAGGGCATCTGTCAATGTAGGTTGACGTCATGACCGAAGCAACGGATCTGGCCGCACGCGCCGGTGACCGCGACCCGCGCGTCGGGCTGCGGTCGGTGGCCGCGCTGCGGCGGCTGCTGGAGCAGCTCGAAGCCGTACAAGTCAGAAGTGCCCGTGTCCAGGGCTGGTCGTGGCAGGAGATCGCCGCCGAGCTGGGCGTCAGCCGGCAGGCCGTGCACAAGAAGTACGGGAGGCGTTGATGTTCGAGCGATTCACCCGAGGGGCCCGCGCCACCGTGAAGGGCGCCGCGGCGCAGGCCGAGCGCGTCGGGGCCGACTCGGTCACCGAGGAACACCTGCTGCTCGCGCTGCTGGAACAGGAGGGCGGCCGGGCCTCGTTCGCCGTCACCGCACTCGGCCTCCACGACCGCCGCGCCTCCCTGGACGCCGCCTTCGCCGAGGCCCGCCGCCGCGGCGGCCTGACCAAGGCCGACACCGACGCGCTCGCCGGTATCGGGATCGACATCGGCGCGATCGTCTCCCGGGTCGAGGGCGCCCACGGCGAAGGGGCCCTGGCAACCGGCCGGGGCGGCCGCCGGTGGTGGTGGTCGGGGCACCGCCCCTTCACCCCGGGGGCGAAGACCGTCCTGGAGAACTCGCTGCGGGTCGCCCTGGGGTGCGGCGACCGCTTCATCGGCGAGGAACACCTGCTCCTGGCCCTCACGGCGAAGCCCGGAGTCGTCGCCGACGTCCTCGCCGAGCACGGGGCGACCCACGCGACCGTGCGGCGCGCGCTGTACGGTCCCGACGCCGACGGGGGTCAGGGGCACGTCGAGGCCGGGTGAGACGGGCGGGACGGGGGCGTACGGAACGGGGCGAGACGGGCGGTAGGAAACGGAAGCGGGCCCCAACAGCACAGAGGCGGCCCCGAACGGAACGGGGCTGCCCCGAACGGAAAGCAGGGGCGGGCGTCCGATGCCGGACGCCCGCCCCTGCTTTCCGTTCCACCTGAGCCGCGTCGGCTCAGGCCTTCCGCTCGTCCTCCGCCGTCAGCAGCGCCTCGATCCGCGCCGTCGCCGCCCCCAGGTGGCGGCGGGCCTCCGTGAGCTGGGCCTCCGTCACCCCGTGATCGCGGGCCGTGTCCCGGATGCCGTCGCGGAAACGGTCCAGCAGGCGGTCCAGGTCGCGCACCGGGTCGCCCGTGGCCGGCGCGTCCTCGGCCCAGTCGGAGCCGTCGTCGGCGACCGGGGCCGCCGGGGCGGAGTCCGCCCCGGGCTTGCCGAACGGGGGCCAGGCGCCGGAGCGCGCGAACCCGCCGAGCTGGCCGGTGATCTCCGCGAGACCCTCCCGCACCCCGGAGGGCCAGTCGCCCCGTGCGAAGTGCTCCTGGACCTGCCGGGCGGCGGTCTGCATCTGCTCGTGCGCCTTCTCCTGGGCCTCCCTGGCCTGGCGGCGGGCCTGCTGGGCGTCCTCGCGGGCGCGCCGGGACTCGTCCTTCGCCCGGCGGGCCTGCTCCTTCCACACCTGCTTGGCCCGGTTCAGCTCCTCCTTCGCCGTGCGCCACGTCTCGCTCTCGCCGAGGTCGCCGAGGTCGCCGAGGCGGCCGAAGTCGCCGAAGTCATCGAAGGGGGAGGCCGGTCCGTCCTTCGCCCGGCCCTTGCCGCTCCCGGCCCCGGTCCCCGCCCCGGCCTTCGTGCCCTGCCGGGACTCCGAAGCCGCCGCCCGCATGTCGCTGCGGAGCCGGCCCGCCGCCCCCCGTACGTCGTCGCGTATCTCGGCGGCCAGCTCCGAGACCGAGTCGCGGATCTCCAGCTCCAGGTCGGCCAGTTCGCCGCCCCGGCCCGCCAGCTCCTCGCGCCCCGCGTCGGTGATCGAGTAGACCTTGCGGCCCCCCTCGGTGGCGTGGGTGACCAGGCCCTCGGCCTCCAGCTTGGCCAGCCGCGGGTAGACCGTGCCGGCGGACGGGGCGTACAGGCCCTGGAAGCGCTCCTCCAGCAGGCGGATGACCTCGTAACCGTGGCGAGGCGCCTCGTCCAGGAGCTTGAGGAGGTACAGCCGCAGACGGCCGTGGGCGAATACGGGAGGCATGTCAGAGAACCTTTCCGGTCGGCTCGGCGGCGTACGCGTCGTCCTCGGCGGGTGGCCTGCGCAACAGGGCGATCGAACCGGACACGGTCGTCGCCCGCAGGGTCCCCGTCCCGGCGCCCAGCGTGCCGGTGATCTTCTTCGCCCCCCACTGCCCGCCGACCCGCAGGTCCTCGAAGGCGTTGGAGACGGTCCCGCTCGCGGTATTAGCCTCGACCCTGGCGTCGGCCGGGTGCGGCAACCGGATCGCGATCTCCCCCGTCACCGTGGCCAGCCGGATGTCCGTGGGCCGCCCGGACGGGTCGACGTCCAGCACCATGGCACCGCTGACCGACTCGGCCCGGACCGAGGTCCCCGCCCCGTCGACCACCGTCAGATCACCGGACACGGAGTGGAAGCGCAGGTCCCCCGTGACGCTCTGGGCCTCCAGGCTGCCCGACACGGACTCCCCGCGCACCGCGCCGGTCAGCCCGACGAGCGTGGAGTCACCGGTGATGCCGCGGACCTCCGTGCGGCCGCTGATGCCGGAGACGACGGCCCCGGCACCGATCACGCCGACCTCGACCGAGGAGGCGGCCGGCACGACGAGCGTGACCACGGCGCTGCGGCGGCGGTTCTTGGGGTCGAACCAGCGCAGGAGGTCCTGCCAGGGCAGGTCCTCGTAGGCCACGGTCAGTCGGCCGTCCTCCTGGGTCACGATCAGCGGCGGGCCCTCGATCGCGGAGATCTCCAGTCGGGCTTCGGGCTCGTCGGACCCGACCACGTTGACCGTGCCGTCCACGACGCGCACGTGGAGTGCCGTCACCGGATCCTCGAAGGCGAGCTTCCGCGGCTCGGCGATGGTCCATGTCGACACAGGCATGGATGTGACCTCCCGGGAAGCGTGGCAACGCAACATATCGCGTCTCGTGCGGAACACGATATATCGCGGATGGTGGAAGTCAAAGGGGGGCGGGAGGGGTCGGGAGGGATCGGGAGGGGTCGCTGGGGAGGAGAATGCGCATAAATAGTTCAAGTCAGGGCAAATTGCCCTAGCGTGTGAGCCATGAACGCGACATCCACCGGGGCCCTCCTGCTGTGCCGGGCCGACCCCGAGACCGTACGGCCGCTCGCCCACCTGCTGCGCGAGCAGATGCTGCTGGCCCGCGCGGGAGAGGAGTGGAGCGTGCTCGTCCCGGAGGGCAAACCCTGGAACGGCGGCACCGGGCAGGACCCCGAGCCGGTGGACCGGGTCCTCGGCGGCTGGGCCACCGCGCTCGCGGTCGGCTCCACCTGGCCGGTGCTCGCCCTGTGGTGGGACGCCGACCGGGCCGGATTCACGCTCGCCGCCGGGTTCCGCCGGCCCGTGGGCTACATCTGGCTGACCGACGGCACTCCGGTGGGCGAGGACGAGGCCATGCGCACCTTCGCGGTCAGGCTCGGCCTCGACCCGGTGCTGGACGTACAGGCGCTGGAGGAGCTGACCCGCCCCGATCCGGACGGCGACGCGGACGCCCGGCTGCGGGGAGTGCTCGCCGTTCTCACCCGCACCGGGCTGACTCTGCCCGCGGGGCTCTCACCGGGCGAGAGCGCGGACCGGCTGCGCAGCGTCGCGGCGGTGCAGCGCGGGGTGGAACGGATCGAGTGGGCCGGCTGGCGCGATGCCGTACGCGTCGAACTGGACGCGGTCGAGAGCAGCAGGATCGGCCCGTGGGTACGCGGCCCCCGGGCCCGTGCCGTCGCCGCCGTCCAGCTCGCGGCCGGACTCCCGCTCCTGCTGTGGGGCGCCCGTCGCCGCAGCGGCGGCTGGGCGGCGGCGGGGGCGGTGCTGCTGGCGCAGGGTGCGCTGGGACTGGCGTACGAGCGGGCCAGGGCGGGCGCGTAAGCCTCCTAGGTCCTCGCCCTCCCCGGAGCGGGCCGGGTCACGCGTCCTCGTCGTCCTCGTCGTCCAGCCGGGCCAGCCAGGTCGCGAGGCGCTCGACCGGCACCTCGAAGTCGGGGTTGAGATCGACGAACGTCCGCAGCTGCTCGGCGAGCCACTCGAAGGTGACCTCCTCCTCGCCGCGCCGCTTCTCCAGTTCCTCGATGCCACGGTCCGTGAAGTACATGCGCACAGGATATCGAGGCGCGGACGCCCAGCTGACGCCGGATACTCCGGATACGCCAGGGACCCGGCCCCGCGACGAGCGCGGAACCGGGTCCCTGTGGCGTACGTACGGCTCGTACGGCCGCTGCGTGGTCCTAGGCCTCGAAGACCTCGTTGACCAACTGCGTCTGCTCCGCCTGGTGACGCTTGGCCGAGCCGACCGCCGGGGACGAGCCGTGCGGCCGCGAGATGCGGCGCAGGCGCTCGCCGTGCGGCACGTCCGAGCCGACCGCGAGGTCCAGGTGGTCGATCAGGTTGAGCGCGATGAACGGCCACGCACCCTGGTTCGCCGGCTCCTCCTGGGCCCACAGGTACTTCTCGGCGTTCGGGTACTTGGCGATCTCGGCCTGGATCTCCGCACCCGGCAGCGGGTACAGACGCTCCAGTCGGATGATCGCCGTCTCCGTGTCGCCGCGCTTCTCCCGCTCGGCGTCCAGGTCGTAGTACAGCTTGCCCGCGCAGAAGACGACCTTGCGGACGTTCTCGGGCTTGACCGACGCGTCGCCGATCACCGGACGGAAGCCGCCGGTGGTGAACTCCTCGATGGACGAGGCCGCGGCCTTCAGCCGCAGCATCGACTTCGGGGTGAAGACGATCAGCGGCTTGTGGTGCGGGTTGTGCACCTGCCAGCGCAGCAGGTGGAAGTAGTTCGACGGGAGGGTCGGCATCGCGACCGTCATGTTGTCCTGCGCGCACATCTGGAGGAAGCGTTCCGGGCGGGCGGAGCTGTGGTCCGGGCCCTGGCCCTCGTAGCCGTGCGGCAGCAGCAGCGTGACGCCCGAGGTCTGGCCCCACTTCTGCTCGGCCGAGGAGATGAACTCGTCCACGACGGTCTGCGCGCCGTTGACGAAGTCACCGAACTGGGCCTCCCAGATGACCAGCGACTCCGGACGGGCCAGCGAGTAGCCGTACTCGAAGCCCATCGCCGCGTACTCCGAGAGCAGCGAGTCGTAGACGTTGTACCGGGCCTGGTCCTCGGCCAGGTACAGCAGCGGCGTGTAGTCCTCGCCGGTGACCTGGTCGACCAGGACCGCGTGGCGCTGGCCGAACGTGCCGCGGCGGGTGTCCTGGCCGGCGAGCCGGACGGGGGTGCCCTCCATCAGCAGCGAACCGATGGCCAGCGTCTCGCCCATGCCCCAGTCGATCGTGGCGTTGTCCACGGAGGCCGCGCGACGCTGCATCTGCGGCATCAGGCGGGGGTGGACGGTGATCGAGTCGGGGATGTTGACCTGCGACTCGGCGATCCGCTTGACGACCTCGGCGGAGACGGCCGTCTCCACGGTCACCGGGAACGCGGCCTGCGGCTCCGGGACGTGCGGGGCGGCGGGCTGCGAGGTGGCCTCGCGGACCTCGGCGAACACCTTCTCCAGCTGACCCTGGAAGTCCTGGAGCGCCTGCTCCGCCTCTTCCAGCGTGATGTCGCCGCGACCGATGAGGGACTCGGTGTACAGCTTGCGCACCGAGCGCTTCTTGTCGACCAGGGTGTACATCTGCGGGTTGGTGAACTCCGGGTTGTCGGTCTCGTTGTGACCGCGGCGCCGGTAGCAGATGAGGTCGATCACGACGTCCTTGTTGAACGCCTGCCGGAACTCGAAGGCGAGCCGCGCGACGCGGACCACGGCCTCCGGGTCGTCGCCGTTGACGTGGATGATCGGCGCCTCGATCATGCGCGCCACGTCGGTGGCGTACATCGAGGAGCGCGAGGACTCCGGGGCGGCGGTGAAGCCGACCTGGTTGTTGATCACCACGTGCACGGTGCCGCCGGTGCGGTAGCCGCGCAGCTGCGACATGTTGAGCGTCTCGGCGACGACGCCCTGGCCCGCGAAGGCCGCGTCGCCGTGGAGCGCGACCGGCAGGACCGTGAAGTCCGTGCCGCCCTTGTTGATGATGTCCTGCTTGGCGCGGGCGATGCCCTCCAGGACCGGGTCGACCGCCTCCAGGTGCGAGGGGTTGGCGGCCAGCGAGACCTTGATCTGCTCGCCGTCCAGACCGGTGAAGGTGCCCTCGGCGCCCAGGTGGTACTTGACGTCGCCGGAGCCGTGCATCGAGCGCGGGTCGAGGTTGCCCTCGAACTCGCGGAAGATCTGCGCGTACGACTTGCCGACGATGTTCGCCAGCACGTTCAGCCGGCCGCGGTGGGCCATGCCGATGACGACCTCGTCGAGGCGGGCCTCGGCGGCGGAGTCGATGACCGCGTCGAGCAGCGGGATGACGGACTCGCCGCCCTCCAGCGAGAACCGCTTCTGGCCGACGTACTTCGTCTGGAGGAACGTCTCGAACGCCTCGGCCGCGTTCAGCCGGCGCAGGATGCGCAGCTGCTCCTCGCGCTCGGGCTTCGGGCGCGCGCGCTCGACGCGGTCCTGGAGCCACTTGCGCTGACTCGGGTCCTGGATGTGCATGAACTCGATGCCGGTGGTGCGGCAGTACGACTCACGCAGCACGCCGAGGATGTCGCGGAGCTTCATCATCGTCTTGCCGGCGAACCCGCCGACCGCGAAGTCCCGCTCCAGGTCCCACAGGGTGAGGCCGTGCTCGGTGATGTCCAGGTCGGGGTGCTTGCGCTGGTGGTACTCCAGCGGGTCGGTGTCGGCCATGACGTGGCCGCGGACCCGGTAGGAGTGGATCAGCTCGAAGACCCGCGCGGCCTTGGTGACGTCGTCGTCGTGCGAGGCGTCGATGTCCTTGAGCCAGCGGACCGGCTCGTAGGGGATCCGCAGCGCCTTGAAGATCTCGTCGTAGAACTCGTTCTCGCCGAGCAGCAGCTGGGACAGGACCCGCAGGAACTCGCCGGAGGCAGCGCCCTGGATGACCCGGTGGTCGTAGGTCGACGTGAGCGTCATGACCTTCGAGATGCCGAGCTTGTTCAGGGTGTCCTGCGACGTGCCCTGGAACTCCGCCGGGTAGTCCATCGCGCCGACGCCCATGATGAGGCCCTGACCGGGCATCAGGCGGGGCACCGAGTGGACGGTGCCGATGCCGCCGGGGTTGGTCAGCGAGGCGGTGACGCCGGAGAAGTCGTCCATGCCGAGCTTGCCGATGCGGGCGCGCCGGACGATGTCCTCGTACGCCTGCCAGAACTCGAAGAAGTTGAGCGTCTCGGCCTTCTTGATGGCCGCGACGACCAGCTGGCGGTCGCCGTTCGGCTTCACCAGGTCGATGGCCAGACCGAGGTTGATGTGCTCCGGCTTGACCAGGGTCGGCTTGCCGTCCTTCGTGGCGAAGGAGTAGTTCATCGACGGCATGGCCTTGAGGGCCTGCACCATCGCGTACCCGATGAGGTGCGTGAAGGAGATCTTCCCGCCGCGGGCGCGCTTGAGGTGGTTGTTGATGACGATGCGGTTGTCGAAGAGCAGCTTCACCGGGACCGCGCGGACGGATGTGGCCGTCGGCAGCTCCAGCGAGGCGTTCATGTTCTTCGCGACCGCGGCCGAGGGGCCGCGCAGCGTCACGTACTCCGGGCCGGCCGGGGCCTCGGTGGAGTCGTCCGCCTTGGCCTTGGCGGGCGCGGCGGCGGGCTTCGCCGCCGCGGGCTTCGCCGGGGCCGGGGCGGCCTTGGCCGGGGCCGGCTGCGCGGGAGCCGCCGGAGCGGCTGCGGGCGCGGCCTTCGCCGGAGCCGGAGCGGCCGCCGGGGCGGGCGCGGCCGGAGCGGGCGCTGCCGGGGCGGCGGGCGCCTCGGTCACCGGTGCGACGCCGGGAACGGGCTTGTCCGCCGTGCCGGAGGCACCCGGCTTGTAGTCGGCGAAGAAGTCCCACCAGGCGCGATCGACCGAACTGGGATCCTGGAGGTACTGCTGGTAGATCTCGTCGACGAGCCATTCATTGGCGCCGAACGCGGCGGCCGGGTTCGTACCCGGTCCGGCTTGATCGGTCGAGATGCTCGAGTTACTGGGGGACTGAGACGACACGGCGGCAACCGCCCTCTTCCGCTTCACAAGGTGATGGACAGCGGAAATCAAGGCTACGCCCCCCGAACCGTTCCTTGCAGGCCGGGCCGGTGCTTCGTCGTGCACATCACATCGGAAGGCGGGTTTCGGCGCAGGAAATGGCGGGAAACAAGCGAGGTTCCACTGCACTTCGGGTACGCAGGACCGAGGATACGGCCATCCGGCCGCATCCGTTTGAGGCCCCTGCTGGCAGGACACGGGTGAACGTGCCCTTCCGGTTCGACCCTATGCCAACCGCGACGTCAACCGCGCGGCTCGGGGATTCCCGGGAGGGTGACCTGGATGCGGCAGCCCTTCGCGGATTCGGCCACCCCGATCCGACCGCCGTGCAGATCGACCGCCCAACGGGCGATGGCCAGCCCCAGCCCCGTACCGCCGTCGCTTCCCGGGCCGTGCGGGGAGGCTGCCTGGCCCCGGTTGAAGCGCTCGAACACCCGGTGGCGCTCCGCCTCCGGGATGCCGGGCCCCTCGTCGACGACCTCCAGCTCCAGCGACTCGGGACGTTCCCCGCGCCGCGCGAGCACCGTCACCCGGCCGTGCGGCGGACTGTGCTTGACCGCGTTGTCGATGAGGTTGGCGACCACCTGGTGCAGCCGCTCGGCGTCCGCGTGCGCGGTGAGCTCCGGCGGCGAGACGTCCAGATGCAGGTGGACGTCCGTACGGGAGTGATTGCCCGAACCCGACGACAGGCGTCGGTGGGAGGCGGCGAGATTGGCCTCTTTCAGTACGCCCGACAGATAGGGCCAGACCTCGAAACGGCGGGCCTTGAGCGCCACCACCCCGTTGTCCAGCCGCGACAGGTCCAGCAGCGTCTCGACCAGCCGGCCGAGCCGCTCCGTCTGCTGCAGCGCCGTGCGCATCGTCTCCGGATCGGCGGCGGACACCCCGTCCACCACGTTCTCCAGCACGGCTCTCAGCGCCGCGATGGGGGTGCGCAGCTCATGGCTGACATTGGCGACCAGCTCTTTTCGATGCCGGTCCTCCGCCTCCAGATCGTCCGCCATGCGGTTGATCGTCTGCGCCAGGTCCCCCAGCTCGTCCCGCCGCCCGGCGCCGCTCACCCGGCGGGTGTAGTCGCCGTGCGAGATGGACCGGGCCACCGCTCTCATCTCGTCCAGCGGCGCGGTCAGCCCGTGCGCCACGAACTGGGTGATCAGCAACGTGGCGATCACCGAGAACACCGTGATGAAGCGGAACTCCGTACGGGTCCGCAACGCGACGATCAGCAGCCCCGTGGTGATGAACACCGAGACCACGACGAGCGTGCCGAGTTTGGCCTTGATCGAGAAGGGCCGCAGTCCGGACCCTGGCCGCGTCATGGCGCGGGAGTCTCCAGGGCGTAGCCCACGCCGTGCACGGTACGGATGCGCTCCGCGCCGATCTTCCGGCGCAGCGCCTTGATGTGACTGTCGACCGTGCGGGTGCCCGAGGCGTCCGCCCAGTCCCACACCTCGGCCAGCAACTGCTCCCGGGAGAGCACCGCGCGCGGGGTGTTGGCGAGACAGACCAGCAGGTCGAACTCGGTCGGCGTGAGGTGGACGTCCTCGGCGCGCACCCGGACCCGGCGCTGGGCGTGGTCGATCTCCAGCTCACCCAGACGCAGTATGCCGCTCCTCGGCGTGACGGCGGCCAGCGCGGCCCGCTCCACCCGGCGCAGCAGCACGTGCACCCGGGCGGCCAGCTCCCGCATGGAGAACGGCTTGGTCATGTAGTCGTCGGCGCCGACCCCGAGCCCGACCAGCATGTCGGTCTCGTCGTCGCGCGCGGTGAGCATCATCACCGGTACCGGGCGCTGCGCCTGTACGCGGCGGCAGACCTCCAGGCCGTCGAAGCCGGGAAGCATGATGTCGAGCACCATCAGGTCGGGCTGCCAGGCCTCAGCCGCGTCCACGGCCGCAGGGCCGTCCAGCGCGGTCTGGACCAGGAAGCCCTCCGCCCGCAGCCGGGCGGAGATGGCGTCGACGATCGTGGGGTCGTCCTCGACCACCAGCACCCGGCGCTGAGCCCCCGGGGTGGCCGCGACGCCGTTGTGGGTGGTGTGTGTCTGTTCCATCGCCCCGCCCCTGCCCGTTCTCGCGGGAGCCATTCCCCCGGAGGCACGGTTCTCGCTCGTGGATTTCGGTGGGTGATCCCGTGTGCCGGTCAGCAGCGTAAAGGCAGCGGAGGGCTCCCGGCTACGCAGGGTGTTGCCCCGGACGTGGGGGTCCACGCCGACCGGGGAGCCGGATCGTCGGCCTTGTGCCGGTTGACCCGTGCCACCGCCGGTCCGCGCATACCGGGAGGGGGGTCACAACGCCCGAAGTGCGAGATGGACCACGTCGGGCACACCTCGGGCAACGGCCACCTCTTCCGTCCGAACCCTGGTGAACCCGGCATTCCGCAAGGCCTGTTCGAAGGCCGGCGACGGCTGCGCGGACCAGACGGCGAGCACTCCGCCCGGGGTCAGCCGGTCGTGGCAGTGCGCCAGGCCGGCGGGGGAGTAGAGGCTTCCGTTGTCCTCCGTGACGGTCCAGTCCGGCCCGTTGTCGATGTCGAGGCAGAGCGCGTCGTAACGCTCCGTGGTGGTACGGAGGTGGGCGACGAGATCCGTGTGGAGGATCCCGGTCCGGGGGTCGGCCAGCGCAGGCCCGGAGATCCGGCCCAGCGGCCCGGCCAGGTGCCAGTCCACGATCGCCTGCTCCCGCTCCACGACCACGATCCGGCCCCAGCGCTCCTCCTCGGCGGCCCGTACCAGCGAGAACCCGACGCCCAGGCCGCCGACGAGCACCGAGGGGCCGGTCCGCGCGGCGGGCAGGGCGGCCAGTGCGGCGTCGATCAGCAGCCGCTCGGAGCGCCCGTCGGAGGTGTCCATCAGGAAGCAGCCGTTGGCGATGATCTCGAAGTGCTCCCCGCGCTCCCGCAGCACGACTTCGCCGAAGGGTCCCTCGCGGCGGTCGAGGACCACGGGGGTGTCGGCGGAGCGTGTCGGCGTGGGGTCGGGGGCGGGCGTCGCGGGCATGGCGGGCATCGGGTGGCTCTCCGGTCTCCGGTCGTAGCGGTCGGCGTCCGTCAATCCTGTCCCGCCGCCCGGGGCGAGGGCCAGTCGGTTCCCGCCGCAGGGGGTGGGGAACAACGGGTCGCCGAGGTGGGGAACAACGGGTCGATCGGGGTGGGGAACGACCAGTCGCCGGGGTGGGGAACAACGTTCGGTCCCGCGGCGCTCCCGTACACGGAGGGACCGTCCCGGTACTGCTGGCCGGGAAAGCGTGGAGGACGGTCCGGGGCATCGGAACCATCTGATCGCTCAGAGCGAACAAGGCTTGGGGAACATTCGGCGGCTCAGGAGCATTGAGTCCACATAGCTCAACTTGCCTGCCGAAGGGGAGATCATGACTAACGAGTCCGAGGCGTTCACACCGATCGACCTGCCCGTGCTGCCGCTCGACGACGAGGTCGTCCTGCCCGGCATGGTGGTGCCGCTCGACCTGTCCGACACCGAGGTGCGCGCCGCCGTCGAGGCCGCGCAGGCCGCCGCCCGTCCCGGCGGGGGCAAGCCTCAGGTGCTGCTGGTCCCGCGGATCGACGGGACGTACACGGGGACCGGTGTCCTCGGCACCGTCGAGCAGGTCGGACGCCTGTCGGACGGCGACCCGGGCGCCCTCATCCGGGCCCGCGACCGGGTCCGCATCGGTGCCGGGACCAGTGGGCCCGGCCGGGCGCTCTGGGTCGAGGGGACCGTGCTCGAAACCGCCGCCCCCGACCCCCTGCCCGGGTCCGCCGCCGAGCTGGTCAAGGAGTACAAGGCGCTCGCCACCAGCTGGCTGAAGAAGCGCGGCGCGTGGCAGGTCGTGGACCGGGTCCAGCAGATCGACGACCTCTCCGCGCTCGCCGACAACTCCGGATACTCACCGTTCCTCACCACCGCCCAGAAGGTCCAGCTCCTGGAGACCGCGGACCCGATCGCCCGGCTGAAGCTCGCCATCCAGTGGCTGAGCGAGCACCTCGCCGAGCAGGACGTGGCCGAATCCATCGCCAAGGACGTCCAGGACGGCGTCGACAAGCAGCAGCGGGAGTTCCTGCTGCGCCGCCAGCTCGACGCCGTGCGCAAGGAACTCTCCCAGCTCAACGGCGACCCGGAGGACGAGTCCGACGACTACCGGGCCCGGGTCGAGGCCGCCGACCTCCCCGAACACGTCCGCGAGGCCGCGCTCAAGGAGGTCGAGAAGCTGGAGCGGTCCAGCGACCAGTCGCCCGAGGGCTCCTGGATCCGCACCTGGCTGGATACCGTCCTCGAACTGCCCTGGACCGAGCGGACCGAGGACGCCTACGACATCCGCGGCGCCCAGGAGATCCTGGACGCCGAGCACGCCGGCCTCGCCGACGTGAAGGAACGCATCACCGAGTACCTCGCGGTGCGCAAGCGCCGTGCCGACCGGGGGCTGGGCGTGGTGGGCGGCCGCCGCGGCGGCGCGGTGCTGGCCCTCGTCGGCCCGCCCGGCGTCGGCAAGACCTCGCTCGGCGAGTCCGTCGCGCACGCCATGGGCCGCAAGTTCGTCCGCGTCGCGCTCGGCGGTGTCCGGGACGAGGCGGAGATCCGCGGCCACCGGCGTACGTACGTGGGCGCGCTTCCCGGCCGCATCGTGCGGGCCATCAAGGAGGCCGGTTCGATGAATCCGGTCGTCCTGCTCGACGAGATCGACAAGGTCGGCTCCGACTTCCGGGGCGACCCGGCCGCCGCCCTCCTCGAAGTCCTCGACCCGGCCCAGAACCACACCTTCCGCGACCACTACCTGGAGGTCGAGCTCGACCTCAGCGACGTGGTCTTCCTCGCCACCGCCAACGTGCTCGACGCCATTCCGGAGGCCCTGCTCGACCGCATGGAGCTGGTCCGCCTCGACGGCTACACCGAGGACGAGAAGGTCGTCATCGCCCGGGACCACCTGCTCCCGCGCCAGCTGGAGCGGGCCGGCCTGGAGAAGGACGAGGTCACCCTGGAGGAGTCGGCGCTGCGCAAGCTGGCCGGCGAGTACACCCGCGAGGCGGGCGTACGGAATCTGGAGCGGGCGGTGGCCCAGCTGCTCCGCAAGGTCGCGGCCCAGCACGAACTGGGCGACCGCGAGCTGCCGTTCGCGGTGACCGACGCGGACCTGCGCGGCCTCATCGGCCGTCCGCACCACGTGCCCGAGTCCGCCCAGGACCCGGCCGGGCGCCGCACCGCCGTGCCGGGCGTGGCCACCGGGCTCGCGGTGACCGGGGCCGGCGGTGACGTCCTCTTCGTCGAGGCGTCGCTCGCCGACCCGGAGACCGGGGCCTCCGGACTGACCCTGACCGGTCAGCTCGGGGACGTCATGAAGGAGTCGGCCCAGATCGCGCTGAGCTTCCTGCGGTCGCACGGTGCGGAGCTGGAGCTTCCGGTCGCGGACCTCAAGGACCGGGGTGTGCACATCCACTTCCCGGCGGGCGGCATCCCCAAGGACGGCCCGAGCGCCGGCATCACCCTGACGACCGCCCTGGCCTCGCTGCTCTCCGGACGCCTCGTCCGTACGGATGTGGCGATGACCGGCGAGGTGTCGCTGACCGGGCGGGTCCTGCCGATCGGGGGCCTCAAGCAGAAGCTGCTGGCCGCCCACCGGGCGGGCATCACCACCGTGGTGATCCCCCAGCGCAACGAGGCCGACCTGGACGACGTCCCGGCCGAGGTGCTGGAGAAGCTGGACGTCCACCCGGTCACCGACGTCCGCCAGGTGCTGGAGATCGCCCTCGCCCCGGCCTCCGCCCGGGTGGAGGACAGGATCCCGGCCGCGGCCTGACCGCCACGCGGTGACGGGCGCGGTATCAGGCACGCGACCGGTACGGACGGCCCGCTTCCCGAGTCAACGGGGGCGGGCCGTTCCGCGTGCCGCGCGGGCGGTCAGGGGCGGTAGATCGTGCCCGGCTGCGGCTCGGCCGGGGCCATCAGCTCGGGGACGGTCACGAAGGTGTAGCCGTCCTTCTGGAGCGCGTCGATGATCCCGGGCACGGCGGGGACGGTGCCCTTGTAGATGTCGTGCAGCAGGATGATGCCGTCCTTGCTCGCCTGGTCCAGGATCCGCTTCTTGATCAGCGCGGAGTCGTTCGTGGAGTAGTCCTTGGCGGTGGCGCTCCACAGCACCTGGGAGAGCCCCAGGTCCTTGCTGATGTCCGAGACCGTGTCGTCGGTGCGGCCCTGCGGCGGGCGCATGAGCCGGGGCTTCTTGCCGGTGATCTTCTCGATGGCCAGCTGCGTCTTCTCCAGCTCGGCGCGTATCTCGTCCGGCTTCCGGTCGGTGAGGATCTTGTGCGTCCAGGTGTGGTTGGCGACCTCGTGACCCTCGTCCTCGATGCGCTGGACCACGTCGGGGTACTTGATGACGTGGTGCTTGCCCAGCAGGAAGAAGGTGGCGTGCACCTTCTTCTCCTTGAGGATGTCCAGCAGCTCAGGCGTGTCCTTGCCCGGACCCGCGTCGAAGGTCAGGGCGATGCACTTGGCCTCGCGGCAGTCCACCGGCCCGAACGAGCCCTTGGCGTCGGAGGCCGCCTCGCCGCGGGCGGAGCCCGGAGCCGTGGTGTCCATCGAGCAGCCGCTCAACGTCAGTGTGAGCGCCGTCACCAGCGCCGCGGTCAACCCCATTCCTGACAACGGCATCTTTCTGGGCACGACGCATCACTCCTCTGTGCGGGAAATTCCGCACAGGCGTGCGGTACGTCGAGGACTATACATAGTGCGTATACACGAGGTGTATAGAGGGGTCTGAGGGCCCCGGGAAGCCCCGATGACCTGGGGTGCGGTCGCCGGGGCCCCCGAGCGGCCGGCCGGTGCGGGACCAGCCGTTGGCGGGTGCCTGGTCGCGGTGGACGTCACCGCGTGCCGGCCGGTGCGCGCCCGGTAGGTGTTCGTGATGCCGTGGAGCCGGTCGGCCGTCGCCGGCCGGCTGGGGCCGTGACCGGGGTGCGGAAGAGGGCGGGCCGCCGCCGTTGGTCCACTCCTGCGAAATACTGGCCGAACTGCGACGTCGACCGGTCGCGGAAGAGACTTTCATCGGCAGGAAACCGTATGAGGGGTACTGACGTGCGCGGGAACGACAGCGAGCCGGAGCCGGGCGCGACGGACGGAAGGGGTGTGGACCAGGAATTTCTGGCCCTGGAGCGCGAGTTGGCCGTCTTCCTGCGCCGGGCGCGCGCCACCTCGGGCGATATGGCCCGGGAGGTCCACCCCGAACTGGAGCCCGCCGCCTACGGTCTGCTCGTCCGTCTGGAGGCGGCGGGCCGACAGCGGGCCACCGAACTGGCCGCCTACTTCGGCGTCGGCAAGGCCACGATGAGCCGCCAGCTGCACTCCCTGGAGGACCTCGGGCTGGTGGCCCGCGAACCCGATCCGGCCGACGGGCGGGCCTCGCTCGTCCATCTCACCGACGACGGCCTGGCCCGCTTCCGCAGCGTCCGGGACGCCCGCCGGGGGCGCTACGTGCGCAAACTGGCCGACTGGGACCGGGCCGAGGTCGCCGAGCTGGCCCGGCTCCTGCACCAGTTGAACGCCCGCGCCGAGAGTTGAGCAGCCTGCCGACCGCCGCTCGCCGTCCGCCGTTCTCAGACCAGCTCCACCAGGAGCGCGGTGGCGTCGTCGTGCGGCTTGCCGCGCCGCAGCCGTACGCGCCCGGCCGCCGCGTCGGCGTCCTCCAGCTCCCGCACCCGGTCGATCAGGCCCTGCGGCCCGGTCTTCCGCAGCAGCCCCAGCGCGTCCGCCCAGTCGCCCTCGCCGAACACCTCCGTCCACCGGGTCGCCCCGTCCGTGAGCGCGGCGAGGGCCCGGACGTCGGCCGCCGGGGTGCTGCCCGTCACCGCGCGCGCCGCCACCGCCGGATCGGCGGCCGCGGTGAAGAAGCCGCCCTCCTTGTTGCGCACCGTGGCATCGGCGATCTCGTTCGAGGCGAGCGAGCCCGGCGGCAGCCGGTCCAGCCGGTCGTCGAGGACGGCCCGGACCGCGCCGTCGGGGGACTCCAGCAGCAGGGCCGAGTCGGAGAGCACCAGGTGTTCGATCACGCGTTCGTCCCAACGGGCCAGCACCACGGTCGCCTGGGGTGTCCGTACGTGAGAAAGGTCACAGGTGGCTCGATGCGTGTCGGCTGTACGGGAGATGGCCTCGGCCAGGACCTCGGCCAGGGTCAGGTCGGGGCGGGAACCGGACAGTTCCACCAGCGCGCCGCCCAGCCGTGCGGTGAACCACGGCACCGAGTGCACACAGCCGTCGTCCCCCGGCGGCGGGGTGACACCGTCGAGCAGGACCAGCACACCGCCCTGGCCGGAGGCGGGGAGGGCCCCGGAGGCCCAGTCCTCGTTGGGGCGTTCGGGGCTTCCGGGCGCGGTGGCGAGTTCGATGCGCATGCCGCCAGTCTGCACGAGCCCTTCACCTTCTCCGCACGCAACCGGAAATGGCCTGTACCAGCAGGTCAACACGGGCGTGCGGAGCGGAAGGGGCGGCTCCGAACCGATGCGGGCGGGCATCCTGCCAAAGGCGGAGCGGAAGTTCCACCCCACGGGCCACGCATGGTCAGGGGCGCACCAGGGGAGACTTGTTCGCCAACTCAAGAGTGATGTTCACTCCTTCGAGTGGCGGAGCGGTTGATGCGCGCCCCCCTCTCAAAAGCGCTGGAATGGTCAGAAGCCGTACCAGGAGCGGGGCGACCTTCCATGTGACCGTGCGTCACCTCTGCTTCAAGGGTGGACGAGTCAAGATTGCGAGCACCGGTGCAGAAGAAGCGGCCGCGGAGCAAGGGCACGACGCGCGACGGTTCCGGGGCGACGCCTCCGGCCCCCGGCGTGGACAAGCGGACCGTGCGGGTGCGCAGCCGACTGGTCGCCGGAGTCGCGGTCGTCGGCGTCATCGTCATAGCGGCGGGCGCCCCCGCCGTGCTCGGGGCCTCCGCCGATCTGAACGAATCCCAGCGGCTGGTCACCCTCGCCGAGCTGAACCAGCAGGCGGTCACCCTCCGGCACTCCCTCGCCGACGAGCGCGACGCCATCACCGCGTACATCGCCGACGGCCGCGACGAGAAGGATGACGACGGCGCGAAGAACCGCACCGCCCGCACCACCCGCGTCGACCAGCAGATCGACGAGATCCACGAGGCGGCCTCCGCTGCCCTGCGCCGCGACCTCTCGACGGTTGCCTCGCTGCGCCGTGAAGCGCTCACCGGCAAGGGCTCGGCCCTGGAGGCGCACCAGGCGTACTCCGACGTCATCGCCAAGCTGCACGGCATCGCCGCCGAACTGGCGGAGAAGACCCCGCCGCGCGCCGCCGACGCCACCCGGGCCCCGGGGACCCTCGGCGGCGCGTCCGAACAGGCCTCCGCCACTCGCGGGCTCCTCCTTGCCGCGCTCGCCGTGCCGAGCCCCGAGCCGACCACGCAGACGGACTCCTTCACCGGCCTCCCCGTGGCGACCCAGGACGAGAGCGACACTCGGGCCGGCCGCGAACGCGACGAGCTGAGTGCCGCGGCCCAGCAGGCCCGCGTCCGGGAGCTGGCGGCGCTGGCCGACTTCGACCAGGCGGCGGACCCGGAGGCCCGCGACAAGCTCTCCGCCACCGTCACGGGATCCGAGGTCAACAACGCGGAGAAGTACCTCACCCGCCTCACCGACCGCCCCGAGCTGTCGGAGGCGGAGCGCAGGACCAGCCCCAAGAAGCTGGAGGCCGCGCTCTCCGCCCGCGTCGACCGGATGCGCAGCGTCGAGTCGGCCCTGACCACCGGCCAGGTCCAGCACCTGGAGGGCCTCCGCGACGACGACGTCACCGCCCTCGAACTGAGCATCGCCCTGCTCGGCGGCTGCTTCCTGCTCGCCGTCGGCGTCTCCACCGCCGTCGCCCGCACCCTCACCCAGCCGCTCGCCGTCCTGCGCATCGGCGCCGCACGCCTCGCCGAGGACCCCGAGGGCGCCGAACCGGTCCGCTACACCGGCCGCAACGACGAGTTCGCCCAGGTCGTCCGGTCGATGAACTCCCTGCACGGCAGGCTCACCACCCTCCACCAGGACCTCGGCGGACGCGTCGAGAGCCTCACCGGCGAACGGTCCAAGCTGATCGCGGGCCGCGAGACCCTCGTCACCCAGCGGGCCGAACTCCAGACGCGGGCCACCGAGCTGGCCACCCAGCTGGAGCAGCTGAGGAACACGGTCAACCACACCTTCGTCAACCTCTCGCTGCGCACCCTCGGACTGGTCGAGCGGCAGCTCGGCGTCATCGAGGGCCTGGAGGAGCGCGAGCAGGACCCGGAGCGCCTGGCCACCCTCTTCAAGCTGGACCACATGGCCACGGTCATGCGCCGCCACAGCGAGAACATGCTCGTCCTCGCCGGCGCCGAGCACGGCCACGGCCACGCCGGGCCGATCCCGCTGGTCGACGTGGCGCGCGCGGCCGTCAGCGAGATCGAACGGTACGAGCGGGTCACCATCCAGTCCCTGCCGCCGCACGCCCAGATCGCCGGGTTCGCCGCCGACGACCTCAGTCACCTCCTCGCCGAACTCCTGGAGAACGCGACCTCCTTCTCGCCGCCCGACTCCCAGGTCGAGCTGTCCGGCTGGCTGCTGGAGAGCGGCGAGGTGATGCTCTCCGTGTCGGACGCCGGCATCGGCATGTCGACGGTCCGGATGGGCGAACTCAATGCCAGGCTGGCCGACCCGGCCTCGTTCGAGCCGGGGGAGCGGCACATCGACATGACCGGGGCGGGACTCGGCCTCCAGGTCACGTCGTTGCTGGCCGCCCGGCACGGAGTACGGGTCCAGCTGCGCGAGCAGAAGGGGAGCGGTGTGACGGCCGTCATCGTTCTGCCGAGCGCGCTGCTGCCCAACTCCCTGCCCGCCTCCTCGCCGCCCGCCGTGCAGCTGCCCGGGGACGCGCCCATGCTCAACCTTCCGGGCTCGGTGGCGGAGGCGAACTCCAACTCCCTGCCCAGCCGTTCACCGCTGCCGTCCTCGGCATCCTCGGCATCCACACCCGGTACGCCCGCCGAAGCGGAGCAGGCGCCGGATCCGGAAGCGGAGAGCGCCCCCGAGGCGGTCGCCGAGCCCCTGCCCGCCGTCGACCCGCTGATCGTCGCCGCCGAGCGAACGATCCGCGAGAACGCGGCAGCTGAGGGCACGGGACCCGATGAGGACCCGGAAGCCACCGCCGTACCCCCGCAGGAGCAGGAGCAGGAGCAGGAGCAGGAGCACGACGCGCGGCAGCCGGTCGGGGAGGCCGGTACCGGTACCGAAGCCGGTACCGAAGCCGGAACCGGAACCGAAGCCGGGTCCGCAGCCGACTCGGACTCCGAGATCACTATGCAGGTCCGCCTCCCGAAGCCTCCCCCGGCCCCGACCGACCCGATGGCCCCCACGGCCCCCGACGCCCCGGCGGACGTGGACACCCCGGCCGTGCCGGGCGTCCCCGGCCCGTACGCGATCGGCCCCGACCGCCATGAGCGTCCGGCCGAGACCGGCCCGGGGGACCGGGACCCGGACGGGCCCGCGGGCCGCCCCGCCCCCCACGCGGAAGCGGCCCCGACCGACACCGTCCCGGGCCCCCGTCGCCCCGAGGCGGCACGAATCACCGACAAGGGGCTGCCGAAGCGCACGCCCAAGGTGGTCCGGCCCGACGCGACCCCCGCCCCCGGGCGGACCGGCAGCCTCGACCGGGACGCCCTGCGCCGCCGGCTGGGCAGCTTCCACCAGGCGGCGCAGGAGGGTCGGCGTGACGTCGAGGCGGAGATCGCCGAGACCGGCGGCATCACCGTCGCCGGCCCCGGGGGCGTACCCACCGGGCGTACGGGGCACGAGACCACCACCGCACACACCACAGGCGCCGCACAGGACGCACCTGGCGCAAGGACCGCACGGACCGCCGAGACCGGCGGCCGGGCGGACGGCCGGAACGAAGAGACGGGGGACACAGTCGAGGAGGCACGCAGTTGACTGCGCCCAGCACATTCGGGCTGAGTACCGAAGCCCGGAACCTTCACTGGTTGCTGAGCAATCTCGTGGAGGAGGTGCCAGGGGTCCACTCGGTCACCGTCGTCTCGTCCGACGGCCTGATGCTGCTCTCCTCCGACCCCGGCCATCTGACCGCGAAGGCGGCCGCGCCGACCGCCGGGAAGCCGGACGGGCCCAGGGGCTCCAGCGCCGACCTGGCCACGATCGTCTCCGGCATCGGCTCGCTGACCGTCGGAGCCGCGAAGCTGATGGACGGCGGCGGCGTCAAACAGACGATGGTCGCCATGGACGAGGGCAGCGTCTTCGTCATGTCGATCAGCGACGGCTCCCTCCTCGGCGTCCACGCCGCCCCGGACTGCGACATGAGCGTCGTCGCCTACCACATGGCCCTCTTCGTCGGCCGGGCCGGACACGTACTCACCCCCGAACTCCGCAGCGAGCTGCGCACATCGATGGAGAGCGCCCTGTGACCACCGCCGCCGCAGAACCCGCCCCCCGGCTCCCCGTCCGCGGTGCGGACAAACGCCCCGCCCGGGTCCGCCCGTACTCCCTCACCGGCGGTCGCACCCGGTTCGGGCACGTCCTGCTGGTCGAGACGTTCGTCGCGGCCCTCGAAGCACCCGACGAGCGCCGCGAGCTCACCAACGGCAACCTCGCCTCGCGCGTGATGCCGGAGCTCCGGGCCATCGTCGAACTCTGCCGCCGGATGCGTACGGTGGCGGAGATCTCGGCCCTGTTGAAGATGCCGCTCGGAGTCGTCCGGGTGCTGCTCAGCGACCTGGCCGACCAGGGAAAGATCCGCGTGTACGGAACCGGCCACGGCGCCGGTCAGCCCGACCGCGCACTGCTCGAAAGGGTGCTCAATGGACTCCGCCGTCTCTGAGGCGCCGCTCTTCGCCCCGCGCCAGCCGGGGCCCCGGGAACAGGCCGAGGAGTCCCTCCAGGCCTGGCAGCTCGACCACACCCGCGCGCCCACCGCCACCAAGATCGTGGTGGCGGGTGGATTCGGCGTCGGCAAGACGACCTTCGTCGGGTCGGTCTCCGAGATCACGCCGCTCCAGACCGAAGCGCTGATGACCCAGGCCAGCGAGGAGACCGACGACCTCTCCGCGACGCCCGAGAAGACCACCACCACCGTGGCCATGGACTTCGGCCGGCTCACGCTGGAGGACGACCTCGTCCTGTACGTCTTCGGCACCCCCGGCCAGCAGCGCTTCTGGTTCATGTGGGACGACCTGGTGCGCGGGGCGATCGGCGCGGTCGTCCTCGCCGACACCCGGCGGCTGGAGGACTGCTTCCCCGCGCTCGACTACTTCGAGAGCTGCGGGCTGCCGTACATCGTGGCCGTCAACCACTTCGAGGGGACGCCCGGTTACGAGGCGGAGGACGTCAGGGAGGCCCTGACCGTACCCCCGCAGGTCCCGATAGTGATCATGGACGCTCGTAACAGGATCACGGTCGTCGAGTCGCTGCTCGCCCTGGTGGGCCACGCTCTCGACGCCACCCCCGTCTGAGGGCGGTCCCCCGGACCTCCTCCAGACCTCCTCGAATCAGAGACAACGGAGAGCCGCGATGCGGAAGATACTCATAGTCGGAGCCGGCCAGTCCGGGCTCCAGCTGGCCCTGGGACTGCAGTCCAGAGGCTACGAAGTCACCCTGATGTCCAACCGCACCGCCGACGAGATCCGCACCGGCCGGGTCATGTCGACGCAGTGCATGTTCCACACCGCGCTCCAGCACGAGCGGGACTACCAGCTGAACTTCTGGGAGTCCCAGGCCCCGAAGATCGAGGGCCTCGGCGTCTCCGTCGCCGCCCCCGACTCCTCGCGCGCCATCGACTGGGTCGGCAAGCTGGACGGCTTCGCCCAGTCCGTCGACCAGCGCGTGAAGATGGCCGGCTGGATGGAGACCTTCGCCCAGCGCGGCGGTCAGCTCGTCATCCACGGGGCCGCCGTCTCCGACCTGGACTACTTCTCCCGCACCTACGACCTGGTGATGGTCTCGGCCGGCAAGGGCGAGCTGGTCTCCATGTTCGGCCGGGACGCGACACGTTCGCCGTTCGACGCCCCGCAGCGGGCGCTGGCCGTCGCCTACGTCCACGGCATGGGCCCGCGCCCCGAGCACCCGGAGTTCGACGCGGTCCGCTGCAATCTGGTCCCGGGCGTCGGCGAGCTCTTCGTCATGCCGACGCTCACCACCTCCGGCCGCGCCGACATCCTGTTCTGGGAGGGCGTCCCGGGCGGACCGCTCGACGTCTTCCAGGGCATCAAGGACCCCTCCGAGCACCTGGCGAAGACGCTGGAGCTCATGGAGAGGTTCACACCCTGGGAGTACGCCCGCGCCACCAAGGTCGAGCTGACCGACGCCAACGGCACCCTCGCCGGCCGCTACGCCCCCACGGTCCGCAAGCCGATCGGGCGGCTGCCCGGCGGCGGCCTGGTCCTCGGCGTCGCGGACGTCGTCGTGGCCAACGACCCGGTCACCGGCCAGGGCTCCAACTCGGCCTCCAAGTGCGCGAACGCGTACCTGGACTCGATCGTCGAGCACGGCGGGAAGGAGTTCGACGCGGCGTGGATGCAGTCCACGTTCGACCGTTACTGGGAGACGGCGCAGCACGTCACGAAGTGGACCAACGCGATGCTCGGCGTCCCGCCGGAGCACGTGCTGAACCTGATCGGCGCCGCCGGCGAGCTCCAGCCCGCCGCGGACCGCTTCGCCAACGGGTTCGACAACCCGGCGGACTTCGAGAACTTCTTCTACGAGCCGGAGAAGACCAACGCCTACCTGGCCTCGCTCACCGGAGCCTGAGCCGACCGCCCACCGCTTCGGCGGCCGGACCAGCACCGTCGGTCCGGCCGCCGGGTTCCGTCCGCACCGGTCTACGGGGTGGCGTCCGGCGCCGCGTCCGTGCCGTACCCGGTGTCCGCGCCGTCGCGTGCGCCCTCGGGCAGCTCCGGTGGCCTGTACGTGGACAGCGGGGCGCCGCCGGGGTCGGGCCGGACGGCGCCCAGCAGGGGGTTCGACGCGAGCGGCGAGACCTTGACCTTGGTGCCGGGGCGGGGTGCCTGCACCACCAGACCGTTGCCGATGTACAGCGCCACATGGGTCGCCTTGGGAAAGTAGATCACCAGGTCGCCCGGGCGGAGCGCGGAGACCGGCACCTTCGGGAGCCGCTTCCACTGTTCCTGCGAGGTGCGCGGGATCGTCCGCCCCGCCGCCGACCAGGCCTGGGACGTGAGCCCGGAGCAGTCGAAGGAATCGGGACCCTCGGCCCCCCACACGTACGGCTTGCCGATCTGCCGGACCGCGTACGCGACGGCGTCCCCGCCCTGCCGGGTGGGCCGCCGGGTGGAGCTGAGGGCCCCGGAGGCCACCAGGTCGCGCTGCGCCTCGTCCACGCCCCGCTGTTCGAGAGCGGTGAGCTGGGTCATCTGCTCCTCGGAGAGCGTGGCCAGCAGCCCTTCCACCTCCTTCAGCTTGCCGCGCACGGCGTCGCGCTGCTTCTTCTGCCGGTCGGCCAGCTTCCTCTGCTGGTCCAGCGCCTCGCGGGAGGCGGCGGCCAGTCTGTCGGCCCGCCGGGCGTCGTCGGTCAGCCGGTCCACCGTCGCCGCGCGGTTCGCGGCCAGCCGTCCCACGACATGGGTCTGGTCCAGGGCCCGCAGGGGGTTGCGGGACAGCAGCAGCCGGAGGTACGCGGAGAACTCGGTACGCCCCTGGTACTGCTCCCGGGCCAGCCGCCCGGCCTCCCCGCGGCTGCGTTCCAGCGCAGCCCGCGCCTTCGCCAGGTCCGCGGTCACCTTCCTCACCTGCGCGGTCCGCTGCTTCAGTTTCTCCGCGGTGGCGTTGTAGGTCTCCGTCGCCTCCTCCGCCGCCTGGTAGCGCGTCTGCAGCTCGCGCAGCAGGGCGGCGACGCTCCTGGGCGCCTCGGGCGCGCCGAGCGCGGTCTCGGAGTCGACCTCCGCCGCGTCGGTCCCGGCGTCGGGGTCCGCCGCGTCGGACCGGGCGTCGACCTCCGCCGGGCCGGACGCCTCGGATTCCCCCGCCGGCTCGGACGCGTCGGATTCCTCCGGGGCGTCCGACCCCGCCGTTCCGGAGGCCTCCTCGGACGGTACGGGGCCCGGCTCGGCCGGCGCGGCGGTGGCGGGGTAGACCGTGAGCGCCGCGGCCAGCGCGGTCGTGCAGACCACGCGCAGGAGTCTGCCTGACACGACAACACCTCCGTGACGGAGACGTAGCCCGGCTACGGGCTCGTCCATAAATGGGCGAATCCGATCATCCGGTCATGTGGTGTCAGGTGATGCAAGCACCGGGCAGCGCGCCGTCCGGGGGACCCCCCGGACGGCGGTGGTGGGAGTGAGAAAGGTCGGACGGTCCGGGCCTCAGGCCACCGGGAAGGCGTAGAAGGACCTGTCCCGCTGGACGACGACGGTCTCCCCGGCGGCGAGTACCCGGTACGACGCGCTCACCGTCGCCCCCTTCGGATCGGCCGACCCGATGTCCTGGAACTTCCACAGCCGCTCGCCGTCGGCCGCCGAGAACGCCGTGACCTGGACGGCGTCGGCGGCGAGCAGAGTCTTCTCGCTGCCGCTGAGCGTGAGCGACGGGGCGTTCCCGATGCCCGGCACCTCGGTGGAGCGCCGCCACACGAGCCGGCCGCTCTCCCGGTCCACCGCGCCGACCAGCCGGCTGCGCTCGGTGGTGTGGATCAGGGACCCGGCGACCAGCGGGGTGCCGAACACCGAGCCGTCGCTGCCCTCGACGCGCCACAGCGGCTTTGACGTGTCCGTCTCGAAGGCCTGGAGATCCCTGCCGACCGCCGTGTACAGCGACCCCTCCTCGTCGCCCGCCGTGGCCGCCTCGGGAGAGGCCGCGCCGTACTGCTTGGTCCACAGCAGCTTGCCGGTCTTCCGGTCGAACGAGCGGACGGAGCCCTTCCTCCTGGCCGCCTTGACCTCGGCCGCCGTCAGGCTGACCGCGTCCTGCCGTACGAGGACGTCGGCGGAGCGTTCCACGACCACCCGGTAGGCGGGGGTGCCCGGGGCGCGGCCCGCGGGCACGGGAGTCCGCCACAGCTCCTTGCGCCGCACGATGTCGTACGCGAAGAAGTAGGCCTGGACGACCTCCTTGTCCTTGCCCTTCTTCTTGCCCTTCTTCGGCTTCGGGGCCTCCACGGTGACCGTGTGCGAACCGGTGAACCAGATGACCGGCCCGGAACTCCCGGCCAGCCGCCCCACGACGAGGCCCGGCAGGTCGCCGAAGGCATCCGTGTAGCGCTCACGGTGCGCGACCTTGCCGTTCTTCGGGGACAGCCACAGGAACTCCGTCGGGCTCGCCACGAAGACCAGATCGGCGCCCGCCGCCAGCGCGGCCTGCCCCTTCGCCGCGTCCGCGCGCTGCCACAGCCGCTTGCCGGTGCGCAGGTCCACGGCGCTCGCCCGGCTCTCGCTGGTCATCACGAGGAGCTTGTCCCGCCAGACGGCGGTGGTGAGCGGCGGCGCCTCGGAGGCCGGGTGCGCGTAGATCCAGCGCGGCTCGGGGGGCTGCCCGGGGAGCGTGCGGCGGGGCTTCGGCGAGGGCTTGTCGTCCGTGGCCACCGCGGTGTCCCCGGACCCGAGAGCGGCGACCGAACCGCCGCCGACGATCAGCCCGCCGACGGCCGCCGCCGCGATGGTCAGCAGGGTCCGGCGGCTCGCGGCGGGGTCGGGTGCCGGGGCCGGTGCGGGAGGCAGCGGCAACGACACCATCGGGCCCCCGCCCGCGCCACCGGGGCCGGCGGGCCCGGCCGGGAGCGCCGCCGCGGGATACGGGGCGGGAGCGCCGTACGTATGGCCCGGCTGCTGCGGGGCGGCGGGCAGGGCGGATCCGGCGGGCAGGGCGGGCGGCGACGGGTGGGGCGTCGGGGCGGGAGCGGCCCCCGGGGGCGCGGTGAGCTCGTGGGGGAGCGCGAGCCGGGTCGTCGGACGGTCGTTCCGCGGCGGCCGCGGCCCGGTGTTGAGGAACCGGGTGGTGCCCCGGTCCTCCTCGATGTCCCCGCCACCCGCGGAGACCGGCGCGGCGGGCGCCTGCGGCGCGGGCGCGTCCACCGCCGGCGCGGGCAGCGGCCGGGCGTCGTCCGGTTCGGGGGCGGTAGGGGCGTCCTTCGGCTCAGGGGCCGCGGGGGCGTCCTGCGGTTCCGGGGCGGTAGGGGCGTCCTCGGGTTCCAGGGCCCCTTCCGGCTGAGCGCCCTCCTCCGGCCCGGCAGCCCCGGCGGCCCCCTCCGGCCCGTGCTCCGGGCCCTCCTCCGGCACCTCCAGGGCCAGAACCCGCGCCTCCTGGTCCGCGACCGCCGCCGCGAGCCGTTCGGGGAGCCAGCCGCCCCGGGCGAGGGCCGCCGCGCCCTCCAGGGCCAGTTCGGCGGCGACCGTGCCGGCGGTGGGCCGCTCGGCCGGGTCCTTCGCCAGGCAGTTGGTGATCAGCTCGCGCAACGCCTCCGGTACGGCGTCGAGTTCGGGCTCGTCCCCGGCGATCCGGCGGGCGGCCTCCTCGGCCGGGCCCTCCGTGAACGGGGTCGCCCCCGTAGCCGCGTACGCCAGCAGCAGTCCCAGCACGAACAGGTCGGAGGCGGCGGAGACCTCCTTGCCCTCGATCTGCTCGGGCGTCAGATAGCCGAGCCGCACCGAGAGCTGGCCGCCAGGCCCGGCCTGGGCGGAGGCCGCCGCGCCCAGCGGGCCGAAGGCGGTGAGGCGGGGGCCGTCGGCGGCCAGCAGCACCGTGCCGGGGGCCAGACCCTGGAGCACGGCCCCGGCGGCATGCACCCGGGAGAGGATCTCCGCGATGCCCGCGCCCAGTATCCGCAGGGCCCGCTCGTCCAGCGGACCGGCGATCCCGATCGCCTCGGCCAACGGCAGCGCGGGGACGTAACCCGCCGCCGTCCACAGGGGTTCCGGCCCCTCGACCGGGGCCTTTGGCTCCTCGCCGGTGTCAAGGGGCGCGGCCACCCAGCCGCCCGCGAGGCGTTCGGCGGTGCGCGCCTCGGCCTGGAAGCGGCGGCGGTACGCCGGTACGCCGGCCAGCTCCGGGCGCGCGGCGGTGATGAGGACCACCTCGCCGGACGCGGTGTCCCGCGCCACGTACCGCACCGCGCTCGCGCCTTCGTGGAAGCGGGCCAGCGCGGTGAAACGGCCGAAGCGGCGTGGATCGTCCTGACGCAGCGCCTCCATGGCGCACCCCCCTTGTGACCGTCCTACGGCGACCGGGTGACTCGTCCTCCGGCGCCTGACCGTCGATCTTAGGGCCTGGGCCCCACGGGCGGCCGCCCGCCGCTCAGTCGCGGCCCGGGGTGCTCGGGGGAGTCCTGGACCAGGGCCACTTGAGGGTGCGGTGCTCGCGGCCCCCGGGGGCGTACTCGTACACCCAGCCGCGCTGGAGCCCGAGCCGCTTGGTGTAGCCGGCCGGGACCCGCTGGTAGGCGTACACCGTGGCGGGGCCGCCGTCGGGCGAGGGCACCGGGACCTCGTACCACTTCGGCGGATGGCCGGTCGGGCCGAGCAGGACCGGCAGGACCCGGCCGTCCAGGGGGCCGCCTCGGAAAGGGGTGTTCTCGCTCTTCACCCGGTCAGTCTGACGCAGTGGCGGCGGGCAGCAGATGCGCCGCCTCCGCGACGACCGGAATCACCCGTTCCGCGAGCTGTCCGGCCGGGCCGTCGGCCCTCTCCAGGGCCAGCAACTCGCTCACCACCGTCGCGGTCTCCGGGTCGGTGGCGGCGGTCGCGGCGAGCAGGGCGATCAGGTGGTCGACCAGCCAGCCGCGCAGTTCGGCCGCGGCCGGCCGCTTCCCGTCGTCCAGCCAGATCAGCGAGGCCGCCTCGACGGCGGCGATCCAACTGCGCACCATCATCCGCAGCCGCGGCCCGGCGGGCTGCTCCCCGGCCCCGCCCATCCGCCCCAGGTGGCGCAGGATCTCGTCGGCCGCCGCCCGTCGCACCCCGTCCACGATCGTCGTCGTGCGGGAGGTCTCCACGACGCTGCCGCCGCGCAGCAGGGCGCTGAACCCGGTGTCGTGCTCGTCGACGAAACGCAGATAGCGGTCGAGCACCCGGGCGACCCGCTCGATGGGCGGGCCCGTCGGCGGTTCGGTGAAGCACAGCGTCAGCTCGTCGGCCGCCGAGCCGAGCGCTGCCTCGTACAACTGCTGCCGCCCGCCCGGGAAGTAGCGGTAGACGAGCGGCCGGGACACCCCGGCCGCCACCGCCACCTCGTCGAGCGAGACCTCGTCGGGCGCCCGATGGGCGAAGAGGCCGAGCGCGGCGAGCAGCAGCTGGGCGCGGCGCTCCTCGACGCTGAGCCTGCGGTACGTCGCCCGGGGCGGCGGGACTGCGGCGGTGGAGGTCATGCCACCGACCCTAAGGCCTCTCGTTCGGATGACGCCGGGCCCACGGGCCCCGGCGCTCCCGGCGCGCACGGCTTTCGTTTCCGTCCGCACGGCTTTCAGGCCAGCAGCCCGGAGCCGCGCCACAGCCGGCGTCCGACGCCGTTCAGCAGCCCGATGTCGTCGAAGAAGTCGGTGAGCCGCTTCGCGCCGGACTGCATCACCTCCGCACGGTGGCCGCTGGCCCGTACCTGGGCGACGGCCTCACGGCGGTCCAGGCCGACGTTCTCGTACACCTGCGGGTTGACGAAGCAGACGGCGAAGACCCGGGCCGCCTCGCCGCAGCTGACCTTGGTGAGTTCCCGCTCCCAGCGCGGGGCGGTCACCATCTGGCGGCGCAGCTCCTCACGGGCGTACCGGACGTGCCGGGCCTCCTCGATCACATGGATCCGGGTCACACCCCGCACCAGGGCCTGCACACGGTCGTCCGGGAAGGTCAGGCGCTGCATCCAGTCGAGGATCTCCTCGCCGAGCAGGGTCGCGGCGAACGAACCGGGGGTGGTGGAGACGGTCTTCAGGACCCGCGCGAGGTTGTGGTAGACGCGCGGCACCGGATACGTCGGGGCGCCGCCCCAGTCGATCATGCGGCCGAACATCATCGAGTGCCGGCACTCGTCGGCTATCTCCGTGAGCGCGTAGCGGACGTGGTTGCTGGTCACCGGCTTGTCGTAGACGTGCCGGACCAGCAGCTGCATCAGGATGATCTCGAACCAGATGCCGAGCGAGGCGAGCGCGGCTGCCTCGTGGCGGGACAGGTCCAGGCGCTGCTCCTCGGACATCCGGTCCCACAGCGGGGTCCCGTACAGCGAGAGCAACTCCGGCGGCCAGAACCACTTGCCCTCCTCGACGGCCGCGTCCCAGTCGAGTTCGGTGTCGGGGTCGAAGGAGTGCTTGGCCGAGGATTCGAGCAGCCGCAGGGCGACCTGCTCGCGGTCGCGGAGCGGGCCGAGTGCGTCGCGGAGCACGGTGGCATCGCGAGCGGTGACGGGTGTCATGGCGGAAGCACCTCACACGGGGGTTGCCGGGAACGGATGTTACCGGCGGTCACCTCTTATGAGACTGTCTGTCAGCAAGGCCGTCAATCCCTTGGACGCGACTCCGTACGACTTGTTGACTCGCTGTCTACCACCATGTGAACCTGCCGGAGAGGCGGCCGGTGCACCAGCTCGCGCGCACTCAACTGCCCTCGGTGCCATGGAACTTGTTCATCAGGTCGAGCCAGTCGAGCCAGTCGAGCCAGTCGAGGCGAAGGAGCCGTCCGTGTCCACCCATGACCTCTACACCACTCCGCCCGCCGAACCGGTCTGGCGGGTCCCGGCCACCGGAGCCGCCCGGTTCAGCTGGGACTACGACGACGGACGCGAACGCCTCCTCGCCCTCTACCAGAAGGGCAAGGACAAGCAGTGGGACGGCAACAAGCGCATCGACTGGTCGCTGGAGGTCGATCCCGCCGACCCGCTCGGCACCCCCGACGAGGCGCTCACCCTGTACGGCACCCCGCACTGGGCGAAGCTGACGGAGAAGGACCGGGGCGAGCTGCGCAAGCACTACACCTCCTGGCAGTTCAGCCAGTTCCTGCACGGCGAGCAGGGCGCGATGGTGTGCGCGGCGCGCATCGTGGAGTCCGTCCCCGACCTGGACGCCAAGTTCTACTCCGCCACGCAGACCATGGACGAGGCCCGGCACGCCGAGATATACGGCCGCTTCCTGCACGAGAAGATCGGCATGCTCTACCCGGTCAACGACAACCTCCAGGGGCTGCTGGGCGACACCCTGCGCGACTCCCGCTGGGACATGCCCTACCTCGGGATGCAGGTCCTGATAGAAGGCCTGGCGCTGGCCGCCTTCGGGATGATCCGCGACACCACGACCAAGCCGCTGCCCAAGCAGATCCTGGCGTACGTGATGCAGGACGAGGCCCGGCACGTCGCCTTCGGGCGGATGGCGCTGCGCGACTACTACAAGCAGCTGAGCGACGCCGAACTCCGCGAGCGCGAGGAGTTCGTCATCGAGGGCTGCTACCTGATGCGCGACCGGCTCAGCGGCGTCGAGGTCCTGGAGAACTTCGGCATCGGGAGGCAGGAGGCGAAGGACCTGTCGGAACACTCCGAGTTCCTCCAGCTCTTCCGCAAGCTCCTGTTCAGCCGGATCGTCCCGTGCGTCAAGGACATCGGCCTGTGGGGCCCGCGGCTCCAGAAGGCCTACGTCGACATGGGCGTCCTCGAACTCGGCGACTCCGACCTCGACCTGCTGATGTCGAGGGACGAGGAGATAGCCGAGGAGCTGGACCGCGAACGCTTCGCCGCCGAGGAGGGGGCCCGGGTGGCGGAGGTCGCGGAGGCGATCGAGGAGGGCGCGGCCGACGCCGCCTGAGGGGGCGCGGGACGGTGCGGGGGCCGTGAGTGTGCGCCGGCCCCTGCGCGACCCGCCCTGCTCGGCGTGCGGGCGCCCCGAGGCCGATAATGGATGTACGCCATCGGCTCCCGGCCGTCACGATGCGGGTATGACGACGAACCCGCCCGCAGCCACCGCCGCCGGTCGCGCCGCCGCCCGACGCAGCCTCGAGTCCCTCGCGCTCGGCGACGCGTTCGGGGAGCGCTGGTTCCCGCTCTTCCGCGAGCCCCGGCGGGCCGTGAACGAGATCCGGGCCCGCCGCACCCCGCCGGAGCCCCGCTGGCACTGGACCGACGACACGGCCCTTGCGCTCGCGCTGTCCCGCTCCCTCGACGAGCACGGCCACGTCAACCAGGACCACCTGGCCCTCTGCTACGCCCTGGCCTTCGACGCCGACCAGGCCCGCGGCTACGGCCACGGCATGCACCTCCTGCTGCCCCAACTGCTTCAGGCCCCGGCCGACTGGCGGACCCTGGCCCCCGGACTCTTCGACGGCGGCAGCCTCGGCAACGGCGCGGCCATGCGGGTCGCGCCGCTCGGGGCCCGGTTCCACGAGGACCTGGACCATGCCGCGGCACAGGCCGCGCTGTCGGCGGAGGTCACCCACGCCCACCCGGACGGCATCGCGGGCGCGGTGGCCGTCGCGGTGGCGGCGGCGCTCTCGGCGCGCGGCGAACTGACGCTGGACGCGGTGGCGGACCGGACGCCCGAAGGGCCGGTACGCGACGGAGTGCGGCGCGCCGCGCGGACGCCGTTCACCACGGATCCGTCGGTGGCCGCGGACCTCCTCGGCAACGGACAGCGCATCCGGGCCGACGACACCGTGCCCTTCGCGCTGTGGACCGCCACCCGTCACGGGGACGACCTGGAGGCGGCGCTCTGGGCGACCGCGGAGGGCCTCGGCGACGTCGACACCACGTGCGCCATCACCGGGGGCGTGGTCGGGGCGGCGACGGGGACGGCCGGGGCGCCGGAGGACTGGCTGCGCAGGCGCGAGCCGTTGGGCTGAGTCGGTGGGCCGGGAGGGGGCAGGCCGAGGAAGTGGGCCGGGAGGGGGCAGGCCGAGGAACTGGGCTGAGGAGGTGTGAGGTGGCTGGTGAGGCGATGGGCGGCCGGCTGCTCGGGGCGGGATGTTCTCGACCTGATACCGATACCGGTCGCATCGAAATTCCGTTCGCAAACGTGTCGTACGGTGAGCGCATGACCACCCCGCCGCACCCGCCGCAGGGCCCGTACGGGCCGCCGTCCCCCCAGAACCCCTACGGCCAGAGCCCTTACGGCGCGCCGCCGGCCGCGCCCGGGCCCGGGCCGCAGCAACCGCCCCACGGCTACCCGCAGCAGCCCCCGGCCCCGCCTCAGCAGGGCGGCTGGGGCCGGCCCGGCATACCCGGCGGCCCCGGCGCCGCCGGCGGCTGGCCGCCCCAGGGCCCGCCGCCGCGCGGGAAGCGGACCGGGCTCATCGTCGGGATCGCGGTCGGCGCGATGGTGGTGGCCGGGGCGATCGTCTACGGCGTCACCCAGCTCGCCGACAAGGGGACCGACCTGGCGTACCCGAAGGCGGAGTACCGGATCGTCGTGCAGCAGAAGCTCCTGGGCGGCGAGTTCAGCCTGGGCCAGGACCTGTCGGAGACCGAGGGCAAGGAGATCGAGGACACTCCCGACCCCAGCATCCGGGACGGCGAGGCGGTCGTCGCGCACTACACGTCGGCCAAGGGCGGCGCCCTGGTGCTGTCGGGGATGTACGGGCGGCTGGCCAGCCCCGGCTTCATGCGCGGAAAGATCATGGAGGGGGCGGCGGAGGCCGACGGCGCGAAGCTCGTCGTGCCCGCCGAGAAGTTCACGCCCGAGGGGTACGGCATCACGATCGAGTGCCAGGTCGTGCAGTCGAACGAGGCCGGCGGCGTCGCGAACATCCCCATGTGTGCCTGGGGCGACGACAATACCGCCGCGATGATCGCGGTGATCCGCCCGGAGAGCGTGCTCAAGGACGCCAGGTCCATCGACCTCGCTGCCGTCGCGGCCGAGACGGCCAAGGTCCGCGAGGAGGCCCGCAAGCCGATCGGCTGACCGGAGCCCGGAACCGGAGACCCCCTGCCGGTCAGCGCCCCGCCGCCGCCCGCCCGGCGGCGGGCGGCACCGGCGCGGCGGGCAGGGCGTCCTCCACCGCGCGGGCCGCGGCGAGCAGCCGGACGTCCGTGCCCCGCGCCGCCGCCAGTTGGAGCCCCACCGGGCAGCCGTCCCCGGTGAACCCGGCGGGCAGGCTCGCCGCAGGATGCCCGCTCAGGTTGAACGCCCAGGTCAGCGCCGTGGAGTAGAGGTCCCCCGGGCCCTCGTGGCCGTGCGGTCGGTTCGGGGTGACCGGGGTCAGCAGCAGGGCCCCGCCGGCGAGCAGCCCCGCCAGCCGCTCGTCGTTCGTCCGCCGCACCCGTGCCGCCTCCGGGTCGTCGGGCGAGCCGCCCCGTATCGCCGTCCAGGCGCCCGCCGGGTCGAGCAGTGCGGCCTCGCGCCCCAGCAGGCGTACGGTCCCCGTCGCGACGAGCCGGTCCACCGCCGCCCGGACGACGGCCGCCACCTCCGGGTCCACCTCCGCGTAGCCGAGGTCCTCGCTGTACACGGCGGGCAGCGGCAGGGCGGGGGCGGCGACCGGTTCGTACCCGTCCAGCACCTGGCGCAGGTACGGCTCCGCCGCGGCCGCCGACCGGGCCAGCACCCCGGCAGAGGCCAGCCCCGAACGGTCGGGGGAGGGGAGCAGCCCGTTCGTCGTCTTCAGCCCGAACACCCCGCACCAGGCAGCCGGGATGCGGACCGACCCGGCCCCGTCGCTGCCCGTCGCCAGCTGCGCCATCCCCGCCGCCACCGCGACCGCCGACCCGGCCGAGGAGCCGCCCGGAGTACGGTCCGCCCGCCACGGGTTGACCGTGCGGCCGTGCGCGCCCAGGCCCCAGGTCTGCCAGTGGGTGCCGGGCCCGGGCACCGAGGTCGCACCGACCGGGGAGCCGCCCGCCGCGATCAGCCGACGGGCCGCGAAGGACCGGATCCCGGAGGGCCCCTTCACCGCGAACGGCAGTCCGCCCAGGGGGAGCCGGCGCGCCACGGCCTCCCGCTCCCGGGTGAGCGCCCCGTCCGGCCAGACCTCGACGAACGCGTGCAGCGCCGGGTCCAGCCGACCGATCCGCTCCAGGGCCCGCGCCACCGCCGAGGTCGTCCGTGTCATGGGCCCAGTCTGCCGGTGCGCCGCCGCGCGCGCCCCGGCTACTCCTCCAACGCCGCCTCCATCACGGCCCGGGCGATCGGGGCCGCGCTGCCGCCCCCGCTGATGTCGTCCCGGTCGGCGGCGGCGTCCTCCACGACCACCGCCACCGCGACGGCCGGGCGGCCGGAGTCGGGGGCCTGGGCCCAGGAGATGAACCAGGCGTACGGCAGCCCGGAGTTGTCGACGCCGTGCTGGGCGGTACCGGTCTTGCCGCCGACCTTCACCCCGTCGATCGCCGCGTTCGCCCCGGTGCCGTTCTCCACCACGTCGACCATCATCCGCTGGAGCTGCACGGCCGTCGACGGGCTCATCGGCCGCTCGTACGGGTCGGCCCCCTCCTGCCGGACGGTGTCCCCGTCGTCGGTCGTCACCCGGTCCACCAGATGGGGGCGGCGGAGATCCCCGCCGTTGGCCACCGCCGACGCGACCATCGCCATCTGGAGCGGGGTCGCCGTCGTGTTGAACTGACCGATCGAGGAGAGCGCGAGCTGGTCGTCGCTCATGTCCGTGTCGAAGTTGCTCCTCGCCACCCCGGACGGGATGCGCAGCCCGGTGTCGTTGAAGCCGAACTTCTCCGCCGTCTCCACCATCCCGTCCAGCCCGACCTCCACCCCGAGGTGGGCCATCACGGTGTTGCAGGAGACCCGGATCGCGTCCGCCAGGGACGCCTGGTCGCAACCCCTCGCCTCGTTCGGCAGGGTCGTGCTCGTACCGGGCAGGACGTACGGCGACGGGGTGTCCGTGCGCGCGTCGGCGTCCGTCACCGCCCGGGCGTCCAGGGCCGCCGCCGCCGTCACGATCTTGAAGGTGGAGCCCGGCGGATAGGTCTGCCGGATGGCCCGGTTGAGCATCGGCAGGCTCTTGGCGGCGTTCAGCCGGGCCCACGCGTCGGTCACCGCGGAACCGGTCCCCGACAGCCGCTCGGGGTCGTACGAGGGGGTCGAGACCAGCGCCAGGATCGCGCCCGTCGACGGATCCAGCGCCGCGACCGCCCCCCGCCGCCCGCGCAGCCCGTCGTACGCGGCCTGCTGCGTCGACGCCCTGATCGTGGTGACGACATCGCCGCCCGGCTGCCGGCCCCGCGTGAACTCGTTCCAGAAGGGCAGCGGCGCCAGCAGGGAGTCGGTACCGGACAGGACGGCGTCCTCGGCGTTCTCGATGAGCGTCGTGCCGTACGTCTGCGAGGCGTATCCGGTCACCGGGGCGTACAGCGGGCCGTGCAGGTAGGTGCGCTCGAAGCTGAGCTGCTCGCCGGTCTCCTTGCTGCCGGTCACGGGCCGGCCGCCGACCAGGATGTTGCCGCGCGGCTGGTCGTAACGGGCGATGGTGTTACGGCGGTTGGCCGGATTGTCGTCCAGCTCGTCGGCCTCGAAGACCTGGATCCGGGCCGCGTTGACGAGCAGCGCCACCAGCAGCAGCAGACAGAAGGCGGCGGCCCGCCGGATGTACCGGATCACCGGTCCTCCTCCACGGCCGCGGCGATGACCCCGGTCTCGGCCTGGTCGGGGTGGGGTCTGCGCGAGACGTCGCTGACCCGGATCAGCAGCGCCACGATGATCCAGTTGGTGACGACGGATGAGCCGCCCTGCGCGAGGAACGGCATCGCCATCCCGGTCAGCGGGATCAGCCCCATCACCCCGCCCGCGATCACGAACACCTGGAGCGCCAGGATCGACGCCAGGCCGATGGAGAGCAGCCGCCCGAACGGGTCGCGCAGCGCGAGCCCGGCCCGGTAACCGCGCGCCACGAGCAGCGCGTAGAGCAGGAAGACCGCGGTCAGCCCGCTCAGGCCCAGCTCCTCGCCCGCGGTCGCCAGGATGAAGTCGGACTTGGCGGCGAAGCCGATCAGGATGGAGTGGCCCGCGCCCAGCCCGGTCCCGAGCATCCCGCCCGCCGCGAAGGCGAACAGCGACTGGGCGAGCTGGCCCGGCCCCTGCCCCGCGTCGATCGAGGCGAACGGGTCCAGCCAGTCCTGCACCCGGCTGTGGACGTGCGGTTCGAAGGAGCCGACGACGAAGGCGCCGACGCCGGCCAGGAGCAGCCCGACCGCGATCCACCCGGTCCGGCCGGTCGCCACGTACAGCATGATGACGAAGAGCCCGAAGAACAGCAGCGAGGTACCCAGATCGCGCTCCAGCACCAGCACCCCGACGCTCAGCAGCCAGATCGCCACGATCGGCCCGAGCACCCGTCCGGAGGGCAGTTGCAGCTTCCAGAACGTGCGGCCGGTGTACGCGAGCGCGTTGCGGTTGGCGGCCAGATAGGCGGCGAAGAACACCGCGAGCAGGATCTTGGCGAACTCGCCGGGCTGGAAGGAGAGTCCGCCGATCCGGATCCAGATCTTCGCCCCGTTCACCGCCGGGAAGAAGATCGGCACGGTCATGAGGACGAGCGCCGAGGCCACCGAGAGATACGCGTACCGCTGGAGCACGCGGTGGTCTCGCAGCAGCACCACCACGGCCGCGAACAGGGCGACGCCGAGCGTGGACCAGACGAGCTGGGTGGGCGCGGCCTGGTCCCTGGGGGTCTCCAGGTCGAGCCGGTAGATCAGCACCAGGCCGAGGCCGTTGAGCAGGACGGCGATCGGCAGCAGCAGCGGATCGGCGTACGGGGCCCGGAAGCGGACCGCGACATGGGCGAGCAGCGCCAGCGTGCCGAGCCCGGCGCCGTACCCGGCGACGTCGGGAGGCACGGTGCCGTCGTGGGCCAGGCCGACCGCCGCGTAGCCGAGGACGGAGATCAGGACGCCTCCGACGAGGAGGGTGAGCTCCACCCCGCGCCGCTTGGGCAGGCGTAGCTCGGGCGGGGGAGCGTCCGCCGTCGTTGCGGTCATGCCCCGCAACGTAGCAAGAGGTGCGCGATATTTCCCTTATGTCACACCTTTCGCCACCCTGCCGTGCACGTCGTGCCCGCCGCGCCTGTGGCTTGTCCACCGCGCCCGCCGTGCCTCGGTCCGGGCCGGCGCCCGTCGGGCATGCGCCCGCCCGGGGAGCCGACGGCGACACGGCCGGGCTCCACGGGCGGGCGGATGTGCGGGTGACGCGAGGTCAGCACCACTTCGGCGCGGCGCCGATGTTCTCGATGTAGCGGGCCGAACCCCAGGCCCAGGTGCCGTTGGTCAGCAGGTACCAGCGGTTGTTGCCGTCGACGTTGTCGCCCTCGGTCTTGCAGAAGATGTTGACGATCTCGCCGTACTCGGCCGAGCCGACGATGCGGCTGCTGCGGGTCGGCTTGTCCCGGAGCAGCAGGTACGGCTTGGCGATGACGCGTCCCTTGTAGGTCCGCTTCGGCGCCTGGGGCTTCGTCTGCCCCTGCTTCTGCGCCTCCTCGCGGGCCTGCTTCTGCTGCGCCTCGTGCTCGCGCTGCAGCGCCGAGGCGGAGAGCTCGTCGGACGTCGGGTCCGGGGCGGCGGCCTCCGCGCGCTGTCCGACGGGCTGGGGGTCGGCCGCCAGTGCGGCGGGAGCGGCGGCGGTGAGCGCCGCGAGCGTGCCGGTGGCGACGCAGAGGCCGAGCCGGCGGAGCCGCGAGGGGCGGGACAGGGGGGACATGCTGCCTCCATGCGATGAGGAAGGGGCCGTGGGGGACACGAGCTGGGCTCGTGCTCGTCACGCTAAATTCGCCACACACGGTCCGCAACGCGTCACGTTGCGTGAGGGCCCTCACGCGTTGAGCCGTCCGGGTCGTCCAGGGGGCCCCCGCCCCCGTCACCACCGGGATTCCCGTCGGCGTCACCGTCGTCGAGGCGCTCGTACTCCGGCAGGGTCATCCGGACGAGCGCCCCGCCGTCCGGCGGATTGCCGAAGTCCAGCCGGGCGCCGATGACCCGGGCCTGGCCGAGGGCGATGGTCAGCCCGAGACCGTGCCCCTTGCCCGCACCGTCCGTGCGGAACCGCTGCGGCCCGCTGTCCAGCAGATACGCCGGGAACCCCGGGCCGTGGTCGCGTACGGAGACCACCGCGCCGTCCACGCTGAGCACCACCGGAGGCCGCCCGTGCCGATGGGCGTTGGCCACCAGATTGCCGATCACCCGCTCCAGGCGCCGCCGGTCCGTCTCCACCCGGGCCGCGCCCGTCACCCGCACCTCGGTGTCGGTGCCCGACGCCCGGACGACCCGCTCCGCCACCGGTGCGAGTTCGTGCACGGCCAGGTCGACCTCCTCGGTACGGGCGTCGAGCCGGGAGATCTCCAACAGGTCCTCCGTCAGCGCCCGCATCGCCCGCACCCGGTCGCGCACCAGCTCAGCCGGGCGGCCCGGCGGCAGCAGTTCCGCGGCGGCCGACAGACCGGTCAGCGGGGTGCGCAGCTCGTGCGCCACGTCGGCGGTGAACCGCTGCTCGGTCTGGAGCTTGCGCTGGAGGGTCGAGGCCATGGTGTCGAGCGCGCCCGCCACGATCGCGACCTCGTCCTGGGCGCGGACCGGGCGCGCGGTCCGGGGGTCGTGCACCCGGGCGTCGAGATCGCCCGCGCTGATCCGGCGGGCCACCCGGGCGCTCTGGTGCAGCCTGCGGGTCACCCGGCCGACGGCGAACAGGCCGACGAGCAGGGTCGCGGCGATGGCCAGCAGCGAGGAGCCGACGATCGCCCGGTCCAGGCCGCCGATGGTGCGGGCGCTGTGGCTGTAGTCCGTCCAGGTGGCCAGCGCCCGCCCGTCCGCCGGACCCGCCGCCCACATGGCGGGTCCGCTCCGCGCGTCCGGCCGCCGCGGTCCGTCCGCGACCACGGTGCCCCGCTCGCCGCCCGTGGCCAGGGCGCGCAGCGAGGAGGGCAGGCCCGGCGGGTCGATGCCCGACCCCGGGGGCAGCGGCTCCCCGGCCTCGTACGCGTCGGTGACCACCTCCAGCCGGCTCAGCGTCTTCTCCCGGGCCTGTTCGACCGTCTGCCGGGTGAACGCCGTGTGCACCAGGAAGCCGAGGAGGGCGGCCAGGGTGCAGCACATGACGGTCAGGAACACCGCGGACTTCCAGGTGAGGCTCGCGGTCCAGGGGGGCGAGCGGAACCGGCGCCGCCTCATCGCGTCCCCGTGGCGGGCGAGGAGGATTCCGGGGTGGGCTTCGGGGCCTTCCGGTGCTCGGGCGTCCGCAGGATCTCGTCCCGGGTGGGCAGCATCGCGCGCTGCCGGTCGTCCCAGGACCACGCGGTGCGGTACTCGTACCCCGGGATCACCGAGGGGGCCCGCATGATCAGGTCCCGGCCCGCCAGCTCCACGCTGATGACGGCGTCGTAGGTGGACATGATCCGGGTCAGCCGCCCCTCGTCCGGCATGTAGACGCGCACGGCGAGCTGCCGGTCGGGCATCCGGATGCCGAGCACCAGTTCGTCCCTGCCGTCACCGGTCAGGTCGCGGTAGTACGGGGGGAGGACCGGGCAGTCGTCCGGGGCGGTCCGGCACGCTTCGATGTGCCGGACCGTCCCGTCCGGCAGCTCGTCCAGACCGCTGCCCCGGTCCGTCTGCGCCCGCAGCCCGGCCTGTGCCACGGCCACCGGGTCCAGCCGCCGCACATCGCCGCCGGTCACCCGGATCCCCGGGATGCGCGCGGTCTCGCCCTCGCCGTAGTCGTACGGGGCGGCGGAGGCGGGCGGCAGGTCCGGCCAGAGGCTCTTGGGCTCCACGGCCGACGGCGCGTCCCCCGCGCTCTTCAGCCCGCCGGCCGCGCCGCAGCCGGACAGCAGGGTGAGCGCGACGAGGGCGGACGCGGCGGTACGGGGCGCCGCCGGGACGCGGTGCGGGCGCAAGGCTCGCCTCCTCTACGACGGCGGACGACACAGCGGTCTCACACCCTAATCGGACGACCGTGCGCAATGTCGACTTCGTACCCCTGTGCAACGTACGCGGCCCCGCGGGCACGGGGCCGGAGCGGTCAGGAGGGCCGCGGCTTCAGTGCCGACAGGGAATCAGGGCCGGTACGGCCCAGCGCCGGTACGCGGTCAGCGCTGGTACGGGTTCTGTCCGGGAGGCGTGAAACCGGGCTGCTGCGGGGCCTGGCCGTGGGCGTTGCCGTCCTGCCCGGCCGCGGCCTGGGCGAGCAGCTGGTCCGCCTCCTCCTTGGGTATCTGCCGCTCCCCGCCGCAGAACGTGCACTGCGTGGCGTACTTCGTCGAGAACGGGAACAGCGGCACGAAGAACAGCGTGAACTTCGTGACCCGCTTGCGCAGCGTGTGCGCCGCCGGATTGCCGCACCAGCCGCACACCATCGTCAGGATGGCCAGCTGGTGGAGGTAGCCCTTGGTGCCGAAAATGATCATGCCGTGGTTCCTTTCCCCGTCCCCCGGAGTGCCTGTCGGCACAGCGCCAGGAGTTTCTCGTCCTCGTGGATGTCATGACTGCCGTACCCGCCGTCCATCGCGTTGTGACGGCGTACGGAGGCGAGTTCGCTCCGCAGGACGCGTGCTGCGGCCGACCCCTCCGGGACCGGCCCCATCCGTGCCACGCATTCTGCCACCCGGACCCGCACATGGCGGCTCCGCTCCCAGCCGGCGAGCAACGCCTCGACCGTCTCCTGCGACCGGCCCGACACCTCCCACAGGGCGATCGCCGCGTCGACCCGCAGCCACAGCTCCTCGTGCGCCAGCAGCCCGCGCAGCCGGGGCGCGACCACCGCGGCGCGCGGCCCGAGGGACCCCAGCGCCACCGCCGCCGCCCGCCGCTCGTGCACCTGGTGCGACTGGAGGCCCTCGATCAGCGCCGGCAGCACCGCATCGGCGTCCCCGGAGATCGCCCACAACGCTTCGGCCGCCTCCGTCGCGGAGGCCGTCCCCGGCCGGCTGACCAGCGCCCGCAGCTCCGGGACGGCCTCCCGCGCCGCCGGCCCGAACGAACCCAGCGCCCGCAGCGCCGCCGTACGCAGCCACTCGCCCCGGTACTGCGGCGCACCGCGCAGCACCCGCAGCACCTCGGGCGTCGCCTCGCCCGCCCGCAGCCCGGTCAGCCCGGCCAGCAGCGGGCTCGCCCGGTCGTAGGCCCCCTCGTCCAGCTCCACCTCCGCGAGCCTCCTCCGCAGCGCCCCGGCGAGCGGCTGGGCAGCCGCCCCCAGATGACCCACCGCGAACCCCACGTCGTGCGCCACCTGCGGCAGCTCCAACGCCGCCGCGAGCGCGGGCACCACCCGGGCGTCGCCGAGGCGCGCCAGGGCCTTCACGGTGGAGCCGAGGCCGGGCGGACCGCTGGCCCAGGACTTCACCCAGTCCCCGGGACGGTCGGCCAGCCGGGCGGCCAAGGCGTCCGCGGCGGGCGCGGCGAGTCCGAACAACTCCTCCAGCACATGGGACGCGGCCTCCGCCAGCCGGGGCTCGGGGTCGGACAGCTGATCGCCGACGAGCGCCACCAGCTCCTCGTAGGGGCCGCGCCAGGCCCGTATCAGCCCGCCGCTCATCCGGACGGCGTCGATGCGCTGCCGGCGGTCGGGGCTGCGCAACTGGTCGGCGAGCAGCGCCGTGCGGTCGCCCACCCGGTCGTCGAGGCCGACGTGCAGGGTGCGCAGCAGATCCGCGGCCCAGGGGGTGCCGCGCCCGGCGCTCTCCTGCGCGGACAGCGACCGCAACTGCCCCACGAGCGTCGGCGTCGCGACCTGCTCGCCGCGACAGGCCTCTGCGGCGGCCACCGGTTCCGCGTCCACCGGCTCCGCGTCCGGATCCACCGGCTCCGCGTCCGGGTCCCGGTCGGGATCCGTCCCGTCCCCGTCCGTTCCGTCCCCCTCCGCCGCGTCCCCCTCCGGCGGGGAACGCATCTCGCGCAGCAACCCCGAGACCACCGGCACCACATCGCCGGGCAGCCCGTCCGGCGAACAGCGCGCCAGCTGGGCCAGGGCCGCGAGCCGCAGCCCGGGGGAGTGCGACCGCGACGCCAGCCGGCCCAGCCACTCCGCGACCCGCCCCGCCAGCGGCCGATGCCGCAGCGCGACCCGCCCGGCCGCCTCCACGAGAGCCAGCCGCACCTCCTCGTCGGGCTCGACCGGCAGCCGCTCCCGCAGCAGCGTGAGCACCCGCACGGGGTGGCGGTGCAGCGTGGCGAGCGCCAGCGGGGCCGCGAGCCGCACGCCGGGGTCCTCGTCGGCGATCAGCTCGAAGAAGACCCCCGCGCCCGCGGTGACCGCCGCCGCCGCCATCGCGTAGTTGGCGGCGCCCTCGATCTCGTCCTCGTCGATCTCCGCCTCGTCGTCCTCGTCGAGGTCGAAGCCGCCGATGCTGGTGAGCAGTTCGACCACGCTGCCGCGGTCCTGCACCTCCGGGTCCACGGCCAGCTCGAACAGGAACGGGATGCAGGCGAGCGTGCACGCGTACACATCGCCCTGGTGGTGCACCGCGCCGTACATACCGTCCAGCGCCGCCTCGCGCTCCGCCGGATCCTCGGACGCGAGCCCCCGCAGGAGCCCCGGCACATCGTCGGCAGGCCCGTAGGCATGCTCCATCGAGGCCCAGTCGACCTCGTCGATCCCCGAGAACACGCCATCCCCTCCCCACGATCACGACAGCGCCCGGACCGGCGCGCCCCGTGGCACGCCCTGTCCGCCACACCCCTCCCGGCGCGCCCTGGAGAAAGCGCCTGCGCAGAGTGTGCACCACGGGTCCGACAATCCACCCGCCACTTGTGGCCTTTCCTGGCGCCGTAACCAGGTCATGACCCGGTCAAGACGATACGGCTGTGGATCCCCGTGAACCGGGGTGTGTCATGCGGGCAGTGGACGCGCTTGTCGCGGGTCGTCCAGGGGCGCGAGCAGATCGCCGTGCCGGTCCAGCCGGGCGGCCATGTCTCCGGCCCGGAACACCAGGGCACCCGCCTCCCGGCACTCCGCGATCTCGTCCCAGGTCACCGGCGCCGACACGGTGGGTTCGGGCCGGGCGCGCAGGGTGTAGGGCGTGGCCGTCGTCTTGGCCGCCGCGTTCTGGCTGAAGTCGACGAAGACCTTGCCCGGCCGCAGGGCGCGCTTCATCCGGTGCAGGGCCAGCCCCGGCAGCGCTGCCTCCGCCTCCACGGCGAGCCGCTTCGCGTACGCGGACACCTCGCCGGACGGGGTCGGCTCCAGCGGGACCAGCAGATGCATCCCCTTGGACCCGGACGTCTTCCCGTACGCGGTCAGCCCGTCGGCCGCGAGGCGCTCCCGCAGCCAGAGCGCCACCGTGCAGCAGTCCACGACGGTCGCGGGGGGACCGGGGTCCAGGTCGAAGACCATCCGGTCGGCGATCGCCGGCGCGTCCGCACGCCACTGCGGGGTGTGGAACTCCACCACCAGATTGGCCGCCCACATCAGGGAGGCCAGATCCCGCACGACCACCTGCCGGGCCCCCGGGTCCTCGCTCCGCGGAACGGCGGTGGTCCCCACCCAGGCGGGCGTACCGGGCGGCGGATTCTTGGTGAAGAAGACCTGGCCGTCCGGTCCGTCCGGGTAGCGGAGGAAGGACACGGGGCGATCGCGCAGATGGGGCAGGATCACGCCGCCCGCGGTGGCCGCGTAGTAGTGCAGTACCTCTCCCTTGGTCGTCCCGGTGGCCGGATACAGGACCTTGTCGAGATTGCTGAGCGAGACCCGTCGCCCCTCCACCTCGGTGATCGGCGTCATACGATAAGAATCACACGAAAACATGACAAAGCGTCTTCAGCGCCTCCAGGGTGCTCAACGGTCGGCAAGGGGTGAACGGTGAGGTCCATATGGAACGGCGCGATCTCCTTCGGGCTGGTCAGTATCCCGATCAAACTGATCAACGCCACCGAGAACCACTCGATCAGCTTCCGGCAGATCCACCTCGCCGACGGTGGCCGGATCCGGTACCGCAAGGTCTGTGAACTGGATGAGGAGGAGCTCTCCGGCGGCGAGATGGGCAAGGCGTACGAGGACGCCGACGGCACGATGATCCCGGTCACCGACGAGGATCTCGCCCAGCTCCCGCTGCCGACGGCGAAGACGATCGAGATCGTCGCCTTCGTGCCCGCCGACCGGATCGACCCCCTCCAGATGGACGCGGCGTACTACCTCTCCGCCAACGGAGTGCCTGCTGCCAAGCCGTACACCCTGCTCCGCGAGGCCCTCAAGCGCAGTAACAGGGTGGCCGTCGCCAAGTACGCCCTGCGCGGCCGCGAACGGCTCGGCATGCTCCGTGTCGTGGACGACGTGATCGCCATGCACGGCCTCCTGTGGCCCGATGAGATCCGCCCTCCGCAGGACGCGGCCCCGGACGGCGACGTCACGGTCCGCGACGCCGAACTCGACCTGGCGGACACCCTGATGGACACCCTCGGTGAAGTCGACATGGACAGCTTCCACGACGACTACCGGGAGGCGGTGGAGGAGCTCGTCGCCGCGAAGGCCTCCGGCGAGAGCGTGCTCCCGGCCGAACCCGAGGACACCGGCGGCGGCAAGGTCATCGACCTGATGGCGGCCCTGGAGAACAGCGTGCGGGCGGCCAGGAAAGCGCAGAACGACGAGGGAGCGGGCGAGGCCGGCGGCGACATGGCCGACGTCCACCCCATCAAGAAGACATCGTCGAAGGCGTCCGGGAGAACCGCGCAGACCACCAGGACCGCGCAGACCACCAGAGCCGCGCAGAAGTCCACCCACCGCACTCCGACCGGCAAGACGGTCACCCGCTCCGGAAGCTCCGCGCCGGAGAAGTCCACCCCCAAGTCCACCGGCGCGAAGAAGTCCACAGCGAAGGAGTCCAAGCCGACGAAGTCCACGGCGAAGAAGACCACGCCGACGAAGTCCACGGCGAAGGAGTCCAAGCCGACGAAGTCCACGGCGAAGAAGACCACGGCGAAGAAGCGGACGTCGTCGGGCGGCGGCACGGCGGCGAAGAAGACCGCGTCCTCCCGCAAACGCGCCTCGGCCTGACGGGGACGCCGCCCGAGGACGACGCGGCCCGGCGTCGCCCCTGCGGACGGATCACGGTCGATGGCCTCTTGCCGCCCGGCCGTCCGTACCGCCCCGCTGTCCCGCTCCCGCACGCCCCCGTACGCTACGGCCATGAGCGCAGAGGCCCCCTCGGGACGGGTGATCGACGGCCGCTTCACGCTGGTGGAGCGGCTCGGCAGCGGAGGCATGGGCATGGTCTGGCGGGCCCGCGACGAGGCGCTCCACCGCGATGTCGCCCTCAAGGAGGTACGGCCCCCGGACCCGGCGCTCGCGGAGTACGACCCCGAGGGCGCCCGCACCCTGCGCGCCCGGGTGCTGCGCGAGGCCCGTGCCCTGGCCCGGGTCGACCATCCGAACGTGGTCACCGTCCACCACATCGTCGACCCCGGCGAGGACGGCTACCCGTGGATCGTGATGGAGCTGGTGGCCGGCTCCTCCCTGCACGACCGGCTCGCCCAGGGGCCCATGGAACCCGCCGCCACCGCCGAGTTGGGACGCGGCATCCTCTCCGCCCTCCGCGCCGCCCACGCCGCCGGCATCCAGCACCGCGACGTCAAGCCCGCCAACGTGCTGCTGCGCCCCGACGGCCGCCCGGTCCTCACGGACTTCGGCATCGCCGCCATCCGCGAGTCGACCAGCCTCACCATGACGGGCGCCCTCATCGGCTCGCCCGACTACATAGCCCCCGAGCGGATCCGGGGCACCGAGGGCGACCCGTCCTCCGACCTCTGGTCCCTCGGCATGATGCTGTACGTCGCCGTCGAGGGCCGGCACCCGCTGCGCCGGGCCACCACCCTGGCCACGCTGGCAGCCGTGCTCGACGAGGAGATCCCGCCGCCGGTACGGGCCGGATCCCTCACCCCGGTGCTCGACGCACTCCTCACCAGGGACATCCCGGCCCGCCCGGACGCCGAGGCCCTCGACCGCCTGCTGGCCGAGGCCGCGCGCACGGGCGGGAGCCCCACCCCGACGCCCACGGAGCCCGTACGGGAGCGGCCCGCGTCCGCGCACCCCGCGTCCGCGCACCCCGCGTCCGCGCACCCCGCGTCCGCGCACCCCGCGTCCGCGCACCCCGGGTCCGTGCACAGCACGCCCACGCAGCCGGCCGCCACGCCGCCGCCCCGGCCGGGACCCGCGTCCGGGTCCGTGCCGCCCCCGTCACCCGTGTCCGACCCAGAGCATCCGGAGTCCGCCCGGCCCGGCGGGTCCTTCGCCCCGCCCTCCTCGCCCGAGGGCCCGGAGGACCGCGTCCCGAAGGGCCACGGCTTCCCGCCCGCCGCTGCCACGCCCACGCCCCCACCCGGCGGCGACCCGAACCAGCGGCCCGCCACCGGTCCCTACGACGCCCCGCACGAGCGCGGCCGCCGCGTCGAGCGCCGGGTCTGGCGGATCAGCGCCGCGTCGTCCGTCGTCTCGGCCGTGGTGATCGCGGGCGCCATCCTCTGGACGGCCGACCCGTTCTCGTCCCGGGGCTCCGACAACGACGACCGCCCGCGCGACCGGGCGAGCGCCCCTCGGGTCTCCACTCAGGCGCCGGACCCGGTGGCCGACGACGCCGGCGGGTCCGGTGACACCGGCGACACCGGGGAGGAGGCACCGGAGACCGTGGACCTGCTGACCCCGGACGGCGCACGGGCGGCGATCGAGGCGATGAAGCCCCTCATGGGCGGGACGAAGGTCACCGACTTCACCCTCTACGGCGAGCACGCCTCCGCCGACGCGCCGCTGAAGTCCAACGCCGCGCTGTACGACCGCTTCAGCTACCGCGACGGCCGGGCGAGGAACAACGACATGGGCGGCACCCTGCCGTCCGGGTCCACGACGATCGACCTGGACTCCGTCGACTGGGACGCGCTGCCCGCCCTGTTGAAGACGGCGGAGAAGACGCTCAACGTCGACGAACCGGAGAGCCGTTACGTGATCGTGGACCCCTCCTCGCCCTTTCACGAAGACCGCCCGGTGCTGCGCGTCTACGTCTCCGACTCGCACGGCGGCGCCTATCTCACCGCCGAACTGGACGGCCGGGTCATCGAGAAGAGCCCGCGCCCCAAGGGCTGAGCACCGGCTGGACCGGATCCGGAAGCTGCGGCAGATCCAGGTCGAACGGGCTCCGCTCGATGACGTACGTGCAGCTGGTGTAGGAGTAGCCCGGCTGGACCTTCGTCCCGGAGGAGTAGCTGTCCACCCGCGCGGTCGCGCCCGTGCCGTGCTTGTAGAGGAAGTGGTACTCACCGGCGGGAAGCCGGAGCCGGGCCTTCGGGTAGTTCCTGCCACTCGCCCCGCAAGCCCGCCGCGCGCCTTCGGAGGCGCTGTACCGCTCACAGCCGGCGCAGGCCTTCAGCGTGACGGTGCCGGTGACCGGCCCGGTGTAGAGCACCTCGACCGTGTTCGGCGCGTCGTTGCTGATGACCAGCTCCATGCGTGAGCCGCCGGGCCGCTTCGACGGCGGCAGCCGCTTGCCCGCCGCCGGCCGGTCGGCGGCGATCTCCGCGGCTATGGCGATGTTCCTCGCCTGCCGCACCCGCCCGTCACTCTTGTACGTCCGCGCGAAATCGGTCAGCGTCGTGCGCGCGTCGCCGAACTTCTCGTCCTTGAACTGGTCGACCCCACAGGCGTACACCCCGTCCACGACACCCTTGTCGGCATCGCCGCGCAGCGCCTTCACCCCCTCGTCGGGGAGGCCGGACGCGGTGGCGCCGAGGCCCCGCAGCACCTCGGTGGCCGCACACGGCTCGGCCCCCTTCACCGCCGCGACCTGCTCCTTGATCCGCTTCCCGATCGCCGGCCCCACCTGCCGCGCGGAGGCGGAACCGGGGAACGTGCGCAACAGCTCTCCCAGCTCCGTGCCGCCGCCGCCCGGCCCGCCCAGACGCGACACACCGCACCCGTACAACGAAACGGCGAGCGGTTCGTCGGGCCACGCGGCGAGCGCGCCCAGCAGCTTCTCGTCCACGGAGTCCGGCAGCGTCCGCAGATGGGTCAACGGTGCGACGGCCTCACAGAGTCGCTTCTCCGCGTACGGGGCGGAGACGGCGTCGTAGTACGCCTTCAGGCGGTCCGGGACGAGCTTCGCGGCCCGGGAGCCCGGATGGTCCTCGTCGAGCGCGCGATAGGCGTCGAGCGCCCGCTCGTACTCGTCCTTCGCCGAGCCGAACGGCTGCCGCGAAGCCGCCGCGACCCGCTCGTCCCCCGCCGCCAGCCGGTCCAGCAGCATCTGCTCCCGCGCCTCGTCCCGCGCGGAGCCGTACACCACGGCTCCGCCCGTCGGCACGGCGAGCAGCACCACGCCGAGCCCGACTGCCAGTACGGGCCGCCACGCCCCGCCCAGCGCCGAACGCCGGGCGATCCGCGCCCCGTCGGCGGCGGCGAGCAGCAGCACGAGCAGATACCCGACGAGAACGCCCCCGGGCACCCCGTCCGGATCGGCCGGCAACGCCGCCCACAGCAGCACCGCCGTGGCCGCCCAGCACACCGCGGCCCGCACCCAGCGCCCCAACAGGGCGTAACCCAGACCGAGTCCGGTCAGATTGAGCAGCGCGGCACCGGTCGCACGCAGGGGCGCTCCGGGCGGCGGCGGCCCGACGGCCGGCGCGTGGGAGGGCGGAGGTGGCACAGGCCCGCCGAACCCGGACCCGCCGGCTCCCTGCCCCTGGCCCGCGGCCCCGTACCCATCGTCGGACTCCATAACGGTCCCCCCACCGTCGAGCCGTAAAAGTCACTCTGACTCTGCCCGGTTCTGTTCGGCTCCACGCACGAGGGCCGGCGGTGGTTTCCGTGAGGTCGCCTCGAAGGCCGGCCCGGCTCGGCAGGCTTACTGAGCCTTGTTCACGGGAGGCGTCACGGGTGGCTCGACGGTCGACCGGACATAGATCCGCGTGGTGCCCGCGCCGAGCTCGTGGGCGAAGAGGTCGACGCAGCGCTGGAGGTGCGTGCCCTCCGGGGTCATGAGGTCATCGGGGCAGAGGCTGGTTCGCCGCAGCCCCTGTACGAGCGTCTCCGGCTCGGGAAGACCGAGATGGCCGAAGGCGGCCGCGGGGCGGTATCCCTTCTCCGCGGGGTGGGTGTTCTCGATCATCACCGTGTCCTTCTCGATGAGCCGGCCGGTGTACGTCTCCGCTTCCTCGCTCGGAAGGACGAAGGACAGCAGCCCGGTGTCGTAACGCTGCCCGGTCCTGTAGCCCGCCCGCCGGTCCGATGCTCCCTCCGGAACACGGATGCCCAGCTGGTCGCTCATCCAGGCGGGCGATGCTCCGTCCTCCCAGCAGCAGGTCATCTCCTGGTCCGTCAGGTCCGACGACACCTCGTCGGCGCTCCGGGCGAACACGCCGATCGTGGCGGCGACGCAGGTGAGGAGCGCGAGAGCGACGGCGCGTGCGACCGGCACCCGACGGCGACGCACGGGCCGCACGGGCCGCACGGGCCGCACGGGCCGCACGGGCCGCACGGCGGCAGTCTTCTCACGAGAGGTGTCCATCGGAGAATCATCGCGCTTCCCGCTGCTCACGACCTCGATCCGTCCGGTCGCCATCGCTCCTGCGTTGCAGCGGGGCACGTCCGACATCTTCTCGTCGACGGGCAGGCTCATATCCCTCCCGCTGTTCCCGAGGCAGTGCGTCCTGTGCCGCACGGAGCCGTTGTCGCCCTTCCCGTCGGCGGCCTCGGCGATCGGACGCGTCTTCACCCGTTTACCGCCCCCCACCTCGCCCGCTGTGGCACCGTGGATCAACTGACGACCCGAATGTCCGGGCGTCCGCGTAGGGGGTCTTCATGCGCTTTCGCACCGTCGCGGTCTCGGCCGCACTCGTCCTGTGCGCAACGGCGGGTGCAGCCGCCTGCTCGTCCCCGTCGGACACCGCCGACGCCACCCGTCCCGCCACCTCCGCGACGCCTGTTCCCGTGGAGGGCATGGCGGGCTCCATCGAGACGGGCGAGCGTCGCGCCGGTCCGCCCGAGACGGACGGCCGGGTCGGGGTGGGCCTCCCTGTGTGCGAGACCTCCGCCGCCGTGATCCCGGCGGAGTGCGCCCTCGATCTCTCGTTCCACACCATCGCCGAGGGGGAGGCGGCCGCGCGGCCTCCCGTGCGGTGACACCGGTTACCCAGGAGGGGCGGGCGCACGCAGGTGCGCCCGCCCCTCTTCCTGTGCCTGCGGCGTGCCTGCCGGGTGTGCGTCGTTCGCACCACGGGGCCCGTGCGTCACGGAAGCCCCTTCCATCCGTCACGACGATCTCTTAGTCTCACACTCTGTTCACATATTGGTATTTGACGACTCGCAACAGGGGTCAGGCGCGGGGGTAGTGAAGCATGCGTGAAAAGTGGCGCTCCAAGGTGAGCGTTCTCGCCGGCGCGTCAGCACTCGCGGTCTCGGTGGTCACCGTGACGCCGACGCTGGCCGACCACGTGCCGGTGGGCCCCCAGGAAGTCCGGATGCCGGCGGACGTACGGATCGCCGAAGGCGGGGCCACGCCGCCCGGGGAGACCGGTCCTTTCCCGGTGGAACCGGTGGAACCCATGGGGCCGGTGGAAGGCGCGGCATCCGGTGGCCAGGCGGAAGCCGTGGTCGCGGCCGCTCCGTCGTCGAGCGCGTGCCTGGGTTCGACCGTCGCCTACGGCGCCAGTGGGTGCTTCCAGCACAACGGCGACATCATCTGGGCGGGCGACACGAAGAAGGACGGCATGTCCGCGGCCGTCGGTGTCTACACCGACTACGGCCGCGCCGAGGAGGTCTGCGTCAACAAGCTGGGAGTGGACACCTGGGCGACCTGCAACAAGGACTACCGCGAGGACGGCAACGTACGTCTTCGGGTCCTGCGCTACGACGGCGACACGGGCAAGTTCTACCAGCCCGAGACCTGGTCCGGCTGGCTCCCGGTCAACGGGAAGTTCTGACCGCCCACCTCGCGGGGGCGAGCCGGACCGCGCTCCGCCGGCGCGGCCTGACCGCCGATCCCGTCAGTCGGGGTCGGAAGCGGAGGCGGTGACGTCCTGTTCGGCCCAGACCAGTTTGCCGGTGGGCGTCCGGCAGGATCCCCAGCGTCGGCAGAGCATGTTGATGAGCTGGAGGCCCCGGCCGCCTTCATCGCTGAGAGTCGGCGGCTGAATATGCGGGAGGTCCGCTCCCGTATCGGTGACTTCGACGGTCACCCGGTCGTGTCGCAGCAGCCGTAGCTGACCGGGGCCCCCTCCGTAGCGCAGGGCGTTGCCGACCAGCTCGCTGACGACGAGCTCGGTGGTGTCGGCCAGCCCGGCCAGGTTCCACCGGCCGAGCTGCTCCCTGACCAGCCGACGGGCGGCGGAAGCGGCGGTGGCGTCGGGCGGCAGCTCCCAGACGACGACGTCGCCCCCGCCCGGGACGGGGCGGCTGGTGGACATCAGCATGACGGCCTCGTCGAAGCGGGTGCCGGGCCCCGCCCCGGACGTCACCAGAGTGCCCAGGAGAGCGGGGTCCATCCGCGACACGGTGTCGCGCAGCCTCTCCAACTGGGTGTCCACATCATCCGTGCGGGTCTTGAACAACCCGTCGGTGTAGAGCACGAGCCGGCTTCCCGCGGGCGCCGGCAGACTGACAGAGGTGTACGGGATGACGCCGGCGCCGAGCGGTGCGCCCAGCGGCACGTCGACGTGCGTGGCGTACCCCGCGTCGTCGACCAGCAGCGGTGGCGGATGCCCCGCACTCGCCACGGTGTAGTCCCCGGTCGCAGGGTCGTAGACCGCGCACAGGCAGGTGGCGACCTGGTCGTCGTCCAGGTCGCGGGCGGCCAGGTCCATGCGGGCGAGGGTGTGTTCGGGGGCGATGTCCAGGGCCATGAGCGTGCGCGCCACCGTACGCAGCCGCCCCATGGTCGCCGCGGCCGACAGGCCATGGTTCATGACGTCACCGACGATCAGGGCGCTCCGGCCGCCCGGCAGAGCCACCACGTCGTACCAGTCCCCGCCGACGCCGCTCATGTCCGTCGGCGGGGCGTAGAAGGCGTCGACGTCCAGGCCCGGTGTGCTCGGCATGGCACGAGGGAGCAGGCTGCGCTGGAGGGCTACCAGGCGCTCCCGCTCCTGCCCGTACAGACGCGCGTTGTCCAGGAAGACAGCGGCCCGCGAGGCGAGTTGCATCGCGAGCGCGAGATCGGTGTCGGAGAAGGGCGGCCTGTTGCCCGCGCGAATGAAATCGGCCACCCCCAGCAGTACGCCCCGAGAGACCAGCGGCACAGCCATGTAGCTGTGCACCCCTCCGTCGCGCAACAGCGCCGCTGCTGCGGGTGTAGGAGCCACCCACCCGTAGTCGTCGGCGCTCAACCGGGCGAGCAGCACAGGCTTCCGCTCGGTCAGGCAGCGGTCCACCGCTCTCTCCTGGTAGACGGAGATCTCCCCGACCGCGTCCGGCTCCAGGTGCGCCAGCGCGTCGATGACGGCCACGGCGATGGCCCGGGTGCCGGTCGGCTGCGCGTCGGCCCGCACACCCTCCTCGCCACGCAGCACCGACTCGAGCAGATCGATGGCCCCGCCGTCCGCCAGCCGGGGCACGACGAACTCGACCAACTCCTGCGCCGTGCGCTCCAGATCGAGTGTGGTCCCGATGCTCGCACTCGCCTCGTTGAGCCACTCCAAGTGGCCGCGGATCACGGTACGGCCGGCCGATGCAGCCCTTCGGCGGTGCCGCGAGAGCGCTGCGGCGGCCCCGCTCCGTGTGCGCAGCGGGCCCCGCCTGCGGTCGCCTTCTCGCACGAACCGAGCCTCCCGTCTCGCGCCTGTCTGGCCGGATTGAACCATACTCCCGCGCCTGCGACGCGGCCCGGTCGGAACGGAGGCGGATCGTCCTGTCAGACCCCCGCGAGCACGATGGGCACATCAGCGTGACCGGCCCGCCATGGAAAGCGACGACGCCCGGCCGTCCGGCCCGGGTTCAGCCGGGCGCAGACAGCGCGGCCCGGACCCGAACCGTTCCCGACACCCGGTGACACGGGCCGCGCCAACACCACGACGGAGGCGGGGGGCACCGAAGCGGGAGGGGGGACGCCACACGGGTGCCGTCGCCGGCGGCCGTACCCGGTTCGGTAGTCCCACCGCGGCCGTCCCGGGGCTGCGCCACTGGCATCTGCCCACCTATGGAAACAGACCCCCTGATCTGGCTGAATGCCTGATCAGAGGGCCTGCATGGCACCTGAACTATGGTGCCCCCGGCAGGATTCGAACCTGCGCACCCGGCTCCGGAGGCCGATGCTCTATCCCCTGAGCTACGGGGGCGTATCGCGGTGCTGCTCTGCGACGGGTGAAACACTACCAGCTCCCACGGGGTGTCCGTGAACAGGTATTCCGCCGTGCCTCCGCGCCTCTTCCTCCCGGTCGGACGGTCCTGGAAGCCGTGGCCACCCCGCGGGGCCGGAAGTGGACAAAACCCGGACGCCGCACCTCCGGCCGACCTACCCTCGAAGGGTGCCAGGGGCTTACGGCCGCGTGCTTGTTGTCGACGACAACAAGGTCATCCGGCAGCTGATCAGGGTCAATCTCGAGCTGGAGGGCTTCGAGGTCGTGACCGCGGCCGATGGTGTCGAGTGCCTGGACCTGGTCGAGCGGGTCCGCCCCGACGCGATCACCCTCGATGTCGTGATGCCCCGGCTGGACGGTCTGGAGACCGCCACCCGCCTGCGCTCCGATCCCCGGACCCGTCACCTTCCCATCGCCGTCATCAGCGCCTGCACGCCCTACGAGGTCGACGCGGGCGTGGCGGCCGGGGTCGACGCGTTTCTGGCGAAGCCGTTCGAGCCGAGCGAGCTGGTGCGGATCATGCGTCGGCTGGTCACGGGGGAGGAAGAGCCCTCGGTGGACGGCCGGCGTGGTGCCGGGCGGGCGGGGAGCTCCACCGGCTGATCGGGTCGGCGAACCGGTCCCCGGCCGACCGGGGCGGTCCCGCCGGGTCCGGCCGACCCGGGCGTCGGGCCGGGGTCCGGCCGACCGGATGGCGAAACCGGGTCGCGGAGTGCCCCCCTCTCTCACCTACGCTTGACCCGTGACCCCCGCCGACCTCTCCCGGACCGTGCTGCACGCCGTGCGCCGCGCGGTCGACGAGGATGCCTTGCGCGCACCCGTGCCCGCGCGCGTGCGGGTGGAGAGGACCCGGCCCGGCGGCAGCGGGGACTACGCCTGCGCCGTCGCGCTCCAGCTCGCCGGGCCCGCCGCGCTGCCCGCCCTGGAGGTCGCCCGCATCCTGCGGGAGCGCGTCGCCGCCGAACCCGGCGTCGGACGGGTCGAGATCACCGGACCGGGGTTCCTGAGCTTCACCCTCGACGCACCGGCCGCGGGCGACCGGGCCGTGCTCGACGCCGTCCGGGAACAGGGCCTCGCGTACGGACACGGGGACGCGCTCCGGGACGAGATCCTCCAGTTCCACCACGCGCGGGAGGTCCGCGCCGCCGTCACCGCCCACGCCGTCCGCCGGCTCGTCGTCGCCCAGGGCGCGCGGGTCCGGGTCAGCTGCGAGGAGGCGTCCGACCCGGACTGGGTCCGCCTCGGCGTCACCGTGGACGCGCACGGGACGCCCCCCGTACCGCTCACCGGGATCCGGCCCGTCCCCGCCGGGGCCACCGCGGCGGAGCTGCTGGAGCGGCTCGGGTCCGACGCCGCCCGCTGGGGGCTCCTGCGGCCCGCCGGGCACGACCGTGCCGCCCTCGGCCCCGGACTGCTCGTCCAGGGCGAGGCCAACCCGCTCTTCCGGGTCCGGTACGCCCACGCCAGGGCCCGTGCGCTCAGCCGCGGGGCCGCCGGCCTCGGCTTCACCGCCGAGCCCCCCCCGTGCCCCGAGCCCGCCCCGTACCCCGGGCCCGCCGCGTACGGCCGGCATGCCGGGCACGCCCCGGGCGCCGAACGCCCCGTCCCTCACGACGGTGCGGCCCGCCCCCTTCTCGACCTCATCGCCGACCATCCCGGCGTCCTGCTCGCAGCAGCCCGTCACCGCGCGCCCGACCGGGTCGCCCGGCAGCTGGAAGCCGTCGCCCAGGCGTTCTTCGACTTCCACGACGCCTGCCCGTCCCTGCCCGCCGGTGACGAGAAACCCTCGGCCGCCCACCGCGCCCGGCTGGCTCTCGCCGAAGCCGCCGGGACGGTGCTGGCAGGCGGCCTGTCCCTGCTCGGCATCCGCGCGCCCGATCACCTCTGACGCGATCAGAAGAGACCCGAGAGAGCATCACGATGAGCCGCTCCGCACACCCCGCAGGCCCCCGTCACGCCGACGTCCTCACCGAGGGGCACTACTCCGCGCCCGCCGCCGACCTCAACGTCCTCGACGAGAAGGTCTGGTCACGCACCGTCACCCGTGACGCCGACGGTGCCCTCACCGTCGGCGGGATGACCGTCGCCCGGCTCGCGGAGGAGTTCGGTACCCCCGCCTACTTCCTCGACGAGAGCGACTTCCGGGCCCGCTGCCGCGCCTGGTCCGACGCCTTCGGACCGGACGCCGACGTCTTCTACGCCGGGAAGGCCTTCCTCTCCCGCGCCGTTGTGCGCTGGTTGAAGGAGGAGGGGTTGAACCTCGACGTGTGCTCCGGCGGGGAGCTGACCACCGCGCTCGACGCCGGTATGCCCGCCGAGCGCATCGCGTTCCACGGCAACAACAAGACCGTCGCCGAGATCGAGCGTGCCGTCGAGGCCGGCGTCGGGCGGATCGTGCTCGACTCCTTCCAGGAGATCGCCCGCGTCGCCCACATCGCCCGGCGCCACGGCGTCCGCCAGCGGGTGCAGATCCGCGTCACCGTCGGCGTCGAGGCCCACACCCACGAGTTCATCGCCACCGCGCACGAGGACCAGAAGTTCGGCATCGCCCTCGCCGACGGGCAGGCCGCCGAGGCCGTGCGCCGCGCCCTCGCCCTCGACGGCCTCGACCTCATCGGCGTCCACTCGCACATCGGCTCGCAGATCTTCGACATGGCCGGCTTCGAGGTCTCCGCCCGCCGCGTGGTGCAGCTGCTCGCCGAGATCCGCGACGAGCACGGCGTCGAACTGCCCGAGATCGACCTCGGCGGCGGCCTCGGCATCGCGTACACCTCCGAGGACGATCCGCGCGAACCGCACGAGATCGCCAAGGCGCTCAGCGACATCGTCACCCGCGAGTGCGAGGCCGCGAAGCTGCGCACCCCCCGGATCTCCGTCGAGCCGGGGCGCGCCATCGTCGGCCCCACCGCTTTCACGCTGTACGAGGTCGGCACGATCAAGCCCCTGGAGGGGCTGCGGACGTACGTCAGCGTCGACGGCGGCATGTCGGACAACATCCGCACCGCGCTGTACGACGCCGAGTACAGCGTCGCGCTCGTCTCCCGCGCCTCGGACGCCGAACCGATGCTGGTCCGGGTCGTCGGCAAGCACTGCGAGAGCGGCGACATCGTGGTCAAGGACGCGTTCCTCCCCGCCGACCTGGCCCCCGGCGACCTGATCGCCGTCCCCGCCACCGGCGCGTACTGCCGTTCCATGGCCAGCAACTACAACCACGCACTGCGCCCGCCGGTCGTCGCGGTCCGCGACGGAGAGGCACGCGTCATCGTCCGGCGCGAGACGGAGGAAGATCTCCTGCGTCTCGATGTCGGCTGATGAAATAGTCATCTCAGGATCCGGACGTGGGTCAGGAACTCCCGTCCGGTGAGTGAGACTGGTCCCCAATGAGCATGTATGAGAAACGAGGTCGGATGATGCGTACGCGTCCGCTGAAGGTGGCGCTGCTGGGCTGTGGTGTGGTCGGCTCAGAGGTGGCGCGCATCATGACGACGCACGCCGACGACCTCGCGGCGCGCATCGGCGCGCCCGTCGAGCTCGCCGGCGTGGCCGTCCGCCGGCCCTCGAAGGTCCGTGAGGGCATCGACCCCGCACTGATCACCACCGACGCCACCGGGCTCGTGCGGCGCGGCGACATCGACGTCGTCATCGAGGTCATCGGGGGCATCGAGCCGGCCCGGGCGCTCATCACCGCCGCCTTCGAGAACGGCGCGAGCGTCGTCTCCGCCAACAAGGCGCTGCTCGCCGAGGACGGCGCGGCCCTGCACGCCGCCGCCGAGAAGTACGGCCGCGATCTGTACTACGAGGCCGCCGTCGCCGGGGCCATCCCGCTGGTGCGGCCGCTGCGCGAGTCGCTCGCCGGTGACAAGGTCAACCGAGTGCTCGGCATCGTGAACGGCACGACCAACTTCATCCTCGACAAGATGGACACCAGTGGCGCCGGTTACTCCGAGGCGCTCGACGAGGCCACCGCCCTCGGGTACGCCGAGGCCGACCCGACCGCCGACGTCGAGGGTTTCGACGCCGCCGCGAAGGCCGCGATCCTCGCCGGGATCGCCTTCCACACCCGCGTGAAGATCGGCGACGTGCACCGCGAGGGCATCACCGAGGTCACCGCCGCCGACATCGCCTCGGCCCGCCGGATGGGCTGCACGGTCAAGCTGCTCGCCATCTGCGAGCGCGCCGCCGACGGGGCCTCCGTCACCGCCCGCGTCCACCCCGCGATGATCCCGCTCAGCCACCCGCTGGCCTCGGTCCGCGAGGCGTACAACGCGGTCTTCATCGAGGCCGACGCGGCCGGGCAGCTCATGTTCTACGGGCCCGGCGCCGGCGGCTCGCCGACCGCCTCCGCGGTCCTCGGCGACCTCGTCGCGGTCTGCCGCAACAAACTGGGCGAGGCCACCGGCCCCGGTGAGTCCGCCTACACCCGCCTGCCGGTCAGCCCCATGGGCGAGGTCGTCACGCGGTACCACATCAGCCTCGACGTGGCCGACAAGCCTGGCGTGCTCGCCCAGGTCGCGACGGTCTTCGCCGAGCAGGGCGTATCGATCGACACCGTCCGCCAGCAAGGACGTCCAGACGGAGGCGGCGAGGCGTCCCTCGTCGTCGTCACCCACCGCGCGCCCGACGCCGCCCTCTCCGGGACCGTCGAAGCGCTGCGCAAGCTCGACACCGTGCGCGGTGTCGCCAGCATCATGCGTGTTGAAGGGGAGTAAAGGACCCATGACCAGCAAGGGCACCCACCAGTGGCGCGGCATCATCGAGGAGTACCGGGACCGGCTTCCGGTCACGAGCACGACTCCGGTCGTCACGCTTCGTGAGGGCGGTACGCCGCTCGTTCCGGCGCAGGTCCTCTCCGAGCGCACGGGCTGCGAGGTGCACCTCAAGGTCGAGGGCGCCAACCCCACCGGTTCGTTCAAGGACCGCGGCATGACCATGGCCATCACCCGGGCCAAGGAGGAGGGGGCGAAGGCCGTCATCTGCGCCTCCACCGGCAACACCTCGGCCTCCGCCGCGGCATACGCCGTGCGCGCGGGGATGGTCTGCGCCGTCCTCGTACCGCAGGGCAAGATCGCGCTCGGCAAGATGGGCCAGGCGCTCGTGCACGGCGCCAAGATCCTCCAGGTCGAGGGCAACTTCGACGACTGCCTGACCCTGGCCCGCTCGCTCTCGGACAACTACCCGGTGGCGCTGGTCAATTCGGTCAACCCGGTCCGTATCGAGGGTCAGAAGACCGCCGCGTTCGAGATCGTCGACGCGCTCGGCGACGCCCCCGACATCCACGTACTGCCGGTCGGCAACGCGGGCAACATCACCGCGTACTGGAAGGGGTACACCGAGTACGCCGGTGACGCCGTCTCGACCCGCTCCCCGCGCATGTGGGGCTTCCAGGCCTCCGGCTCCGCGCCCATCGTGCGCGGCGAGGTCGTCAAGGACCCGTCGACCATCGCCACCGCGATCCGCATCGGCAACCCGGCCTCCTGGGACTACGCCCTCGCCGCGCGCGACGAGTCGGGCGGCTTCATCGACGAGGTGACGGACCGGCAGATCCTGTCCGCGTACCGGCTGTTGGCCTCCCAGGAGGGCGTCTTCGTGGAGCCCGCCTCGGCCGCCTCCGTCGCCGGCCTGCTCAAGGCCGCCGAGGAGGGCAAGGTCGACCCCGGCCAGCGCATCGTCTGCACGGTCACCGGCAACGGCCTCAAGGACCCCGACTGGGCCGTCGCGGGCGCACCGCAGCCGGTCACCGTCCCGGTCGACGCGGCCACCGCCGCCGAGAAGCTCGGCCTCGTCTGATCCGGTCCCGGGCCGGGCGTCGGCACACGCCGCGGCCGGTCCGGGAAACCGCGACAACCCACTCAACCAGCCCCTTTCCGGGGCGAGAGCGCATGCGAGGCGGGCGACACGCATCGTGCGCCTCCTGTGCGCCCTATGTCGCCACAGAACCTTCCTTCGATAAGCTGTACCCCATCCGCCCGCCGGACCGCCGCGCCCGCGGTCCCCGTCATGGCCGCCGGGCCGGTCGCCGGATTCCCGCACCGATTCGGAGCCCTCCGCACAGCCGCGACCCGCAACGCCCTGACCCCCGCCGATCGCCCCCACCCCTCAGCACCGCCCTCACGCCCCGCCGCCGCAGAGCCACCCGCACTGCATCCCCGCCGCCTTACAAGGAGTGGTCCGACCGATGGCCGGTCCCGCGTTCCGAGCCGCCGCCGTCAGGGTGCGCGTCCCCGCAACCAGTGCCAACCTGGGGCCGGGTTTCGACGCCCTGGGCCTCTCGCTGGGGCTGTACGACGACGTCGTCGTCCGGGTCGCCGACTCCGGGCTGCACATCGACATCGCAGGTGAGGGCAGTGACACACTGCCCCGCGACGAGAGCCACCTGCTCGTGCGTTCCCTGCGCACCGCGTTCGACCTGCTCGGCGGCCAGCCCCGCGGGCTGGAGATCGTCTGCGCCAACCGCATCCCGCACGGCCGCGGTCTCGGCTCCTCGTCCGCCGCCATCTGCGCCGGAATCGTCGCCGCCCGCGCCGTGACGACGGGCGGCGACGCCCGCCTCGACGACGCGGCCCTGCTGGAGCTGGCGACCGAGATCGAGGGGCACCCGGACAACGTCGCGGCCTGTCTGCTCGGCGGCTTCACGCTCGCCTGGATGGACGGCGGCGCGGCCCGGGCGATCCGGATGGACCCCGCCGAATCCGTCGTCCCGGTGGTCTTCGTACCGGGGCGCCCGGTGCTCACCGAGACGGCGCGCGGCCTGCTCCCGCGCACCGTCCCGCACGTCGACGCGGCCCTCAACGCCGGCCGGGCGGCCCTGCTCGTCGAGGCCCTGACCCGCCGCCCGGAGCTGCTGCTCGCCGCCACCGAGGACCGGATCCACCAGGAATACCGTGGCCCCGCCATGCCGGAGAGCGTGGAACTGGTCAACCGGCTCCGCGCCGACGGCGTGCCCGCGGTCATCTCCGGTGCGGGACCCACGGTCCTCGCGCTGACGGAGGAAGGCTCGGCCGACAAGGTCGCCCGACTGGCGGGCGAGGGCTGGGCCGCGAACCGGCTGGCCCTCGACGCGACGGGCGCCAGTGTGCTGCCGCTGGCCGCGTAACCGCATGTGATTACCGGTGAGCGAGAGGGGGAATGTTTGTTGGAGCCGGTAGTGTTAACCTCAAGTCTGCAACCGACGTCTTTGAGGCGCGTTGCTTCGTGTCCCCCTCCGGGACCACCATTCTTCCGGGAGCCTCCCCAACTGCCTGAGCAGCCTGCCTGAGCAGTTTCGAGCACGCTCCGGAACCGGCACGACACCCCTCGCTCGTCCAGGAGTGGGCCGAGCAGGGGGATCTCGCGCCGGACCCCGCACGTTCATCTCTCCGCCGTACACCCGGCGGACCACCGCCCCGGCAAGGTCCGCGATCCAGCAAGATCAACAGACCGCAGTCGGACAGCACAACCGGTCGCCGAGCCAGAAGGCCGACGTCCGCTCCAGGGAAGGACCCTTCGTGAGCGACACCACCGATCTGATGGGCGTGACTGCCGACAAGAGCGTCGACAGCGCCGCGCCCGCCGAAGGTGCTGCCACTGGCACCACCGCACGGCGCCGCCGCTCCGGCACCGGCCTCGAGGGCATGGTCCTGGCCGAGCTGCAGCAGGTCGCGTCCGGCCTCGGCATCAGGGGCACTGCGCGGATGCGCAAGAGCCAGCTGATCGAGGTCATCAAGGAGGCGCAGGCGGGTGGCGGATCCGCTGCCCCCAAGGCCTCCTCCAAGGCCGCAGAGGCCCCCGCCGAGGCGGAGAGCAAGCCGAAGCGCCGTGCGACCTCGAAGGCGCGCACCGGGGACGAGGCCGCCGCTGCCGCCGCCGAGAAGGACGCGGCCCAGCAGCAGATCGACATCCCCGGTCAGCCGGCCAGCGACGACCAGCCCGCGGGTGAGCGTCGTCGCCGTCGTGCGACCGCGCAGGCGGGCAGCCCCGACACCAAGACCGAGGCGAAGACCGAGGTCAAGGCCAAGGCGGAGCCGCAGGCCGAGCAGAAGACCGAGGAGCGGGGCGAGCCGAAGGGCGACGCCAAGGCCGAGGCCGCGGCCGACACGGCCGAGGGCCGTCGCGGCGACCGTCGCGACCGTGGTGAGCGGGGCGACCGCGGCGAGCGCCGTGAGCGTCAGCGCGACCGCCGCGGCAAGGGCGACGACCAGGGCCAGCAGGGCGGCGGCGGGCAGCGCCCGCAGCGCCAGGGCCAGGGCGGCGGCGGTCAGGGGCAGGGCCAGCAGAACCGTGACAACGGTCCGCAGGACGACTTCGACGACGAGGCGGGCGGCCGTCGCGGCCGTCGCGGCCGCTACCGCGACCGCCGTGGCCGTCGCGGGCGCGACGACTTCGCCAGCGATGTGCAGGTGGCCGACGACGACGTCCTGATCCCCGTCGCGGGCATTCTGGACATCCTCGACAACTACGCGTTCATCCGGACCTCCGGCTACCTGCCGGGCCCGAACGACGTGTACGTCTCGCTCGCCCAGGTCCGCAAGAACGGCCTGCGCAAGGGCGACCACGTCACCGGCGCGGTGCGCCAGCCCAAGGACGGCGAGCGGCGCGAGAAGTTCAACGCGCTGGTCCGCCTCGACTCGGTCAACGGCATGGCCCCGGAGTCGGGCCGCGGTCGCCCCGAGTTCCAGAAGCTGACCCCGCTCTACCCGCAGGACCGGCTCCGCCTGGAGACCGACTCCAACATCCTGACGACGCGGATCATCGACCTGGTGGCCCCGATCGGCAAGGGTCAGCGCGGGCTCATCGTGGCCCCGCCGAAGACCGGCAAGACCATGATCCTGCAGGCCATCGCCAACGCGATCACGGTCAACAGCCCCGAGTGCCACCTGATGGTCGTCCTGGTCGACGAGCGTCCGGAAGAGGTCACCGACATGCAGCGGTCGGTGAAGGGCGAGGTCATCTCCTCGACCTTCGACCGTCCCGCCGAGGACCACACCACCGTCGCTGAGCTGGCCATCGAGCGCGCCAAGCGTCTCGTCGAGCTGGGGCACGACGTGGTCGTCCTGCTCGACTCGATCACCCGTCTGGGCCGCGCGTACAACCTCGCGGCGCCGGCCTCCGGCCGCATCCTGTCCGGTGGTGTCGACTCGACCGCGCTCTACCCGCCGAAGCGCTTCTTCGGCGCCGCGCGCAACATCGAGGACGGCGGCTCGCTGACCATCCTCGCCACCGCGCTCGTCGAGACCGGCTCGCGCATGGACGAGGTGATCTTCGAGGAGTTCAAGGGCACCGGCAACATGGAGCTCAAGCTCGACCGCAAGCTCTCGGACAAGCGCATCTTCCCGGCGGTGGACGTCGACGCGTCCTCCACCCGTAAGGAAGAGATCCTGCTCGGCACCGACGAGCTGGCGGTCGTCTGGAAGCTGCGCCGGGTGCTGCACGCGCTCGACCAGCAGCAGGCGATCGAGCTCCTCCTGGACCGGATGAAGAAGACCCAGTCCAACGCGGAGTTCCTGCTCCAGATCCAGAAGACGACGCCGGGCAGCGGAAACGGCAACGACTGACGTCTCCCGCTGTTCCGCGAAAGCGCCCCGTCACCCCGGTGACGAGGGCGTTTTCGCGTTGTGCGGTGACCTCGCCGGGCTGAACCGGGGTGCGGCGGCCCTCTCGAACGTGACGCGCCGGCCTGTCTCGGCCGGCCGAGACCTTGGCCACAGCGGCCCCGGTCCCCGGACCGTCCGCCACATCGCTGTACCGAGCACGAAACCCCAGGTGAACGCCGCCTCACGGCCGTTCGCCCGAGCGTCCGGCGGCCCCCGTCCTCCGACGGGCGCCACAGGCGCGTATGCAACCCTTCTTGCTGCTTCGGCCGTCCCACCGGGAGAGGCCGACCGCGCGTGGAACACCACGGCAGGGGGGCAGACGGGCAACAGGAGTGACGAGGAGACGCGTGAGCGAGCAGAGCAGGAGCACCGGCCGCATACGCGGCACCGGCAGCCGACGGAGGAAACCGTCCCGCCGGCACCGTGCCAAGGTCGTCGCGGCCTGGACGGTGGCGGGTGTCGTGGTCGTCGGCGGGGCCGGACTCGGATACGCGTACCTGGCGCTCGACGGCAACCTCTCCAGCATCGACATCGACGCCAAGCTCGGCACCGACCGTCCCGACGACGTGGACGACGGCTCGCAGGACATCCTGGTACTGGGCTCCGACTCGCGCTCCGGCGACAACGGGAAGTACGGCGAGGACGAGGGCGCGGCCCGTTCCGACACGGCGATGGTCATGCACATCGACAAGGGCCACAAGTCCGCGAGCGTCGTCTCGATACCCCGCGACACCCTGATAGAGCGCCCCGCCTGCGAGAGCGACACCACCGGCGACGAGGTCCCCGCCGAGCACCGGGCGATGTTCAACACCGCCTACGAGGTCGGCGGCCCCGCCTGCGCGGTCAAGACCGTCGAGTCGATGTCCGGCATCCGCATGGACCATTATCTGGAAGTCGACTTCACCGGCTTCAAGGAGCTCATCGACGAACTGGGCGGCGTGGAGATCACCACGAAGACCGCGATCGACGACTCCAAGAGCCACCTTGACCTGGAGCCGGGCACCCATACGCTGAACGGCGAGGAGTCCCTCGGCCTCGTCCGTACGCGCAAGAGCGTCGGCGACGGCAGCGACCTCGGGCGCATCCAGCTCCAGCAGGCCTTCATCAAGGCGCTGATGGAGCAGGCGAAGAGCGTCGGGGTGCTCACCAGCCCCACCAAGCTCTACGGCCTCGCGGACGCCGCCACCAAGGCCGTCACCACCGACTCCGGACTCGGCTCCGTCAAGAAGCTCACCGGTTTCGCGGGCGGCCTCAAGGGGCTCGACGCCAGGAATGTCCACATGGTGACCCTGCCCGTGGAGTACGACCCGGCGGACCCGAACCGGGTCCTGCCGCAGGAGGAGGCCGGCCGGCAGGTCTGGGCCGCCCTCCAGCACGACCGGCCGATCCCCGCCTCCGCCATCGACGAGTCGGCAGGCGACAAGGGCGAGGCCGCGGAGATCGTCGAGTAGCCCCCCTCACGCTCCGTGCGCGCGCTGTGGGGGAATACCTGCGCCCCGCCCCCGGTTTTGGGAGATACGGCCGGTCCTGGCAGACTGGTACGTCGGCCCCGGTTCACGGCCGCGCAATCCGCGCGGACGACCCGGCGCCCTCCCGAAACTAGGAGACACCTTGAAGCGCGACATCCACCCCGAGTACGTCGAGACGCAGGTCAGCTGCACCTGCGGTGCGTCGTTCACCACCCGGAGCACCATCGACAGCGGCAACATCCGCGCCGACGTCTGCTCCGAGTGCCACCCGTTCTACACGGGCAAGCAGAAGATCCTCGACACCGGCGGCCGCGTGGCCCGCTTCGAGGCCCGCTTCGGCAAGGCTGCCGGCTCCGCCAGCAAGTAGCGAGCCACTGCGCCGGTTCTCGGCGCCCTCTCCCGGGGGCGTCGGAACCGGCGTTTTTTCCGGTCGGGCGCGCGGGGGAACCCCCGCCGGACGCCCCACCCGGCAGTACGCCCTCCAGCAGGCCCGCAGACGCACAACCAACCAGGAGCCCCCGAATGTTCGAGGCGGTCGAGGAACTGATCGGTGAACACACCGGTCTCGAGAAGAAGCTCGCCGACCCGTCGGTCCACGCCGACCAGGCCAACGCGCGCAAGCTGAACAAGCGCTACGCGGAGCTGACCCCGATCGTCTCCACGTACCGGAACTGGAAGCAGACCGGCGAGGACATCGAGACCGCGCGCGAGTACGCCGCGGACGACCCCGACTTCGCCGCCGAGGTCAAGGACCTGGAGAAGCAGCGCGAGGAGCTCACCGAGAAGCTCCGCCTCCTCCTCGTCCCGCGTGACCCCAGCGACGACAAGGACGTGCTCCTGGAGATCAAGGCGGGCGCCGGCGGCGACGAGTCCGCCCTGTTCGCGGGCGACCTGCTGCGCATGTACCTGCGCTACGCCGAGCGCGTCGGCTGGAAGACCGAGATCATCGACTCCACCGAGTCCGAGCTCGGCGGCTACAAGGACGTCCAGGTCGCCGTGAAGACCAAGGGCGGCAACGGCGCCACCGAGCCCGGCCAGGGCGTCTGGGCCCGGATGAAGTACGAGGGCGGTGTGCACCGTGTGCAGCGCGTGCCCTCCACCGAGTCCCAGGGCCGCATCCACACCTCCGCCGCGGGCGTGCTCGTCACCCCCGAGGCCGAGGAGGTCGACGTCGAGATCCACGCCAACGACCTGCGCATCGACGTCTACCGCTCCTCGGGCCCCGGCGGCCAGTCCGTCAACACGACCGACTCCGCCGTCCGCATCACGCACCTGCCCACCGGCGTCGTCGCCTCCTGCCAGAACGAGAAGAGCCAGCTCCAGAACAAGGAGCAGGCCATGCGCATCCTGCGTTCCCGGCTGCTGGCCGCCGCCCAGGAGGCCGCCGAGCAGGAGGCCTCCGACGTACGCCGCAGCCAGGTCCGCACCGTCGACCGCTCCGAGAAGATCCGGACGTACAACTTCCCGGAAAACCGCATCTCGGACCACCGCGTCGGCTTCAAGGCGTACAACTTGGACCAGGTGCTCGACGGAGAGCTGGACGCCGTCATCCAGGCATGCGTCGACGCCGACTCCGCCGCCAAGCTCGCCAACGCGTAAGCGACCCGCCCGCCCCGCACACCCGTAACCCGTACGGAGAACCGCGATGAACCTGCTGCTCGCCGAGGTGGCCCAGGCCACCCAGCGGCTGGCCGACGCCGGTGTCCCCTCACCGCGATTCGACGCCGAGGAACTCGCGGCCTTCGTCCACGGGGTGAAGCGGGGCGCGCTGCACACGGTGCCCGACACGGACTTCGACGCCCGGTACTGGGAGACGATCGCGCGCCGCGAGGCCCGCGAACCCCTCCAGCACATCACCGGCCGCGCCTTCTTCCGCTACCTGGAACTGCAAGTAGGGCCCGGTGTCTTCGTACCCCGCCCGGAGACCGAGTCGGTCGTCGGCTGGGCCATAGACGCGGTGCGCGCGATGGACGTCGTCGAGCCCGTCGTCGTCGACCTGTGCACCGGATCGGGCGCCATCGCGCTCGCCATGGCCCAGGAGGTCCCCCGCTCCCGGGTGCACGCCGTGGAGCTGTCCGAGGACGCCCTCAGGTGGACGCGGAAGAACGCCGAGGGGTCCAGGGTCACCGTGCACAAGGGAGACGCCCTGAGCGCCCTTCCCGAGCTCGACGGCCAGGTCGACCTGGTCATCTCCAACCCGCCGTACATCCCGCTCACCGAGTGGGAGTACGTCGCCCCCGAGGCCCGCGACCACGACCCGGAGATGGCCCTGTTCTCCGGCGAGGACGGCCTCGACACCATCCGCGGCATCGAACGCACCGCCCACCGCCTGCTGCGCCCCGGCGGCCTCGTCGTCATCGAGCACGCCGACACCCAGGGCGGCCAGGTGCCGTGGATCTTCACCGAGGAGCGGGGCTGGGCGGACGCCGCCGACCACCCCGACCTGAACAAGCGGCCCCGGTTCGCCACCGCCCGCAAGGCCATGCCGTGACCGGCCCCCGGCACCACCACTCGTACCCGTACCCGTACCCGCTCCAGGAGGCCGGCTGATGGCTCGGCGATACGACTGCAACGACGCCACCGACCGGACCACGGGCCTGCGCGAGGCCGCATCGGCCGTCCGCCGGGGCGAACTGGTCGTGCTGCCCACCGACACCGTGTACGGGATCGGTGCGGACGCCTTCACCTCGGAGGCCGTCGCGGACCTGCTGGACGCCAAGGGCCGGGGCCGCAACATGCCCACCCCCGTCCTCATCGGCTCGCCGAACACGCTGCACGGCCTGGTCACCGACTTCTCCGAGGAGGCCTGGGAGCTCGTCGACGCCTTCTGGCCCGGCGCCCTCACCCTCGTCGCCAAGCACCAGCCCTCCCTCCAGTGGGACCTCGGCGACACCCGCGGCACCGTGGCCATCCGGATGCCCCTGCACCCGGTCGCCATCGAGCTGCTGACCGAGGTCGGCCCGATGGCGGTCTCCAGCGCCAACCTCACCGGGCACCCCTCGCCCGAGGACTGCGACGCCGCCCAGGGGATGCTCGGGGACTCCGTCTCCGTCTACCTCGACGGCGGCCCGACGCCCGGCATCGTGCCGTCCTCGATCGTCGACGTCACCGGTGCCACCCCGGTCCTGCTGCGTGCCGGCGCCCTCTCCGCGGAGGAGCTGCGCAAGGTGGTCCCCGACCTCGAGGTGGCCAATTGACCGCCCCCGAGGGGCGTGGCATAGCGGGGCGGACCGACACCTTCCGCATCCTCCACGTCAGCACCGGCAACGTCTGCCGCTCACCGATCACCGAGCGGCTGACCCGCCATGCCCTGGTGGACCGCCTCGGCGACCCGCTCAGCGGCGGCCTCGTCGTGGAGAGCGCCGGCACCTGGGGCCACGAGGGCGCACCCATGGAGGCCAACGCCGAGGTCGTCCTCGCCGATTTCGGCGCGGACGCCACCGGCTTCGTCGGCCGCGAGCTGCTGGACGAGCACGTGATCCGCGCCGACCTGGTCCTCACCGCCACCCGCGACCACCGCGCCCAGGTCATCTCCATGGGCCACTCCGCGGGCCTGCGCACCTTCACGCTCAAGGAGTTCACCCGGCTGGTGCGGGCCATAGACCCGGCCACCCTGCCCGACCCGCTCGACGAGGGCGTCGTCGAGCGCGCCCGCGCCCTGGTGCGCGCCGCCGCCGCGCTGCGCGGCTGGCTGCTGGCCCCGACCGCCGAGGCCGACGAGGTCTACGACCCCTACGGCGCTCCCATCACCTTCTTCCGCTCCATCGGCGACGAGATCAACCAGGCACTCGACCCCGTCGTCACCGCCCTCACCGGCGTGCGCGCCCCGCACTGAAGGGGAGCCGCCCCCGCCGTACCGGGGGCGGGTGCGCCGACCGGCGTACGGCACCCCGCGACAGCGGGCACGGCGCCCGGCCCCGGCCTACATTGGAACGGACACCGGCACCCCTCGCCGGCGCACCCACCTCCAGGCCCGGAGCCGTCCCATGCCGGTCACCTCTCCCGCCGCACCCGCAGCCGCAGCCGTGTCGCCCGCGCCCGACGCCCTGCCCCAGGACTTCGACGCCCTGCTCCGCCAGGACCCGGAGCTCGCCGGAGTGCTGCTCGCCGAGAGCGGCCGGCAGGCGACCACCCTCCAGCTGATCGCCGCCGAGAACTTCGCCTCGCCCGCGGTCCTCGCCGCCCTCGGCTCCCCGCTCGCCAACAAGTACGCCGAGGGGTACCCGGGCGCCCGCCACCACGGCGGCTGCGAGCACGCGGACGCCGCCGAACGCGTCGCGGTCCGCCGGGCCACCGCCCTCTTCGGCGCCGAACACGCCAACGTCCAGCCGCACTCCGGCTCCTCGGCCGTCCTCGCCGCCTACGCCGCGCTGCTGCGCCCCGGCGACACGGTGCTCGCGATGGGGCTCCCGTACGGGGGACACCTCACCCACGGGGCGCCGGGCAACTTCTCCGGCCGCTGGTTCGACTTCGTCGGCTACGGGGTCGACCCGGAGACCGGGCTGATCGACTACGCCCGGCTCCGCGCCCTGGCCCGCGCCCGCCGCCCCGAGGCGATCGTCTGCGGCTCGATCTCCTACCCCCGCCACCCCGACTACGCGCTGTTCCGGGAGATCGCCGACGAGGCGGGCGCGTACCTGATCGTGGACGCCGCCCACCCGATGGGGCTGATCGCCGGGGGCGCGGCGCCGAGCCCGGTCCCGTACGCCGACGTGGTCTGCGCCACCACGCACAAGGTGCTGCGCGGCCCGCGCGGCGGCATGCTCCTGTGCGGCGCGGAGCTGGCCGAGCGGATCGACCGGGCGGTGTTCCCGTTCACCCAGGGCGGCGCGCAGATGCACACGGTGGCGGCGAAGGCCGTCGCGTTCGGGGAGGCGGCGACCCCCGCCTACACCCGCTACGCCCACCAGGTCGTCGCCCACGCCCGGGTGCTCGCCGCCGGCCTGGAGGCGGAGGGCTTCGAGGTCACCACGGGCGGCACGGACACCCACATCGTCGTCGCGGACCCGGCCCCGCTCGGCGTCGACGGCCGCACCGCCCGGGAGCGGCTGGCGGCGGCCGGAGTGGTCCTGGACACCTGCGCACTGCCGTACGGGGACGCCCGGGGCATCCGGCTGGGGACGGCCGCCGTCACCACCCAGGGGATGGACGACGGGGACATGGCCCGGATCGCGGCCCTGTTCGGAGCGGCCGTACGGGAGCCGGGCGACGTGAGCCCGATCGCGGCGGAGGTCCACGAGCTGGCCGCGCGCCATCCGCCGTATCCGGGGTAGGGGAGTCCGAGGTGCGCGGAGCGGATCGCTCCGCCGTATTCGGGGCACCCGAAGCCTGTGCAACCATCATCCGTAGCCCGGAGTCTCTGTTCCAGAGACTAGGGTGTGGTTTTTGGATGACCGGCGAGTTCTGTGGGGCAGCCCGTGCGTGATTACCTGCTGACGCTCTGTGTCACGGCAGCGGTGACCTATCTGCTGACCGGACCGGTGCGTAAGTTCGCCATCGCGGTCGGGGCGATGCCCGCGATCCGCGCGCGCGACGTCCACCGCGAGCCGACACCCCGGCTCGGTGGGATCGCCATGTTCGGCGGACTGTGCGCGGGGCTGATCGTCGCGGACCACCTCTTCAATCTGCGGGGCGTCTTCGAACTCTCCAACGAGCCGAGGGCGTTGCTCTCCGGCGCCGCCCTGATCTGGCTGATCGGCGTCCTCGACGACAAGTTCGAGATCGACGCCCTGATCAAGCTCGGCGGCCAGATGATCGCCGCCGCCGTCATGGTCATCCAGGGGCTCACGATCCTGTGGCTGCCGATCCCCGGCGTCGGCACGGTGGCCCTCACCCAGTGGCAGGGCACGCTGCTCACGGTGGCACTGGTCGTCATCACGATCAACGCGGTCAACTTCGTCGACGGCCTGGACGGGCTCGCGGCGGGCATGGTGTGCATCGCGTCGGCGGCGTTCTTCCTGTACGCGTACCGCCTCTGGATGGGGTACGGCATCGAGGCTGCGGCCCCCGCGACCCTGTTCGCGGCGATCCTGATGGGGATGTGCCTCGGCTTCCTGCCGCACAACATGCATCCGGCGCGGATCTTCATGGGCGACTCGGGCTCGATGCTGATCGGGCTGGTGCTGGCGGCCGGTGCGATCTCGATCACCGGCCAGGTCGACCCGGACCTCATGAAGATCTTCGAGGGCAGTGAGCGCGAGGCCACCCACGCGCTGCTCCCGGTCTTCATCCCGCTGGTGCTGCCGCTGACGATCATCGCGATCCCGGCCGCCGACCTGGTCCTCGCCATCGTCCGCCGCACCTGGAACGGCCAGTCGCCGTTCGCCGCCGACCGGGGCCACCTGCACCACCGGCTGCTGGAGATCGGTCACTCGCACAGCCGGGCCGTGCTGATCATGTACTTTTGGTCGGCCCTCATCGCCTTCGGCGCCGTCGGATACTCGGTGCACTCGGCGTCCTCGTGGATCGTGTTCGTCATCGTCGCGGCGAGCGCGGTGGGCCTCGTCCTGCTGCTGATGCCGCGCTTCACCCCGCGCGCCCCGCACTGGGCCAACCGCATCGTGCCGCCGCGCTACCGCCACCGGGGGGCGGAGGAGGAGCCGGCCGTCCCGTACGAGGAGAAGCCGGTGCCCGTGGCCTCCGGAGCCCAACAGGGCTCGGCAGACGCGGGGATGGGCGAGGAGGCCGTCGAACGGGCTCCCGTGGCGGTCGGAGTGTCCGGCGTCAACGGCGCTACCGCGATCGGCGCTCGTTCGCGGTTCCCGGATCGCCGCTCCATCGACTCCTCGCGCTGACGATTCGGAACTCACGGTGCATTATCAGACATTGCGCCGTCTTGTCGTGCACACACGCGCGGATTAGCTCTCATGTGTGACAGTTGGCACACCTTTGAGGTAAAGACCTCATCAAATAGTTTGTGATACCGTTCACGAGACCCGGTGACGGAGCCGAAGGACCCTTGCAGGACGGTCCATTGGCCCGAAAATCCGCCTCGCGGACCGGGCCTACGCTCGTCCATGACGACGCCCCATTCCTCCCCTCAGACCAGTGGAGCTGCCGCCATGCAGTCCGACATGCGCGAACTACTGCGCATCGCCACCCCCACCGCCGCGGTGGGAGCCGTCGCCACGCTTGTCGGCGGTCTGCTCGCCGGCGGCGAGGGGGCGATCGGTGCCGCGGTGGGCTGCGTGGTCGTGATCGTCTTCATGGCGCTCGGACTGCTGGCGCTCAACTGGGTCGGCAAGACCATGCCTCACTTGTTCCAGGGCATGGGGCTGATGATTTACTCGGCTCAGCTCGTGCTCCTGCTCATCTTCATCCTGAGTATCCGGAACACCTCGCTCTTCGATCTTCAGGTCTTCGCCCTCTCGCTGGTCGCGGCCGTCATCACATGGATCACCACGCAGGCCGTGCTGCACTCCCGGAGCAAGATCCTCTACGTCGACCCCGACGCGGACGCCCGGAACCGTCCGGGCGGCCCTGGGGGAGATCGTGATGAGTAGGGGCGGAATAAAGCCATGTTCGACGTGCTGCTATCGTCCGGTCTCGGTTGCGGTAGTGCGAGCGCGGGCAACAAGGCGGTCGCTTGATTCATCGCGAGGCTTCGGGCCCGGCCGCCGCCTCCTCACCGTAAGAACCAGTCCGGTGCCGACCTGCGGCCACCCGCCGCTCCGACACAACGAGGTAGCCGCATCCATGCGCCATGCAGAAGGAGCTCTTGGTGACTGACGCCCAGACGCTCGCCTTCGAGACGAACTGCCACCTGTTCAAGGACTGCGGGTTCCAAGCTCCCAGTGTGTGGTCGTTCATCTTCGACCCGCTCTTCACTGTCGGGTCTGTCGAGTTCAACAAGCCCATGTTGCTCGCGATCATCGGAACCTTCGCGATCCTGGCCTTCTTCTGGGCCGGCTTCTCGAAGCCGAAGGTCGTCCCGGGCAAGCTGCAGATGGTCGCCGAGGCGCTGTACGACTTCGTCCACCGAGGTATCGCCAAGGAGGTCATCGGCAAGAAGGGCGAGCCCTTCGTCCCGCTGCTGGTCTCCCTGTTCTTCTTCGTCTGGATCCTGAACCTCTGGGCCCTCATCCCGCTCGCCCAGTTCCCGGTCAGCTCCGTCATCGCCTACCCCGTCGGCCTCGCGCTGGTGGTCTGGGTCACGTACATGACGGTGACGTTCCGGTCGAACGGATTCGTCGGGGGTATCCGCAACCTCTGCGTCCCGAGCGGTCTGCCCAAGCCGATCTACGTGCTGCTGACGCCGCTGGAGTTCATCTCCAACGTCATCGTCCGCCCGTTCACGCTGGCTGTCCGACTCTTCGCGAACATGTTCGCGGGCCACATCCTGATCCTGATCTTCACGATCGCCACCTGGTACATGCTGGGCACGGTCCTGGGCACGGTCTACGCCGGCGCGTCGTTCATCATGACGCTGGTCATCACCGTGTTCGAGATGTTCATCCAGGCCCTTCAGGCCTACGTGTTCACCGTGCTGACGGCCACGTACCTCTCCCAGGCGCTCGAAGAAGCCCACTGAGGACCTGCCGGCCCCCGGCTCCCGCCCTCAGATCCCCAGTCGCCCGGTGCGAAGACCATTTCCACCGGACCCACCAAGAGAAGGAACCACAGACATGTCTGCTGCTTTCGAGACCCTCGCGGCCGTGAACGGCAACGTCGGCACCATCGGCTACGGCCTCGCCGCGATCGGCCCCGGCATCGGCATCGGCATCATCTTCGGTAACGGTGTGCAGGCCATCGCCCGCCAGCCCGAGGCTGCCGGCCTCATCCGCCAGAACATGCTGCTCGGCTTCGCCGTCGTCGAGGCCCTGGCCCTGATCGGCTTCGTCGTTCCGTTCATCGTCAAGTGACGTTGTGGCTGTAGCCCCATTCGACGAAAGGTCCACCATGATGTACCTGGCAGCCGAGGAACCGCAGATGCCTCTGCTCCCGGTCTGGCCTGAAGTCGTCATCGGCTTGATCTGCTTCGGCATCGTCTTCTTCGTCTTCTCGAAGAAGTTGCTTCCGGTGATCAACAAGACCCTGGAAGAGCGCCGCGAGGCGATCGAGGGTGGCATCGAGAAGGCCGAATCGGCTCAGATCGAGGCCCAGAGCGTTCTTGAGCAGTACAAGGCTCAGCTCGCCGAAGCCCGCCACGAGGCCGCCCGTCTGCGCCAGGAGGCGCAGGAGCAGGGTGCCGTCATCATCCAGGAGATGAAGGCGGAAGGTCAGCGGCAGCGCGAAGAGATCATCGCCGCCGGCCACACCCAGATCGAGGCCGACCGCAAGGCCGCTGCCTCGGCGCTGCGTCAGGACGTGGGCAGGCTCGCCACCGACCTGGCCGGCAAGCTCGTCGGCGAGTCCCTCCAGGACCACGCCCGGCAGAGCGGCACCGTCGACCGTTTCCTCGACGAGCTCGAGGCGAAGGCCGAGGCAGCCCGATGAACAGCGCGAGCCGCGAAGCACTGGCTGCCGCACGCGAGCGTCTCGACGCGCTGACCGACAACACGTCGGTCGACGCGGCGAAGCTCGCCGAGGAGCTGGCATCGGTCACCGCGCTGCTCCACCGCGAAGTATCCCTGCGCCGGGTCCTCACCGACCCGGCCCAGAGCGGCGAGAGCAAGGCCGAGCTGGCCACGCGTCTGCTCGGCGGACAGGTGGGCGGCGAGACCGTCGACCTGGTCTCCGGACTGGTCCGGTCCCGCTGGTCGCAGTCGCGTGACCTGGTGGACTCGGTCGAGGAGCTGGCGAACACCGCAGACCTCACCGCGGCCCAGCGCGGCGGCCGCCTCGACGACGTCGAGGACGAGCTGTTCCGGTTCGGCCGGATCGTCGGCTCCGACAAGGAGCTGCGCTCCGCGCTCACCAGCCGTACGGCCACGGCCTCCGCCAAGGGCGAGCTGCTCCGCAGCCTGCTCGGCGGCAAGGCGCAGCCGGTCACCGAGCGGATCATCGTCCGCCTGGTCACCCAGCCCCGTGGACGTAGCCTGGAAGCAGGGCTGGACTCACTGTCCAAGCTCGCCGCGGAGCGCCGGGACCGCATGGTCGCCGTCGTCACCTCGGCGGTGCCGCTCAGCGACCGGCAGAAGCAGCGCCTCGGCGCCGCTCTGGCGAAGCTGTACGGCCGCGAGATGCACCTGAACCTGGACGTGGACCCCGCGGTCCTCGGCGGGATCTCGGTGCGCGTCGGTGACGAGATCATCAACGGCACCGTCGCGGAGCGCCTCGAAGAGGCGACCCGCCGCATGGCCGGCTGACACCGCTCAGCGCAGAAGAACAAGCAAGACCAGCGGCCCGGTTGGGCCGTGCAGAAATTGCAGAAGATTCCTGGGGGTCGGCCCCCAGACCCCCTTAAGAAACTTCGGGCCCAACAAGGAGAGCAGGGAACCCAGATGGCGGAGCTCACGATCCGGCCGGAGGAGATCCGGGACGCACTGGATAACTTTGTCCAGTCGTACCAGCCGGACGCGGCCTCGCGCGAGGAGGTCGGTACGGTCAGCGTTGCCGGCGACGGCATCGCGAAGGTGGAGGGTCTTCCCTCCGCCATGGCGAACGAGCTGCTGAAGTTCGAGGACGGCACCCTCGGTCTCGCCCTCAACCTCGAGGAGCGCGAGATCGGTGCGATCGTCCTCGGCGAGTTCAGCGGCATCGAGGAGGGCCAGCCGGTGCAGCGCACCGGTGAGGTGCTCTCCGTAGGCGTCGGCGAGGGTTACCTCGGCCGCGTCGTCGACCCGCTCGGCAACCCGATCGACGGTCTCGGCGAGATCGCGACCGACAGCCGCCGCGCCCTCGAGCTGCAGGCCCCTGGCGTCATGGTCCGCAAGTCGGTGCACGAGCCGATGCAGACCGGCTACAAGGCCGTCGACGCCATGGTGCCGATCGGCCGAGGCCAGCGTCAGCTGATCATCGGCGACCGTCAGACCGGCAAGACCGCTCTGGCCGTCGACACGATCATCAACCAGCGCGACAACTGGCGCTCGGGCGACGTGAACAAGCAGGTCCGCTGCATCTACGTCGCCATCGGTCAGAAGGGTTCCACCATCGCCTCCGTGCGTGGTGCGCTCGAAGAGGCCGGTGCGCTGGAGTACACGACCATCGTCGCCGCCCCGGCGTCCGACCCGGCCGGCTTCAAGTACCTGGCGCCGTACACCGGTTCGGCCATCGGCCAGCACTGGATGTACGACGGCAAGCACGTCCTGATCATCTTCGACGACCTCTCGAAGCAGGCCGACGCCTACCGCGCCGTGTCCCTGCTGCTGCGCCGCCCGCCGGGCCGCGAGGCTTACCCGGGTGACGTCTTCTACCTGCACTCGCGTCTGCTGGAGCGCTGCGCCAAGCTCTCCGACGAGATGGGCGCCGGTTCGATGACGGGCCTCCCGATCGTCGAGACCAAGGCGAACGACGTGTCGGCGTTCATTCCGACCAACGTCATCTCCATCACCGACGGCCAGTGCTTCCTGGAGTCCGACCTGTTCAACGCGGGTCAGCGTCCGGCGCTCAACGTCGGTATCTCGGTCTCCCGAGTCGGTGGCTCCGCCCAGCACAAGGCCATGAAGCAGGTCTCCGGCCGGCTTCGCGTGGACCTCGCCCAGTACCGCGAGCTGGAGGCGTTCGCCGCCTTCGGTTCCGACCTGGACGCGGCCTCGAAGGCCTCGCTGGAGCGCGGTAAGCGCATGGTCGAGCTGCTGAAGCAGCCGCAGTACGCCCCGTTCCCGATGGAGGAGCAGGTCGTCTCGGTCTGGGCCGGCACCACGGGCAAGATGGACGACGTCCCGGTCGAGGACATCCGTCGCTTCGAGAGCGAGCTGCTGGAGTTCCTGCGCCGTGAGCGCAAGGACCTCCTGACCAGCATCGCCGAGGGCGGCAAGATGTCCGACGACACGCTGCAGTCGATCGCCGACGCGATCGCCGCCTTCAAGCAGCAGTTCGAGACCTCGGACGGCAAGCTCCTGGGCGAGGGCTGATCGATGGGCGCTCAGCTTCGCGTTTACAAGCGCCGCATCCAAGCCGTCACCGCGACCAAGAAGATCACCAAGGCGATGGAGATGATCGCCGCCTCGCGCATCGTCAAGGCGCAGCGCAAGGTGGCGGCGTCCCAGCCGTACGCGACCGAGCTCACCCGTGCGGTGACCGCGGTGGCGACCGGCTCCAACGCCAAGCACCCGCTCACCACCGAGGTCGAGGCCCCGACCCGGGCCGCGGTCCTGCTCGTCACGAGCGACCGCGGCCTGGCCGGCGGCTACTCCTCCAACGCCATCAAGGCCGCGGAGCGACTGCGGGAGCGCCTTGCCTCCGAGGGCAAGGAGGTCGACACGTACATCGTCGGCCGCAAGGGTGTCGCGTACTACGGCTTCCGCGAGCGCAAGGTCGAGGACTCCTGGACCGGCTTCACCGACAACCCGGCGTACTCCGATGCCAAGAGCATCGCCGCCCCGTTGATCGAGGCCATCCAGAAGGACACGGCCGAGGGCGGCGTCGACGAGCTGCACATCGTCTTCACGGAATTCGTGTCGATGATGACGCAGAACGCGGTCGACGACCGGATGCTGCCGCTTTCGCTCGACGAGGTGGCGAAGGAGAGCACCCGCAAGGGTGAGATCCTTCCGCTGTTCGACTTCGAGCCGTCGGCCGAGGACGTCCTCGACGCCCTTCTGCCGCGCTACGTCGAGAGCCGCATCTACAACGCACTGCTGCAGGCAGCCGCTTCCGAGCACGCTGCCCGCCGCCGCGCGATGAAGTCGGCCACCGACAACGCCGGGGACCTCATCAAGAGCCTGTCCCGGCTTGCCAACGCGGCCCGACAGGCCGAAATCACCCAGGAAATCAGCGAGATCGTCGGCGGTGCCAGTGCTCTGGCCGACGCGACCGCGGGGAGTGACAAGTAATGACGACGACAGTTGAGACGGCCGCTGCCACGGGCCGCGTCGCCCGGGTCATCGGCCCGGTCGTCGACGTGGAGTTCCCCGTCGACGCGATGCCGGAGATCTACAACGCCCTCCACGTCGAGGTCGCGGACCCCGCCGAGGACGGCGCCCGCAAGACGCTGACCCTGGAAGTCGCCCAGCACCTGGGTGACGGCGTGGTCCGCGCGATCTCGATGCAGCCCACCGACGGCCTGGTCCGCCAGGCCGCGGTGACCGACACGGGCAAGGGCATCACCGTGCCCGTCGGTGACATCACCAAGGGCAAGGTGTTCAACACCCTCGGCCAGATCCTGAACGAGCCGGAGGCCGAGGCGCAGATCACCGAGCGCTGGCCGATCCACCGCAAGGCCCCGGCCTTCGACCAGCTCGAGTCGAAGACCGAGATGTTCGAGACCGGCCTGAAGGTCGTCGACCTGCTGACCCCGTACGTCAAGGGCGGCAAGATCGGTCTGTTCGGTGGTGCGGGCGTCGGCAAGACGGTCCTCATCCAGGAAATGATCATGCGTGTGGCGAAGCTGCACGACGGTGTGTCGGTGTTCGCCGGTGTCGGTGAGCGCACCCGTGAGGGCAACGACCTCATCGACGAGATGACCGAGTCGGGCGTTCTGGAGAAGACCGCGCTCGTCTTCGGCCAGATGGACGAGCCGCCGGGGACGCGTCTGCGCGTGGCCCTGTCCGCCCTGACCATGGCGGAGTACTTCCGCGATGTGCAGAAGCAGGACGTGCTGCTCTTCATCGACAACATCTTCCGCTTCACGCAGGCCGGCTCCGAGGTCTCCACGCTGCTCGGCCGCATGCCGTCCGCGGTGGGTTACCAGCCGACCCTGGCCGACGAGATGGGTGTGCTCCAGGAGCGCATCACCTCGACGCGTGGTCACTCGATCACCTCGATGCAGGCGATCTACGTCCCCGCGGACGACCTGACCGACCCGGCCCCGGCCACCACGTTCGCCCACCTCGACGCGACGACGGTTCTCTCCCGTCCGATCTCCGAGAAGGGCATCTACCCGGCCGTGGACCCGCTGGACTCCACGTCCCGCATCCTGGACCCGCGCTACATCTCGCAGGACCACTACGCCGCGGCCAGCCGCGTCAAGGGGATCCTCCAGAAGTACAAGGACCTCCAGGACATCATCGCGATCCTCGGTATCGACGAGCTGGGCGAGGAGGACAAGCTCGTTGTCCACCGTGCCCGTCGCGTCGAGCGCTTCCTGTCGCAGAACACCCACGCCGCCAAGCAGTTCACCGGCCTGGACGGTTCGGACGTGCCGCTCGACGAGTCGATCTCCGCGTTCAACGCGATCTGCGACGGAGACTACGACCACTTCCCCGAGCAGGCGTTCTTCATGTGCGGTGGCCTGGACGACCTCAAGGCCAAGGCCAAGGAGCTCGGCGTCTCCTGAGCCTCCGGCTCACCGAGGGGGGTGGGTGTGTCCCGCCCCCCTCACCACGCCCCGTAGAATTGAACCGACACCCGGCCGGGCGGCCGGGTGGTGACCCGAGGAGCCACCCTTGGCTGCTGAGCTGCATGTCGAGCTGGTCGCCGCCGACCGAAGCGTCTGGTCCGGCGAGGCCACCCTGGTCGTCGCGCGCACCACGTCCGGCGACATCGGCGTCATGCCCGGTCACCAGCCGCTTCTCGGTGTGCTGGAATCGGGCCCGGTGACGATCCGCACGAGTGAGGGCGGCACCGTCATCGCCGCTGTGCACGGTGGATTCATCTCGTTCGCGGACGACAAGCTGTCGCTGCTGGCCGAGATCGCCGAGCTGGCCGACGAGATCGATGTCGAGCGCGCCGAGCGGGCGCTGGAACTCGCGAAGTCGGACGCGGACGCCGCTGCCCAGCGGCGCGCCGACGTGCGACTGCGCGCGGTGGCGGTGCGCTAGCACCCCCACTGACAGATGTCTTTACTCAGCCGCGGCTCGAGCTGGAGCGATCCAGCCGTGTCGCGGCTGAGGCGATGCAGGTGCAATACGGTTTCGGTGTTCGTTACTCGACGATGCGAGGAGGTCGGTGGAGATGGTCCTCGCGTTGTGGGTGGGAGCGTCCGTCATCGTCACGGTTCTGTTGGGACTGTTCGTCTTCGGCCTGCGCCGGAGGCTGATCCAGCGGTCCGGAGGGACCTTCGACTGCAGCCTGCGCTGGGACGTGTCGGAGGAACCCGATGCGCTCGGCAAGGGCTGGGTCTACGGGGTCGCCCGCTACAGCGGTGACCGCGTCGACTGGTTCCGGGTCTTCTCCTACGCTCCTCGCCCCCGCCGGGGCCTGGAGCGTTCTGCGATCGAGGTGATCGCCCGCCGGCTTCCGGAGGGCGAGGAGGAGCTCGCGCTCCTGTCCGACTCCGTCGTGCTCGGCTGTCTCCACCGCGGGACGCGCCTGGAGCTGGCGATGAGCGAGGACGCCCTGACCGGCTTCCTCGCCTGGCTGGAGGCGGCACCGCCCGGCCAGCGGGTCAATGTGGCCTGACCGGCAGCCCCGCTGGGAGGGGGTCCCCCCGGACGGAGTCTGGGGGAGGGGCGATGTGGCCTGACCGGCAGCCCCGCTGGTTGGGGGTCCCTCCTCGGACGGAGCCCGGGGAGGGTCAACATGGCCTGATACGCGGCCCCGCCGCCGGCAGGGGGCCCTGGACGAGGTCCGGGGGAGCCCTGGTGGCCTGAGGACGTCGCGGAGCCGCGCGTACACAGCGAAAAACCGGGGAGACGGGGGGCGGACCCGTCTCCCCGGTGCTTTTCCGGGGTGGTGCTTGCCGTTATGGCGTGGGGAGCACCGGTGTCGTTACTTCAGGCCGCTGGTGACCGCGGTCACCAGTTCGCCGTTGCTGGTGTCACCGGAGAGCTCCCAGATGAACGCTCCGCCCATGCCCTGGTTCTTCGTCCAGTTCATCTTCGAGCCGATGGTGGCCGGGGTGTCGTAGCTCCACCAGTTGGTGCCGCAGTGGGCGTACGCGGTGCCGCCGACGGTGCCGGTGGACGGGCAGGTGTTCTTGAGGACCTTGTAGTCCTCGAAGCCCGCCTCGTACGTGCCCGGGGCCGCGCCGGTCGCCGTGCCGCCGGGGGCGGACTGGGTGACGCCGGTCCAGCCTCGACCGTAGAAGCCGATGCCGAGGAGCAGCTTCTTGGCGGGGACGCCCTTGGCCTTCAGCTTGGCGATGGCCTCGGAGGAGGTGAAGCCCTGCTGCGGGATGCCGGTGTACGGGGTCAGCGGCGAGTGCGGGGCCGTCGGGCCCTTGGCCGCCCAGGCGCCGAAGAAGTCGTACGTCATCACGTTGTACCAGTCGAAGGACTGGGAGGCGCCGGCGTAGTCGGCCGCGTCGATCTTGCCGCCGTCGGAGCCGTCCGCGGTGATGGCGGCGGTGACCAGGTACTTCGGGCCGAACTTCGCCCGCATGGCGTCGGCCATGGTCTTGATCGAGGCCGGGCCGCTGGTGTCACAGGTCAGACCACAGGCGTTGGGGTACTCCCAGTCGAGGTCGATGCCGTCGAAGACATCGGCCCAGCGGGGGTCCTCGACCAGGTCGTGGCAGGACTGGGCGAAGGCGGCGGGGTTCTGCACGGCCTGGCCGAAGCCGCCGGACCAGGTCCAGCCGCCGAACGACCAGAGGATCTTGATGTGCGGGTACTTGGCCTTCAGCTTGCGCAGCTGGTTGAAGTTGCCGCGCACCGGCTGGTCCCAGGTGTCGGCGACGCCGTCGACGGACTGGTCGGCGGTGTACGCCTTCTCGTAGTCGGCGTAGGCGTCGCCGATGGTGCACTTGCCGTTCTGCACGTTGCCGAAGGCGTAGTTGATGTGCGTGATCTTCGCGGCCGTACCGGACGTCACCAGGTTCTTGACGTGGTAGTTGCGCCCGTAGACGCCCCAGTTGGTGAAGTAACCCATGGTGATCTTGTCACCGCCGGGCTGCTCGCCACCGCCGCCGGTGGTGCGCACGGAGACGGCGCCGGAGGCCGGGCCGGTCTGGTCCGCGGTGTCCCGGGCCTGTACGGCGTAGGAGTAGTCGGTGCCCGCGGTCAGGCCGGTGTTGGTGTACGTCGTGCCGGTGACCGTGGCGATCTTCGCGCCGTCGCGCAGCACGTCGTAGTTCTTGATGCCCTTGTCGTCGGTCGCCGCGCTCCAGCTGAGCTTGACCGAGGTGTCGGTGACGTCGCTGGTGGTGGGGGTGCCGGGCGCCGAGGGGGCGTTGTCGCCGGGGACGCTGCCGCCGTCACAGGAGGCGCCGTTCAGCTTGCAGCCCGTGGGGGAGCCGGAGCCGGTGCCGTTGAAGCCGAAGCTGATGCTGGCGCCGGGCGCCACGGACCCGTTCCAGGAGAGGTTCTTGGCGGTGTAGTGGTTACCGCTCTTGGTGAGGCTGGCGTCCCAGGCGGAGCCCGCCGTGGTGCCCGAGGGGAAGTCCCACTCGATGGTCCAGGAGGAGAGCGCGGTGGTGCCGGTGTTCTTCACCGTCCACTGGCCCTCGAAGCCGCTGCCCCAGTCCGACTTCTTGGTGTACGTGGCGGTGGCCGACGTGGCCGCCGTGGCGGGGGAGGCGAGCCCCACCATCGCGGCCAGCGGCACGACCAGTGCGGTCAGGCCCGCGATGACCTTGGACCGGCCGCTGCGGGCGGGGACCCATCGAAATCTGGATCGGCGTTGGGGGGATTCTGTGCTCAACGGAGCTCCTCGGGTGAGGTCCAACAAACGGGGGTGATTCGTGGACTGCAAACCCTGCGCCGCCCTGAGTACGGGTGCTCTCGTACTCACCGCAGTGTGTGACGGTGACAGTAGGAAGGTCTGGACCAATCGTCAAGAGGTCTGGACCAAAGATCAGGAAGTGGCCCGGACCCCCAACTCCTGTGCTAGAACCGCCGCCTGAACACGGCTGCGCAGCTCCAGCTTGCCCAGCACCCTGCTCACGTGGGTCTTGACCGTGGCCTCGGCCATCGAGAGGCGCAGCGCGATCTCCGCGTTCGACAGGCCCTCGCCCAGGCACCCCAGCACCTCGCGCTCGCGCCGGGTGAGCGTGTCCAGCACCGCGGGATCGGCCGCCACCCGGCCGCGTACGGGGGATGCGCCGGCAAACTCCGCGATCAGCCGCCGGGTCACGGCCGGGGCGATCAGCCCCTCGCCGCGCGCCACCGTCCGTACCGCCTCCAGCAGATCGCGGGCTTCGGTGTTCTTCAGCAGAAAGCCGGAGGCCCCCGCGCGCAGCGCCCCGAAGACGTACTCGTCCAGATCGAACGTGGTCAGCACCAGGACGTCCGCGAGCTCCTCCTCGACCACCTGCCGCGTCGCCGTCACCCCGTCGAGGCGCGGCATCTGGACATCCATCAGCACCAGGTCCGGGCGGAGTTCACGCGCCAGGCGCACCGCCGCCTCGCCGTCCCCCGCCTCTCCGACGACCTCGATGTCCGGCGCGCTGGAGAGGATCAGCACCAGCCCCGCGCGCACCGCCGACTGGTCCTCCGCGACCAGTACCCGGATGGTCATTCCCCCACCGCCCCTTCCGTCACGGGCAGTTGAGCCCGCACCCGCCAGACCTTGGTCCCGTTTCCGTTGCCGTCGTCGACCGGCTCGGCCCCGGCGTCGAACGTCCCGCCGAGCAGCGTCACCCGCTCCCGCATGCCCACCAGGCCCGCCCCCGAACCGGGCGCCGTCGGTCCGGGGCGGCTGCCGAACACACTGGTCACCTCGATCGTCAGCATCCCGTCGCCCTGGGCGAGTCGCGCCACGACCGGCCCCGGCGCCGCGTGTTTGAGGGCGTTGGTCAGGGACTCCTGGACGATCCTGTACGCGGCCAGCTCGACCGGGGTCGGCAGCGCCCCGGCCGTCGCCTCCCGCGTGTCCTCCAGGACGCAGACCAGCCCGCCCGACACCCCGTTGACGTTCGTCTGCTCGACGAGCACGTCCAGGGAGGCGAGCGTCGGGGCCGCCGCCGGGGCGTCGTCCTCGCCGCTCTCCCGCAGCAGGCCGATCAGCCGGCGCATCTCCGCGAGCCCCTCGACGCTGTTCTCGCGGATCACCTTCAGGGCGCTGCGTGAGGTCTCCGGGTCGTCGATGGACAGGGCCGCGGTGGAGTGGATCGCCACGGCGGACAAGTGGTTGGCCACCATGTCGTGCAGCTCCCTGGCCATCCGGGCCCGCTCGGCGATCACCGCCTGCGTCCGGTCCATCTCGGCCAGCCGCGCGGTCTGTGCCGCGGCCAGCCGGGCCGCCTCGGCGGCGGCGCGGTGGGTGCGCACACTGACGCCGGTGATGGCGGGGATGAAGGAGACCAGCCCGATGACCAGGCCGATCAACAGCGCCTCGGGCTCACGGAACCAGGCCAGGAAGCCGATCGTGGACGCCACGGTGATCAGGAGCGTGGCCACCGGGAGCCGACGGGCGGCGGCCGGGGTCCCGTACAGCACGGCCGCGTACATGACGTCCGTGAACATCAGGACGGTGGCGAGGTTGCCCGGGGTGAACTGGTTCGCCACCAGTGCGAGCGTGCCGATCGTCAGCGCCGTGCGCGGTGCGGTGCGGCGCAGCAGCTCGGCCGCGGCCATGACGGTCAGCGGTACGAGGGTGACCCAGGGTGCGGAGAGGGAGTGGCCGCCCTGGGTGTGGAGGCCCAGCAGCCACAGGAGCAGCCCGCCGAGCAGCCCGGAGACGCCCAGGGTCACGTCGTCGCGGTCGGGGCGGATCTGGGTGAGCACCTCTCCATCCAACACGCACCGCCGCCCCCGGACCTCCCTTCGGCGGCTGATCCGCGAGTACATCGAAGGATGCAGTCCGTTTTCGTCACTGCCGACGACGTGTCCGCGCCCGTCGGCCGGGAGGCTGGGAGGGAACGGGAGGAGAGAGTCGTGATCGCCCTACTGATCGTGGCCTGTGAGGTCGCATTCTGGGTCCTGCTGGCCGCCGGACTCGCCCTGCGGTACGTAGCGAGGAAACCGAAGCTCGGCGCGGCCGTGCTGCTGTGCGAGCCGCTGCTGGAGGTCGTGCTGCTGGTGGTGACGGCCATCGACCTGAAGAACGGGGCCGAGCCCGACTGGAAGCACGGGCTGGCCGCCGTCTACATCGGCTTCACGGTGGGTCTGGGCCACTCCACCATCACGTGGGTGGACGCCCGCGTCGCCCACCGCTGGTTCGGCGGCCCGCCGCCCGTGAAGCCGCCGAAGTACGGCATGGCGCGCGCCGTCCACGAGTGGCACATCGCCGCCCGCTGGATCCTCGCCGCGGTGGTCGCGCTGGGCCTGCTCCAGGCAGCCGTCTGGTACGTCGGCTCCGGCGGGGAGATCAGCTCGCTGCGGGGCTGGCAGCAGAAAATGGGCCTGGTGATCGGCGTCAACCTGATCATCGCCGGGGGCTACACGCTGTTCCCGAAGCGGGCTCCGAAGGGCGCGGTGACGGAACGGGAGCCGGCCGACGGGTGGTAGGCCTACCGCTCGCCGCCCGGCACCCACAGCACGTCCCCGACCTCCTTGTTCGCGCTCCGCGCCAGGATGAACAGGAGGTCGGAGAGGCGGTTGAGGTAGGTGGCGGTCAGGGTGTTCATCGACTCCCCGTGCACCTCCAGCGCCGCCCAGGTGGACCGCTCGGCGCGCCGGACCACGGTGCACGCCTGGTGCAGCAGGGCCGCGCCGGGCGTACCGCCGGGGAGGATGAAGCTGCGCAGCTTCTCCAGCTCCTCCAGGAAGGTGTCGCAGTCCGTCTCCAGCTTGTCGATGTAGGACTGCTCGACCCGCAGCGGGGGGTACTTCGGGTCCTCGATCACCGGAGTGCAGAGGTCCGCGCCCACGTCGAAGAGGTCGTTCTGGACGCGTACGAGGACCTTCACCAGCTCCTCGGGCAGCTGCCCGAGCGCGATGGCCGCGCCGATCGCCGCGTTGGCCTCGTTGGCGTCCGCGTACGCCGAGATCCGCAGATCGGTCTTGGCGGTGCGGCTCATGTCGCCGAGGGCGGTGGTGCCCTGGTCGCCGGTCCGGGTGTAGATGCGCGTCAGATTGACCATGCGCCCAGCGTAGTTACGCTCCGGCCCGCCGGAAGACCGGTGTGCCCACTGTCACGGCCGCGGCGGCGAGCACCACGGCGACGAGGACCCCGTGGAGCACGCGCGTCGTGGCGTACGAGCCGGTGCAGGCGTCCCGTAACGCGTCCACCAGACGGCGGAACCGGGTGAAGCGGGGGAGGGCGTCCAGTCGGCCGGGGCCGAGCGCGGCGGGCGGCATCGGGCCGGGGATGACGAAGGGCCGCAAGGCCGTCGAGGTCTCCCACGGCGCCCTCGGCGTCCTCGACGACACCGAGGGGCTGCTCGGCGACCGGGCCCTCAACTACGCGCGACGCGGAGCCGAATGACGCGTCCCGGTGTGATGTCCGTCATCTGAGACGTGACGCGCATCTCTTCACCGCCCCAGCGCGCCCGACGGGTACTAACCTCCGCCGGAGAGCATGTGAACCGCCGTGAACAATCGGGCACGGGCGAACAGAGACCAAGGGGTGCGAACGTGGCCAGGAAGCTCGCCGTCATCGGGGCCGGACTCATGGGATCCGGGATCGCGCAGGTCTCCGCCCAAGCGGGCTGGGACGTCGTGCTGCGGGACGTCACCGACGCCGCGCTGACCCGGGGCCGCGACGGCATCGAGGCCTCGTACGACAGGTTCGTCTCCAAGGGCAAGCTGGAAGCGGCCGACGCCGAGGCCGCGCTCGCCCGCATCACCACGACCACCGACCTCGACGCCGTCGCCGACGCGGACGTCGTCGTGGAAGCCGTCTTCGAGAAGCTGGAAGTCAAGCACGAGATCTTCCGGGCCCTGGACAAGGTCGTCGGCGAGAACACCGTTCTCGCGTCCAACACCTCCGCCATCCCGATCACCAAGATCGCGGCCGTGACGGAGCGTCCGGAACGCGTCGTCGGCGTGCACTTCTTCTCGCCGGTCCCGATGATGCAGCTCTGCGAGCTGGTGCGCGGCTACAAGACCAGTGACGAAACCCTCGCCACCGCCCGGGAGTTCGCGGAGTCGGTCGGCAAGACCTGCATCGTCGTCAACCGCGACGTGGCGGGCTTCGTCACCACCCGGCTGATCTCGGCGCTCGTCGTCGAGGCCGCCAAGCTGTACGAGTCGGGCGTCGCCTCGGCCGAGGACATCGACATCGCCTGCAAGCTGGGCTTCGGCCACGCCATGGGCCCGCTCGCCACCGCGGACCTGACCGGCGTCGACATCCTCCTGCACGCCACCGGCAATATCTACACCGAGTCGCAGGACGAGAAGTTCGCCGCCCCGGAGCTGATGCGCCGGATGGTCGACGCAGGTGACATCGGGCGCAAGAGCGGGCAGGGCTTCTACACGTACTGACCGGACCCGGCTCCTCGGCCCGGCCCGGCCCGCCACCGTCCGGGCCGGGGGAGCCGCGGACTTTACCCGGCGGGGACCGGTCCCCGACGAACCGGAGTCACTCCACCGAGTGAATTCGATATCAGTTCGCTTACAGACGGCAACTTCCCTGTCCTCGGGACAGTCAGTGGTGGCAGAGACAGGGCGCCACGCATGGCGGAGGCAGGGCCCACGACAGAGCCGACGGCGGAACAGACGGCCGACGGCAGAACAGACCGACGGACCTTCTACGGAGCATGACCGGGGAGCGCATATGCACATCAGGGGCGACCACGCCGAGCTGGTCGTCGGGGGCCGCCTCGACGTCCGAAGCGCGGCGGACGCCCGTACGGTCCTGCACACGGCCGTGGACGACGGAGTCGGCGACCTCGTGCTGGACCTGACCGAGCTGGACTCCTGGGACGCCACGGGACTCGGCGTCATCATGGGAGCACACCGCAGGGCGGGACGGGCCGGACGCCGCCTCGTGCTGCGCGGCGTGCCGCCACAGATGCAGCGCCTCCTGGTGGCCACCCGGCTGCACCGCATCCTGGCCATCGAGGGCGGCATCGCCGCCGAGTCGCTGCCGCGCGTCTGAGGGCGTGCCCGCGGCCGCTCACCCCGCCGGGAGCCGGACGGCCGCGCGCACGTCCTCGGGGAGCCGGACGGCCGGACGGACCGTACCCGGCGGAAGAAGTCACGCAATCCTCACCGGAACGTGACGTCCTGGACGGCGTGGCACCCCGGCGGTTCGTGAATACTGTGCCAAGGCCTAGGGTTCGGCCGTCCGCCGAATGACAACGAACCCATGGGCGGACACCGGACCGGAAGCGACAGTGGGGCGCGTGTGAGGCCGGGAGGGGCAACCGCGCACGACGCGTCTGGGGGACTTTTGCGATGGACCCGACACACCGGGCACCCGAGGAGTACGGGCAGGGCCACGACCGCTCCGGCGGCGATCCCGGCCACCGCCGGCCGTCCCGCGAATCGGGCGGCGCCGACTTCGGCCCGGGGACACCGCAACAGGTCCGCGTCGTCCAGCTGACCGTCGGCGACCTGCTGCTCACGGTCAACCCCGTCGACGGCAGCGAGGTCGAGTCCTGCCCGCCCGGCTCGGGCCCCGACGCCCCGGTCCGCCGCACCCGGGCCGAACGCGCCGACCACGAACGCGCCGGAGCGCCCCCGGTGCCCGCGGGACCGCCCGCCCCGCAGCTGCCGCTCCTGGAACGCGAGGAGGAGCGCGAACGCCTGGTCCGCCTGCTGGCGCGCGGTCGCAGCGTCCGCCTCACCGGTCAGGCCGGGTCCGGCCGCACCGCGCTGCTGGACGCCGTCGCCGCCGACTGCGCGGACCTGGCCCCCGACGGAGTCGTCCGGCTCAACGGCCGGGGCCGCACCGGCGCCGATCTGCTGCACGCCCTCTTCGACACCGTCCACAAGGCCCCGAACCACCGCCCCGACCGCGACGAACTGCTCGCGCTCGTCCGGTCCATCGGCGCCGTCGTCACCATCGACGACCTGGAGATCGGCGGAGCGGCCCTCGACGAACTGCTCGCCGCCACCCCCGAGTGCGCCTTCCTGCTCGCCGCCACCCCCGAGACCACCACTCCCGGCGTCGACGCCCACCTGGAGGAGGTGCTCCTCGCCGGCCTCGGCCGCGGCGCCTCGCTGGCCCTGCTGGAGAAGGTCGTCGAGCGCCCCCTCACGGAGGAGGAGCGGAACTGGGCGGGCGACCTCTGGTTCGAGTCCGAGGGCCTGCCGCTCCGCTTCGTCCAGGCCGGATCGCTCCTCGTGCAGCGCGACCGGCTGCGCGCGGACCCCGAAGCCTTCGACGAGTACGACTACTTCGAGCCACGCGCGGACGACGCGCCGCCGGCCCCCGCGGCACCGGCCGCCGAAGCCCTCGACGTCCCGCTGCCGAGCCTCGGCGAGGGCGCCGCGCCCGCCGTGCTGCTCGCCTCCCGGCTCAGCGAGACGGCCCGGGCCACCCTGCGCTTCGCCGTCGCCCTCGGCGGCGAGGTGCCCCACCAGGCCCATCTGCCGGCCCTCGTGGGCGACACCCACGCGGACGCCGCGCTCGGCGAGCTCGCGGGCTGCGGCCTGCTCTCCCCGGCCGGCCCCCGCTACCGCCTCGCCGCCGGAGTCCTCGCCCAGCTCGCGGCGGCCGGCTACGAGGACGACGCCGCCGCCCACGCCCGTACCGCCGCCCAGCACTACGCCTGGTGGGCCTCGCACCCCTCGGTCACCCCGGAACGGGCCGTCGCCGAGGCGGACGCGATCGTCGCCTCCCTGGGCCGGCTGGTCCCGGGCGACGAGGCGGGGGCGGCCAGCGCGGCCGTCCTGCTGGCCCGCAGCGCCTCCCCGGCCTTCGCGGCGGGCCTGGGCTGGGGAGCCTGGGAGCGGGCCCTCAGGATCGGCCAGGAGGCCGCCAGGATCGCCGGCGAGGTCGCCGAGGAGGCCTACTTCCACCACGAGTTGGGCGTCCTCGCGCTCTGCACCGGCAATCCGGACCGGGCCAGGACCGAGTTGGAGACCTCGATCGGGATGCGCGGCGCCCTCGCCGACAAGTCCGGGGCCGTGGCAGGACGCCGCGCGCTCGCCCTCGTCGCGGACCGCTCCGGCGACTTCGCCCCCCTCGGCCGCACGGCATCGGGCGACGAGGTGCCCACGGTGCGCCAGGACGGCCCGGGCACACCGCCCGGCGGGTTCCCGGGCGCACCGGTGTTCCCGCGGCAGCCGGCCGAGGAGCAGCCCACGGTCGTCTCCGCGGTGCCGCCCGGCCCCGCCGCGCGCAAGGGGACCGGCCGGGCCGTCCTGGGCGGCGCCCGGCGCAACCTGGCCGCCGCGGGCGCGGGCGCCGCGCTGATCGCGGTGCTCGGCACCGTCGTCACGCTCGGCGTCACCGCGGGCGACGGCGACGAGCCGGGCAGCCGCAACGTCACCACCGAGCAGACGGCCACCGAGGACCCGACCGACGACGGCCTGCCCCCCAAGGAGTCGGAGGACGACTCCGTCCCGGCCGGGGAGACCACCGGCGGCGAGGCGCCCGCGACCCCGAGCGCCTCGGATTCGGCGAGTCCGAGCACCTCCGGCTCCCCGTCCCCGAGCGCCTCCGCGTCGGACGGTACGCCGCCGGGGACGGACGACCCGACCGACGACGGGAGCAGCTCCCCGAGCGAGCCGACGCCGAGCGGCGGGCCGACCAAGCCCACCAAGCCGCCGACGACCCCGCCCTCCAGCCCGCCGACGACTCCGCCCACCGAGACGCCGACGACCCCGCCGACCGAGACACCCACCGACGACCCGACGGATCCGGAGGAGGGTTCTTCTTCCTCCTCCGCGGCCGGCCCCGCCGAGTCGGCGAGTGCCCCGGAGTCCGAAGCGGCCCTCGACCCGGCGGTCTGAGCACGCCGGCCGGCCGAACGTACGGGGGCCGGGTGGCTCACACTTCCGCGTGAGTCACCCGGCCCCCGTTGACGCCGCCGCTCAGAACAGCCGCAGCTTGTCGTCCTCGATGCCCCGCATCGCGTCGTAGTCCAGGACCAGGCAGCCGATGCCGCGGTCCGTCGCCAGCACCCGGGCCTGCGGCTTGATCTCCTGCGCGGCGAAGACCCCCCGGACCGGCGCGAGGTGCGGGTCGCGGTTCAGCAGCTCCAGATAGCGCGTCAGCTGCTCCACGCCGTCGATGTCGCCACGCCGCTTCAACTCCACGGCCACCGTCTGCCCGTTCGCGTCCCGGCAGAGGATGTCCACCGGTCCGATGGCGGTGGGGTATTCGCGGCGGATCAGGGTGTGACCCTCGCCGAGGATCTCCATCCGGTCCGCGAGCAGCTCCTGGAGGTGCGCTTCCACGCCGTCCTTGATGAGCCCCGGGTCGACGCCCAGCTCGTACGACGAGTCATGGAGGACTTCCTCCATCGTGATGATCAGTTTTTCGCCCGCCTTGTTCACCACGGTCCAGACGCCTTCCTCACCGTCGGCGCCCTCCTTCAGGGTGCACGGCGGGGACATCCAGTTGAGCGGTTTGTACGCCCGGTCGTCGGCGTGGATGGAGACGCTTCCGTCCGCCTTCACCAGGATCAGTCGGGGGGCGGAGGGCAGGTGGGCTGTGAGCCGGCCCGCGTAGTCCACGGAGCAACGGGCGATGACGAGACGCATGGTCGGCAACGCTACTCGACGACGGGGGCTCGACGCGATTTCCCCATCCGTCGCCCCCTGTCACTCGGTGCACACCGCGGCGGGGCGATGCGGGCTTGCCCCTCTTTGCTCCCCTTCGTTATTGGCCGGTTGTGTTCCCAATCTCCTGGTGCGGCCCCGACCGCGCCCTTACCGTGGAAGCAGGAGGTCGCCGTCCGTGCACGCTGCGTCGTCGCCGCCCCCCTTCCCTGCCCGTAAGGCCCCGGCCATCGCCCGGGGTCGCGAGAGGAGAACCCATGTCGCTCGACGTCTCACCGGCGCTGTTGGAACAGGCCGAGCGAGGCGAGGTCGACGAAGCCGACTTCGTCGACTGCGTCCGGACCTCCCTGCCCTTCGCATGGGAGATGATCAGCTCGCTGGTGGCTCAGCTGAAGGTCGACGGCGGACAGTTCGCCGACAACCAGACGCCGCCGCCGGACGAGCAGGCTCGTGGTCAGCTGCTGCGCGCGCTCGCGAGTGATGCGATACGCGGCGCGCTCCAGCGGCACTTCGGAGTGCGCATCGCATTCCAGAACTGCCACCGCGTCGCGGTGTTCCCGCTGGACGCCTCGGTCGACGACCGACTGGCCAAGTTCACTTCGGTGAGGGGCCAGTTGCTCAACCAGTCGCCCGAACTTCGGGACTGCTGAACGCTTCTGCTGCCGTCCCGGGCCGCGGGAGGTGCAACTGGCCCCGGGGCGGCAGCTCCCGCACCACCGCGTCACTCGTCCCACAGCTCTCAGCCGGCAGACGGATCCTGGGAACACCGGCATGCGCAGGTCAGGTGAGCAGCGGCAGCACGTCGGCACCCAGCCGTCGGACGTTCTCCTCGGTCGCCGCGAGATCGCCCGACCCCTCCACCAGGAGGGCGAAGCGCGTGATCCCGGTCCGTTCGGCGGTGGCCGCCAGCCGGTCGGCCGCCAGCCGCGGCGGGCCCACCGGGTGCAGCCCGCACAGCAGTTCCGTGTACGCGACCGGGTCCCGCATCACGCGGTGCCTGTCGTCGACCGTGACATGGGCGTCGAGCCCCTGGCGCAGCCAGCCGGGCATCGACTTCACCAGCAGCTCCATGGCCTCTCCGGCGCCGTCCTCGATCTGGGCCACCCCGGCGGACACATGCGCGGCCTCCTCCACCACCTCGGGCCGATGGCCGGCCTCCCGGGCGGCCGTACGCCACAGGGCGACCATCTCCGCTTTCTCCTCGTCCCCGCAGTGCATGCCCAGCAGCATCGGCAGCGCCTGCCGGGCCGCGAGCCGCACGCTCTTCGGCGACGTGCACGCCACGACGACCTCGGGCCCCGCTCCACCCGGTCCCGCGTCCACCGGGCCCTCCAGCAGCTCGTCCGCGCGGGGCACCACCGCCACCTCGCGGAAGCCGAACCGCTCGCCGCGCCCCGCGACGCGCGGCTCCCGCAGCCAGTCGAGCACCAGGCCGAGCGCCTCGGGGAAGCCGTTCTCGTACGCGTCGAGACCGCCGCCGAACACTTCCAGGTCCACCCATGGACCACCCCGCCCCACCCCGAGCGAGAAGCGTCCGCCGCTGGTCAGATGCAGCAGCGCGGCCTGCTCGGCGAGCGCGACCGGGTGGTGGTTGGGCAGCACGCTGACCGCCGTGCCGACCCGGATCCTGCGGGTGCGGCCCAGCAGCAGCGCCGCCAGCGTGGTCGCGGACGGGCAGACCCCGTACGGCACGAAGTGGTGCTCGGCCAGCCAGACCGAGTCGAGACCGCTCTCCTCCGCGACCTCGGTGGACCGGACGGCCCGGTGCAGGGCCTCGCCCGGCCCCTGTCCCGGGAACTGGGCTGCCAGAACGAACGTTCCGATGCGCATCGCCTATTGCCTCCTTGCGGCCGACGCGTTTCTCCCCCACCGGCAACAACGTCCGACACGTGCCAAAGGCACGGTCCCGGAGGATGTTGTTGCGATTTTCCGCTAACTCACCCCGCTGCCGGAGAGGGCCGCCGGACAGCCCGACCGCCGCCTCCGACGCCAGGCTCTACGCTTGGACGCAATCGTGTCCGATCCGCCCCGTGAGGTGTCCTGTGTCCCCGCGCCGCAACCGCCCCCGTGGCGGCGACAGTCCCGACGAACACCCCGGCTCGGCGCTCGGCAGGTACGGCGGGGGAGGTGCCACCGAGAGCTGGCAGGGCGAGGAGTGGTCGGTGCGCCCGGTCAGCGGCGCGAGCGCCCAGGGCAAGCGGTACCGCTGCCCCGGCTGCGACCAGGAGATTCCCTCCGGGGTCCCGCACCTCGTGAGCTGGCCCGAGTTCGGCGGCATCGACGACCGCAGGCACTGGCACAAGGCGTGCTGGAACGCGAAGGACCGCCGCACCACCAGGGTGCAGCGGTCCCGGAACGCTCCGCGCTACTGAGGACGACCGGCCCCGTCGACCTCAGGTCTCGCGCGGCCCCCGGACGTCGCGCGACCCGTCGGACGTCTCGGCCCCCTCAGACGTCGCGCCGGTTCAGTATCGCGACGGCCCCGACCAGAACCGCGGCGGCCAGGCCCAGCATCAGCAGCGGCGGCTCCCAGCCGGTCGGACCGGTACTGGTCATCGTCGTGCCGTAGATCCCGCCGATCTGGTTGGGGATCGAGTAGTCGATCAGGAAGTGCCGAAGGCCCCGCAGGCTGTCGTCGAACATGAACGCCGCGAGGACCAGGGGCGCCAGCACCACGCCGATCATGATGGTGATCGCACCCGCCGAGTGCCGCACGATCGCGCCGACCCCGAGCGACAACAGGCCGAGGGCCGCGAGATAGAGCCCGACACCGGCCGTGGCGAGCGCCCAGTCGCCGCCCGAAGCGGCGGGGCCGTCCAGGATCAGCGTCTGGAGCCCCGCCACGACCGCGGTGGTGACCGTCGTGACGGCGAAGGACAGCGCGGCGAAGACGATCGCCTTCGCCGCGAGCACCCGGCCCCGGCTCGGACAGGCCGTCAGCGTGGTGCGGATCATGCCGGTGCTGTACTCGGACCCGATGGTCAGCACACCGAGCGTGATCACACAGATCGAGCCCAGCAGCACCCCGAAGAAGCCGAGGGCCAGGGCCGGCTCGTCCGGCATACCGCCGCCGCTGCTGTCCGCCGCCAGCAGCAGCGCGGTGCCCGGCCCGACCGTCAGCATCAGCGCGATCATCACGCCGAGCGTCCAGATCGTGGCGCGTACGGAACGGATCTTGGTCCACTCCGAGGCGACCGCGTCGCCGAGGGTGGCGGGCCGGATCGGGATCGGCGACTCGTAGGAGGCCGGCGGGCCGGCGTCCGACGCCTGCTCGTGGGCCCGCGGGGTGGCCGGCGTCGTCATCGGAGGTCCTTGCTCGTCTGCTCTCCGGCCGCGGCGGCGGAAGAGGGCTCGGCTTCGGGGGAGGGCGCCGCGGGTGCGTGGCCCCGGCCCGGAACGGGCGGCGGCGGGGCATACCAGCCCTCCTGAGGCACCTCCACCGGCTCGGGGTAAACAAAGCTGTCGGCGCTCCCGTACGCGTCCTGGGGGAGCGGCTCCACGAGCCCCGCCTTGGCGTCGTCCGTCGAGCGGTAGTCCACCAGGCCCTGCGTGAGGCGCATGTACGCCTCCTCCAGGGAGGCCTGGTGCGGCGACAGCTCCCAGAGGCGTACGTCGCAGCCGTGAGCCAGGTCGCTGATCCGCGGCAGCGGCAGCCCGGTGACCCGCAGCGCGCCGCCCGGCTCCGTCATGACCCGGCCGCCCGCCTCGACGAGCGAGGCCGTCAGCTTCTGCCGCTCCTCGGGGGCGTCGTCCGGCACCCGGACCCGGGCGAAGTCGGCGGAGTTGGCGGAGATGAAGTCCGTGACGCTCATGTCGGAGAGCAGCCGGCCGCGCCCGATCACGATCAGATGGTCGGCGGTGAGGGCCATCTCGCTCATCAGGTGGGACGAGACGAAGACCGTGCGTCCTTCGGCGGCGAGCGCCTTCATCAGATTGCGGACCCAGTGGATGCCCTCCGGGTCGAGACCGTTGACCGGCTCGTCGAACAGCAGCACCTGCGGATCGCCGAGCAGCGCCGCCGCGATCCCGAGCCGCTGGCCCATCCCGAGCGAGAAGCCCCTGGAGCGGTGCTTGGCGACGTCCTGGAGGCCGACGACGCCGAGCACCTCGTCGACCCGGGCCGCCGGGATGCCGGCCAGCTGGGCCAGGGACAGCAGGTGGTTGCGGGCGGTGCGTCCGCCGTGCACGCCCTTGGCGTCCAGCAGGGCGCCCACCTGGCGCGGGGCGTTCGGCAGGTCGCGGTAGGGGTGGCCGCCGATCGTGACATGACCTGAGGTGGGGCGGTCCAGGCCGAGGATCATGCGCATGGTCGTGGACTTGCCCGACCCGTTGGGACCGAGGAACCCGGTGACGGCGCCGGGCCGCACCTGGAAGGAAAGGTCGTCCACGGCCGTCTTCGCGCCGTAGCGCTTGGTCAGGCCGACTGCCTCGATCATTCTCCAGCCCCATCGACTCACTCTGTCGTTCGAGGCTCGGGCCACCCGGCCGCACACCCCCGTTGGAGTTAGGAGGATAACCAGGCGGTGACGGTTCCGGCCAAGTTGCGCACTGCGTGCGAGCGGACCGTTACGCGTCCCGCTTCTTCAGGACGAGGAAGCCGCCGAGCACCGCCGCCAGTACCCAGAGCACCATGATCCCGAGGCCCGCCCACGGTCCGTACGGGGCCGGGTCGGTGTTCAACGCGTCCGGGACGACCTGCATGATCTTCGAACCGGCCTGGTCGGGGAAGTACCGGGCGACGCTCTTGGCGCCCGGCACCGCCGCGAGGATCTGCGAGACCAGGAAGAAGAACGGCATCAGGATGCCGAGCGACAGCATGGAACTGCGCAGCATCGCCGCCACTCCCATGGAGAAGATCGCGATCAGTCCCATGTAGAGCCCGCCGCCGACGACCGCGCGCAGCACGTTCTCCGCGCCGATGTCGGTGCCTCGGTCGCCGAGCATGGCCTGGCTCAGGAAGAACGAGACGAAGCTGGTGAGCAGCCCCACGGCGAGGGCCAGCACACCGGCCACCGTGATCTTGCTGAGGAGGAAGGTCGCGCGCTGGGGCACCGCCGCCAGCGAGGTGCGGATCATGCCGGAGCTGTACTCGGTGCCGACCACGAGCACACCGAACACCACCATCGCGAGCTGGCCGAGAACCGTCCCGGAGAAGCTGACGAAGGTCGGGTCGAACGTGGCCTGCTCAGCCTCGGAGAGGTCGTCGAACGTGGCGTTCAACAGGGCGCTCAGCGCCGCTCCCATCACGACCGTGACGGCGAACGCGGAGATCAGCGTCCAGGTGGTCGAGGAGACCGACCGGATCTTGGTCCATTCCGAGGTGAGAACCGCGGGTACCGATGCCATGGTCGTCACGCCCCCTTGCCGTCGGTGTCGTCGGTGCCCCCGGGCCTGTTCCAGCCCTCGCCCCAGCCGGCTCCCACCGCGGGGGGTTCGGCCGCCGGGTCCCGTTCCGAATGGGCGTGGTACTCCACCGAACCGGCGGTCATCTGCATGAACGCCTCCTCCAGCGAGGCCCGCTGGGAACTCAGCTCGTGCAGCACCAGCTGGTGCCGGGCGGCGAGCTCACCCAACTCCTCGGTGGTGGCGCCGTCGACCTCCAGGACGCCGCCCGTCGTCTCGACGGCGGTGAAGCCCTCCTGGTGCAGCACGTCGCGCAGCCGCTCCTGCTGCGGGGAGCGCAGCCGCGCGTAACTGCGGGAGTTCTCGTGGATGAAGTCCGCCATCGAGGTGTCGGCGAGCAGCTTGCCCTGGCCGATCACGATCAAATGGTCGGCGGTCAGAGCCATTTCGCTCATCAGGTGGGACGAGACGAAGATCGTCCGGCCCTCCGACGCGAGCGCCTTCATCAGATTGCGGATCCAGTGGATGCCCTCGGGGTCCAGTCCGTTGACCGGCTCGTCGAACATCAGGATCTCGGGATCGCCGAGCAGCGCGGACGCGATGCCGAGCCGCTGGCCCATGCCGAGGGAGAACCCCTTGGACTTCTTCTTCGCCACCGCGCTCAGACCGACCATGTCGAGGACCTCGTCGACCCGGCTGCGCGGGATGCGGTTGCTCTGCGCCAGGCAGAGCAGGTTGTTGTACGCGCTGCGGCCGCCGTGCATCGCCTTGGCGTCGAGGAGCGCCCCGATGTACTTCAGCGGTTCCTGGAGTTCGCGGTAGTGCTTGCCGTCGATGCGCACCGTACCGCTGGTCGGGTTGTCGAGATCGAGCATCATCCGCATCGTGGTGGACTTGCCCGCCCCGTTCGGGCCGAGGAAGCCGGTCACGATGCCCGGTCTGACCTGACACGACAAATGATCGACGGCGACCTTGCTGCCGAATCGTTTGGTGAGTCCCTCGAGCTCGATCATGCGTTCACGCTAGAACGCCCGAGCGCCCGGCGCCACCACAAAGGCGGAACCGGGCGCACACGGGGGTACTACGCGCGCCGGGGGTCAGCGGGTCTGCTGGGCCGGGACGCCGCGGGTGGCGGGCTCGTCCTCCACCGGGGAGCCGGCGGCGGCGACGGCGGCGCCGGTCAGCGTCGCCAGCATCTCGCGGACGTTGGTCAGCTGCGCGTTGATCGAGTCGCGGCGGTTGGTGAGCGCCGCCAGCTCGCGCTCCGACTCGCTGCGGATCCGGTCGGCCTTGGCGTTGGCGTCGGCGACGATGTCCTCGGCCTGGCGCTGGGCGGTCTCCACCGTCTGGCGGGCCCGGCGCTCGGCGTCCGTCCGGAGCTTCTCGGCCTCCAGGCGGAGCTGCTCGGCACGGTGCTCGATCTCGGCGAGACGCTTCTCGGCCTTGGCCTGGCGGGACGCGAGGTCGCGCTCCGACTGCTCGCGGCGCTTGGCGAGGTTCGTCTCGAAGTCGGCCGCGGCCTGGGCGGCCTTGGCGCGGGTCTCCTCGAAGAGGGCGTCGGCCTCCTCGCGCTTCTGCTGGGCGTCCTTCTGGGCGTCGGTGCGGAGCGTGTTCGCCTCGCCCTGGGCCTTCTCGACGATGCGGACGCCCTCGTCCTCGGCCTTCGCCTTGCGCTCGGCGGCGAACGACTCGGCGTCGTTGCGCACCTGCTGGGCCGCCGACTCGGCGAGCTCCCGGTGCTGCTCGGCCGCGCGGCGGGCCTCCTCGCGCAGGTCCTTGGCCTCCTCCTCGGCGAGGCGGAGAATCTTCTCGACACGGGCGCCGAGACCGGCGTACGACGGCTCGGCGTCGTTTACCTGGGCCTGGGCGTTCTGCGTCTCGAGGTGGAGCTCCTCGATGCGCTTTTCCAGAGAGGTGATTCGGGCCAGTGCACTGTCACGGTCGGCGACGAGCTTGGAGATGCGGTCGTCCACCTGACCGCGGTCGTAGCCTCGTCGCACGAGCTCGAAGCCGAAGGGGGAGGAAGGGTCACTCATGAGGTTCCTGTCGAATGAGACCGGTGAGGTGATAGGGGGAATCCTAGGGGCCATGGCGGCGTGTCAGCGTGAAGATGCCGGTTTGATCTGGAGAATGACACCCCTTTTGAGTGGCTGACCCCCGGAGTGCTTGCCACTCGAAGGTTTGAATGTCCATGACGAAGCACGGCACACCGCGGATCGGTCACCGCTCGGACGACTTGCCCCCCGACCGAGTGCCCGCCGCCGCCGGAGCCTTGGTGCCTCCCGCGGAACCGCCACCCGGTTTCCCGCCCCCGGTCGGAGCCTCGAAAGACTCCAACGCCTCCAGCACGTCCTGGACACGGGAGATCTCCGCATTGATGTCCTCCCGCCTGCGCACCAGGACGTCCAGCTCGCGCTTGCCCTCGTCGACCGTCTGCTTGGCCTCGGCCTCGGCGTCGGCGCGCAGCTTCTCCGCCTCGCGGATCAGCCCCGCCTTCTTCGCCTCGGCCTCCTTCAGCAACGACTCGGCCCGTTTCACCGCGGCGATACGGACCTTGCTCGCCTCCGAATTGGCCTCCGCCATCAGCTCCTTGGCCTTCGCCTCGGCCTCGTCGCGCTGCTCGGTCGCCGCCTTCATCAGGTTGTCGACACGCTCGCCGGCGGTCTTCATCTGCTCGGACGTCTCCCGACGGGCCCGCTCGTGCAGCTCCTCGATCTCGCTCTCCAGCCGGGCCCGCAGCTCCTCGGCCCGCTCCCGGATCGCCGTCGCGTCGCGCCGTGCGCCGACCAGCAGTTCGTCGGCGTCGGTGCGGGCGCGCTCGACCAGGGTGTTCCCCTCGACGGTCGCCTTCGAGGTGATGCGCACGGCTTCCTTGCGGGCCGCGCCGACCATCGTGTCGGCCTGCCCCTCGGCCTCGGTGGCCGTGCGCAGCGCCTCTTCCCGCGCCTTGTTGATGAGCTGGTCCGCCTGCTCGGCCGCGTCCGCCCGGCGCTTGGCCGCCGCCTCGCGGGCCTCGTCCAGCAGCCGGTCCGCCTCCTGGCGGGCCTCCGAGCGCATCTTCTCAGCCGCCGACTCCGCCTCCGCGCGCAGCCGTGCCGCCTCCTCGCGGGTGCGGGCCGCGTGCTCCTGCGCGGAGCCGAGCCGTTCCGCCGCCTCCGCGCGCAGCCGCTCGGCCTCGCCGGTCGCCTCGGCCAGCATCCGGTCCGCCTGCTCCGTGGACTCGGCCCGGCGGCGGTTGGCCTCCGTGGTGGCCTCGACGACGAGCTGCTCGGAGGCCTGGGCCGCCTCGTTGCGGACGCGTTCGCTCTCGTTGGCCGCCTCGGCCATCAGCCGGTCCGACTGGGCCGCCGCCTCCGAACGGATCCGGTTGGCGTCCTGCCGGGCCTCGGCACGGGCCTTCGACGCGTCCTGCTCCGCCGACGCCAGCGCGTCGGACGCCTCGGTGCGCATCCGCTGGCTGTACTCGGAGGTGTCCGCGCGCAGCCGCTCCGACTCGCCGATCGCGTCGGAGACCGTCCGCTCGGCCAGCGCCTTCGCGGCGTCGGTCTCCTCCTCGGCCTCCCGCCGGAGACGGGCCGCCTCCTCGTTCGCCTCGCGGCGCAGCCGGACCGCGTCCTCGGCGGCCCGCTCCCGCTCCGCGTGCGCGTCGGAGCGGACCCGGTCCGCCTCCTCCTGCGCCTCGCTCCGGGTGCGTTCCGCGACGTGCTCCGCCGTCGAGCGCAGCCCGGCGATCTCCTCCTCGGCCTGCTCCTGCAGACCGGCGACGGAGTCCCGTACCTGCTGGGCCGTCTGCTCGGCCGCCGTGACCAGCTCGGTCGCCCGGGTGTCCGCCTCCTCGACCAGCCGATGCGCCTCGGCCTGGGCCTCCTCGACCCGCTTGCGGGCGGAGGCGAGCAGTTCCTCGCTCTGCTCGCGGGCCCGCTCGCGCTCCTGCTCCGCCTCGGTCCTGGCCGCGCCGAGGATCTCCTCGGCCTCCCGGCGGCGGCGCGTGGCCTCCTCCTGGGCGGCGTTCAGCGCCTCGGCGGCCTCGGCCGCGACCCGCTCGGCGGCGGACGCGGCCTCCGCGCGCACCCGGTCGGCGCTCTCCTGCGCCTCGGACTTGAGCCGCTCCGCCTCGGCGGCCGCCTCACCGCGCAGCCGTACGGCGATGTTCTCGCCCTCGGCACGGGACTGGGCGGCGTCGGCCGCCGCCTCGTCGCGCAGCCGCTCGGCCTCCGCCCCGGCCTGCTCGGTCAGCGCCCGTACGCGCTCGGCGGCCTCGGCGCGCTGCCGCTCCGCCTCCTCGCTCGTCTCGCGGCGGATCCGCTCGGCCTCGGTCCGGGCCTCGCCGAGCGCCTCCTCGGCGGCGGCGAGCCGGGTCTCGGCCTCGGTGTGCAGCCGGGCCAGCTCCTCGGCGGCCTCGGCCTGCCGGGCGGCGACACCGCGCTCGGTCTCCTCGCGCAGCTCGGTCGCGGCCCGCTCGGCCGCCTCCGTGACGGCCGCCGCCTGTTCCTCGGCGTCGGCCCGCAGCTTGTCGGCCTCGGTCCGGGTACGCTCCAGCGTCTCCTCGGCCTGCCTGCGCAGGGTCGCGGCCCGCTCGGCGGCCTCGGTGCGGATGCGCTCGCTCTCACCGTTCGCCTTGGCGCGCAGCTCGTCCGCGTCGGAGCGGGCCTCGGTCAGCAGCTCCTCGGCGGTGCGGGCGCCCTCCTCCAGCTGCTGGACCGCCTCGCGGCGGGCCTCGCCCCGGATCCGCTCGCCCTCGGCGACCGCCTCGGAGCGCAGCGTCTCGGCCTCGCCGCGCAGCCGGCGGGCCTCCTCCTGGAGCTCGACCGTCTTGGCCCGGTACTCCTTGGTGTCGTCCTTCGCCGCGCCCTTGAGCTCGTCGGCCTGCTCGGCCGCCTCGCCGCGCAGCCGGTCCGCCTCGGCCTCGGCCTCGCGGCGGATCCGCTCGGCCTCCTCGCTCGCGGCCCTCGTCGTCGACTTCGCGTCCTCGGATGCCTTGGTCAGCACTTCCTCGGCGCTGCGGGCCGCCTTCGCCAACTGGGCGGCGGCGTCCTCGGCGGCCACCGTACGGGCCTTCTCGCCCGCCTCGGCGACCAGCCGCTCCGCTTCGGCGCGGGCGTCGACGAGCGCCTGCTCGGCCTCTTCCTTCAGCGCCTCGGTGTTCTTGGTGGCCTCGCCGACCAGCCGGGCGATCTCCGACTTGGCCGTACGGGTGCGCTGTTCGTTCTGCGACTCGGCGGCGGCCAACTGCCTGGCGGCGGCGTCCCTCGCCTCGGAGAGGAGCTTCTCGGCCTCCAGGCGGGACTCGCGCAGCCGGGTGTCGGCCTCCGAGAGGCGCTGCTCGGCGGACCGGTTCAGCTCGGCGGTCTGCTGGCGGGTCTGCTGGGTCTCCGCGGTCGTGCTGGAGCGCAACTGCTCCGCGTGGCTGGTGGCCTCCTGCGCCTGGGCGGAGGCGGCCCCGATGAGCCGCTCGGCGTCCTTGCGGGCGCGCAGCAGGATCGCTTCGGCCTCGGCCCTGGCGGTCTCGGTCTCGGAGCCGGTGCGCCGACGGGTCTCCTCCGCCAGCCGGGCGGCCTCGTCGCGGGCGGCGGCCAGCGCCTGCTCTGCCTCGGCGCGGGACTCCTCCAGCAGCCGACGGGCCTGCGACTCGGTGCGGGCGCGCAGCTGTTCGGCCCAGGCGACGTTCTCGTTGACGTGCGACTCGACGGTCTGGCGACGCTCCGCCAGCTCCTGGTCGAGCCGCTGCCTGCGCTGGACGGCCTCGGCGTGCAACTCGGCCTGCAGGCGCGCCTGGTGCTCGGCGTGCTCCTGGAGGATCCGCTGCGTCTGGGCACGTGCCTCGCGCAGCTCGCGCTCGGCGTCGCTGCGCATCTGCTCGGCCTGGGCCTGCGCGTTCCGCAGCATCTGCTCGGTCTGGTAGCCGATGTCCGCGCTGTCGTAGGCGGGACGGGTCGCGAGATTGCGCCGGGCCTCGTGCAGCTTGGCACGCAAGACCTCGACCTGGTAGCCGAGGTCCTCGGCGTGCTGGACGGCCTTCTCACGGTCGGTCTTCAGCCGGGCCATCTCGGCTTCGAACCGCGAGAGATGGTCGTCTTCAGCTCGGTGGCTCTCCTGGCGTTCGTAGCCCCGCACTGCGCGGTCCCATCCTTCCCGAGCTCTCAACTGTGTTCGAGCAGGGGAGACCCCAACCCTGGTCGGAACTCGCCACACGAAAACTGCTCGCCGGCGAGTTGTTCCCGGGGAATGGTGACAGACAAATGACGAGGACGCGGTACGGCCCCGACCCGGCCCCGGCCCGGAACCGCCCACTCTACCGGGCCGGGTATGCGGTGGTCAGTGCTCCGCCCGGCTCGTGACCAGTTCGGTCAGGACACCGTGGCAGTCCTTGGGGTGCAGGAACGTGATCCGGGACCCCATCGACCCGGTCCTGGGCTCGTCGTACAACACCCGGACGCCCTTCTCACGGATGTCCGCGGCGTCCCCGTCCACGTCCTCCGTACCGAAGGCGATGTGGTGCACGCCCTCGCCGTTCTTCGCCAGCCACTTGCCGACGGCCGAATCCTCCCGGGTGGGCTCCAGCAGCTGGAGGTACGAAGCGCCGCCGTCCGAGGTCTCGTTGATCTTGAGCATGGCCTCCCGGACCCCCTGCTCCTCGTTGATCTCGCTGTGGAACACCTCGAATCCGTACGTGGCACGGTAGAACTCCACCGTCTTGTCCAGGTCGAAACAGGCGATCCCGATGTGGTCGATACGCGTCAGCATGGATTCAGCATGGCCGCGCTCCGACGCTCCCGCCATGGTTACGCAACGTGCGCGCCGTCACACCGGTTGCCGGATGACGGGCGCGGCGCCTCTCAGTACATTCAGGTAAACCCTCGTTCACATCCGATCCCAAGGGGCCGTGCCCATGCCAGCAACGACCGGTACCACCACCTCAGTGATCGTCGCGGGCGCCCGGACGCCCATGGGCCGCCTCCTCGGCTCCCTCAAGAGCTTCTCCGGCGCCGACCTCGGCGGCTTCGCCATCAAGGCCGCCCTGGACCGGGCCGGTATCGGCGGCGACCAGGTCCAGTACGTGATCATGGGTCAGGTGCTCACGGCGGGCGCGGGCCAGATGCCCGCCCGGCAGGCCGCGGTCAAGGCCGGCATCCCGATGAACGTCCCCGCGCTCACCGTCAACAAGGTGTGTCTGTCCGGGCTCGACGCCATCGCGCTGGCCGACCAGCTCATCCGCGCCGGGGAGTTCGACGTGGTGGTCGCGGGCGGTCAGGAGTCCATGACCAACGCCCCGCACCTGCTCCCCAAGTCCCGTGAGGGCCACAAGTACGGCGCGATCGGGATGCTGGACTCGATGGCGCACGACGGTCTCACCGACGCGTACGAGAACATCCCGATGGGAGAGTCCACCGAGAAGCACAACAACCGCCTCGGTCTCGACCGCGCCGCCCAGGACGAGGTCGGCGCGCAGTCCCACCAGCGGGCCGCCGCCGCCCGGAAGAACGGTCTCTTCGAGGCCGAGATCACCCCGGTCGAGATCCCGCAGCGCAAGGGCGACCCGGTCCTCTTCGCCCAGGACGAGGGCATCCGCGCCGAGACGACGGTGGAGACCCTCGGCAAGCTGCGCCCGGCCTTCGCCAAGGACGGGACGATCACCGCCGGCACCTCGTCGCAGATCTCCGACGGCGCCGCCGCGGTCGTCGTGATGAGCAAGGCGAAGGCGGAGGAGCTGGGCCTCGACTGGATCGCCGAGATCGGCGCCCACGGAAACGTCGCGGGCCCCGACAACTCCCTCCAGTCCCAGCCCTCGAACGCCATCCGGCACGCCCTGAAGAAGGACGGCCTCGGCGTCGAGGACCTCGACCTGATCGAGATCAACGAGGCGTTCGCGGCCGTCGCCGTCCAGTCCATGAAGGACCTGGGCGTCACCTCGGACAAGGTCAACGTCAACGGCGGCGCCATCGCGCTCGGCCACCCCATCGGGATGTCCGGCGCCCGGATCGTCCTGCACCTGGCCCTGGAGCTGAAGCGGCGCGGCGGCGGCACCGGCGCGGCGGCGCTGTGCGGCGGCGGGGGTCAGGGCGACGCGCTGATCATCCGCGTCCCGGGGAAGTAGTACCCGTACGGATCCCGGGCCCGCACGGGCGCCGGGGCAGAGCGAGAGATACGGAGCGGTGAACGTGGACGTGGATGTCCCCACGCTGGTCGAGCAGGCGCGAGCAGGCAGGCCGCGTGCGGTGGCCCGGCTGATCTCGCTGGTGGAGGGGGCGTCCCCGCAGCTGCGGGAGGTGATGGCCGCGCTGGCGCCGCTGGCGGGCCACGCCTACGTCGTCGGGCTCACGGGCTCGCCGGGCGTCGGCAAGTCCACCTCCACCTCGGCCCTGGTCTCCGCCTACCGCCGGGCGGGCAAGCGGGTCGGCGTCCTTGCCGTCGACCCGTCCTCGCCGTTCTCCGGCGGGGCGCTGCTGGGCGACCGGATCCGGATGGCGGACCACGTCTCCGACCCGGGCGTCTACATCCGTTCGATGGCGACCCGGGGCCACCTGGGCGGCCTCGCCTGGTCCGCACCGCAGGCCATCCGGGTGCTGGACGCGGCGGGCTGTGACGTGGTCCTCGTCGAGACGGTCGGTGTCGGCCAGTCCGAGGTGGAGATCGCCTCCCAGGCCGACACCTCCGTCGTGCTGCTCGCCCCGGGGATGGGCGACGGCATCCAGGCGGCCAAGGCCGGGATCCTGGAGATCGGCGACGTCTACGTGGTCAACAAGGCGGACCGGGACGGCGCGGACGCCACCGCCCGCGAGCTGAACCACATGCTGGGCCTGGGGGAGGCCCGGGGCCCCGGCGACTGGCGCCCCCCGATCGTGAAGACGGTCGCCGCCCGGGGTCAGGGCACGGACGAGGTCGTCGAGGCCCTGGAGAAGCACCGGGCCTGGATGGAGGAGCACGGCGTCCTGGCCGAGCGCCGCACCGCCCGCGCCGCGCACGAGGTCGAGACGATCGCCGTCACGGCGCTCCGCGAGAGGATCGCCGACCTGCGCGGCGACCGCCGGCTGCACGCCCTGGCCGAGCGCATCGTGGCGGGGACCCTGGACCCGTACGCGGCGGCCGATGAGCTGGTGGCGGGGCTGACGGGGAGCTCCTGAGCACGGGCTGAAGGCCCCCGGGGACGGCGTGGGCCCCGCCCCGGGGGGCGTTCTCGCGTACGGGCCCGGCGCGCCCTCCGCCCCAGTCCTGGGGCGGAGGTGGCGCCCGGGGCCGCGCCCGGTCGTCGTGAGGCGACCGGGCGCCGTCCGAGGGTGCTGCTCGACCAGACTCAGCGGTCCGGGCGCATCGAGCCGAGCCATACCCGGGTGTCCCCGTTCGGCCCGCCTGAGACGGAGACCCGGTCCGTGTCGCGGAACTCGCACCTGTGATCCGCAGGTGCCACTGGGCATGTCGGTGTCCCCGGTGCCGCGGACGTACCGACCGTGGCCGACGACGACGGCCTGCCCGTCGGGGCGTCCGCCGGGAGCCGTTCCGCGGCGGGGCCCAACCCTTGCCGTGTGTGCGTATGCCGGGCCCGCGCGGCTCGGGAGCCACGGCGGTCCGCCGCCACCCCGTGAGCCCCCCGAATGCGGTCACGGCGATCTGCCGGGTCGGTTCCTCCGCGGTCTCCCCGTACAGGCGTGGGGGCGGGGGGGGGGGGGGGCCCCCCCCCCCCCCCGGGGGCCCCCGCCCCCCCCCCCCCCGGCGGGGGGGGGGGGGCCCCCCCCGCGCGGCCCCGCGCGACGACCGGGGGCAGAGAGGAGGAGC